>CBDHGK010000039.1:0-73591 GCA_965263045.1 Terriglobia bacterium
GCGGCGTTGGTCTTCCCGTATTCATCAGGCCAAAAGAATAAGGAGCCCGACTTGGCTCTTTTCCTAGCAGCCCGTGGCGGAAGTCTGATGGTTCGCGCGCACGGGTCTTGCGAGACGGAGACGAGGCGCGAGGAGGAATTGATGCGGTTTCATCATGACGACGAGCAACAAAGTATCCGACCGCTACCCCCGTGCGCCCGGAGGGTTACGGCGGCGTCACACCATCTGCGTTGTTCCCGCACCTCAACGATGTACCGCATCGCCGTCGGCGCGGCGCCGAGCCTCTGGCGCAACGCCGCCGTAACTCGAGCCATCAGACTTCCGAGGCTGCCCCATTTCTAGTTGAAGGTTAGATGGCGGTTCATCCGCCCGACTCCGTAGAATCGGGTTGGGCAAAACAAAGAAAGGAAGAACCGCCAATGAAAGCATACCGAATCGTGAACCGTGAGGACAGCCGGTCGCTCACGGAATATCTGACAGAGAACGGGCAGTTGTTGCTGCCGATGGTCGAGTTGATCGAAGCGGCCCGGATGGCCATCGACGAACTGATCGACGTGTTGGGCCGTGCCAGCATCGAGGCCGTGTTGGGGTTGTCGGCGCGGGGCGTGGCCGGCGAGAAGCAACAGGGCCGTAAGAAAGAATCGATCCGCTGGTATGGAAGCCAAGCTGGGAGCGTGCGATTGTCGGATCGCAAGCTGCGGGTTCGCAAGCCGCGGTTGCGGGAGAAGGGGCCGGGGAAGGGACGCGAAGTCGAGGTCCCGGCTTATGAAGCGATCAACGCCAACAGGAAGCTGGGAAACCGCGTGCTGGAGATTCTGATCGCCAACGTCTCGACGCGGAACTACGAGCGAGTGATTCCAGAGATGGCGAACACGGTTGGGGTCAGCAAATCCTCAGTCAGCCGGAACTTCGTCGAACAGAGTGGCCGGGAGTTGAAACGGCTGACCGAACGACGATGCGACGAGAGAGAGTTTCTCGTGATCTATCTGGACGGGGTCATCTTCGGCGAACATCACGTTCTCTGCGCCGTGGGTGTGGACGTGGAGGGCGAGAAGGTCGTCCTGAGAATAAAGGATGGAGCCAGCGAGAACGGAGCCACCACCACGGCATTGTTGGAGGACCTGATCGAGCGTGGTATCGATCCTCGCCGGCGATACCTGTTCGTCATCGACGGCTCGAAGGCGTTGCGCAGCGCGATCGACCGCGTCTTCGGCAAATCCCATCCGGTCCAGCGCTGCCGGAACCACAAAATCCGGAACGTCACCGCAAACTCCCCGAGGACCTGGCCGACCAGGTTCGTTCGGTCATGAAGGCGGCATTCCGGTTACCGTGGAAAGAAGGCATCGCCAAACTACGGAAACAAGCCCAATGGCTGCGACCGCACCATCCCGACGCGGCAGCCAGCCTCGAAGAAGGTTTGGACGAGCTGTTCACCATCAATCGGCTCAAGCTCTCCTCTTCGCTGCGACTCTGCCTGGGGACGACGAACATCATCGACCGTTCCCACTCCGGAATCCGTATCCGAACCCGTCGGGTCGGTCGATGGCGGAACGGCCAGATGGTGCTACGATGGGCCGCCTCCGCCTTCCTGGCTACCGAGAAGGGCTTCCGTCGAATCCAGGGATATCGCGATCCTTGGATGCTTCAGGCCAAGCTCAACGACGCGGTCACCGACGACGAACAATCCAAGGTGGCTTAACTGATGACCCGAACCGCCATCGAAAGTTTCAACTACGTTCGGGACAGCTTCAGACTTCCGCCACGGGCTGCTAAAGGGAGTTGAGAGTCAATTAGTCTACCGCCGGATGTGTCTCGTCAACACGGACTTTCTCGCGGGATGTAAGAAGGGCGGCCCACAAAGGGACCGCCCTTTACCGGAAGCGGGTTTCCCACCCGCTCAGTGCTGTCTTAGAACCTCCAGCGCATTCCGAGACGGAAGATGCGCGGAGACAGGATCGGCGATGCCGCAGCCGCATCGATCCCACTCGTCGCCAACGGCAGCAGGTAGTTCGGGCCGTTGCGGTTCTCGTGCCGGATCACCGCTGAGGAGTTCAGTGTGTTGTACAAGTCGAACATCGCTTCGATCGAATGCCGGTCGTTGACCTGGAACGTCTTTGAGATCCGGTTATCCCAGAGCCGAACCGGGTCGTAGCGGCCGACCTGGCCTTCGACCTCGACGGTCTGATTCCGGCGCTGGGCGTCTCGGATCCGCGTCGTCCGGTTGAAGTACGCGCCAGACTGCATATTCAGCGTCGTCGAATAATGCAGCCCGAACGGCAGGTCATACACGCCGTTGACCTTGAAGACGTGATCCCACTCCGGGAACTGCTGGGCGAAGCTGTAAAGCAGCTGGTTCGGGTTTTGTGGGTTCGCATCCCGCCGCTTCGCAAAGCTGCTCGTGTGCGTCACGGTGAAGGTGTAGCCGTCCGCGAACCTCCTGCTGAACGCAAAGTCGAAGGCCGTGTACATGTCTCGGCCCTCATCCTCATCGAAGTTCTGGAAGATCTCGTCGACCTGACCAAATCCCGGGTGGGACCGCGGCACGGACCAGATCTCGATCTGCCGATCGTCGGCAGTGCCGGCGATGTTATCCCGTCCCACGTCGAGGCCAAACCTCTGGTCCGTGAACGCGGAGTAGGGCAACGCTCGGTTGACGGTCTTGTACCCGCCCTTGTCCTGCTTGCGGATTCCGGTGAACCGTAGGACATAGTTCGTGCCGAGCGCCATCTCGATGCCGGCCGTGTACTCGTCCATGGTCAGGTTGTCCAGGTTCGGGTCCAGGTCCCGCACCGAAGCAAGACCACCACCGCCCGAGATCGACTGCAGCCCGGGGTCATCCGAGTTCCCGAAGATCCCGTCCGGACCGTTGTCCGGCACGAAGGGAATCGTGCCGTCCCACGCGTACCGCCACCGGGTCCGTGCGTTCGGGTTGACCCTCCGCGCGTCGCGATTCTCGCTGGCGTATTTGCCGTAGCTGAACTTCAGGGCCAGTGTTCCCTCACCCTTGATGTCGTAGATCACCGACACGCGAGGCACGATGGAGGTGTAGGACGGAAACTCGCCCCGCTCCCGGGAATCAAACGTGACACCTGACGAGAAGGGTCCGACGGTAATTCTGCCCTGCCGGGGCAGTGACGAACCGTACCGCTCGTAACGCAGGCCCAAGTTCATCGTCAGATTGCGGTTCACCGTGATCTTGTCGTTGAAGAACACGGTGTCGTAGTAGTTGTTGTACCGCTCCGTGTTCGGGTAGTCGTAGACTTCTACCCGATCCGGATTGTTGAAGTAGATCCCAGCGGCCGCTTCCGCGTCCGTGGACTCGTACTGGTAGATCTGCTGGTTCGGGTACCCCTCGGTATGGTTGGTCCGAGTCCCCCACCAGGACATGTAGCCGACCTTGATCTCGTTGCTGATCTGGCCCACGTTCGTGAACCAGCTGAAGTTGACTGGCCACTGCCACCGGATCGGCCGCCGGTAGACGTTTCCGTTATGGCCTTCGGTCCAGCCGCTGTTCCGGTCGACCCGCCGGATGTCGTTCGTGTGCGAGCTCGACGGCCACCAGTACCCGCCACGCTGAATCGCCGCATCGAGCGTCATCGTCGGGCTGATGATGTAGGTCCACTTCAGTGTCGGACCGATCCCCGACCAGGAGAGCTGGTGCTCGGCACCGAGGGGGTGCAACTGGGTGGCCGCATCGCGCCAGGGCGTGTTCTTCCGGCTGAACTGGTGGGCCGCTTCCAGTTTCTGGTTGCTCGTCAACTGGTATGTCCACTTCGACGTCGTGAAGTCCAGCCGCGTCGTGTAGGGCTGCAACTCTCCCGTGTCCGGGTAGTCGAAGCCCGGAACGTTCGTCGACGTGAACATGTTGCCGTGCGCGTAGTAGAACCATAATTTGTCTCGGATGATCGGACCGCCCGCATCGCCGTTGAGGTCGTGGTAACGGATGAAGGAGTTGTCCGATGGCCTCAGGCCGCGGTCCAGCAGCTCCTGGTTGATGTTGTCGCTCTGGAAGCTGTCGTTCTGGATGGCCGCCATGATGTTACCGTGCAGCTCGTTGCTGCCCGACTTGATGATGTGGTTGGCGTTGACTCCCGGCGTTCGGGCTTCCGCGCCCTTGGCCGAGGTCTCGAACTGGATCTCGCTGTACGTTCCGTAGTCGCCGAAGGTCGATCCCCAGTTCATGCCTTCGTAGTTGATCTCGTCGCCGCCCCGGCGACCGTACAGCTCCGCACCGAAGCTGGCCGACCCGCCGGCCGTGTTCCCGCCCACGTCGAAGTGGGTGATCGTAAAGCCGGGAATCAGCCGGCTCAAGGCACGGATGCTGCGGCCGTACGGCAGCTCGTCCATCAGCTTCTGGCCCCAGTTGACCACGGTCGTTGCTTCTTCCAGGTCGATCGTCGGTACCTGGCTCGTCACGGTGATGGTCTCGGCTACCGTGGCCACCTCCAGGGGCCCGTTGATCGTCGCGGCTGCGCCGCCGGCCACGTTCACACCCTCGACGATGAGGGTGCGGAAGCCGGGAAGTGAAAAAGTAACCGTGTATACAGCGGGCGCGGGAAGCTGCGTCACGCGATAGCTGCCCTGTTCGTTGGTGATGACCAGCCGCGAACCGCCGCCGATGATCATCGCCGGGCTCGAGACCGTAACCTCAACGCCTGGTATCAGGGCGCCAGAAGAATCCTGGGCTCGACCGGTGATTACTCCCGTCGTTACCTGCGAGAAAGCGGCAACGGACACCAATAAAACGAGCAACAGGACCCCCAGGGTCATGCTCAGTCTACTCTTGTTCATATTTGCCTCCACTAAAATGTACCCATCCACAGATTTAGCAAGCCGGATGCACCCACCGTCCACTCCACGGGAACCACTTTCCGAAATCCTCTGGACGTGGCTGTTACCCACCTAACTCGGTATTTGTATGTGCCAATTGCCTGTCTCGGATGTCACGTGGAACCAACCTTAACTAATTTTTACCCACCATTCAATACCCATATTGATGCTGCGCTTTAACCGTTTCAGGCCTCGGGCGGATAGGAAAAAATAAGAGGCCTTTTGCCGATGAAACCGGTGTGAGTGTATGGCAATTCGGGCGCTCGAACACAAGGCATCCGGTCGGTGGCATGAACTGAAGAGCCAAAGAGCGGGAGAGGTAAGGAAAAGTGCCTTGATGGCGGTTTCCTCGGGGCCCGGGCAGCGAAGCATTCTTTGGCCGGTCTTGATCTATAGGAAAATCAAAAACTCATTTCTGTGGGCCCACCGCACGCTGCAATGGGGAGGGGAGCGCCGCGGCTCAGGGAAAGGCGAAGACCGGAGGCAGTGCAAACTTTAGCGTTGCCCGAATCCGCGTCAGGGGTTATTCGTTGTCAAGATCCGACTTGCTGAAAAAACAAGAGTGACTAGTGGCCTGTAACAATGCTATCGGTACCATCGCCGATGGGTCTTGCGGGCGAGGTCGAGGAGGGAGACGGAAAGCGATGCTCTTTCATCGGTGACGCTCGAGCGCATCAGGAAAGCGCTCGACGGACTGGCTTCCGATCAAAGAGATCGCCCGCAACCCCCATCGGCCCGAAGGGTTCGGCCCAACGGCGCCGTCTTCGGTGTCGTAACGCCCTCGCAATGAAACAGCATTGGCTCGAGCGTCACTCCTAGAATCCGACGCCGTCCCCCCCCCCCCCACGCTGGTACCGATAGCACTGTTACAGGTCACTAGTGTGAATAGATCATCCTTGGAGCCATGTCCCTCCACCCTGAATTTCTTAGTAAGTATTCGGAACCTTCGAATCCGATCGGCGCCGCTATCCGCGCTAGACTTGTACCGTGAACCGGCGGTCCTCCATTTTCTTGCTCCTATTCTTCGTCTCCGGCGCCTGCGGCCTGATCTACCAGATCGTCTGGGTTCGTCTATTCACACCCATCATCGGTAACACCGTCTTTTCCGTCAGCGTCGTGCTGGCCGTCTTCATGGCGGGCCTCGCCCTGGGGAGCCGCCTGCTCGGCCGGTTGATCGACACACGGCCCGTTCCGCTGGTGAAAACGTATGCGGCTCTCGAAGCCGGCATCGGTATCTACAACCTTCTACTGCCCCTCATGCTCGTCCTAGCCGATCCCGTGTTTGGTGCTCTCTATGGATCGGCCTACGATTCGTTCGCGCTGCTGAGCCTTGGCCGGCTGCTGGTTTCGTTCACCCTCCTGATCGTTCCGGCGACCCTGATGGGCGGGACCCTGCCCATCCTGATCCGCTACTACACCGAGAACATCGAGACCATCGGACTGCATGCCGGCCGGGTCTACACGGCGAACACGTGGGGGGCGGCATTGGGCACGGTTGCGGCTGGATTCCTGCTCATACCGACCTTTGGGGTCTGGGCTGCTCTGGCGTTTGCGGCCGTACTTAACCTGCTGATCGCAGGAGTGTCGTGGCGCCTGGCACGGTCGG
Organism: Terriglobia bacterium; assembly: GCA_965263045.1. Taxonomy (GTDB): domain Bacteria; phylum Acidobacteriota; class Terriglobia; order 20CM-2-55-15; family 20CM-2-55-15. Next base: position 6,437 of record CBDHGK010000039.1, read on the forward strand.
CCGATGCGCCATCGACGACGGGAGAAGATTCCGGCCCGGCTCTTGCGGGACCGAGGATCGTTCTGTTTGCGATGCTCCTTTCCGGTTTCGCGGCGCTCGCCAACGAAGTCGCATGGACTCGCGTCCTCAGTCTGATCGTCGGGCCGACCACATACGCATTTACGCTGATGCTGACGGCCATGATCGCCGGCCTGGGACTGGGGGCCTGGCTCGGTTCCAAATGGACCGCGCGCGGGGAGACAACAGTCGGTGGGTTAGGTTGGATCGAGATCTGGGTTGGCTTTACTTCTCTCGCCCTGGTACCCCTGTTCGGTGAGCTGCCGGTCTGGATAGGCGGGCTCGTCACCCGGTACGTGGAATCCTTCAGGGCCATCCAGGCTGCGGAGTTTCTGCTCTTCTTGGCGATCATGCTGGTCCCGACGGCGCTACTCGGGATGACGTTTCCGATTGCGTCGAAGCTTTATGCCCGGTCAGATTCTCTGCTCGGCACGGAAGTGTCCGCCGTCTACGCATTCAACACTGCGGGCGGCATCCTTGGGTCCCTCGCGGCCGGTTTTCTGCTCGTGCCCGCGATCGGAACCCAGTACACGCTCGTTCTGGCGGCGGCGTTGAGCGTGCTGGTCGGGGTGGCTCTGACGTTGTCGGCAGAGAAACCAGTGATTCCGCGGACAGCTTTGGCGGGTACGGTTGCCGTTCTGGCCCTGATTCCGGCTATCTGGTTGATGCCGCGCTGGGATCCCGAGTTGATGGCGTCGGGCGCCTACAAATACGCACCCCACTACGCTTCGAACCTCGACCTGGAATCCGTCCTGAAGAGCGGCGACCTTCTGTATTTCAGGGAGGGCACAACGACGACAGTGTCGGTCAAGCGCAATGGCGGTAGCACGACGCTCGCCGTGGATGGGAAGGTGGATGCGACCGATTCCGGAGACATGCTGACGCAGAAAATGCTGGGCCATCTACCGCTGCTTCTCAGCGACCAAGCGGGTACCGTCGTCAACATCGGCTTTGGGAGTGGAGTTACCGCGGGAGCGGCGCTCCAGCATCCGATCGAGAAGCTGGACGTCATCGAGATCTCGCCCGAGGTGATCGAGGCCTCGCGCTTCTTCGAGCATGTGAACCATCGTGCCCTGGAGGACCCTCGCGTCGAGGTGATCATCGGGGATGGTCGAAATCATCTACGCTACACGACCACGGTGTACGACGTCAGTATCTCTGAGCCTTCCAACCCCTGGATGTCGGGAATGGCTTCGCTTTTCACCCGAGAGTTCTTCGAAGAAGTTCGCGAGCGACTGTCGGAACACGGGATCCATTGCCAGTGGGTGCATAGCTACAATATGTCGACAGAGGACCTGCGAACGATCGTTCGGTCCTTCCGCTCGGCCTTTCCCCACGCCGCACTGTGGGCACTCAACGACAGCGACTTCCTGCTGCTCGGTTCTCCTTCGCCGATCGAGGTCTCCGAAGCCGTCGTCCGCGCCAACTACGAACGGGTCCGGTCCGATCTTGAAGGTGTTTACGTGCAGGACTTGTACAGCATCCTTTCGATGTTCATGATCGCCGATGACGATCTCGACCGGTTCGCGGGCGACGCGGTGATGAACACGGATGATTTTCCCGTCCTGGAATTTCGGTCCCCTCAGTTCATATACGCGAACACGACCGACGAGAATCTGCGGGCGGTCCATGCCGTGGAGCCTCGGATGCCGACGCCGTCCTTTGTCGAACGCGTCAAGGCAGCACCCACGGCGGCGAACCACCGCCGCAAGGGCGAGATGCTGCTCTTCGCCGGAAGCTACGAACTGGCCACCGATCAGTTCCAGCTTGCCTTGGAGTTGGACCCCAAGGACGAGGAAGCGTGGAGTGGGCTCATTCAGACCGGGCGGGGCCGAACCCGTGATCGAGTGACGACCTTCGTCGAAGTGATGGTCGACGATTACTCGGAGCCTGAGGTCCTGTCGGCGGCGGCCGAACACTACATGCTCGGGCAGGAACACCGCCGGGCGGTGGAATTGCTGGAGAGAGTCCTCGAGAATGACCCGGGAAACGTCGAGATACTGGTGCAACTCTCGGACGTGCTTGCCTCGGAGGGCAGCCCTGAGCTCGCCGGAGTACTCGACCGCCTGCTGGCCCTCGAGCCTGACGATGCTCGGGGACTGTTCCATCTTGCGACGATGAGGCAATACCAGGGCCTCTACGATGAGGCGATCGAAATCATAGGCCGGTCTATCGAGATCGATCCGGGTAACATGCGCGCCCGCAACCTGCTCGCCATCCTCTATTCGTTAACCTTCCAGCATGACCGGGCTGGGGCCGAGTTTCGCGACGTCATCGATGCGGATCCATCCGACTCGATTTCGCTCAACAACTACGGCCTCTTCCTAGTCGAGCGTGGCCGCCACGAGGAGGCGCTGGACCAGTTCGAACGTGCAATCGACATCGATCCGGAGAATGTCCATGGCTTTCTCGGAGTCGCCGAGGCGTTGCGGCAATCCGGGAATCCAGACGAGGCCGAGGGATGGTACCGGAAGGTCCTTACGCTGTCTCCAGGACATCCGATTGCCAGCACGTATTCTCCAAGAGAGCCGAATTGACCCCGTGCAAGCGGGCTATCCCTTATTTCGTTGACTGAACACGGGTTTAGGCCTATCTAGTGGTCCCCGTCAAACAGAGTGCACTTTAACCAGATTCTTTCGAGCGCGTCGGACTTTCTCAAGAATATCGGAAGCCTGCGCGGTCCAGATGAACGGCTTAGGGCTCTGATTGTGACCGTCGACATAGTCCTCAACGGCCTGGATTAACTCTGGAACCGAATGGAAAACTCCGCGCCGAAGCCGTTGCTCTGAAAGATCCCGGAAGAAACGTTCGACCATATTCAGCCACGACGCACTGGTCGGTGTGAAGTGCACATGAAAGCGCGGGTTGCGCTTGTGCCAGTCGACAACTTTCTGATGCTTGTGGGTCGCATAGTTGTCACAGATGATGTGGATCTGCTTGTCTTTAGGCACGGAGCGTTTGATCTGATTGAGAAACCGAATCCATTCCTGATGCCGATGCTTCGGCATGCAAGTCCCGATCACAGAGCCGTCCAGGGTATTGAGCGCGGCGAACATCGTGGTGGTTCCGTTGCGTTTGTAGTCGTGGGTGAGGGTGCCGCACCGCCCCTTCTTCAGAGGTAACCCGGGTTGCGTGCGGTCCAGGGCCTGCATCTGGCTCTTCTCATCGCAGGACAAGACGATGGCGTTTTCCGGTGGGTTCAGATACAGACCGACCACATCCTCCAGCTTCTCGGCAAATTGTTTGTCGTTGGACAGCTTGAAGGTTCCAGACAGGTGTGGCTTCAGGCCATGGGCCCGCCATATTCTCCCGACCGTCGAATCACTGACTCCGGTCGCCTTTGCCATCGAGGTACGGCTCCAATGCGTGGCGTTTGGGGGCTTCTCTTCAATCGTCTTCTTTACAATCCGGACCCGCTTCCGTGCGCTGATGGAGGGAATCCGGCCGCTTCGCGGCCCGTCCTTCTCAATGCCTCCCAATCCATGTGTGGCGAAACGAGCACGCCATCGGCCAACCTTCTGAAGCGTCATCTTCAGCCGTGCTGCAATCTCCTCGTTCCTCAGACTCTCAGCCGCCAGCAACACAATTCGGGATCGTTCCGCCAACCGTACCGATGTACTACGGCTTCGCCTCAGTCGTTCCAGTTCCTTTCGTACCTGAACATCAAGATCAACCCTCGGTGCTTTCCTCATATCTATATCAGACGTTGGACAAGCACTTACATCTCATTACTTCTGGCGGACTACACTAGGAGCCTGCGCCGTAGGACGATTTTCGACTCGGCGAATTACGCGAGATGGCGATCGATCGGTATCGGTGACCGGGGAATGGGCGTTTTGGACGACGAGGCGCCGATGGGCGCGCCACGGGTGCTTGAATCGACCCTCGTTCGGCCTGATTTGCGGGCGGTATCCCTGTCATCAGGCTGCCTGAAGCCCCTGCATCCGCTTGACGTTCAATGCCAGACACACCAAGTTCCACTCGCCCTGGACCTTGTTCAGGCCGCGCAGGCTGAATCGGCGGAAACCGAGCACCTCCTTGATCCACCCGTTGGGCGCCTCCGACAACCATTTGCGTTGGGCGTACTGCACCCGTCCCGCCGAGGTCGCCAGCTTCTCGGCCATGCGGGCCTTCGCCGGATGCCGGGCCGCGTCCACCGCGACCGCGCGCCGGCCCTCCCGGCCCAAGGCCACATAGCCGTCCACGCCGCGCGCCTCCAGCGCCTCAAGGTCGTCCTCGTTGCAGTAGCCCGCATCCGCCAGCACCGTCTCCGGCCGTTCCCCATGGGTGGCCTCCACCTCGTCCACCAGCGGGACCAGTCGACCCTGGTCGCTGGCGTTCGACGATCTTTGTCCGCTTGAACGGAAATCTGGAGATCGAGTTTGACACGGACCTTACAACCGCCACGCAGGGCCTGACGCTGAACGTCGACGGCACGGCCTTCGACTTCGAGGACGCCGATAGCAAGCGGGCCGCAGCCAGGGTATGGTTCACTTCCGGCCAGAGCTGGAGCGCCGGAGACGCCGTCACGCTGACGCTGATAGAGCCCGCCGACGCCACCCTGAGCGATCTGGAGTTGGAGGACAACACCGCCGTCGGGATCACGCTGACGCCGACCTTTGTGACCGGGACGAGGTCCTACACGGCGTCGGTGGCGAGCAGCGTGAGTGCGATCACGCTGACGCCGACGGTGAACGACGCCAGTGCCACGGTCGAGTATCTCAATGCGAGCAACGCGGCGATCACCGATACCGATACGACCACGCCCGCGCTGGACGCGCCGCTGGTGGTGGGAGCCAACACGTTCAAGGTGAAGGTGACGGCGGGGAACACCACCCCCACCACCAAGACCTACAGGGTGGTGGTGACGCGGGCGGCTGACACCACCCCCCCGAGCCCGGAAAGCGCGCTGGTGTCGACTGCCGGCGACAGAGTCACGTTCAGCTTCGACGAAGACTTGGACATTGCAGTGGAATTTCTGCCGGCTGCGGTGGTCGCTGCCTTCACGCTCACCGCCGACGGTGTTGCACTCAATATAAACAGCATCTCCGCGACCGGCTCGGCGGAGCTGCTCATCTCCCTACCGACCGGGACCACAATCTACCAGAACCAGACCGTCAAGGTCAGCTACGACAAGACCGCGGCCGGCGCCGACGCGCTGGAGGACGACGCTGGAAACGGGGTCGCCAGTTTCACCGATTTCGCGGTCATCAACGATTCCACCGTGCCCACCCCCGTCAACACCCCCGCCGAGGGCAAGCCGACCATTTCCGGACCGGCGCAGGTGGGTCGGACGCTGACGGCGGCGACCGCGGGCATCACCGACGACGAGGGGCTGACGATGGTCAGCTACGAGTACGAGTGGCTCGCGGCAGGGACGGTGATCGGGGGCGCCACGAGTGCCACCTACACTCCGACTTCGAGCGTACAGGGCGACAAGATCGCGGTCAGGGTGACCTTCGACGACGACGAGGACAATCCCGAGACGCTGACCAGCGACGAGACAGCGCCGGTGGTGCCGGACGCCGCCTCCTGTCTCGGGTCGGCGGTCTGGTGCTCCACGCTGACGGTGGAACATGGCACGCCGGACGGAGGGGATTGTTCGCTGGGACTGGGCACGGGTTTCGGTTCGGCCATGGAGGACTTCGGCAGCCTCGTCGGCGCCACCTTCACCCACCTGGGGACCGGCTACACGGTGACGCAGATATTGGCGGATGGATCGGCGCTGAACTTTGCCACCAGCCCCAACCTGCCCGACGACGGCGCCGGGCTCACGCTGCATATTCAGCGCGTCTCGGGCACGCTCGCGTTGAAGCTGAGCGGTCGCGACAGCTACGACATGCAGAATGGATACCCCACGGGTACAAGGATCTGGTATTTTGTCGGGTCACTGGCCACCGGCCCTGCGAACCCGCCGCTGCTCCGTGGCTTTGCGAATCCCAACGGAGACTACCGTCAGGATACGGACGAGGGCACGCTGCTTGCCGTATCGCTGTTCCATGAAAACCGTGACGCCACGGGCGCGCCGACGATTTCCGGCACGGCGCAGGTGGGCGAGACGCTGACGGCCGCAATTGGCGACATCGCCGACACCGACGGTCTGCCGTCCACCTTCCCGGACGATTACACCTTCCAATGGCTGCGGGTGGATGCCGACGGCATGTCGAACGAGACGAGCATCGGTGCCAACGCCGTGACCTACACGCCGGTGGCGGCGGACGTGGGCAAGAAAATCAAGGTGCGGGTGAATTTCACCGACGACGGGGGTCGAGCAGGACGCCCGATTGCCTCAATTCGCAAGGTCACATACCTGGAAACCGACAGAACACTCATCACCGAGACGCCATGATTACTCATTTGCGCGAGCGTGAAAAAAACCTGGAGCCGTTCGGGTGGAACCCGCAAGACGCCGAGTGGGTGGCCCTGGTCTGTCTCCACAGCGGCATATTCACACGCTCCCAATACATGGCGTATTTCAAAACGTACCCATCGCGCGCCCGGCGCTTCGTTCAGGGCCTCCTGGACCTGAAACTTGCCGTGGAAGAACCCATTCCCGTCATTCGCCGCGAGAACCGTACGAGGGCCTGCCGGATCACCCACAAGGGCATCTACCGGCAGCTGGGCGTTCCCAACATCCGCCACCGGAGATTTCCCGATCCGGGGGCCTATCTCCGGCGGCTCCTGTCGCTCGATTACGTCATCGAACACGCAGAGCTGGAATGGCTCCCGACCGAAGAGGAAAAGGTTTGGTACTGCGAAGACATCGGCATCCCAACCGCGCACCTGCCGAAGCGGATTTATACCGGAGCGGCCGGGGCCGTCACCCGGTATTTCCCCCTGAAGCTCCCCGTTGCCGGCGGACCAACCTGCTCGTTTGTCTATGTCGATCCCGGCAACGACACCTCCACGGAAATGCAGCATTGGGGCCGGGCGCACGAGCATCTTTGGGCGAGTATGCGGGAACGCAATATCAAGATTCATGTGGCTGCAATCGGCGTCAACCCCGACGCCGACAAACGCGCACGTGCCGTATTGGACGGATGGGCGCTGGAGGAAAAAAGGGTCGCGATCGGGAGCCCCCAGGAGGCGGCCTTCGAGAAGGAACTGGGCGCAATCTCCAGCGCCCTCGATACCTCCGATTCCAAGGTTCTCGCCCGCTTCGGCGGCTTTACGAAGGCCGGGCAGCGCTACCGGGAGTTGAGGGATATTCTGGCACGGCCCGCGCCTCATGACATCCGGATTGACACGTTCGAGATATGGCGTTCCGGGCGTATTTATCCCGAGGGTGTGCAGATCTACGAGACACCCTCATGACATCGAATCCCGGACATTTTTTCAGGGAATATGCGGCAACAGTCATGAATCGAACGCATGGGTCATTAATTCACAAGGCTAATTCACGGGGTCAATTCACAGTGCTGATTCACACGGTTGTTGTCCCATATCCAGTGAATTCACTTGGGGTTAGGCCATTTCAGGACGCAGTTCCAGAGCTGTTCCAGACGCGGGGGCCGGAACAGTTCCAGAGGGGAGTCCAGAGCTGTTCCAGACTGGGTGTCCAGAGCTGCTCCAGAGGGGGTGCAGCGCCAGGGGCGCCCTTATTGAAAATCGGGCACCTGATTCACACGCCCGATGCCGCTCCAGCGTGTGTATTGGCTCGGGGGTATTAATTCACAGCGCTAATTCACAAGGCTAATTCACGAGGTTAATTCACAGTGCTGATTCACACGGTTGTTGTCCCATATTCCATGCATTCACTTGGGGTTAGCCAATTTCAGGTCCCTGTTCCAGCGCTGCTCCAGACGGGGGGCCCAGAGCTGCTCCAGAGGGGGAGTCCAGAGCTGTTCCAGACAGGGTGCCCAGAACAGTTCCGGAGAGGGGGTGCAGTGACGGGAGCGACCCCCCCTGTTTCGTGGGTTTATCGTCACCCGACCCCCGTGCTGATTCACATCACGCGTGTCGGTGCCGCCCTCCCCAAGGGGTGTCGCTCCCGTCATAGTGATCCTTGCAGGAAGGCTTGAAGTCTGGAGACGTAAAGGCCGATGAAATGGAGTCACGTTTTTCTATTTGTCCTGGCGGTTGCCGCCTCAACGGGCCGGTATGTCTTGAGCCCGTTTCCCCCCGGATCGGAGAACCCCGTCGTCGCGCTGATGGCCCTCGATGCGCCCATGCTTTTGTGGGTGATCCACGGTTGGTATGCCGCCATGCCCGGCGTCATTACGTTTATCGGCGGGACGCTCGTTTTGGGTGTGTGGCGGGTGTGGTTCGAGTCGACTCCGCGCAAGAAACGGGGCAAAGGCGAGCTTCCCCCGTGGCCGATTTCCCCATCGGACGAGAAACCGGCCATCGTCGTCGGGGAGACGCATCACCCGGTCGAGCCGCGGGAGGTTCCCAACCCGGACTGGTTCGTGATCCCGGAGCGGGGACTCTATACCGGAGTCGCCATCTTCGGGGCGGTCGGCTCCGGGAAGACCTCGGCGTGCATGCACCCGTTTGCCCGACAACTGCTCGGCTGGCAAGCGAGGAATCCGAAGCGGCGGGCCGCCGCCCTGATCCTCGAAGTCAAGGGGGATTTCTGCTACGACATCCGGGAGATTCTCGAAAAGGCGGGCCGGGAAGACGATTACATGGAACTGAGCATGGACGGGAAATGGCAGTGGAACCCCCTGGCCGCGCACTGGCTCGATGCCTACTCCCTGGCCTATACCGTTTCCTCTCTCCTGAATCAGTTGTTCGGCAAGGGGAAAGATCCGTTCTGGCAACAGGCCTACACGAATCTGGTGAAGTGGATTATCGAGCTCTACCGGATCTTTCCCGACCGCTGGGTGACCCTCCGGGATGTCTACCACTGCGCGATCAACCCCGACCTGTTCAAGGACAAAATCGATGAGGCCGGGGTTGTTGTCTACGTCCAGTTGCATGGGGAGATCGTGATTTCGGATAAGGTTTGGAAGGCACACAAGGACGCGCTGCTCGCCTTTGGAAGCTGGAATGAAGTTGAAGATGGGGAGTGTAAAGCCAGCAAGACGCCCGCGTTGGAAGAATGGTTGCAAACCGAGGGGATCCCATACCGCATCACAGTGCCCAAGAGTCATACCAAACCGAAACGGTTGCTCGCGCGCTGGCAAAGCGTGAAGACCTGGTACGACCACGACTGGATGAAGCTGGACCCGAAACTGCGGACTTCGTGTGTCGAGGGCATTTCCAGTTTCCTGTCCCTGTTCGACATGGAGGACGTCGCTGACATTTTCTGTCCCCAGGCACCGCCGGTGAAAGACGAGGCCGAGCGACCCCAATGGGAGCCGACAGAATCCGGAGGAATCTGGAAGCATCTGCCACCCCTGGACGAGCTGATCGAGAGCGGGAAAGTCCTCGCGCTCAACATGCCCGCCGGATCGAATCCGGCCCTGGCCCGCGCCGTAGGCGTGTTCCTCAAAAACGCCTGGCTCCAGACCCTGCTCCGGAGGCCGGCACAGATGAAAGCGGATCCCAAGCGTTACTTCCGGCCCGCCGTTTTTATTTGCGACGAGTACCAGTCCTTCGCCTCAGTCGGCGAGGATGATCCCTCGGGCGACGAGAAGGCGTTTGCCCTCACCCGGCAGTGCCGCGTCATCCCCATCGTCGCCACCCAGTCCATATCCTCGCTCCGATCCGTCCTGGGAACTTCCGAGGCGTGGCGGGCGCTCTTGCAGACGCTCCGCACTCGGATCTTCCTCTCCCTCAGCGACGACGCAAGCGCCGAGCTCGCCTCGAAACTGTGCGGGCAAGTTGCCAAGATCAAGCCGAGCTGGACCGTCACCGAATCGACGCGGCAAGCTGAAGTGTCGCTCCTGTCCGGCAAGGCCGGGAGCGGCCAGGGTTCGGTCGGAACCAGTAAATCATTCCGGGAACAACGGGAGGCCTTATTTCAGCCCAGGGAGTTTGGCCTGCTTCCCAATTGCCAGGCGATCTGCCTGCCCTATGACGGCACCCACGCCACAAGCGCCGTCCGTGTTTATCTCAAGCCGTACTACCTTCCGGAGACGATGCCCTATTGGCGCGCCGTCGAGGCGGGGAAGATATGAGCGCGGCAAATAGGGACGGACGCGGCATGGACTACCTTCGGCCGTTTTTGCCGGGGCTGGAATCGGTTCTCGAAGATGAGGATGTCAGCGAGATCATGATCAACGGGCCGGGCAACGTCTGGGTTGAAAGCCGTGGGGAAATCCGGGAGCATCCCGCTCCCGGCCTCGATGCGGTCGCGCTAGAGCGGGCGGCCATTCAGATCGCGCGGCCCCTCGGCCTCGATCCGGCCACAGCACCCATTCTCGATGCGCGCCTGGACGATGGCTCCCGCGTGGCGATCTGTGTGCCCCCGGCCGCGCCGCACGTTGCCATCACCATCCGGCGATTCGGCAAGCGGAGCTATTCGCCCGAAGATCTCGTGCGCTTCGGATCACTACCCCAGGAAGTCCTGGACGAGGCGCGAGCCGCGCTGCTGGGGCGGCGAAATATCCTCGTGTCGGGCGGGACCGGCTCGGGTAAGACCACGTTGCTCAATGCCTTGGTCGAGTTGCTCCCCGCTGACGACCGCATTGTTTCCATCGAGGACACCCTGGAACTCCGCATCGACCGGAAAAACTGTGTCCGCTTCGAAGCGCGAGGGATCGACGGCGAATCGGTGACGATCCGCGACCTCGTCAAGCACGCGCTCCGACATCGGCCCGACCACATTGTGGTCGGCGAAGTCCGGGGCGGCGAGGCCGCCGATCTGCTGCAGGCGCTCAACACCGGGCACGGTGGGAGCCTGACCACGATCCACGCCAACAACGCCGAGTCGGCCCTGTCGCGCCTCGCGACTTGCGCCATGCAAGGTGAGACGGACTTGCCGTGGGAAGTCACCTGTAGGGGCGTCGTGGACGGGATCTCCATGGTGATTCACATGACGCGCCGCGAGGGACGGCGGTACGTCGAAGAAGCCCTCCACGTGGGCGATTACGACGCCGCAAAGCGGCGCTGGCACTACCGGCCCGTTGTGTTCGCCGACCCCCAACTCGAACTGGCGCAGGTGCCGTGATGCCCGACAACGCTGCCAGGACAATGCAACAGAGGCGAGCCGGGATTGTCCGGGCGATGCTTCTACTGGTTCGCGGATACAGCGCGGCAAAGAATCTCTGCTTAACGGCCCCGATCTGGCCGGTAAAACATGATAAGGATATGGAGGCTTGCTTGGACATGAACGATAAATCAAAACCTGCACTCTCTCTGGTAACGCCTCAGGCGCGGCACCACTTCACCCGCTTCGATCAGGTGAACCAGCTTATAGAGGCCAGTGAAGCGGACCCGGAAATGGGCTTTATGACGCGGTTGATGGCGCTGTGCTCCCTGCCCCGCACGAACCCCGGCGACCGGCTCCAGTACAAGCGCGTCAACGGTCCTTACACTCTCTACATGACGGCAGGTGGCGACAACAAACTCCCCTACGGCAACTTCCCGCGCCTGATCCTGGCCTGGCTTTGCACCGAAGCGGTGCGGACCCAAAGCCGAGTCATCATCTTGGGGCCATCGCTTGCCGAATTCATGCGGAAACTAGGCGTCTACAGCAGCGGCGGCGGGAACGCGGGCATCAAGCTCAGCAACCAGATCAAGCGGCTCTTCGATTGCACCATTAAAATGACCTACAAGGATGAGCGCGCCGAAGCAAGCGTGAAGGCCGTGATTGCAGACCGCACCGAGTTCTGGTGGAACAAGCCCGGCGAGAGCGCACTGTGGAACAGCAAGCTTGAACTCAGCGAGAAGTTCTTCAACGAGATCATCAACCACCCGCTGCCGATTGACATGCACACCCTCAAGGCGCTCAAGCGTTCTTCGCTGGGTCTCGATCTCTACCTGTGGTTGGTCTACCGCACCTTCACCCTTCGCGCTCCGCTGCGGCTCTCCTGGCGGCATTTATACCGGCAGTTCGGAGCGCACCCGGCCAAGGCCAGCAACAAATTCACCGTCCATGCCTTCCGGTACAAGGTTCTCCGCGAGTTGAAGAAGATCAAGCTCGCTTGGCCGGAGTTGAACTATACGACGCCTCCGGGCGTCTTGATCCTGCATCCCTCGACACCGACCATCGCGCCACTCACTCAAGGCCAGCTTGGCCGCTAATTTCCCGCGTTCCCAGCCTCTCAGCGTCCCGTCAGGGGCCTCCTTGCGCCGGGAATTTCCACAGGCTTGTGTGATTCCGCAGGGTTTTCCACGTCCAAACAGGTACACTCCACCCCTCATAGAAACGTCCAAACAGGTACACTCCACCCCTCATAAAAACGTCCAAACGGGTACACCATACAAGTAATAAGAACAAGTAACTAAAGAACAAGTAGGAGGAGCTACGAAACTCTGGACAAACTGAGCAGAATTTAAAACTCGGGAAAACCGACAAAGACACAACGTGCAGAGAGTGGTTCCGACAATAACAACCTCGAATCGCACGCTAAACGTCGTTTCCAGGACTTCTTAGGGCTCGGGGACCTAGAACTCAACCCTCGATCTCGAATCGGTACTTGCCGTAAGGATTGACGTACCTATAGACGGATTCTTTATGACGCTAAGTAGGTGAATCACCGGCGTCGAGGTCCAACCACTCGGGTTCATGTGGCGAGGACTTTCTGGCCCTGATCGCACAACTGGCCATGGGCCCGACCTACCTGCGCCATTGCTGGCTGGCCACCACCGGGCCCCGTCCGAGTCCTCCGGCAACATTCGCGCCAGACCGCTGCGCTTGCCCCCGGGCCTCCGTCACTCTTTTTTGCTGAGGTCGGACTCCACCCTGTTCCCGGAGGCAGCTTCGCTCTTCCTCCCGCGTCCGGGCCTGGAGGTTGCCGCCTGTTCAGGGTGAGAGGCAACGCTCCACACCCTTTAACTTCCGGGAGGAAAAACATCATAGCGAACTCAAAACCCCTTTCTGAAATCCGCATCGGCTCCGTCAAGACTGTCATCTAGCCCAACGACATCGAAGGCCGCACCCGCTACGCCGTCACCTTCTCCCGCCTCTACAAGGACGGTGAGCAGTGGAAGACGACACAGACCTTCGGTCGTAACGACCTCCTGGTCCTGGCGAAAGCGTCCGATCAGGCGCACACGCGGATGTCCGAACTTCAGCAAGGCGGCGAGGCCCAGGAGGCGTAACCTGCACCGGGGAGCGGCGGGCCGGGACGCCGCTTTCCAGCAATGTTCGGCAGGGCCAAACCGTGACACTCACACAATCAAAATCCGGGCTACTGATCAGAGACACACTGCGCGGCTCACCGCCGGGAAAACCCAGGGATGCCGCGCCCGCTTTTGCTCGATCCCGAAGGATAAACGATGCCATCCAGTGCCACGCCGTCCTCTGTGCCATCCCGGCTCGGCAACCGCATGCACAGTCCAAAAAAAACGGTTTACCGCTCCGATGCCACGCCGTTGCCATGGGTACTGGCTACGGCCCCCCGGCCGACGCATAAGGCCGGCGATCCTGGAATAGGGAAAGACTCCGGAAAAGTTTTAGGAGGCTTCTCTTGCAGGAGTTTATTTTGGGAGTAGTCCGAACAGTTCCCGGTCTTCCGGCTTCGACAGGAAACCATCGAGATCTTGCAGGATGGTCCCTTTCGCTTCAGCGTCAGAATTGAATTTCTGCATCATGCAGCGACCCACCAGTTCCGCACGGCGTTCATTCACTTTGCGATCTTCCTCCCGGAGCTGTTTCTTGACGGTACGGAGTTTTTGCTTAAGCGCACCCTGCTCCTTCTTCTGCTGCTCGAGCAGCTTCTTTTCTTCCACCAAAAGTTCGGCCAGTTGCTTATCAGTATTCGGCATTTCTTCTCCTTGAGTTTGTTCTAGAACAGGGGCCCGGAATCATTATCCTCCAACCTTAATTGGCTGCCGATTCCCTTCCGTTAATCAGCCTATCCCCATCATCGCCCATTTTGGATTCGGACAATGACCGGGTTGTCCGGAAGCCTCATTCCGGCCCGCACGGCAGCCAAGGAATCCGCCGTCCCACTGGCACCCGCCCAAGACTCTTCGCCCGCGTCTCTGGCAGCCGACTCCACACTCAGCTAGTCGTTGGTACCCGCTTGGAGTTCCGGCGTTCGGCCACCGATGGCCGCGAGTCCAGCGCGACCGTCTTCAGTTCCCTCTCGCTATAATTCCCTGCCCACGGATCGACTAATTCTCCAGAAACATAGAGGCAGAATAAAAACCCGTCCGCGAGTCCTGTTCGATCCTCCAGCTGATTGCAACCGTCGTGCTTCGGATGGATTAGAGATGATAGTACGGACCCGGGAATCGGCGCAGGAATCCAGCGGCTCCTAGCGACCCTGTTCCCTGCCGCGCAGCCATCCCGGCCATCGCCAAGAGTACATCCGCACCCACGGTCCCTGGATCGCCGCTTCTGGCGGCTCGTGGTGCCGGGTGGCCGCCCGCGAGATCGCCCCGGTTTCCCGTTGTTCGCTCTGACGGGCCCGCGATCCACCGCACCGAATGTTGTCTCGCCATTTTCCCGTAGCCTTGTTTGCTCCGGCGGGGACCGTCGCAGGGGCCGCAGCCAGACCGCCACACTCGCCCTGGGGGCGTCTGTCACGGCCCCTGCTCTTTGGCCGGTTATTCCCCACCTTCCTGCACTCGGCGACCCACCTCCTGGGCGGGTTTGTCCGGTGCCGCCTGTTCAGTGAGCGACACACGCTCCAAACCCTTAAACCAGGAGGATTCAATCAATGGCTACCACCACCAACTCAAAACCCGCAGCGGAACTCAGGATCGGAACCGTCACGGCGACCATTTGGGAAAACGAGGTCGGCGGCATCACCCGGCATAACGTCACCTTTTCGCGCATCTACCGAGACGAGGGTCAGTGGAAGACCAGGCAGAGCTTCGGCTTCAAGAACCTGCTCACTCTCGCCAAGGTCGCCGACCAGGCGCACACGCTCATCGCCGAGCGCAACGCCGAGGAGGCCAGCGCGGCAGAGGACAGCGAAGCCGTGTAAACGACCGCGCACCTTCCGGCGGCGGGTTCACGCCCGTCGCCTTTCTTTGGTGTGCCGTGATCTGGCGCACCAAAAAAAGCGGGTGTCCATGACGAAGACCCG
This sequence comes from Terriglobia bacterium, assembly GCA_965263045.1. Taxonomy (GTDB): domain Bacteria; phylum Acidobacteriota; class Terriglobia; order 20CM-2-55-15; family 20CM-2-55-15. The sequence goes on from CBDHGK010000039.1 coordinate 21,583, forward strand.
CGAGTGGGATGGTGGAGGAAATTGTTACTACATTACAGCATTTTGACGACGGCATGGGGTAGGACTTCATGATGCGAGCGGGATCCATTCCAGTCAGCGTTATGTAACCCCGATCCTTTGTGCAAGCCACCGCCACAGGTGGCCTCCGCCGTCAATGCGGGCATAGCGGTTGACACTGGATCACTCCACTCACCGGCTCTTGCTTTTCTGATCAGGACACTCGGCGGCCTACCTACCTACGGAACCACCTCAAAGGCCACTCCGAAAGAACTCGGTTTTCAGACGGATTGGGCCTGTCTCTGTTTCCAGGCCAGAAACCGGCGCAGGCCGAGCGAAAACCCTGTATAGACGAGGAAAACACCGGCCAGAGAGGCAAGCCCGGCGATCGTCTGCCCGGCGACACCGTAGTACTCCCCCGTATGCACAAACCGAAGCCACGATCGTGTGCCCTGACCCGGATTTTGATCGGTAAACGAAGCAAAACGAACGACGGCGCTCGAGTGGCGGTCCAGAACCAGGGTCGCGCGAGAATTTGAAGAGCCGGAACGAAAAACGACGGGATCACCGTCGTTTTTAGAAAACCACAAATATGTTTTTATTCATTTGTGTATAATTCCTGCCTCTTGTTCGAGTTCAGTAGTGCGCATCTCAATGAGGGCGCGCAGTTCATTGCCCATCTTGCGACTGGTAGCACTGCACGCGGTCTTAAATCGAATGTGTAGGCTTTGCGGCAGATCTATGCTTAGCCGTCTGGTTGGTTCGACTTTGGCCGTAGGCTTGTCATGCCCAACGCCCCCACGCTCGAACGCAGCGATCTGAGTGTCAGTCGGCTGTTTAGCCGGTTGAGGTGCGGTTGCGAAGTTCTTCTGTGCCATAGCTGAGGATTTCTCGGGTTAGAGATTGAATTTCATGGGCGGCGGCGCTCCGGGGTACCCATTCGAAAATGCTTTGGCCCATTGTGAGGCTTTCGGCAAAAGACACTCGGCTTTTAATCTCAGCGTTGAGGACAGAAACGCCGACTTCGGCAGTCATCGCGCGAATTTGTCGGCCGATGATACTGTTGCCGATTTTGCGGGAAACCACGAAACCACATTTGAGGGTTTCTTTGTATTCCTGCGCTTCCTGGACTTGTTTAACGGTGAGATCAGCTGCCCAGGTTGAGAGACCGGAGGGTTCGATCGGCAAGACCACAAAGTCAGCAGCGATAATACAGGAGCGGGCGATCTTCTCTGCATGTGGCGGGCCATCGATAAGGGTGTAGTCGTAGTCAACTGCGAGCTTTAAGGCGTCACGCGCCAGATTCTCCCGAGCAAGGCTGACGACTTGAAATGGTGTCTCCTCACGCATACTGGCCCAGGTGCTTGCCGAACCCTGCTTGTCCGCGTCGATCAACAATACCTTGTGACCCTGGTTGGCGAGATCGGCCGCAACATTGATGGAGAGGGTGGTTTTTCCGACGCCACCTTTCTGGTTCACAAACGAGATAACCATGAAATCTATATTAGTTTATTTATTGTTATATATAAATGTTGATTTAAGGTTTACCACATTTAGGCTATTGTGTAGATGTGGATAATTTACGCTTTACGGATCATGTAAAGCCTTACTAGAATCCTTCTTACATGATTCGAAGTTTTAAGGATCGGAAGACCGAACGATTTTTTGCAGGCATTCGAGTCCGGGACTTTGAAGGGTTTGCGGATCAAGCAACCCGCCGCCTGACCTTGTTGGACAGTGCGGAATCCCTGCAAGATTTGGGAGGGTTACCGAGCAATCGGTTGGAGGCCCTATCCGGCGATCGGTTAGGGCAGCACAGTATCCGAATTAGTCGACGGTGGCGGATTTGTTTCCGCTGGGAAGACGATGGCCCCTACGACGTTTCGATCGTCGATTATCACTGAATGAGGTGAGCAGGATGAGTGTCAAAAACGGTATGCGCCCCGTACACCCAGGTGAGATCTTGCGCGAGGAACTCAACGAACTGGGCTTGTCGGCCAATGCGATGGCGAAGGCACTAGGAGTGCCGGCCAATCGCGTGACGACGATTTTGAAAGGACAGCGCGGGGTCACGGCCGATACGGCGCTACGACTATCGCGGTTTTTTGGAACAACGCCGCATGTGTGGTTGAACCTTCAAAAAACCTACGAACTGCGCCTAGCGGAGGATGAGTCGGGCAAGAATATAGTCGAAAGCGTGAAGCACTGGGCTGCGGCAGACACATGATCCAGCAGTTAGATCCAATTCCAGATCAGCCGCGCCCCGACGCTGTGTCGGATCGCCATTTTGTAAATTCAATGACTTATGGTCGATTTTAGCTCAGCAGATTCCGACGTAGGTGGCGACGTGGACCGGCTCGCCCTGGCGCAGATGGACGATGCCGTGCCGCTCCGCCCAGGAGGCGGCGAACCCACCCGCGGACCGGGCGTAGGCGTTGAGGGTGTGCGGGTTCCGGATATGGGCGGTGAAGAACTCGATGACGCGGCGCTCGGCGTCGGGATCGGGCGCCAGCAGCGCCGGGAGCCGTCCCTCGTCGATCCGCTCCACCGGTAGTGCGGTAGCGGAGCTGCGGATAGCCGTCAGGTCTTCGGAAGGATCAGCGCCCATATCCTATGAATGATAATGTCTGCCGGGCCGGAAATATCCGGTAAATCATATTATGCCGGTTGGCTCCCTGACGTGGAGTAATAGAAGGCATCGCCACTGCCTGCCCAATTTGTTTGGTTTCACCGACTTCCAGAAATCCTCGACGTGCACCGCGGCATCGACGCGACCCATCTGGACCGCCAGGCGGTCGAGAAACCGTTCGGAGTCGGCGAGCGCGGCGGCCGGCATCGGCGCGGGTAACGCCGCCGCCATCACTCTCACCCGCGGCCGGCCGCGCATCGAACTCCGAGGTGCGGAGGACGTGGCGGCGAACCTGATGGGCTGGAACGCTTTCATGCGGGCGGTCGAGGAACCGTAGGGGCATAGTCAGAGGAAAACGCGCAAGAGTCTGGGAAGACGCGTCCTGCAGGTGTCTTTGGCGCCAGAGCCGCAGGAGACACCCTTTTTCTGTAGGTCCTGTTTTGGCCTTAGGACGTGGTCACTATTGAGTATGACTCCAACTGAATTTCTTGTTGTTAGCATCCTTGTACTCATCATTCAACGGGGTGCTGCGTGGATATGGGCCTTCTCTCGACGGCAGATAGAAAGACTTCAGGCGAGTGAGAAGTGGATGAAACGCTGGTTCCGGATGAGGCACCCGTGGAACTCTGAAAGCAGAGGGGATGCATTGTTTGATTGGGCCTGGGATAACTTGGAGTAACCCGTCCAGCTCGGCTTCACCGCCGCCTCTCCGACATTTCCCGCCGTGTGATAGCCGGGTCTGAGACCGATCCCCCGTTTAAGAATACCGGGCGATGGATCCGTCCTCGCTGCGGGCAGCGAGCCGCTGGATGCGGAGGTTAATCTCGTACGGGTGGTTTCGATGATAGCGGCGACTTCCGGAGCGCCGCATCCCGGCACAAAACGGCAAGACGATGCCGCCGCCGCCGCGGGCTTGTAGAAAGGGACAGAATGGAATTGGCAACAGAGCAACCGCAATCTCTGTTTCCTCACGCGAGAGTCCGCCTTGAGGGCACGTTTCTGACGCCGCAAGGGAACAATGTTCACACGGTGTACGCCGATCTGTCGGGCAATGTCGAGGCCAAGAGCTTGTGTCTGGTCAAGGGTACGGAGGCGCAGTACGAACTCGCCACAGCGTCCACCATCCGACTGTCACGCCCGGCCGTGTTCCGGCACACGGGCGAGGTGTTGATACAGGACGAACAGGAAGGGCGCGCTCGAACATCGACCAGCAAAACCGTTGACGTGCCGGGCGAGGATCAGGAACTGGCGGACGAGAGGGTGTCGGCCCTAAACGCGGCGCTGCAACTCGGCCGTACAAAGATGTCGGTAAGCGGCAACGAGCGGCATACCCGGTCGAACAATAGCGCGGCCGCGGTGAGCTTCGGGCACGACTTTCTGATCTACTGCACGTCGATGCGGCCTCCGAAGGAGGAAGAGGAGGCGTGGAGGCGGTCGTTGGCCGGCTATACCCGATTCACGCCCATCTATCGTCCGACCCAGTTCGCCCAAGCTCTGGGGCTGGGCGTGTGCGCACACATCGGCGTTCGCGGAAAGGCGGGTCCGGTGCGAGCGATATTCGACGGATTCAGGACGCTGGAGGAGCGACGCACAACGCAGATGGTACTGCACGGGCCGATGATGTACGTGGACAACCCCTACCAGTGCATCGACGAGGCCAAACCCGGATGGGAAAGGCTCTTCGCAATGATCTTTCTGAAGTCGCGCGAACACGACTACGCGGCACAGAAGGAGTACAGGTTCGCGATGCTTTCGATCGGGCCGGAAGTCGGGGATGTGTTCGACCTGCCGGTGTCGGGCATACTCAAGGACTGCCTGTCTCCCGTGGAGTACCCAGAAGGGAAGCCGGAGGAGACCGTAGCGGTGGTGTCCACGGATGAGTCGCCGGGGAGTCAGGTGCGGCCGACGGGCACCACGTATACGTACCGGCGACGGACTACGCGACGTGAGCTGTCGGGCTGGAACCGGGAAGGACCCGGCTCGGACCGATCGAAAGAGGAAGTGGTTGAGGAGACCGTGACGTCGCCCGAGGAAGTGCCGGAACCGTTCCCGTCGAGCGAAGAACGGTGGCCGGACGTCATCGTGTTTCAACAAGTCGGAACGAGGTTCCAGTTTATCCATGAAGCATATCGCGACGAAGAGACACAACACTGGCGCGTGGAGACGTTGCGGCGGAACCCGGCGCTGGCGGATGGTCCGTCCATCGGAGCCCGGCCGGTAGGATTGGTCGTTCCGCCAGACCTGCGGTACGAGACGTTGGATGAGCACCCGGCAGATCCCCGGTTAGTCCTTGAGTTCTGCCTGAATCCAAGTGTCCCGAAACCACCGATTCCGTACGCAGGTCTTTCGCGGTGCAGCCCGCTGGAAATCGCGCACGTGCTGGCCTGTGGAGAGTCGCTCTGGATGGCGGTGGATCTCCTCGACGGGGTCGAACGGGCGCGAGCTGCCGCGTCGGCATGGTATGCGCAGCGTTTCGTCCTCGATTTGGTGACGCGGTTCGGCCCCATTGTGCACACGGTGTGCATCATTCGCGACAGCCTGGCGGTGGTCGAACTTACCCCTGCGAGACTGACCGGGGCCATCGCGTGGGCGGCGCTCTCGGGTGCCGGAACTTACCTGCTCTACATCGACGATGGGCAGGTGGAGGAGAAGGTGTTTCCAGGGGGTGTCTCGCGGGCGGGCCACATTGGCCCGGGGACCTATCTGAAGCTGTTGGAGAGCTATGGCTGGACTCGGATTCGCGAGGTCTGAGGGGCGGTCGCCCTCAGCGGGTCGATGCCCCTGGGCCGCGTGTCCGGGTTGCCCCGTTCATGGAGCGCGGCCCGTCGCGGCGCTGGTCCTGATTGTCGAGCCGGGGCGCCATCATCGTATCGATCCCGGCCGGGTGGCGGTCGGGCTGGCCGAAGGCAAGAGCGTGCGCGACATCGCCAAGGTCACGTGTCTCTCGGAAAACACCCTTGATCTGGGAGGATGACCCTATGGATCCGACTCTCAGAAAGGCACGATGACCGGACCCAACAATAAGCTGATCACCGCGGTGGAAGCGTGTTTCGCCGATCTCCGCCAGGTGCGCGCCTCGGGAGGCGGTACCAGTGAGCGGTCCTACTACCCCGCGCTGGCGAACCTTCTGGATGCCGGCGGGCACGGGCTCAGGCCCAAGGTGTTTTGCCTTCTCGAGGGAGTGAACCACGGTGCCTGCCATGCGGAATGCGCCCTCTACACGGCGAGGCAGGTTCAAACGGGCCGACCGAGGGAGAGACATTGGATCGGGCTGCGAACTGATGGGTGGGCCTGTAAACAAGCGGCACGCCCATGAAGCACCCCTACAGCGCGTCCTCTATTATGGTGAAGTTTTTGGAGAAGCGGGACCATGCCGAGAGTTTTCTCAGAGGAGGCATGCGGGCGAGGCGACTGACGTATTTCAAGGAGATCGAGAATGATCCCGCGCGCGGAGATCCGGACGATGGGCTGCGGACATACCGGACGGTCCTCGGCAAGCCAGCCCCGGCGAGCAATCACTTTACACGCGTAGCGGAAGTCTCGGTTGGAGACCATCGTGTACGCCGGATCGGGTTTGATTACACCGTAGAAGAGGACCCGTACGTAATCTGCCTCTCACGGTTTGTCTCTGGTGGCGAGGATCCAGCCTCGTGCCTGAACCAACTCCAACGGAAGATCAACGGTGCGCCGAAGATGGGCGCGGAGTTCGGTCCGCACGCAGTTGTGATCAGTGATGAGCGCGCATTCCTCGACATGGTGGGCCAAGCGGCCAGGGATCGTGGCTACGAGGTTCTTTCAGAAGCCGTCACCTACCGCACCGAGGGAAAGGGGCTGAACGGCATAGAGCCGGTGGACGCGTTTTGCAAGTCCGCTCGCTTCGCGCCCCACCACGAGTTCCGGATCGCCTTGATGGGCGGTGAAGCTGTGGAGGAAACACTGCGTCTGGAGATTGGCGACCTGGGCGACATCGCCAGGATCGTCCGAACGAAGGATCTCGGGAGGTTGCGGCTTCATCCGTGAGGAACGCGAGTTCATACACGCGACCTGATCCACACAAACGGGTTCTGGTGCAGATAGCGAAGGGACTTGGCGATAATGGGATATGGCGCATCGCAAAACTGAACGGAATCCCCTATTTGCCGGACGTTGGTTCGAAGACGACATCATTCTCCTCTGCCTTCGCTGGTATTTTCGATTCAAACTGAGTTACCGGGACCTGGTTGAGATTTTAGGTGAGCGGGGTTTATCGATTTCGCACACCACGATCTTGCGTTGGGTCGTTCGCTATGCCGAAACCTGCGTAAAGCGCTGGCGCCGATTCGAGCGACCGGTGGGTGGGAGTTGGCGGGTTGATGAAACGTTTATCAAGGTGCGGGGCCAGTGGATGTATCTCTACCGCGCCGTGGACGGACAGGGCAACACCGTGGAGTTCTATCTGAGTCGAACACGCGGTATTGCGGCGGCGAAGGCATTCTTTCGCAAGGCACTGAAGCATCATCGGGAACCACACAGCGTCACCCTGGATGGCCACCAGCCGAGCCATAGCGCGCTGCGGCGCATGGGAATGAACGGTGAGTTCAACTTCCGGGGGCGGAAACCGGTGACGATTCGTTGCTGTCAGTATCTGAACAACGTTGTGGAGCAGGACCACCGCCGGGTGAAGGGGCGCTTGCGCCCGATGTTGGGATTCAAGACGTTCTACAATGCGCGACGCGTGATTATCGGCATCGAGTTGGCGCAGAAGATTCACAAACGCCAGTTCGCCATTCCGATCCCATGGCAGTCGAATCCCGCCGTGATCTGGCGTCACGTCATGGCCGCATAGTCCGCCTCACCGGGGCGCATTCCGGGTCTTATCGCTCCGACAATCCTATCTGCACCAGAACCCCCGGACTCGAGCGGTGCATGGGATCGAGTCGGCGTGTCCTCCCGCATCAGAATGTGCCGCACCGCTTCCAACTCGATACAGTGGGCATCGAGCGCTTCCTGGATGGCCGATGACACCCGATCCAGATCCCAGTCCTGGTGGAGTTGCATGATGCCGATGAACTCCCGGGTGCCCCGACTGTACCCATGCCGATCCTGCAACCGCTCCAGCGCGGTCTCATATTGGGTCGGCCATTGATCCCGCCACTGCCGGATCGGCCGGGCGCTCTCAAACGAGGCCACCTTCCGCCGGATCAACTCCAGGTAGTGCAACGGATCAATCCGCCAGTCGCTATGACCGAAGGCGCGGTCATGTTCGGCCACCTTCTTCTAGTCCGCGTAAAAGCTCACCCGGTCACAGCCGATATGGGCCCAGAGCCGGCGTCCCACATATGCGGTCGGCACCGAATACCGGTTCTGATCCACCTGGGCCGTCTGGTACGGGCTGATCCGCACACCCACCACCTTCGTGTTCTCGAATCGGGTGCCCGGCAGCGCCAGCAGGTACGCGCGTTCTGCTCCATGGCGTTCCCCGATCGTCCGATCGTCGGACCGGGCGCCGATCCTCCGCTGGTCGTCGGCGCCGCAGCGTTCCAGCAACTGCGCGTTCAACTCGTCGAAGTCGGTCACCTCGAGAACCGGCACCAGGAAGTTTCTCCGTGCGAAGCCGACCAGTCCCTCGACCCCGCCTTTCTCCTGGCCCCGCGCCGGATTGCAGAACCGTGCTTCAAACGTGTAGTGCGCCCGAAACGCTGTGAACCGCGTCTGTTCAACCCGACCCTTCCCGCGCAGAATCTGTTTCACGGCGGTTTTCAGGTTATCGAACACTAACGTCGGGAAGACGCCTCCGTACCAGTCGAACCCACGGATGTGACCGTCCAGGAACATCTCCTGCCGTTCCCACGGATAGGCCCGCACAAACGCCTTGCCCGAGTACCGAGATCTCATGCAGAACAACTTGACCTGACGGTCTTGACCGTTCATCCGGACCCAGGCCGTACCCCAGTCCACCTCGGCTTCACGGGCGTGTTCCGGGTCCAACGGCACCACAGCACCGGTCTGGTTCCAGCCCAACCGTGTCTTCCGTTCCCGAACCCAGCGGCGTACCGTCGGCTCGGCTCCGGTAAATTCATGCTCCTCCACCAGACGTTGCCACACCCGGTGCGCGGTGTGGCGTTGCTTGACTGGCTGGTCCCGGTCCGCCTGGAGCCAGGCATCTACGATCCCGGCGACCGGGTCCATCACCGGACAGGCTGGCTCCTTCTCTCGCCGATACTTGGGCTCCTGTCCGGCCAATACTTTCCGGACCGTCCGTCGCGTGTGCCCGGTCTCCCGGGCGATCTGTCGAATGCTTTTCTTGTAAACCCGATGTGCAGTTCTGATCAACTCGTACTGATCCATCCCTATCAATCCTCACCTCCCACTCGCGTGCCTGTTCATCCAGTTCACGCTTCGGGGGAGGCTATCAGGGGTGGGTACCTTTTCCTCGATCAGAGCCCCGTTTGGTGGGTCCCTTTTACGTTATCGAAATCAATAGGATGATAAACGGAGGAAAATATCCAGCCAATCAAGGCTGGGATATCGAGACTCTGACGGCCGGATCCGGAAGACATTCCAGGAGAAGAAATGCCGAATACCGACAAAGAACTTGCCCAACTTTCGGCGGAGGAAAAGAAGCTGCTTGAGCAGTAGAAAATGGAGCGCGATGCACTCAAGAAAAGACTCGCTGCGGTCAAGAAACGACTCCGGGAGGAACAGCGTAAACGGAATGAACGCCGAGCGGAACTGCGGGTCGCTGCATGATGCAGAAATTCAGTTCCGACCCTGAATGAAAAGAAGCCATGCTGCAGAATCTCGATACCTTCTTGTCGAACGCCGAGCGGCAAACCGGTCTGAAGCTCGTGCTGGCATGAGCGCTCAAAAAAAGGCGACTGGGTTTAACCCGCGGCCGAAAGGTGTGGGGCTTAGGCGGCTTCGCCGTCCTCGGCCGCAGCGGCTTGGGCCGGCTCTGCGTTGCACTCGCCAATGAGCGTGTGTAACTGATCGGCGAGCTTGGCGAGGGTGAGCAGGTTGCTGAAACCTCCCCTCGAAGCGAACCCCTAGCAGCCTGTCGGACTTTCGGCGTAAGTCCTTTGTTTTCAATGACGGCCCTTTTCAGCTCGAAACTATAAATACGGTTATATGAATGACTTAGATTTTCGATTTGGTGTTAGTCCGACAGGCTGCTAGGCGTTCCACCGTCGCGCTGGAGCACGGCGGGTTGGGCCTGCGTGCGAGCTAGTAGGATTCCTGTCGGTTCAGATCTTAATTGTCACACCGATTTGTCCAGAGACTCGTCGTTTCTACTATTTGTAGTCTTATTATTTGTCTTATTATCTGTAAGGGTGTACCTGTAACAGCGGAAAATTGAGAGGGGAGTGTACCCGTAACAGCGGAAAAGCGAGAAGGGGAGTGTACCCGTAACAGCGTGGAAAACCCTCTCGATTCACTGGCGCTTGTGGAAAATATCGGCACAGGAAGTCCTAGGCGCGTCAACGAGTCGCTGGTAATGGCACTTTCGGGGAACGTAAGAGGCTCTCAGCTGTGTTATTTGCGTCCTAGCTTGCGATCTGCCGCTGATCCGAAGGCGGCACGGCGGGAGCGGAGGGCGAGAGAATTAGCATGCCTGGAGCGGTGGAGTAGTTCAGGTCCGGCCAGGCGAGTTTGATCTTTTTCAACTCCCGGAGGCACTTTGTTCGGAAGGCGTTCACGATGTTCTTGTCGCCCGCTTGAACCGGGTCGGCCCCGAACTGGCGGTAGAGGTGCCGCCAGGTGAGGCGGAGGGGCGCGCGGAGGGCGAAGGTGCGGTAGACCAGCCAGAGATAGAGGTCGAGGCCGAGCGAAGAACGTTTGAGCGCTGTGAGGGTGTTCATATCAATCGGTATGGGGTGCTGGATGATTTCGTTGAAAAAATCCTCGCCAAGCTCAATCTTGCTTTCCCACAGCACCGGCTGGTCAGGTTTGCGTTCGTTCCACCAAAACTCGGTGCGCCTTGCGATCGGCGAGTTTACAGCGGCTTCGCATTCCCCGTTTTTGTAGATCAGCGAAACGGCGCAACTAAAGAGCCGCTTCATCTGATTGCGAAGCCTGGTTTGCTCGCCGCGAACGCCGCCGCTATCGCTGTTGATTCCTAGTGTCCGCATGAAATTGGAAAGGGAACGACCCAGAACCAGCTCGCGGCTTTGGGTCCGGACCGCTTCGGTGCAAACCCAGGCAAGCAGCAACCTGGGAATGTTGCCGAATGGGAGCTTGTACTGACCGCTTGAGTACATGATGAGCGTGTAAGGGCCGTTGACGCGCTTGTACTGGAGCCGGTCGCCGGGGTTAGTGCGAGGCATGGAGCACAGCGCCATCAACCGCGTCATGAAGCCCATTTCCGGGTCCGCTTCGCTGGCCCCTATAAGCTGGTTCACCTGATCGAAGCGGGTGTAGTGGTGGCGTGCTTGGGGCGTCACCAGAGAGAGTGCAGGTTTGGATTTATCGTTCATGTCCTCGTAGGGCTCCATATTCGTATCATGTTTTACCGTCCATATCGGGGCCGTTAAGCAGAGATTCTTTGCCGCGTTGTATGCGCGAACGAGTAAAGAAGCATCGCCCTTGGCAATCCCGTCTCGCCTCTGTCTCATCGTCCTGGCAGCGTTGTCGGGCATCACCGCACCTGCTTCAGTTCGAGTTGGGGGTCGGCGAACGCAACGGGCCTGTAGTGCCAGCGCCGCTTTGCGGCGTCGTAATCGCTCACGTGAAGGGCTTCTTCGACGTAGCGCTTCCCCTCGCGCCGCGTCATGTGAATCACCATGGAGATCCCGTCCACGACGCCCCTACAGGTGACTTCCCACGGCAAGTCCGTCTCGCCTTGCATGGCGCAAGTCGCGAGGCGCGACAGGGCCGACTCGGCATTGTTGGCGTGGATCGTCGTCAGGCTCCCGCCGTGCCCGGTGTTGAGCGCCTGCAAGAGATCGGCGGCCTCCCCGCCCCGGACTTCGCCAACCACAATGTGGTCGGGCCGGTGCCGGAGCGCGTGCTTGACGAGGTCGCGGATCGTCACCGATTTGGTGTCGATCCCCCGCGCCTCGAAGCGAACACAGTTTTCCCGGTCAATACGGAGTTCCAGCGTGTCCTCGATGGACACAATGCGGTCGGCGGCGGGGAGCAGCTCGACCAGGGCATTGAGCAGCGTGGTCTTACCCGAGCCGGTCCCGCCAGACACCAGGATATTTCGCCGCCCCAGGAGCGCGGCGCGCGCCGCGTCCAGCACCTCTTGAGGCAGTGAGCCGAAGCGCACAAGATCCTCGGGCGAATAGCTCCGCTTGCCGAAGCGCCGGATGGTGATGGCAACATGCGGCGCGGCCGGGGGCACACAGATCGCCACGCGGGACCCATCGTCCAGGCGCGCATCGAGAATCGGCGCGGTGGCGGGATCGATGCCGAGGGGCCGCGCGATCTGAATGGCCGCCCGTTCCAGCGCGGCCCCATCGAGGACGTCAGCGAGATCATGATTAACGGTCCGGGTAACGTCTGGGAAAGCCGCGGTGAAATACGGCCCCATCCCGCGCCCGGCCTCATCTTCAAGGACCGATTCGAGGCCCGGCAAAAAAGGGCGCAGATAGTCCATGCCTCGGCTCACACTTCATATTTTCCCTCCCTCGACCGCGCGCCAGTAGGGCGTCGTTTCGGGAAGGTAGTAGGGTTTGAGATAGACCCGAACGGCACTGGTCGCGTGGGTGCCGTCATAGGGCAAGCAAATGGCCTGACAATTGGGCAGCAAGCCAAACTCCCTCGGCTGAAACAAAGCCTCCCGCTGTTCCCGGAATGATTTACTCGTGCCCACTGAGCCCTTGGTGCCACCGGCCTTTCCAGAGAGCAGGGACATCTGGGCCTGTTGTGCGGATTCGGTGACGGTCCAGCTCGGCTTGATCTTGGCCACCTGCCCGCAGAGTTTCGAGGCGATGTCGGCGCTCGCGTCGTCGCTGAGGGAAAGGAAGATCCGGGTGCGGAGCGTCTGCAAAAGCGCCCGACAGGCTTCGGACGTGCCCAACACGGATCGGAGCGAGGATATGGATTGGGTGGCGACGATGGGGATGACGCGGCACTGCCGGGTGAGGGCAAACGCCTTTTCGTCCCCACTCGGATCATCCTCGCCGACCGATGCGAAGGACTGGTACTCGTCGCAAATGAATACGGCCGGCCGGAAATATTCGTCGGGCTCCTGTTTCATCCGTGCCGGCCGCCGGAGCAGGGTCTGGAGCCAGGCGTTTTTGAGGAACACGCCGCTGGCCCGGGCCAGCGCCGGATTCGATCCAGAGGGCATGTTGAGGGCCAGAACTTTCCCTGTCTCGATCAGCTCGTCCAGGGGTGGAAGGTGCCGCCGCATCCGACGCGACTCGGTCGGCGGCCGCCCGTCGGCATTCTCGTCCTCCTTGCCGCCGTCTTCCCCCGACTCACGGGGTTTCTGTGCCGTGCCGTCCTCGTCCTTCATCAGTGGGGCCTTCGGACAGAAAATGGGGGCGACATCCGCCATGTCGAACAGGGACAAGAAACTGGAAATTCCCTCGACACACGAGGTCCGCAATTTCGGGTCCAGCTTCATCCAGTCTTGCTCGTACCAGGTGTTAACGCTTTCTAGCAGCCTGTCGGACTAGGACCCAATCGAAAATCTAAGTCATTCATATGACTGTGTTTACAGTTTCGAGCTGAAAAGGGCTATCGTTGAAAACAAAGGACTTACGTCGAAAGTCCGACAGGCTGCTAGCCGTGCCCCTAATTCGTCAGTGTCGGTGTGGGCCTTCACGGCCCGGCTGCTGTAGATCGCACCTTGCGCGTTCAACCACTTCGCGGCGGCTCCCCTCCATGGGGTTTGGAATTCCCCGCCGGGAAGTTCGGCCCAGGGGCCGAGCGCAAGCAAATCCTCTTCACGCTTGGCCCACTCATCAGCCGAAACCACGATCGCTCCATTCGCTTGTGTCTCCACGACAATCGCCGCCTCCCCGATCTTTTGTTTGAACAGCTCGGGGTTGATCGCGCATCGGTAAACATCCTGCAAGGTGACCCAACGATCGGGAAAGATCCGGTGCAGCTCGATAATCCACTTCACCAGGTTCGTGTAGGCTTCTTGCTTGAGGCGATTTCAGGTCAACCTTTCGATGGCGTCGATCATCGGAAGCGCTTTCTCGGCAATTTCAGTGAACTTGTTAACGAAGTAACGCGTGACCTCGCGGCCATCGCCTTCGTTTTCCTGATGCAACACCGATAGAGAGCTTAAGAACAAACTTGATCATGGCAAGAAAGACGCTTGGTGGCCATGGTGGAATTGGGTGGAAGATGATAAAAGGAATTGGAATTCACTCGTCCCTCGCCGACGACATGCAGGTCTGCCCTACGTATGTCGGCCGCTGGTCAAGCATCTCGCTATATCGGGATTGTTGGGCTCAACACGAAGTAAAACGCTCCGATTCAAACCGGCGCACCTCTATTAAACTGCAGGCTGACAAGGACGGGACCAATGGCTGCTACATTGGCGTATGGTCTCCTATGGCCGTGGACGAAATGGCGCACGGAGATAAGGAACGACGACAGCGTCTTGATCAAGTTCCGTCTCTCGAATGCTCCATTCCGACGGGCGAGTGCTGTTGGGGGGGATATATAGCAGAAGAAACCGTTCCGGGTATTTCTCTTCGAGCCAAGCCAGGTAGTCCCGGATCTGATTCTTCTGGTCATCGGCGTATGGCTTGTTCTCAATGGCCAGACAGTAGCGCTGTTCATCGGCGCCGATCTCAACGAAGATGTCGAGACGCCGGCCGGACCGGATCTCCCGCTCGCGCTCGACGACACGAACCCGGAGCCTGTCGATGTCCGGCCAACTTCGAGCGTGTCTCACTCCCTCCAAGCTCAACAACGTCTGGAGGAATAGCGTGCCCTGGCCATGGCTTGCCTTCGGGTCGAGCAAATCGGCGATGATGCGGGAAAGCCCCAATTCATCATCCCGCAGGTAGTCGAAGACGTTGAATCGGTGCGCCAGTTCCCGGTCGAGCTCGCCCGCCAAGACTCGCACCCCCTCCAATCGGGGAGTCAACTCGGCGAAGAGCCGTTCGTACTCCATTTGATATCCCTTCTAATCTTACCACTGAGGGCTGTCGCTGCGAGATTGCCCACTACCGTCGATCATGCGGCCAAAGGCTGTGTAGCACCTATTCCTTCTTCCCGTTCGCCTCAATGAAGAATCCGGATCGCCCGATATTGACACCGAGCTTCACACTATTGAAATGACGCAGCGCATAAGCAGCTAGCCCGCACCCGGAGAGGAAGCAGCCAGCGGCTAAGACAAGCGACATGAAGATCGTATTCATATAGACCTCCGTGCGCCTACTTGCGCGTCTTGTTGAGGTTCGTAGCGGCTTGGGCCAAGGCCTCTGCCAGTTTGCGCGCCTCTTCGGTCTTGGATCGAAGCTTCTTGGTCGTGTCCTGCGTTCTCTTGACAATTGCTTCAAGCAGGTCAGGGAGCTTTCCGACGGTTTCAATCTGCATCCACTGCGGGGCGTCTTTGAAAAGCCAGATTTCAATGATTTCGTCATCCGGCGCGGGGTAATAGCCTTTGACATCTAGCTGTTCGAGGTGGTTACATGCTATGCATGGTCGACCCAACCAGTCACTCTCTTGATGATGTTTGAAAGTTGCAACACATCCGGAAATCCTGGTTGTGAGGCCATAAACATCAACTCAGCTTAGTTCTAGAAGGAGAAACTCATGCGAGAGCTGCTAAGAGTTGTCGTAACGGGTGTTGTGCTGCTGGCCGGTTTATCGACTGGCGCATTGGCCCAGACGGACACCTCCGTGAGCGGGACTGTGACCGACAGCACCGGGGCAGTGATTCCCGGCGCGGAAGTCACGGCGGTCAACCAAACGACCAACGCTGCCATGACAGTCTTTACGGGCGCAACTGGGAATTACGAGATCACCGGTTTGCCCCCCGGGCTCTATGCGCTAACAGCGGACGTGGCCGGCTTTCAAACGGGACTCCACCTCGTTGAACTGATGTCCGGCCAACGGGTTGTCCAGGATTTTACCCTAGTGGTCGGCGGCGTAACTACGACTCTCGTCGTCGTCGGCAGTCGCGCGGAGCCGCGCTCGGCCATTGAGTCGGCCGTGCCGGTTGACGTCATCCGCACCGAGGATTTCGTCGCCCAGGGCAGAACCGACCTGTCGGAGCAGTTGCGGACCGTGGTCCCCTCCTTCAACATAAACATTCAGCCGATCAGTGACGCGGCGACCATCGTCCGCCCGGCGAACCTGCGCAACCTGGCGCCCGATCACACGCTGCTCCTGGTCAACGGCAAGCGCCGCCATCGCGCGGCGGTCATCAGCTGGCTCGGCAACGGTATCGCGGACGGCTCGCAGGGACCGGACATCTCCGTCATCCCATCGATTGCAGTACGGCAGGCCGAGGTGCTGCGCGACGGCGCGGCGGCGCAATACGGCTCGGACGCCATCGCCGGCGTGATAAACTTCCAGCTCAAAGATGCCCCGTCCGGCGGACGCTTCGAGTTCCGCACGGGGCTCTTCCGCGATGCGAACCCGGGCGACACGTCAACGTGCGGGTCGGGAATCACCGGCGACATCCAGCACTCCTGCAACGGAATCGGCGGACATGGGCGGTCGTTCACGTTCGCCGGGAACGTCGGGCTGCCGCTCGGCGCGAATGGGTTCGCGAACCTCAGCATGGAGTACGGCCAAGGAACACCGACCAGCCGCAGCGTTCAACGTAATGGTGCGCAGGCCATCATTGATGCCGGTAACAGGAACCTGCGCAACCCGGCGCAGATCTGGGGATCGCCCAGACTCGACGACGACCTGAAGCTGTTCGGCAACTTCGGTTATCTGTTCGAGAACGGATTGCAGTTGTACTCCCACACCAACTTCGCTAGCCGCACGGTAACCGGCGGCTTCTACTTCCGGAATCCGCATACCCGCGGCGGAGTCTTCCGCGGTCCCGTGGTCGACGACAGCCCGACACTGCTTGTCGGCGACCGGGCCTGGGCCGAGACCGGCGTTGAGCGCGCCGGCAACTGCCCCGCAATTCCGATCAGCAACAACGTCCCCGATGCGACCGCCCTGCAGCAGGTCGAGTCCGACCCGAACTGCTTCACGCTCTACAGCCGGTTCCCCGGCGGTTTCACGCCGCAATTCGGCGGCGACCTCATCGATCATTCTTTGGTCAGCGGACTGCGCGGATTCACGAGCAACGGCCGGCTCACCTGGGACGCCAGCATCGGCGTCGGCAGAAGCAAGGTCGATCAGTTCATTTTCGATACGGTCAACGCGTCGCTCGGCTACGACACGCCGACGTCGTTCAAGCCCGGCAGCTACCAGCAGGACGAGCTCAACCTCAACTTCGACGTCCAGTACGTGGTCAGCGACGTCGTGCACGTCGCGGCCGGCACGGAGTGGCGCCAAGAGGAGTTCACGATCGGCGCGGGCGGGCAGCCCTCGTGGGAGATCGGCCCGTACGCCGCGCAGGGCTTCAGCTCCGGTTCGAACGGCTTTAACGGCTACCGGGAGGATACGACGGCGGGAACCTGGAGCCGCCAAAACGTAGCGGTCTACGGTGACCTCGAGTTCACCGCCCCGAGCGGCCAGTGGACGCTCGGCACGGCCGGCCGGATCGAGAAATTCAGTGACTTCGGCACGACGGTGAACGGCAAGGTCTCGGCGCGCGTCGAGTTGAGCGACGCGTTCTCGCTACGCGGCGCCGTGAGCAGCGGGTTCCGCGCGCCGACCCCGGGACAGCAGAACTCGTTCAACGTGACGACCGCGTTCATCGGCGGGCAGTTGACCAACCAGGGCGTGGTCCCGTCCACATCCGCGGTGGCCGTCGCGAGAGGCGGCGCGCAGCTCCAGCCGGAAAAATCAATCAACTACAGCGGGGGAGCGGTCATCGAGCAGGGCCCGTTCACCTTTACCGCCGACTACTTCCGGATCGACATCGCCGATCGTCTCGCCCTGGCGCAGGAAATCGCCCTGACGGAGCCCGAAATCCTGACGCTGCTAGCGGAAGGAATCCCCGAGGCGCGGAATTTCCCGGTGTTCCGGTTCTTCCTGAACGACTTCTCGACGACGACCCAGGGCATCGACCTGATTTCGACCCTGGCGGTCGGGAGCACAACGTTCAGCGGGGTCTTCAACTACACGGACACGAAGCTCAAGAACATCGAATCCTCCGTGATCGATGAATTCCGCATCAATACGCTGGAACGGGGACTGCCCAAGACACGCTGGAACTTCACCGTCAACCATGACGCCGACCGGTGGAGCCTGATGGGCCGGGTAAACTACTACGGCTCATACTGGGACAGCGAGGATGGACGGAATGCGAAAGATGAGGGCTTCGCGACCGAGTCCTGGCTGTACCCGGCCTACGGCGGCAAGGCGCTGCTCGACGTCGAGCTCGGCATTCCCCTCGGAGAACACGTCTCGCTGGCGATCGGCGCTGAAAACCTGCTGAACACGCACCCCGACGTGAACATGTACGGCGCCAATTCGGTCGGCAATCAGTACGGTCAGTTCTCGCCGTTCGGCTTCAATGGCAGCTTTTACTACACCCGTCTCAGCTATTCCTTCTGAGCAAGGGTCCGTCTGAGGGGATTCGAGACTGGGCGCGGCGTCGTTAGACTTGACGACGCGGCGTCCAGTTATATAAGCACCAATCTCTGATGATGCAGGGTTCCGATCGGCTAAGCCATTTTCGAGGTGGAGTTTGCGCCAGCGGCGGCGTATTCCCCTGGTTTTATGCTTCTGCGCGAGCCATTCCCCTTCGCCGAAGATCTTGAGACCGGTACTGTCCACCACCAGATGGACAGGCACAGACCCGGCTTGCCTCATCACCTGCGCGATGCTCACGGTGCATCACCTGGGGGCAATCTACCTGACGAAGGACGGAACCGAGATTCAGCACTGGACGCTGTGCGGAGCGGCTGGAATCGTCGGTGACGATCCCGGTTGTCCGGCATGCATCGCCGCCTGGCAGGCAGTGGAGGCCTTGGGTGTGGTTTCGCTGCACGACGGCCTGGAAGCCGCCCACAACCACATTCAGGACATCCCGGGAAAAATCATCGAGCAACTGGCGGCCACCGACAAGGCAGCCCTGAACTGAAGTGGCGGGGGGGGGGCGCCGGGACGCATCGGAGCTTCGATTGAGTATAATCCCCGAACCTTAGACCACCGGCGGCGCGACGCGATGTGCCAGACAGCGAATCCTGGAGAATTTTCATGATGATGAAACACCGACTGTCTTATTTCCTGATTCCACTAATGCTGCTGGTCGCCGCGCCGGTTTTCGGGGGCCAGGGGGCCACCGAACCGCTGTCGTGCGCGGATAACTCCATCGTTGCCAGAGCCGTGCGTACAGCAGAGGACATTCAGACGTTCGTTCAATGCGCCTACGAGCACGTCCAAGATGTGGGGTTTGTCGAGGCCCGGCGAGCCTTCAACGAGGACGTGCGTTGGAAAAGCGGCTCGATCTATATCTTCGTGTCCGGAGCGGTCCCAATGAGCGACCAGGCCCAGCTCTTCGTCTTTCCGCCCGCCCGCCCGAGAGAAGGATCAAGCTTAGGACTGTTGATCGACGCCTTCGGTAACGACTATTACAAGGAACAGCATCGTATCGTGAGCGGTTTTGGCGAGGGCTGGATCTACTACTCGTTCCCAAATCAGGTAACGGGCCGGGATGAGCCAAAGGCGTCCTACATCAAGAGCATCGACTGGGAGGGGAACCCGGCCGCGATCGGTGCGGGGGTCCACCGCCGCGACATTCCCGGCACGTGCGAGGTGGAAGAGGTTCACGCCAGGGGGCTCGAGGAGAATCCTTCCAGCGAGAGGCTTCAGGAGTTTGTCCGTTGCGCCGCGATGGAGATGGAATCGCAGGGGTACTTCGCCGTCCGGGCCCTGTCGAGCGATCCCCGCTGGCGGAACGGTTCGATCTACCTGTTCGGATTGGACAACTACGGCAACACGCTGTTCAGCGGCGATCCCTACAGCACGTGGTATGGCATCATTGGTCCCGAGTTGAACGACCATCTGGACGGACCCTTCGGCGGCCGGGATGTGGTGAGCGTCGGCGATGCGTTCGGGAAAACCTTCCTGTACTACTCGATGCGCAACCCCGCCACCGGGATGCTGCAGCGGAAGGTGACTTTCGTCAAGAGGGTCGTGGTCTATGGCCTGCCCATCCTCGTCGGTGCCGGATATTATCTGGACGAGTAAGGCCCCAAAAGTCCCTGCATAGCCAATCAGCCTTACCTGTATCAGAGTCCTTCTGGAGGACTCTGATCGCGAGTTGCTTCAACTTTTCAGACAGACACCGCCGCTCACAGTGGTTGACCTGGAATGACCTGCAGGAGAATCAAGGTTCCGAAAACAATGACGGCGTGGTAGAAAAAAGACGACCCCCTGTATCTCGTTCGCGCGCGGTCATAACCGATCAGTCACTGGAGTCTCAGCTAGACAAACAGCGCGCGCGGATGGCCCTAGGCGGTGGCCGAGGTCATGTCGGGCAAGGAGAATTCTAATGATCGAATCCATTTACATGGATCGGACGGCACCCATCCCACGTCGATGCCAAGCCTGCCGCGACCGCGCTGGAGGGCTCAGGCCGGGGTCCGATGCTTCCTGATCCGTGCGGACCTGATTTGGAATGAAGACCGCGTAAGTGACGGGGCTACGCCGTTCTGATATCAGCACGACGGCCCGGAGTCCCTCTCTGGCCCGTGATCGCGGGTATGCTCCTGCCGTTGCTCCCTCTGCCGTGCGGCCTCCGCGAGACGCGCCGCCTCTGAAGACTCCTCCCAGACGATCGATGTAGTAGAGCGTCGAACAGTACAGGGCCAGATAGCCCGCCTGGATCAGTATAGCCTTCCCGTTCTGATTCGGACCGGATCTGGAATGAAGATCTAATAAGAAGAAAAAACCCATGCCGCAGGATGCGTTGATGAGACGGCGGGGTCGGAGACCAGCATGGTTCTGTCAGGAACAAACGTTCGTTCTAACCGAACAGTTAAGTAGCATGAAATGTGGCGACTTCCATGACCCATATCTGTCAGATAAAATACCAGAAGCCGCATTCCATGGTCAGGCCGTGAAAACCGTTGCCTATTTGAGGACCTCGACCGCGCAGCAGGACGTGCGCAGCCAGCGCCTCGCCATCCTCAAGTACGCACGCAAACACGACTTCCGCATCGACGATTTCATCGAGGTGACCGCCGCTGGGCAGGCTTCCGAAAAGCGCCGCCGACTCGACGAGCTGATGAACGTTCTCCAGCGCGGCGACCGATTGGTCGTCAGCGAACTCTCCCGGCTTGGTCGGTCGCTGGGTCAGATCGTCGCCGGGTTCGGCGCCTCGCCGGTCTGGAACGCCCCCGGCCAGCCGCCGTGCTTCCCAATGACCTCGTCGATCTCGGTCATTAGGCGGCGAGTGTCGGTAAGGGCGGCAACGATCTTTCGGTAGTGGTCGATGTCGTCCTCGGAAAGCGTGCGGCCCTTGCGGTCCTTGAGCCACTTCTCAGCCGGGCGGTAGCCGCCGATGGTGGACGCCCATATTTCCGGCTCGACACTCTCGAAATACTGTTCGCGATTGATCCAGACGCACCCAGGCAAACCGCTGCTAGGAGGCGCGTAACGCACCTGGTCCACCTGGTTGCTGCCGCTGCTTGGGAACGCCGGCGCTGCGCGCCTGTCGTCAGCCTCCATCAGGTGCAAACTGACCAAGCGCTCGCCGGGGAGCATGAGAGCGGAGAACAACGCACGGTTGGTCGGCAGCGAAATGCGTGGGAAGTCGGACTTCATGAAGTCAGCGTAGCGGCGGCGGTATTCCGGGCTGTGCAGCACCGCATAGATGTAGTGGAATACATCCTCAGGCCCGAACGTCTTTTTTAGATCGCCCTTGCCGTCCGAGACAAACGGAAGCTTGATCCGCTTTTCAAGGTCGGCGATGAATTCAGGGTTGAAATTCGGCAGCCGACCACTGGAACCTGCAGGCCACTGGGAGAGTGTCTCGCCCTCGGTGGCAGGGTATAGGTAAAGAGGAATCGTGCAGGATTGGGTCGTGGATTCTCCGCACTTGGTTTCCACGATAAATCGCGAACAGAAGAAGTGGTCTGCATTCGACGACTTATTACTACGAGCAGTAACCAGTGCCACATTCTTCCCCGCCAGCATGTGGCGCATGACTTTCTTCACGGTGCGCCAAACGAGTGAGTCGTGGTAGAAGATCCAACGAACATCAAACGGACGATATAGAACGGGTTCTATTAGATCTCCAAGATCGTCTTCCTTCTGAATCAGATCTCTCGCTCTAGCAATATTCCATCCCTTCTTCATGGGGATTCCAAGCTCTGCGCAGAGGTCGGCATCCGTCTCCTCTGATTCACGGAACCTGGCGGCGCGCTCAATGATCGGTCGTGGTTCGAAGTCAACGACCATATGGTCACGCGCGGTAGTCATCCCCACTCCGTTGACTGGGAAAACATCGGGCAGCCGCCAACCCCCTCCGTACTCATCATGCAGCGCGTCATCGCGTGGCACGAACAAACGCAGAGGCGGTTTAGGGGACAGTGCTTGCCACTCCGTGCTTGTCGCGTCGCTGGCGACAAGCCGATCGTACTTGCCGGTGCCGTCAGCCTGCTCGCACACGCCCCACACGTCGGCATGGTTGTATGCGCGGCTAAATCGGCGCGGTTCCACTGGCGGGCACGTGAATAAGCTGATGGCAACGCCCTCCTTGATGTCGAAAACGTTCTCATCCTTGCCGCCATCCGGCGCGCGGTCCCTATTATTCGCGTTGCCGTGCAGGTCAAGCAGATGTGCTCGCGGAAAGGTGGCCGCGAGGCTCTCGCGCATACCGCGAAACGTGGGGCTATTCAGGTAGCTATTGCTGGTGATGAAGCCAATTACGCCTCGGCCAGTGCATTCGATCTGCCAGTGAGCAAGGCGGATGAACTTTACGTAGTCGTTGTTCAGCCATTTAGGATTACGTTCGTTCAGCGAGCCACCATCAACCTCGAAATAGTTCTCCACGCGCCGATTGCCTGCACTTCCCCGGAGCAACTCGCGAATCCAGGAGCCCTTGTTGGCGGAGTGGCCCGAGTACGGCGGGTTGCCAATGATGACCGTGAACCGCACGGCACGCTTGACCTCGTTCACCGCCTGAGCTTCGTCGGCCAGCGCCGGGATGGCGAAGTCGAAAGCTGTTTGTGAGACATCCTGCGCCGATTCCAGGGCGTTGGTGAGATACACTCGCACCCGCTCGTGGCTGCCGAAGCGGTAGCCGGTCTCGTAGAGCTTGAGGCCGACCTTGAGGTGGGCGATGGCATAGGGCGCCATCAAGAGTTCGTAGCCGTGAAGGCGCGGCAGCAGGTGTTCGGGCACGTAGTCGTTCCAGAGCGCGGCGATCTTCGTCTCGCCGTGTCCCTGTGCCTGCCACTTGGAGGAGAGCGTCTTGTGGATGAGGTCGATCGCCTCCACGAGGAACGTGCCGGTGCCGGTGGCAGGATCGAGGATCTGCACGAAACCCTGATCCGGCAAGATGCCGTCAGGGATACGCAGGCCCTCGTGGCGCTGGGCCATCTTCTCCCACGTCGCGGTGTCCGCGAGCCCATCCTTCAGCCCGAACTCGCTGCGAAGGAAGGCATGCACGGAGCGGACAATGTAGGAGACCACCGGGCGCGGAGTGTAGAACACGCCGCATGCATCCGTTTCTCGGCGTCGTACTCCTTCAAGAACAACTCGTAGAAGTGGATAACCGGGTCTTCTCGTGGGTTTCGGTCGCCGAAGTCGCGGACCACAGCGTCCATCTTGGCGTTGTCGAGTAGTTCGACGACCTCAGCAACGCCGAGCTCGTCGAAGTCGATCTCCTCCGCGCCAGGCTTGGTGTGGCGCCCGCCGACCTGGAGGAACGTCTCCATCAAGTCGCGGAGCAATGGGTTCGTGCGCATGTGATTCGCGAAATCGTCGACTGTCTTCGTGTGCGGATCAGTGATGCGCGCAGAGAGCAGTCCGTACGCGATCGTCTGGGCGTACATGTCAGCGAAGCCGTCCGCCTCCAACTCGTGAACGAGCGCTGCCTGGAACGCCTTCATGAGCTTGTTCAACGGGCCACGCTTGGTCTCAATGGTGAGAGCGGCCCGGATCCGGTCACGAATGGCACGCGCGAGCACGGCCAGGCGAACCGAAAGCTCCCGGGACGTGGTGATGGCCTCACGGTAGCGAAGTGTGAAGGCGGCGCGCCACTGCTCGCGCCACGCGCTGGCGTCACTATCGTTCTTGGGCCAGGCGAGGTGCTCGGTCAGCTCCGTGGCAACGGCGTCGAGGTGCAACGCGGTGTCGCGGTTGTCCCAGCCGAGCACTTTGAGGGTCGGCAAATCGTGGCCGTTCGTGGGCGTCGAGAAGTGCGCGAAGCTGATCTGCCGTTCGTCACCGTCGCCGTAGTTGGAAACGAAAAGTAGATCATCCTTGGCCCAGGCGGTCCGCTCGGCGCTGTTGGCGGACGCGCGCTTCTTGAGCGCCACCTGGCTGAGTATGCGGCGCAGTGCCACGACGGGGAGTCTCTTCGGCTCGAACCTGACGAAGAAGATGCCCCAGGGCTGGTTTGGCACGAGCGGACGCAGACGCTTGATCTCCTGAATCTTGGCAGCGTTCTTCGTGTCGATCCCCAACTCTTCTGGGGTGTACTCGAAGGTCAGCTCCTCGAAGTCACTACCATCGATCGGCCAGCCCATTTCGTTGCGCAGGTAGGCGATGAGCTGGTCGAAGCGCTTGATCCTCGCGAGTGCACTGCGGTGGTCGGTCGGCATCGGCTCAGCCCTCGTTGAGTTCCATCCAGCACTTGAGCGACGGCTTCACGCCCACTGGCGCGTCGATGCGCTTGAGATAGCTGTTCTTGATGTGTTTATCGATCTTGGTCCGGATCTCGATCAGGGTCTTCTCCTCGGTGGTACACAGGCGTGGCGTCTCGGGTGTGGACCGGATGCTGCCGGCGATCTCGCCCGGATCTTCGAGAATCGCGTTGCGGTCCAGGTCGTAGAGGTACCAACGAGTTGTGCCAGCCTCCTCGGTGAACTCGCCGATCTCCTTGTCGAGGGCGGGAAGCGCGTAGCAGAAGAACACGCCGCGCGCTCTTTTGGCCGGGCGCTTGCGACCGCTGACGGTGGCACCGGGCAGGCGTTTGAGGCGCGCTTCCAGCTCGGGGTCGGCCTGAAGCAGCGCCTGGTACTCAAGGTGCATGTCCTCGACCGCGGTCTTGGTGCCCTCGTAGGTGTGATTGAACTCCTTGAGCGCGGCGAAGTTGTCCTGGGGAGTCAGGAGCTTCTTTCCTCGATCCCGAGCGTCTTCGAGATCAGCAGCGTCTTCTGCGTGACCTTGGTATAGAGCGTGAGGATTGCGTTCAACTCGTCAGGTGGCAGGAAGTTCCAGAAGCTCACCTTCCCGCGGGACCCGGCGACCTCCCGGTGGTCGGCGACCAGCCGCTTCTCGATCTCCGGGTTCATGCGCCGGTCCACGCGGCCGATGCGCTGCATCAAACGCACCGGGTTCCAGTGGATGTCGTAGTTGATCATCCGCGCCGCGTCCTGGAGGTTCAGGCCCTCGGACAGGACGTCCGTGGAAATGAGGACGCGGATCTCCGTGCGGCCCTTCTCCGCAAGAGCCGCCGAGGAGAGGCCGTTGTAGTAGGGCGAGAAGCGCTGGATGACGTCAGCGCGGTTGCCTGTAGAGGCGCTGTCCACTTGGGCGACGCCGTCGATGCCGGCTTGGTTGAGTTGCCGCTTCATGTAGCGGGCGGTGTCGGCGAACTCGGTGAAGATCAGGACCTTTTGGTCGGCAAGTTCTTTCGTCTTGAGCAGCCGGATGAGCTTCTGGAGCTTGTCGTCGTGCTTAGGCTCGAACTTCCGGGCCTCGGCCGTGAAGTGCGCCAGCTGGTCGAGATCGCGAAAGGTTTCCGCGATCATGGCCGATACATCAAACTGCTTTCGGTCCAGCTGTTTAACCGCGCCGAGCATCTCTGGGGGCACGATATCGTCGTCCTCCGATTCGTCGCCGTCTTGACCCCAGAACTCAAGTTGCCGACTACGTGCGTAGCAAAGGATCTCGGCGTTGTCGGACTTCCAGTGCTCAAGCTTCTTCTCCTCCGGAGCGGTCTTGCTGTGAACCTCGAGGAAGGCCAGCAGCTTCCGGAGCAGCCGGTCGCAGGAGAGTTCGAACGCGACGACGGAGCTTTCGAAGCGCTTGAGGAAGTTCGTACGAATTAGGCCAACGACTTGCTTCTGCCGGTTCTGTTCGAACGAATCGATGCTTGTGTCTGGCCCCTTATACCAGGCGAGAGGGTAGTACATCGGGAGCGCGAACAGGGGGTTCTGCCGCGTGAACGCGTTCTCGAACATGTCGAGCAGCCGCCCGTAGGTTTTGCGAATGGAGTACGCGGCCACCTGCGGCGGCTTGCGCTCCGGGAAGGCGGCCGTCCGGCCTGTCTCGCGAATCTGGCTCTCGCGCGCGTAGGCGCGGCTGCGCTGCACGACGAGGTGGCGGAAGATATCGTCAGAGAAGAGGATTTCATGCGTCTCGGTCAACTGTTCGGAGACATCGGTCAGGTCGTGCCCGACCCGATTGCGTAGGGCCTTCTCCATCTGGTTGAAGTGCGCACGCAAGTTGTTGACGCCCAACGTGCGGGCGAAGTATGTCTCGTCCCGGCGCGTGAAGAGCTCGGCCATGTGCCGAAAGTCGCTCAGCCGGTTGTTGATCGGCGTGGCGGTGAGCAGGAAGAGGGTCTTCTCCCGCTTCGCGTTGTCGAGCAGGTCGTAGAGGCGATAGTAGCGCGACGGTTCTGCGTCCTCATCATCGTCGCCCCGTGTCCCGGGGTTGCGGAAGTGGTGTGCTTCGTCGATTACCACGATGTCCGCCAGCTCGGCGATGCGCCGGAATCGCTCCGGGAAGTCGCCCTTGCGGCCAAGGTCCGTGTGGCTGAAGACCGCGAGGTTGCTGAAGTCCACGTTCCCACCGACGCCGCCGATGTGCGGCAACCACTCGCGCAGGTGGGGTTCCCAGACACCCTCCTTCGTCGCCTTGGGAGCGAAGAGCACCACGCGCTTCCCTTCGTGCAGCACCAACCGCTCGATCAACATCAAGCCGACAAAGGTCTTGCCCAGGCCAACGCCGTCGCACAGGAACGCGCCGCCATGCTGGCGGGCAATCTTCATGAGGGCCCGGTAGGCTTCTTTCTGATATCGGTCGATCCGGGGAAACATCCTCGATCGGGTTTCATCCCACTCGGGCGCCGTCAGCTCATGGCCGCGGAAGTACTCCTGCAGCGCCTTGGCGTAAACATCGAACGGAGTATAGCGGTGCGTGTGGCGCACGATGGTCTCGATAACCACGTCGGTGACCTCGGCCGCCTCGTTCCAGTGCGTCTCGAACCATTCCTGAAGCTGGGCCACCTCGCGTGCGCTCTGGACCTGGATATTGAGCTCGATGTTCTTCGTCAGGCCAGGTGCGGTGAAGTTGCTCGACCCGACCAGCGCCTGCGAGCCGACCACCTCGAGCTTAGCGTGCGTGATGTACGCCTTCGCGTGGAACTTGTCCTTGTCGTAAACACGGCACTCGATCTGCCCGGACCGCAGCGCGTTGAGAATTGCGGGGACGCCGTGCAAGAACGGGTTGGTGTCCTTGTTCGCCTCAAGGCTCTCATCGAGGCTCTGCACCGCGCTCCCCCGCAAAGCATCGAGCAGCGCCATGCGCGTACGATACGTCGTCTCGGCGCCCATCAGAATCCGAATGTTGTCGAGCGCCTGCCACTGGCCATCGAGGGCGAGCAAGGCACCGACCTCGAAGTATCCCGTCGCAATATCGAACGCCTTGGCGATGCCGCACCACTCTTTGAGATAACGGAGTCCGGTCCAACCGGAGACGCTGTTGTCAACGATGAAAAGCTCTCGGCCTTTCGAGTCAGCGGTCATCGAGATCCTTTACCTCTCTCGGTCTGGCGCGCCCTTTGGCGAGTGGCTAGTCATGCTGCTAGAGGTTCACGAGGCCTACGCTAATGCGAAGAGCCTGGTTAACCTCCTCCATTTTCGCTGAAGACAGCCTGCCGAGGCGCTTAGCCAACCTCTTCTTGTCGACCGTCCGAATCTGATTTAGAAGCACAACTGAATCAATAGCAAGACCTGTCCGTGCTTTGGCTGATATCAAAACCTCTGTGGGATACAGGGGGTCGTCGAACTTGGAACTGATGGCAGCCACTATGGTAACCGGGCTGAATTTGTTGGCGATGTCGTTTTGCAAAATCAACGCTGGGCGCGTTTTTCGAATCTCAGCGCCCAGCGTCGGATCGAAGTTGACCAGATAGATGTCCCCCCTCTTTAGTCGAATCATGGGGGTTAGTCAGGAAGGACAAACCATTCCTCAGCCATCTCGCTGTCACGCTCGGATCTGGCTGTCGCACCAAGCGCCAGCTGCTTTCGAAGGTTCGCTCTCCCCTGTTCCTTGATGAAGCGTGTCACGGCTTCGTCAATCAACCGCGATCGCTGGCCACGAGGCACAGCACGATCAAGCATCCTGACCGTCTGTTCCGGCAGGGTGATATTGAGCCGTTGGTTCATTGGGACCTCACGTTGTCTTTAATATCTTTAGGATACACACTATTTATGTGTATGCAAATGCGTCCAAGTCGGGCCACCCCCGCTTGATCCGGTGAGGTTGAGAGCGTTGTCGTATGGATCGGGGCGGGGATGGAATTCGCCCTTTCCCAAGCGGTAGCGTCAGGCGATGCGTTCGAACACAGGCCGCCCGAGTGCGGTCATTGTGTTCCGAACTTTCTGGCCGACCTTGATTTCCGTGATCTGCCTGGAGAAGCTGCGGGATTTGAGCTTGGGGCCGATGACACCCTTCCAACGGCCGATCTGCGTTTCTATCCGGCTGCGCTGGTTGTACCCTGTAGCCGCCTGCCAAGCCATGCGGCGATCGCTGCGGATCTGGACAATATGACGGACGCTACCTGGAACGCGGGCGGCGGGCGTTGCAGCGGTATCCGCACGACCACGGAGGTGAGTGCGGCGTGCCACTTTCGGTTCGAGGGCGAATCTTGGCGCCGGTCGCCATGGCCGCCATTGATAACCGGATGCAGGAGGGACGCGCGGGATGCAGGAGACGCGATTCAAAGGCTGGCTGGAGCGAGGACGGAGCGCCGGGACCGTCGGCAGTCGAATCAGCAACTGCAGGCGAGTCGAGCATTATGAGGGCGATCTGGATGCCCACTACGATGTAGACGGGCTGGCCGGACTTATGGACCGCCTGAACCCAGGAGGGCCGAAGCACAAAATCCCGATCAATGGCAACATCTACAACGGCACGGCGACACTGAAGAGCGCGGTTAGCCTCTATCGCAACTTTCGGAATGCGGGCGGCGGAACGGCCGGTTCGACCGAGGCTCCGGCGAAGCGGAAGCCGCAAAAGCGGCGGACTCGGCGACCAGGAGCGCGCTGGCCGGTCTGGCCGCAGCCGAACGACGAGGAGCTCCTTGAGCTTGCCCGGGCGATGTCACCGTTCGTGCGGTTCCTCGATCCCGGCATAATCGACGCGGTCGCGGAAGACAACCGCCGCTTAGGGACCGAGTGGTCCTCCCGGCTGGAAGCGTTCGGCATAGATCCCGCCATCTACCTCTGGGAAGGCTCGCCCTGCGCTTTTCCGGGGGTTCGACGTTATGCCGGAAGCACGGAGATTGCGGTATTCCGGAAACGGGCCGCGCCGGATGAAGCCCCCTCGCAATGCCTTGCGCTTGACGACAACGACTACCCGAAGCATCTGTGGGCGTTCGTCTTCACCGGCAAGCCATTTCGCAAGCAAGGGCCGGACGGCTACCAACTCGCGCACCTCTTCGACCATAAGAAGCACGGGAACCGCTGGCGGGACGAGTTGCACCGCCCGCCAGCCGCGGACGAGCTGGTGCCGCTATACGGGTTGTTCACGAGCGCAGCGAACTCGGTCTATGCGCCGGGCGCTTTCCTGAGGCCCACGGACTTCTCGGCAAGCCTGCGGAGCCTCATCCAGAGGCGGGCGCTGCAGCTCTACGGCAACATATGCCGCATCGTGCCGCCGCCCTTGGAGGTAAAGCCCTGCGAAGACCCGAACTGGGCTCTCGAAAACTTCCAGTGGAACGCGCCCGTGGGCGGCATGGACCACCTTCCCGATTTTCTAGAATTCCGCCGCGAGCGAATGGGCGAACTCATCGACAAACGGTATTCAGCCCTGCGAACCGACGGAACCCGGTAAGGCACCAGGCGCTTTCAAGTTAACTGATTTTCTGGATGTCCCACTGATTAATATGCCCGCCAAGTCTCTGATGTTTCGTGCTGGCTAGAATTGATTTCGCGTCGAAAACGAGTGAATTCCGGTTAACTTGACAGTGCCCTTTGTTGGGTTCTGGTGCAGATAGGATTGTCGGAGCGATAAAACCAGGAGTGCGCTACGGTGATGCGGACTATGCTGTCATGACGTGCCGCCAAATCACCGCGGGATTCGACCGCCATGGGATCGGAATTGCGAACTGGCGTTTGTGAATCTTCTGCGCCAGCTCGATGCCGATAATCACACGCCGCGCATTGTGGAACGTTTTGGACCCAACATCGGGCGTAAGCGCCCCTTATTAACCCGGGGGGTGGGTCCTTTTTACTCGATCGGGGTGGGCTCTTTTTACGTTGTCAAAGCGAGGTATGTCACCGTGTAGCTGGTGGCCGTACCGCCGGTGGTTTGCCAAGCGCCGCCACCACCGTCTACTCGCATCGCCTCGTATTCGTAGCGCGTGATGGCCGCCCCGCCGCCGTGGTGGCGCTCTCGACCGACGACCACGCGCCGGAACCCGCGGAGTTGTGCGCCCGCACCCGGTAGTGCTTCGTCGTGCCGGCCGTAAGACCTGTGTGGCTGTAGGTGATGCCGGTGAGGCTGCCGCCGCCGAGATCGGTCCAGCCCGAGGTGCCGTTGTCCGACACCTGCAGCTCGTAGCGGCTGTGGCGCGCCCCGCCGGTCAGCGCGGCGGCGGCCCTTCGCCGGGCGGCCGCCGGGGTATCGGCTCGCCCAGAGGCGGCAGCTGCGACGGATCGATCTGGCTGACGGCGTGCAGCCCGGTCCCGGCTGGCCGGATGCGGTAGGTCGCCTCCGGCGTCCGGATGGTGCCGGCCACCACGTCGCCGTTCACCACCAGTGTCAGCGTGCCCCACTCGATGCCCAGCAATTGGCCTGACAGCACATGGCCCCCCGAAAAAGTTGGCGCCGTTCGCTCGACGATGCCCGTGAACACCGCATCATCGAACAGGTTCAATTGGAGTACTCCAAGTGGAGCGGGCGGGGCCGCCGGGAGCTCGGCAGCTGACGAGAGTGCGGTGGTCGACGGGGTGAGCTGCCCGAGGTCGATCGTGACAAGCCGGCGCCGCAATGTCAGTGGGTCGTCGAGCGGTGTCGGAGAAACGCGCGTAACGGCGACCGCCAGCGACGGCAGGGCGGGCGTGAAGAGGCCGATCGACTGCGCCGCCACATCGCCCGCCAGCGTCGCCGCCAACAGCACGGCGGCCAGCGTCGCACGCCGAAGACCAGCGGCGACGGTCAACGACTGCGAAACCTGTTCGGCATGATCCATTGCAACGGACCTCCCTGCTGTTCCAGACCCAGCTCCCTGTAGCCCGGTGTCCCACCGCCGCGAACTGCCAAAGACGTAAGAACGCCTGCGGGCTATGCCGGATCCCGCGACAACATCGCGTCATCGTAGTCTACCGCATCCCTGTCGTGGTGCAGCCCCGATACGCTCCCTCCGCTCAGGGTTGGGTGATGGGCAGATCCAGCGGTTGCCCAGACGCATCGATGAAACGCAATGTTCCGGACGCGGCCTGACCAGCTGTGCCGCTGTACAGGATGAACTGTGTGGACCACCCCCCCGAGTCCGCGAGATGCGGGAAGAACAAATCAGCCGTGGTCGAAGCACCCGTTTCGTTGGATGGCGGGGTCGTCGTCATCTTGATCTCTCCCTTTTCGTTGGTGCGTAATCTCAGCCCAACCATGGCGACCTCGCCCGTGGAGGTGACCCGGAGCAGTCCGGAAAAGTTGTCCGGCAGTGTAAATATCTCGTCGATAAAACGGGCAATCTGGCCTGAGGGCGGAAGCGCCAGTGTGGCCGGGGGCACCGCCAGTGATCCATCCAGACGGGTCACCTCCAGGGTCACCGTATTGGATGTGACCCCCGTGTTGGCGATGGCCAGTCCGCTTCTGATCGAGCCTGTTTGGCCAGCTATCCCGGACGCTTCCACATAGACACGGAATGCCGACCCTTTGGGCAGGGCGGGCACGCCGGCTTCGGAAAGCGTCTTTTTCCCTGGAGCAAAAGAAAAGACGACCAAGCCCGCGGGGGCTGTGTTTCCTCTGTCGGGTGTCGCTCTCACCGAACCAACGGCCAGTCCGCCGGGAGGGTTCGCGGTCGTGAATCTCTGAGCGCTACTAGGAGGAATCGAATAATCGAAGTTCGACCTCGTCGAACCACTGTCCAGCGTCAGGACCACGGGCGAGGCCGCCGCCGTATCGCTCCCCTGTCCCAGGAACGCGACCGTCCCCGCGATCGTCCGATCCGTCGGGTTCACGAGAATGACCTGGGTCGCCCACCCGTTGCCGTCCGCGAAATGGGGAAAGTAGACCGTATCCGAGGAGGTTGACGACAGGGGCGCGACCGGGAGGGTCGTCATCAGGAACTCGCCGGCTTTGTTGGTGAATCCACGGAGGGCGACGACAGCGACCGGCAGCGATGAGGTAAACGTAAAGGTCCCCAATACGGAGGGTCCACCGTTGAATGGCGCCTCATCCAGGAATTTCGCCGTCTGCCGGTGCGCACCGAGTTCGAAACTACCTTCAGCGAAACGGGCGCCGCTGGTGTCGGTGAAATAGAAGCGGATGGTTGCCGGCCCGTCGTTCGGATTGGCGATCGCCAGGCCCGTATTGACCGGGCCGTTCACCTCGGCAAAGATCCGCCCTTCCTGGACAGGCTCGGATGCCGGAACACCCGCTTCGGAAATGAGCACGCCTTCGCTGTCCCTGAATTGAAAGATCGCAATCCCGGAAGGCGTGGTTGAACCCGCTCCCGCGCGGATTCCCC
Organism: Terriglobia bacterium; assembly: GCA_965263045.1. GTDB lineage: Bacteria > Acidobacteriota > Terriglobia > 20CM-2-55-15 > 20CM-2-55-15. The sequence goes on from CBDHGK010000039.1 coordinate 54,333, forward strand.
CATAGCCCACCCGCACGGTCTCCCCCGTTCCACCACTCGTGATGGATTGGCCTCCACGGTTCGGAATGGAAAACGATTCGGTCCCTGTCGCGGGGCGGTCTCGCCACAACGCCACGGCTGGACCCGTGGTGTTGAGGACCGCCACGGCATCGGCTGGACCGTCTACGCCGGATACACCCACTTCAAAGGGCACGCCCAGCGGGTCACCCTGCCAGGTCTGTCGCGAATTCGAGAAACGGGACAACCTCGGGCAGCGCTTGTTGGCGTCGGTGCACTGCTTCTCATACGCCATGATCGTCCTCCACGCACTGGACGGAGGAGCGCCTGCGTCGAACGTCCGCTGGTTCACATAACCGTACGCCGGATGAGACGACAACGACTTGTCTTCATCATCGTTGTGTGCCTGATACCGGTCGTGGCGCAGCCCCATGTTGTGCCCCGTCTCATGCGCGAAGACTTGGCCACCACATCGTCGGCAACTGAGGCCAAAAGGACCGCCGCGGTAAGCGATGCCGCCAAGGTCGCCCTCCTCGAAGAGCAGATGCACAAGGTCGGCCCCGCTGGCCTCGCGCAGGGCGTGCACTTCGTCCATGTGGCCGTCCGAGGGATCCCTGAGACGGTCAAGATCGATGGAAGAATCGCCCGTCTCGGCGTACGGCACCTCGGACCAGGCCACCAACGCCATGTTGTGACGCACCCCGCTCGCCGCGTAGGCTTGGTTCGTCTCGGCGATCATCAGGTCGATCACCGCCTCAATCGCCGCAGTACCCCCGGCCGCCTTGCGGGCCGCGGGCGTATACACGACCGCCACGTCGATCGTCACATCTGCCTCCACCTCGCACAACGCCCCAAAGAAATCGATCGTCCGCACCCAGGCGCGCCAACCGGCCGGCGCGCACGCCTGGGTCACCCCGATATCCAGTTCACGAAGATGCGGCAGGCGCAGACCGTCCGGGAGCTCGCCCGACACGCCCCAGTTGTACGAGAGAGACAGCACTTCGAGGTTGGACAGGTTCCCCAACCAGTCCGGGACCGGCCCAGTCAACCCGTTGTTGTAGAGATACAGCTCTCTCAGGTTGGACAGGCTTCCCAACGCTTCCGGAACCGGCCCCGTCAACTCGTTCCTACTGAGAGACAGCTCTTCGAGGTTGGACAGACTCCCCAGTTCCTCCGGAATCGGCCCCGTCAATGCGTTGCTACTGAGAGACAGCTCTTCGAGGTTGGACAGACTCCCCAGTTCCTCCGGAATCGGCCCCGTCAATGCGTTGCTACTGAGAGACAGCTCTTCGAGGTTGGACAGACTCCCCAGTTCCTCCGGAATCGGCCCCGTCAACTCGTTCCCCCAGAGATACAGCTCTCTCAGGCTGGACAGACTCCCCAGTTCCTCCGGAATCGGCCCCGTCAACTCGTTCCTACTGAGAGACAGCTCTTCGAGGTTGGACAGACTCCCCAGTTCCTCCGGAATCGGCCTCGTCAATGCGTTGCTACTGAGAGACAGCTCTTCGAGGTTGGACAGACTCCCCAGTTCCTCCGGAATCGGCCCCGTCAATGCGTTGCTACTGAGATACAGCTCTTCGAGGCTGGACAGACTCCCCAGTTCCTCCGGAATCGGCCCCGTCAACTCGTTCCTACTGAGAGACAGCACTTCGAGGTTGGACAGACTCCCCAGTTCCTCCGGAATCGGCCCCGTCAATGCGTTGCTACTGAGATACAGCTCTTCGAGGTTGGACAGACTCCCCAGTTCCTCCGGAATCGGCCCCGTCAACTCGTTCCCCCAGAGATACAGCTCTCTCAGGCTGGACAGACTCCCCAGTTCCTCCGGAATCGGCCCCGTCAATGCGTTGCTACTGAGATACAGCTCTTCGAGCCTGGACAGACTCCCCAGTTCCTCCGGAATCGGCCCCGTCAACTCGTTCCCCCAGAGATACAGCTCTCTCAGGCTGGACAGACTCCCCAGTTCCTCCGGAATCGGCCCCGTCAACTCGTTCCTACTGAGATACAGCACTTCGAGGCTGGACAGACTCCCCAGTTCCTCCGGAATCGGCCCCGTCAATGCGTTGCCGCCGAGAGCCAGCACTTCGAGGTTGGATAGGCTTTCCAGCGCCTCCGGAATCGACCCCGTCAACTCGTTCCTAGTGAGAGACAGTACTTCGAGGTTGGACAGACTCCCCAGTTCCTCCGGAATCGACCCCGTCAATGCATTATCGAAGAGATCCAGCGTCGTGACCCGGCCACCAGCGCCGGTTCTCACCCCGTACCACTCGCGCAGCGGCGCGCCCGTCTTCCAGTTTGTGCTGTTCGTCCAGGCCTCACCGCCGGTCGCGTTATACAACACCACCAGCGCCTCCCGATCAGTCGTAACGCTAGCCTGCGCGACAGCGTCGGCTCCAAGACTCGCATAAATGACCACCGCGGCCAGCACGGGCCACGCCCGACGGGGACCCGGATATCGCGTCAGATCCGACACCATCGCACCTTCCCTCGGCCCCTCGGCGCGCCCGCGATAGCGGGCGCACATCCCGACTCATTACCTCATACATTGACGACATGTCATCCACGACCGCCCCCTGCAGTACGTGGCCGTCTCATAGACGGAGATCATATTGGGTGCCTGGGCGACGTAGACGAGCAACCCGTCGTCGCTGACCCGCGGTACGCCACAGCCTGCTCCCTTCCATTGTAAACGATCACCAGAAAGTGAATGAATCTGAACAAACGCCGAGACTCTGAACGCTCATCATCATCGCCGAGGCCTTGCGAGGCTCTTTGCCGGGGCTTTCCGACCAGTCGTGCAGCTTGGGCGACGTTGCGTGACAGATCACGCTTCCGCGCGCTTGACAATTCTGCTATAGTTTTCCGCCCTTCGACCGGACAGGCTCGGAATTCGACATTCGCGAGGAAGAAAATCACGACTTACGTGTCGGCGCTCGTCCAGAACACTTCACTTTTTCGCGATCGTTAACACCTTCCATGTCCGCTCCCAGGTCGCCCAGAAGTACCTCGCGTCCCTGCGCCCGGGCTCCAATTCCGCAGGCCATTCCGAGCCACAGGGCAGCAGCCATTATTGCTGTCCCTCTCCAACAATTTTTCGGACCGGCGATTGTCTCACGGGGGGTTCTGGTGCAGATAGGATTGTCGGAGCGATAAGATCAGGAGTGCGCCGCGTCGATGCGGACTATGCTGCCATGACGTGCCGCCAGATCACCGCGGGATTCGACCGCCATGGGATCGGAATTGCGAACTGGCGTTTGTGAATCTTCTGCGCCAGTTCGATGCCGATAATGACGCGTCGCGCATTGTAGAACGTCTTGAATCCCAACATCGGGCGCAATCGCCCCTTCACCCGGCGGTGGTCCTGCTCCACAACGTTGTTCAGGTATTGACAGCAACGAATCTTCACCGGGTTCCGCCCCCGGAAGTTGAACTCACCGTTCATTCCCATGCGCCGCAGGGCGCTATGGCTCGGCTGGTGGCCATCCAGGGTGATGCTGTGTGGCTCCCGATGATGCTTCAGTGCCTTGCGAAAGAATGCCTTCGCCGCCGCGATGCCACGTGTGCGGCTGAGAAAGAACTCCACCGTGTTGCCCTACCCGTCCACGGCGCGGTACAGATACATCCACTGGCCTCGCACCTTGATTAACGGTTCATCAACTCGCCAACTCCCACCCACCGGTCGCTCGAATCGGCTCCAACGCTCTCCGCAGGTTTCGGCATAGCGAACCACCCAACGCAAGATCGTGGTGTGCGAAATCGATAAACCCCGCTCACCTAACATTACAACCGAGTCTCGGTAACTCAATTTGAAGCGAAAATACCAGCGAAGGCAGAGGAGAATGATGTCGTCTTCGAACCAACGTCCGGCAAATAGGGGATTCCGTTCAGTTTTGCGATGCGCCATATCCCATTATCGCCAAGTCCCTTCGCTATCTGCACCAGAACCCGTTTGATGCTGCTCGCCTTCGGTGCTTTCGTCGCGCTTCTGGCGGGCTACGTCATGCACCTAGTCATGGCCTACGGCCGCAGCCCAGCCGGACTCGCTGGCGGCATTTTCGTCCTTACCGTGGGCGGTTGGATTGGTGATTATGCATGTGATTCAACCGGATGAGTGGCATAGCATGTCCAAATGGTATGGAAAGCGATCTCGGCCGCATTCGGCATTGCGCTTATTGTGTTCGGAATTCCCGGCATGATAGACGATTGGGCAGTCTGGCAGCGATGGCTAGCGGATTGGCGCTGGCACAACGTTTTCATGGTCGTGGGTGGCTTGGTGGCGATCTTGTACGGATCGCGGTCTTTCGTCGGTCAATTAAGTAGTGGTTTAACTGGAATCAAATCCGAGAATCTGCGTTCTGTTTTGGACTACAGGGTTGACGACGATACGACTGTAAAGCAAGTCTTATTGTGGATTCTCTTATTTCCGTTTGGGGTAGTTTTCGGAATTGTTGCGATCGGTTTAATGTTTGTTTCAATGGGTGGTTTGTTCAGATTGGGGGTATGGCTTCTCGGCAGAATACTGGATTTTATTGGCGTGTCTAGCCCGTTATTGGGTGGGTAGGGACCCAATGACGTTACGTGACCAGTTCCCTGTATGTAAGGTGGCCAGATACTTTCGGCATTCGTCATCGCTGGCAAAACGTCACCTTCACGCGCCTCTACCGCGACGGTGACCAGTGGAAGACCACCGACGGCTTCGGCCTCAACCACCTTCTCACCCTCGCCAAGCTGGCCGACCAGGCCCACAGCCTGATCGTCACGCGCAACGCCGAAACGACCGAGGACAACGAAGCCGCGTAACGGTCCGCGCCTTCTGGCGGCGGGTTCTTCGCGCCGTTTTTTTTAGCGTCAGCCGACGCGAGAGCTGGCAGCCGGTCGACCAGGTCGAGCGCGGCGCGGAGCAGATCGATACGGACCCGAGTGGAGACCGAATCTCGATACTACATCTTGTGGACGCCGCTGCTCGAGCCGGGCCGACCGGCACCGGAGCACTCCTACATGTAGGGGTTGAGTCAGCGGCCCATTAGAGGCGGCCGCTTCCGCGCGGCCAACGGGGATCGGCACTTCAGGACTGTTTAGGAGGTATACCGATCAGACTGGATAGAGATCGCCGCTTAGATCGAGTCCTGCGCAGGTTTTTAGTGCAGCTTCACGAAGTCGGTCTAGGGACGGAGGGCCCGCGTACTCAAGGGTTTGCCTCCATATCGAAAAGAACAGGGCCCGTCGCGGCCTTGCGCTTCTCGGGCTGGATCTTCGGGTAGAAGACCCCGATCACCACCCAGGTCTTCGGATAGGCCAAGATGGTCCCCACGAAGAAATGGGTGTCCTTGTCCGGCCCGCATAGCTCGCCCAAGAACTTCTCTCTGACCTTGTCCGCCGCATCCTTGTGAGAAAGCCCCTGGTCCACAAGCCGCCAGAAAAGCGCCCCCACCTCCCAATCCTCGATCATCATCCGATGACCCCTGCACCGCGGATCATCGCACTCGAACCGATAGTGGAACTTGAACGGCACCTTGCGCGGCGGTACCTTGCTGACCTTCCGGTCGTCCCACAGCCTCGCTTGCTGAAGCGCCGCCTTGAATCCCGCCTTCCAGTCAGGATCATCGGCGGAAATCACCAGATCGTGGACCTTCTTGGCCTTGAAAATGCCCAGAGACGTCCGGTCGGCCTCCCGCTGGTCGTTCAGTTCCTCCATGGAACGCGCCTTCTTCGCCAAGGCATAGCGAGCGCGCTCGACCCAGTTCCCCGGGTTGCTCTTGATGGGCTCACCGATAATCTGGATTGTGTCGGAGTCGGGACGGTAGCTCTCCCTGCGCACGTCACGCCCCCGGTGCTTCTTCGCCACGACCTCGATCCACTGGTACTTCTTGTACTGTTGGCTGAAGGGCAAGTCGCGGAAGTTGATCGGATACAAACGGACGAAGTCTCCGCTCTCTGTCACGCCGGCCGTGCAGACCAACTCGTCGTACTTCGCCGACGGGATCGGATAGGTCTTCACGGTGATGAGAACCTTGAGCCGCTCTTTTTCGTGCGTGCTGGCCATCATAGGTGAACCACCTCCAGGCCGGTCTCACGCGCCACGGCTTCTGCCAGGCGACTTCGGTGGCAGCACCGGACATCCTTCTCCACGCAGACGAGTACCGACGGCTGCCGGTGCATGAGGCGACCTACGTCCTGCACTTCGGCAGAACGTTCAGGCAGCATCGCCTCCTCGTATCTCTTGAGCAGGCGTTGGTAGGATGTGAAGCCGTTCAATCCAGCGCGCGCGGTCCCTGGAATTCCCAACGTCGGCACATGGCGATACTGAAGCCCCAGCTTCTTGCAGAACTCGTCCAAGCGCAGCCTGGAGAATCCGTACTTACGGGATACCGGGTTCGCTCGGACGTCGACGACTACGTGGATGCCGCGCTTCAGGAGATCGTTAAAGAAGGCATCCACGGATCGCCCTTCGTAGCCGACCGTGTAGACGGCGGGGCGAGCCTTCTTGGGTCGCCGGACCGACACAGAGTCCCGCTCGGGCAGCTTGCTGTTGAGGGCGAACCACGGATACCTGCCGTAGACCTCCCGGATCAGCGCCTTCTGGTTCATCTTTCCGTAGCGCTTCAGGACGTCGGCCACCGCAGACCGGATGGACGCAGGAAGCTCTTCGACCTGCTTCTCCGCCAGCTTGAGGGTACTCCCGCAGAGTGCGATGCGCTCTTCTTCGGTCGTCACGTACCCGTTCTGCCGGAGGCTTCCGAGGTCCCAGTAGAGGGTGAACGAGAACGGCCCGAAGTCATAGGGAACGAAGTTGTAGAAGCTCCGGTCCCTCTCCAGGTCGGTTTCCTGCCGGAGAAGAAAGACGAGCTTCACAAAGACGGTCGGCGAGAGCGGCCTGCCGACCTGCGTCAGAAGGCTTAACACTGTTTTCTGCCGTGTCAGCACGTCGCGTCTCCTGGGCACGTTTCCATGGGTTGTGTTGCAACTTTCAAAAAGCGGCAAAAGAGCGACGGGTTGGATCGACCGAGCTCCGTCTCATGCAGCGACCTCGAACAGCTGGTTGATGAACTGAATCTGTTGCCGAACATCCGAACCGCTCACCCACCTCGCCTGACCCTTCCGAATCATGTGGATGGCTTCGTATCCCTGGATCGTTCGCCGCGCTGCGTGGAATTCACGAAAGCCCTGCTTCGCCTTCACGCGTCGTTTGATCGCCCGATGATCCTGCTCCAGGATGTTGTTCAAGTATTGGACAGGCCGGTGGCGGCAACGGCGGCGCAGGATTCCTTCCTGCTTCACTCCTGAAATCGCAGAGCCGTAGAGGGGCGCCTGGTCCGTGTTGATGACGCGGGGCTGTCGATGCGACGGATCCGCCAGCGCCTTGCGGAACAGGCGTTTAGCCGTAGCGGCATCGCGTAACCCGGAGAGCACCAAATCGATCGTGGCTCCTGTGGAATCGATGGCGCGGTCGAGGTAGCACCAACGGCCCTTGACACGAACGTAGGTCTCATCCACACGCCAGGACTTATGGGTTGGCTTGAGATGACGGCGCAGCCGCGCCTCCAGTTCAGGACCGTAGCGCTGAACCCAGCGCCAGATTGTCGTGTGGTCCGCCGCCAGGCCGCGCTCGTTGAGCAGTTCTTCGACATCGCGGAACGAGAGCGAGTACCGCAGATACCAGCGCACAGCGCAAAGAATCACCTCAGGCTCGGTTTGTCGCCACTTGAAGATCGCCGGTCGGATTGTCTTTTTCATGATCGCTTCAGGTTACCAGTCGCCGTTGTCCAAAGTTGCAACACAACCAGCGGGAGGCACTCCTGGGTTTTCGACTTGACCCTGCCGGACTGCCTGAACGCCCGAGCCGCGAGCTCAAGAAGGGCCTGAGTCGTTCCTGCCCCCGGGAAGCCGGAGTTCCTCCTGCACCAGCGTCAAGCTACCTTCGGCGACCAGCTTGGTTGAGACGTCGGAAACGCAATGACGCAAGTCGGCGCTGAGCGACTTGAAGCCCAGCATCCGCGAAACATCCCTCGCGCAGTCCGCAGCGTTGATGCCGATATTGCGCCCCACCGCCATCAGGATGCCTTCGCGGATCTCCGTGGGAGGGATCATCTCGACCTTGCGCAGCGTCGCGGCCTTGACCTCACTCCGATCCCGGACGGCGACCTTCTCGGTCCGGTCGCACCGGTCGAGAAAGCGACGCTCCTCTCCGTCAACGTACTGGATTGCCATTCGCCGCGTGGCGAGGTCGGCGGCGGACCGCACGGAAGCCTGGATCCGCGATCCGCTCCGCTGGTATCCCCAGAGTCGGCTCAGGCGTCTGGCGACTTCTTCAATATGAACAGGGCCCTCCGTCTCGACAATGTGCGCGACGTATTTCGCGAGATCGCCGGGCGCGGTTTCGTGCAGGTTGCTGTGCTGGGATCTCTCGATTACGAAGTCCGCTTCGACGTATGGAGTTTGTTCCGGCTTGGCTTCGGCCGGTTTCGCTCGCTCCACCTCCGGACGCGGCGCAACCGGCTTCTGCCGTATTCCCGGATCTCTGTCCAAGCGAGCCGTCTCGATCGCTTCCATCAGTTTGGCCATCTCGGTATTCCGGTTGTAGAACCAGTCCGTGCTCCAGATCCGATGGAACCTCCAGCCCTTCTGCTCCAGGACCAGTTGGCGCAATCTGTCCCGTTCCCGTGCCCAGCTTGACGAGTGGTACCGCGCACCGTCGCACTCCACCGCCAGAAGGAACCGCCCCTCGTCGTCCGGGTCGTATACTGCCAGGTCAATCCTGAATCCCGCCGACCCTACCTGCGCGGCTACCCGGTAGCCGTGGTTCCGCAATGCCTTCGCCACCGCTTCCTCGAAGGGGCTGTCCATTTCAGCGCCGGTGAGCACCGGAATGTCCAAGTCGCCGGTTTCGGCGTACTTCAGGTACCGCTTGAGGACTCTCGTGCCGGCATGCTTGGTCGCGTCGATCCGGATGTCGGAATGGCGTATGGAAGAGAACACGCAGCAGCGCTTCTTGGATCGTGTAAAGAGGACGTTGAGACGCCGTTCCCCACCTTCGCTGGAGACCGGACCGAAATTCTGCGACATGTAGCCGCCAGCATCCTGACCGTAGCAGATCGAAATAAAGATCACGTCACGCTCGTCGCCCTGGACGTTCTCGAGGTTCTTCGCGAAGAACGCGTCATCCTTGCCCTCCTTGCAGAACGCCTCGAGCTCGGGATACTCGGCCCGCATGAACTCGATCTTGTTACGGATCGTGTCTCGCTGCGCCACCGACAGCGCCACCACTCCAAGCGTTTCGTCGGGGTGCTTGCGGGCGTGCGCGAGCACCTGATCGGCCACTGCCTCCGCCTCCTTGGGATTGTTACGCTTCCCGCCGCGCTCGTACACGCCCTCCACGTGGACAAAGGTCAGTCCAGTCTGCCGGCCTGCCTTGTCCGGGCTGGGCGGACAGATCAGGCTGTCGTTATAGAACTCGTGATTTGACACCTGGATCAGGGACGGGTGCCTGGAACGGTAGTGCCAGCGAAGCATCCCGCCGGCCATCGCTCTCGATTCGCACAGAGACAGGATGCTCTCCATGTCGCCCACCTGGGACGCCTGGATCTCCGCGGGGTCATCTAGATCGGCCCCTTCCTCGTCGCCCCCCACCTGCCTGTCGAAAAAAGAGGTTGGGGGCAGCTGCTTCTGGTCCCCAACCACAACGACTTGGCGAGACCGCATGATCGCGCCCATCGCGTCGGCCGGCCGCACTTGGCTCGCCTCGTCGATCAAGAGCAGGTCGAATGTCAAGCGCCCGGTTTTCAGGTACTGGGCTACCGAAAGCGGACTCATCAGGAACACAGGCTTGATCGCCAGGACTGCTTCGCCCGCCTTGTCGAGCAGCTGGCGAATCCGCATGTGACGGGTCTTCTTGGCCACTTCACCCCGCACGATCCCGACCTGACCGGCAGAACCGGTTGGCAGCGACTGGAAGTGCCGAAGCGTGACCTCTTGGGAAGCAAGTCCCTGGAGCTTCTGGTCAAGTTCTTTGAATTCTTCGATCTTGCTGCTTCGTTCCGTCCCGTCGATCGATTCCAGGCGAGACTCTTCCGAGCGCATGCGATTCCACACGGCCTCCGCTCGAACAAATTCCAGCGTAGTCAGTGCGTCGAGGGCCCGCAAGCGCCCGTCCGCCAGCCGGTGCCTGATCTCGTCCATCCCCAGTTCGGAGACCTGGCGTGCCGCCGCACTCAGGCGGTGCCATCCCTCGATGGAATTGGTCTCGGCGTTCCACGAGCCGAGCCGAGAGCGCACTTCGGCGAGGTCGGCTTCTTCGATGCGCTCGGAGCCGAACGCCACCCTCGGATCGAGATCCACGAACTCGACGATCCCGCGCCATGTGTCCATCCAGGCTGTGCAGGCGTGGCGCAGGGCCTCCGCCATGTCCCGCAGGTCGCGCTCGGGCGGAACCAAATCAACCTGCCGCTTCACCGCAACGGCTGAGCCCAGCCTGCTCGCCTGCGAGACAATCCACCGGATTCCCGGGAGCGAGGACGTCAGTTCGGTTTCTTCCTCTCTCCAGGCGCGGCCCAGGAATTCCCGCCCCAAGCGGGTGTCCATCTCAATTCTGCGAACTCGCTTGCGGTACTCGATGAGCCGGTCAACGATTGCCATCCGCCCATCGAGGTCTTTCGGCAGGTCTGAGCGCTGGACGGACCGCAGTCGCGCGGCCGCCTTTCGGTAGTCTCCGATCAGCCATCGGAACCATGATCGGCCATGGCGGGAGATCTTCATCCTGACCTCGCTCCAGTCGAGATCGAACGCCTCGTCGACAACCTCGGTCACGAGATTCGCTTTGAGCTCCTGGGCGTTGGCGACGTTCTCGCACAGGTCCAGCGCGGTCGTCGGTTGATCCACGACGGCTTCCGTTGCCAACAGGCCCGGTACGGACCCGGGCATGGCGTCCAGGGTATCAAGGTGTTCCGCGACGCCCGTAGCCGCCCTGACGGATCCGGCGCCCTCGACGCTGGCAGCGGAGGAGGCGGCGCGAAGCGCGGCATGGAGAGTGGCCAAGCGGGCGAGGCCGTCCCGCAAGCGCTCCACCAGTCGTTGCCGGTCGATCTCAGAGAGGCGCCTCCGGGTGCCGCGCCAAACATGATCGCGCTCGCGACCGTGTTCCGTCATCAACGCTGCCAGGGCCACAACGGCTCTGGCCCGCACGTCGAAACCTTCGCCGCTCCAAGCATCGGCCCCGGCGATGCAAAAGTCCGGCCTGGGACATTCCCCTTCGTCGAGTTGGGCTATCTTTCCGATCACTCCGTACGGCGTTTCTCCCGTCGCCTCGTCGACCCTGTGCATCACCGCGGACATCTGGTTCAGCTCGTCTCGCACCAGCCGGACTCGCTGGTACCAATCTTCGTTGACCGCTTTCGGCTCGCCCAGATCCAGCGTTCGCTTGAGCTCCTCGTAGATGTGCCGGCGGTTGGCCTTGTGCGAGTGCAGCTCAAGGCAAAGCGGTCCTAGGCCGCACTTCTCCAGGCGGTCGTGTACGACGTCCAACGCAGCGCGTTTCTCGGCTACGAAGAGCACCCGCTTCCCGTCCTTGACGGCAGCTGCGATGATGTTGGCGATCGTCTGGGACTTCCCCGTACCCGGCGGGCCCTGCACGACGAGGCTCCTGCCTTCGCGTGCGGCGGCTATGACTTGGGTCTGCGACGTATCGGCATCGAGAATGTGCCCGAGGTCCCTGGGGTCGGGAAAGCGCTTGTCGAGGTTCTCGTCGGGCGCGAAGATGCTGGGTCCCGGCTCGAATCCTCCAACCAGGATACGCTCGAGGAGCTCGTTCCTGTCTTCGCCATTCTGCACACCTCCCAGCGTCAGGTCCTTCCACATCAGGAACTTGCCGAACGAAAAAAAGCTGAGTTCGATGGTGTCGGGACGCACTTTCCACCGAGCCTTGGAGGACACCGCCGACTGGACCAGTCTGAAGTACTCCGAGGGAAGCCACGCGTCACCTTCAGAGAAGTCCGGCAGCGTCAGGCCAAAATCGCTTGAAAGGAGCGCGCGGAGCGAAAGATTCGGCTCCAAGTCCTGGTCCCTGAAGGCCAGCCTGAACCGGCCCCGGGCGCTGTCCCGCTCGAGGTCGGCCGGCAGGAGGATCAGCGGAGCGAACCTCTCGATCTGCGACGCATCGCTCTCGTACCAGCGGAGAAACCCCAGCGCGAGGAACAGGACGCTGATTCCCTGCTCCTCCTCAATGGCTTGAGCGTCGCGGTAAAGCGCGAGCAACTGTTTCTGTAAGCGGTCGGCCGTCAGTCGCGTCTGCAGCTTCCTGTCGCTGTGATGGGCGGCTACGGCCGTGCCGGGTTCGACATCTTCGGTTGGCAGGAATACGGACTCGTCGTCCGAGTCCGCCGAAGCTTCGCCTTGCGCCGGCTGGAAGGTCATGCTCTTGCCTTGGAGGTAGATCTTGAATACCTCGTCAGCGAGTTCGTCCTCAATGGTGAGCTGCTTGGCGCGATCCTTCCTAATCGGCGCGTTGATGAGCTTGTTGCGTTTCCCGACATCGAGGAGCTGCTGTCGAAGGCTCTCGACGGCTTTCACCAAGCCACGTGTGGGGTGGGAGTCCGTGCGCGTGCGCTCTTTGCTCGCAGATTGGTTCATCGCCCTTCTTAGACTACCGTCGGGCGACTGGGGCCGCCTCCATTGGCTCGTGTGCCGCGTTGCGGGTCGCAGCATTTCTTGTGCGAAACCAAAGTACCATCATTGATCTCGAAATCCTTGAAGATGGAAACAGTATCGTCCACTAACGTTTGAAGAAGTAAACCTCCCCGGGTTTTCCGGAGACAGTTTTAGTTGAGTCCCGCCTCGACGAGGCGGGACTGTTGCTGCTGATAGTACATCTGCTCGAACTCTGCGGGCGGGATGTTGCCGCATAAAAGCCCTTGTTCTTGCGCCTGGTGCGCCTTCTCGACCTCCGAACAAGTACCTGCTAGGGGCTGTTAGGAATCCGATGTCTTGACAACATCGTTGATTAATTCCGCGACCAATTCAGGATAAGAATGCTCGACAAAGTGCTGCGCGCGATTCATTGTTGGCCACAGAACATCTCCCTTGTCGCCTTGGATGAGTGAAATCCAATGAGTGGGGTAATAGCGAACCAACATCCCTAAAATGTATGAAACCATGTATGTGATGCACAATTGAGAATAACGAGCACCGCCAGAAAACGGCTCAGCAATGAACAACTCAGGGATCGACCCAAAGATTTTATGCACGTAGGTGTGAATGAGCATTGGCAGTTCTTTAGCAAACGTCTCCGCGTCACATATAACAGTGCACCAACCATCTTTTCCGCAGGTGGCTGCATAGCCGACATTTTCGTAAACGGATTTGAATAACAGAAACGGTTCCTCACGCACGCGTGCTCGAAAACCCTTCTCATTGCTATACGTCATTTCCTTCACCGCCGCGTATCGGATCACATCAGAGACGTTTGAATAGTCACTCCGCAGATCGGGAATCCGAGAGAACAATTGAGTGCGCCCTTCCGACTGGAGACTTTTCCCAAAAGTTTAGTACAGAATTATCGGCATAGAGCGACGGCCTGAAACGAGTGGAATGAGAGCCCGCCGTCGAGGCTGTGGAAAATGTGGTAAAGCAGAGCGTTTTTTGCGAGGCTTTTCCAAACGGCTGTGGGAATCCGTGTTGTTTACGGATTTCCATCAGACGTGGCATTTTCCACAGCCTCTCGCGCGAGTCGTTTTTGGGCCGGTCGCAAAGGACACCGATATTCGAAATGGGAAAAATCCGTCGAAAGTTCGAACCCGAATTCAAACGCCAGATGGTCGAACAGGTCGAGACCGGGCAAGTAACGATGGCCCAGGCCGCACGCGAGTATCAAATTTCGCGAAGCCTGATCGAACGGTGGCGAAAACAGTATCGCAGCAACGTCAGCGCTCTGGCAGACCAGCCGTCCCGACAGGAGCGCCAATTGGAAGCCGAGAACGAGAAGCTGAAGGCGAAGATCGGCGACCTGGTCATGCAAATCGAACACCTAAAAAAACTGCAAGTTTGGGTTCGACAGCGGAAAAGCGCCAATACGTCCGCGATCACCTCGAACAACTTGGATCAGTTTCGAAAGCGTGCCAAGTGACCGGCTTGGCGCCCAGCAGCTACTACTACAAGCCGGACCGATCGGACCGGCAGCGGCGTGAAGCCGAGGATGAGAAACTGCGTCTCCAGATCGACGACATTCATGCTGAATTCCCGGGTTACGGCTACCGTCGCATCGTGCGGGAACTGGACCGTCGTGGCATCCAGGTCAACGCCAAACGTGTTCGCCGCGTAATGGGCAAGTACGATCTCGGACCCATCGTTTGGCGTGCGTTCATACGGACCACCGATTCGAAACACCAACTACCGATCTATCCGAATCTGATCAAGAATCGGAAGGTTCGTGCACTCAACGAAGTGTGGGTCGCCGACATCACTTACATCCGGATTCGCTCCAGCTTCGTCTATCTGGCGGCGATTCTGGATCTGTATTCTCGCAGGATCGTCGGTTGGGCGATCTCCAAGCGGATCGACAGCGCCCTGTGCGTCGCCGCTCTTCGCATGGCTCTCGACTCTCGGCGGCCTGGTCCCGACTGCATTCACCACTCAGACCGCGGCAGCCAGTACGCTTCGGCCGACTATGTCGACCTACTCGGTGAACACGGGGTCCAGATCAGCATGTCTGCCAAGGGCAATCCCTACGACAATGCATTCATCGAGTCGTTCTACAAGACTCTCAAATACGAGGAGGTTCACTTATGGAATTATGAAACCTACGACGACGTGATCGAAAGGCTTCCCTTCTTCATCGAGGAAGTCTATAACTTCAAGCGCCTTCACTCCTCTATCGGCTACGTTCCGCCGAATGAGTTTGAAGACGCTCTTGTGAACATGAAACCCGCTGATCGGCCTGTACTAATCCTAGGGAAATAACTCTCCAGTTCACGGGGCGCACTCCACAAGTCAGCTACTGAGAGGGCGCCGCTAGGTTCCGGAATGTCATAGCAAAGACGCCAATCAACACCCCCCGAACTCACGTGAATGGAAATCCTGTTCTTTGTGTGCGTTACGAAATCAGAGAATAATCCAGCCCGCCTCCGGATCCTTAGTTCGCCTAATTTCGCCAATCCTGCTGCGGTATCGCCCGACATCACATCGCCCCAACCCACGGTTTCTAGACCGTGACTGGCAGTCAATCCTTCTTCTCCGCCATCGACCTTGAGCAACAGCAGAAGGGCTCGGCTCAAGCAGGCAACGCCGTAAAACGTCAGAAGCGGGCGAACTGAATAGTTTGCGTTGTTCGCATTCCTGAAGTACTCGCGTGCCTGTTTCGCGGCGGCGTTGATCTCTCGCGCACGACGTGCGTTTAGTTCCCTCGAATGGATTCGCTCGAATCGCTGTTGCGTTACGTCTCGGTTCTCAAGTGAAAGTAACTGCTGCCAGATTTCCTGATTCATTGGATCTTGTACATACAAGGTCTTCATCCAAGGATGTTCCCGATATTCGAAACGAGTGCTGGCTGCCCCCTACTCCTTAACACCATCGGTCACGATCAGCTTGCCCATCGTCGGGTCCGCCAAGAGCGCTTACCTATTGGAGTTTGAGATCCAGATTGATCCCCATGCACCGACAACGCAGAATTTCAGGATTTCCCTTCCTCGGCATCACATAGAGCCAGGACTCGCAGCCACTTTTCGGGCACCGGAACTGTGCGAGCAAGCTCTTGAACGCTTCGACGACAGCACGGAATTCCTGCTGGCTGAAGCTCGCCCACTCGTTGTAGTGGATCGCCTTGTTGATCACCCACTGCTCGCCGCCGTAGTTCTCCAAGGTTTGAGCGCGCACGGTTTTCATCGCCTCAACCTGAGCCTTGGCACCACCATCCTGCCAGTGATTTGCCGTCTTCGCCGCAAGCTTGAGCAACTCGCCCTGCCGGCCGATCACCGCAGGCAAGAGGTCGCCGAGATCATACGAGAAATCTCCGCGGTAAGCCGGCTTAGCGCCAAGATCGTCGGCCAGTTCGCCGGCAATGTATTCAAGATGCCGCCGCAGCCGGGAGGCCGCCGTCTCAACATCGTTCTTGCCGAGGTCCACTTCGATCTGCTCCCAGACCTCCGCAATCTGCTCGAAGATGGGACCGGTCTGAACGCTCCAGCTGTGAAAGGCAACTCCGCTTTTGGGTTTAACGAGGCCTTCGGTTTGCATCTGCTTGGCCCAGATCTTGTCGTGAGTGGTGATGATGAACTGGGTGCCAGAAAAACGGTTCTTGAGGAGTCTACAGAACTGCTTCCGGTGATCCTTGTCGACGGACATCACGACGTCATCGAGCACCGCGAAGCGGAAGCGGTCGCCAAGGAGGCGCTTCATCAGCGCCAGGTACAGGCAGACTCCCATACCATCCTGATGGCCCTCGCTGTGGTAGGCGCCTGGCGGGTACATTCCCTTGTCATAGAACGCGACCGCCAGATCGAGCTTGCCCTCTGTCGGTTCGAACTTCGCCTTGAACGCCCTTTCGTCCTCACCATTGATCTCGCGGTAGAAGTCACTAAAATCACCTTCGACTGCGTCATACAGGGCGCTCAGACGATCCTCCGCAACTTTACAGTAGGTGTCGTAGACGATCTTGCCGACCTGCGCTGCCTCCTGCGCCCGCTTTTCGGCCCTGCGGACCTGGCGGCAGGTTTCAATGCGGTCCTGTGCTAGCGCCAGGAAACTGTGTGCCGCCACGGAAGCGCTCTGGTCTGGCTTTGCCTTGACGGCCGCCGCGAGGGTTTCGAGCTTCGCCGCCAACGAAGGCGGCGTTGCAATCCAACCCTGCTCGAAATGGGCCTTGTGGCCAAGCACCCCTTCCACGGTTCCCATGGACTTGGTGAACGCTGTGAGATGTTCCCCCCAAGCGGAAAAACCCTCTGCGAATCCAGCTGGGCCATCCGTGCCGGCAACTGGTAGCACCGCCCCAACTAGGGTGGCAATGCGCCGCGCATGAGAGCCCATTGCGGCCGCATTCTCCAAGACGCGTTTCTGCAGGGCCTCCGCTTGCGCCGACTTCGCGATCTTAGGCTGCAGATGGTTCTTGAGGTGTTCTTCGTCCTCCCACTCCATATCGCACAGCGGGCAGCGCGATCCATCGACTAGGGCGAGGCCACGTTGAATGAACGACCGTTGTTTGATCGCGTCCAAGAGCGCTAGGTCCTGTTCAAGCTTCGCCAGATCGGCAAGGATCGCCTTGGTTGCGGTCCCGCCGAGCGCCGTGAATCCTGCCTGGACCTCTCTGAGAGCTTCCAAATCCTTCATCGCCGTTTCCTTGTTGAACGCTGGCCGCGCTCCTCCTTCTGCCAAGCCTGCGTTCAACACAGTGTCCGCCGTGAGTTCCTTGATCACGGCTAGGGCCAGCACCTGCCGTCGTTGATTGACCGCAGCGAGCACGTCTTCGGGCGAGAGAATCTTCACATCAAGATGGCGGCGTAGCGCATCGTTTGCATTCGCTGTATCCTTCTGCGCAGATTTATAAGCGCTGGCGACCCTGTTCTTTGCAGTCGCGAGAACACTGCGGATGTTGCCGATCGCTTCGAGCTTAAGAAGCGACTGAATCTCTTTCGACCGTTCGCCGGCCTCGACGAGGATGTACTTGATGATCTCCCGGCGGGATAGAGTCAGCTCCGGGTGCTGGGCTGCTTCTTCGATCAGCGCTCGTACGTCGGCACCCTCAGGTTCCAGCGTGAATGTCTTGGCCGTCTTGACATTGCGCGTCAGGACAGCCGTCTTGCCGAGTTCCGGAAAGTGCAGCGTCAGCGACACCTCGGCCGTCGCCGGATCGTCACGGCGGTCGACATGCGGACCGTGTTTCTGTACGCTCAAACCGCCAGTACCCTTCCCCGACAGGCGCGAGATCTCCCCGGTAAGTCCGAACTGGATCGCATCGACGACGCCGCTCTTACCGGAACCATTAGGCCCGGAAATCACGAAGCTCTTTCGCTGGGGCGTCAACTGCAGCTCGCGGATGCCTCGGAGTTCTAGGATGCTGACGGCTTCAACCTGAATCACAGCGTGCCTTCCGCCTGCTTCCGGGCCGAGAAGATGGCAACGAGATTCTCAGCCTTTATCGTATCGCCGGATAGAAACAGGGTACGCAGATCCTGAACCTGTTCTGCCTCGACGTCTTCTGCTTTGCTGAGCCGGGTGAGGAAGTCCTCAAGGATCTCGCTATGGACGGTTGCCATGTGTTCACCCTTCTGGAAGCGACAAAAAAGAGGTGACGTCGAGAGCGTCTTTTCTAAATCCGCTGCGCATCCGATAGGGTGCCGTTCTAGTCCGGTTCGATAACGGATCGGCGACGGGTTGCAGCCTCTACGAACTACTCTGGCAGGATGATACGCTCTGGGGGCGGATCGTTACCCGGCCATCTTGCTCCAGTTCCGCAGCTATTGTTTCAAGAGCGATCAGGATTGCCGCATCGCTGGACGTTGGCGATCGAAACATCGTTTGTGCAGGCAATTACACCTCACATTGTAGCGAAGTAACGGGCAAACACACAAATCGCACATGGCTCATGAAGGGCAACTATCCGTTGGACTGACGCCGACTTATCTGCCTATCGCAACCATCAGACGGAAATAGCCCGCACTAAGGCCTGCCCCCCCGTAAAACGATCCATATCGAGAGTGACTTCTCCTCATTCGTTTTATTGGGACACTTAAGCCCAGCGCATAAGCATTTTCGTATGAACGGTCACCATGACCCACTCTGATCAGGTTCCGCACCACGTTGGGGATCCGAGAAACCCGTTTTGTTCGCCAGATCCGCGAGCGGCACCTGAGGGTCTGGCCATGATGGGGAAGGTGATCGAGCATCGTGTTGCCGACTGCGCTCTCGCCGCAAGCACGGCGCTCCCTCAGCCGAAAGAGCCACCACCTGACTGTCCAAGGTATTCGACGTCTATGCCACGCGGATGTCGATAGGTCAGGAAGTCAATGAAACCAAACAAATTCGGCAGGCACCGGGAATCTCTCCTAATTACTCCACGTCAGAGAGCGATCCGGCATTATATGATTTTCCGGATATTGCCGGTTCGGTTCTATATGAATGATAAAGGACATTATCATTCATATGATGGGCGCCGCTGTTCGGTCCGGGGATCTGCCGGTTACCCGTACCCCGCCTCCGCGGTGGAACGGATCGGCGAGGGATGGCTTCAGGCGCTCCGCGCGCCCGATCCGTCGCCGACATCGAAACTCAAATCGCTACCACAACTT
>CBDHGK010000040.1:0-63145 GCA_965263045.1 Terriglobia bacterium
GCCGGAGAAGGGCGGGGCGCGGAAAACCCTCTCGATCAAGGGCAAGGAGTGGCTCGAGAACACCCGGAGAGGCTGGGCGCGGGCGGCCAACCTGGCGCTGGAGGAGGCGGGCCGGGCCGAGCGGATCGACCACCGCACCCTGGCGGCGCAACGCGCCGAGGCCCTCGAGCGCGGGGAACTGGATCGGGCGGCGGAGCTCGCCCGCATCCCCGGCATCCACCTGGGCGCGGAGCGATACCGGGCCGCGCGCGGCGGCCATTCGCGCGTCGTCGAGATGGCCGCGGCAATCGAGCGGAGCAACCGCGCGGATCGAGCGGAACTGGCCGAACACAGGAGCCAGGTCGAGTGCGCGGAAGCGGAAGTCCGGGATCTGGAGCAGCAGATACGGGCGTTGGACTCAGAAATCAGAGCGGCGCGTCGGCGGGCAGCATGGGAGAGGATTCGAACGCGGCCGGCGGCGGGCCTGAAGGCCGGCGTGCAATGGATTCGAGAGCGTCTCGGGCCGCGGCCGGGAGCGCGGAAGCGGATGGAGCGGGAGTCACCGGCCCGGGAGATCGAACGGTGATGGATGAGGAGCAACTGCGCGCTGAACTCCGAGGGCTGATCGCCGAGGAGGTTCACCAACAGCTTTCACAGTATCGCGGCGCGGTGAGCGCCGAGCTGCAATTCATGGACAAGGAACTGGAAACCGGCTTGAAGGCGATCACAGGCAAATTCAATTCCCTGGGAAACGAGATTCGCGAATCACACGCGGAGAGCGTCCGGGAGGGGATTACCCAGGCGCAAGGCATCGTTGGGGTGTGGGGCCGGGCCATTCTTTCCGGCGCTTTCATATTCGCCGGGATCGGAGCCGCTGCATGGATCGGTATTGCCTGGACCGAACAGCAATTTCGGTGGCAAGTGACCAAGAGCGCGGAGATTGCCGAACAGATCGCCGCCCAGGAGGACACCCTGGACCGGCTCAACCGCGGGAGCGGGGGCCTGACACGGACCGATAAAGACAGCGATGGGCGCTGCTTCGTCCTGTTTCCGGCCGGCGCGGATGTGACTACCGTTTGGCGCGTGAGGAATCGGCCCGCGATCAAGGTTGAATGCGATGAGTGAGCGGGGCACCCATCTGAGACGCAAGTCAGCCGAGCTTACCGACGTATTCAATGCGACCGATCAGGTTATGCCCGGCGTGCCTGCGGATGACGCGGTCCCTCGACAGGCCGACGCTTTACAGGAAGGCCCAGGACCGGCGGGGAAGGAATCCGATCGAGACGTACCCGCGGATGACGCGGTCCCTCGACAGGCCGACGCTTCGCAGGAAGGCCCAGGGCCGGCGGGGAAGGAATCGGATCGAGACGCGCCCGCAGATGACGCGGCCCCTCAACAGGCCGACGCTTCACAGGAAGGCCAGGGGCCGGCGGGGAAGGAATCGGATCGGAAGGAAGAGATTTTCAGCTTGCTAAAGCGCGCGATTGAAGGGGGCGAAAACCCCGTCCTTGTCGCACGGGAATTTGGAGCCAGGCGGGACGCTCTACTCATGGAGACAGCGGCTGAGATTGAGGAATTTGAACGCAACATCGAAGCGACCCTCCACCAATTGATGCACGCCCTGGTCGCTGTTCAAAAGCGGGTCAACCACACGATTGAGGAAAGCCAGGGCGAGAACAACATGAGAGAAGCGATGCTCGCATACAAGCGGATCAAGTCTCGCTTCTGGGAGAGCCTGGTGCAATCCATACGCGAGGACATGGAACAGTTCAAGGCCAACTTGCGGCGGGAGTTTCAAGCAGTTGAAGACGATTTCCGCGCACAAATCCAGGCGTTGCAGTGCGCGCGCCTCGCCCCGGTGCCCTTGCGAGATCGCATCGAGCGCGAAAAGTGGCTCGTCCTCGGGACGTTGTTGATCGGTATCGCCCTGGGACGCGTCCTTGTTCCGGTCGAAGCACTGTGGGAAACCGTGGTCAATGTTTTTCATCCATGACACGACAACACAGAGGAGGGAAGTCATGCAAAGCGGAAGAGAACCCAGGGTGAAACCAATCCGGGTTGCAACGACGCGGGAGGAATTCAACGCATGCTTCGCCAGTGGCGAGGCGTTCGAGGCGTCCGACGAGCTGGCCGCCCAGTTCGCGTTTTTTCCGACTGCCGAGGACGTGGTCAGCGACGAAGAGTTTTTCGGGCCGCCCGATGACGTGGTGGGCGATTAAATGAGCCGAAGAAAAGACTTCATTGATTCTCTCCTCGATGGCGCGTCTCGATTGCATCGCGCGGCCGCGACCGAAACCGAACATCAGGTCCGCGACCTCATCAACCGGGGGGCCGATCCGAACCTGCGGAATTGGCGGGGCGAGACCCCGTTGCATCGCGCCGCCATTCGGAATCCCGACCTGGATGTTCACCGCGCCCTGATCGACGCCGGGGCGGATGTCAACGCCCGCGACAACACAGGCGCCACGGCGTTGCATCGCGCGGCGGGGCAACCGTCCCCGGGCCGCGCCGATCTCCTGATTGAGGCGGGGGCGGATGTCAACGCTCGCGACAAAGGCGGTTCCACGCCTTTGCATGAGGCGGCCGGGAAAGGTGCGGATGCGGGCGCGAAAACTCTTCTCAAGCATGGAGCCGATCCAAACCTTCCGGATAACACAGGCCGGACCCCGTTGCACCTGGCCTATGCCGCCGAGCAGCAGGGCATGGTGAACCGCCTACTCGAAGCCGGGGCCAACCTGGAGGCGCGGGATCAGGAGGGCCGTGTCCCTATTCAACACCTTCCGGCGGACGACCCCAGAGGGGAACACGAGCAAGAGCAGAGAGCCAACGACTCCAACGAAATTCGCAACATGGACAATCTTCCCCACAGCTTGCGAACAGGCCCGGAAGAGTACGAGCGGATTCAGAATGCCCACAATCCGGCCGACCCCGAGGGGCGGACACCCTTGCATCGCGCCGCTGAAAACGAATCGGTTCTCGGCGTCCGGAAACTGCTCCAGGCCGGAGCCGATCCCAATACCGCCGATCGGGAGGGACTGACTCCGTTGCACCTGGCCGTCCAGTCCGATTCGCCCGAAACGGTGCACTATCTGCTCGAGGCCGGAGCCGATCCCAACGCGGCAGACAAAGACGGGGCCACGGCTTTGCACTATGCGGCCCGTAATCGCTCCCCGGACGTGGCCCAGCGTTTACTTGACGCCGGCGCCGATCCCAATACCGCCGATCGGGAAGGCCGAACACCCATTGACGTGGCCCCCGCGACCGATTCCACCCCGACCGTGACCGTGTTGCGCGCGGCCAGCACACAACAGCCGGAGCCCGCTCATAAGGAGCCACGCGGTGGCCGGCGGGGTGGGAAAACGGCCGAGGAATATACCCAGGACTTTGCCGCCAAACTCACCCAGCAGATCGAGGCGGGCACCGCGCCGTGGCAAAAGAGCTGGAAGCGCGGCGAAAACCGGATCCCTGAAAACTTTTCGACTGAAAAGCAGTATCAGGGCGGGAATACGTTGGAGCTGATGGTGCAGCGCACAGCCAAGAGCTACAACGACCACCGCTGGGGCACCTACCGCCAGATCGCAGCAGCGGGCGGCCATGTTCGCAAAGGCGAACAGGGCACCCGCATCCTCGCTTACAAACCGCCCAAGCGACGCGATACCCAGGAAACGACGCCCGGGGAAGGAACCGAAGAGAAGCGCGACACCCGCGATGCGGAGAAGACCCGGCGGGGAACGTGGAGGCACTACACGGTGTTCAACGTCGAGCAAGCCGAGGGCCTCAAGCTCCCCGAGCGCAAAGGCGTGGCAATTCCCCAATGGGAAGCGCAGCAGAACGTGGAGAAAGTCATCCGGGCCAGTGGCGTGACGATCCGGGAGGTGAACGGCGACCGGGCGTATTACAACATGGACCGCGATCACATCGTGTTGCCCGAGCGGGCGCAATTCAAGAGCGCCGAAGCCTATTACCAGACCGCACTCCATGAAGTCGGCCACAGTACCGGCCACAAGAGCCGCATGAACCGGGAGAGTCTTCAACAAGGCACCAGGGACGGCTTCGGATCCCAAGCGTATGCGCGGGAAGAACTCAGGGCGGAAATCAGCGCCATGATGTCGTCCGAGCGCCTGGGCGTGGCCTACGAGCCGCAACATGGTGCCGCCTATGTGGCCTCGTGGGTCAAAGCCCTGAAGGACGACCCGCAGGAAATCTACAAGGCGGCGGCCGAAGCCGGGCGAATCTCCGACTATGTCTGCACCGCTCCCGAGCGCGCCCGCGCTGCTGAAATCGAGAAGGCCAAGGATGGGCCGATTCCAACCGGGAAGACGAAGGAAGAACGGTCCATTGACGCGCCGACCGCGGCGCGGGAACCCCAACCGGCAACGCCCGTTGCTGCCAAAGCGCCCGAGATCGAGTTGAGCCGTTAACAGAACTCACAGAAAGGAGTCTTGCCCATGTCTGACACGAAACCGGCCGATGAGATCCGCATTGGCCGCGTCAAGGCAACGATCTGGATGAATACCACCGAGGATGGAGCGCCCCGCTACAACGTCGTCTTTTCCCGCCTCTACCGCGAGGGTGAGCAGTGGAAGACGACACACAGCTTCGGCCCCAACGACCTCTTGCTCCTGGCCAAGGTCGCCGACATCACACACACCCGGGTCTCGGCGCTTCGGCAGGATGACAGAGCCGAGACGACCGCGGTGGAAACGGAGGCATAACCGCATGGCTCGTTTTGACATCCGGGAGACGACAACTCTTGACCGGCGGCCGGAGCCTCGACGAGGGCGCCAGCCCGGGCGGGTCCCGGAGCGCCCCGGGCATCGGCGGAACCACGACCCGCTACGCGAGAAGCACACCATCGCCGAGCGGAAGAATGCCGCCGTCGCCGATGTCAGTCATTACCGCGTTGTCGCCGTCGCCGACATTGTGCGGGAGCGTTTCGGGGGCAACCCGTTTGCGGCCCGGAAAGCCCTCGATCAGATGAAGGCCGCTGGGTGGGTCACCGAACGCACTCTCGAGGGACCGGAAGGCGGGAAATACCGCGTCCTGTCCCCCACCACCGCCGGAGCCCGCGAAGCACGGACGCAGGGCCTCTCCTGGGAAATGGACCCGCAACAGCGGGCCTGGGATGGTGCAGGATCGAAGTCGCGCGATATGGGACACGATGTGGCCATCTACCGCGCCGCGCGAGCCGAACAGGCCCGCATTGAAGAGCGCGGCCGAACGCTGCGGCGCATCCGCACTGACGCGGAACTGAAAGCAGCGATCAATAGCCGTTCGGAGGCCGCGCGACAACAGGGCGGCCGGGAGGCCGCCGACCGCGCGCGCTTCGAGGCCGCCGAAGCGTTGCACCTTCCCATCCGGAACGGCCAGGTGCAGTATCCCGACGCGCAGCTGGAATTCCTCGAACCCGATGGGCTCACCCAAGGGCACGTCAACATCGAAGTCGTCTCCGGCAACTACCGCGCCGGTGACATCGCAGCCAAGGCCGCGGCGGGGTTCCGCATGCACGGCAACGGGAGCGGGCGCGCGCAGTCGCTCATCGCCCAGGCCGCGAAACTCGCCCGGTCGAGCGATCGCGGTGGGGGTGCGGGCCGCCAGGGGCAACAGCGGGACAAGGGAGTGATCGAATTATGAAACCGATCTTCTTTGGCGTCGGCATCACGGCGGCGTGGGCCGGGACGGCTGTTCTTTTAGTCGGGCCGCAGCTCGACTTTCTCTCGCCCTGGTGGGGCACGATCCTTCGCACGTATGGGTGGGAGCTCGCCCTGCATGCGGCCGCGTTGCTCCTCACCAGCATTGTCGTCTTCTACGCGCTGGCGCGTGTGCTGGGCCTGGCCGACCTGGGGCGGCGGGTCGATCTGGTAGAGCGCGGCATCCGCCGCGGCTCAGGGGATCGGGACCTGCAACAGGCCCTCGACCGGAGCGATCAAGGTCTGTATCTCGATTAACAAACCAACAGGGAGGTCCACGATGACTCTGTTTCGAAACAACAAATGGCAACACCGTGCCTTATTGGCAGTAGCGATTGTGCTATGCGCTCCGGTCACGGTCTGGGCGCAGAGCCCCTGGCTTGAGGCCATCACCGTCCTCGAGGACGCATTTACCGGGCCGATCGCGCGCGGCCTGGCGCTCATTAGCATCGTGTGTGGCGGCCTGATGTTCGCCTTCGGTGAGGGCGGCAGCAAGAAAGCCCTGGCCGGGATCATCTTCGGCGTCGGCATGGCCGTGGGCGCGGTCAATTTCATGGGCTGGCTGTTTCCCTGATGGCGCGGCACGGAAAGCGGCTCTGGCCGTGTTACCCAAGTCTGAGCCGCCCGCTCACCATCATGGGGGTCGAGCGCACGTGGTTCATTCTGAGCGCCACGCTCGCGCTGGCCCTGTGGAACGCCTTGAATGCCATCGTCACGGCGTTGGTGGTCTTCGGTGCGCTGTGGGGTGCGGGCTATCTCGCCTGGAAACAGGACCCCAACATGCTCGCGATCCTCAAGGCGTCGACCCGTTTCAAGGCGCGTTACGACCCCGGCAAATGGATTGCCGAACCCTGGCGCGTGATCGTGAAAGGAAGGTATGAATGAATCTTGTTGCTGAACGTGCGGAATACGATGCGGCCGGGGCGCTGGCCGAAGAATTGCCCTGGTGGGGTTATCTCAAAGACGGCCGGACCTGTCTGACCCAGGATGGCCAGTTGTTATGCGTCGGCCGCATCACCCCCAGCCCCCTGGATGGCCGAACCCCCGAGGCGCTCGATGCGGTGCTGGAACGCTGGACCCGGCTGCTGTCGAATGTCGAGCCCGGCGGCCGGATCCATTTCTATCTGCTCCGGCGGCCGGTTGTTCTTCCCGACGAGGAATCCGATCACGGCGATAGCGTGTCGGCAATTGCGCGCCGGCGGCGCAAGGCATTCCTTAGCGAACGATTGCAGGACGTCCAGGCATATCTGGTCTGGTGTCACGATCCGGGGTTACAACAGGCCACCGCCACCGATGGCCGAGGGCCGTGGTGGCTCAACACCGCGCGGGCCTGGCTCGCCCGCCAGCGGGCGCCCCATGAGGCCGTCTACATTTACGACGAGATCGAGGCGGCGGCCTCGCGGTTCCGGCAGCTTGTCGATGCGGGTTCGAAGCTCGTCTCCGACCTGACGGAAATCGAGCTGTTGAACGGCCGGGACGGGGGCCGTTTCTTGAGTGAGCTCGTCAATCGGCCCGGGCTACCCTGGGATGGGTCGGTCGGGGCCGGATTGAACTGGAGCCTCGCCGTATCTGAGCTGGATGCCGAGCGGCGCTTCCTGCGCCTCGATGGGGAGCCCGTCATCCTCTATTCCCTGCTCTCGCCACAGGGCACAGCGCGCGCCAACATGCTCAACGACCTGTACCGTTTGAACGCCCGCATGACGGTGTCGCTGGAATGGCGGCCCTACACGACCGAGGCGGGCCGCAAGAAGATCAACTCCGCGCGCAAGCACTATTTTTCGCAGCGGTACTCGATGATGGCGCACGTTCAGGAAACCGAAGGCAGCGCCGTGGCCATGGAGGACAGCGTGGCCAGTGCGGAGTCAGATCGGCTCTCGAAAGCCCTGGTCGAGCTGGAAACCGATGGCATTGCCTATGGCGACATCAGCTTATCCATTGCGCTGCATGGAGAGCTTTCAGATATCGAGCGCCTGGACGGCGATCTGCGCCGCATCTTCGCAACCCATGACGCCAAACTGATCCGGGAAGGCTATGGGCAACTCGCGCAGTGGTTCAATCGGATGCCCGGCCAGCCCCGCTCCCGGCAACTCCGAAAGGTTCTGGTGTCCGCCGGGGCCGCCGCCTCGCTCGCGCCCCTGTTCGGCCCGCCGCGCGGCACCGAGCGGTGCGCGCATCTGGACGCGCCGCCGCTGACCACCCTCGAAACGCACTGGCAGACACCATTTTTCTATGACCTCTTTGCCGGCGATGTCGGGCACACACTGATCCTCGGGGCGACCGGGGCGGGCAAGAGCTTCACGCTCAATTTCCTGCTCGTTCAAGCGTTGCAGTACCGCCCGCGCGTCCTGATTCTCGACCTGGGCGGCAGCTATCGTTCGCTCACCCGCTTCCTCGGCGGGGGCTACCTGGAACTGTCGCCCGACGACGGCCGATCGGGAGATTCCTTCCGCTTGCGCCCGTTCAGTCTCCCTCCCGGGGAACGCACATTTCAATTCCTGACCGGATGGGTCACGCGATTGCTTCGGCTTGGCGGGATGGAAACCTCCGGCGACGATCCCACTGAAATCCGCAATCGCATCGAAGACCTCTATGCCTTTTCTCCGGACCGCCGCGACCTCAGCTCGCTGGTCCGATCCTTGCCCAAGAGCATGTGGGCCGCGATGGGACGCTGGCACGGCTCGGGCACCTGGGCCCGGTATTTCGATAACCCGGCCGATGGCGACGACCTGGAATTTGCCGACTGGCAGGTGATCGACCTGGCCGGGGCGGCCGAACATGAAGACCTCTGCGAAGCCGCCATGTTCTACCTGCTCGAACGCTTGCGGATCGCTCTTGAAGATCCCACTGAAATTGCGCGCGTCAAGCTCATGGTGGTCGACGAGGCGTGGCGCTATCTGAAGGACCCGGCCGTGCTGTCCTATCTCGCCGAGGCCGCCAAGACCTGGCGGAAGAAAAACGCCGCCCTCATCATGGCGACACAGAGCGCCGTCGACGTCACAAGTACGCCCGAGGCGGCCGGGCTGCTCGAATCCATGCCCACCAAGATTTTCCTCGCGAACCCCAACCTCCCCGAAAAGGTCGGCGAGATCTTCCGTCTCAATCCAAGCGAAATGGACACGATCCAATCTCTCGTTCCAAAGATGGAACTCTATTTGAAGCGCGCCGGAGGGGCCGCGATCCTCCGGCTTGAAGTCGATCGGGCCAGTTACTGGCTCTATACGTCCAACCCCCGTGATTCGGAACGGCGCGCCCATCTGATCGAGGAACACGGACTGCAACGCGCCCTGGAAATATTGGGCGCAGGGAGTTAACCGTTATGACTCATCGAGCTTTCACACGGCCTTTCACGCGGCGGCGCGCTCCAACGCTTGCGGCCGTCATCACTGCCGCGCTTCTGTGGCTTGGACAGCCTTCGGTCAGTACCGGCCAGGATGGCGGCCCCATGCTGCGCATCGAGGCGATCCCCGGCGTCGATCAACTCGTGGACATTCAGACCCAGGTGCGCCATACCACAGTCATCGTCCTGCCGGAGAACGAAACGATCCTCGATTTCGTTGTCGGGGATTCCGAATACTGGCATCTGACCGGCGCGGCCAATGTGGCCTTCCTGAAACCGATTGCAACGGGCGTGGAAACCAACGTCGCGCTGATTTGCGAGTCCGGACGGATTTATTCCTTCCTCGCATCTGAGGGCGGGGCGCCGCACCTGGTCGTCCGGATCGAGCCGCCGGCCGACGAGGCCGCCGCCCTCATAGCGGCCGAACCGCATGCCCCCGCCTTCGTTGCCCGTTCCGAAATCACGGCCTATCAGGCACTCGCCCAACAAGCCCAGGAGACGACGCGCACGGCCCAGATCGCAGCCGACACGCGGACCGCCCAAGCCCGCGCCGAGGCCGAGGCGGCAGTGGAGGAGTTTCGGGCGGATTATCCCACGCGGCTTCATTTTGTTTACACCCTGTCGGATCGTGCACAGGAGCCTCCCTTCAATGTCGAAGCGATGTGGCACGACGGGCAGTTCACCTATCTCCGCTCTCACGCCCAGGAATCACCGGCCCTGTATGAAGCCGTGGACGGTGACCCGTCGCTGGTCGCCTATGACCTCACCGAAGACGGCCTGTTCATTGTGCGGCGGCGCCTCAATTCAGGCTGGCTGCAAATTGGAGAGCGGCGCGCCACCTGGCGCTATGAACCGGAGCGTTAAGCATGAGTGTATGGAAAAAGATTCCCCTTCCGCCTGCTGGTGTGATGCCGGGCGGCCTCGTTACCAAAATCGGGATCGCGGCCACGTCCTTGCTCCTGGCCGCCATGCTACTCACCTACACTTTCACCGGCGGCGGTGAACCCGATGCTGAGATCGAGGTTCCCGAGGCCGCGGACCTCGGCCTTCAACAGAGGGCCCAGGCCGCCATCGAGGCCGAGGCGCGACGGCAAGCCGCCCAGCTCCGGCTACAGGCCGATGCGGCCGAGCGCCAGTTAGCTCAGCTACAGGGCGAACAGGAATCGAATGCAGCCCTATTGGGAGCCAGCATCGTCCCGTTCCAGGGTCAAGACCCCGAAGCGGGCTTGCTTCCCGACGATCAGCCTGTCCCCTTCGGCGGCCAGGCCCCCCGCACCGAGGCCGAGGCGGTGTTGCTTGAAACACTGCGGCTCGAGGAAATGGAGCGCCGCCGTCGCTCCCTGCGCACCGGGCCGCTCGTGCTGTCATACCGGAACTCCGAAACGGGGGCGGACGCTACCGCAGCGGCGGGGGCGCAAGTGCCGGACGCACTTTCGAGGCTGGCACAGGCCGCCCAGAGCACTCCCCAGGCCGACCTTCCCGGTGTCACCGCCGAAAACGCCGTTGCGACGGCCGGAGACTTTCTCGAATTGCTCACCGAACTCAACGATCGGGAACGGGCCGCTACCGGCCAGCCCGCGCTGGCGGCGGGCGGCCCGGCCCCTGCCGGTGTGGCCCCTGCCGGGGCCCTCGTGCAGCCTGAAACCGAAACTCCCGTCGCCGGGCTGCCTTCCGATCCGGCCGGTTGGGACCGTATTTATGAAGGATCGTTCCTGGAGGCCGTCCTGGTCACACAGCTCAGCGGCGACTTTCCCGGTCCGGTCCTCGCCAACGTATCGGTCCCTTTCTATTCCGCGGACCGTCAACGGGTCTTGATCCCACGTGGCGCGCGGGTTGTCGGCAGCGTCGAGGCCGTTTCCGGGGCCGATCAGGAGCGGCTGGCCGTTGCCTTTCACCGCATCATCTGGCCCGACGGCCGCACCGTCTCGCTCGAATTCAATGGCCTCAACCAGGTTGGGGAAAGCGCGCTCAAGGACGCAGTCAACCGACATTATTTCTCGATGTTTGCGGCGGCCGGCGCCGTCGGCATCCTTTCCGGCCTGACCGCGATCGGCTCAAACCCCTATGCCGGAGGCCAACAGGGCTTCCAGGCCGGGGCCAGTCAAGGGCTTGGGGAAACTGCTGTGCGGATTCTCGACCGCTTCCTCAATCGCCTGCCCACCATCACGATTCGCGCGGGCCACCGCTTGCGAATCTGGTTCACCGGCGATGTCCTCGTACCGCAGCAGCCCCAACCGACAGGGGGAATCCAATGACGATGAAACACGCGATCGCTATCGCTTTCTCTCTCACCCTCACTGGGGTCTTTGCCATGCCACCGCGCGCGAGCGCGCAGTTCGACCTGGATCTGCAAGCCACCCAGATCGGCACTCAGCTTCAGGAGATCCTTAATCGGGTCACTCAATACACGGCACAGCTCACTCAATTCACCCGCCTCGACTGTTCAGCGCAGGGCATGGCGGCGGGCGCCGAAGCAACCCCTATAAACGAGGCCGCCGTTGTCTGTGACACCCTCAACATGATCGGCGCGTTCAGGGATTCTTACCAACAGTTACTCGCCGTGCCCACCGATCTGCTCAATACCCCCGCGCCGCTTCCCGACTGGCGCGACGTGTTGGGAGCCGCGGATGCCGTCACCGAGGCCGATATTAGGAACGTCTACCCGGGCAGCGCCGACGCAGCGGTGGCCGTCTTTCAGCGCCGGCGCGACTACGCCGATCGCAGCGTCGTCCTGGCACATGCGCGGGCCGATGCCTCGACCGCACTTACGGATGCTTTGGACGCGGCCCAGGCCGCTGTTGCGGATCTTGAAGCACGCAACAGCGTCACCCGCACGGCTCTTGCACAAACTCAAGTGGCTGCCGCGCTCACTCGGGCGCGCTTACTCGTCGCGCTTTCTAACCTTCGCTCTCACCAGGCAGCCGCCCAGGCGGCGGATGCCTACAACGCAGAAGTGGCGCGGCGGCAGATCGCCTCTCGGCGGCTGGCCGATCGCGCCGCTCTTGAAGCGCAGTGGGCCGAGGAACAGGCAACCATAGCCGCCGCAGCCGACCAGAGAATCCAGTCCATGTACGGCGGCTTTCAGCTCCCAGCCGGCCTGGGCGGGAACTAACGACCAGCACATTCATCAAGGAGCATCCCCAATGAAGAAAACACTCGTTGTCCTCTTTGCAATCGTTGCCTTGATCGGGAGCGGGGGTTTCGAGACTGTCACCGCCCAAGATGGCGGCGTGGCCGCCTACCTCGTGATGATCGTCAACCAGGGCACACAGATTACTAATCAGCTTACGGCCCTCACACGCATGACGGCCCATATCGACCAACTCACCGGGCAGTTCGAGCATCTGAAAGAATCCGCTCTGGGACAGATCGGCGCAATTACAGACCCCATCGCCGATCTCGTTGCCGTGCCCACCGACCTGCTCAACACCACGCGCGACTGGCATTCCGATTTCACCGGCCCGGCCGGGAGGCTCGTGACTGCACTGACAGAACTGAGTGACGGCACATCGCTCAGTGAGAGCTGGCGCGACGTGTTGCAAGCCGCGGACACCGTCACCGAGGCCGATATTCGGAACGTCTACCCGGGCAGCGCCGACGCAGCGGTGGCCGTCTTTCAGCGCCGGCGCGACTACGCCGATCGCAGCATTGTCCTGGCACATGCGCGGGCCGATGCCGCGGCCTCACTTGCGGCGACTGCGGTTGAGGTCCAGGACAAGATCGACACCGTAGCGGGGCAAAACAATGTTTCCGACACGGCGTTGCAACAAGCGATCCTTGCCGGCAATCTATCTCAAGGACAGCTCACTACAGCACTGGCGCAGATGGAAGCTATGGACGCTTCGGCAGCCGCGGCCGCAGCCTACAACGCAGAAGTGGCGCGGCGAGAGGCCGAGTCGCGGCGACTGGCCGATCGTGCCGCTCTTGAAGCGCAGTGGGCCGAGGAACAGGCGACCATAGCCACGGCGGCCGATCAGAGAATCCAGTCCATGTACGGCGGCTTTCAGATCCCGGCCGGCCTGGGCGGGAACTAGATACCATGATGAAAAAACGGGTTATTACCTGGACGCTTGCATTCGCGCTTCTCGTGTCGGTGCCCGCCTTCGGCATCTTGGGCATTCCAAGTCCCGAAGACTTGCTTATCTGGTTCGTTCTACGGCCGATCATGCACGGCAATCAGCGGGCAATGATCGCCAACCAGCTTGAGCAGCTTCGGCAGCTCGTGGAACAGTTACAGACTGCCCGGAGCCAGCTCACCCACGTCACCGATTCCGTCCAGGGTTTGGTGGGTCCGATTGCAGACCCCATCGCCGATCTTGTTAGAGCTCCGACCGATCTACTCAACACCACGCGCGACTGGCACTCCGATTTCACCGGCCCGGCCGGCGCCATGGTTACTTCTCTCGGCGACCTCACCGCCAACGGGGAGTCGTTCAGTCGGAGCTGGCGTGACGTGTTGGGAGCCGCCGACACCGTCACCGAAGCAGATATTCGGAACGTCTACCCGGGCAGCGCCGATTCCGCGGTGGCCGTTTTTCAGCGCCGGCGCGACTACGCCGATCGCAGCCTGGAATATGCCGGGGCCAGGGCCGACGCCGGGGCCGATCTGGTCGCAGTCCACCAGGCCACCACCGCGGCCCTGGGTCGCATCGGGGAGCGGATTGATACGGACCCCGATACCGGCGGGCCGAACCGCTCATCGGCGGCGCTCACCGAGGGCGATGTTCTCGGCTCGCTCGCCGAAATCCGCACCCTGATCGGAATTGGACGCAGCCGCGCCGCCGCCGCAACCCAGGACGCGGCGTCTCGTTTTCGTCAAGAGGAACTCCGGCGGGGGTATGCGGCGCGCCGGCTGGCCGATCGTGCCGCTCTTGAAGCGCAGTGGGCCGGGGAACAGGCAACCATAGCCGCGGCGGCCGATCAGAGAATCCAATCCATGTACGGCGGCTTTCAGATCCCGGACGGCCTGGGCGGGAACCGACGACCATGATGACGCCCGCGATGATGCTCCAGCTTGTCCCCACCATCCCGACCGATCCGGCCGCGGCTCCGGACCCCGCAACCGTTGTTTCCGGCATCATGGATCAGGTGATTCTTGCAGCCGCGCCGCAAGTCCACGCCGCAGGGCTGGACCTGTGGCGCGGTCTGGCCGCCATTCTGATTGTCTGGACCGGATTGCGGATCGCTTTTACCGGAGACTTTCGTCCGTGGGACATTGTTCGAGTCGTCATCGCTCTCTGGTTTCCGTGGGCAATGCTCACCTTCTATCACGATCCGCTTCCCGGATCGACCCGCTCTTTTACAGAGGCCATCACTGACGGTGGGCAGTGGCTTCAACTCATCTTGATTCAGAATACCGGCGAGGATTTCCTTGTCACATTCTCGCAGCTTTCTCAAAATCTCTTCGCTCGCGCACAGTCGATGGAACTGGGGACAGGGGGCGGGATAATGGACATGCTTATCAATGGCCTGACCGACCTCTCCTACCTGCTCATGTCCTTTATCCACACCATCATCTTCGAGCTATTTCTTTTGTTCATTCTCCTCTGCCTCGTCGTGATTTATGGCGTTTCAATGGCACAGGTTCTATGGGCACAGCTCGCCCTCGGGGTCCTGCTGATCCTCGGGCCACTCTTCATTCCTTTCCTCCTGGTCGAGCCCCTCGCCTTCCTGTTCTGGGGATGGTTCAAGAGCATGTTCACCTACACCCTCTATGGCGCGATAGCGGCGGCGCTCATGCGGGTGTTCCTCGCGGCGAGTATCGGTTGGATGAATGCCATTGTGAATGGTCCACCGCCCGACACAAACATGCTCTGGCATAGCACCGCCTGGTTTTTAAGCATCGTGCCGCTCACGATTGCCGGGCTCCTGTCCTCACTCATGATCGGCCAGCTCGCCTCACAAATCACCGGCGGGGGCGCGGGCGGCGGAATCATGGGCATGATCGGCCAGGCCGGGCAGAGCCTTTCTAAATTCAAAGGGGTATAAACGTCGTGGCAAAACCCAAAGACAACGCATCCGACGCTGGAAAACAATATGCCGAGATATGGGGAGAGACGATCCACTCGAACCGTCACTTGCGCGTGTTCACCATCGTCCTCGGCGTGCTGCTTTTATGCGTGACCATCGCCGTGGTGCGTCTGTCTTCGGTCGAGCCGCCGCGGCCGATTGTCGTTCGCGTCGATGAAGTCGGCCGGGCCGAGGCCCTGGCCTATGAGACGGTCGAGGCCCAGGCCGATCCCCGCGACCCCACCACCAAGTATTTCCTCAACCGCTTTCTTCATGACCACTTCGGCCGGCGGCGACCGACGGTCCAGCAATACTGGCCGCGCAGCCTCCGTTTTCTCACCACCGATCTGGCCAACGCGGCCTTCACCGCCACCAACCAGGAAATCGCCATGCTGGCCGCCGGGATCACCCTGGAAGAACTCCGGGTCGAGAATGTCGTCCTTCGGATTCAGGCCAATCCCACCGAACCGCACGGAGCGGTCGCCGACTTCGTCCTCGTCCGGACCCGGCAGGAACAGGAGGTATCCCGGGAACAATGGACGGCCACGATGCAGTTTGTTTTCATGCCGGTCATACCGGCCGACCTGGTCGTCGTCAACCCGATGGGCATCCAGGTCACGTACCTCGAAACCGACAGAACCCTTATCACCGAGACGCCATGATTGCTCATCTGCGTGGCCGGGAAGAAGCACTCGAACCGTTTGGATGGAGCCAGGAAGACACCGAGTGGGTTGCGATGGTCTGCCTCAACAGCGGCATGTTCACCCGCACCCAATACGCCGATTATTTCAACACTCATCCTGTCCGCGCGCACCGCTTCGTTCAGAGCCTCGTGGACCTGAAACTTGCCGTGGACGAGGAGATTCCAGTCATCAGCACCAGGAACCGCACGCGCGTCTGCCGGATCACCCACAAGAGCATCTACCGGGAGCTGGGGGTTCCCAACATCCGGCACAGAAGAAACGCCGGCCTGTCCGTCTATCTCCGGCGGCTCCTCTCGCTCGATTACGTTATCGAGCGCCCAGAGCTGGAATGGCTCCCGACCGAGGATGAGAAGGTTCGGTTCTGTACGCATTACGGCGTGTCGCACAATCGGCTGCCGCATCGGATTTACGGCGGTGCGGCCGGGTGCGTCGCCCGGTATTTCCACCTGAAATTGCCCTTTGCGGGCGGGCCGACCTGCACGTTTGTCTATGTCGATCCTGGGAACGACACCGCCACCGAAATGCGGTATTGGGGCCAGACGCATGAGCATCTTTGGGCCCGATTACGGCACCGCGGGATCACGATTCATGTGACCGCAATCGGCGTCACCCCTGACGCCGACAAACGCGCCCGGGCCGTGTTGGACGGGTGGGTGCGGGATCGGGATGGTATCCGGGCCGGGGACTACCGGGAGGCGGAATTGCGGGAGGAACTCGACGCGCTTTCCCGGGGTATCGACACCTTCGATTCCCGGATCTTCGCGCGCTACGGGGGCCAGCCGAACACCGTGCGGCGCTGGCAGGAGTTGAAGGACATGCTGGCAAAACCTTTGCCCTACAACATCCGGATTGACACGTTCGAGATATGGCGGTCCCGTCGGATTTATCCGGAAGGTGTGGACCTCTACGAGATTCCGGAATGAGATCGGCGGATGACTCATTTGTTGAGCGGGTATGGGCGTCTTTTGGAGCGAAACACCGGGTGACGGTCTCTCGAAAATTGGGCCTTCAAATTACGGCCACGGTGCCGCACGGGAGTGTAATTTGAAACGGGGGGTCCCATTACACAAGCAAATTACAAGTTTTGTGCCACCTATCATTTGTATTTACTTGTCGTTAAGTCAAATTACACGCCCTTTTGAGCGCCGATCCAGAGGGGGGGAGAGTGGCGGGAGCGACCCCGCCTTTTTTTGGCTTGTGCGTCCCTGTACCCCCGTTTCAATTTACATCACGGGGGCACATGGACGCCCCCCAGTGGGGGGTCGCTCCCGCCACAGTGATCCTTGCAGGAAGGCTTGAAGTCTGGAGATGTAAAGGCCTATGAAATTGAGGCATATTTTCTTATTTGTCCTCGCGGTTTCTGCCTCGATCGCCCGGTATATTTCGAGTCCGTTTCCGACCGGATCGGAGAACCCGGTTGTCGCGCTGATGGCTCTCGATGCGCCGGCGCTTCTGTGGCTGGCACATGGCTGGTATGCCCTCATGCCCGGTGTCGCCGTGTTCATCGGCGGCACGCTCTTTTCCGGCGTATGGCATGTCTGGTTCGAGTCCGTCCCACGGAAGAAACAGGGCAAAGGGGGGCTGCCCCCGTGGCCGATCTCCGACACGGACGAGAAACCGGCCATCGTCGTCGGGGAAACGCATCACCCCATCGAGGCGCGGGAGATTCCCAACCCGGATTGGCTCGTGATCCCGGAACGCGGCCTCTACACCGGAGTCGCCATCTTCGGGGCGGTCGGCTCCGGGAAGACCTCGGCGTGCATGCACCCGTTTGCCCGGCAATTGCTCGGCTGGCAAGCGAAGAACTCGGAGCGCCGGGCCGCCGCGCTGGTCCTCGAAGTGAAGGGCGACTTCTGCTACGACATCCGCGAGATTCTCAAAGCAGCGAAACGTGAAGAGGACTACATGGAGATTGGGATGGACGGGAAATATCAGTGGAACCCCCTGGCCGCGCACTGGCTCGATTCCTACTCCCTGGCTTATACCGTGTCCTCGCTTCTGAATCAGTTGTTCGGGAAGGGGAAGGATCCGTTCTGGCAACAGGCTTACACGAATCTGGTGAAGTGGATTATCGAGCTGTACCGGATCTTTCCCGACCGTTGGGTGACCCTCCGGGATGTCTACCTGTGCGCGATCGACCCCGAACTGTTCAAGCAAAAGCTCGATGAAGCCAAGGGTGTCGTGAAGAGTCAGAAGAACGGGGCCATCGTCATTTCGGCCAAGGATCTCGATAAGCGGAGGGCCGTCTTGGGCGGGGTGCCCTGGACCACATTTTCCGACGGGGAACGCCAGACCCCGTGGACGGCCGAGCTCGCAAAATGGTTGCAACGGGAGGGCGTGACCTGCCGTGTCGCCCCTGTGGCGGGTCACACCGACACGGACCGTTTAAAGGCGCGGTACGAAAGCGTCAAGACGTGGTACGAGAAGGATTGGATGCAGATGGATCCGAAGTTGAGAACCTCGTGTGTCGAGGGGATTTCCAGTTTCCTGTCTCTGTTCGACATGGAGGACGTCGCCGACATTTTCTGTCCCAAGGCACCCGCCAAAGAACGAGTTGCCGAAGGCGAGGATGCCGGGAACGGTGACAGTCGCCCGCCGGTCGGAAAGGCCCGGATGCGGCGGCACCTTCCACCCCTGGACGAGCTGATCGAGAGCGGGAAAGTCCTCGCGCTCAACATGCCCGCCGGATCGAATCCGGCCCTGGCCCGCGCCATAGGCGTGTTCCTAAAAAACGCATGGCTCCAGACCCTGATCCGGCGGCCGGCACAGATGAAAGCGGACCCTGGGCGTTACTTCCGGCCCGCCGTTTTCATTTGCGACGAATATCAGTCGTTCGCATCCGTTGGTGAGGAGGACCCTAGCGGAGACGAGAAGGCGTTTGCCCTCACCCGGCAGTGCCGCGTCATCCCCATCGTCGCCACCCAATCCATATCCTCGCTCCGATCCGTCCTGGGCACATCGGAGGCGTGGCGGGCGCTCTTGCAGACCCTGCGCACCCGGATCTTCCTCTCCCTCAGCGACGACGCCAGCGCCGATATCGCCTCGAAGCTCTGCGGCCAGGTGGCGAAGATCAAGCCGAGCTGGACCGTCACCGAATCCGCACAACAGGCCCAGGTGTCCCTGCTCTCGGGACGGGCCGGTGGAAGTAAAGGTTCAGTGGGAACCAGCAAATCCTTCCGCGAACAGCGCGAGGCTTTGTTTCAGCCCAGGGAGTTTGGCCTGCTTCCCAATTGCCAGGCGATCTGCCTGCCCTATGACGGCACCCACGCGACCAGTGCCGTCCGTGTTTATCTCAAACCCTACTACCTTCCCGAAACGACGCCCTACTGGCGCGCGGTCGAGGCAGGGAAGATATGAGCGACAAACGCGGCATGGACTATCTGCGCCCGTTTTTGCCGGGCCTCGAATCGGTCCTCGAAGATGAGGACGTCAGCGAGATCATGATTAACGGACCTCGTAACGTCTGGATCGAAAGCCGCGGTGAAATCCGGCCCCATCCCGCGCCCGGCCTCGATGAGGCCGCGCTGGAACGGGCGGCCATTCAGATCGCGCGGCCCCTGGGCCTCGATCCCGCCACCGCACCGATCCTCGATGCACGCCTGGACGATGGTTCCCGCGTGGCTATCTGTGTGCCCCCGGCTGCGCCGCACGTTGCCATCACCATCCGGCGATTCGGCAAGCGGAGCTATTCGCCCGAGGATCTCGTGCGCTTCGGCTCACTGCCCCAAGAAGTGCTGGACGAGGCGCGCGCCGCGCTCCTGGGGCGGCGAAACATCCTCGTGTCGGGCGGGACCGGCTCGGGTAAGACCACCTTGCTCAATGCCCTGATCGAGTTGCTCCCCGCCGACGACCGCATTGTTTCCATCGAGGACACCCTGGAACTCCGCATCGATCGGAAAAACTGTGTCCGCTTCGAGGCCAGGGGCATTGACGGCGAATCGGTGACGATCCGCGACCTCGTCAAGCACGCGCTCCGGCACCGGCCCGACCACATTGTGGTCGGCGAGGTCCGGGGCGGCGAGGCTGCCGATCTCCTGCAGGCGCTCAATACCGGGCACGGCGGATCCCTGACCACGATCCACGCCAACAACGCCGAGTCGGCCCTGTCGCGCCTCGCGACTTGCGCCATGCAAGGCGAGACGGACTTGCCATGGGAAGTCACGTGCCGGGGCGTGGTGGACGGGATCTCCATGGTGATTCACATGACGCGGCGCGAGGGGAAGCGCTACGTCGAAGAAGCCCTTCACGTGAGCGATTACGACGCCGCAAAGCGGCGCTGGCACTACAGGCCCGTTGTGTTCGCCGACCCCCAACTCAAACTGGCGCAGGTGCGGTGATGCCCGACAACGCTGCCAGGACGATGCAACAGAGGCGGGCCGGGATTGTCAGGGCGATGCTTCTACTGGTTCGTGGATACTGCGCGGAAAAGAATCTCTGCTTAACGGTCCCGATCTGGCCGGTAAAACATGATAAGGATATGGAGGCTTGCTAGGACATGAACGATAAATCAAAACCTGCACTCTCTCTGGTGACGCCCCAAGCACGCCACCACTACACCCGCCTCGATCAGGTGAACCAGTTAGTCGAGGCCGGTGAAGCGGACACCAAACTTGGTTTCATGTCGCGGTGGCTGGCTCTGTGCAGCTTGCCGAGAACTAACCCCGGCAAGCGCTTGCAGTACATTCGGCGCAACGGACCATTCACGCTGGGGATGATTGCCGGACTCAACAACCGTCTCCCTTACGGGAACATTCCGCGACTGTTGCTCGCTTGGATCTGCACCGAGGCGGTGCGGACGCAATCTCCCACCTTGGTCCTCGGCCGCTCGCTCTCCCAGTTCATGCGGAAGCTGGGAATTTCCAGTGATTCTGGCGGCCCCCGCGGGGAAATCACACGGCTGCGTAACCAGATGCAGCGGCTCTTTAGCGCAACCCTCCAGTTCGTGTATGAGGATCATGGAGTAGACGATCAGAGACATGTCCGAGACACGTTGACCTCGCCCGTTACGCGGACCACGCACCTTGCCTGGAATCCGCGGCGTCCTGGCGAGCCGGTGTTGTGGGAGAGCACCGTTGAGTTGGGTCTGGACTTCTTCAACGAGATCATCCAACATCCGGTGCCGGTTGACATGAACATTCTCTACACTCTCAAGCGGTCGCCATTGGGTCTTGACCTGTACATGTGGCTCGTGTATCGAGTTTTTTCGTTGCGTCGTCCGCTGCGGCTGTCCTGGCGGGCACTTTATCGGCAGTTCGGGGCCGAGCCGACTAAGGCGGATGACAACGTTACCGTTCAGAGATTTCGGAAGGATTGCCTGCGCGAGTTGAAGAAAATCAAGATAGCTTGGCCCGGGCTGGATTATAGAACTGCAAAGGGTATGCTGATCCTCTCGCCGTCCGAACCGTTGGTTCCACGCCTCACGCGTCTCAAGTAGCGCCCTCTTTTGATTGAGGGTTATAGCCCTCCTGTCCCTGTGGACCTCTGAAGCTTTGCAATTGGTTCTTTCAACAATAGCCGTCGTTCTTCGCTACTTGTTAGAAATTATTTGTTCTTATTACTTGTAGTGTGACGTGTTTCAGCGGAGAGTTTTAGTCTGTTGTGACGTGTTTCAGCGGAAAACAGGTGACGTGTTTCAGCGTGGAAAACCCCACGAAATCACAGGGTTCTGTGGAAAAAGGGCCGCTAGGGCAGAGTCGGCGCAGATGCTCAAGGACAAGGACTTGTAGCGGCTTTGGAGGTGCTGGGGGGCGAAGTCTGGGAGCCGTTTGCGCGCAACAATCAGATCGCTCCCTCCGCGCCCGGTCTGGGCCTATGAGATCGGTCAGGCCGATCCTCGACTCGTCGCTGGCCAATGCGATCGAACAGTCCCCTTGACCTCGCTGTGGCTCGCGGTCACTGCTGTCCAAACAAGTGTCTATGGTTTCGAATTCCGCGAAGTCGGTGCTCCGGACGGCGAGCAGATCGTTCAGCCGTGCAATCTGTTTCAATCCACGCCCCGCACGCGGGACGACATCAGGTGGGCCAAACCGTGACACTCACACAATCGAAGTCCCGGCCGCCGATCAGCCACACGCCGAACTGCTCATCGATGTGGCCAGCCTCAAAACAGCACACCACGCCTTGCTCGATTCCCAATAGGCACACGATCCCATTCGGCGCTTCCATTCCCAATTGCTACCCGCGCCACCCCCGCCGGCCAACCGCATCCACAGTCTGCAAAAACACCCGATCTGCCGCTGCGGTGCCACGCCGTTGCCATGGTACTGGCTACGCCCCCACGCCGACGCATAAGTCAGGCGATCCTGGAACGGGAAAAGACCCCGGAAAAGTTTCAAGAGCCTTCTCTTGCAGGAGTTCATTTTGGGAGTAGTCCGAAGAGTTCCCGGTCTTCGGGCTTCGACAGGAAGCCATCGAGATCCTGCAGCATGGCCTCTTTCGCTTCAGGGTCAGAACTGAATTTTCGCATCATTCAGTGACCTAGAAGTTCCGCTCGGCGTTGATCCAGCTTGCGGTGTTCCTTCCGGATCTGTTTCTTAACGGTACGGAGTTTTTTCTTGAGCGCATCCTGCTCGTTTTTTTGCCGCTCGAGCAGCTTCTTTCCCTCCGCCAAAAGTTCGGCGAGTTGCTTGTCGGTGTTTGCCATTTCTTCTCTTTGAATGTGTTCCAGATCCAGCCGCTAAAGTCTCGAGCTCCGAGCCTTGATTGCCTGGATCTTCCCTTTTGTTAGTCAGCCTACCTCCATCATCGCCCATTCGGATTCGCCCACGATCCGGGTTGTAAAACAAACCTCATTCAGGCCCGCCCGCCAAAAATTCCGCCTTCCAATCGGCATCCGTCCAATCCTATCCGCCCGCGTCTGTGGCGGCCAGCCCCCCACCGCAGCCCGTCGTTGTAACCCCCCTTGAACTCCTTGCGCTCGATCACGGCCGTTCTTGAGTCTGGCGCGATCGTCTTCAGGTCCATCTCTCTATGATTCCCTGCCCCCGGAACGAATCATTTTCCAGGAACATATAGTCAGAATCAAAACCCGTCCGCCAGTGCTGTCCGGTCACCCAGCCGATCGCAACCCTCGTGCGCGGATGGGTGAAAGAGGATAATACGGATCCGGGAATCGGTGCAGGAACCCAGCGGCTCCTGGTGGCTCTGTTCCCTGCCCCGCAGCCATGCCGGCCATCGGCAAGAGTACGTCGGCACCAATGACCCCTGGACCGCCGCTTCGGGTAGCTCGCGGGGTGCCGGGGAGCGGCCGGTGAACTCCCGCCGGTTGCCTGTTGTTTGCTCTGACTGCCCGCGATCCACCGCGCCGGATGTTGTCTCGCCATTTTCCCGTTGCCCTGGCTTGTTCCGGTGGGGACCGGCGCAGGAGTCGCGCCAAACCGCGCAGCTCGCCCCGTGGGCGTCTATCACGACCCCCGCTCTTGGGCCGGTGATTCCCCACCTTCCCGCACCGGCGACGGATTCCCCGGGCCGGGTTTGGCCGGTGCCGCCTTGTCGGGTGAGCGACACACGCTCCAAACCCTTAAACCAGGAGGATTCAATCAATGGCTAGCAACTCAAAACCCGCAGCGGAACTCAGGATCGGAGTCGTCAAGGCGACCGTTTGGGAAAACGAGGTCGGCGGCATCACCCGGCACAACGTCACCTTTTCGCGGATCTACCGCGACGGGGGTCAGTGGAAGATCGCGCACAGCTTCAGCTTCAAGAACCTGCTCATCCTCGCCAAGCTTGCCGACCAGGTGCACACGCTCATCGCCGAGCGCAACGCCGACGCGGCCGGCGATGACGAAGGCACTTAAAATGACCGCACCTTCCGGCGGCGGGCTCACCGCCCGTCGCCTTTTTTGGGCGACGCGGCGGCCGGGAACAACTCGTGATGCCGGTCCGCCAAGCATCCCCTACAATCCAACAAACGACATTAGAGTCACGTTATAGTAAGATTGTTTATGACGTGATCCTAACGTTGTATTGACATGGTAATCTCATGATTCTCACGGTGGGTGGCATCAAAGGGGGCAGCGGTAAAACCACCGTTGCCACAAACCTCGCCTGCATTGCCGCAGCTCAGAATGCTGACGTCTTGCTCGTGGACGCTGACGACCAGGAAACTGCATCCGATTTTACTGCGGTCCGTAAGGAAGACTACCCGGACGCACCCCGTTATACATGTACCAAGCTCAGCGGCAAGGCCGTCCGCACCGAAATCCTTGAACTAGCGCCCAAATACGACCACATCATCGTGGACACTGGTGGCCGTGACACCGCCAGCCAGCGGGCTGCTTTAGCTGTTTCTCAACTTTTGCTTGTTCCCTTTGTTCCCCGCAGCTTCGATATCTGGACCCTAAACAAAGTCTCTACGCTCGTCGAAGAACTACGCTCCGTGAATCCCACACTTGCCGTCTATGTATTCCTAAATCGGGCCGATCCGCAGGGGCAGGGAACCGAGAATACAGAAGCGGCCGACATGCTAGGCGAGATCGACGGGCTCACGTATCTCCATGCCCCGCTCGGTAGCCGCAAGGCCTTCGGGCACGCTGCCGCCCAGGGTCTTTCCGTCACCGAACTCACTGACCACCATCACAACCCCAAAGCCTCCGCCGAAATTATGATCTTATTCACACATTGTTATAACGTTGAATAAACGTTGTAAATTGCGAGGTGGATTCTCATGGCTTTACGACGCAAACCGCAATCTGAATCGAAAAAACCGGTCGACGAGGAGCGCCGAATCGAAGCCCTGATCAATAAGGGTGGCTCCGTTGCCCTTGCCCACGAGGAAGGAGGGGGCATCAAGCGCCAACTCGTCCAGCTCCGTCTGCCCCGTGCTCTTGTCCAGCGCATCGACAAGGTGCGTAAGTGCCGCCTTGTCATGCCGTCCCGTCATATGTGGCTGCTCGAAGCACTTCTCGAGAAGCTAGAAACAGAGGAACATCAGAAAGCTTCCTGACGTCTAGATTTGTGGACAACCCAGCGCCCTCGCGCCAGTATGGTGCGTAGCCGGGGATCCTCGGATGGAACAGCGGTCACACTCTATGAATGATAATGTCTGCCGGCTCAACCGGTCGATGCAACACATGCATTAAATGTTTCTGCCGGAGTTGCGAACTCCAGCGTCTTGCGTGGCCGCTCGTTGAGTTGCCGAGCAACCGCGTCCAAATGTTCCTGTGAGTG
The DNA here is from genome assembly GCA_965263045.1 of Terriglobia bacterium. GTDB lineage: Bacteria > Acidobacteriota > Terriglobia > 20CM-2-55-15 > 20CM-2-55-15. The sequence continues at coordinate 24,888 of CBDHGK010000040.1, forward strand.
TACCGACAGATTCGTCCTTTTGGGAAAGTAGTATCGAAGCAGACCATTGGTGTTCTCATTCGATCCGCGCTGCCATGGACTCCGTGGGTCGCAGAAATAGACGGCAATGTTTGTCGCCAGGGTAAACCGCTTGTGATCCGCCATTTCCAGACCGCGATCCCAGGTCAGTGATTTGTAGAGTTCCGCCGGTAGTGGATGCGCCTGTTCGATGAGCGCGTTGACAACAGTGTCGGTCTTCTTGTTGGGAACCTTCGCCAGCATCACATAACGCGAGTGACGTTCCACCAGAGTGGCGATGTAGGTGTGCCTCGATCCGGCGATCAGATCCCCTTCCCAGTGACCGGGGACCCCACGATCTTCGACTGAAGCCGGGCGCTCACGGATCGATATCATGTCTTCGATCTGTCCCTTTCCATGGCCTTTCCGGCTCGCTTTTCCAGATCGGCGAATCGTGCGTCTTGTCCGCAGATACTGAGTCAGTTCTTTCTTCAAAACCCCGCGGGCCTGGACAAACAGGCTGCGATAGATCGTCTCGTGGGACACGTGAAGCGACTCGTCTTCCGGATATGAGTGTTTCAGCCAACCGGCGATTTGCTCGGGCGACCAGATCTGCCGCAGCTTCTCTTCAACAAGCTGCCGTAAGCGGGGACTGCGGGCTAACCGGCACGACTTCGGACGGCGCGCGCGCTCCCAGGTCCGCTCATCGGCTTCCGATGCCCGATAGCTATCAGAGCCCCCGTTTCGGCTGACCTCCCGGCTCACCGTCGATGGCGACCGACCCAGTCGCACGGCAATCGAACGGATCGATTCTTTGGCCGCAATACCTCTGGAGATCTCTCCACGTTCGACCAGAGTCAGTGTCCGCGATGACCGGCAACGGGACTGCGGACGGATGCCCCCGTACACGGCCAGTTGACGATGAATCGCCGATCCCCCTCTGTCCAGCACGCGTCCGATCGATTGGGACGACTCCCCCCGCTGCCAGCGATCCCACACCTCGATCCGCTCGGTCGCTGTGAACCATCGCCGCTTCCTCATCCGCTTGTTCTTTCGTTTCTTGGCCATACACTTCACCTCTCTTCTTATGTGAAGTGTTGCATCGACCCCTTGAAATCACCGCCTTTATCGTTCATATTCAACCTGCCACACCACATCCGGGAAATCATATAATGCCGGATCCCTCCCTGACGTTGAGTAAAGAGGAAGTATCTCCACTGCCTGCCCAATTTGTGTGGTTTCAAAGACTTCCGAAATCCTTGACATCCTGGGCATGGATGGTGAGCCATCTGGACCGGGAAGCAGTCAGGAAACTGTTCGGCGTGGGGGAGCGCTGCGGTCGGCAGTTGATGGCCGGCCTGCCCGGCATCTGCGCCGGCACCGCCGGCGCCATCTCACTCACCCACGGAGGGTCGCAGATTGAATTCCGTGGTACCGAGGACCTAGTGGCGAAGCTGCTGGAATTGTCCTAGGCGGAGGCCAACGATTGGAGCGCTTTCATGCGCGTGGTCGAGGAACGCTAGGAGTCGCGCATCATGCCGGCGGGCGGACACAGTTTTCAGCAAGCCTACAACGTGCAGGCGGGCGTGGATACCGAGACCCTGCTGGGGGTCACCGAGGCCGTCACCCCGCACGCCAACGACAAGCAAGAAATCGAACCGACTCTGAAGGCTCTGGAAGAACTGGCCGAACCGCTCGGACAAGCCGGAGCGCTCCTGGCCGATAACGGTTATTACAGCAAAGCCAACGTCCGGGCCTGCGAGGTTGCCGGTGTGACGCCCTACATCGCCATGGGACGGAAGCGCCATCATCCGCCGGTGGAACGGCGTTGGACCCCACCTCCGTCTTTGTTCCCGACGCCGGTCCAGGCGATGGCGCATCGCTTATCGACGCTGGAAGGCCGGGCCATTTACGCCGAACGGAAGTCGACGGTCGAGCTGGTTTTCGGAATCATCAAATCCGTGCTGGGATTTCGACAGTTTCACCTCAGAGGGCTGGACGATGTTTCCAGAGAATGGATGCTGGTTAGCATGGCCTGGAATCTGAAGCGGCTCTTCAATCTCTCCCGGCAGCACTCATCGCCGACCGTCGATCCGGGTTCCAGATCCCGCCCCCGGTCGAGAAAACACCGCTCCGGCTGCCTGCGCAGACCCGAAAATATCGAATCACAACCTTATCTTGACACTTCTTCACCGAATCGCCCTGCAAAGGTTCAATCGCCGATTCGTCGACGCTCAATCGGTGCTTTCTAGTCCGACAGCCTGCTAGGGCTGTTTTTGATGTTGCTGTTTCGCTCTATGGGATAAATGCAGCCTCGGCAAAGGCTTGTGATGTTGTCAGCCGTTTCCACTCATCCTGCTGAAGTCGGATCACGGTGGTTGTCTTTAAGCTGACAGGCTGATAGACTTAATGAGTTGATAGGTTCACGTTTTCCCGCAGGCCATCAAACCAGAGGGAAGGCAGACTAAACCTCAAAACAGGAGGGTTATGACCGAAAATGCGGAGTTTGGACAACTATTGCGGGAGCTCCGTACGAAGGCGGGACGATCGATGGGAGACGTTGCCAGAGAACTCAAAGTCTCGGTTTCGTATGTGAGTGATGTTGAACGTGGGGGGCGCCCCCCGTTTGTGAAGGACAAGATAGTAGTCGTAGCGAAGTTTTTAGGAGAAAAGGACTTGAAGCAATTGCTACTCGCCGGCGGTCGAAGTCGTGGAGCTTTTGAACTGGACGCGAGACATGTGAGGCCGAGGGCCCAGGAAGTGGGTGCAGCATTGACTCGACGCTGGACCGATCTTTCGGATGAGCAGTTAGATCAGATTTCGGCGATTGTTGAGGGTGACGGTTAGCGATGGAACTCGGACATCCCGCGGACAAGGGTAGGTCGTATAAAGGAATCGAACGAGAGGCCCTCAACTTCCTCCGGGGCGTCGTACCCGAAAGCAATCGCAAGAAATCGTCCCTTCCTAGTCTAGAACTTTTTGAGGGACTTGAGCGATATGCCGTCCGCGTCGGCGGGGACCTCATTCAGTTGTCGTACGGAGTCGCGGACGACTTGAGCTACGGTGTCGAAGCAGCGACCCGATACGATTCGGATGCCGACCAAATTGTCATTGTCCTCTCTGAGGACACCTACGGCAGTCTTGAACTCGATAATGATTCCCGTGCCCGATTCACGGTTGCTCATGAAATCGGGCACGCTGTTCTTCACGCAGTTGAGCTTGTACGCTTATCGAAGATCCCCCACACGAAAGCTGCGTTGATGCGCGGCCTTTTCGCCACGCATCAGATATATCGCGACACTGAATGGCAAGCAAACGCATTCGCCGGCGCCCTGTTGATGCCGGCTGCCGAACTCAAGAGGCTGGAATACGAATATGGAGACCTTAGTGCTGGGACAATTCAGCAGTACTTTCAGGTGAGCTACAGTGCAGCCGAAAAACGTTTGTCCGTTTACAACGACAAACTGAAAGGAGCTTTATAGAGATGAAAGCCACGGCAGCAACCGTGGCTTTCACCGAGGGCTAAACGCCCGAGCCCTGCCAATGGCAGAACGTGCATTTGGAGCCGCTAGTATCCTCAAAGCGTAGCGCGTGCGTCAAGGCGAATCGGGTACAACCTCAACTGTGTGAATCGGAGGAAAGAACCGATGCGTAAAGACACTGGAAACAGCGGGCATCGCAGCCGCGACGACGAACCGCGTCCCCTTAACGTACCACCGGACGACGTACTACCGGACGACGTACCCCCCGGCAAGACTGTCCGTCCACCGCGCAGCTTTGGAGGAACTTTTGGTTCTCCGGGCTAGGCGACTTGAAGCCAATACGGTTGGGATGCACGAGTGGTATCCCAACCTCACCCCCAGACAGCCGCACGTCAATCAGGCCGCGGCAGCTTGGGAAGGAATCGTCTTCCCACTCGCGAGTACGCCCGATGACGAGTGGCCCATGCTCGCGAGCGACCTCGACAGACACGAGGACGTCTGGCTAACCCGCGGCGGCGGCGTCCGTCATCATCGTAGCTGCACGACCATGCACCAAGAACTCCCGCCGGCGATCTGCGGGATCGCCTCCTTTCAGATTCCCTTTCGGATTCGCGCCACGCTGCCACGGCCACCTGCTGTCCCGTTCGTCCAGGTGCTCGAACCAGAGGTTTCCCGCAATCTATTTCCAAACCACCCGCATCTCCTCACCATCGGTGATATCGAAGTGGCCTGCCCGTCACTCCCTTCCGTCGATCCATTCGACTGGCAGCGCAACACGATCGTCGACTACCTCGACAAGACCATGCTCTGGCTCGTCCGACATGCCGTGTGGGCCCAAACCGGCACTTGGCTGGGCAAGGGGTGGCCACACGACCCACGCATCCTGGCCTGCATCATCGACCGACGAGCACCATGCCCGTGCGGCAGTGGCAAACGGTACCTCGCGTGTCATTGGTACGAACATCGCCGCGTGGCAGGGCTGCCAACGAGACTGGACCTTCCCATTGAAGCTGGCCGCCGTATCGCTCAAAAACGAGCGTGGCGAACTCTTCATCCATCGGCCGAATGGGGAGATCCGTGCCCGGGATAGCTACGGCAATGACCCGTTTCCGCTGCGGGACAAAAAGAACTAATGGTGTCGGGAGCGTCTAGGGCAAGGTCCGGCCGATTCGCTCCCGTTCGCCTCATCGGAACGGAAAGATAGACTGTTCACCATCAGTGGAATCGCTGTTCACGATCGTCGGAATACGCATTCCAGGCTTGAGGCTGCGGTTTCTGCCGTCTCTCTAATGTGCGATGGAACCGGTAAGATTCGGTTCCGGTTCAATTAGGCAGGAGGAAAACATGCCCATGGACGACAAGACCGTCTACGAATTCACCGTCAACAAGACCCTCATCAAGGCGCCATACGAGAAGCTCTCTGCGGAAGACATCATTCGCCTCGCCATCAAGCATGGTGCCACCGGCGTCTCGGGAAAACCGGAGGACTACGTACTCCAGTCGCTGAACCCAGATCGGGATTTCAAGTCCGACGACATCGTCGACCTTCTGGAATATAAGGAGTTCATCACGGAGAAGTCCGGTCCGACTCCGGTAGCGGAGACCAGTTTTTGAACGTGGCCTTGTGCAAGATCCGAGACGAACTCGATCAGTGCGGCCTCCAGACCTACGTTGTTGAGGGAACCAGGTTCGAAGTGATCGCCTTTCCCTACGTTCCGCCGAAGGGTCGGTACGCCGGCCGCACCTTCGATGTCGGCCTCAGCCTCCAAGAGGCGGACTACCCAGAGTTTGCGCCGCACTGGATACATGTCACGCCAGCGATCGAAGAGAAGCACGGCCGCCCAGGCAGGACCTACGATGATGCAAGCGGGAGGCGTTGGGTTGCGTTCAGCAGGCCGCCCAGCGACTTCTGGGACAACCTGCCCCATCACGAAAAAACCATGGCGACCTACCTAGCGCTTCACATACGCCGTTTCTGGAGGGAAGCGTGAGGCGCGACGCCGCGCTCACAGACGCATCCCACTCCCTCGCCAAAGACCACCTGCTTCGCCACTATCGCGAAGGCCGGTTACAGGAAGACCTCTGTCTTGGGCTCTGGTACCCCTCGCGCGGTCGGGATCGTCTGACCGCCATTCTTGCCGACTTGGTGCTTCCCCTCCCTGGTGAGGTACATCTGCACGGCAACGCCAGCTTCGAAGGACGCTACGTCACCCGCGCCATCAGGGAAGCCAGGATGCGCAACGCTGGCTTGGCCCTCCTGCACAGCCACCCCTCGCCGGGGTGGCAGGATCTGAGCGATATCGACATCGCCGCCGAACGCGACGACGTGGCCTACCCCGCGCAGGCGACCGGCAAACCCCTCCTTGGAATGACCATGGGCGACGACGGGTACTGGAGCGCACGGTTCTGGGAGAAGGAGACCGACCGGATGGTCGGCACATGGTGCCGCAAGGTGCGCATCCCCGCAGCCAACCGATATGCGATCCACTGGAAGCCGTCGGCGCTGACCAGCTTCGAAGACAATCCGCGTCAACGCCGCACCATAGACACCTGGGGCGTCGGCACACAGCGGCACATCGAGAACCTGAGAATCGGCATCGTTGGTGTCGGCAGCGTCGGCGCGCTGGTGGCGGAAGCTCTCGCCCGCATGGGCGTGTCCGAGATCACGCTCATCGACCCAGACACCATTAAGCCCCACAACCTGGACCGCCTCGTCCACGCGGACAGGTCCAGCGTGGGGGAGATGAAGGTCTCCCGCGCCCAGACCGAAGCGCATCGCAGTTCCACCGCTCGAAACGTCAAGATCCGCGCCATACCGGCTGGCGTACAGCACGAAGACGCGTACCGCGAGGCGCTCGACTGCGACCTTATCGTCAGCTGCGTCGACAGGCCGGTCGCCCGCGACGTCCTGAACTACGTCGCCACCTCACATCTGATCCCGGTCATCGAGGGCGGCGTGGCTGTGGAACTCGATCCCGCCACCGGCGGCTTCGAATCCGCCCGTTGGCGTAGCCACTTGGTCGTTCCTGGACACGCCTGCATTCGCTGCACCGGTCAGTACAACTCCAGCGACGTTCTCCAAGAACTCGATGGATCCTTGGACGACCCTTCCTACATCGCGAACCTGCCGCCGGAGCTCCGACCGAGAAACCAGAACGTCTTCCCATTCAGCCTCGGCAGCGCCAGCATGCAGGTCAATCTCATGGTTCGCTACCTGATCGCCGCCGACTGGTGGCCGGCGACCTCACGGCAGGAATACCGCTTTATTTCTGCTCGCACCGTCGCCTCGACAATCGAATGCCAGCCACACTGCTCTTTCCGTGACCGCGTCGCCCGTGGCGACACGTGCCCGCCGAGCTACCTGCGACCCGCTGAACCCGAGTTACCGTCGTCGCGTTCTCTGCCCGCGAGACTTCTCACTGCCTGTAGGAAATGGTCGACTGCGTTACCTTGGGTCCATACAGCTGACGTTCCAGAAGAAGCCTCTCCAGAACGAATTGAACGTTAGCCGCCGACTCGACCGTCGGCCCCAGGACGATACGCGATTCCGATACGAACACCTGCGGCACCTGCAGGCCCGGCACTTCCGCGAAGTGCCTCCACGCACCCGGTCTGCCGGCCACCGAGGAGCCTTGAAGGTACAACCCGTTCTTCAAGTCTGAAAACGGAATCACGATCCGTACCTCCTTTTCGTACTTGTTTGAGTGCGCCCTTCCGACTGGAGACTTTTCCCAAAAGTTTAGTACAGAATTATCGGCATAGAGCGACGGCCTGAAACGAGTGGAATGAGAGCCCGCCGTCGAGGCTGTGGAAAATGTGGTAAAGCAGAGCGTTTTTTGCGAGGCTTTTCCAAGCGGCTGTGGGAATCCGTGTTGTTTACGGATTTCCATCAGACGTGGCATTTTCCACAGCCTCTCGCGCGAGTCGTTTTTGGGCCGGTCGCAAAGGACACCGATATTCGAAATGGGAAAAATCCGTCGAAAGTTCGAACCCGAATTCAAACGCCAGATGGTCGAACAGGTCGAGACCGGGCAAGTAACGATGGCCCAGGCCGCACGCGAGTATCAAATTTCGCGAAGCCTGATCGAACGGTGGCGAAAACAGTATCGCAGCAACGTCAGCGCTCTGGCAGACCAGCCGTCCCGACAGGAGCGCCAATTGGAAGCCGAGAACGAGAAGCTGAAGGCGAAGATCGGCGACCTGGTCATGCAAATCGAACACCTAAAAAAACTGCAAGTTTGGGTTCGACAGCGGAAAAGCGCCAATACGTCCGCGATCACCTCGAACAACTTGGATCAGTTTCGAAAGCGTGCCAAGTGACCGGCTTGGCGCCCAGCAGCTACTACTACAAGCCGGACCGATCGGACCGGCAGCGGCGTGAAGCCGAGGATGAGAAACTGCGTCTCCAGATCGACGACATTCATGCTGAATTCCCGGGTTACGGCTACCGTCGCATCGTGCGGGAACTGGACCGTCGTGGCATCCAGGTCAACGCCAAACGTGTTCGCCGCGTAATGGGCAAGTACGATCTCGGACCCATCGTTTGGCGTGCGTTCATACGGACCACCGATTCGAAACACCAACTACCGATCTATCCGAATCTGATCAAGAATCGGAAGGTTCGTGCACTCAACGAAGTGTGGGTCGCCGACATCACTTACATCCGGATTCGCTCCAGCTTCGTCTATCTGGCGGCGATTCTGGATCTGTATTCTCGCAGGATCGTCGGTTGGGCGATCTCCAAGCGGATCGACAGCGCCCTGTGCGTCGCCGCTCTTCGCATGGCTCTCGACTCTCGGCGGCCTGGTCCCGACTGCATTCACCACTCAGACCGCGGCAGCCAGTACGCTTCGGCCGACTATGTCGACCTACTCGGTGAACACGGGGTCCAGATCAGCATGTCTGCCAAGGGCAATCCCTACGACAATGCATTCATCGAGTCGTTCTACAAGACTCTCAAATACGAGGAGGTTCACTTATGGAACTATGAAACCTACGACGACGTGATCGAAAGGCTTCCCTTCTTCATCGAGGAAGTCTATAACTTCAAGCGCCTTCACTCCTCTATCGGCTACGTTCCGCCGAATGAGTTTGAAGACGCTCTTGTGAACATGAAACCCGCTGATCGGCCTGTACTAATCCTAGGGAAATAACTCTCCAGTTCACGGGGCGCACTCCATGTAGTCCTCTGACTTGTAGAGGTACACCAATGGCGACAGCACGCTCACGAGTGGCTTGGGCAACTCCGAAATCCGACTCATGCTTGAAAAATTCGGAGCCCCGGGAATCTCGCCGTACTCTTCCAACAGCACGGAGAGTGTATCGAGACACGTCGCTACTTCATCTTCACCGTACCTAATTCGGCACAAATTGTCCTGTTCATCGAAACACGTCATGGGAAACGCCAACGCGCATCCAGTGCCATCCTTACCGTATGTTCTCCAGAACACGAGGTTGTCCGCTTCCGCTGCGTCCCTAACGAACGTCAGCGACGTCTGGTACGCAGGCGACGCCGACCTGTTCTCAAACAGGCTCCAAACGGCGTTGTACCTATGTCGAAAGCTACTCTTTGCGTTCGCCGAGTTGACGAAGAATGCTCCTTCGTTTGGGTCATTGGAGGAAAAAGTGTCGTATAGCCTCAGGTATCCCACGCTACCATCGTGCTTTTCCGAAACTCCTTTCGCCACGGGCGTGGCCAGCCGGTATTTCCCGTGCGCTGCCTCGACTACACCGAGCATCGACGTCAAGGTCCCCAGCGTCGTGTAATGCACCAGATGCGACACGTCGTCGGACACGACAGGCCTGTCGTAGAGTGCCTGCCTGCACATTTTCGCGAACAGGATCCAAGCGGTTGTGTTATGACCGTCCGCGTGCAGCGCTTCGATTTCGCTGAAATCCATCGCCACCACCTCAATTCAGATGCTCATTCACCCAATCCACGAAGACGGCACCGGCCAACTCGGCTGCACGGTTCAACCTCCCCGCCTCGACCATTGGGTCGGCTGCGCTGGGGCTCTCGGCCGCGCCGCCGTACGTAACATACCAGACCGTCGCTTGCATTAGCGGTTCGGCTCGAGCGAGGCGGTCCAGCACCCGGAGGTACACAGTGTAGAGACAGTTGTGCAGGAAGATCTTCAGGGCCTTGCGGGCAAGGAAGGCCCCAGTGTGCTTGGCGCCGCCCCGAAGCGCTTTCCGTAGACGGTGTGTGGCACCACTAGGAGCCTGTCGGGAATTGGCTCCCTCGAACCAAGAATCAACAACTTACGAGCCATCCCTGGTCTGTAAGTTGTTGATTCTTGGTTGCAGACCTCTTATTCCCGACAGGCTCCTAGACGTGTTTTCTATTGACGGAGGAGTCCAGATACGGCTTGTCAGAAAAGTTCTCCGAGCCATCCTCATTCGCTCGACGTATGCAAGACATAGAATCAGACATGGGATAAGAACGCAGCGGCGCTCGCAGGAAGGCGCCATCGCCCTCATGTCGCAAACGAGGGTTTGCGATACATGCTAATCGGCTACGCCCGCGTCTCAAAGACGGATGGCTCCCAGTCGCTGGACCTGCAGCGCGACGCCCTGCGGGCAGAAGGTATCAACGACCCAGCCAACCTCTACCACGACTTCGCTTCCGGCGTACGCGACGACCGTCCGGGACGAGGTCATTACAAAAGGTGTTTAAAAGTCATCAGGCGGCGGCCTTCGATTTCGTCACGACTCTGATGCCGTCAGCGAATTGCTGACCATCATAGAGCTCTTGTAAGAGTTCGGATCCTTTTAAGTGTCGCCAAGCCTTCTCAGCGACACGTAGTAGCTTCCAGATCATTGCCGTTGCATTCTCGACACGCTTGAATCGGCGAGCGGCGTTGGTGCGGAGGCGAACCATGTCGAAGGGCGATTCGACGATGTTGGTCGGTCTCAGATGCACCCAGTGTTGTTTCGGAAACTCATAGAAAGTGAGCATCCGGTCCCAGTCCCGCAACAGCGTCTCAGCCGCTTTGGGATAGTTCTTCTCATATCGGCGGACGAACTGATCCCGCTTTCGTTCGCAGGCCGCGCGGGAGTTCGCGAAGGCCATCCCATGAAGAAGCTGCCTGGCCGCCGGCTGCTCGGTCTTCGGCAGATGATCGACCACGTTGATCGACTTGTGGTTCCAGCAGCGTTGTTCCTGCCCCTGGGGATGTTGCTCGGCCAGCGCGGACCAGATGCCCAAGTGACCGTCCGCGACAGTCAGCCGTGCCAGCTTCAGGCCCCGTCTCTGGAGATTGCGCAGAATGCGGCTCCAGGACTCCTTGCTTTCCCGCTGCCCGCTTTCACAGGCCAACACCACTTTGCGCCTGTCTGACAGGCCTGCGATGATCACCAGCAACGCCGCACGTTCCTTGGCGATCCCCGCTTTCACGTACAAGCCGTCTGCCCACGGGTACACGACCGCGAGACCGGACAGGTCCTGCTGGACCCACTCGTCATACTCCAACTGTCAGATCGATTTCAGTCGTTGGATCGATGCTCGCGACAACGGAGCGCCAGCGCCTAGCAGTCCGCCCATTGCCTGCTCGAAGTCCCCTGTGGCCAGTCCGTGGAGGTAAAGATCGGGAAGTAGCTCGCCCAGCTGTTTCGATTTCCGTCGAAAATACGGCAGGATCTGACTCTCGAATCGATAGGTCGTGTTTCGGACCCGAGGTCGTCGAACCTCCATCGTACCGTTCATCATTGCGAATCGTCGTGGCTTCCCGTGGCCGTTCCGGTATCCTCGCCGATCGGCGCTCCGCTCCGACTTTTCCCGACCCAGAAACTGCGTGACTTCGTCCTCAAGCAGTTCCTGTAGCCAGACTTGGACCCGGGACCGCGCCCAGTCCTCCAGAGCCTCATACGCGTTCGTTGACGCCACTGATGCCGGTATGTTCTTCTTCTTCATGGGTGGTGTACCTTTCTCCCGGTTGCTGCCGGGATTGCTTACGGTTTCGAATTCACCGAAAAGGTACACCGCCTTCTCTTTTTACACACCGATTGGAACGACCTCTCTCGAGGGCGTCGATCGAGTCCGATTCTCTGAGGTGATCAGACGTGGACCGACATGGGCAGACGATAAAACGCTTCTGAAATCAAAATACGGAACCGATGATTGTGTATGAGATGGATGACCTTGAATGGCACGAAGTCCGAGGTTTTTTTGAAGCGAATGGATGTGTGGTGGTCGATAGCGCCGAGTTGCGATGGTACCAGGAATCTTGGGGAGCGCTGAGACGATCGGACCTAACCGACACAAGCGAGTTCGAAGAAGACGATCCCGCAGGGACCATGCCGAAGCTGAGAGCACTGTGTTTGCTGTACATGTACTTGGGAATGTACCAAGCTGCGGGCGAAGACAAATACTATTTTGAGCATCCCTCCGTCTCCTCGTATCTGCACTCCCTTGGAGTGGATCTTGAGGATATTTGGAAGTTGGCGCATCGCAGGGACATGCTCAAGACCGATTACCGGAATTATTCGGACGACGACCAAACGGACGATGAAGACCTTTACGATATCGCCACGCAGATCGTGAGCGACCAAAACAACGCCATCTACCGAGTTCTCGAAAAACACTACGGCGGGGATACAGCATTGTTGGTGTCTTTGCGGAATTCAAGGCTGCCGTTGGACGAAGTGGAACATTCGCCGAACGTCGAGATCGGCGATTTCCCGGGGCACTGTCAACAGGATGTCTGGGAGTATGTGATAGACGGTATGCGCGGTTGGAGGTGGAGCTGAGCAGGGTCAGCCGCAACGAATCGACCGAACGCATGAATAGCATGCGGGGCGACGAGCATTGCGACAACGAGCAGCATTCGCCAGCCATGTCGCGCCGCAGTGGAAGACCTGGTTACGCAGCGTGTAGAGCCGGTCGAAGACAACGCCGAGGACGGTGAAGATGTCCCTTCTGACAAGGGCCGATGCGGCGGCCCGCTTCCTGGCGGCGAAGCGCTGCCGCCAGGCACCGTCCGGCTCCAGGCCCCAGACCGCCCGCCAGAAGGGGCGGAATACGTAGGCGTTCATCAGCAGCACCCGGATCGGCCCGGAGAACTCGTCCCAGACGATCCGTTCCAGAATGCGGTTCGTGTCATTCTCTACGATGTTGCGGAGGAAGGTCCGGAAGTGGTCGGACTCGCTGTCGCGCCGGTCTCCGCAGCGGTCCTGAAGCGAGGAGCGAGATGGAGCCTTCGCTGATTTTCTGAAGGCGATAGTACTTAAGCCGCACCTCGTCATCGAATTGGTGTCAGCCATCGCTCAGTTTACGCCCGCCGTGCTGAACTGGTCGCGCTTCTTGATGGTCTCGTCCTCGGCGAAGTGTCCGAAGGGCGTGCTAGACAGAGCAGGAAGTGGAGAATGATGGATCTTCCGGCTATTTGATCGAAATAATGGATGGCCTGGACGCGACGCCGTTTCCTGCTCGGCGCTCCTTTCGTTGATCATCGGCCCCGGATGGGAAGCACAGCTGAGGTAATCTGTAAGGTCATGAAGGGCCACACACGTAATCGCCACTTGCGCGTGGACTGGGTAGGCGAGTCGGCCACTGAGTCGATCACGCTGTGCGGCGGCGAGAATGAAGACAGCGGAACCGAAGAGACACTTTGCCCCAACTGTGCTCAGGTCCGCGATGCCCTGAACGTTTGTGGCCTCGGCCCCAAGAGCCTACGAGAGTTATTTGACACTCTCCGGGTGATCGACCCTTCCGAAGTGAATGCGAGGATGGAACTGCTTCGAGATCTCGGCGTGCAGATGGATATGCAGAATCGGTCCCATCTCAACTAACAAAGTGTACTTCAGGTTCAAATGCTGCCATTGTCCATCCGCCACCAGATATGGCACTATTACTATAATTTGGATGTCGCCAAAAGATGTTGAAGGCTGTCGAATGGGTCGGCTCGAGCAAAGCAGACCTGAAGAAATTTCCTGCCGCCGTGCAGGACCAGGTTGGCTTTGCTCTTTATCAGGCCCAGGCCGGACTGAAACACCGCGACGCCAAACCGCTCAAGGGGTTGAGTGCCCATGTTCTGGAGATCACCTCAAGTCACGACGGCGACACTTACCGAACGGTGTATACGGTCCAATTCAAGGCCGCCGTTTACGTACTGCACGCCTTCCAGAAGAAGGCCAAGCGAGGCATCGCAACACCGAAGCGAGAGATCAATCTGGTTAAGCACAGGCTGAAGGCAGCAGCGCAGCACTACACAGACATCTATGGTGAAGGGGTAGATCAATGAAGGCAGAAAAAATGAAGATCGAGCCTGGCAGCGGAAACGTGTTCGCGGACCTAGGGCGTCCTAACGCCGAGGCGCACATGTTAAAGGCAGAACTCGTCGCCCGGATTGACAAGATCATACGCCAGCGCGGCCTCAAGCAGGTCGAGGCAGCAAAGTTGCTCGGACTGTCCCAACCTGACGTCTCGCACCTCTTGCGGGGAAGCTTTCGGAAGTATTCTGTCGAGCGACTCCTACGCCTGTTGATGGCTCTTGGTCGCGACGTGGAAATCGTCATTCGAGAGCCCCGCTCCTCACAGCGACAAGGAAGGCTCAGTGTCGAAGCATAAACGATCCGGCGTAACTGGCTGGCGCGCACAGACATGTTAATTCCAGATTACGAGACAGAAGTGGGGTTCTGGTGCAGATAGCGAAGGGACTTGGCGATAATGGGATATGGCGCATCGCAAAACTGAACGGAATCCCCTATTTGCCGACGTTGGTTCGAGGACGACATCATTCTCCTCTGCCTTCGCTGGTATTTTCGCTTCAAACTGAGTTACCGAGACCTGGTCGTGATTTTAGGTGAGCGGGGTTTATCGATTTCGCACACCACGATCTTGCGTTGGGTCGTTCGCTATGCCGAAACCTGCGAAAAGCGCTGGCGCCGATTCGAGCGGCCGGTGGGTGGGAGCTGGAGGGTTGATGAAACGTTCATCAAGGTGCGGGGCCGGTGGATGTATCTGTACCGCGCCGTGGATGGACAAGGCAACACCGTGGAGTTCTATCTGAGTCGAACACGCGGCATTGCGGCGGCGAAGGCATTCTTTCGCAAGGCACTGAAGCATCATCGGGAGCCACACAGCATCACTTTGGATGGCCACCAGCCGAGCCATAGCGCCCTGCGGCGCATGGGAATGAACGGTGAGTTCAACTTCCGGGGGCGGAACCCGGTGACGATTCGTTGCTGTCAGTATCTGAACAATGTTGTGGAGCAGGACCACCGCCGGGTGAAGGGGCGATTGCAACCGATGTTGGGATTCAAGACATTCTACAATGCGCGACGCGTGATTATCGGCATCGAACTGGCGCAGAAGATTCACAAACGCCAGTTCACAATTCCGATCCCATGGCAATCGAATCCTGCGGTGATCTGGCGTCACGTGATGGCAGCATAGTCCGCATTGCCGAATGCGTACTCCTGATCTTATCGCTCCGACAATCCTATCTGCACCAGAACCCTCCGAAGGGATGTGTTGCAACTTTCAACAATCAGCAAGAGAGCGAGTGGTTGGGTCGCCGGGTCGCCGTCTCATGCAGCCACCTCGAACAGCGTGTTGATGCACTGAATCTGTCGCCGAACATCCGAACCGCTCACCCACCTCGCCTGACCTTTCAGGATTGTCGTATGGTCCACCCCCAGACCGCGCGCGCCGAGCAGTTCTTCGAAATCGCGGAACGAGAGTGAGTACCGCAGATACCCGCGCACGGCGCAAAGAATCAGCTCGGGCTCGGTTTGTCGCCACTTGAAGATCGCCGGGCGGATTGTTTCTTTCATGATCTCTTCAGGCTACCCGCCGCTGCTGGTCAAGGTTTCCATACAACTGCCCAAGCAAACCTTGATCGAGCGTCACGGGAGACAGAATGGGACCCACGAGATGGTGGAGTTGCTTCTACGGGGCCGGGAACACTGCTATCACGAGTTGGATGCCGCATACCGACAAGCCCTCGACTTTCAATATCGGCTCAGGCTCGACAAGGGCTTGCACTTGAGTCAGCGGCTTGATTATGGTGGATTCACTCTGTCCAGGAAATCGGGGGTGGTACAAAAATAGGGGTCCTCGGCAAAATCTGTGGGTAGAAACGGGCAAATGAGTGGCCTGTGGAAAGTGGCGACGCTGAGGGAATCCGGTAAGAGACGCGCGGATTTCCACAGCGACTTGAATCGGCCGGAAAAGACGTGGGGCCGATTCACACTTCCACACAGGCCGGGATGAGGAGAAACCGACGATGAGAACGAAAGGGATGTAGCACACCCTGGCTCGAATCCTGTATTTGGTATTGCACCAAACAAATCCAAAGCAGGAGAGACGAGACCAGGGTGCAAGTGAAGACTATTCTGAATCGAGTGCAGAAGTTCAAGTCCTTTGTCTACGGAGCAGTGCGATGGGAACGAATCGGGGGCGAGACGGCACTGTTGGTGGAGATATTTCCACGACGCAACAGCCGGCCGGTCTGCTCGGGCTGCGGGCGTGCGGGACCGGGTTACGACACGCTGGAGGCCCGCCTGTTCGAGTTTGTGCCGCTGTGGGGCTTTCCCGTGTTCTTCGTGTATCTGATGCGGCGTGTGGATTGCAGGCGTTGTGGCGTGAAGGTCGAATCGGTGCCCTGGGCCGAGGGTAAGCAAACCTTGACGCGGACGTATATGCAATTTCTGGCCGGTTGGGCGCGGCGGATGTCCTGGCAGGAGGTTGCCGACATCTTCCGGACTTCCTGGGAGAAGGTGTTTCGATCTGTGGAATGGATCGTCGGCTGGGGGCTGGCGCACCGGGACCTGGAGGGTGTGACCGCGATTGGCGTGGACGAGATTCTCTGGCGCCGGGGGCACAAGTACCTGACGGTGGTCTACCAGATCGACCGGCATTCCAAGCGGCTGCTCTGGGTCGGCCGGGATCGCACGGTGAAAACGTTGCTGCGCTTCTTCCAGCAATTCGGAGTCGAGCGCGCCGCCGAGTTGAAGTTCGTGTGCAGCGACATGTGGAAGCCGTATCTGAAGGTGATTTCCAAGAAAGCATCGACGGCCCTGCATGTTCTGGATCGGTTTCATATCGCCATGCACATGAATAAGGCCATCGATGAGGTTCGAGCCCAGGAATCCCGGGATATGAAAGCCGCGGGATTGGAGCCGATCCTGAAACACTCCCGGTGGTGTTTGCTCAAGCGCCCCCAGAACCGAACCGACAAGCAAGACATCAAGCTGGCCGACCTGCTCCAGTACAACCTGCGGACCGTTCGGAGCTTTCTGCTCAAGGAGGACTTCCAGTTCTTCTGGGAGTACACGTCGCCCTACTGGGCCGGTCAATTCATGGATGCCTGGTGCCGGCGGACGATGCGATCCCGGATCGAGCCCATGAAAAAGGTGGCGCGCATGCTCCGCTCCCACCGGGAACTCCTGCTCAACTGGTTCCGTGCCAAAAAGCGGATTTCCGGGGGCATCGTCGAAGGTTTCAACAACAAAGCGAAAGTGACCACCAGAAAAGCGTATGGTTTTCGGACCTTTAGAGCTGCCCAAGTCGCTCTCTACCACACGCTTGGAGCGTTACCGGAACCCGATGTCGCCCACAGATTTTACTGAGGAGGCAAAAATAGTTCTACGCCACTGCGAGTTGCACGTGATGCCCCCTGAGGAGAAAGATGCCACGATCTACTAATGAGATAGAAAAGGCTCTCGGAGAATATTTTCCGGCTGTGATTAACAATATCGATGCCGCTTCAGATCTCCGAGAGGCGATCGAATCTGGGTTTGATGCGCTGGACGACGGCGCACTATCATGGGCACGGCTCAATCAGATCATGCATCTGTGTGGGGAAGCTGGAATGAGCGAGGGCTTCTACCGATACTACTTCCTTGCTGCTCCCCCTACTCATCCTTATCCCGTCAATAAGGTGTTTTCTGATGATGATTATGAACTGCCTAAAGGTGCCGACGATATCAGATCGCTGAAGCACTTCCAGTGGGGCCTTCGAAGATTCATTTACGACGCAATGATGTATTGGGGAAACATTCGACAAGCCTATCGAGATCTCCGTCAAGAATCCCTAGAGGCAATTCGGAAACAATTCAAGAGCAAGCGGATCAGTGAAGATTCACTCTTGAGGCGTGGGAAAGTCGTGGGGCCCATTCCAATTCCCCAAGACCGTCGCTACCTGATTTCCGAGATGGCTTGCAAGACTTACGAGCAAGCAGACAATGTCGCTGACTGCGAACACATCAAGCTTGCCCTTGCTGCCTTCAAGGAGTTGCAAGAAGCAGGACGCGCGGTGACGCCTGACGCACTTAAGTCACAAACCGAGGCTGTTGCTAAGAAAGAAGGCCAGCTTAACCTCTTCAACTTGATGTTCGAGGACTCGAAAGCAGAAGTAACGAGCGAGGAGGAAGTCATCGCTCTGTATTCTGGTCAGCATGCCGCTTTCAATGCAGCCAGAGCCTCTGCTCTCAAGAACACGAGAACCTACCTTTCATTTTGTAGTGATTTAGATGTCTACGTCGCAACCTCAATGAGAACGAGAGAGGACTTTCGAGAAATGGCGAGGACGTGCGATAGCATTTTCGGAAGTGGGCAATTGCGAGGTTACAACGTTCGTTATTTTGACCCCACACTCAGTGCGGCGAACTACCATGAGGATAAGGGAATTATCGAATGTCTGATGGTGAAGACGGCGAAGGTGCTCCTCTACTTGGCCCAGCATAAAGAAAGTCTTGGAAAGGTGAGTGAGTATGCGATGGCTGTGAGCTTAGGGAAGCCCGTAATCGTCCTATGTCCGGACGATACTCGCGGCGCCGAGATCTTCGAGCTCTACAGGGACAAGCATCCTCTGATCCGACTAATTCAGTTCGACAGTGGGATAGTGAATGGCGCAATAGTAACGAAAACACTGGCAGACGTTCCACTGCTATTGGATCGTCTATTCTCAAACCAAATGGAATACGATCTGACGATGAAAGCGAAAACTGATTCCTACTATTTGCTAAAAGAACGGATAACGCAAAGCACTGTCCGCGTCATCACCGACGACAAGATGCTCACAGAGACTTTCTGGAATAACTATCATGAAATCAACTAACACGAAGACTTCTGGGAAATCCGAAAACAGCCCGCCGCGACATTGTTTGTCACCGTTGAAGGCGATGGCATGGACGACCAGGGGATTCGTACCGGCGACACCTTGATCGTGGATCGCTCCCGCACACCGGGCCCCCGGTCCATCGTCGTTGCCGTTATCGACGGCGAGCTGTCCGTGCGTCCTTTCTCCGCCCTGGATCGGGAGGACGCCTGCGTGTGGGGTGTCGTGAGCGGTCTGGTGCGGGATCTGCCATGACTGTATACGGCATGGTCGATTGCAATAACTTCTTCGTCTCCTGCGAACGGGTATTCCGCCCCAGTCTTGAAGGCCGCCCCACCGTCGTCCTGTCGTCGAACGACGGCTGCGTCATCGCACGCAGCAACGAAGCCCGGGCACTGGGCGTCGGGCTGGGGCAACCGGTGTTTCAGATTAAAGCCCTCATCCGGCAGGAGGACATTCAGGTCATCAGCGCGCACCACTCCCTCTATAGCGACATGAACCACCGGGTGTTGCAGGTCCTCGCAGAGCTCGCCCCGTCAGCAGAAACATATTCCATCGACGAATGCTTCCTCGATCTCACCGGGATACGGGACGATCTCACCGGCTTTGGTCAGAGGGTACGAACCACCGGCAGCAATGGACCGGGTTGCCGGTATGCGTGGGCATTGCCGAAACGAAGACCCTTGCGAAGATCGCAAATCGGATCGCGAAGACATCGGAAAGGACGCAGGGGGTGCTGAACCTCACAGGGTCGGGCAAGCAGGACATGGCTCTGGAAATGACGCCGGTTGTCCAGGTCTGGGACATCGGCCCGCAGTTTTCCCAGAAGCTCGATCACAAGGGGGCCCGGACCGCTCTCGATCTGGCCCGCCTGCCCGATGAATGGATCCGGAAAGAAATGGGCGTGCGGGGACTGCGGACGGTTCTGGAACTCCGAGGAGAAGACTGCATCGGGTTCGAGGATATGTCCCAACCCCGACAGACCACCATGGTCTCGCGATCCTTCGGCAATCCGGTGACCGCGCTGGAGGATCTTGCTGATACGGTCATCGTGTTCGCCACCGATGCCGCCCGAACTATTCGCACGGCCAATCGTGTCTGTTCCTCAGTTCACGTCTTCATCGAGACCAGCCGCTTCCGGAAAGACCCGCCCTACGCGCCTTCGCAATTAGAGGCGCTCTCGCCCCCGACCCATAACACCCGCCATATCGTCAGGGCCGCGATTAAGTGCCTGAAAGAGATTTACCGGGAAGGACTGGCCTACAAAAGAGCCGGAGTGATGCTGCTCGATCTGGTGGACGCCCGCCAAGAGCAGCCGTCGTTATTTGAAAGGCCGGACCCCAAAGACGGACAGCTCATTGAGGCCATGGACGTGATCGAGCGCCGGATAGGGCCGGGTGCCATTCGCTTCGGCCACAGGGGGCCAGCGGCCCGGTGGCGACCCAGCGGCGCATTCCGGTCGCCACACTATACGACCCGCTGGGCCGATATTCCTGTCGTGAAATCTTAGCTGGGCGCTTCTGCCTTGCGCCGAACGAGGGGGAGATGTTGATGCCTAAGAAGAACAAAGGTGCACAGGAGGGGAGGCCTGCGGCCCCTGAAGGCGAAAGCTGTGATACGGATTCGATGATTTGGAATGCCAAGTCATTGCAGCGTGTTGTGAAGACATTGGAACGGAACAGGCCTGAGCATCCGCAGTCGGACCTACTACTTTTTAGTGGAACGACATTGGCGGAGGCAATCTTGTTGTCGCTGGCGACAGAGCTAGCACTGAAGGTATTGTTGTGTCTCGAACGGAAGAAAGACCCTCACCGCATTCACGGCTTGGTGAAATTGTTCGAACAATTGGAACCGGACACACAAGAGCTTCTCCGGACAGAGATGCCGGGGTGGGCCGAAATTATTGAAGTGAGTCCTTTCGACTACGGATCGTTGCCTGAGATTTTGTGGTTTCACAGGGATGCCCACACATACTGGAGGTTTTTCCACGAAAGACAATGGGGTGTGTTTCGAACCACTGAACTCAACCAGGCACTAACGGTGATAATCAGCGCCTGCGACAAGAAGTGGGGCGATCAGCAAGGAGGGCGCTGAGGTTGCGGCTGCGGTAGCGTCTCAGTTTTAAATTTCAAGTTTAGTTTTGTAAGGGAGCGCGGGGTCCGTACAGGAAGGGTAAGGACGAAATGAAGTACAAGTATCGCTATGAAGTTGCGGAAGAAATGCAGCGTCAGAATGGCAGTAGCGCTGATAGTCAGCGATGCGTCATGCAAACATTCTCGGATTCGCGGTCGAATCCGACCCGTGCACAATGGTACCGGCGCAGTTGGGAAAAGAGACCGCCCGGAAACGTGCCGCGTCATGTAACGGGACCGTTACATGACGCCCATTGAGGCCAGGGCTGCATGAAGATTGTCCGCAACGCAGGCACGGACCGCGTCGTCGACCTTCTTCGCCCGAGTCTCACTTCAGGCGGCCAGCTCGACGTAGTGACTCACTCCCTGTCCGTGTTCGCTTTCTCAGAACTGCAGAATGAAGTCGTTTCGCTGACGCGTTGCCGCCTGCTACTGCCACCGGCCGGTACAGACTTGGCGGTCTTGGGAACAGAGGCCGACCGCGCCGCTCGCAACCGTCTGCAGGCACGTTGGCTTGCCGAACGGCTCTCCCAGTGGCTGGCTGACAGGGCCGAAGTCCGGCGAGCCCCCGGCACGATTCCCCAAGGCGCATTTGTTCTGCGAGACGGGAAGGGGCGCCCCCTCCAGGCTCTTCTCGGGTCGCTCGCATTCAGTACTGATGGCCTCGGGTTGGCTCCCGGTAACCCTTTGAGCCTGATCCAGGCATCAGAGACGCCCGAAGAAGCTCGCCTGCTCAGTCAATGGTTCGATGTCCAATGGTCCAGCCTTGTGGCCGACCCCGGCACCAAGAACGTCTTAATCGACGACCTGCAATCGCTCGCAGCACACCGTGACCCGCTCCTCGTCTATACGCTCATCCTGCACTACCTCTTCCGCGACCGTGGCGAGGATCTCGACGAAGAGCGCGTGATCAAGTCGGCAACCGGCATCCGCGACACGGTGGTCTGGAAGAAGCTCTACAGATTCCAGCGCGACGGCGCTGTCGGTGCGATCGACAAACTCGAGCGCTTTGGCGGCTGCATCATCGCCGACAGCGTCGGTCTAGGCAAGACGTTCGAGGCGCTCGCGATCATCAAATACCACGAACTCCGGAACGACCGTGTGCTCGTGCTCGTACCAAAGCTGCTGCGCGACAACTGGACGTTGTACAAGGCCAACGACCGCCGTAACTTCCTGGCGCCCGATCGCTTCAATTACGACGTTCTGAATCACACCGACCTATCACGAGACGGTGGCCAGTCGGGAGACATCGATCTTGCCCACGTCAACTGGGGCAACTACGACCTCGTCGTGATCGACGAATCGCACAGTTTCCGCAACAAGAAGACGCCACGAGTCGGCAAAGCGACGCGCTATGACCATCTGATGCGCAAGATCATCAAGGAAGGTGTCAAGACCCGAGTGCTCATGCTATCTGCTACGCCGGTCAACAATCGCATGGCTGATCTGCGCAACCAGATCGCCTTCGCCACAGAGGGCGACGATACAGCACTGCTCGATCACGGCATCAGTAGCATCGACAGCACGACGCGCCTCGCGCAGAAACAGTTCAACCGCTGGATGAACCTCGATAATGCCGACCGGACACCATCGCGCTTGATCGAGATGCTAGGGTTCGACTACTTCACCTTGCTCGATCTGCTTACCATCGCCCGGTCACGCAAACACGTTGAGAAGTACTATGGCACCGCAGAGACTGGTCGTTTCCCGGCCCGGCTGAAGCCGATCAACATCAAGGTTGGTGTGGACGTCGCAGGCAAGTTCCAATCGATCCGCGAGATCAACAACGAGATCCGCCGTCTGAACCTCGCATCTTACGCCCCGCTCCGCTACGTGCTGCCGCACAGACAGGCGGCATACGACAAGAAATACAGCACGGAACTTCGTGGCGGTGAGGGATTCTTCCGTCAGGCCGACCGGGAGGAGAGCCTGATCCACCTGTTGCGCGTCAACATACTCAAGCGCATGGAAAGCGCAGTGCCTTCATTCGCCCTGACGGTGCAGCGCCAGTTACGCGACGTGGAGGCGACCCTGGCCCGCATCGAAAATCACGCCGAGGAGTTGGAAGAGATCGACATCGAGGACGTGGACGTCGACGACCCCGTCTTCGAAAGTCTGCTCGTAGGGCGTAAAGTGAAGGTGCTGCTGAAGGACGTGGACCTCATCCGCTGGAAGCAGGAATTGATCGAGGATCGCAACCGCTTGGCGACTCTATACGCGGCGGCGGCGCAAGTAGATGCCTCACGGGACGCCAAGCTCACGGCCCTGCGCGAGATGATCGACCAGAAGTGCCGGAACCCGATCAACCCCGGCAACCGCAAGGTGATCGTCTTTACCGCCTTCGCCGACACGGCCCGCTATCTGTATGACCAGCTCGCCCCGTGGGCGAAGACAACCCTTGACATCGACACGGCGCTGGTTACGGGCACGGGCAGCAACCAAACGACAATTGCCGACCTGCGCAAGGACCTGTCCTCGATTCTCACCACGTTCGCACCGAAGGCCAAAGAGCGACCGGTTGAATTCGCGATGGAAGGTGATCTCAACCTGCTCATCGCCACAGATTGCATCTCCGAAGGTCAGAATCTCCAGGACTGCGACTGGCTGATCAACTACGACATCCACTGGAACGCGGTCCGCATCATCCAGCGCTTCGGCCGCATTGATCGGCTCGGCTCGCCCAACGAGCGCATCCAGCTCGTCAATTTCTGGCCGAACATGGAGCTGGAGGAGTACATCAATCTGGAACAGCGGGTCAGTGGCCGCATGGTGCTGCTCGACATCTCCGCCACCGGCGAAGAGAACCTGATTGAGCAGGACTCCGGCAACCAGATGAATGATCTGGAGTACCGCCGCAAACAACTGCTGAAGCTCCAGGACGCGGTGATCGAGCTAGAGGACCTCTCCACCGCCGTCTCCATTGCCGACCTGACATTCACAGACCTTCGCATCGACCTGGCCAAATACCTCAAAGCGCATCCGGGCATGCTGGAAAGTCTGCCGCTCGGCACCTGCGCGGTCACCACCTGTTCCGAGGCGGAGATCGCACCGGGCATCATCTTTTGCTTGCGAGCCGAGGGCGACGCCGCCAAGCGTAGCGCCGATGCCGGCTATCCGCTCGGTGCCCATTATCTCGTGCATGTGGGCGACGATGGCACGGTGCAGATGCCCTACACGCAGGCCAAGCGGATCCTCGACCGCCTCAAGCACCTCTGCCTGGGGCGTGACTTGCTCGACGCCAGTGCTTGTGCACGCTTTGACGAAGCAACTAAGCAAGGCGAGGACATGCGCGCCGCGCAACGCCTGCTCGCTGCGGCCGTGGCCTCGGTGGTCGACAAGAACGAAGAGCGAACCGTGGCGAGCCTGTTCACCCCCGGCGGTACCCACGCCATAAAGGGCGAATTCGCGGGCATCAACGACTTCGAAGTGGTGGCCTGGCTCGCGGTGCTGCGAGAAGTGGCTGGATGATCAGCGATGAGATGCTCGCCGCCCTTGACCTGCCCGCCAGTAGCAGAGTGGATCAGCGGGTGCCCAAGAAACTGCTGCTCGAGCACGCTGCGCCCACCGGGGCCGACAAGCGCTTCATCAACGAAGGCGTCGAGGCGGTGCTCTGGCTGGCGGCGCTCAAGCCCACGACCATCGGAGTGCCGGAGTATCGGGACGACGTGCGAGAATATCTAGAGATCGCCGTGCTGCGTCTCACCCTGCGGGCCGCGGCGAAGGCGACGCGACTGGTGGAACTCGTGCACCGGTCCGTGCCCTATCCGCTGCTGCTACTGACGGAGCAGGGCGAACGACCCGGACTTTCCGTCGTCCACAAACGCTGGTCGCAGGCTGAGGCGGGTATGACGGTGCTGGAGGGCAACGTGGTCGCCGTCCAGTGGGACGAGGAGCACGATGGCGAGGACCGGACCACCTTCTCTGATGCGCTGGCGCTCGGCAAGCAGCCAGGCACAACGCTCCATACGCTGTATCAAGGCTGGATTGATACCCTGCTGGCACTACAAGCTGCCCGCGTGACCGGCACCTTCGCGGTCGCCGCGAACTCCGAACACGCCGCCGTCCGGCGCGACGCCCTGCAGGAATGCGCAAGGCTCGATGCGGAGATCGCCCGCCTGCGAGCCACCGCCGCGAAGGAAAAGCAGATGGCACGGCGAGTCGAACTGAACCTGGAACTGAATCGAGCAGAGGCGGCCCTGGCTTTCGCTCGCGCGAAGCTGTGAAGCACGAGGACACGATGCAGAAACTCACCGGAAACGATCCCGAGACGAAGTCACCCGACCTCGTCGCCGCGAACCTCGCCACGCTACGGGCGCTCTTCCCCGAACTAGTCACCGAGGGGCCAGACGGCGTGGCCGTGAATGTGGAGGTGCTCAAACAACTTGTGGGCGACCGGACGGTCACCGATGCCGAGGAGAAATACGGCCTCAACTGGCATGGCAAACGCCGCGCCCGCCAGCTCGCCCTCACGCCCAGTGCTGGAACACTGCGGCCATGCCCGGAAGACAGCGTGGACTGGGACACCACCCAGAACCTCATGATCGAGGGCGACAACCTCGAAGTCCTCAAGCTCCTCCAGAAATCCTACGCAGGGAAGGTGAAGCTCATTTACATCGACCCGCCCTACAACACTGGCGAGGACTTCGTCTATCCCGACAACTTTCAGGACAACATCAAGAATTACCTCGAACTCACCGGCCAGACCGGCGAGGGCGGCAAGAAACTCTCTTCCAACACGGAAGCATCCGGCCGCTTCCACACCGATTGGCTGAACATGATGTATCCCCGCCTCAAGCTGGCGCGGAATCTACTGACTGAAGACGGCTTCTTCGTTGTCAGCATCGACGACAGGGAACTTGCCAGTCTCCGCAGCTTACTAAATGAGGTTCTAGGCGAAGAGAACTTCGTTGCCGTCTTGGTTTTCGATCGCAATCGAAAGAACGATGCGAAGTTGTTCTCGGTTGGCCATGAATACATGGTGGTCTACGCACGCCATAGAGCGTTGCTTGCAGAACAAAAGGTCCGACTCAGATCAAAGAAGAATGGGGTCGAGGAAGTACGGGAGGAGTTCGAACGGCTCCGTGAGCTCCACGGGGCCAACTGGACCGAAGTCGCCCGCGGCCTTCGAGAGTTTTACTCAACGTTCGAGGAGGATGACCCCCGTCTGCCCCTTGCGCGCTACAAGAAGGTCGACGAACGCGGTCCGTATAGGACGGATCGGGATTCGAGTTGGCCTGGCGGGGGAGGACCACGATATGACGTTTCACATCCCGTAACCGGCAACCCGTGCAAAGTGCCGAGTCGCGGATGGGTGTGGCCAACCTACGAGCGGATGAAGGAGGAGATCGACAAGGGGAATATTATCTTCGGCACAGATGAAACCACGATCCCAGGCGTCCGGACTACTCTGTTTGAGAGTGACGATCAGGTTATGAGAAGCGTAATTTTCAGCTACGCTCAAAAGGCCAGCCAAGACTTCGCCAAACTTTTCGATGGCAAGAAGATATTCGACAACCCGAAGAGCTACGTCGATTTGGAACGGCTGGTGGATTACTTGTCGAAGCCGGGCGAGCTGGTTTTGGATTTCTTCGCGGGTTCGGGCACAACGGGGCACGCTGTCATGCTCGCAAACCGATCAGCCGAAAAGCTGCGGCGATTTATCACCGTGCAACTTCCTGAACAGCTCGATCCAACTGATGAGAATCAGAAAGTAGCGTGCGACTTTTGCGACGAAATAGGCAAGCCCCGCACCATCGCCGAGCTGACCAAAGAACGTCTGCGGCTGGCCGCAAAGAGGATCAAGGACAAGAACCCAATGTCCGCGGGCGACCTCGGCTTTCGGATCTTTAGGCTCGCCAGCAGCAACATCCGGACGTGGGAGCCGGACCGTGAGAAGCTCGCCGAAACCCTCGAAGCCTCTATTGAGCACCTCAAGAGCGACCGCACAGAGCAGGACATCCTCTTTGAACTCCTGCTCAAGCTCGGCCTCGACCTCTGCGTGCCCATCGTCCAGCGCACAATCACGAGCAAGACGGTCCATAGTATTGGTAGTGGCGTCCTCCTCGTCTGCCTCGCCGCATCCATCACCCAGGACGAGGCCGAATCCGTGGCTCTTGGGGTGGTCGCGTGGCACAAAGAACAGGCACCAGCGGGAGAGAGCACCGTCGTCTTCCGCGACAGCGCGTTCGCCGATGACGTGGCCAAGACCAACCTGGCGGCCATTCTCCACCAACACGGTCTCGAAACGGTCCACAGCCTGTAAGTGAAAGCCATGAAACTTCACTTCGAGCCCAACCTCGATTACCAGGTTCAGGCCATCGAGGCCGTCTGTGGCCTTTTCCGCGGACAGGAAACCTGCCGAACCGAATTCACCGTCACCCGAGAAACTGCCGCTGGGCAATTGTCGCTGATCGAAAACGACCTCGGGATCGGCAATCGCCTGACTCTTCTCGACGAAGAACTCCTCGCTAATCTGCACACCGTCCAACTCCGCTACGGCCTTGCCCCATCAGTTTCGCTCGCGTCCCGGGATTTCACCGTGGAGATGGAGACCGGTACCGGCAAGACCTATGTCTATCTGCGGACCGCCTTTGAGTTGAACAAGCGTTACGGCTTCACCAAGTTCGTCGTCGTCGTGCCATCGGTGGCGATCAAGGAAGGCGTCTATCACACCATCGGGACTGCGGCGGAGCACCTCAAGGGGCTCTACGCGGGCGCGCCCTTCGACTTCTTCATCTACGACTCGGCGAAGCTAGGCCAGGTGCGCAACTTTGCGACCAGCTCGCAGATTCAGATCATGGTGATGACGGTGGGCGCGATCAACAAGTTCGGCGACGAGCAGCAGGCGCAGACGGAGGAAGCGGACGAGGCCGCCCGACGTGAGAAATCGAAGAACGTGATGTATCGCCCCAGTGAGAAGACGGGCGGGGAGAAGCCCATCAATCTGATCCAGGCAACGCGCCCTATCCTCATCGTGGACGAACCGCAGAGCGTGGAAGGCGGGCTCAACGGCAAGGGGAAGAAGGCGATGGCGCGGATGAAGCCGCTGTGCAACCTGCGCTATTCTGCGACGCCGAAAGAGGCGCACCACATGGTTTTCAAACTCGATGCGGTGGATGCCTACGAGCGGAAACTGGTGAAACAGATCGAGGTGGCGGCGGCATCCGTGGAGGGCGGGCACAACAAGGCGTATGTGCGGTTCATCGCGCCGGTATCCCGTGGCAAGAGTGTCGTGGGCGCCAAAGTGGAGCTGGACATCACCACGGCACACGGCGTGGCCCGGCAAACGGTCACCGTGGCACCGCTCGACAAGCTCGAAGAAGTGACAAAGCGGGAGATTTACCGGGACCACATCATTGGGCAGGACATCCGGGATGCCAAGGACGACAAGTTCATGGAGTTCCGCTATCCCGGGGGCGAAGAATACCTCCGTCCCGGCCAAGTCTACGGCGACATGGACGCGCTGGCTGTGCAGCGCCAGATGATCCACCGCACCATCAAGGAGCACCTGGACAAGGAGAAGCGCCTCCGCCCGCAGGGCATCAAGGTGCTCAGCCTGTTTTTTATCGATGCCGTCGAGAAATACCGACAGTACGACGATGCCGGCAACCCGGTGAAGGGCGACTACGCCCGCATCTTCGAGGAGGAATACCGCCGCCTCGCCAAGCATCCCGACTATCAGACCCTCTTCAAGGAAGTGGATCTGGCCGCCGCCGCCGAGGACGTGCACAACGGCTATTTCTCCATCGACAGGAAGAAGGTCGGTGGCAAGACAGTGGAAATGTTCAAAAACTCAAGAGGCGAAGGCACGACGCGAGCCGACGACGACACCTACGGCTTGATTATGCGGGACAAGGAGAAGTTGCTTAGCTTCGAAACGCCGCTGAAGTTCATCTTTTCACACTCGGCCCTGCGCGAAGGCTGGGATAACCCGAACGTTTTCCAAATCTGCGCATTGCGCGAGATGACTTCCGAGCAGCAACGGCGCCAGACCATCGGACGCGGCCTGCGTCTCTGCGTCAACCAGAACGGCGAACGTCTGCGCGGGTTCGAAAGCAACACCCTGACCGTGATCGCCACCGAGAGCTACGAGCAGTTTGCGGAGAAACTCCAGAAGGAGATCGAGGACGAAACTGGCATTCGTTTCGGCATCGTGGAGGCGCACCAGTTCGCTGGAGTCACTGCCACGGGAGCCGACGGCCAGCCCGTGCCGCTGGGCTTCGACCAATCGAAGCTCTTGTGGGAGCATTTGAAAACTGCCGGTCTCGTGAACGCCCAAGGCAAGGTGCAGGACGCGCTACGGCAACAACTGAAGGACGACACGCTGACCCTGCCAGAGCCATTCGCTGCCCAACTCCCACAGGTGAAAGAGATCCTCCGCAAACTGGCAGGACGTCTGGGGATCAAGAACGCCGACGAACGCAAGCAGGTGAAGACCCGTCAGGCCGTGTTGCAGGGCGAGGACTTCAAGGCGCTGTGGAAGCGCATCAAATACAAGACCACGTACCGCGTCCAGTTTGACAATGCGGCCTTGCTCGCGATCTGTATCCAGGCGATCAAAGCCCCGAACTTTGCTATCACCAAGACGCGCCTGCAATGGCGCAAGGCCGATCTCGCCATTGGGCGTTCCGGGATAGACGCGCAGGGGACCGTCACCTCTGCCCCAGTGACGCTCGATGAGGGCGACATCGAGCTGCCCGACATCTTGACAGACCTCCAGGACAAGACCCAGCTCACGCGGCGTAGCATTCACCGCATCCTTGTGGACAGCGACCGGCTCGATGACTTCAAGCGCAACCCGCAGCAGTTCATCGAACTCGCGGCAGAGGTCATCAACCGTTCGAAGCGCCTGGCGCTTGTGGACGGCATTAAGTACCAGCGCATCGGCGACGAGGATTACTACGCCCAGCAACTGTTCGAGACTGAAGAGCTAGTCGGCTACCTCAAGTCCATGATCGACGCCAACAAATCGGTTCACGAGCAGGTGATCTACCAGTCCGACACGGAACGCACCTTTGCCGAGGAGTTGGAGATGAACGAAGCCATCAAGGTGTACGCCAAACTGCCGGGATGGTTCAGGATCGACACGCCGATTGGCCCCTACAACCCGGACTGGGCCCTGCTAGTCGAAAAGGACGGAGCCGAGCGCCTTTACTTCGTGGTCGAAACGAAGAGCGGACTCTTCACGGATGATCTACGCGACAAAGAGGAAGCGAAAATCAAGTGCGGACGAGCGCACTTCAAGGCTCTGGCGGTGCGCGCCAATCCGGCGAGATACGTGGTCGCCCGTAACCTCGATGATGTGTTTTCGTTGACGTAAGAGAGAACGTGGGAAATGCGACCGACCGGCGATTCACGCATCGCTTCTGCCAGCGATCTCTCCGACTTCCTCAGTTGCCGCTACTTCACGGCGCTGAAGATGGTAGTGGTGCGTAGCAAGCGGCAGCGGCCGTACTGGCCAGGACCCGCTTCTTGACATTCTCTTTCAGCGCGATCTCGGCCACGAAAAGCTGCGCGGAAAGTTCGAACACCGACCGCATTGACAAAGCGGAGCCGACGCGTTGGTTGCGGGTCTGGCTATTACCCTAAACTAGGCAGCGAGGAGGACTGAAATGGCGACCGAGCCCCGGCTTGAGCATCGGACTTTCAAAGTAAGACAGTTGATCGACGATTATCGGCCCGGACGCATAGTGATTCCGGAGTTCCAACGTGAATACGTATGGCCACCCGTGAAAGCGGCAAAACTCATCGATTCGCTCTACAGAGGGTTTCCAGTCTCTTCGCTCCTCCTGTGGTAAAGTACTGAGGAGATTCGTGCGCGGAGGCGCAATCCCCGCCCCTTACGTTCTACCCTCATGAGCTGGTTGATTGACGGCCAGCAACGCGTCATCACCTTGTCCCGGAGCCTGAACGGCGATGAGGGTATTGATGTTGTGTTCCACCCTGAGGAAGAAAGGTTTAGTCGCGCTAACGCGGCCACGCGGAAAGATCCAAATTGGCTGCGTGTATCGGAACTTTGGGATGATGACCTGTACCGCCAGATCCGGCGCAACCTGGATGGGAGTCGATATGCGGACAAGAGGGAAGCCCGATTAGAAGCTGTACGGCGCATCCTGGATTACGAAATCCCAGTCGTCCGCATGCTTGACCACAGCTTCGACGAAGCTGTGACGGCCTTCACCCGCATTAATACTTTGGGCGTACGTTTGAAAACGGAAGACATCGAAAGCGCTCGCGTGGTCGCACGTCATTTTGGATTTGTGGCCGATCAAGTCGTGCCGTTCTTAGAGCGTGTTCGGCAGCAAGGATTCAAACGGCTCAATGTGATGCATTTGTTCCGGGCGTGTGCTTTTGTAGCCAAGCCGGACGGACGGAACCGAACGCCTCTACATGAACTCAAACGGAAAGAAGTGCTCGCAGCCTGGAGGAAGACTGAAAAGGCTACTGACCAAGCAATGGGTCTAATCAGAAGCGAGCTTGGCCTGGTAAACATGGACATTCTCTGGTCGGGGGCACTGGTAGTCCCCTTGATCGCCCTCTGTGCGAGCATGCAACCGAGAGAACGCAATTCTGCTGAGTTTGCAGGATGGCTCGCGCTGGCTGCTCTTTGCCGTCGATACGGCAGGTCAAGTGGAACGGCGCTGGACCAAGATCTCGAGGCGTGCCGCTCAAAGGATCCCATTGGGTCTTTACTCAAGAACCTGCGGGCCGCCAGAGCTTCGCTGGCGGCGAAGCCACCCGACTTTTCAGGAGCGCTCGCGGACCGGAGTGGGCAAGAGTCAGTGCATAACTGCAGACAGTGATCTCTGGAGGATCAGCAGGGCAGAGGCTTTCTGGAAGGCCAGACGGGAATTGCTTACCGAGTCGTTTAACGAATATGTTCGAAAGGCGCTTCCCCGCCGGCGGATCTGATTCTTTAAGGAACACCTATCCATACAGACACAGGAACGCATCAACACGTTGAAATGTTGCTAGCAAATCGGAGATGCGGGGGAAGACAGTCGCCGTGTGATTCGGTGGGTCCGAATGGAAGCCCGGCGCGGTTTCACGCAAGCCCAAGTGACTGTGGGGTAGGCCGGGCGGTTAGCGGTTCGAAGTCAGGAGTAAGAAGACTCGGGCGTTCTCCTGACTCCGAACTGCTAATTTTGACAAAAGCGGGGCTGTTCCCAGAGGCACAAACGGGGAGAGTAAGCAATGAAAATTGGTGAACTTTTAGACGGCATTCGGAAGCAAGATCTGGTTCTTCCCGAATTCCAGCGGGAGTATGTCTGGAGCCTGGAACAGGCCAAACAGTTAATGGTTTCCCTATCCCGGGGCTATCCCGTCGGCGGCTTGCTAGTCTGGAAAACTGATAATCCACCCGAACTCAAGAATATCAAGGAACTTCCAGAGAAGTTAGGAACGGTCCAAGTTCTCCTAGACGGTCAACAGCGCCTGACGACATTGCACATGCTGATCACTGGGGAAATCCCAAACTACTACACGGAATCGGAGATCGAAAACGATCCACGCAATCTTTATGTGAATCTTAGCGACCTGGATTTTCAGTACTACCAACCCTCTCGGATGAGGGGGGATTCCTACTGGCAGCGGGTGATCGATTGCTTTGACACGAATGGAGCGATCAAGCCGGTCAGGATCGCCCAGGAAAAAGCTGAGGATGAAGCCCAAGATCCGATGGACCTAGCGCAGCTTCTAATGGACAACCTTACCAAGATTCGTGCGATTAAAGAGATCGATATTCCGGAACAACTCGTACCCTCAAAGGCAAATCTTGATGAGTCGATCGATATTTTCGATCGGGTGAATAGCCAAGGAACAAAACTTACCGATGCTGAACTCGCCCTCACACATGTGACAGGCAAGTGGCCTGTAGCTCGGCGTGCGTTAAAATCCAAAAGGAATGCTTGTGCAGACCTGGGTTTCGACTTCAGCTTGACCTTCATGACACGTGCGTTGACGACAGCCGTCACGAACCGTGCGTTGTTCGAGACAATCCATTCGCGGCCGCGCGAAGAACTCGAGACTGGATGGAACAAGCTAATCAAAATCCTCGACTACCTTCTCACCATTCTTCCGCAGAAGGCATTCATAAATTCAACTGACGACCTCAATACCAGCAACGCCTTAATTCCTCTCGTCACGTATCTTTCGGTAAACGACGGGAAATTTCCCGATGAGAAAACAATCCGTCACGCCACGAATTGGCTATACGCTGCCCTCATGTGGGCTCGCTACACTGGTCAGACGGATCAGCGATTGGAGGTCGACGTACAACTCGTCGTTCGGGAAACAGAGCCTTGGAATGCATTGCGCGCAAACATCGTGGAGCAGCGTGGACGCATCGAAGTAAAAGACTCGGATTTTGAGGGGCGGGGCGCCCAGCATCCGCTATACAAGGCGACCTTTATTTTAGCGAAAGCCCATAGTGCCGTGGACTGGTTTAACGGATTACCGTTGGGTCAAACCCACGGCGAACCTTATGGCCTGCAAAGCCACCATATATTTCCGCAATCGCACCTCTACAGGAACGGATGGGATTCGGACAATTACATGCATCGGCAGGCAGTGAATGAGATCGCGAACCGAGCATTCCTGGCCGCGACACCGGACTCGCAGATTTCAGACAAACCTCCCGACGAGTATTTACCGGAGATCGAAGAGAAATATCCCGGCGCTTTATCTGCGCAATTTGTACCACTAGAGCCACGTCTTTGGACGGTTGATCGTTACCCGGAGTTTTTGGCGGTGCGGCGCGAAATCATCGCCCGCAAACTCAATGAGTTGATGGGAAGCTTGATTAGCGAGCCAGAGGAAACGCACCTTCGACCGATCACAGATCTGATTGAGCTCGGCGAAAGCTATGTCCTCGAGTTTAAGAGCACTCTTCAATGGGATGTTGCGAAGGGAGCGCAGAACAAGGGTCTCCGGCAGTCATCGCTAAAGACAATCGCGGCATTCCTGAACTCGCAGGGGGGCACTCTCGTTATCGGGGTCGAGGATGATGGCACCGTCTATGGACTGAATCACGATCTTGCGCTTGCTAGAAAGTCGCGTGACGGTTTTGGTCAGCTATTAGTATCTCTGATTACCGATACGATGGGCACGGCCACGGCACCCTACTACCGCATACGTTTCGAAGATATCGAGGACAAATCGGTCTGCGTCGTTGACGTCGAGCGGTCGCCTGAACCCGTCTTCATGAAATCCGACAAAGGAAAAGTGTTCTACATCCGTGTGGGCAATACGTCACGCGCGCTCGATCACGAGGAGACACTCAAATACGTCGAGACAAATTGGTAACATTCACCGTTAACAATACCTTTTATCTCCAGCGGCATTTACGCAACGGCTCACCTTCAAACGATCTCGGGAAGACGCATTCAATGTATGGGAAACGGCGAGGACGGCCGTCTGAAAGGGAACCAGTACGGCGGTCCTTTGCGGCCCAACACGCTTAACGTGACAATGCCGATATGTTTGCTGCGATCTGGCCGGCACCCCATGCAGAACCACGTCATGGTATGTTGGCTTCATTCGGAGGGATTCTTCAATGAGCGACTGGCAGGAACGGATCAGTGCGCATCCTAATATATGCCACGGGAAGCCGTGCATTCGGGGAACGCGAGTCATGGTTTCGGTGATTCTGGATAATTTGGCTGAAGGTTTGCCTGTCGAGGAAATCGTCCGAGAGTACCCACCGTTAACTTCGGACGACGTGCTTGCGGCCATTGCTTACGCCGCAACTCTGGCGCGAGAAGAAGAGATACTGCCCTTGCGTTGATTCCATGCTCGTGAAGCTTGACGAGAATCTCGGCCGTTCCCACGTTGCGCTGCTGTTAGAGGCAGGTCATCAAGCAGACCGAGTCCATGATCAGGGTCTTTCTGGAGAAGCTGATTCGGTTATCTGGGAGCGGGTTTTTGGTGAAGGACGGTTCTTCATCACGATGGACTTGGGCTTTGCCGATGTTCGCCGGTACCGGCCTGGGTCTCATCCCGGGATCTTGCTCCTGCGCGCCCGCAATCGGAGCCGGTCGGCCGTCCTTCAGGTCCTGGAACGCGTCTTGCGCGAAGGGCCGCTTGATGCGTTTCGGGGATGCCTCGTCGTTGCAGATGAAATACAGACGCGAATCCGCCGCCCGGCGGATTCGCGCGATGTGTGACAGGGGGGGGAGCCAGTCTGTCTTTGGGGTCGTGTGATGATCCGACCCGCGGGGTTGCAAGCTGAGCAGAGAACGCCCTGAGCCGATTGAGATTAGCGTGCGCCAGCGCTCATCGACTTCAATCGATATCAGGGCCACGATCGTGCTCGATGCTGGGACGGTTCGTTCCCACATCTCCCGTACCCGCTCCGCAATCCGTTCGGTGAGCTCGCAGATCTGCTCGTTCACGAACGCCAGCCCCCTTCGATCAACCGGACACGGTTGCGATCCTCGACCTCTGCTGCTTCTACAACCTGGTCCAACTCTATCCCGCGCTGGGCCCGCGTTAAACCTCACCGCACCCAGAGGAGAACGAACGGAATACGGACAAACCGCAAGACCCAGCGGAACAGCCATCGAAACGATTGATCGTGTGACGAAATGGCGTCTTGCGGTGCGGAAGGGAAAACAGGGCCGCCGGCCGCTCGCTTGTCAGAACGGTTCTCCGAGCCATTCTCTTTTGCTCGACGTATGCAAGACATAGAATCAGACACGGTATAGGACACACGGAGACGTTTGCAGGAAGGCGCCATCGCACTCATGTCTCAAACGAACATTTGCGATACATGCGGATCGGCTACCCTCGCGTCTCAAAGACGACTATCAAAGCTGTTGACTCGCCGACCAAAAGGCCATTGAATTGAATGCCATGAACTACTGCATTCGTTGCGACTTCGACCCATGCGTGTGCATAAAAGAACCGATGCAAAGCCTCACGATCGAGGTTGACAAGGAGACCTACAAGTTCATCGAGCAGAGGGCGGGCAGTAATTCGGTCGGGGAGCAAGCCGCTAGGATGCTTACCATACATCACGTCCTTGACCCCTGCCCCTGTGACCCCAGCGTATACCCAAGCGAACCGACGACCGCAGGCCTCACGACGATCGAGACCGAGATCAACAAGGACACGTATAGCTCCATCTTCGCGGGACACAGCGTCGAGGACCAGGCTGCCAGGATACTCGCTGCTCACGCCAGCATCCAGCCCCGACCGGCTGGAGACCAAGGCTGGATGGGCGTCTAGCATTTTTCATCGCTCACTCCATTGGGTTTTCCAAATACCAAGCGATAAAGATAGTTATCGTATTGTTCTTAGCGGGAGGCAACTCGTGGGTTCAAGTAGAGCTCGCGTGCGAACCGCCCGATGCTGGTAACGGTGCGGCGCTCCCCCGCAACCCACTCATGCGCAAAGAAATTTTGGGTCTTCCGCAGAATTTGTGGGTAAAACCGTCTTCCATCGCCGCTTGAGGAGACCACGGTGCTCGCCAAGCCTCAAGGCTTCCCTCGCAAGCTCGGCGGCTGCGCCGGCCTTGACCCTCGGCTGCGCTCCGCGGTGTCGGCTGGTGTGGGCGATGGGGAACGGGGCCTCCGGCGGGGGCTCCGGGCACCGGGTGTAGGCGTCCGACCGAAGTGGATACTGGAATATTCGCCGTCGAACAAAAGAATAAGGTACTTTGTTTCAATTACTTATGTGCGCACAGGCCTTTGGACTGTCCACAAATTCTGGGGAGGAGGCGAAATTTTCTACTCGCCGAACGACTCTTTCGGCTAGTCCGGCGAAATTGTTGGTAAAAAGGCTATCGCGTCCGAAATTCTGACTAATTTTCCCGGATCAATCTTTTGGGGACCAGGTGTTAGAGTGCTCAATGAGGCAAAATGAAAAACAAGACTGACCTCATCGTTCCTGTATATCTCAACCAACGAGTCGTGTTCGATCTTGTCGCTATGCTCCAGGGTGGAATTGCCACCGTCACCAAGGTCGTCGAAACGGATGGCGAATCCAGTTCAGCAGCGGCGGAAGTGGGAGGAACGTTCGGGCTTAACAAGGCGCTTTCCTCATTACTCAAGGTTAATCTTTCGGGGTCGTTGTCTGGAGAGACAGGCGGAGAGTCCAGCGCTTCTCGGAGTGAGGAACGCGTCCATACGCCCGCGTCCTTGTTCTACAAGGTTCGGCAACTCCTTGTCCAGAAGAGCGCACTTGAGAAGGATTCAGAAAAATACAAGCCGCAGCCTGGAGATTTCGTGGAGTTTCACTCATCACTAAACAAGAATCCCATAATCGAGACGATGGATGGACTTCTCGGAATAATAGATATCGCCAGCACTTTCTCCCAATCACCGCCGAAACCGTCCAAAGGAGGTAGACGTGCGCCGGACCAGACTCAAGTTGTCCGCCAGCAGATAGCGACTCTCACGGAAACGTTGAAGAGCGGAGGCACTTTGGACCTCATTACGCCACCCCTCCTATCATCTTACCGTTGCGTCGTAACCCTCGAGTCGCAGTATCTGAACGATCCGTCGATGTCCGATCTGGTCGAAGGAACGTTGCAAGTCATCGGAAAGGTGATAAGGGTCGTCGGCAAGGATCAGGGATCTGTCAGTCTAATGCGAAAGACGGCATTTGGCCAGATGCCGAAGGCGACTCTTGAGGGGGCCTTTAGCCAGATTGAAGGCCTGTCAGAAACGGAAGGGTTCAGGTTCCCAGCCCTTACATGGGAAATCAGTGGACCCGTTATACAGTTGCTACCCGTTGCCATTTTCGCTTGATGCCGCTGCGGTCGAGATAGAGCTCGTAGGCCATGACGTTCTTAGACCTCCTTCCCGTCGGATAATCCGATCCGCCACCAAAGAAATCGCACGACCTACTCCATCACTTGATGGGAGCGGACCCATGGTACCAACCAGATTCGTTTTGAAATACAGGCTAAGAGTTCGGCTTGAGCCCTCGGGTGCTCATGAAGCTGTAGAGGGTAGTACGGGACACGCCCGTGAGCTTGGCGATGGCGGTCTTGGAAACGCCCAGCTCGAGGAAGCGCCGGATGTCGTCCTCCTTGCCACTGAGCCGTGAGACGCCCAACGAGCCCTTCGGGCGCCCGAGCTTCCGGCCCGAGGCCCTGGCCTTGGCGAGGCCCTCGCGGGTGCGCTCGGAGATCAGGTCGCGCTCGACCTCGGCGAACAGCGCGAAGAGGGTGGTCATGACTTTGGTCTGAATGTCGCGCTGGCCCTCGATGCGGATGTTCTCCTTCATCGCCACGAAGGCGACGCCTGCCTTGGCGAGGGCGTCGAGGATGGCGACGATCTGACCCAGCGAGCGACCGAGCCGGGAGAGTTCGCTGACGACCAAACGGTCGCCGCGCTGGAGGATGTTCATCAGCTCGTCGAGCCGGCGGCGCTTTTCGGAAGCCTGTCCAGAGGCGGTCGCCTCGATGAAATCGTCGATGCGGAAGTCGTGTTTGCGTGCGTACTCGAGGATGGCGAGGCGCTGGCTGCCCACGTCTTGCTGTGCGGTCGAGACCCTCAAATAGGCAACGGTTTTCACAGCCTGACCATGGAATGCATCTTCGGGTATTTTATCTGACAGATACGAAACATGGAATGCGTTAC
>CBDHGK010000041.1:4800000-6469549 GCA_965263045.1 Terriglobia bacterium
GGTTGGCAGGAGGTCAGCATTGCCCGTTTTCTCGTAGCCGTGGTGCAGGTGGCGCGCGGCACGCACGAACTCACCCGCGTTCGCATAGACGTGACTGATATTGATTCTGGCATCGACGATCGATGGGTTGCTGCGAATGGCTACTTCCAGGTGCTCGCGGGCCTTCAGGTCGTCTCCAGATTCCAGGTATGCCGCCCCGCGCAAGGATTCTGCAACGGCATCGCCGGGATAGCGGCCATCGATCAACTCCAACGCAATCGCCGGACGCTTCAGCTGAAGGTTCGTCTTCACCAGGGCCAATCGGACGTCTCGGCGTTCGGGCTGTTGTGTCAGCATTTCTTCCAGGATCGCGGCTGCTTCTTTGAAATCACCGGCATCGGTGTAGATCGTGGCGAGTTCCAACACGGGCTCCGCAAACCCAGGATCCAGGTGACGTGCCCGACGGTAGTAAGAAACGGCTTTGTCCAGCTCGCCCATCTTCCGGTGCGTCAGACCCATATTGAATGTCGCCACGGGATTTCCGATGCACCGCTCCAGGCAAATCCCGTAATACTTCCGGGCCTGCTCGTGCTCGCCCAGCGCCAGTGCGACGTTGCCCTGCTCGAGAAAGAGCTCGAAGGTGTCCAGTCCGAGGGCCGACGCCCGATCCAGTAGCTCACCGGCCAGTTCGTGATCGCCGAGGCCCTTCTCGGAAACGGCGCAGTGAAGCAGGCTCAGGGGATTCCCCGACATCTCGAACGATTTGAGAAAGGGTTCCCGGGCGTCGGCGTGCTGCTTCAATTCCTGAAGCTGGATGCCGTAGTCCATGTAGGCCTTCGCGTTCGTCGGATCCTCTTTCAGCTTCTTTTCCCCTAATTTCAGGTACAGGTGTCGCTTTTCAACAACACGATCCTCTCCACGGACCTTTCCAAAGTGGTGGATCACAGTTCCGATACTGGAAAACCGGAGGCTCTCGGGCAGCCGGGTGGGATCGACGATCTCGTGGACCACGCCCTGGAAGCGGAGTCTGGAGTCATTGCGAATGAAGCGAATCAGTGGATTGTCGACGAATCCGGGGTAGGCACGACCTTCTTCATAATCGCTGGTATTAGGTTCCCAACCGTGGACGTGGTTTTGATAAACATAATTTCGCTGGGTGAGCGAGTAACCATCCGGGGACCCCGTCGTTGCCTGCTTCAGCTTCTGAAGGTCACAGGCGGCAATACATTCGTCTGCGTCAAGGACCAGTATCCAGGGTTGGCTTGCCGCGTCGAGCGAGATGTTCCGGGCGTCGGCAAAGTGATTCGACCATTCAGTCCGAATAATATTCGGGGAGAAGGCCTCCACTCTCTCCAGTGTCCGATCCGTACTTCCAGTGTCCACAATTATGACTTCATCAACTATAGAAATGACACTGGAGATGGCCCGGGCGACCCAATCTTCCTCATTCTTAACGATCATGCATAACGATATCCCCTGGGTCATGGAGGGGATACTGCAAGCGGGACTCCAAACAATAGCCGCCCCACCGGAGGGTCCATGTGCAAGGAAATCAGTCGTTTCGGAACGGACATAGGCGGGTGTCGTTTTTTTGACACCAAGTCTAAAGTTTGACAGCCGCTGACTCGATAAAGCCTGTGATGGCCTATGAGTGGGCCGTCAACCCAGGACGGAATTAACCCAAGACGCTCGCAAGGACGCGGCAACCAAACACGGCCCTTCAAGGAGGAAGCTTTAATGAGCTTTTCAGTAGTTACGAACCTTTCTTCGATTAACGCCCAAACAACTTTGTCAATGACCCAGAGCAGCCTGGAGACTACGTTGGCGCGGTTGACCTCGGGACTGCGGATCAACTCTGCCGCGGACGACGCGGCCGGTCTGGCTGCAGCCAACCGGCACAAACTGGACAACACCGGTTTGACTATCGGTATCCGGAGCGCAAACGATGGAATCAGCAAGCTGCAGATCGAAGATGGCGCAATGAGCAACATCGCTTCGTTGCTCGACAGAGCTCTGACACTTGCCAGCCAGTCGGCTTCGGACACTTTTACGGGTTCCCGCTCCACGCTGGACTCAGAGTTCGCTTCGGTCCTTACGGAAATCACGCGAACGGCGACCGCGGCCGGCCTTGAAACGAGCAACGCAAACCTGAATGCCCGGTCGGTCTTTGTAGGCAACACGCAGGTGGCGACGTCGGTGGCCGCCACGTACGTGTCCTTCGCTCTGACGACGGCGGTTGATTCCCAGGGACTGGGAATCAGCTCGCAGAACATTACCAGCCAGGCCAATGCCACAGCCGCGATCACCGCTCTCCAGACCGCGATCGGAACCCTCGGCACCGTTCAGGGTCGTGCCGGCGCGGCCATGAACCGCTTGAGTTTCGCTGTTTCGCAGGCCCAGTCGTTGTCGGTGAGTGTCCGGGCTTCCGAGTCCCGGATCCGGGATGCGAACATCGCAGAGGAGGCTGCGAACTTATCGAAGTTCAACATCCTGACACAGAGCGGTTTAGCCGCGTTGTCTCAGGCGAACTCCTCGGCCCAGTCCGTGCTTCAGCTTCTCCGATAAGGAGACCGGGGACGGGGGAGCATTCCTCCGTCCCTAAAGCAGCCCGTGGCATAAGTCTCAAGGGCCGCGCGCAGGGGTCTTCGGGTTCCAGGCGCGAAGTGAGGAGCGGAACGATGGTTTTTCATCGTGACCGACGAGGGACAAAGCCTGCGGCCCGAACCCCCCTGCGCCCAAAGGGTTACGGCGAAACGGGGCCGTCTTCGTTGTCGCCGACTCCTCCCAATGAATGAGCATTGCAACGTCGTCGCGACGTCGTGTCGTCACGTTGTGACTCCTAGAATCTGGCCCCGTTTGGCCGTAACGCGACCCTTGAGACTTATGCCACGGGCTGCTAAATCCGCTAAAGACGCCTCCGAGCTTCGCCGATAACGTGGTTGCAGGCGAGATTGAAAGATCGAGGAGACATCCATGCCGGGCGAAATCAATTTTTCAGGCTTCAACGGCTTTGACTTCAATCAAATTATTGACGTCACGATTCAGTCTGAGAGCATTCCCCTGGAAATACTCCAGGGCCAGGAAAGCGACCTCAAAACCAAAGATTCGGCGTTGGTCACGTTCGGAACCGAAGTGGCCGATCTTCTCGACCCCGTTGCAGATCTTCTTCTCAGTGCGACATTTGCCGCTCTTGACGCAAGTTCCACCGACACCGATGTCGCTTCGGTCACGCTCGGGGATGGCGCGGTTGCCGGAACGTATGACCTCAACATCACTCAGCTGGCCAAAGCCCAGGTTACGGCATCCACGAATGGGTATACGAACACGACCGATACGGCCGCAGACGGCGGGTCCATTTCATTTACCATCGGCACGACGACGACGACGGCAATTGCGATCAGCGCGGCGACCAGCCTGGCGGAACTGAAAACTCTGATCAACGACCAGAATTCGGGAGTTGTGGCCTCGGTGGTCAATGACGGAACGAACAACAAATTGGTCATTTCAAGCCGGACGTCAGGGGCCGCTGACGGATTCACAATCAACAACAGCCTGACGAACGGAGTCGGTTCGGTCGTCACGTTCGCGGTGGGCCAGAGCCCGAGTTCTGGAAATAGCCAGGACGCCCAGGATTCCGCGTTTACCGTCAATGGGCTGTCGATCACCGGTGCGTCGAATACTGTAACCGACGCGGTTCCTGGAACGGCCGTCACGCTGCTGAAAGCGGGAACGGCATCTATCAATGTGGTTGCCGACCACGATGCTCTCAAAGAGCACGTCAAAACCTTCATCACCGAATTTAACGGCCTCAAGGAATTCTTCAACAAACAGAGCCAGATCGACAACATCACCGGAGAACCGGGTCCATTGTCCAATGACACGATTCTGAGGCAAGCCATTTCGGACGTGAAGAACACGATCCTGACCGCCAACGGGAATAACGGTCAGTATGCCTACCTGACCGAAATCGGAGTCGAATTCGAACAGGATGGAACTCTCAAGCTGGACGAGGAGCGGTTCAACACCGCAGTCGATACGTCTGTGACGGATGTCCAGAAGCTCTTCCAGGGTGACGGAACGGTCACCGGTATTTTCGACGATCTGAAATCGGCGCTCGAAAACATCGACAACACCGCCGGCTTGATCAAGACGGCCCGCGACGCCCTGGATACATCCCTGAAGAGGATCCGCGACCAGATCGTTTCGCAACAGCTGCGTCTGGAATTGAGGCGGGTGGAACTTCAGAAAATGTTTACAGCGGCCGACCTGGCCATGTCCCGAATCAGCTCACAACAGAGCGCGCTCGGTTCAATCGGATTTGTGTTCTAGACAGGTGTACGGGCCAAAGCCGTGCGAATCACAGAGGGCCTATGAACTATTTGAGCAATGACTCGACCGCTTACCAGCAAACGGCGGTCACGACTTCCAGCAACACGCAGCTGCTGGTCATGCTATACGAGGGTGCGATTCGGTTTCTCCGAGAAGCGATCAGCGCCATCGAACAGAAAAACGTTGATGTCAAAGCCAAAGCGTGCGATCGCGCCCTGGCCATCGTACAGCACCTCCATCTCTCTCTGGACATGGAGCGTGGGCAGAATATTGCCGCAGAACTGGAACAACTCTACAGCTTTGTCATTTCTAAGATTTTGGACGGATCACGTCAGCTGTCCGCCAAGGAACTCGATGAGGCAATCAGAGTGCTAGACATACTCCGGACTGCATGGGCTGAGTTGGCACAGAAGGAACACGCAGAAGCGGTCCCTGCCGATCTGCTGGTCTCCCAACCTGCAAAAGGCCGGCTGAGGCTGCACGGATAAATACCAGGAGAAACAGATGAATTCCGCACAAATACTGACCAGCCTTGATCGGGAGAGGCAATTACTTATAGAGTTTCGCAGCGTTTCCGAACAGCAACTCAAACTCATCGAAGATGAAAATATCGACGGTGTTGAAAGCCTCCTCGACCGGAGGGCGGACCTGATGGTGGAACTGACTGCAATCGAGTCCACCCTGGCCACGTGGATCTCCCAGATCCGCCATGATCCTTCGGTCACTTCCGAAATGATGCAGGAACTGCGGGCGCTTAACGATGAGATCGTTGATCTTGCAAAGGAAGTGGTCGCAATCGATGCCGAGACGCACTGGAAGCTCGATCTCATACGCGAGCGGACAAAGACGGAGCTGAAGGACATCGATGCGGGCGCCCGGGCGCTGACCGAATACGGAGCCAGTGTTGAAGCACAACCTCGACTCGACATTGACGGGTAACGTCGCTTTCGGGCGACAGGGAAAGATTTGCCTGCCCGGCAAAACTGATCCAGCTTCGATACCCGCACCGGCCCCAAACTCGGGTTGCTCACCCAACTTGACGGGTGTCTTGGCGGGTATCTTGAGGTGCCGGATGGCCCCACTCCCGCCGGCGGCTTAAGGGAAGAAATGAGCGGGCAATTTTCGTCACAAGAATGTAAAGATCTGTGGCACCGATTCCGATAGAGAGAGTATCTGACGCACGGAGCGGCCAGATACAAGTAGTACACCGCAGGGAGCAGGTCAGCATGGATGCTGACA
This sequence comes from Terriglobia bacterium, assembly GCA_965263045.1. GTDB lineage: Bacteria > Acidobacteriota > Terriglobia > 20CM-2-55-15 > 20CM-2-55-15. The sequence continues at coordinate 4,805,548 of CBDHGK010000041.1, forward strand.
CCCAACATTCACGGAGGATAACGTTCCATGAGCTTTTCAGTAGTCACCAACCTTTCTTCAATCAATGCACAGTCCACTTTGGAAGGCACCCAGATGGGACTGCAGCGAACCTTGTCGCGACTCACATCGGGACTGCGCATCAACAGCGCCGCTGACGACGCCGCTGGCCTCGCGGTCGCCAACCGGCATAAGTTGGATCACACCGCACTCTCCGTCGGTATCCGGAGTGCCAATGACGGTATCAGCAAGCTGCAGATCGAAGACGGCGCGTTGAGCAACATCACTGCGCTCCTGGATCGGGCACTGACTCTGGCCAGTCAGTCGGCTTCCGACACTTTCACAGGTTCGAGGGCCACGCTGGACAACGAGCTTCAGTCGGTCTTTTCAGAAATTACCCGCAATGCAACGGCTGCGGGTCTTGAGACCGGCAACGCCAACCTGAATGCGCGGTCGGTTTTCGTGGGGAACACGCAGACCAGCACATCCACGGCCGTCACCTATATCTCATTCGCACTGACGACCGCTGTCGATACGCAGGGTCTGGGAATCAGCACCCAGAACATCACCAGTCAGGCAAACGCCACGGCGGCCATCACGGCCATTCAAAATTCGATCACGACCCTCGGCACGGTTCAGGGGCGGGTCGGTGCGGCGATGAACCGGCTGAGTTTCGCGATGTCGCAGGCACGGACGATGTCCGTCAGCGTGCAGGCGTCGGAGTCCCGGATCCGGGATGCGAATATTGCTGAGGAGGCTGCGAACCTGTCGAAATTCAATATCCTGACCCAGAGCGGGCTGGCCGCGTTGTCTCAGGCGAACCAGTCGTCGCAGGCTGTACTGTCCCTCCTCCGGTAGTACTGGAAATTCCGTGGGGGCGATAGCCGTCCCTGGCCTGATGATGTCGTAACAGTCGATCGCCCCCGGAAACAGGAAAGCGCAACCACCACCGAATAAGGAAGCCCGGCTTGAGCCGGGCTTTTTATTCATTCAGAACCGGCTTGAATTTGAAGGCCGGGCGAGACGGTCCGTCGGTGAACGAGAATACGACCCTCCGAGGCTTTTGCCCGCTGCAACAGTCTTAAAATCCAGTTTCATGGGGGAGGGGTCTGGATGGGCTCAGCCGCTCCTCTGGCGCCTCGGAGCATTTGAGACACCCACCTCTCAATGTTTCTTCAGAAGCCGCCGGAGTGTCCCTTGCGTGCAATGATCACCGCGTAGTCGTCGCTAAGCTCCCCAGAATCAATGAGGTTGTCCTCGTAAGCGAAGATTCGCTCCAGCCATTGCATGGCCTCTGGATCCGATCCTTCGAAGTTGCCCGCTATATCTTCGAGCAAACTCAGCAGGATCGTGCCCCCGTACGGACGGATTGTAATGTCTGTAAAATACGAAGACAGCAGCGGTATGATTTCCGCGGATCGAATGGCCTCGGATGGATCCCCGGCGTTCATCTCAACAACCGTCGGACGGGTGTGCCGCTCGCGTATGGTTCCGGCATCGGACCGACTCCTTCGGAAACGCACCGGAATCTCCCCCAGAATGCTGTTGATCGCGTCCACCTGTCGGTCCGGCCACTGGAACTGTGACGGGCCCACAAACTCATCCATGTAGAAAATCCCACCCGGCCGCAAGGTGCGATGCACGTTTTCGTAGAGAGCTTCAAGTTCCACGATGTGATGGACAGAGGAAATCCCGAACACCACGTCATATTCATTCTCAGGCAACTGGGCATTGTTCAGGTCTGCGATCTCATAGTGAATATGATGCAGGCCCTCACGCCGTGCGAGATCGCGGGCTTGCCGGATCGCCCCTTCAGAGACATCCAGACCGTCGTGACGCCTGCAGAAATTGAACTCTGCCAGACCTCTTTCAGCGAGACCAGTTCCGCAACCCAGCGTCAGAGCCCGATCGACGGGCAACGGCCCCTGTAAATCCTCGAAGATGAAGTACTGATATCTGTCGTAGTTCTCGCGCCCGGTCACCTTGAAGTTGATCCGCTCCTCTACTTTCGGATTGTCGAACCAGTGAAGACCGCTTTTCGAACCTAGATTCGCCGCTTCTTCGTCCCAGAAGCGCTTTACCGTGCCGAGAGCTTGTTCGTACGACATAGTAATCTGTTCTCTACCGACACTCTGTTGTGAGCAAATACCGGTGTGCGTCGTGACTCACGAATCCCCGTCAAACTACGGATGCTTGCGGTAAATGGCGTAAATGTTCTCAGCACGGCTGATATCACGCTTTACCGGGAACGACATAACGAGGCGTTCGAGCTGCGCCAGAGCCTCTATCGGGACACTGCACCAAGAGTTCTTCATATCAAGCATATCCAGTTCGAGGCCGCTCTTTAAACAGACTTCATTCAAGAGATCAACGGTAAACTCCCGGACATGATTCGGGTCCATATAAGGCAGTTCTCCATACAGCCACTTATACAGGCTCGTGAAGGAGGCAGCATTCGGTGTTGTGATGAAAATCTTCCCGCCCGGCCGAAGGATTCTTGCACTTTCCGAGAGTATGTTATTCACTCCACTATAGTTGAAGGCTTCTAGTTCGCTGATCTCAGTGGAATTTTTGTCCTTAATATGTTCAATGACTTCGGTACAGATGACCCAGTCGCAGCATTCAGATTCCACGTCGAAGGGTTCTCGTAGATCGGTCTTGACGTCGATCAGGTTGGAGCCCCTGTCCGCGCTAAAGAAGACAGCCAGCGGACCCCGGCCACCCAGGTCGGCCACTACGGAACCTGGTGCAACCAGTGGGTAGAGGATCTCGAAGGAATGAAGAAACCTGAGCTTATGAATGTCGAAATAATCGTGTAGAGGAAGAAAGTGTTCATCATAGTAACTTTCAAAAGCATTCGCTGGCGTTCCGGGTTCAGATACAACTCGAGCGATTTTCATATTCCGCTCCACAAGCATCGCCTTCTGTTGGGCGCCTGTCGGCCCCGATAATCCAGGCTTACGATTCCAAAAATTCGAAACTCTTTTCAGAAAACCTGTGTTCCCCGACGATTGGAAACTCCGCTCAACATCAAGTTGTTTCGTGGCGGCGAGCAACCGTTGCTCGTTAATCGAGAGTTTTCGCTCTAGCGTTTCAAGTCTTTTCCGTCCAGTCGACAGCTCTTCCCTGGCAGCCAGCGACTGTTGCCATTCGACGGAGAATTCCTGCCTGGCCGCTGCCAGGCGCTCCCGCTGGGCAGACAGATCCTTATAGACATCCGAAAGTCGTTGCCGTTCATTCTGGAGTTCGTGCTCCAGGGCATCCTGCCGCTCTCTGTCGATTGACAACTCATGCTTCAGTGACTCGACCCTGGCACTGAGGCCCGTGAAAGGACCCGCCACTTCGGGCAACCCCACATCCTCGAAGGACCGCTTGCTGGATTGATTCGTTTTCGCACAGAACGTCGCCTCCAGAAACCCACGCCCAAAGCGGCGGTCTGGCTCAATGTGGCAACCTTCCGCCCATTCGTTCCAGGCATTGATGAAGACGAACCGTTCTTCTGCCGGAAAATCGTGCCGAGTCCTGCGAAGGGATTCGGCGAGCCAGAATTCGTAGTTCGCGGGGGTTCCGTTCAGCGTTATGAATGCGCGAGATCCGACGCGAGGTGTCTGATCCCACATGGGAACGACGGTCCGAAATACGTTGGAATGCGGGTATCGACGATCCAGGTAAGCTTGGGCAAGATCTTCATACTCGACCACTTTTCCGTGGAAGGGAGTATGAAAATCGATCTCTTCGTTGACACCGCCACAGTTCTGATTGTGAGGTGGAAACTGCACCCCACTGTCGAAACCGAACAGAGAGTAGTCTTCACTTTCGTTTGTCAGAGCGGCACAGAGGTGAATGTCTCCTATCCCGACGCTCGCGCAATGCTCCCGCCATATCCGGACGCTCTTCGGGGGGTCAGGAAGGTCCTGTGGCTGGTACACGATCAGAAAGGGGGCTCCATGAAGTTTGATATAGCGAGAATCCCTGAAGAACGGAACCATGCTCCTGATGAAGTTCAGGTCATCGTCTGGCAGATATTGCTGCCCGATGAGAACGTCGTCGTCGACCCCATCCCATCGCCGGGTCCAGTTCTCATTCGCCCAGCACAGGCAAAATGGCATATCGCTCAAGGGATCATTCATCATCGCGTCCAGGGGACGATTCAGAATTCGAGTGCCGGAAAACCAATAGTAGTGATAACAGAATCCGTCAACGCCGTGCTGCCTGGCGAGCGCGATCTGTTCATGTCGCACTTCACTCACGCGAAGATCATAAAAACCCAGATCAGCGGGCAAATGGGGTTGGTAATGACCATCAAACAGGGGTTCGGCCTGAGTGGCATTGGTCCACTCGGTAAAGCCTTTGCCCCACCACTTGTCGTTCTCCGGAATCGGATGAAATTGAGGCAAGTAGAACGCAATCAGACGAAGCTCTGAACCCGACGATTCCCTGTTCCGGTCCCCCCTCGAATCCTCGGGCGGGTGTGGCTGCCCGGACGTGGACTCCGCCGGCGCCCCATCCCCTGTTTCCGGTGATGTCACCCGCACTGGGTCTTCAGTGAATCCCCCGGGAGAAAGTTCCAGAAGGGATATCATCCGGGTGGTCGATTGAATCGGCACCACGCGTACGACGACTTGATAAACGAAACCATAACGGTTTCCAAGAAGCGCGGTGCGCGCGGTGGGAGGGGTCTTCCCCCAGACCCGGGCGAACTCGGTATCTTCGGGCAAGCGGATCACGAATTCTGCGTCCACAATACCCAGACCGGCGTCGTCGAAAAGAGCCTGAATGTTCTTGACTCCGAAAAACCTGATGTGCCCCTGGTCCAGCAGGCCATTGCTGCGATACTCGAAATTTTCATCCAGAAGGCTTGCCAGAACTCCGTGATAGCCCGCGTGAGGCAGCGAGGCCACGATATACCCGTTGTCGTCGATCAGGCTCTTCGCCTGTTCGAGCACGGAGCGGGGATCGTAAAGATGCTCCAGCACATCCGCGGCGACAACGACGTCGAATTTTTCTTCATTCAGGAGATTCTCCGGCCAGGAAGTACTGTTCAGGTCGGCCCTGTGAACCCGCTCACACGAACCCTCCAGAAGCGGAATGACCGCCTCGTCTAATTCCAGAGCAGTGACACGGCACCGGGATGTCCGGGTCAAAACGCGGGATATCGAACCTGGTCCGGCGCCGATTTCGAGGACGCGCTTGTCGAAACCCACCATGCGCACGACTCGGGCTGGAGCGGAATCGTCCCCGAGGTCAATTGCATAGTCGTATTTGTGACCCATTCTAAACTTTGGTGGAGAAAACTGCTTCAGTCCACGGAAGTCTTCCGCCAGAACACACCGACTCCGTCAATTTCACAAAGCTCAGGCGACATCTTCCGGTCGGCCAGAAAATCACCGATCGCATGCCTGCAGCCTTCAACAACGTGGTAATCGTCCACGATGACATAGCCACCCACGGAGACCTTATCGTAAAGAGCGTTCAATGCGACGATAGTCGATTCATACAGATCCCCATCCAATCGCAGCAGGGCAAGCCGTTCGATGGGCGCCGTCGGCAGGGTGTCGCTGAACCACCCTCTCAGGAACACGATCTGGTCGTCGAGCAATCCGTACTTATCGATGTTTTTCCGAACGTCTTCGAACGATACCGAAAGGTCCTCGAACTTATGGTATTCGGAACCGACATCCGACGGATAGCGCCGCTGATCGGGAGGGGGAACGCCTTCGAAGGAATCCGCGATCCAGACTGAACGATCTGTCACCCGATAGGCCTTGAGAACGGCACGCATCAGAATGCACGCACCACCCCGCCAGACCCCTGTTTCAATCAGGTCACCGGGAATCCCACGTCGAATAACGTCTTCTGTCAGCCTCCGCAGGTTCGCAAGACGGCTGACACCAATCATCGTGTGCGCCATCGACGGCCAGTCCCTTCCCACTTCCCTCAGCGCCGGGTCGTAGACGGTCGTACCCAGAGCTTCCAGGGGTTTATCTTCGTAAATCGTCCCGGCAAGACAGCGCTCCATGAGAGACAGGTACCGATCCCGCAGATTTTCGATCTCTGCTGTTTCCGCACTCCCGACGATTCGCTTTGCTGGACTCTCTTCCATAACCGATCTCACAGAAACTTATCTGACCTGGACCCGCCGAAAGCGCTCAGCCGGAACTGGCATGCGTCTAACGCCCGGCCTGGGGCGAACAAGTGAGCCGAACGGGCAGTGATTCCAAGAGGATCACTACTGCTTGCTGGCAGTTCTAAGTCAATTTCCTGAGATAACCTTTCGGGTTCCAGGTAACGCAATAAGCCTCACGGTCCCGGTCGACGAGAAAGTTTCCGTTCTTGCCAATAAACGTTTCGACGGCTTCATAGGGCCCGGGGCGTGGTCCAACATCAAGCCCGTGATGGCAGATTCCGTCCTCGACGACAAAGTACTGCCCGACACCGACCAGGTGCGCATACTCGTCTAGAACTTTCAAAGTGTTCTCATAGGTGTGTGCGCTGTCTTCGATGACCATGACCTGCTCGTGACTGCCGATCGCCTCCTCGACGGTGGGCGACATCAAGGTGGCATCTCCTGTAATCAATGTAATTCTCGGATGGGCTCTGACATCGGGGTGAACTCTCTCATGGTCAGTGTCAACGCCGATGACGCGTCCCTGGCCCATCGCATCGCACAGGTGCGCGAGCGCCAGGGCGCTGCCGCCGGAGAAATTGCCAATCTCGATTACGACGTCTGGACGGGTATCCCACAGAATTTCCTGATATATCCAGAAATCCAGGGGGTTCTTCAGAGTGGGTATTCCATGGTAGGTCGAACCTTCCATGATCCGTTGCTGCAGCACCGGCAACACTCTGGACAATGGCAGGTCCAACGATTCTTCCAGAAATGGCATCCGCTATTGATCTCTCCCTGGTTGCCCCAAAGCTGCACGATATCGTATGCCGTCGACTTGACCGTTCACGTCATCGCCGGAGACCACGGCAAATCTGCGGTGTGGGATCGGAGACGATATCTGCAGGTCGAACGACGACATTGCAGTCAGGCTGCCCTGCTTCTCTTAATTCCAAAGCCAGTTTATCATTGTCAGCGGAGGAAACATCGGCACCACGGAAGGGTGATCAATCCGCCAGCATTCTGGCACCTGGGCACATAGATATGATTCGAGCCGACAAGATTTCGAAGTGCTACCGCATCTATCGGCATCCATGGGATCAACTCAAGGAAAGCCTGGCTCTCGGCCAGAAGCAATTCCACGAACCATTCTGGGCGCTTCGAGATGTCGATCTGGAAATTCCACGCGGTTGCTGTGTTGGAATCATAGGCGAAAACGGGTCGGGCAAGAGCACGTTCCTCCGGATTATCGCCGGAGTAGTGCGGCCCACCACCGGCGCGATAGCAGTCGAGGGACGGGTTTCCGCTTTGCTGGAGCTGGGTGCAGGGTTCAACCCGGAATTCACCGGCCGTGAGAACGTCCTCCTGAACGCCTCAATTCTTGGTTTTACCGATGCCCAGACCCGGGAACGGCTTCCTTCGATCGAGGCATTTGCTGAGATCGGTGAATTTGTCGATCTCCCGGTAAAGACATACTCAACGGGCATGTTCGTGAGGCTTGCATTCGCGGTCGCAATTCACATGGATCCAGACATTCTTGTGATCGATGAGGCGCTTTCAGTCGGCGATTTCTATTTTCAACAACGCTGCATGCGGCGCATTCAGAAACTCAAACATCAGGGAGTCACGATCGTTTTTGTCTCCCACGATACGGAAGCTCAGCGGAGTCTGGCCGACCGCACCGTATGGATCGATCAGGGCCAGGTAGTTCTCGAGGGGCCCCCTGACGAAGTCGTATCCAGGTACACCGCGGCAATGATTACCCGGGGCAACAGGGAAATGATGGGAGAAAAAGAACTCGGCAAACCGCTTGAGGCTTCTTCGGAACTGGTCGTGGCGGAACAGGCGCTGTCGAGGATACCGCCGTTCGTGAGATCGATCGCCAACATCGATCACCGGCACGGGAATGGCAAGGCCCGCGTAGAGGGCATCGGTGTTTACGACAGGGAAGGGTTTCCAATGACACGCGTGGGCCAGGGTGACCGTCTCTCTGTCCGAATATCCGTGATGTACCTCGAAAATGTGGAAAAGCCCAATATCGGATTCATGTTGCGCAACAGGCTGGGTGAAGATGTCACGGGTACAAACGTCATGTTCGAGGGTGAACGGCTGGCGCCGGCACGCCCCGGCGATCGTGTGTCGGTCGACTTCGTCATGGATCTGCCACTGCTACAAGGCGGCTTCTACCACTTCTCCCCGGCGGTTGCAGAGGGCACACTGGACGAGTATCAATTGTGCGACTGGATCGAAAATGCCTGCGCTGTCGAAGTCGTACAGCGCACGATCACCCACGGACACATGCGGATTCCGATACGTGTTCAGACCGTCACCGTTCCAGGCGTGACCCCACACGGCTCATAATCCTTTCGTAAATACGATGACGCCGCGTCTGGGTCGACACAACCCGGTCCCTGATCCGTCGGACCCACAACACGAATTTCCACCCTGTGCTTCCGCAGATGTCTTCAAGTCGGGACGACACTTCACGCAATTGATCCTGCGTTGAGTCATGCTTACGCTGAAGATCTTCGATGTCACGGCCGAGTTGCTCGAGCTGCTCCGCACGCCATATCAACGCGTCTGCTCTTGAATCCAGCTGCTGCTCGATTTCCTCGACCTGCCCCGCGCGCCAGGTCAGGGCCTCATCGTTCGATGCAATCGTACGTTCGAGCCGGGCAATCTCAGACTTCAGATAATCCTCGCTCTTGTTCAATGCATGGACCTGGCTATCGCGCCAGGCGAGGGCTTCCTCCAGAGAGGCGTTGGTAACCTTGAAACCCGCCAACTGTGCTTCGCGCCGTTTGAGAGTTCCCGTCTGGTAAGCGGTGGTGTCCCGCAACTCTTCAATGAGCTTGTTCAGCCCGTCGATCTTCTCACGGTCGTTGGGACGATCGTCTCCGGCGTCGGGATGCCTGTTCCTCATGCGCCGACCTTGTAGAGTTGAATCATCTCCCCCGTCGGAAGAACGAAGGTGTCAACCCGACGGAATGATTCGGTATGACCGACGACGTACTCCACGATAAGGCGGCGGTCCGGAGAGAACAGGAACGATCCCGGAGCGCCGTAGTTGCCTTCCGAGAGCAGAATGAAATCATTGTTCGCGATTGCGCCTTCGTCGAAAGCCCACAGCCGATTGACGGTAACGTCCTGTTTCCTGAGCGCAATGTAGAGTTCGAAGGCCCGCGGATCGAAACGGGCAATGTTGGGCACAATCCCAAGCCGAAGCGGGCGACCGTCTCCGGACGCAAGCGTATCGAGGACACGGTCGATCTGCCAGTCCTCACTCTTGGGCCGTCCCCATAGATCGAAGTAGGTCTGGACATAAACGTTCCAATTATAGGACAGTGGCCCTTCGACACCCTCCATCAGGACGACGCTCTCCGGAAGAGCGCGGATACCGAACGTGACGAGGTAATGCTGGAACATAAGAAAGGGCAACAACGCGGCAAGCAAGACTGGCTTTCTCTCGAATAGCCTGGCAGTGACCAATGCCACCGCCGGAAGCAGGGGCACACTATATCGAGGGTCCTTATTCTGAAAGAGCATCAACCCACACCATCCGCTGAAGACCCATAGAACGATCGGAGTCCACCGGGGGTCGAATCTCCGGATCAGGAACACTGTTCCAGCAAGAAAGGCCAGGAAAAGCGGAAGGAACAGCTGATAGCCTTCCAGAGCGCGCACGTAAAAAATGACAGCCTGAAAGCTGAGTCGGCTGGGATCGCCTTCTCCGATACCATCGGTCGTATTCACACCGAGGAGCTCCGACAGCGCGTCCAACTGGGGCACATACCACAACCCGGCCACAACCGCCGACGACCCCGCGGCGATAGCTGCATTTTTCAAGTGCCTGCGAGCGAACCAGAGGAATGGCAGCGCGACGAAAAGTACGAACGTCCATTTCGACAGCATGCCAAGCCCACCGACGACGCCAATTACTAATGACCAGTTCCACTTCTCAAATCCTCTGGCAATCAGCAACCACATAGCCAGAGCGACCATGCTGGTCAACCAGTAGTCCATCATCGCTTCTCGCGACAGCCACAGCATCAGCGGATAAAAATTCACCAGGACAGCGGCGGCGGCGGCGGCTATTGGCGAGAGCAGAGTTTTCCCAATTCCGTACGTCGCAAACAGCAGGAGAAGAATTGCCGGCAGGTTTGCCCACCCTGCGGCATCAACAGTCCTCCCGAATACGGCATAGAAACCCGCAACAATCGACTGATACAACGGCGGATAATACCCGGTGAGTCCACCCGCAATAGACCGCATCGATTCCAGGAAGGACGTTGTTTGAAAAGCCTCAAGGATCCGGAGCGCGGCCCTCTGGTGTCCAGCCATGTCCCAAAACGGCGGTCGCGTATCGAATGCGAACCAGACCAGGTTGGTCCCGATCAAATACGCCGCGGTCGCGGCCAGCAGAGCTCGATGTCGCATATGGGTCAATCGATTGATGATAGCAAATGATCACGGACGCCTGGCGCGCAATGAATGATAGGAGATGGTTTGGTACTCGACCGTGTCACTTCTGACAGAACGCGAAAAGTAGAATGAGGGGAGAAAAACGAACGGGGCTGGTAAATACTCTAGGTCTCAGGTTGCGGTTCGGCCTTCAGACCTTCGGTTATCTTCTCCAGCATATCCTTGTCCGGGATCTGAGACTCAACCGCTGAGACGTTTTGGTTCTTGATCGCCTCGTAGATTTCATGCCTGTAAATGGAGATGTGGGGCGGTGCTTTAATGCCGATCCGAACGTTGTCGCGACCGATCCTCAGAACCTGAATCTCGATCTCGTTCCCGATGATCAGCCGTTCGTCCTTCTTTCGCGTGACAACGAGCATCCTTGATCAATATCCGCCTGCGATCAATATCCGCCTGTGAGGGCGGCGCCTCCAGCGCCAGCGTGATTCCTACACTGGCGGAATGATATCCTCAAAGCCCCTGGGGTGCAAGCCGTTCTTACCCGGACCGGCAACACCGGGTCGAACCTTCTGCGGGGAGCACGCCGGCAGCCCATGGCCGGATCCGCAGGCGACTAGACCAGCGGCTGGCGGACCGAGAAATCGGAGTCGGTCAGGATTATCTGTCGGCCGATCATCGCCTGGGGGTTGATCAGCAAGGGTGCCTGGAAATTGCCCGTGCTCGCTTCGGCCGTAGAGCCCAAAATGACCGTCACAAAAGCCAAGCGATCATTTCGATTCGTCACGCCGATGGACTCCCACTCCCGCTTTGGGATGAGATGGCAGTACTGGGGAATGCGGTTGGTCGGGTCCAGCACCAGAAACCCTACATCGGGTGATTCCACGGCACGCAGGAGCCGGAAGGGAGCCAGGTAGTCGTTCTCCAGCAGGTTAAAGTCTTTGAAGTCCAGAAAGCCGATCAATCCTTCCTCAAAATGAATGATCGTCTCCTGGCCTTGGATATCCGACTGACTTACGGAATCGTTAGATTCGATGACTTTCATGGTTTCCTACCTCAAATAATCAAGCAGCGATAGCTGCGAAATCCTGGCTCCAATCGCCAGAGTGGACTGTAAAGCGCTTTGATAAGACTGGAACTCGGTCAATGTTTGAGTCAGATCCGCCGATTCCAGTTCGACCAGGTTCGTTTCTCTGGCCAGAAACAGCGCGCTCATTTCCTGTGAAACAGACTGCGCCACATTGACGAGACCTCCGACGCGGCTCCGGCTGACCGAAAGGCCTTCCCAGGCGGCCTCAATGGGTTTCAAAGCAGCGTCGATATTGCTTGTCACGCCGGAGTTCATGGCCGCAACAAGGTCGGTCATCGCCTTGAAGATGTCATTTCCGGCTCCAAACATTTCGCTCCCGGGAATCTGGGTTTGAAGTGAAGAGTACCGTCCCACCTGCACGTCGACGATATCGGAATTGCCGTTATATAAAACGACTCCGGCGACATCCTTCTGGAAAGGCTGGGTGTCTCCGTTGCTCCCGCCGAAAATGAACCGTCCCTGAAAGGCGGAGTTGGAAGTTCCAAGAATCTGGTCCCGCAATCCCTCGACTTCGGCAACGAACGCGTCGCTGTTTGTCACCGATCCGATTGCGGACAAGGCCAGCGTTCGCACCCGCTCGACCATACCCTGGAGGCTCTCCAGCGCCGTGTCGGTGAAATCCAGGCGCGATCGTCCGTACTCAAGATTCTTCTCATATTGCCCGGCCTCGCTCTTGTCTGCCGAGAGCCTGAGGATGTCAGACATACCGCTGGGGTCATCGGAAGGTCGCAGGATGGCACGACCCGTAGACACTTTGTTCTGCGCGTCGAGCATCTGGGTCTGAGTACGCTCGATGTCACGCAGGAAGTCCCGCAACGCCATGCTTTGAGTAACTCTCATCGTCCCATCGCCAAGACGGTCTGAAGCAATTCGTCGACGATTCCAATCAGCCGGGCAGACGCCTGATAAGCCCGCTGAAATTGCAGAATCTTTATCGTCTCTTCGTCGACCGACACGCCCGATACGGAATCACGCCGATTCTGAAGCTGATGGAGAAGCGCCTGAGACTGTTCCGAGGCCCCTGACGCTGTGGAGGTGTCGTTGCCCACGGTGAATACCAGACTTCGGTATTGGTCCACGACCGAGCCCCCGGAGAATACCTGCTTGTGGATCAGATTTCCAACGTCGGTGGCCGCGTCGCTGTCGGTACCCGCAACAAGCCTGGCTGCAGCGATCCTGGTCAAATCGGTCGAAATCGCGGAATTCAACGCAATCGCCCGGGCCGCATCGCTTGATGTGGTGAGGGAATTAAAGAAGTTGACACCGGTGTTACCACTGCGGTCGTAGGAAACCGAATGAATCGCGTTGACCTGTTGGGTGATCTCAAAGGCGAGTTGATCCAGCTTATTCAAATAGTCGGGGACGAACTTGTCCCGGATCTGCCCCTGGGCATAGATCCGGCCAGAGGTCAGACCGGGGGTGATGTCCACCGTTCCGATGTTCAAGCGGGTAAAGCCACCCGCTCCGGAGGTGTTTGCCGTAATCACGGACGCGCTCGCACCGAAAACCAGCGGGACGCCACCCACATGCAGCTGATAGTCCTTGCCGCTGTTGAGTTCGGTGACGCCGATGTACCCGGATATCTCTTTGGTCAATTGTCCGCGACGGGTCCGCAAGTCATGAGCACTTTCACCGCCCGCCTCGTAAGTCCGAATCTCTCCCGAAAGGACCGCGACCTGTGCGGCCAGGGTGTTGATCGTGCCGATGCGATCCACGATGGTCTGGTCCGCTACCCTCTGAATTCGACGCAACTCTTCACCCCGAACCAGGAAACCCTGGCTCAGACTGTCGACCGCCGACCGAACCTCTTCCCTTAAATTGGTCGATGAGGGATCCAGCGAGAGAGACTGAAATGAGTTGAAGAAACCAGTGATCTCCCCCAGCATGCCGCTATCGGCGGCATCGTTGAACAGCAGTTCAACCTCTTGAAGCCTGTCGTGCAACACATCGGAGCCTGAACTATTGGAGAATTCCTGACGGAGTCTTCCCTCAAGTAGCCGGTCTCGAAGAGCCTCGACGCTCACGGCCTCCACACCGGACCCTGTCAGAAACTGATCGCCATGGTTCCGGGCCGGTTGAACAATGACGCGCTGCCTGGCATATCCCGGCGTGGTCTCGTTAGCGATGTTGTTCGCCGCCACGTTCAGCGACTGTGTCGCCGTGTCCATCGAACTCAGGGCCGAATGCAGTACTGAGGTGATTCCTGCCATCTGCTAACGCTGAAACGCCAACCGCCCCCCGGGGGCGTCGTCACGAAATCCCTCAGCGGTATAGCCAGGCTGCATCATTTCGAAATGTGGGGAAGTCGAAACGAGGTTCAGAAGGAGCGCGAGATTGAGCCGGGTTTGCTTTGCAAGTGCAACGAGGGTATGGCGCGAAAGCCTGGACGGCTCCATCGATCCGGCAGATACCAAACGCGTCTGTTCGGCCGCGCTTGCGCCGTAAGTATGTGGGTCGAACTCGAGCAGCGCGGTATTCTTCAGAGCTTCCAACTCGAGCAATCGCTCCAGCAGCAGGTTCCCCGACAGGGGAGCGGAACTTATGTCCATCTCAAATTTTGGCATCTCAGTTCTCTCGTCTGGTTCGTCAAAGCTTCGGACCGGTGGGTGATCCACTCTATTCCAAGCCGGGTTGTCCATCGCCGACACGGCCGCCATCGTTTGGGGCCCGGGTCTGCGTGCTATAGCGGCCTATCTCTTATGGGCCTCGATAATGCTGTTTGCGATGTCTTCCCCAGATACCCTGTAGGTTCCGTTCTGAATTGCCGCCCGGATCTGGGTTATACGGGCAGCCCGATCGCCGCTTTCTCCCGCCAGATTGGATAGCCGTCCGATCTCCTTGGCTGTGGACGACAGAGCCACCGAGTCGGCGGTTGGGGCCGTCGGCGTCCGGTCAGAGCCGGGGACCCCTTCCTCGCCCTGCGCTACCTGCGCCTTGTCAGCCTTGTCGAGGGAGCGCTGGTTGTCTATCCCTGGATTTGTGACGTTGATATTGTCAATGTTCATTGCAAGCTCCTGGCCGTTTACTCACGGCCGTATCTGAGCCATCCGCACCACGGGGTGCGGGCCTGTTTCACCCATCCATGGAAGCTCGGTTGGGTCGAAACATCCCTGTTCCGAAACCATGGGCATAGTCTGCCTCTACGTATCTGATCGGCAAGCGGGCCAACATCTTTAGGATTTTCTGTGAATACACCTTCACTCCGTGACCTCGAAATGCACATGCGGTCCCGTAGAACGCCCGGTCGAACCCACCAGGGCGATGACCTCTCCGGCCCGTACTCGGTCGCCCACTTTCACATGATTCATTAAGTTATGTGCATACAGCATTTTCCGACCATCATCGGACTCAATCACGACGGCGTTCCCATAGCCACCCTTCCTGCCGCTCTCAACGACTCGTCCGCTGCTGACAGACTGGATCGGTGTACCGTTGGGCGCAGCAATGTCAGTTCCTCGATGGTAGCGGGCTTCACCCGTGATGGGATCCTGTCGCCATCCTGCCGGCGAAGTCACACGACCTTGGACGGGCAGTGTCTGCCCGACGGATCGTTCAGAGCTGACACCCACCCCCGGAACCTGAACGTCCGTTGCACGGTCGCGAATCGCTTTCTCCAGTTGCTGAACGAGAGGCCCACCCAGATCCTGGGACATGGCGATTGCCATTTCCTGCCGCAGCATCCCTCTGTAGATATCTGAAGTGGAAGAGTCTCCGTACAGACCTCCGTCGGCCTGAACGGTTTCTTCCATGCTCTTGATCAACACCTCCATGAACATCGCCTGGACGTGGCCGGCAATCTCCCTGGGCCCCATTTCCCCTGAAATTGCCGGGTGGGTGATGCTGCTGATGTTTATATCCATGCTCTTAGTCCGTATGGATCGGCGGCTCCAGCTAGTGTCGCTGCTTAAAGTCGGCGGCTCCAGCTAGTCCCAAAACAAGCGCATAACCAGTGGACAAACGGCCGGTTCACGGCCGTAAAATTGGAGGCATAAGCTCCCGTTCCCAGATCGCTTTTTCCAGGTATGCGGTTCGTGTTGTATCTGTTTCAGTTGCCGCCTCGCCGTGTCTGTTTGAAGGGTTGAAAGAAACCGGGACC
This sequence comes from Terriglobia bacterium, assembly GCA_965263045.1. Classification (GTDB taxonomy): domain Bacteria; phylum Acidobacteriota; class Terriglobia; order 20CM-2-55-15; family 20CM-2-55-15. The sequence continues at coordinate 4,821,256 of CBDHGK010000041.1, forward strand.
TCGACCGCCCGGGCTCAGATCCATGATCGGGTCAGCATCGCAGAGGTTGACGCAACACATCCACGGCACGAAACAAGACTGGCAACCACGGGTTCCAGGCCATCAGCCGGAAGACGATGCGCCGACCAGTACGCACGAGCTGGCAAGGCACGAGCATGAAGGCGTTCAGGAACGTTTTGAACTCCATGCGTAGCACGGTCTGCTTCTCGGCCTGATACTTCTGGCCCCAACGTCCGGTTTCGGGCAGCAATAACGCAAACCACGCCTTCAGTGTCCAGGCCAGTGAGGCCATCACCATGTAGGCCCAGTTGCTGGTCTGATCCCCGACCGGCATCCCCAAGGCGTGTACGCCGTTCTTGAGCTGCTCAATAAGATTCTCTTGATTGCACCGTTGATTCGCACGCATCACGATCTGGTCCGCAGGATCCGCACGGTTGGTAATGTAGAAGAAGTACCGGATGTCGTCGAACAACACCTGCTCCCCTTTGGCCACCGACAGATTCTTTCGCACCACAACGACGCGGTAGTCCCGATCGCAGGCTCCGGGCCGATACGCAAACTCGGCCACATCCTCGCCCCGCAAGCGGATATTCTCAAAGTCACGCTCCCGAACGATCCGTTCCTTGACCTTGTCGGGACGCTGGCGGGGTTGGCTGGCTACCTCGTACTTGGCGGGACGTTCCAGGCGCGCCCAGCAGTCCGGCTCCAATTGGTCGGCCCGGGCCACCAGGTTTTTCATCGCGTCGATGCCGAAGATGAAGCCCACGCCCTGGTCGTCCCATCCATCCAAATACCGGGTCTGGCTGAAGTCGGTGTCCCCGCGCAGCAGGATCTGATCGAACCCCGCACGCTGGCACAACGCGATTGCCTGATCGAACCGTTTGGCCGCTCCCTCATGCGAGGGCCGGTTGCCGCTCCGGTTCACCAGGTATAACGGTTCGGCCGTGTTCGCCAGCGAAATCAACAGTGGGTGATAACCCCATGTCCCGTCGTAGGCCACGTCCATCCCGTCTTTGCATTCTCCGGTGGTTGGGGCCAATGTCCCGTCCGCCTCCAGAACCGCTTCCTCGAAAAACGCATCGGGCTGCTGGCGCCAGACTTTCAGCCGCACTTTATTGAACGTGTCCATCAGCGACTCCACGTCGTCTTCCTCAAATCGCCGGCAGAAGTCTCCCGCCGTGGTCGGATCCGGAATCCGCTGTGCTCCCAACGCGTCCAGATACACTTCGTCATTGCGCCGCAGTTCGATATCTTCCATACACGTGCCCCCACTCAACGCGTTGTAGGCGATGTTCAACACGTGATCCGATTCCTGGTAGGGCAGATGCCGCTTCAGCACATGCACGTCCTTGTCGATGGCTTCGATCAGTCCGGTCCGCCGCGCCACCTGATGCATCATTCCGATGCCGCCCACCGACAGACCCCTCATCCGGTCTCCCATCTCGTACCGGATGTTGCGCGCCGACAGCATCGGCTTCGCCTGATCTTTCCAATTCCGATCCCCAAGCCGACGCTCAATTCGCCGCTTGCGGTTCCTCATGTTCTTGCGCGTATAATCGTTCATCTGAAATGCCTCCTTCTCCAAAGAATCTGTCCAAGGTTTTTTTCGCACGGAGAGGGGGCATTTCGGGTACTTCGGCGGTTATTCCACTTTCAATTCCTCATCAATCACGCTTGTTCAGGGGCTAGTGTCGCCGCTTTGTATCGCAGGGCACTTTCGTTAGATTATCTCCAGATCCGCCTGCAAAGCGCCGGCGACTTTGAGAGCCTCCAGAATCGCGATCGTGTCGCGCGGTGTCACCCCAAGCGCGTTCAGCGCCCCGATGAGATCTTCGACGGTGGCTCCATCGTCCAGGGTGACAAAACCGCTCTCGTCTTCCTGAACTGTGAGCTGCTGCTGTGGCACCACCACTGTCTGTCCATCGGAAAATCCGTTTGGCTGCGAGACATCAAATTGCGTCTGTATTTGAATACTCAGGTTCCCGTGAGAAATTGAGACCGGTGCGATCCGGACTTCACTGCCAATCACAATCGTTCCAGTTCTCTCATTCACCACCACGCGTGCCGTCGTGTCGATCTCGACCGAAACCGCTTCTATTGCCGCGATGAATTCGATCGGTCGGTTCTGATAATCGGCCGGCAATTCCAGTCGAACCGAACGCGAATCCAATGGATGTGCAATCAGAACACCAAAAGCGCTGTTGACGGCCGCGGTCACTCTACTGGCGTTGGTAAAGTCTGCCCTGTCAAGGATCAACTCCAACCTCTGAACCACTTCCGGCATGCCCGCCATAACGGTGCGTTCAACCATGGCACCGTTGGGAATCCGTCCCACTGTCGGATGATTGACACTGACACCAGTCGCATCGTTCCCTGCGGAGAACCCGCCGATCACCAGCGGACCCTGCGACATGGCGAAGACGTCACCGTCTGGACCGAGCAACGGAGTCTGCAGCAAGATGCCACCTTGAAGGCTCGCTGCATCGCCAATGGAGGATACGGTGACATCGATCCGCGAACCTGCACGGGTGAAAGCCGGTAGCTCGGACGTGACCATCACGGCAGCGATATTCTGAACGCGAATTGCCGGATTATTCATGGTCAAACCGAAGCGCTCCAGCATGTTGATCAGCGTCTGGTTTGTGAAGAATGTCTGCTGGCGGTCGCCGGTCCCGTTCAGCCCGATGACGAGACCGTAACCGATCACCGCATTGGATCGGACGCCAGCAATATGGCTGATGTCCTTGAGGCGGGAGTTGGCCGGGAGCGCCGGTCCGGCTACGCTGAGACACAGAACGGCCGCGCTAATTCTCACCCAAATATGTCTACGCCGCACTTTCATGATTAGTGCCCTCTAAAATGGCGAAATCAGTTGGAACAACCTGTAGAAGAACCCCGGTTCGTTGGCGTCGGTCACAACTCCCTGTCCGTCGAACTTGACTTCCATGTGCGCGATCGAACTGGAGAGCACGAGATTGTTCGGACTCACGTCGCGAGACCGCACCACACCCCGGAGAGTCAAGCGGTGACTTTCCTGGTTGATGGTGACCTGCTTGGTCCCTTCAACCACCAGGTCGCGATTCGGGAGCACCTCGACGACTCGCGCCGAGAGTGAGGCGGTCAGCGTTCCGCTGCGCGAAGTCGTTCCCTGACCGGAGAAAGACAGGTCTGAAAGTCCCTGAAGAATACTTGCGAAGCTCAAGGCCGATGCGCCCCCTTCCAGACCGAAAAACGACGGAGCTGACGCGTTGGTTTCCCCGTCCTGATCCGTCGATGTATTTGCCGAATTTGATGCCGATGCATTTTCAAGGATCTGGATCGTGACAATGTCGTTGACGTTTCGGGCCTTCACGTCCACAAACAGGAACAGGTTTGCGGCCGTCGGCGAAAACAGGGAAGGTCCCGCACCTCGGGACTCCCTTCGACCGGCGCGCGCCTGGCGCAAGTACTCTTCGAGCGGAGAAATCTTGGAATCTTCATCGTGGACCTGAGCGGCAACATTCGCGGGCAACGCCAACGCGAGCAGCAACAATACGGTTATTGGATAGCCCATCACCGCCCCCCCACCAGGGCTTCAACCATGCCCTGTCCGGTCACCCGGGCTGTGGCCTGGCCTGACCCGTTGAGGTGTTCGACAATAATCGTCTGACCGTATTCACCCCCGGACCGCGCCTTCATCATTGCGGAGATTCTGATGTTTCCCATCGCGGCAACGACCGTAACGGCATCCCCGCGGCGGACCAGGACGGGCGAATAGAGTTGGGGTCTGGTCAATACCTCACCCGAATCGAGATCCTCTTTGGCGAACTTTCCGCGAAGTTGGTCCAGCGACTGAATTGTGTCCTGGGACCGGGCGAGTAAGGCAAACTTCCACTCGACGTCGCCTTCGAGAACTGGGGAGTGCGCCCGAATCGGATTCAGGAGCATCGGCTGTGGCGTTTCGATACGAACGCGGGCCTGGGCATAAACCAGGCGCGAGAAACCGTCGGCGCGAATGTCCAGTCGCACGGGGATTTGACCGCCCGGATTAAAGTTCGCAGGCAGTGACGCCGAAATTTGAACGTTTCCGGTCGCGACTTCGACCGTGGGAACAATCAGTTCCTGAATTTCGATGCGGGCCTCTGGGAAGTGCCGCTCAAAGAGATCACGAACGAAGGCCCGAACCTGGTCGATGGCCAAGGGCTTCGACTGACGACGGATCAGCACGGATGCGGGAAGTTTCAGATCTTCGGTTCTCAGACCACTGACACGCAGCTTAGCCTCGATCTCGTAGGCATGAATCCGGCGTGCGAGACCCGGGTTCGGGGCCTGTCCGAGGAGGACTCCGGCGCGAAGGTCGCCGTCAGGAAAATCGATCAGATCTCCGAGAGAGATCGTGTCTTTATCGATGCTCACTTCCCCGGGGGCAATCAGACAACACAGAAGCGTCAGTGCAAAAGCAATCATGTAGTTGACTCCATCGATTAACGGACGAGGTTGTTGACCTGTTGCAGCATGTCGTCAGCGACTCGAACCGCCCGCGAGTTCACTTCGTAAGCCCGTTGCGCGATGATCATGTTGACCATCTCTTCCACGACGTTCACGTTGGACTGTTCCAGAAAGCCCTGGTTCAGTAGCCCCAACCCGTTGGTTCCCGGATTGCCCGCAGTCGCCAGGCCGGACGCCGTGGACGGCATCAGGAGGTTGCGCCCAACGGCACTCAACCCTGCCGCATTCTGAAAACTTGCAATCTGAATCGTACCCACGGCGTCGCCGCCGACTGGCCCGCCTGAGTCACCGATACCGTGCCGTCCGCTCCGATGACGATGCCCTGAGCGTCCGCTGGAATCGAAACGGAAGGCGACAACGGATTCCCGTCGGCCGTCACCATCGCCCCGGCCTGATCCGTATGGAAAGATCCGTCCCGGGTGTAGGCCGTTTCGCCGCTGGGCAGAGTCACCTGGAAGAATCCTTTTCCCGAAATCACGAGGTCAAGCGGGTTATCCGTCTGCCGAAAATCCCCCTGGGAATAATCCCGCGCCGTCGCCACGGGCATCGTTCCCAGGCCGATTTGAAGTCCGGTTGGATATTCGGTTGAACTGGATGACGCCGTGCCGGCGGGGCGCAAGTCCTGGTAGAGAAGATCCTGAAACTCGGCGCGCGCCTGTTTGTATCCTGTGGTGTTCACGTTCGCGATGTTGTTCGCGATTGTGTCGATATTAATCTGCTGGGCCTGCATTCCCGTCGCGGCCGTGTGTAACGCTCTCAACATGTACGTACTCCTCCAAAACGCCAGCTAGGGTCAGGGCGTGGGTCGCCCCTGTCTGTGCTCCAACAACCTTCTGGTCTATTACCGGTATGTGGTCTCGATCCCTGCGCTTCCCAACGGATGGACGATGGATCCGGCGCTAGCCCAGGTCCGCCAGCTCGGCCAGGAGCTGCCTGTCCATATCGGTCGTGATCGACCTCAACGTCTGCCCGATTGACTCGAACTCTCGAAAGGCCCCCATTAACGCCACCATTTCGCTGATCGAGTTCACATTCGATCGTTCCAGGTGAGCGCCCTTGACCCGGGGTTCAGCGACATCTTCGATGCCCGTGGGTGCGCCGATCCATTCGTAACGGAACATACCTTCTTTCCGAAGAAAGCGGGTATCGTCGAATTCGACGATGCGCAGCGTTCCAATCACGCTGCCATCGACGGAAATACCCCCGCCGTCGTCTACGCTGACCTGCCCCTCACCCACGACGATCGGGACATCCCCTTCGCCCAGGATCTTGAGACCGTCTTTCAGAACCAGCTCCCCGTTACTGCTGACGTTGAAGCTGCCGTTGCGCGTATATCGAGTGCCGTTTTCTGTTTCCAGTACGAAGAAACCGGCGCCATCGATGGCTGCATCCAGTTCCCGGCCCGTGCTGACGAGCACTCCGGGTGTCAGATCCACCCGGCTGGCCACTTCGGTACTTGACTCAGTTGACGAAACCGCTTCTTCAAGAACCTGCCCGAAATCGCGTTTGAAGCCCGTCGTCTGCACATTGGCAAGATTGTTTGCGATAATGTCCACGATTCGCATCCTCGCTTCCAAGGCTTCGTAAGCTGCAAAAACCGCATCACTCATGGGACACGCTCAATTTCGGGGCTCTGTCCAGATAAAGTGCTCCGCTCATCCATGCATAAACAAGCAATACATGGGCCATCCCAAATCCCGATCGGAGGGGGCACTCCGCATTCTGATAACTTAAACACCTACCGACACTTGGAAGATCGGATCGCATCCCTTGTAATTTCCTCTAAAGCGCTCTTCCGAATATTCCGATAGGAAGAAAAGACGGGTCCTGGCTAATTTTTCCTGCCTTCGACGCGAGACATGCCCAGTATGACGTCGATATCGGCCTCGTTGAGTCCGGCCGTCCGCGCAATATCCCTGGCCGCAGCACCACTCCGGCTCATCGCGGTCACCTGATTCCGGATCCCGGAGTCGATCGACGCCCCCGGCTCCTGTGAGATCGCGCCGCCAGGCACATTTTCCAGCCTGCCGATCTTCTGCTGGGCGATCTCGGCAAGATTTGTGAACTGGGCCTCGGCATTTTCCCATTCCCTGTTCAGCGTCGTGAGCGCGCCGCGTGCGCAGGCGAAGCGATACTGCACGTGGATTGTGAGAAAAATAATCGCCAGCCCACAGAGAGCCAATGCGAGATAGATTCCGATCGCGTCAGGCATCGAGAGTAAGAAAACGTTTGTCGCCACCGCACATCTCCGTGATTCTGATTCCGTAAAACCCATCAACGACAACGACCTCACCACGCGCAAGAGCACGGCCATTGACTACGAGTTCGACGGGCTCATCCATACTCGAGTTCAGCTCGATCACTGATCCGACAGCCAGCTTCACCGCGTCCTCCAGGAGCATCTCGGTCTCGCCAAATCGAATCGCAGCCGCCAACTGGAGGTCCATAAAGACTTCTATGTTGTCTTCCACACCGCCGGGTTGTTGTTCTTCAGGCACCATTTCCATCTACGATTCCCTCATAGCGAACACACGGCATCTACGATCTCGAACGATTTCCGGTTCGATTCGATTCGAACCGAAGCTTTCATCTTTTCAATGCCGCCGACTCGAATGACGACAGGCAGTTCCTCTCTCTGCTCCATGAGCAGCGTGTCCCCTACTTGAAGCGAGCGTATCGATCGCATTGGATACGATGTCTCGCTCGTCTCGATAGCGACATTCACTGGCATCTTTTCGATGTTGCCGGCCAAGGTTAACTTTGCGACCGTCTTTCTGGCGCCGGACCATTCCTTGTCAAAAATGTGCATGATCGGCTCGAGCACCAGAGTCGGAAATGCCAGATTCAGCTTGGTCGATACTTCGCGGGCTCGCATCTGGAACTTGAAGACGACGACCATTTCGCTTGGCGCAACGATCTGAACCATGTGCGGATGGGTATCAACCGTGGTGACCGCGAATTCGATCGGATAGATATGAAGCCAAGCTTCACGCAGATTGTCCACGACCAGATTGAGGATCCCCCGCACAACTTTCTGCTCGATCTCCGTCATCGGGCGTTCCATGTCCAATGGATTTCCGGTCCCTCCCAGCAGCCGGTCGAGTATCGTGAAAATGGCTTGCGGGGCGATCTCGAGGGCGGCTGAACCGTCCAGAGGTTTTAGAGAGACCGACGAATAACACGTCGGGTCGTCAGCGGCGGCTAGGAATTCCGCGTAGCTAACCTGTTCAATACTGTCCAGGTTGATTTCCATCACCTTTCGCAAATACGCGGACATGGCCGAAGAGATGTTCCTGGCAAACCGGTCGTGGATAAAGTGCAGCGATCGGAGCTGGTTCTTCGAGATCCGGTCTGGACGTTTATAGTTATAGGCTTCTACGCTTGATTCCATCAGTCGCTCATCAATTGAAATGTCGATTCGACACCCGGTGATACTTTCTTCATTTTTGATCGGAGCCTCACCATCGCCTTGGTGCGAATCTGAGAGACCCGCGACTCGTTGACACCCAGCATGGCTCCGATCTCCTTCATCGTGAACTCTTCGTAATAGTAGAGCGACAGCACGAGTCGCTCTCTTTCCGGCAGCGTGTCAATGACTCCGGTCAGCATCTTGGCCAACTCCCTCCGTTCAAACTGCTCATAAGGATCGTTCTCGCCATCATCCGGGTAGTAGTTGATAAAGCTTTCGCCAGAGCCATCCTCACGGTTGTCGCCAATGTCTTCGAAGGAACCGATCGTCAGGCCGTGCAGCTGATCGACAAGGGCATGAAACTGCTCCATGTCGCCACCCAGTTCCTCGCAAACCTCTTCATCTGTCGCCGGACGGCCAAGACGCTGCTCGAGCCCCTTATAGACTTTTTCAAGGTCCTTGCTCTTTTTCCTGAGGGAACGCGGAGCCCAGTCCAGTTCGCGCAGACTGTCCAGCATCGCGCCCCGAATCCGCAGTTCCGCATACGTCTTAAACTTGACGCCGCGTTCGGGTTCGAACTTCTCAACCGCGTCCAGGAGCCCGATCACGCCTGCATTGACAAGGTCGCGAATCTCTACGTTGGGAGGCAATCGAACAGCTACCCGATGGGCAATATGCTTGATCAGCGGCAGAGATTCGTTGATCAGGTCCTCTCTCTCAACTGTCGTCATAGCCAATTCCTTGTGTGTCTTTCAGCCACCTGATATCTGGGCCTCCGTCTCTGTGTTCACTGGATCGGAAGCATGAGACGCGCCAGATCAGCGCCGTTCGGAACCCATAGGTCTTCGGGAACATGCTGCCCTTCACTGAGATAGGAGAGGGGTAACAAGAACCGGAGCAGTTCACCAACCATCGATCCTCGGGTCTCGGTTTCGTCCATTTTGGTGAGGACAAACGATTCGGGTGAAAGCCGGTGGAAGCGCTTGTAGATCCTGGAAACGTCTTCGGACTTGGTCGTGGCACTGAGAACGAGCCGAACCCGCGCTCCCAGACCCGACAAACCACTTTCGAGCCTGCCCAGCCGCGCCCGGTCGGAGGGACTGCAGCCTGCCGTGTCGATGAGAACAAGATCGTAGTCGCCCAGGGATTCGACCAAGCCCTTAAGAGCTGTGAGATCGGGACATTTGAACGTCGTTATTCCGAGCAACTGGCCGTAGCGCAGCAGTTGCTCCTGACCCGTGACCCTCTGGGAATCTGTGGAGATCAGAACGGCGTTCTTCCCGTGGCGAACCACGGCATGACCGGCGATTTTGGCGATGGTTGTCGTTTTGCCGACGCCCGTAGGCCCTACGAATACGCTGATAACTCTCTCGTCAGACAACAATTCTTCTGGAGAATCGATTGAGAACATCTCTCCAAGGAGCGCACGGACCGCGTCCCGGGTCTTTCCCGGACTGGGGTTCAACCGTGCGGCGCTTGCCAGCAAATTCTCGGCAAACTCCGGATCAACCGACTGCCCAACCAGTTCGGTGTAGATATCCCCGTGGTGACCTCCCCGTTGAGGCATGGCCTGTCCAAGCAGGCGCACGGACCGTTTCAGCTCGTCGATCTCTTCAAGCACTTCTTCGATTCGGGCCTCGGCTTTGAGAATGAGTCCGGACGGGGCCTCAAGCGCAGACATCGCTGTATCGGCGCCGTCCGTTTTGCGAGACCGAGCGGGGTACGGAGGCGCCGGGTCTTTATCGAGATCTCTCAACTCGATGTGGTCGGTGGTTGCTGGCCGACCAGCCGAAACGGACACTGAGTCGGCAACCTCGGAACCGGCCTTACCGACCGGGCTTTCGACGGGTGGCGCTTCGATAACCTCTCTCGGACCGGCTGTCACCTCCCAGCTCTGTCGCCGAATGCCCCACGGTTTGCGGGTCGTCAGCGGTCGGGTTCCGAGGATCATCGCATCCGGACCGAAGTCGCGCTTGATTAGCTCAACAGCTTCCTTGATCGACCGCGTTTGATACGTCTTCACCTTCATTGTCCAACAACCCCTTGCGATACGATTTGCAAGTTCGGGGGAACGTCATTGGGTGAAAGTACAGTCAGCTGCGGGATGAATCTCTCGATCAACTTCCGCAAGTGGTAACGGATGCCACTCGAACACAGCAAAGTCCACTGCGACGCCGTGAGTGTCTGGCAGGTTGATCCAATTTCCTTCACCAGATCTTCAAACCCCTTGGAATCCAGCGCCAGGTACGCTCCCGACTCGTCCTGGACCAGGGAATCCTTCAACCTCTCTTCCCAGTCCGGGGAAAGAGAAATCACGGGCAACTGACCGTTTTCGTCCTGCAGTGGTTTCGTGATCGACCGGCTCAAGGCGGCGCGAACCGCTTCAGTCAGCAATGCGGGATCCTTCGTTCTCGGTCCGTAGTCGGCAAGCGACTCAAAAATCGATACGAGGTCACGGATGGATACTTTTTCTCGGAGCAGGCTCTGAAGGACCTTCTGAACTTCCCCGACCGACAGCGTCGCGGGTACCAATTCCTCAACGAGCTTGGGATGCGTTTCGCCTACGTGGTCGATCAGCGTCTTCACTTCCTGACGGCCCAACAACTCGTGGGCATGCGAGCGAATCATCTCTGTGAGATGAGTGGCGAGGATGGTGGATGCGTCCACAACCGTGAAATTCATCAGCTGCGCCCGTTCTCTGTTTTCCTTGGTGATCCAGAAGGCGGGCAGTCCGAAAGTCGGTTCCTTGGTAGGCGTACCGTCGATCGTCCCAGTGGTGCTGCCGGGGTCGATCGCCATCAGGCGATCCATCATCAACTCTCCACGGCCAATTTCGGAACCCTTCAGCAAGATGGTGTACTCGCGGGGGCCCAGCTTCAGATTGTCGGAGATGTTGACCGGGGGTACGATCATGCCCAGCTCCTGAGCCAGCTGCTTTCGGATCGACCGGATGCGCTTCAAGAAGTCGCCGCCCTCCTGCGCGTCCACAAGACCCACCAGCCCATAGCCGATTTCCACGGCCAGGCTGTCAATCTTAAGGAACGCGGTTGCCCGCTCGACGGTTCCTTCATCTGGAGGCGGAGCTTCGACCACGGGCTCGACGGCACGCCGCTTCTCGGCGCTCGAAGCGACCAGCGCAATCGCTCCCAGAACGGTCCCCAGGACGAGAAAACCCGCTGTCGGCAAGCCGGGCACCAGCCCAAGCCCGCCAATAATGCCGCAGGCAAAAAACATCGGTTTCGGGTCGCTAAACAGCTGCGAGGAAACGTCCTCACCCAGACTCCTGTCTGAAGCGGCGCGGGTGGTAATGAGGGCGCCGCCAATCGAGATCAGCAGCGACGGAATCGCAGTAACCAGACCGTCACCGATCGTCAGGATGGTAAAGGTCTCCAGCGCGACCAGGGCGTCCATTCCATTCTGGAACATTCCGATAAAGAGACCGCCGACGATGTTGATCAGCGTAATCAGGATGGACGCCATCGCGTCACGCTGGGTGAATCGGATCGCACCATCCATGGATCCGTAGAAATCAGCTTCACGACCGACTGCGACCCTGCGTGTCCGCGCCTCTTCCTGATCGATGATGCCGGCGTTGAGGTCGGCGTCGATTGACAGTTGTTTGCCGGGCAGCGCATCCAGGGTGAATCGTGCGGTCACTTCAGAAATACGCACGGCACCGTGGTTGATCACGACGTACTGGATGATGATGAGTACGAGGAAAATGATCAGACCCACCGCATAATTTCCTCCGACGACAAACTGTCCGAAGGCGCCGATGACGTTGCCGGCGGCTCCGAAGCCATCACTGCCGTTAAGAAGAATGAGCCGGGTCGAAGCGATGTTCAGTGAAAGACGGAACAGCGTCGTCAACAACAGGATCGACGGGAACGCCGAAAACTGAACGGGCTTGAGGACGTAGACGGCCGCAAGAAGAACAACGACGGACAGGGAAATGTTGGTTGAGATGAGGAGATCCAGAAACACTGGCGGCAGCGGCACCAATAACGCTGTCAGAATGATAGAGATAGCGATCGGCAGGGCTACCTGGGCTTTGACCATACTCATTCTCCCTCAAACTGTCATTAGAGCAACCGGGATACCAAGTTGGAGACACGACCCGAACCACTGGGCCAACCCCTCGTCGAACCAACCCGATTCGCATTGGAAAACGGACTTCATAATCCGGCTAACCCTTACGCTTAATGCGTTTATGGACCTTGAACACATATGCCAGAACCTCAGCAACCGCTTTATAGAGGTGCAGGGGAATCTCCTGATCGATATCCACGCTCCAATACAGAGATCGGGCCAATGGGACGTTTTCGACCCGCGGTATGTCATTTTCCCGACCCACCTCTTTGATCCTCTCGGCTAGCCAATCCTGGCCTTTGGCGACGACCCGGGGCGCAGCCATCTGGTCCGGTTTATATTCGAGGGCCACCGCAAAGTGCGTCGGGTTCGTGATGATGACATCCGCATCCTGGACAGCGGCCATCATTCTGCGCCTGGCCTGTTCCTGCTGTACGGAACGGATCTTTCCCTTGACCTGGGGGTTGCCTTCTAACTGCTTGTTGTCCTGTTTGACCTCGGACTTGGTCTGCTTGAGGCTTTTCTCATGTCGGTGCCGCTGGATGAAGAAGTCCGCAACCGCGAGAACAACGAGCGCCAGGACGACGTGGGTCAAGACCCGGATGAGAATCTCCCTGAGCAGGGCGTTCGAGGCCTCGATCCCCACGCCGGGCGAACGGAGAAGTTCGTCCCAATGGCCTGCAAGGGCTTGCCAGATCGCAACGACAACAGCGGCCACCAGGAGTAGAAGTCGGAGCCACTCTACCGGTGAGGTTTTCGTTTTAAGTTTCTCGAGACCCTTGGCCGGATTCAATCGATCCCATTTCAGCCCCAACGCCTTCGTGGCAATATTGGGCAATCCCTGAACAACATTGCCGGCAAGGGCTCCGATCCATGCCCCGGCCAGAATCGGAGCCACCAACACCAGAAAATAAGTTCCGGTCTCCTGGATCACTTGAAGCATTGCCGACTCGGACAGACCGTCGAGAATGCCGGTTTCGAGCAAGCGGGAAAAGAAACCACGAAATCCTCCACGGAAGCTGAGGACCCAGGCCACTGTGACGAGGGCACCAATCAGGGACGCCGTCGAGGCTACATGCTGGGAGTAAGCAACCTGCCCTTCTTCACGCGACTTGCGACGCCGTATCGAAGTCGGTTTCTCTGTTTTGTCGTTTTTTGCGGCCATTTCATCTCAGGACGACGAAATCTGCGACCTCGCGCATGATCATCGGGAATGCAACTAACGACGCACCAAAAGCGACCAGACCGACGAGAACCTTGATCGGCAGAGAGAGGATCATTGCGTTGAACGCGGGTTGCATCCGGGCCACAAAACCGACCGCTATGTCTGCGAGCAAGACCACGACGAATAGCGGAAATGCGATCTTCCAACCGACGACAAAGATATTGCCGGCAGTAGTCATCAAGAGGCCAATCCAACTGGCAGTCTCGGGAAAGCCACCCACGGGAAAACTCTCGTAGCTGAATCGCATGGCCCGGAGGAATTCGTGGTGCTGATCGGCGGCCAGAAAGATGGCGTAGCCCATCATGGTGAAATAGCCGGCCATGAGCGTGGACCGGTTCTGTGTCTGGGGATCGAACGACTGGACAGCAGAGTAGCCCAAACTGAAACCAACCAGCTGCCCCGCAAAATGAAGGACGGCAAAGGCGATACGAATCCCCATCCCGAGCAGGAGGCCAATAAAGAATTCGCCTGGAAGAACGAGTTCGGGCCGCTCCATTGCGGCGGCGCTGAACGGAACAGCGGGAGCGACTCCGGCGGCGCTGGCGAATATCAGGAGCAATCTCACCTCACGGGGTAGAGCCGGGTTTCCCCAGATTGGAGAGAATGCGAGCATGGCGCCCACGCGAATCGCAACGACCAGAACGTGAATCAGGTAAAAATACGGAACCTGTAAAGCGAAGATCTCACCCATGTACAGGTCAACCGGTGTAGCCGTCGAAGGAACCGAGCAACATCTCGGTGTAGGAAACCATATAGCCCATCATCCATGGAAAGATGATCAGGAAGACCAGGAAGGTGACAATGATACGGGGCACGAATGCCAGCGCCATGTCCTGTATCGACGTAATAACCTGCGCAAAGCTGATCGCTATGCCCACGATCAGGCCGGCTCCCAACATCGGAGCGCTGACGAGGAGAACCGTGTGGAGCGACTGCGTGGCGAGGCGGATGACCGTTTCTTCAGGCATAGCTTCGCACCAACGATGAAATGACCAGTCCCCAGCCATCGACCATGATGAACAGGAGAACCTTGAAGGGCAGCGATACCATGACCGGCGGCAACTGCATCATTCCCATCGACAACAAGACCGAAGCGACGATCATGTCGATTACGAGAAAGGGCAGAAACAATACAAATCCGAGCTGGAAGGCAGTTTTGACCTCTGAAATGATAAATGCCGGAATCACGATCTTCATTGACAGGTCCTCCGGTCCCGCAGGTCTGGGATCGGCTGATAACTCGGTGAAAAGCATCAAATCCTTTTCCCGCACATGTTTGAGCATGAACGCCTTCAGTGCCAGGGCTCCGTTTTCGATTGCGTCCATTTCCTCGATCTGCCCGTTGGTCCAGGGCACATAGGCGGTGTCGTAAATCTGGGTCAACGTTGGACTCATCACAAAAAAAGATAAGAACAGTGCCAACCCGATCAGAATCTGATTTGAAGGAGCCTCCTGGGTACCCAGCGCCTGGCGAAGAAAGTGAAAAACGATGATGATTCGAGTGAATGACGAGAGCGAGATAATGATCGACGGCAGAAACGTCAACAGCGTGAGCAGGATCATCATCTGAACGGGCAGATTCATCTGAATCTGTCCGTCGCCGCCGCTGACATCGATGCTGATGTTGGGCGTCGTCTGCAGGAGCATCAGAAACAATGGGGCCGGCAGAACACTCATTTGGGCAGTTTTTCGAGAATGGAGACAGCTTCTCGAGTCACTCCAAGCAGGAGCTCTTCGTCGCGGACCTTGACGACCATGACGCGGCAACGATCGCCGAGATGAAGCTGCTCGACGACGGCCAGGTTGGTTGAACCTGCCATCGATGGGACATATTTCTTGAGGATCTTCAGGCCAACAACCATCACCCCTACAATCAGAATGAGGGCTCCAATGACTTCGAGGTACGGCATGATTTCGTTCTCACAGCTTGGCGATTTCTGTGATCCGGACTCCGGAGCTATTCTCGACGAGAACGACTTCACCCCGGGCCACCGGTTGCCCGTTGGCACAGATATCGAAGGGCTCTCCGGCTGCCTTTCCGATTCGAAAAACCTTACCCGCCTTGAGTTGCAAGAGCTCTTGTACGGACACCCGCAGCCGTCCAATCTCAACGGTCAGGTGAAACGGAACATCAGCGAATGCCCTCAATCGGTTCGACGCAGGCTTGGTTTTCGCTGCAGCGACAACCGGGGGGGGGACAGGTTGTACGGCTGGGGCAGGCGCTTCGGGCCCGGTTGGCCCTCCAGGCACTGATCCTGAAACCGGAACAATTTCCTGGCCGGTCATAACTGAATAACGAACTCTGTGAGAGTCAAGCCCATTCTTAGTTGAAACTCTCCACGGCTCACGATGGGTCATGCAACCTTCTTCTTCGATCTCGTCGACGTCTTCGCCTCAATTTTCAGCTCTCGCTGGAGGGCTTCGCGGAGCTTTGGAAGATGACGGTAGCCGATCACCTTCCTCAGGCGCGGTTCGATGTCGATGAGCGCCGTCGCCAACCAGCGTTGCCGCTGACTCGAGTTCTTCCAATGATCGACCTTCGCACACCTTTCCTCGACAAGGGCATTGACCGATTCCAGGCAATTCGTCGTCTTGAACGAACGGCCCAAGACCCCGTACACGCCGAGCCGATGCAACGTGAGGGTCTCTTCCAGGCCTTCCTCAAGGCTCGCAGCCCCCGATTGGTTTCGCTCCTCGAGCTCTCCATGGAGCTCTCCGAGCGCCGCCCGAGCTTCGTCGTACTCCGGGCGCTCGTAGGCCCGCTGCAGCCGGCGTCGCCACACGGCTTGCTCGGTCTTCGATAGGTATCTCACGACGTTCTCGCGTTTGTGCCATTGGCAGCGTTGGACCAGGGCTCGATTCCTGAATGCCTTCTTGACCGCCGCCCGCAGACCTTTGCCGCCGTCGACAATCACCAGCACGCCTTCAGAGATGTCCAGGCCCCGCTCCATCAACGAACGGAGAAACGGAGTCAGCACTTGCTCGTTCTCCGTGTCGGTCTCCACGAAGCCCAAGAAGCGTTTGTCGCCCGAAAGCGTGACGCCCAGGGCCACTACCATCAGGGCGTCGGCAAACGCCTTCCCGTCCAGGAAGATCGCCACGACGTCCTCGCCACTCAGATCCCGCTCCTGCATCTCCCGAAGTTTCGCGGCACTCGCCTGGACGAATCCTCGAGACACCGTCGAACTCGACAGTCCGATCGCTCCCGGAATCGCTTCAGCGGCCGATTCATAGTTCCGGCAGGAGATCCCATACAGCACACGTCTGAGCAGTAGCTCGTTCACCGCGCCACCCGGACTGAGTTCCTCGTAGGTCCGAAGCGGAATCTCCCCGCCCGCCACGCTGCGCACTCGAGGCACCCGAACCGGCACCCGCTGGCCACCCAGCCCCACGGTCCCCGGATTGCTCCCGTGTCGCCGGCCCCGCAACGCCGCCTCCTTTCGTGCGTATCGCTCACCCGCCAACGACTTCACTTCCTCGTCGAGCAACTCCTCCACGTGCATCAACCCCAGTGGGATCAACGCCCGAATCATCTCCACCTTCGAGTCCAATTCCAGTCCCGAGTATTCCTCCCGGCTCAGGACCTCGACCTCACCCAGCACACGCGACTTCTTGCGTTTCTTTACCGAA
Organism: Terriglobia bacterium; assembly: GCA_965263045.1. Classification (GTDB taxonomy): domain Bacteria; phylum Acidobacteriota; class Terriglobia; order 20CM-2-55-15; family 20CM-2-55-15. The sequence goes on from CBDHGK010000041.1 coordinate 4,838,097, forward strand.
CGTAACAGACTCCTCATCTCGGCTCCTTTCTCTTACAGGCTTGATGTTGTTTCTTCCAATACCATCAAACCATGGGGTTTGGAGCCGTTTCAATTTCCAACTAAGATTGGCACACATTCCTCTGTGAACATGACGTCGACAACTTTGGGTTCGTGGAAATATGGTTCCAGGTTTTCCAGTATTTCGGCGCGAAGGTGATTCTTTCCGTCTTCGTCAATGAGCTCGGCCGACGTTTTCCGGCTGAGCGTCTGCAGAATGATGTCGCGGGACTTTGACACGACTGCGCTGTTCTCGGTGACCTCCTCCACTGTCGTCTTGTCGTCGATCATCAAACTGACGGTTACCCTCAAGTAGCGGGGCGCATCGGAATCCGCAAGATTTACGACGAACGGAGCCAGAGGGACGGCAGCGCCATTCTCCATGAGCGTACGCACGGCCTCGGCTGGGTCAACCTCTTCCTCTTCGTCAGGCACCTCAACAGCCGCTTCCGGCAGGACACCGCTCCGGCTGATCAGAACCCAGGACACAACACCGCCGCCGGCGCTTCCCGCAACTACGAGAATCAAGACCAACAGGGCCTTTCCGACGAGCGGGATGAGACTCTTTATTCCTCCCGACGCCGGTTCGGGTGTTTCAGGGACAACCTGTGCTTCTTCCGCCACAAAACGCCTCCATCGATTATTTACCGCAATCAGGGAAATGCACGCGATGTGCCAAGAATTACAGGTTTTCGGGTTGGGCCAGCAAATTACTGGTAACAGGAAGGTTATTGGGTTTCAGATCCAGAGCGCAGAACCGGACGGACGGCTACCCAACATAGAAACCGTCAACAAAGCTCGGTATTCGCCAAGCGTTTGACCATTGGCCAGACATCTGCCACTCCACAAGTGTCGTGGCTTCTTATCGGCCAGACATCTGCCACTCCGCAAGTGTCGTGGCTTTAACGGCCAGACGTTCGCGACTGCCACAGGTGTCGTGGCTGTGCTGGCCACGGGGTGCTGGCTAGTCGAAAAAGCGCTTTGACATCCCGCGGAGGATCTCCCGGGCCTCCAACGCTTTCTGTTCGATCACGCCGTAGCGGTCCCTTGTCTTGCCTTCGGGAGCGTCCATCAGCAACAGCTCCGACGATGTCAGAATGACGCCGACCCGATTGTTCAGATCGTGGATGGCGGTCTTCAGGTACTCCAGTTCATCGGTCGAGGGCGCGTTGTCTTCAGTCATGGCTTAGGACGTTAGCAATTTCGTTGAGTAGTGACAAGTGCGCGACACACAGCGGCGACACTTGTTGGAGCCGCCGATCTACAGTCACACTTGTTGGAGCCGTCGACTTCGGGTAACGCGCCAGAGGCCATCCAATTGGCGTATCATCTGATCGTCGCGGCTCCAACGTTTGGACCTCCCTGCACTGATCGCCCCGTTCTTACCACTCAAGGTGGTTCACTGCCGTTTACCGCTTCAGATTCATCGTCTCCTGAAGGATTTCGTCGGTGGTGCTGATCATTCGTGCGTTCGCCTGATAGCCGCGCTGATAGGTGATAATCTTAGTGAATTCGGCGGCCAGATCGACATTCGACAGTTCCAAGGCGCCTCCGACCAGTCGGCCTCGACCACCCTGTCCCGGTGTTCCCAACAGGAGCGACCCCGCTGCCGTCGACTCGGCGAACAGGCCGTTGCCCTGCGGCGTCAGACCATTTGCGTTATTGAAGTGAGCCAGGGCCATCTTTGCCACATCCAGGGTCAGTCCGTTGCTGAAGAGGCCAGCCACCGTCCCATCGGGCTTGACCGACAGCGAGTTCATGTCGCCAGGGGGTACACCGTCCTGGTGGCTGAACGTCACGTTACTGGCGGTCGCGAATCCCGTTGCGTTGAAGTCGCCCGAGTCGGCTATCAACTTCCAGCTCATTCCCGCGGGGTTCAGTGTTGCGCTATTCGAGAACGACGGAATAGTGACCGCAGCGGGCGGAACCGTCAAATCAGCAACGGGGGGCAGAGTGGCTGGCGCGGCACCCGTGTAGACCGACGTCAGTCTGCCGTTGCTATCAAAGACCAGCGACCCGGCTGCCGGTGGCGTCGTGGCGACGGCTCCGGTTATCAAGCTGTACCTGTTCGTACTGGTCGCTGGGATACCTGTCAGGTCGCTTTCCGGGATCGTGATGTCGAATGTCCAGGTCGCGCTTGTAGCTGTCACTGCACTCTTGACGAAATCGACGGTGGCCACGTGGGATTGACCCAGGGTATCGTAGATAGGAGTCGAAGTCGTAAATGTTGCTCCGACCGCGGCGCCCGCATCCAGATTAAGGGCCAACTCAAACTCTGATGTTGCATTGGAATTTCCGGTGTTGGACGGCACCTTGATATCCGCGAGCGCACCATTTGTATTGATCAACCCTGTTACCGGGTCCCTGACGTAACCCTGAACCTTGTGTCCCGTCGGCGTCACCAGCGTGCCTTCCGCATCGACGTGGAAGTTTCCCGCACGCGTGTAGAGCTGCGCGGTGCCATCGCTGACAACGAAGAAACCCGTCCCCTGGATCGCGACATCGGTCGGGCTGTTGGTGGTTTCCAGACCACCCTGCGTAAATACGCTCGCCACGCGACCGACCTGCGCACCCAATCCAACGTTCGAGCCGGTGCCATCGGCCCCGGTCACCACTTCTCCCAGGACATCCTGAAAACTGATGTTGGTCGATTTATAGGCAACGGTATTGATGTTTGCGAGGTTGTTACCGACAACGTTCAGACCCTGAGTGTTGGTTGAAAGGCCCGACAGGGCGGTCGAAAAAGTCGTGAATGACATTCAGTGCTCCTTAATTCCCACGCGTTGAGTCCATTTAAGCAAGTAGTTCAGCAGCATCCGATTGGGTCGAATCTGAATCCGCCTCTGAATCCGCCGATATGTCGATCTGGGCCAGTGCCGTCTGGACGTCTTCCATGACTTCCCGGATATTGATCAACTCTTCGAGGCTGCTGAACTGCGCCAGCTGCGCTACGAATTGCGTACCGTCCATCGGATTGAGAGGATCCTGCGATTGCATTTGAGCCACGAGCAACTGGAGAAACTGGGACTTCTGCTCTTCGGCCTTTGACGTCGTCACCTGCGGTCCCTGACTGGCCGGGGATTGGGGTGTTATATTCTCAATCATTGTTGTGCTCCTCAACTCCACTGTAAGCACGCTGAGCGCCGAAGGGCTTTGGCCTGTAAGTGGTTACAACGAATGACACAATTGACACAAAGGAACAGAAGTGTGGATGAAATTTCTCCCCACCCGGCACTATTTACTCATGATGACGCCCTGTCGTGCCGATACACCGCGGCGCACACTGATCGTCCGTTTGAGACCTCCTTTTGACGGGAAATAAACGGCAATGCTGCAAAGGCCGGGAGACGCCGAGCAAAGAACCGAGACAGCCTGGATTTTGGGATCGCCTCTGGCGGCCGGGTTTCGAAACAGTACCTGCGGGAACTCATCGTGGTGGGTGGGCCTGACCTCAAACCTCAGTCTCCACGGTTACAGGTTATTCAGACTGTCGGGCATAAAACGGGTGCGGAGAGCGTCCCTAAGCAGTGAGGCTGATGAGCGAATCCCGGTCGGAGGTTTCGAATTCGGTCATGAAATCCAGGTCTTCGATCTCGGTCAAGGCCGATCTGGATCTTTGAGGGCCCCGTGCGCCATCCTGATGCCTCCGGCCCGAATCGGAGGTGCCGTCAAACCGGCCTGAGAACAGCACATCGGAAAGCGGAACCTGCTCACGGGAGAGCGAATCCAGCAAGTTGTGGACGGATCCTTCCAGGCCGGCTCGCATAATCACCGGAGCTTCGAACCGGACTGAAACCCCGGCCGGATTATCACTTAACTGTACCCGGATACCGGCGTCTGACTCTCCGACAATCATCGTTACCCTCCGGACGGGTCCCGGGGAAAACACCGGCAGGTCGATGGGTTTCACCGGCTGAGCGGGCCGCATCTGATGAGCTTCTCTGTTCGCGGTCGATCCACCCGTCTCAGTCGGTATTTCACTCGTCATCTGAACGATGGAATCGTTCTTTGTTCCGGCCGAATTGAGGGCCGCTTCCGTCGCCATAGTTTTTGAATCCGAGGCGGACCGGCGACCGGTCACCGTATCCTTCAGGAGGTAAGATGACAAGACCTGAGATTCGACGCCGGCACTCGGGACCATCGTGCCCCCCCCACGACCTGTCTCAGAACCAGGGGTGGGGCTATCCACAGTGTCGAAGAGTTGGGCACTCCCCGTGTTAGAAGGTTCGCCGCCCACGGAAGGTACTGAACCCGCCGAGAAAACCCCGGAAAGACCGTCTACGGGCCCCGGTTCCAAGGTCGCAAACGTTGGAATCGGCCGCTGGGCCTGAGACAGCGCCACGGCATGAGAATCGACCCCGATCTGAGGTTTGCCCGTGATATCGGATGCTGCACGGAACTCTGCAGTAAGTTGAATCCGGCTGACTCCGAAGGTCTCCAGGTCCAGTGACTTGAGCGATTTCCCCTCGCCGCGAGGGACGATGGCATTCAGAACATCCGGGCTCACGGCCGTCGGAGAAGTCGGGGCGCGCGTCGCAGAAGAATTGCCAGCATGCAATCTGTCAGTTGCCGGTGTCGTCGGCCCACCTATCTTTGGATTCCGCAGTCGGGAAGCCTCCACGGAGCGTATTGCCCTCTCAGGTAAAGGCGCGTCCAGTGATACCCGCAGTTGATCAATCGGTGGATCGGGCAACCCGACAACCACTCCGCCTGCGGGGTCAACCGTGCCGAAAGATCCAACTCTCCGATCTGGACTCTGGATCTCATCCGAATCCACCGTGGGAATCTCCTCACCGGGCGGGATCCCATCCGTCGTAGTGGCAGACATAGGTACCGGCTGGAATGGAGTTGGAGGCAGACCTTCGCCTGAAGGAACCGCCGTTGATGCCTCGGACCCGGCCCTGGCCCCATCTCCGGCCTCGGTCCTTGCCGCAGACCCAGCACTGGCGAGTTCCTCGTCAAACGGAGATTGCTCCGAATCCGCCCTCAACCCGCTGGTCGACGGTGCTGGAGCTACGGCTTCGACCGCAGTCGGAGTATTCGAATGGCTGAAGTCTTCCATGATTAGCGCTCGAACGCGATTTCAGTCTTTCGCCGATGGCTCGAGATAGACACGTCGTCGATCACTTTCTGTTCGCGGAACCTTTCCTCTCGCGACAATCTTTGCAATTTGTGTTCCCGGAGCTTTTCGACCCTCTTATACTCACGACGGGTCTCTCTCCAAACCACACGGTGATCCTCTAGCTTAGTCCTTAATCTTTCAATATCTTGGAGGATTCTGGCGAGGCAACTGCGCCCAGTCTGGATGACCTTTTCGGAACGTTGCAGACCGAATCCCGTCTGCCCGTCTGCATGGGCAAATTCTTCCATGGTCTGGCGGATTCGACCCTGTTCCGCGTCACACTGCGTTTCGAGGCGCCGGATCCGAAACTCGCACTCACGAATCCGCGCCTCTGCTTCGTCCACAGCGATTTGCCGCACTTTCAGGATCCGCTCAAGCCGGGCCAGATGTTGGCGTGCTTCCTTCATTCAGATTGGATCAGCGGTGACCAGATTGGTTCAGCGGTGACCGCTGAGACGATCAAAAGCAGATTGGCCGCACTCTGCGCGGCCGGTGTGCTTCGACCCCACACTGCTGCGCAGCGCTTTGCCCATAGGACCCGGCGCATGACCTGCCGCCATTTTTCATGACTGAAAGCCACAAAAAATGTGAGCCAACCGAGAATCACACTTCTCGGGTGGCGTTGCTGCTTAGCAGCCCGTGGCAGAAGAGGCATAAATCTCAAAGGCCGCGCGCAGGGGTCTTCGGGTTGCAGGCGCGAAGTGAGGAGCGGCCACCGAGGTTTGAAACCGAGGCCGCAGGCGCCGTCTTCTCATCGTGACCCGCATTACTTAATGCCGGACAATGCCTGTGGGGCGCCTGCGGCCTCCGTTTGAAACGTCGGTGGCCCCCCTGCGCCCATAGGGTTACGGCGAAACGGGGCCGTCTTCGTTGTCGTCGACTCCTCGTAATGAATGAGCATTGCAGCGTCGTCGCGACGTCGTGTCATCACGTTGTTGCCTCCTGGAATCCGGCCCCGTTTGGCCGCAACGCGGCCGTTGAGATAAATGCCACTTCTGCCACGGGCTGCTTAGGTCAATGACGGCTTTATCAGCATCCTGTCAGTCCGACCGCAAGGCTGCAAGCTGGACCAGTTGCTCCCGGGTCACGTCCAGCGCGGAGGGTTCTTCTGAGTGCTGCTGCAGGAACCGCGTAATCGCGTCGACGCGGTCGATGGCGGCGTCGATCCTTGCGTTCGTACCCTTCTTATACGCACCGATCTGGATGAGGTCCTCCGCTTTCTTGTAGGTTCCCAGCAGGTCTCGAATTTCGTTCACCGATTTCTGGTGATCGGGATCGATCATCTGCATCATCAATCGACTGTTACTGGAGAGGACATCGATCGCAGGGAAATGGCCGCGGGACCCGAGATCCCTGTCGAGGACGATGTGGCCGTCCAGGATGGCCCGCACCGAATCCGCGATCGGATCATTCATGTCGTCGCCTTCAACGAGCACGGTATAAAAAGCGGTGATGCTCCCCCGGTCGAACTTGCCGGCACGTTCCAGCAATCTCGGCAGCAATGTAAACACCGACGGTGTATAGCCTTTTGCCGAAGGCGGTTCACCGGCGGCCAGGCCAACCTCGCGCTGTGCCATCGCAAACCGGGTCACCGAGTCCATCATCAGGAGAACGTTCTTCCCCTGCTGCTGGAAGTACTCCGCCGCTGCGGTGGCGGCAAATGCAGCCCGGATGCGGACCAGTGCCGGCTGATCGGAGGTGGCCACGAACACGACGGAGCGCTGCAGTCCCTCCTGACCAAGATCGTTCTCCAGAAACTCCCGCACTTCACGCCCGCGCTCCCCGATCATCGCTATAACGTTCATATCCGCGCTCGTGTATCGGGCGATCATACTGAGAAGCGTGCTCTTGCCGACACCGCTTCCGCCGAAGATGCCAACTCTCTGTCCGAGCCCGCAGGTCAGCAGACCGTCGATCGATCGGACACCTGTCTGGATCGAATCTCTGATGGGATCGCGCGTGAGCGGATTGGAAGGTTCCGCATAGAGACTCTGGCGCTCCAGCGAATCGGACAGGGGACGGTCGTCGATCGGGCGGCCGAGACCATCCAGTACACGGCCCAGCAAGGCCTCGCCCACACCGATCGTGGCCACCTGACCCGACGCATAGACGGAATCTCCCTGTTTGATGCCCTCGGGCTTGGCCAACGGCATCGTGATCACACGGCCTTCGTTAAACCCGACGACTTCGAGCGGTACACGACGGTCGCCGATTTCGGCCCAGCAAACGGACCCTGTCGTTACGTTCGGCCCATGCGACTCGATCGAACTGCCGACAACCTTCTCGATGACGCCGAACTCGATCAGTGAATCCACACTTCCGATTCGATCATGGGCAAACCGCAGATTGAGTTCAGATAGAAGTGGCGCGGAGGTCGAAGTCATGGGTCCTATGCTTCTAATAGCTCGCGACCGATATGGTTCAGCCGACTCAGCATCCGCCCGTCAAAATGCGACTTGCTGGTATCGAGAACGAAGTCTCCCCGCTCGAGAGAAGAAACCTGCTCGACCCGGACGGCGGAATCAACGGGTTCGATCGCGCTGCGAATCCGCTCAAAGTCATCTGGACTGACCTTGAGGACGATTTCGTGATGGCCCTGAAGCCGCTTCAGAGCCAGCGACACCAGCGCGGCGACAACATCGGGATCGGTGGACACTTCCCGTCCCAGGATGTTCCGGGCGATCTCCAGAGAAAGTTTCACGGTTTCCCGTTCCATAGATTCGACAAGCTTCCTGTGAGAAATGGCCACATCCACTATGGCTTGTTCGTATCGCTTGACGGCCGTCTCCATCATTTGCTCGCCCATCTGTTTCCCTATCTGACTGCCTTCGTCATAACCCTTTTCGAACGCTTCTTTCTCAACCTCCATCGTGTGGCTTCGCGGCAAACCGTTTGAAGAGTTACCGCCCGGGGAATTGATGCGAGATTTCTTGACGCGTTCCCCTCCGCGAATGATTCTAGGCGACATATTCCTCGGCCCCTCCGCCGATCGAAATGACACCTTCTTCTTCGAGTTGCCGAACAATATCGATGACAACGGTCTGGGCGGACTGCACGTCCTGGGTCTTCATCGGCCCCATAATTTCCATTTCTTCTTTCAGCATTTCGACGGCACGCTGGGACATGTTCCGGAAAAACTGATTCTGTAACTCGGGCGCCGTACCCTTCAGGGCCTGTGAAATCGTTTTCTTGTCCACGCGCTGCAGGATCTCCCGCATCGCAGAATCGTCGAGAATGGCGATGTCTTCGAAAATGAACATCAACTGGCGGATGGAAGTCGCGATTTCAGGTTCCTTCTTGTCCATTCGCTCGAGAACCGCACGGCTCATGCGTCGGTCCAGCCGGTTGAGCATTTCAGCCACCGCACGGATACCCCCCAGGCCTTCTCCATTTTGATAGTTGCCCACCTGTTTGAGTTTTTCTTCCAGAACTTTCGCAATGGAACCGATGACGTCGGGAGAAATTTCTTCGATACTGGCCATGCGGACCGCGACCTCGGCCTGGATTACTTCGGGAAGCGACGCCATCAGATGGCCTCCGGCACGTGGGGGGAGATTCGCCAGTATCAAGGCGATGGTCTGCGGGTGTTCATTCTGGATGAACTGCGACAGCTGTGCCGGATTTACGTTATCGATGGACTCTAACGAGTTGGAACTGGCGTAGCTGGATGCAAGCCGGTCGATGATTCGTTCAGCCGAATCTGTACTCAGGGTCTTCAGGATGACCTTGCGGGCGTAGTCGACACCACCCTGGGACACCCAGCGGTTGGCCATCAACAATTGATAGATATCTTCCGCAGCCGATTCGGCGTTATCCGCGGAAATTGGCCCCAGGCTGGATATCTCTCGGGCAAGTTGTTCGATTTCTGAGTCGTTCAGGTGCTTCATGACACCGGAAGCCACGTCTTCGCCCACCAGAACGCACATAGCTGCTGCCTTTCTGGCTTCGCTCATCGCGCCCTGTCTTCGGTGAGCCACACGCGAACAAGGCGTGCGACGGTTTCCGGATTACGTTTTGCATGCTCGACGATCCGGGACCGGATCATATCGACTTTATTGCCCGAAGGGAGCGCTTGGATTTCGAGCTCAGCTTGCTGACCGGGCAATGCCGGCAAGGGCTGGGCCGTCAGCTGTTGTTCGAGTTGACCGATCGAAACGGGCGTCTGGATCGCGTCCATTGCCGAGGACGGACCCGCCGTCAGCTGCGGACGGAGCCGCGGTTCCCAGTTCGCGAATATCGTCTTTTGCAGCGGTCTGAGGAACAGCAGGTATGCAAAGAAAAACACGATTGGAATGATCAGGTAACGTAAGCCCATCAATATCAATGGCGCTTGTCTCTCAAGCAAGGTTGACGGTTCGATGGGAAGCAGTTCGTTGCCGAACGACACATTCTCGACGATCAGCGTATCTCCACGCTCAGGAGTGAAACCGACCGTCGCCGCAACCAGGTCCCTGTACTTGGTCATATCCTCGGGAGACCACGGCTCCGACACGGGAGTCCCAAGACCGTTTTCGTCGGTCGTGATCTCGGTTTTGTTGTCGAGGAGGACGGCAACCGACATCCTCTGGATCTCTCCGGTGGGACTGACTACGTGCCGGACCGACTTGGAAACCTCGTAGTTGAGGACCTCGTCTTCGGTCACGAAATCGCCGGTTCCCGCAATCGGCGTTTCGAGGGCAAGAGGATCGATAGCTCCACCCTGCGGCCCGGGTATACCAATCGCCTGATCCTGGCCCACACCTGGCGCACGCTCAGTCCGACGTTGCTGGGAACGCACAACCGATGCGGCCGGGTCGTATTCCTCGAAAGTTTCGTCAACCTGTTGCCAGTCCATGACGAGGGAGACCTGCGGCCGTACCTTCCCTACGCCCACGACGGGTTCAAGGATCTGCTTGATTTTATTGGCCAGGTCCGTCTCCACACCAAGCTGCGTATCCAGGTTTCGTCCAGACGCGGGTCCGTCCGGGTCATTCCGTGACAGCATTCGCCCGGCATAGTCAACGACGGTGACGTTGGAGGCGTCGAGCCCTTTAACCGAACTCGCGATCAGATGAACGATGCCCTCGACGGCCGCGTTCTGGAGGGACCGTCCGCGTCTCAGCCGGAGAATGACCGACGCTTTCGTATCGTCCTGATCCTGACGAAACAGTGAGTCCGACGTGAGAACAAGATGGACCCGGGCAACTTCGACCTCCGTCAGCGTCGCGATACTACGAGCGAGTTCACCTTCCAGGGCCCGCTGAAAATTGACTTGTTCCTGGAAGTTCGTCAGGCCGAAGTTGGTCCGGTCGAAGATTTCGAATCCGATCCTTCCCGAGGACGGAAGGCCTTCACTCGCCAGTTGGATACGAGCCTCAGAGAGCTGGTCCTGGGAAACCTGAATTGTCGTTCCATCATCTGAAACCTGATAGTTAACCGACATCGCCTGCAGGCGTTGAATAACACCCTGGGCATCGGCAGGGTCCAACTCCGCATACAGCACTTGATAGTCCGCCTGGTTGACAAAATACACGAGCGTCCACAGGAGGACGACGGCCATTGCGGCAGATCCGAAAATCGCTATCTTCTGGAATAACGTGTATGAAGCAAACCACTCTTTGAGTTGTTCGACGTTGGAAGGTACAGCCATAGTTTAGTTATATCGACAGAATTAGAATCGCGTCAGGGCCCGCTCGCATCACTTTCTCAATACTGCGCCAGCCCGAGTCCAGAGACACATTGATCTCTAGTGTTGTGAGTCACAAATTTATTCCTTATTAGCGTGTCTCAGTCCGATCCGATTATCTTTTTACTCTGGACGCCTCGGCTACCGCCTCTTTAATGTGAAAGCCGTCCACCCGCAGCGGGGAACGCTGCGGGTTCTTCCAGGAACCACTTCACCATTCCGCCTATCCCTACAGGCCTCGCCATCAGGATGATGGCGAGGGTCGCCGGTCGTTCGGCCCTCCGCGCTTGACGCGGTAGAGATGGATGGCCGATTGAACGACCGAGCGTATCTTAATATCGAGCACTTCTGACTCTGGACACTACACCGAAGCTCTCATGATCTCCTGGTATGCCTGGACAATCTTGTTCCGGATCTGCATCATGACCTGAAAAGACAGGTCAGCTTTCTCCAGAGCGATCATGACCGAATGCAGGTCGGCGTCGTTGTTCAGGAACTTCTGCAGTTCTTCGTTGGAACCCCGGTCGAGATCGTTAACCTCGCTAACGGCGTCCTTGAGGAGCTTCCCAAAACTCGAGCCCGCCTTCGCATCTGTTGGAGACGGCGGCTGGATGACCTTTTGCAGGTCGTTATAGAGCGCAAAGTCACTCATCCGGCGATATCCAGGGTCCGCTGAATCATTGTCTTGAGAATGCTGATCACGGAAATGTTCGCCTGGTAGCTTCTGGAAGCGTTCGCGAGGTCCGCCATTTCCTGCATCGAATTGACGTTGGGATAATAGACGTAGCCTGCTTCGTTCGCATCCGGATGACCCGGCTCGTAATTTTCAATAAACGGCGTGGGGTCGTCGATCACCTCGGCGACTTCGACTCCCCGTGGTGACCATCCGTTTGCCTTCGACTGTTCCAGCGTCTTCGAGAACGGCGTCGCCTTAAAGACGACGTCCTGCCGCCGGTAGGGTCCGCCCTCTAGTGTTCGCGTAGTCTGGGCGTTTGCCAGGTTGCTTGTCGAAATCTCGACACGCTGCCGCTGTGCGCGCATGCCGGTTGCATTGATATCAATGGCAGTAATTAAGCTCATCCTCCTCCTTCGCTGATGCTGTATCTCAAAGTCCGGAGCTTGTTCTGAAGGAACTGCATCAAGGTGATGAACTCCAGACCATTCTTGGTCACTTCAGTCAGTTCCCGATCCAGGTCAACACTGTTACCGTTCGGTTTGACATCGCTTTCGACATCGAACATCCGGACCTGCCTATCGCCTCCAGCCGGTTTGATATGCCTTGAGGACGTTCCAGCAGCGTTGAGCATCTGGAGTTGTTCGCCGAATTGCACGTCCTGAGCGAGGTAGCCCGGCGTATCGGCGTTGGCAATATTTGCCGAGAGCGCCTCCTGCCGTCGGATTGCGACGGTGAGCTGGCTTTCGATGAAGCTCAGGATGCGGCTGTCGATCATGCTCATGCAGTCACCTCCTCGACTCGATAGTCCCGCAACTTGTTGCGTAAGGTTCGCAACGAAATACCCAGCATTTTGGCGGCATGGGTCCGGTTCCCGTTGGTCTGTTCGAGTGTTGCCAGAATCAGCTTTCGTTCCATCTCACTGACCGAATGCCCCGCCTGCAGTTCGAGATTGTCCGTAGATATCATGCTCTCGTCGAACAGGTCGGCGGGCTTGACCTTGAGCCGACCGCGCAGGGCAAAAGCGCGGTGAACTACGTTTTCCAGTTCGCGCACATTCCCCGGCCAACCATAGCTGCCGAGCAGCTGCAGGGCTTCTTCTCCTACCTCGTCAGCATCGCCGGCACCATACTTTTGAGCGAAGTGCCGGGTCAAGACCGGTATGTCGTCCTTACGCTCCCTCAACGGAGGAATGCGCAGCGGGACCACATTGAGCCGAAAGAAGAGGTCCTCGCGGAACCGGCCCCGGCTGATCAGTTTTCGGAGGTCCTTGTTGGTCGTCGCGATCACGCGAATGTTGATTGGAACGGGCGTCCTTCCACCAACTCGGTCGACTTCCTGCTCCTGCAACACACGCAGCAACTTGGCTTGAAGCAGGGGGGCCATCTCGCCGATTTCATCGAGCAGAATCGTCCCTTTCTGCGCCAGCTCAAATTTTCCGGGCTTGAACGCGTTCGCCCCGGTAAAAGCTCCCTTCTCGTAGCCGAACAATTCCGACTCCAGCAGGCTATCGGGCAACGCAGCACAATTGACGGCGACGAAGGGGCCCTTGCTGCGGGGACTGCTGTGGTGAACCCAACGGGCCAGGAGTTCCTTTCCGGTACCACTCTCCGCCTGCACGAGGACGGTGGCATCGGTGCGGGCAGCCTGAGCCGCCTGTTCGAGCAGAGTTCGCATTGCCGGATTCTGGGTCACGATGTCGTTCGTTACGGTTGCATGACGTCCGGTGACCTCTCTGGGCAACCGTTCAAGAACCGCGTCCAATGCATCTTGTGAGAACGGTTTCACCAGGAAATCCGTTGCGCCATTACGAATAGCCTGAACGGCAGTGGGCACGGATCCGTGTGCGGAAATCAGGATGACGGGCAAGTTGGGTTCCGAGCGCCGGACATGCTCCAGCAGTTCAAGACCGTCCATTGCCGGCATCCGAAGATCGGTGATAATCGCTCTGGGCTGGAGAGTCTTGAGTTTTGAAACGGCATCGATTCCGTTCGTTGCTGTTTCGACCTTGTGTCCTCGGCGCTTCAGCGCCACCTCCAGCGCAGACAACATCTGAATGTCATCCTCGACTAGCAACAGCCGGCTCACAGGGAACCTCCTGCCCGGGCCAGCGCGTCGGGCTTCGAATCCTTCGAGCTTGCCTTCGGTCGGGACTGTCCGGAAAGTCGCTCCAGTCGTATCTCGAACCGTGTACCGGACCCGGACGACTCCACTGAAATCTTACCTCGGTGGCTGTCAACGATTCGCTTAACGATGGGCAGGCCCAGTCCGCATCCGTTCTTGCTCGTGGAAAACATCGGATCGAAGATCCTCGATATGGTTTCGGCCCCGATACCCGGACCATCATCTTCGACAATCACGCGGATTTCGTCTTCGAACGTTTCACCGATCAATTGCACATTGCCGCCGTTGGAAATCTCGCGGAGCGCGTTGAGGCTGAGGTTCAGCAGCATCCGATGCAGAAGCCCGTAGTCACCCACGCATACACATGCATCCGACACCCGGGTGGAAATCCGAATGCCTTTCTGATCTGCAATTGGAGCCAGAAAGGTTTCGAGACCTTCCAGCAGATCTCCCAGGTCGACGTCCTCGAACTGGGGGTGGATCGGCTCACCAAACTCGAGAATGTTCGTTACCGAATTGTTGAGCAACCGGACGCTCCGTACGATCTGGTCGGCGTCGTGGCCATCGATCATCGAAGCGTAGAGTTCAATGCTTCCCAGGGGATTTCGGATCTCGTGGGCAAGTTCCATAGCCATCTCACCCATCGCGGCCATACGTTCAAGTTGGATGCGTTGTTCGCGCTCCTGTTCCAGTTCGGACGACAGTTCGCGCACCCGATCTTGAAGTTGGCGATAGGAACGCTCCAGAGAGCTGGAGGTGATCTGGAACCTGGATATCAGGCTCTCGAAGCCTCTCAGTTGAGAATCCGACGCTGGGCGTTCTAAGTTCGTCATGCCGGCGCATCATGCAGCTTGCATGCCAAGTCGCGGCTAAGGCCCCCGAACGGAGATCCGATTCCGCCCATCGCCTAGTCAGGTCAGATGGTTGGCGGCAGATTTTTCCCAGTAGTGGGCAATGTCATGTCTTGCTGCGGGAGCGCGCCGACGTCAGCGCTTTGACACGATCTAGGATGGAATCTGACGGGGAATTGACGAACCAAGAATTCGACAGTGTGTCAAATGTCCAACGGTGTCAATGTGTTGTCGCCCTTGTCAAGATTGGCAACCAGACTGCTTAAGAGATTCTCGATGGTATCCAGACGAGAATCTACCGAGCCCGTCCGGTCTGAGAGAGTCGTCAGTCTCCGATTCAACCTCTGGTTTTCGGCAGCGAGGCGTTGATGCTCAATAATTCGATTGACGACGATCTCTATCTCGAGAAGTTCAAACGGTTTGGCAAGGTAATCGAAAGCACCGCATCGAATCGACTCGATTGCGGTTTTCAAGGACGAATAACCCGTCATGACGACAACGTGTACCAGGGGATTGTGTGCGCGGGCGGCACTCAACACATCCATACCATCGACTCCCGGCATTACCAGATCAGTCAGAACGATGTCAAACCGGGCATTCTTCGAAGACAGCATTTCGACCGCGTCGGCGCCAGAACGGAGCGAAACGACGTCGAAGCCGCGCTTCTGGAAATAATCATCCAGAATCATCCGGAGGTCGCTCTCGTCATCGACGATCATCATTCGGCAATTGGCGGCCGAGAATTCGGTAACTGAGTGCATATATTTCTTTCGGCATTTCGAGTTGAAAACTTAGCGTAAACCCTCCTATAATCGGACAATATTTTGACACTGGAGGCATAACAGTCATGGAAGTATCTAAAAATCAGGTACTTGTAGTGGATGACGAAGCGGAGTTGCGGCAAGCCATCGTCGAAATATTGACACACGACGGCTTTGAGGTCGAAGCCGCGGGATCGGCCGAAGAAGCATCGGAAAGACTCTCCCAGACGCCATACGACGTGCTGGTCACCGACCTGATGCTGCCGGGCAAAAACGGCGTAGAGCTTCTCGAAGAGACCCTGGCCAAGTACCCTGAAACGGTAGGCATCGTCATCACCGGCCATGCTTCGATCAATACGGCGGTCGACGCGATTCAAAAAGGCGCCTACGACTACCTGACCAAACCGTTTAAGCTCATTGAACTTCCGCCGCGGGTCCGAAAGGGTCTCAATCAACGGAATCTACGTTTCGAGAATCAGTATCTCCGCACGCAACTGGAAAATCGATATGCCTTCGAAAGCATGATTGGCACGGGCCGGTCGATGAAGGGGATTTTTGAATTGGTCGGTACTGTTGCCGGGCTGAACACGACCGTTCTGATACAGGGTGAAACCGGCACTGGAAAGGAACTCATAGCGAAGGCCATTCACTTCAACAGCCCCCGGCGGAACCAGAAACTGGTCAGCATCAATTGCGGCGCCATTCCAGAGAACCTTCTGGAATCGGAATTATTCGGCCACGTGAAAGGAGCCTTTACCGGGGCGATTCAGACACGGGTCGGCCGCTTTGAACAGGCCAATGGCGGAACCCTGTTCCTGGACGAAATCGGTAATATGCCCCAGACATTGCAGGTAAAGCTCCTGCGGGTGCTTCAGGAACGCGAATTCGAGCGCGTAGGTGGCAACTCGACGGTGAAAATTGACGTTCGAATCGTCGCAGCGACCAGTGCGAATCTTGAGGAAATGGTCCGCGAGGGTACATTCAGGGAAGACCTGTACTACCGGCTGAACGTCATTCCGGTCAATCTACCTCCGTCAAGGGAGCGACGCGAAGATATCCCGCTCCTACTGCAACGCTTCGTTCGGCAGTTTACCGACCTACACGGCCTCGAATCAAAGACGGTGGCGCCCGACGTCGTCAAGGCACTGATGGGCTATCACTGGCCCGGCAACATCCGCCAGTTGGAGAACATCATCGAACGGATGGTGGCCCTGACCAGCACACGGACGACGATCGTTGGAGAAGATCTGCCGGTGGAAATGCTCAGCCGTTCCGATGCCCACCTCCCTCCCGTCATCGAAATTCCGGACGAAGGCATCAATTTCCAGAATGTTGTTTCCGGGATGGAACGGGACCTCATTCTCCAGAGCCTGCGCAAGACCGGGGGCAACAAGAAACTGGCCGCCCAGTTGTTGAACCTCAAGCGGACGACCCTGATCGAGAAGATCAAGAGGATCGGGCTGGACCAGAAGCTCGCGGTTCCGGTATAGAAGACGAGTTCTGATTCGAAAGCGGCCTCCATACAACTATTCTGCAGATGCGTTCTGCGGGCGCATTCCTCCCATACAGGTCTCGATGAATGCGGTCATGAGCCGGGCGTGCCGTTGGGACGCGCGGTTCTCGCCATTCTCAGCATCACTTAAATCAATTGAGAGTTGCACCGCGGCAGCCGTGCCGGGGGTTGCCAGGGGTGCCGATGAGGGGCTTCGGTGTGAGCGAACGAATACGCAGCCGAGATCGCCCTACCGCCCTAGCCACAGGTGTGGGACAGCAGGGTTCATCGGAAGGGAATTCTCGGTGACGGGTGACGCGTTCCATACACACAACGAGGACACGTCACCTGTTACGTGGAATTTGTTTATTCGTCTCCGCCCGAAGCAAGCGACATGTAATAGCCGCCGCGATGGCGCACGGTTGCATCGGTGCGGTCCAGATCGACTTCAATGTCGCGCCAAGTGTCGTTGGAGAGGACTTTAGGGTAGTAGCTCAGCGTATACTGCTGGTGCAACTCTTCGAGAAGGATTTCAGCCAGGCTGCGCAAGGCGTAACGTCGTCCCGTATACAGACGGAAGGCACGTCCTCCGGTAACATCGGTGAGTCGGGCCAGCATGTAGTGATACACGTGATATCGGGTGCGGCGCATCACCTCGGGATCACTGTCATCGTCATCAATTCCGATCGCATAGACCAGGACCTGGTTCCGCCTCAGAAGCTCGTCGATATCATCGGACCGGAGCTTGCTCCGGGTATCGAATCCGTCGGTAATCATCAGCAGGATCTTCTTGTCGTGCTGCGCTGAGCTCTCCATCATTTCCAACGCCAGACCAATAGCATCGAATGCTGCGGTCTCACCGCCGGAACGGACACCCCTGAAGATCTCGGGAAGGTGGGGTCCGGTCGCGGTGAACTCCGTCAACACCTTGTTGTTGTTTGAAAAGGCGATGACAAAGACTTCATCTGTCGGCGACAGGGCCATCGCAAGTTCCCGAGCGACCTGCAACGACTGCTGCAACTTGTGCCGCATGCTGCCGCTGGTGTCGACCAGAATTCCCATACTGACCGGCACCTGCTGGTCGTGGGAGAAAAACGAGACTTCCTGTTCGACGCCGTCCTCAAAAATCTGAAAATCGGTAGCGCTCAATCCTTCGACGTAGCGGCCTTGCCCATCCAGGACGGTCGCCACAACATTGACTAACTCGACTTCGACCGCAAGCTGGAACTCCACGGCCTCTTCCACTCCATCCGCGGCTTGAGGATTGCCTTGTTGTGGGGTTTGAGCTGAAACAACTCCTCCCCCTAACAGGCAAACAAGCGCGGCCACCACCTGAAAATACTTATTTGTCATAATGACCCATACTTTTAGGACAGCGACCGGAACCGCGTCAATAGAATTCTGAACATTGGGCCGGATATTGTGAGGCGTCTCTCCCCCCTACGACGGCCTCTGGCACTTCCAAACACAAGTTAAAGTATTGATATCAAACGATATCATCCGAAAGGTCCTTCGAGATCGAGAATGAGCCCCGCCGGACTCAGTTAGAGGGCAGAGCGGAAGTGCCGCCGTCGGGAGGAGATCCGGTCGAAATCGGATGACGCCGTCGGGTCAGTGAGTTTCGCGGGCGGCATTTCGGTTCCAGTCCGGAATATAAACGACGAGGTTACGGGTGCCGTCAGCCACACCCTGACAGGCGAGCCGGCTCTCCGGCGTGAGTCCGGGCGCAAACGAGAGCTGATCCTCTTCCTCGTCGCTCATTTCCGACAGCGTTTCTCCCCCTTGCTCAACGACACAGTGGCATGTGGAACAGGCACATACGCCGCCGCACGCATGGTCGAGATCGATCCCCTGAGAGAGCGCAATATCGAGAATACTCCCGGGCAGGCCGGTATCGCCGAACGGCAGTCTATCCGGATCTACATCAACGGTAACGTTCATGGGTAGAAATGTAACCGTGAAGCTTTCGGTCGGAGCCTCAACCGCCGCCAACTCGTCAAAATAAGGATTGCGTCCACCCATGACGGGATCGATTTTACCACGCGGGAACCAGACGTAATGGTCCACACGTCGAAGCGGTGGGCTAGCAGCCCCTGGGCAGAAGTCTCGCGGGCCGCGTTACGGCCAAACGGGGCCGGATTCCGGGAGGCAACAGCGTGACGACACGACGTCGCTGCAATGCTCATTCATTGCGAGGAGTCGGCGACAACGGAGACGGCCCCGTTTCGCCGTAACCCTTTGGGCGCAGGGGGCCCACCGACGTTTCAAACGGAGGCTGCAGGCGCCCCACAGGCTTTGTCCGGCATTAATTAAGACGGGTCACGATGAAAAGACGGCGCCCGCGGCATCGGTTTCAAACCTCGGTGCCCGCTCCTCACTTCGCGCCCGCAACCCGAAGACCCCTGCGCGCGGCCGTTGAGATTTATGCCACTTTTGCCACGGGCTGCTACGGGACAGTATGGTTGTCCCCGGGGATCGAAAATTCTCAGACCTACTGGAGGGCCCGCAGTTCGTTCATGATGATTCCCATCGGAGCCCGTTCCGAAGCGGTCATGCCTACAAAGTTCCATCGGATGTTGCCTTCGCGGTCGACGATGAAGGCCGATGGCCGGGCAATTCCTTCCTGCGGATGGAGCACATCATATGCATTAATAAACGTCCGTAAGGAATCGGACAGAACGGGAAACCTCAAGCCCAGATCCGTGACGGTCTGCCGCGCCGTCATCTGGGGGTCCGCGCTGAGGGCAATCAGTTCCGCATCAAGCTCTTGAATCTGTTCGTAATACGTTTGCAACTCCCCGAGCTGCGCTTGGCAGAACGGTCAGCTGTGCATCCGATAGAACACGACGAGGACGTTCTTGTCACCTTCGAAGTACTCCAGGTTGACCGTCACACCCTGCACTGCCATACCGGTAATGTTCGGAGCCTCACGCTCCTGCGCCGCCGCCGGGATTGCGAGCATCACCAAGAAACAGGTAATCACTAGATATCGAATCGTTTTTATGTTCATTTTTCGGTTTCCTCATTCGAGAGCATCGGTACAAATCGTACCGGAATCCCGTCTTGAATGTCCATCCCCAAGCTCTCGGTTCGGTTCACCCGGCAAAGAACCTGATCACTACCGCCACGGGCAAGAGGAATAACCATGACCCCGGCCGGCGATAGCTGTTCGACCAACCGCAGCGGGACTCGGCCGGCACAAGCGGTCACAATGATTCGATCAAACGGTGCGAATTCGGGCCAGCCATCCCAGCCGTTCGCCTGCCGAAATCGAATATTGTTCGCACCCAGCGTGTCCAGGCATCGGCGGGCTGTCTCGAACAGACTCGGCCTCACCTCGACAGTGAACACTTCCCGGACGATCTCAGAAAGGATCGCAGCCTGATAGCCCGAGCCGGTCCCGATCTCAAGCACCCTGGAGCCGGTCCCTAGACCCAGCATCTCTGTCATCAATGCGACGATGTAGGGTTGCGACATTGTCTGACCATTCCCGATGGGCAGCGGGCAGTCGGCGTAGGCGTCGCCTGCACATTCGGCCGGGAGGAAGAATTGACGCGGAACCCGGCGCATTGCGGTGAGGACCCGGGGGTCCCGAATGCCGCGCGCTTCGATCTGCGTCGAGACCATGCGGCGGCGGCGATCGACGGGGTCTGCGGATCGATTCGAGTTCACGGTTGGATACCAATAACGGAGTACAGCCGGCCCGAGCCGGCGCCATCGCGCCGGTAGGAATGAAAAAGGTCCGGGCGACAGCGGGTGCACAACTCCGAGGCCTCGATCATCGGTTCTCCGATGCCGGCGTCGAGCAGTTGGCGGCGGTTCGCTTCGCCCAGATTGAGGTGCGGCTTCTCCCATTCGGGTTTTCGAACAAAGATGTCCGGAACCGCGAACCAGTCGAAGACTTCCTCGCCCACTTCCATGCAACAAACCCCGATATGGGGGCCCATCGCCACGGTAAGGTCGCCGGCCGATATGCCGAATTCTGAGACCATTGAATCGACAACCTTTCGAACCACTCCTTCGGACGTGCCGCGCCATCCCGCATGCGCCATCGCGACGACCCGTCCGCTGCACTCCGCGATCAGGATCGGAATGCAATCCGCTGTGCGGACTTCAAGCGCAATTCCAGATAATGCGGTGTACGCTGCATCGCCGTCCGGGGCCGCATTCGCGAATTCATTGTCGACGACGTGATGGGACACATTGGAATGGACCTGGTTCAGACGGCCGACGGGCCATCCGGCCAGTCCCAGAGCGTCCATAAAACCCTCCCGATCATCCTTCAATCGAGTGTTTTCTACCCGGATCGCAGGATCGGAGGTCCCTTCGCGGCGTGTCGAAAATGCATGGACCACTCCGGGAATCCCGTCAAGTATGGGCGCCTTGAGAAAAGTCACGTCGGAGCTGCGGTAGATCTGTAACATAGAGGGGTTTCAGTGGCGCGGGTCTCGAACCGGCGTGTCATTGATCGGATACCACGGCTCAGTCGTCAGGAGGCACAAATTGGTTGTCGGGCTCGGCATCGACGTTATCGAGAACACCAGGATCGCTCAGTCCCTTGAGCGTTTCCCCGTCCGGTTTGTGTCGCGCATCTTCACGGACCGCGAAAAAGACTACTGCCAGGGTTCGGCGCAACCCGCAATTCACTTCGCTGCACGTTTCGCCGCCAAGGAAGCGGCGTTCAAGGCCCTCGGAACCGGCTGGGCCGGGGGTGTCCACTGGAGGGATGTTGAGGTCGAACGTCTTCCTTCCGGCCAACCTATCCTGCATCTCTATGGCGGAGCGCTGGAACGGGCGGCTTCGCTGGGCGCGTGTCGCTTCCTCGTTTCACTGACGCACGATCAGACGATCTCGGCCGCGGTCGTCATCATGGAATCCTGAGCCTCCAGCCCCGCACCCTGCAGTCCGGAAATCGGGATCCGCTGCCAGCGATTCGGCGCCAGAGCCTCCGGAACACGGACCTTGATAAAGTTGTCGCTGATTGCAGGACGCCAGCCGGATTTGGCTTCTTCTTCCAGGATCAACACCCAGATGTCGCGACCCACAAAGCGGCCTCGAAACATTTCGTTCTTGCGCCCGATCAACTCTCGGAGCTGTCGTCCCCGGAACCGGGCGACGTGTTCGGGTACAGGATCCGCATAGTCCGCAGACGCCGTACCCGGGCGTGGGGAATACGGGAAAACGTGGAGGTAGGTGAGCGAAGACTCCTCGATCAGGCGATACGTCGAAAGAAAATCGTCGTCAGTTTCACCCGGAAATCCGACCATGACATCGGCGCCGATCGCCGCGTCGGGTGCGGCCTGCCGAATGCGTTCGATCAGTGCCGCATACTCGGGGGCCCGGTAGGGACGACGCATGGCTTCGAGAACACGCGACGATCCGCTTTGCATCGGTACATGGAGATGGGTGGCGACTCTCGAATCGTTCGCGACTCGATCAATGATTTCGGCCGTGACTTCCAGAGGCTCGATCGAACTCAGTCGCAGCCGTTGGAGAGTGGGCACGCGATCGAGAGTCGTCTGCACCAACTCTGACAGGGAACATCGCGGCTCGATGTCGCGTCCATAGGAACCCAGGTGAATGCCTGAGAAGACCACTTCGCGAAAACCCCGATCAACCAGATCGCGGACCTGCCCGATGACACTCGCCGGAGGGAGGCTCCGGCTCGGCCCCCGGACGGTCGGAATAATGCAAAAGGCGCATGTTGCGTTACAACCGTCCTGAACCTTTACGATCGCGCGGGTGCGCCCTCCCGACCCTTGATACGCGGGTTCGGAGAGGCGGCGGTCAGTGAATATCTCACTGCAAAATATCTCGGCGCGGCCGGAGTGCGGTGAACCTGCAAGGCGTCCCCGGACCAACGACCCGACCATGCCCTTGTGGGAGTTGCCCACGACGTATCGCACCTGGGGCATTGCGGCCAGTTCCCGAGGACGGCGCTGGGCGTAACAGCCAGTCACAATGATTTCGGTTTCCGGATTCCGCCGACCGACCTGACGGATCAGGCGGCGGACCTCGCGGTCCGCTTCTTCGGTGACGGTACACGAGTTGATGATCAGGACATCGGCATGAAAGGGAGATTCGGCGGCGTTGGCGGCGTTGGCGGACAGTTCCGCGTGGATCGCACCGCCCTCGGCCTGGGATGCCCGGCAGCCGAAGTTCGCAATGTGGAACTTCTTCTCCGACATCATTCCCCGTTCAATTGTGCTTGAAGTCGAATGTTCTTCTCCCGCACACCACGCGCCAGCGATTCCTTGTGCTCCGCCATGCGCACGGCGATCGCCGCGTCTCCATTCGACAGGATTTGCAGCGCGAACAAGGCCGCGTTCGTAGCGCCAGCCGCACCGATGGCCATCGTGGCCACCGGAACTCCCGGCGGCATCTGCACAGTAGCCAACAGCGCGTCGATTCCCTTAAGGGGCGAGCTGTCGATGGGCACTCCGATCACGGGAAGAGTCGTTGCCGCAGCAATGACGCCGGCAAGGTGGGCGGCGCTGCCAGCCCCTGCGATTATGACCCGGAGCCCACGGTCGCGCGCAGTCCGGGCGTACTCCGAAGCCCGGTCGGGAGAACGATGGGCGCTGACCACCTCAACTTCAGCATCCACACCGAAGTCGGCCAGTACCTTCAGAGCACCTTTCATTACGGGGAGATCCGAATCGCTTCCCATCAGAACGCCCACAACTGGCTTCATCTTTCCGTGTCCAATCCCTTCCGGCCTATATCCCGCCGGTAGTCTTTGCCGTCAAAGTTTACCATCTCAGCGACAGCGTAAGCTTTATCGAGAGCCTCCTGGAGCGTCGCACCCACCGCGGTCACATTCAGGACACGTCCACCGGCCGTATAGACGTGGCCATCTTCTCTCACTGTGCCCGCGTGATATACCGTGACGTCACTGATCCGGCCGGCTTCGTCGAGTCCGAAGATTTCCTTTCCCGTTTCGATCTTTCCAGGATAGTCCCTCGAAACCAACACGACCGTTGCCGAAACCACCGGACGCCATTCAATTTCCACCTCTCCCAACCGGTGGTCTCGGATCGCGACGAGCACATCGACAAGGTCGGTCGCCATCCGGGGCAGGATCACCTGGGTTTCGGGATCTCCGAATCGAACGTTGTACTCAACGAGCTTCGGTCCGTCAACAGTCAGCATGAGCCCGGCGTACAGAATTCCGGAATACGTTCCGGTGGCTTCCAACGTCGGCCGGATCAGCCGATTGATCACATCCTGGCGAACGGCGTCGGGCAGGATCGAATCAAGGGAATACGCACCCATGCCGCCGGTATTGCGACCGGTGTCGCCCGCAAAGCGCCGCTTGTGATCCTGGGAAGGAACCATCGCCTGAAACTCCCCGTTATC
Source organism: Terriglobia bacterium (assembly GCA_965263045.1). Classification (GTDB taxonomy): domain Bacteria; phylum Acidobacteriota; class Terriglobia; order 20CM-2-55-15; family 20CM-2-55-15. The sequence goes on from CBDHGK010000041.1 coordinate 4,862,182, forward strand.
GGCAAACAGGTGAAACGAGACCTCTTCGCCCTCGAGAAACTCCTCGATGATCAGATGGGCTCCTGCATCTCCCAGCGTGGAAGATTCCATGAAGTCGCGGACCGTTTGCGTGGCCTGTTCGGCGGACTCTGCAACCACAACGCCTTTACCTGCGGCCAGGCCGTTCGCCTTGATCACGATGGGGTAGTCGACTCCTTCAAGCGCCCGGTACGCGTCCTGAGCGGTCGGACACTCGACATACGCCGCTGTGGGAATCGAGCGCTCGGAACACAGCCGTTTCGTAAAGGCCTTGCTGGATTCCAGTTGTGCCAGCTTTGCCGTTGGCCCGATTACGGGTAGATCACGCTTTCGAAATATGTCCACGACACCGAGACTCAAGGGCACTTCCCCCCCGATGACGGTCAAATCGATCGCGTGGCTTTCAGCAAAAGCCGCGAGCGCGTCAACCGAGTCGGCCCGGATTGCCGCGACTTCCGCATGTTGCGCGATCCCGCCGTTTCCCGGCGCCGCGTAAATATTCGAGACCTTCGGGCTGGCGGCCAATGCGTGCACAATGGCATGCTCGCGACCTCCAGACCCGACGACGAATAGCTTCACTGTTCGGACCCCTCGGTTCCGGCAAGAGCGGGGAGCGATTCGTTGAGCCGGCCGCTGCGGTAGCCCTCCAGGTCGAGCGTCACAAAGCAGAAGCCAATCGCTTTGAAACGCTCGGCGATCACGTGGAACACGTCGACGCACAGGGCATTTCGAAGTTCCTCGACCGGGATTTCGATGCGGGCAATATCACCATGGTGGCGTACCCGATTCTGCCGAAATCCGAGCGACCTCAGGATGGCCTCGCCATCTTCAATCATCCGGAGTTTCTCTACGGTGACAGGGGACCCATAGGGTATCCGAGACGATAGACAGGCTGAAGCCGGCAGATCCCAGGTCGGTAGACCGCGGTCCTTCGACAACCGACGAATCTCGTTCTTGCTCAAACCAGCTTCGATCAGCGGACTGCGCACCGCTAGATTTTCCGCCGCTTCGCGGCCGGGGCGGTAGTCGCCGGTGTCGTCGATGTTGTTGCCGTCGCTCACGCAGAAAAACCCGCCCCGCACGGCTCGCACACGCAGCTTCGTATACAACTCCTGCTTACAGAAGTAGCAGCGGTTCGCGGGATTTTCCGCGTAGTTAGGATCTTCGAGCTCTTCGGAACGGATGAACTCGTGCCGGATACCATAACGGCCTACGATATCGAGCACCATTTCCTTCTGGTATGCCGGGTAGCTGGGACTTTCTGCGGTTACAGCCAACGCCTTCTGACCCAGTTCGATGTGGGCCATCAGCGCAAGATAGGCGCTGTCCACACCGCCGCTGAAGGCCGTGAGACAGGAACCCATATCTTTGAGAATGCCCCTGAGCAACGCTTCTTTTTCCTTGGCTTTCGTATCCGCCACTAGCCTCCTTCGGCCTTGGAAACCATGAGAAGTTACCCGTGATGCGCTATCAGTTGAAACTACTTTCGATTGAATTTCGGACGATTCTGCCGAGGGCTCTCTACTCTCATCCTCAAGCATTCGAAATTCTCACAACGTGGAACTCTCTATTTTTCAGGAAAGTGTCATTGTAACAGCGAATCGTACGGGGCTGACGGCTTGCCGCAAACCCGCGCTGTATAAGGGTTTGCACTTTAATTACCTTGACAAATACAGGTGTCGGCTCTCAGAATTTTCGGATAAGCGCTGGAGACACCGACAAGCATGCAGGCCACACTCTTACTGAACGCCTCCTACGAACCTCTCCGAATTATCTCGTGGAGGAAGGCGCTGACGCTTTTGTTTGCGGGAAAAGTAGAGGTGATCGACGAATACGATCATGAGGTGCACAGCGTCACGTTTTCGATGAAGCTCCCATCCATCTGTAAGCTGGTCAAATACGTGCGGGTCAAGAACGGGAACCGCGTCAAGTTTTCGAGAGCCAATATATACGCCAGGGACGACTATAAATGCCAGTACTGCGGGAAGCGGTTCCCCACAGAAGACCTGACTTTTGATCACGTCGTCCCTGTTGCAGGTGGTGGGCAGAAGAATTGGGACAACATCGTGACTGCCTGCTTTCGCTGCAACCACAAAAAGGGCGGGCGAACCCCCGCCCAGGCCCATATGGAATTGATTCGCCTCCCGACCGAACCCCGATGGCTTCCGGCCTACCACATTACGTTCAGGATCAAGTCGCCGCCCGAGGCCTGGCGGGATTATCTCTACTGGAACGTAGAGTTGGACATCTAATGAAAATGGGGTCAGAGCCCTATGTCCCCTATTATGGGAAATAGGGGACATAGGGCTCTGACCCCATTTTTCCAAGGTATCATGGTAGGGACATAAAGACCGTCGTAGATGCGACCCGCGCCGCCGCAATTGGCATGCAGGTTGCTCGAATCAGAAACCACCGACTGTACTGAGATGTCCCTTTCAGACACCATCCAATCCGATCTTGTCGCCGCGATGCGGAACCAGGAGTCCCAGCGTCTTGGAACCCTGCGGATGATAAAGACAGCCATCAAGAACAAAGAGATCGAACGGCGTGGCGCGCTCAGCGACACAGAAATTCACGCCGTTCTTCAGACAATGGTAAAGCAACGTCGCGATTCTGCTGAACAGTTCAGAAAAGGAAACCGTGATGCGATGGCCGAAACCGAAGAAACCGAAATCGGCTTTATCGAGGGCTACCTCCCTGCCCCGGCCACCGAAGAAGAAATTCGTTTAGCCGTTGCAGCTGCGATCGAGGATACCGGGGCCCAAGGTCCGGGCGACATCGGTAAAGTCATGAAAGCAACAAAGGATCGACTAACAGGAATGACCGTCGACGGAAAACTTGTCAGCATTCGAGTGAAAGAAGGCCTACGGTCAGAATGACAGACCACCCAGCGTCAATCGAACCATCCCCCAAGACCACCGCAGGAGATCCGCGTTCGATGGAACCGGCACCGGGCGACGACGGTGCCCCGACGTCACGCGAACCCCGACGCCACAAGAGCCTGATTCGGGAATGGATCGAAAGCCTCGCTTTCACGGTATTGTTCGTCCTGATATTCACTCGGTTTGTCGCCCAGGCAACCCAGGTTCCCACTGAATCGATGAAGCCGACGATCATGGTGGGCGATCATTTCTTCCTCGACAAAATCGCGTTCCTGGCCAACTACCCCAAGGGCCTTCACCCGATTCTGCCCGAACGTTCTATGGAGCGGGGCGACATCGTGGCCTTTCGTGCTCCATCTCAAGGAGACATACCGTTCGTAAAGCGATTGATCGGAACGCCGGGCGACGTAATTGAAATCCGCAACAAGCGGGTGTGGATCAACGACGCCGAACTCGACGAGCCATACAAAATCCACGTCGACAGCACTCTTTATGAAGACCATCCTTGGACGCCCGACGACTACGTGATCCGGGATAACTATGGGCCGGTGACACTACCGGAAGACGCGTATTTCGTCATGGGAGACAACCGCGACAACAGTAACGACAGTCGCTACTGGGGCTTCATCGGGCGTGAGGACATCATCGGCAAGCCCATGTTCGTCTACTGGTCCTACGCTGGCGATGCGTACGTTCCGGGACCACGGACGATCGGGGATCGTATCGCAAGCTACGCGTCCATAGTCGGCCATTTCTTCACGCGGACACGATGGTTTCGAATGGGCAAGACGATTGAATAAAAGGAGTCGCAACGATTTGAGTCGCGAATCCACCACGCACACATTGCAGGTACGGAAAGCAGTTTTGCCCGCCGCCGGACTCGGCACCCGATTCTTGCCTGCTACCAAGGCTCAGCCCAAAGAGATGCTCCCGCTGGTGGACAAGCCACTGATCCAATACGTGGTCGAGGAAGCCGTGCGCTCGAGGATCCAGAACGTCACAATAGTCACTGGCCGGGGCAAGAATGCCATCGAAGATCACTTCGACATCTCGTACGAGTTGGAGAGTGTCCTCGCCGAACGCGGCCGTGACAAGGAACTGGATGAGATTCGTCGAATCTCAAACATGCTTGACGTGTCGTACGTCCGTCAAAAAGAGGCTCTGGGGCTCGGACACGCCATCAAAATGGCCCGGAGCGTCGTCGGCAACGAACCATTTGCCGTCATGCTCGGTGACGACATCATCGACGCCGAGGTTCCGTGCTTGAAACAGATGATGTCGCTATTCGAAAAACTGCAGTCGTCGATCCTAGCGACGTGCGCTGTTTCCGAAAGCGAGATACCACACTGCGGCATTATCCGGGGATATCCCCTGGACGGCTACGACGGACGCGTTTTCAGGATCGAAGACGTCGTCGAGAAACCGTCCCGAGACGAGGCGCCATCGAACATGGCTATAATCGGCCGCTATATCCTGACACCGGAAATCTTCGAAGCGATCGATAACACGTCAGCGGGTTCGGGCGGAGATATTCAGATCACGGATGCGATCCGGCTGCTGCTGGAGCAACAGCCGGTCTATGCGTATATATTCGACGGTACGCGGTACGATGCGGGAGATAAACTGGGCTTTCTGAAAGCGACGGTAGAGTTCGCACTCAAGAGAGACGACCTCGGCGGTGACTTCAGAGCATACCTGCGATCCCTGGATTTGTAGCAGCGCGTCGCCGGGATCTGTAGAGTGACTTCAGCGAGGCCGGCGTTGGAATGGTGCCCCGGTTTCTGAAACCGGGGCTCTTACTTTGTGCAGGGAAAGCGATATTGAAGAATTGCTATATCAGCGGGACTGCTATTAAGACTAAACAGTGGTATGTGTTGGAGGGGTTGTTCATGGTGGGTTCCGATTCCATTGACTTTTGTGCGTGCGGATGCTGATTTCACCCTACGCTGAGCCCTATATATTAGCGGGTCCTCTATTTCAGTCAAGCCCGACATTCGCACGCGTCCATACATAGACTGTTCACCCATGTCTCCACTCATGCCTCCGGTCATGTCCCAGGGACAACTTTACGTGGTCGCCACCCCGATCGGGAACCTCGATGATTTTGGAAAACGAGCAATCGCTGTCTTAGACAAAGCGGACGTCATCGTGTGTGAAGACACCCGCCACACAGCAAAACTGCTCCATCGCTACAACATTCGCCGGCCGCTGGAGGCTTACCACGACTTCAACGAGGCCTCGAAGTCCGAAACGCTGGTCGAACGACTCAGGTTGGGAGAAACGATCGCCCTGGTTTCCGACGCGGGCACACCGACGGTTTCTGATCCCGGATACAGGCTGGTGCGCCTTTGCCGTCAGCGGGACATTCCCGTAGTCCCGGTTCCTGGGCCCTCAGCGGCAATCACGGCCCTGTCTGTCTCCGGACTGGCGACCGATGAATTTCTGTTCGCCGGTTTTCTCCCTTCGCGAAAGGAAGCCCGACGCCGCAGGATCGAATCCCTCAGGGCGGTGGCGTGTACGCTCATATTTCACGAATCTCCACGGCGTATCCGATCTGCCTTATTGGACATGCAGGAAATTCTTGGAGACCGCGAAGTCTTCGTAGGCCGGGAGATGACCAAGCTGCATGAAGAGTATTTATTCGGAAGGATCCACGAGGTCGTCCATCGGATCAGGGCGCAGGGCGAAGCGGTTATCGTTCTCCAGGGAGCGGAACCATCGGAATTGGCTCCTGAAGCGGTCGACCTCGCTGAAACTTCCCGGCAATAGCTGCTGAAGATTGCCGCCCGGCGGCTTGGTGTAAGCCGAAAACAGCTGTACGAAGCCCTCTACCGGAAGTAGGCGCAGCGTTGGACCGACGCTGTCGGTGGCAGCCCGTTCCCAGGCTCTATTTGACCGCGACTCGCTTATTCCATAGTATTTACGGAGTATACTCGCGTTCCATTCCGACGAGAGACCGACGACTGACGATGCAGTCCTGCAGCAGACACCGCCCAATGAACCGGCCCTTCGCAAGGCTCGGGCTCTTTCTCTCAATCGCCATGTCTCCGGCATGCCTCGAGGCGCAGCAGGTTCACTATGAGATCGCGTTTCCGAACGCGGTGCATCACGAAGCGGAAGTGCAGGTCACGTTCCAGGAGGTGCCCGCAGGGGAACCGTTGGAGATTCGAATGAGCCGCACGTCGCCAGGCCGCTATGCGCTGCACGAGTTTGCCAAGAACGTATACAACGTGCGCGTATCTGACGGTCAGAACGATCCGCTTGCCTTCGCCCGCCCGGACCCCCACCAATGGGATGTCTCCGACCACGACGGGACCGTACGGATCAGCTATACCCTGTTCGGCGACCGCGCCGACGGAACCTACGCCGGGATCGACGAAACCCACGCCCACCTGAATATTCCGGCAACGTTCATGTGGGCGCGAGGATTCGAAGACGCTCCCATTCGGGTCCGGTTTGTCGCGATGCGCTCGGATTGGGGAATCGCTACGCAGCTGTTCCCGACCGCGGACGCCACTGTCTTCACCGCTCCCAATCTTCCTTACTTCCTGGACAGTCCGATCGAACTGAGCGCACACGCGGTCCGCGACTGGGTGACGGCATCGAACGGCGAAAACTATACCATCCGCCTCGCCGTTCATCATGCTGGCACGGGCAACGAAGTTGACGACTATGCGGAATTGGCAGAAATGGTGGTCGCCGAGCAGATTGCCGTTTACGGCGAACTGCCCCGTTTTGAAACCGGCACATACACCTTCATCGCTGACTACCTGCCCTACGTCAGCCGTGATGGGATGGAGCATCGCAACTCCACGGTCCTCACGAGCACGAATCCGCTCTCCACGGGTGCCCGGACCAATCTGGGCACCCTGTCGCACGAGTTCTTCCACAGCTGGAACGTGGAACGCATCCGGCCGCTATCGCTGGAACCCTTTGACCTTGAGACTGCCAACATGTCGGGTGAATTGTGGTTCGCCGAAGGCTTCACGAGTTACTACGGCTCTCTGGCCATTCGCCGTGCCGGCATTGCGAATGACAGAGAATACGCTGCCAGCATCTCCCGGACCATCAACCGGGTAATCAATTCGCCGGGACGCCGATTCTTCTCGCCGGTCGAGATGAGCATGCAGGCGCCATTCGTCGACGCCGCAGTCTCGATCGACCCACACAACAGGGACAACACGTTTGTTTCCTACTATGACTGGGGCAGTGTAATCGCGCTGGGACTGGACTTGACCCTGCGTGCGCGCTTTGGCCGGACACTGGACGACTACATGAGGGCAATCTGGTTGGACCACGGCCAATCGGAGCGTCCCTATACACCGGCCGACCTCGAGCGTGTGCTTGGCGAAACCGTCGGCGACGCTGCATACGCATCCGAATTCTTTCGCCGCTACGTCACCGGAAGAGAAGTGATGGACTACGCCGCTCTGCTCGCCCGTGGAGGCTATTCTCTCCGCAGCGCCAACCCCGGCAACGCCTGGCTCGGCGCAAACGTCGCTGACAGAGTGGGAGGCACGGTGATTTCTCAGGCCCCTGTTCTCGGCAGCCCGCTCTATGAGGCCGGCCTCGAATCCGGAGCGGTCCTGCAGGAACTGGGCGGGAACCGGATTGCCAGTGCGGCGCACTTTGAGGCCATGATTCGGTCAAATCAATTCGGCGATCGGCTAGCCGTCGAATACGAATTTCGGGGAGAGCGAAAGCAAACAACCCTGGTACTCACCGAAGATCCCGCCCTGGAAGTGGTCACGTACGAAGGAGCCAACCTCCCACTGACTGACTCGATCCGTCGATTTCGGGTAAGCTGGCTCGGCTCCAAAGCAACCCAGGCCCGGTAAACGACTGATTTGACACGCTGCGCGTTCTTATTTGACATGATGGGCGTTCTTGATGCTGCGCTAAAAGACAGAGAACCGGGAGGCTCCCTTCAGCCCGTCAAGCCATTGCCATCTCGCCCGCAGCGATTGATTTCGCTCCACCCATGCGAAGCTTGACCCCCAATCACAACTCGACATACCATCTACTCTAATTGCGGCATCAATTTCGGGTGCATCCCCTGGCTTAATTACGAGGATGATGCAACCACGAGAGATGATGCGACCACGAGAATTCAATGGTCACCTCACGCCAGAAAGTTGCCTTCGCATCTCTATTCGCCCTAGTTGCAGCCGGGACCCCTCTGGCTCGTGTTGCCAACGCACAACTGATACAGGGCGGTTCTTCAGATCAGACGCCACCACCGGGAATCGAGGCTCTTCCGGTGGACATGTGGACGACCGAAAACTTCTATTTCGACAGGGAATATTGGACAGACCCGCGCTACGCCCGGTGCAATACACCCCGCCAGCTGACCGATATGTTTCGAGTGGGCCGCGTTGGCGGGTGGGGTGACTGTAACCTCGACCGGGACATCGCCGATATCGTGAGTCCCTACATCCACGAGACCGCTGAAGAACATTACAGAGCGTTGTACGCCCAGGCCCGCGCAGACGGCGGTCCCACGATGCATACCCGGGAAACACTGCCGCACTGGGATGGGAACTACAACCGGGGAGCGCCCGAGCAACAGTGGGTTTGGGGCCGGAACCTCCAAACCGCCACGATGCTGTCGCTGCTGACGCCCCAGTACCAGGAACACATGGCTCAAGAGACCTACCATGAAGCCGTCAGCAACGCACCTCAGTGGATGGCCGCCTTTTGCTATCCCGAAGGGCTCTGGCGCTGGTGGTCCCAGGCCGCCGTCGGCGGAGGTTATGAAGTCTTAATGACCCCGCATCAGATCCAGTTTCTCAGCGGCACGGCGGACAACTTCCTGCGTAAGGTTCTCATCGGCCGTGAGCACGTGCAAGCTGGGGTTCCTCAATGGTATGGCGAAACGGTTGGATTCTGGAACGGTGACACCCTCATCGCCTGGACGGCCAACGTCCAGGGTTGGAAACTGTCGCACTCCATGCCGGAGTTCAGTAACAACTTCGAAGTGATCGAAGCGTTCAGGCCGAATCCGGATGGAAACGGGCTGATCGTTGAAGCAACTTTCTACGATCCGATCGCGTTCGCCGAGCCGCTGCATACGGTTACGCCCTGGATAAAGCGTTTCGAGCCTGATGACCCAGACAATCGGTATACGTTCAAACAGTGTCGCACTCAGAGCACGATCGTCAACGGCGCCGACGGAAGGCCGACCCAGCTTATTTTTACTGATGAAGGATATGTGGATTACTTTGGCCGTCCATGGGCGCAGAATTGGGAGAGACACTTCGAACAAGGCTGGCAAAAGCCAACGGATTGATCGAGACTCGTTACGAAAATAATCAGGAGCGCGTTATGAATAAGATATCGATGAACGCCTGGGTCGTTGCAGCAATTGTCGGCATTATGTCTGTGGGCATCATGACCCCGCCGGTCTATTCTCACCACTCTTTCGCGATGTATGACCAGACCATTGAGAAAACGGTCACCGGAAAGCTCACGCGATACATTCCGGGTTCCAACCACGCCCAGCTCATCTTTGCGTTGCTGAACCCGGATGGCAGTGAAGTAATGGAGAACGGGCGCCCGGTTCAATGGGGTGTGGAGACCTCGTCAGCTGCTTCGCTGGCGCGTTCCGGTGTGACCGTCGATAGTTTTCCTCTGGGTACAATCATTACCGTCACCCTCAACCCGCTTCGAGATGGACGCACCTTCGGGGCCATGACCAACACAGCCGGACGGCTCATTTCCTGCGGGATGACGATGCCTGCGGGCGGCTGCACCGTCGAAACCGGTCAAGTTTTTCTGGGTGGAGACTGAACCCTTTCTGCGTCACCCGTTGCCGCATCGGCTCTGGGTGACGCGGATCCCTTCCCGCACGTTTCTTCCAGGAAGAGATACCTGCTGCATGAAAGGGCGACGCGCGCCCCATGCCATCATGGAAATGACGCATTCGGACACAGAGTCGGCACTGAACTCCGGCAAGTTCCGGCCATAACGACAGAGGGAGGAATTATAGATGGGTACTTCACGGATGCGGACATCTTCGATGGTGACGCTCACGTTGATTGCCCTGGTGGCGATCGGTGTGTCTCCTGCGTCGGCTCAGCGGGGACGTGGGCGCGGCGAGCCTGCAGTTGATCCGGGACCGCCCGCGGGGCTGGAACCGCTGCCGATCGACTTGTTTTCGAGCGACAACTTCTACTTCGATCGCGAGCACTGGACCGACAAGCGTTACACCCGATGCAACACGCCGCGGCAGCTGACGGATATGTGGCGGGCGGGGCGGGTCGGTTTCTGGGGTGACTGCAATCTGGATCGGGACATTGCCGATATCGCAAGCCCTTACCCATACCAGACCGCGGAGGAACACTACCTGGCTCTGATGGCGGACGCCGAAGCGGGGGGAGGCCCCACGGTCCACACGCGCGACACGCTGCCCAACTGGGATGGATGGTATGCGCGCGGGGCGGCGGACGAGCAGTGGACCTATGGCCGGAACCTCCAGAGTGCAACCATGATATCGCTCCTGACCCCGGAGTATCAGAAGCGGATGACCCAGCAGAACTACCACGAAGGAGTCAATAATTCACCCCAATGGAACGCTTCTTTCTGCTATCCGGAAGGAATCATGCGTTGGTGGGGACAGGCGGCGATCAGGCAGATCGAAGTCATGGTCACACCGAACCAGGTTCAATTCCTGAGCGGCGTTGCGGACAACTTCCTCCGGAAGGTGCACATTGGCCAGCAACACACCCAACAGGTGCCGCAATGGTGGGGCGAAATGATTGGATTCTGGGACGGCGATACCCTGGTGACCTGGACGGCCAATAACATCGCCTGGACGCTGTCGCATTCGATGTTTGAGTTCAGCGATGAGCTTGAGATCATCGAAGTCTTCCAGACGAGCCCGGACGGGAGTGGCATAACCGTCGAGGCGACGTTTTACGACCCCGAAGCGTTCACCCGGCCACTGACCCAGACAACGCCATTGATCCGGCGGAACGGCCTCGACAGCCCTGAAGCACGCTACACGTTCAATCAATGCCGTGTCCAGAGCACGATCGTCAATGGTTCGGACGGTCGACCCACTCAGCTCCTGTTCATCGATGACGGTTTCATCGACTACTTCGGTCGTCCCTGGGCGCAGAACTGGGAAGAACACTTCGAACAGGGCTGGGAGCGGCCTATCGATTGACGACCGGTGTCTGGCCCAAGCTAAGCCGGTGAAAAGAGTATGCGCTATATCGAGTTCAGAGAAGCCATCAGTGACGCTCTCCGGCGCCATCCCGAGGGTCTGACCTGGGCCGAGTTGCGGCAACGCCTTGCACTCGGGTACGAGCGTCCGTGCCCGACCTGGACCCGGAACCTCGAGCGTGAAATCGGCCTGTCCCGCCAGAAAAGGTCAGGCCGGGCCTTCGTATGGCGCGTGCCTCGCCCACTGGAGCCCGGGGGTCCGGTTTAGCGCTGAACCTCGCGGTATTGCCTACCTCAAGAGGTAGTATTCGCTTGTCGTATCGTCCGCATAGGGATTCTGGAATGTCTGATACAGCTCCTTAACGGCGGATTCAGGATCGCAATCCCAGGTTCCGATCATGTCCTGGTCGGTTCTTTCCAGTGTGCCTACGAAAGTAAACGGTTCCTTCAGGAACAGGGGATCTTTTGCAGTGATGGACAGCTCCATCGTGTCGTTATCGATGAGCCGGTAACGTTCCACCCATGTGGCCATGTGAGACCGGGCCACATGCGAGTGGTCATCGTAGCCATCGGGATCCCAGGTGAAGTTTGTGGTTTCGACGACGAGGGTGTCACCATCCATCCACCCGATGGGATGCCCGTGAGAATACGAGAGTGCTGCGGGCGGGTGCTGCCGGCCGTCCATCCATACTTCGCGGATCCAGTTCGATTGTTCGAAGTGCATTACGAAGGCGTCCGGTCGCTTGGAGAAACCGCGGAGGTAACCTTCGGTCAACTGGGTCCCCAGGCTCGCCATCTGACAGGTCCAGCGGGGTGACACCGCATCATCCCCGTTTATGAATTCCATCCAGGCGCGACCTCTTCCATTCAGGACCTGTTCCAGTTGATCGATCGGCCACTGGCAGAGTGGGGCAGGGTTCTCGGCCGTGCCTCCCTGGCCCAGACCTGCCACCAGCGGGTTTCCATAGGAATCTGTTCCGGAACCACAGTTCTGGCGCGGTGTCGCCCAGTCCCATGTGCCAATGAAACTATTCGGCACCTCGGATATGGTCGGCACCCGGCTCAGATCGAACACCTGCGCGGAGGCATCCGAAACGCCAACAAACATGCAGGTGACGGCCATGACGCACAACAGGGCCGCATCCGAAGCCCTACGCAACGGGTCTCTTCCAGTAGTCTCCATCTTTCCTTTACTCCTTAAGTCAGGCTATCGAAACCGGATCGGTCGCCGGTTCCGTTGAGAACTAGCGGGATGCTGAAAAAGCCATCATTGGCATTTTCAGCAACGCCACCCGAGAAGTGTGATTCTCGGTTGGCTCACATTTTCAATGGCTTACAGCGATCGAAAATGGCGGCACATCGTGTGCCGCGCCGCAGACGGCTGATAAACTGCGTTTTTCAGCAGCCTGCTGGTGCGTCCCCCGGGTTTGCCCAATCCCGTACAATCAGTCGATTCGCCGATCATCCCACGAAGGCTATCACAGGCAGCCCGACAGCGATGGGCTGGCCGCTCGCCCTCAAATGCAGATTCGATCGGGTGGATCATGATTCGCTGCCTCAAGCAACGCATACCTTCCAGTAGAGTCTGACTCTAACCGGCTCACACGCTGCCCGACGACGCCATACGACCTCAATCTCCCATTTCCCGGGCTGGAATAACCGGCTCGTCGACCCGTCGCGCCTCAGCCCGGCGACTCAGGAAACCGGACACCAGCCAGGCCAGCCCCGCGAGAACCACGCCGAATATCAGCCAGCCCGCGGCCAGCGTGAGAAGCGAAGCGCTCAATTCCGGCCATGGATACTGACGGAGAATTTCGCCTCGATCGACCATCCAGTGCCATGCTGTATGGGCAACCAGCACAGATAGCACAATCGTCCCGATTCGTTCGGCAACCCCATAGCGGAACAACAGACCCAGTGCCGGTATGACCAGCGCAAGAACAAAAAGCTGGCCGAGTTCCACGCCGATATTGAACGCCAAAAGGGATCCGAGCAGGTGCGAACCGGCAAACTGGAGAGTTTCGCGCAGCGCGAACGAGAAGCCAAAGCCATGAACCAGGCCGAAGCCGAGCGTCATCATCCAGCGGCGCTCGACGTTGGTCGAGACAACGTTCTCGATCGCCATGTAGACGATGGACATTGCGATCAGAGTTTCAACCAGAGGAGGAAACCACAACGAAGTGGGCGCGAGACCGTACGCGGAGGCGACAAGGGTGATCGAGTGAGCGAAGGTAAAGGACGTGACGACCATCACGAGCGAACGGAAGCGGCGGAGGGGGATGACGAGACACAACAGGAACAGCAGGTGGTCGAGACCGTCCAGGATGTGGAAGAATCCGAACTCCACGAATCGGCCCGCCGCCTGGTACCACCGGGGATCAAGCCTGACAATGCCGGGATCACCAAAAACCTCGAAAGCGCGCACGGTGTCGTCAGGGAGTACGAATCGAATAACGGTAAGCACCCGAAGTCCCAGCCGCTCTAATCCAGGGCGAATGGAAAACCCGGACTGATCCGACCGAATCGGGTATTCGAGTGCAACATCCAGCATTCCCTGTTGCCAGTAAAGATCAATGGTTTCAGCCAACCGGCCGGTCGTGATGTGCGCGTGGGCCTGAGAATAGGACGCAAACGAGGGATCCGAGGGCAAGGACACGCGCGCGGCTGTAATTGTCGGGATGGGAAGGCGCCGACCGTCCTCGTAGATCTCAACATCGTTGGCGATCCACAACGTGGCCGCATTTCGCAGTACACCATCGACCTGTGCAAGGTCGAGATAGCCGGGTCCCCGCGTCGGCCAGTTCATATCGGCCATGGCCTCAAGCGGAACACGCATCAAGACGTGCAATCGTCCCTGTTCCGGCCGGATCCATGCCTGGACGGTAACGTCGCTGGGTATCTCGTGGGCAATAGATTCCAGGGGCAGGAAAGCGGCAATCAGGACCGCCAAATATGGAATCAGCCAGTATGTCTTGGCTCGCTTAACCATGAATTCTTATAATTCTTGCAAAATACTAGACCTTGATTCAGTATCACTTTTCCGACGACCACAGTTGCCGGATCGCACAATGAATCGGCGGTCCCACTGGCGAGGGTAATGAGACTGGTAGCAAGCTGACAAGCGAAAAGGACGTGCACCGAGGCCCACGTCCCTAAGTGTTTGATTTTAATGGGCTGGGAAGCGCTAATTTACTTCGACTGTCCGTAGCCGAGTGCGCCGCATTCTGTGGTTTCCACAACAAGCACGAAACTGGGCCGCTCCGGAATCACCGTCCAGTCTCGTGCCACCGATACCCGGAGGTAGGCGGTGCAAGCAATAACGGACAGGACTCCACAGTTGTGACCAGCGCCGTGCCAGTACGTCTCGCGGCTCACCCTGGAAGCCAGTACGACTTCGGGAACCGTTCACGTTCGGGGGTCCGGTGAGCCTCCTGAAGCGGCTGGGAGACCTCCTGTGGCGACTCACCGATTACGGGCTTTCGGGACGCTGTCCCCGCGGACCCAACATTTTCCAGGATATTCAAAATTCACTGCCCCACTACCGGGGGGAAGTTGTATTCGATGTCGGCGCCAACGTCGGACAATCTGCGAAACAATTTCTGGAGTGGTTTCCCACTGCCGAGATCTATTGCTTCGAACCGGTCAGCGCATCGCTGCTTCAACTGAAAAAGAATATACCGAGCGATGCACCTGTGAAGTGTTTTCGCCTGGCCTTCGGTTCGGCGGCACGGGAGGGAGTGATTCATCTGGAGGACGACTCCAAGCTGACTTTTCTGGAAGGCCAGGCCAAGGACCGCATCAGGAACGGTTCCGCGACAGAGGCCGTCAATGTCGACACGCTGGACCGCTTCTGCAGCAACAGCGAAATACCGCGGATCAGTTACCTGAAGATTGACACCGAGGGCGGCGACCTGGACGTCCTTCAGGGCGGGGAACGGATGCTCTCGGAACAGCGGATCGACCTCGTCGAGTTGGAGGCAGGGATGAACCCCGGGAATAACCGGCACGTACCGTTCGAGATCCTGAAACGGCACTTAGAGTCGCGGGATTATGCGCTCTTCGGGATCTACGAGCAGGTGAACGAATGGCCCACCGGAGAACCCCACCTGCGCCGATCCAATCCGGTGTTCATCTCGCGCTCTACAATCAACGCCAATCGGCGATAGCAGACCCGACTAAGGATGGACTTATGCATATCTCGGTCATAGTGCCATTCCACAATTCGGAAGCATACATTGAGGAATGTATCCGCGCCCTGCTAGCGCAGAACTACCCGAAAGAGTCCTCAGAGCTCATATTGATCGACAACAACTCAACGGATCGTTCCCGGGATATTGTCCTCCGCTATGTTCCGCGGGTTAAGCTTCTGGCCGAGCCAAGAGCGGGTTCGTACGCCGCGCGTAACCGTGGCCTGGCCGAGGCGAGGGGATCAATCATTGCGTTCACCGACTCCGACTGCTCACCTGCCCCCGACTGGCTGCAGCAAATTCACAACGTGATGGACCTGCACGAAGTCGGCCTGGTTCAGGGGACAACACGTTTCGCAACGGAATCGTCGGGTCTGGCTCTGTTCAGCGATTACGAAACAGCGAAAGCGCGTTTCATACTCTCGGGAACTAACAAGGAAATTTTCTACGGGTACACCAACAATATGGCCGTGCGTCGGACCGTGTTAGACCGTACGGGACCGTTCCTCGAGCTACTCCGGGGGGCGGATGTGGTTTTTGTCCACCGCGTGATCGACTCTTATTCCTGCGACGCCATACGTTTTGTGCCCGACGTCCGGGTGAAACACCTGGAGATCACCAGCATCTGGAAGTGGTTTCAAAAGCTATACACCTACGGTCGCAGCTACCGCCTGTACAGCAAATTTGAAAAAATCCGCGCCCTCAACAGTAAAGAGCGGATACGAATCCTCCGGAATACGGCCGGTCACGGGCGGCGCTCAGCCCTCCGCTGGGTGTCGTTGATCCTGATAATGCTGGGCGGCGTGCTGAGTTACGAATTCGGTCGCCGTTTACCGAGCCGAGACGTGACCCGGACCGTCATACTCGAGCGCACGAGACAGAGAGACGGTCGACCTTCGTCTCTAGAAGACGATGTCGTTTCTCATTGAGATACACCCGATTGGCCCGGTCCTCCGTTGGGTGAACGTTTCAAAATTCGTGCGTGTGTATCGCATTGTGCGTCGAGGTGATCACCAAGAGTCCTCTAAACACTATTTCTCACGGCTTGCCTTCTTGGGCGCCAGTTTCATCCGCCCGTGCTCGGTTGAGCCTGGCCGGGCTCCCCGACATACTGTTAAGCACACCTCCCTCGCCCACGCGGTGGGCGTCTTGCGCTGACGACTCCGTATCGAACCAGACCGTCAAGCGGCCTGGCGGGCCTCCCGACGAATACCCGGAAGACATGCAAGGTAATTCCGCATATGCTCTGTGCGAAGATTCGAGTGCGGTGTATCTTGACCGGAACGTATTGAGGTGAATATGAGATTGAACAAAGCTGTCCTTCGATTGATCGGCGGATCCTGCGCGGTGTTGTCACTTGCGACTGGTATCGCTAATCCACTCCGAGCGCAGGCGCCGCAGGTTCCACTCTATGCGGTCGATCCCTACTGGCCCAAGCTGCCTCTGCCTGACGGATGGATTACGGGCGGTCTGGGCGGGATGTGCATCGACGACCGGGATCACGTGTTGATCCTCAATCGCGGAAATATAGATCCAGAAGACCTCGATGGGGCCCGACCGGCACCCGCGGTGATCGAATTCGATCCGGATGGCAACGTCGTCCGCTCCTGGGGGACCCGGGAACAGCTGGGGGACCGGCTTCATGATTGCCATGTCGATGAAGACTACAATGTCTGGATCATTGCCTCCGCATCGGGCGTTGCACAGAAGTACTCCAACGATGGCAGCGAGTTGCTCCTCCAGATCGGGGAAACCGGAGTTTACGACTCTTCGGACGGGAGCCGCGAAGGCCGCCCCCTCAATTCGAACCGTGCTCAGTTTTTCCTGCCCGCCAGCATCGATGTGGACGCCACAACCGGCGAAATCTATGTCGCCGACGGGGAACTACTGGGAGGCAACCAGCGGATCGCTGTACTCGACGGCGACGGTCACTTTCTCCGTCAGTGGGCCCTCCACCGCACGGCGGCCGAATCCGACCTCACAGCGCTGCCCCACTGCCTGCGCTTAAGCGGCGATGGCCGGGTTTACGTCTGTGACCGGGAAGCGGACCGAATCCAGGTGTTCGACCGAATGGGGAACTTCATCCGGAACATCGACGTGCCCTGGCAACCCTACACCTCGCCCGCGGGCCGCCTGAGCGGGATGCGTGGTACGGCCGTCGTTCTGGCTTTCTCCAAAGATCCCGATCAGCGCCTCATGTTCGTCGCAAACCAGCACAGTACGATGATCGATATCCTCGATCGCCAGACCGGACAGGTGCTGTCGAGTCTCGGTGGGGGTCCCGGACGCTATATGGGACAGTTCACTCTGCCGCATGGCATTGCGGTCGATTCAGAGGGCAGTGTCTACGTGGCTGAACAGGAAGGCCGACGGATTCAGAAGTTCAGGACCGTCAACCCCTAGGAATCTAGGAATAGATCCCGGGTTCGCGGGGTGAACCGTGCTCCCAGCACCCGGATCGGACCGAACACGGCTATCGATGAAAGGCACGCGATCGAACAGGGACTGTGAGTCTGACGCTCCCCGAGAGCGGACGCAGCATCCGATACGCAGGCCAGTAGCATGTCGACATAACTAACGAGAATTAGAGGATCAAGATCAGATGGTTATCTACGGAGTTGCGATGTTGGCCACCTGCCTGTTAGGGGGCATGTTGGCAGGAGAGGTACTGGGAATATTGCTCGGCGTCAGCGCCAATGTCGGTGGTGTCGGCATTGCGATGATGATGCTGGTTCTGGCGTGCAGCTCGACCCGAATGAAATCTCTGGTTGACGGAGCGTCGGGCACTGGAATCAAGTTCTGGAGCTCCATGTATATTCCCATCGTTGTCGCCATGGCCGCCAGCCAGAATGTGGCGGCGGCTGCAGCCGGAGGACTGCTGGCCCTGGTGGCCGGGAGCGGGGCCGTCCTCGTCAGTTTCGCGCTGGTGCCTGTGCTCAGCAGGATCGGGTCCAACGGTGGAAATGGTGGCGACGGCCCGGGCCGCTCCGGGGCCGAAGGCCCAGTCCGGGGCGGCCGGGATCGCGAAGCGAACGATAACGTTGCGGACGGTTCCCGGAATCAGTCCGATTCCGTGACCGGGGCGCAATGATGGATTTGCTGCTCAAGGTCGCTGATCGAAACTATCTCGTCGTTGCCTTTGCCGTCGTCGGCGCAACCGTGTGGGTATCCTATGTCGTTTCCAACAGGCTGACCCGGGGTCGCATTCACGGTTCGGCCATCGCGATCATTGTGGGCCTCATCGCCGCGTACTGGGGCGGCAAACTGACCGGGGGCCAGACCGGAGTGGCCAACATCCCTCTACTGGCTGGGATCGGTGTGATGGGCGGAGGCATGCTGAGAGATTTCGCGATCGTGGCTACGGCATTCGGCGTGCACCTGGGTGAACTCAGAAGATCGGGACTTGCCGGTATGATTTCTATCGTTGCCGGGGTCGTGGTGTCATTCGTGGTTGGAGCCGTAGTGGCGGTTCTGTTCGGCTATAGCGACGCCATCAGCATCACAACGATTGGCGCCGGTGCGGTGACCTATATTGTGGGCCCGGTAACCGGAGACGCCCTCGGAGCCGACAATGCGGTTATTGCGTTGTCGGTTGCCGCAGGGTTGGTCAAATCGATCCTGGTAATGGTCGGAACGCCGATCGTGGCACCTTTTATCGGTCTCAATAATCCTCAATCAGCCATGGTTTTCGGAGGTCTGATGGGCACGACCAGTGGTGTCGCCGGTGGTCTGGCGGCGACCGATCCCAGGCTGGTGCCCTATGGAGCGATGACGGCAACATTTTACACAGGGTTTGGTGCACTGATGGCTCCATCTGTGCTGTTCTTCATCGTCAGAGCCCTCACCTGACGGGCTGCGTCGCGATCCCCGAACGAGACGCGTCGTGCATACGTGGCTCGACTGGAAATCACCTATGAACGATCAATCGGTTAATACTCAAGGCTGCTTTCCGGGGTTAAACGAGACCAACGGAAAAGTGGCCCTGGTTTACGGAGAAGGTACCTGTACGTATGCCGAACTGGATCGACGGGTCCGTCGGTTTGCGAGTGGACTACTCGGGAACGGGGCGGACCTGTCGGAGCAGCGTATCGCCTTTGCGATGCCGGCCAGCCTGGACTATGTCACGACCTTGCTGGGTATCTGGCGAGCCGGCGGTATTGCGGTGCCTCTGAATACGGCCTCGACGATCCCGGAACTTGATCACGCCTTGTCAAGCGCAGGCGTCGGCCGTCTGATCGCCGATCACGAGTTTCAGCAAACCGTGAAAGAGCTCTGCTCTTCGAGAAACATTGAGATGGCGACGGTCAATAAAGTCGGGCGGGGCGAAATCCGATCCCTGCCGGCCGTCACCGATGACCGTCGGGCACTGCTTTTATTTACCAGCGGCACCACCAACAAGCCGAAGGGAGTGATTACGACTCACGGCAACATCCGTTCACAGATCGGTACCCTGATCAAAGCATGGGCATGGCAGAACGACGACACCATCCCCCTGTTTCTGCCCCTCCACCATGTGCATGGGATCATTAACGTGTTGTGTTGCGGATTGGCATCGGGAGCGACGGTTCATTTGTTCCCCAGGTTTGAGTTGTCGACCATTCTTGCACAGATCGCCCGCGGCCAGTATTCGGTCTTCATGGCCGTACCCACCGTCTATGTCAAAATAATTCAGTATCTGGAGGGTCTTTCGGAACAGGATCGGAGTGCAATCTGCACAGGGTTCAAGGCCATGCGGCTCAATGTCTCGGGCTCGGCGGCCTGCCCGGTGAGTCTCTTCAACCAATGGCGGGAGCGGACCGGTCAAACCTTACTTGAACGCTACGGAATGACTGAAATCGGCATGGGCCTTTCGAATCCGTACGCCGGAGAACGCCGGGCGGGGGCCGTCGGTGTGCCCCTGCCGGGAGTCGAGGCGGCTCTCTTTGATGAGGACAACCAGATCATCGTTGAAGAGAATGTTCCCGGTGAAATCAGAATCAAAGGACCCGGTGTCTTTCTCGAATACTGGAACAATGCCCGGGCGACTGGCGACAGCTTTCATGACGGGTGGTTCTGCACCGGCGACGTTGCAATTGTGGAACGGGGCTACTTCAGAATCATGGGTCGATCTTCGATCGACATCATTAAGTCGGGTGGTTATAAGTTGTCGGCACTGGAGATCGAAGGCGCTCTACTGAACCATGAAAAGATCAGTGAATGTGCCGTCATCGGTGTGGCCGACGAAACCTGGGGAGAAGCAGTGACTGCCTTCGTGGTCCTGAAGGGGGACACGACTCTGACTCTGGATGAACTGAAAGCCTGGAGTAAAGATTTCATGTCTCCGTACAAGGTCCCCAGAAAACTGCGGATCGTGGATACGCTCCCGCGAAACGCCATGGGCAAGGTTGCGAAACCCACACTCAAGGACTGGATCCGCGTAGACGGCTGACGGGGTCGACGGTTCCAAACCGGCCCGGCAAAAATCTTGGGAAGGTAGACAAAGGCGGTTATACTGGCGCCATTCGCAACCAATACTATTAATTCTGCGGCTCAACAGCTTGCTCCTTAAGGGAGGACGAAGAATCATGCAGCAGTCGAAGCTTTATTGCGCCCTGGCCTGTCTTTCGTTTCTCATGGCACTGGGTTGTCAGGCGGGGACAGCGGTTGAGAGCACTACACCGGACCCCGTTGCCACCGGACCTCAGGCGCCGATGTTCGAGGTTGATCCGCTGTGGCCGAAACCCCTGCCAAACCACTGGATCCTGGGCTCAACCATCGGCGTGTCGGTTGATTCGCGGGATCATATCTGGGTCATCCACCGGCAAACGACACTCAATCCGATCACGGAAGCCGGAGCCGCGGCCGATCCTCCCATCGGAGTGTGCTGCATCCCCGCCCCGAACGTTCTTGAGTTTGATCCGGAAGGAAACCTCGTGAGTTACTGGGGCGGCCCCGGCGAAGGTTACGAATGGCCCGAGTCCAATCATGGGATTACAGTCGATCACATGGACAATGTCTGGATCGGTGGAAACGGCGAAACCGATGCGCATTTGTTGAAGTTCGCGCGCGATGGCACGTTTCTAATGCAAATCGGCCGTGCCGGAATGAACGGCGGAAGCAATGATCTGGAGAATTTCGGACGCGTGGCCAAGATTTCGGTCGATCCAAATACGAACGAGGTCTATATCGCGGATGGCTATCTGAACAAGCGTGTCGCCGTGATCGATGCGACCACGGGAGAGTTCAAACGCTACTGGGGCGCATATGGCAACATGCCCGACGATACCGATCTCGCACCCTACGACCCGGACGCGCCGCCCGCCCAGCAGTTCCGCAACCCGGTCCATTGCGCCGAGATCTCCAATGACAGTTTCGTGTACGTCTGCGATCGCGCGGGTGACCGGATTCAACAGTTCCAGACCGACGGAACGTTCGTGAAGGAAGCGTTTTTCGCACCGCAGACACTGGGCTCGGGGTCTGTGTGGGATCTGACGTTTTCCAGAGATCCGGAACAGACGTATATCTATCTCGCCGATGGCGTCAACGAGAAGGTATACATCATCCAGCGAGACACGCTGGAAGTCCTGACCAGCTTCGGCGATGGCGGACGCTACCCCGGCCAGTTCTTCGGTGTCCACAGCATCGCGACCGATTCGGCCGGGAACATCTATACGACAGAGACATACGAAGGAAAGCGACTGCAGAAGTTCGTATACATGGGGCTTGGTCCGGTGACCGAGCTTGATCAGGGTGTGGTCTGGCCGGGGTCGAATTAGTTCGAGAACAGCTCTCAGCGCGCAGTATCAATTCGGAAGAATCGTCTCGAGCAGCGCTTCATGCCCGGAAGCGCGTACGCTCAGCGTTCTATCGAGGGATCGACAACGGGCCTGAGGGATTTGGAAGGATTCGAAAATCGAGTTGTGTCCGACGCCCATTCACAGGCGGCGCATCCATGCCGGATCAACCCAGACCCCGGATCAACCCAGACATCTCCGCGCAGTGGGGCGCAAGTCGACCGACGGTTGCAGACAGCATAAGACCGTGCCGGCCGGCTACAATTGGAACGCGAAGACCGTCTTCACAGTGCCGCTGTCTTTGCCGGCCTTCACTCCACGGGTGGCCTCAGTTGACTGGCATCCGCTTGCTGCGTCGGTCGAACCACCCGGAACGTGCGCACAGACTAACTGTGGCTTACTTCTTTAAGCGCTTCGCGACCAGTGCCAACCCGACGACTCCCACACCGATAATCACGGCCGAAGTCGGCTCGGGCACGGTTGGGCACACTGGAAAGAACACACCACCTATGAAGCAGGCGGAGCCTTGCGCCATTGACGGATTCGTGGCCACAACGGTGGCTACCGGCACAAGGGTCGCAGCGAGCGTCGCGGCACGCCGCAGTATCTTAGAACGGTTTGTATCGAGCGGCTGTTTTGTCTCGTCCTGAGACTCAGCGTCACGAATTTTATCTTCAGACATATATTTGCTCCATGTTTGCTGGAATCCGTCATGCTTCATGCAACGACGGTCCCCACATTGAAATTGACTCACTCCGCGCGGGCATGTAATTTGTCGCCCATGCGAATTCTGTTAGCCAACACGAATTGCATCACCGACCCTACTGCCGGTGCGATGCGGAGCCTCCGCACGATCATCCACTGGCTGGCGGAAGCGGGCCACAAGTGCCACGTCCTGACGACTTCCTTCTTCGGAAGCCCCGTCCCCTTTACGATCGAGGAGCACCTGGGCGATTTGGGCGTTTCTCCTGCCTCTGGCCCCATCGGGGGACAAACCCTCAGGGCACCACCTGTTGTTCACTACGACACGCAAGGCGTGCCGATCACGCTGTTGTTGACCGAGCCGGGTACCGACACCTATGCCGACCGGGCTTATACCAACCGCTATCGGGAATTGTTCGACGCACTCCTCGACGATTTTGACCCAGACCTGCTGATCGCTGCCGAGGGGCAACCGGCAATCCGACTGGCTCTGGCGGCTGCCCGAAAACGAGGCGTTACCACGGTATTCAACCTGCGAACCGACGGGTACTATGACCCGAGCCATTTCGAATCCGTGGACCACGTCCTGACCTGCAGTCGATTCCTGACGGAACTGTACCGGCAGAAAATCGGTCTGACCAGCACGGCCATCGAACCACCGATTCCATGGTCGGAGGTGCTCGCTCCCAAAGAGCTGCGCCGGTTCGTGACCTTCGTCCATCCGGCGCCCCATAAGGGGCTGTTCCCATTTGCGCGTCTGGCCGACATGCTCGGCTCGAAACGGCCTGATATCCCCATTCTCGTGATTCAGTCCGGGTGCAGTGCGGGCGCCCTGAATACCTTTCCGGACATCGACTTCAGTCAGTACCCGCATATCGTGGCGGCGCCTGCGGTCGACTACCCGGCCGACTACTTTGCCCTCACCCGCCTGCTGCTGGTTCCGTCGGTCTGGGTGGAAGGATTCGGACGCGTGGCGGCCGAGGCAATGATCAACGGCGTTCCTCCCCTCGTTAGCGACCGGGGAGCCCTGTCCGAGGTGGTTGGCGGAGACTATGCTGCGGGTGGAGCCGGCCGTGTGCTGCCCCTGCCCGACTGGTTGACGCCTGAAACCTTCAGGGTTCCCGCCGAAGAGGAAATTCAGCCGTGGTTCGATGCCGTCTGCGAGCTTTGGGATGACGGCGTTCTTTATGAGCGAATCGCCGCCCGTGGGCTTCGGATCGCGGAGGAACGCTTCACTGAATCTGTCTCGAAACAACGACATATCGACTATTTCACCTCGTTGAAACCGGGCGGAAACCCTCTCCACTAGAGTCAGACCTGCCCAGTTATCACACCAATTACTACAGCACGGACCGGTCCATTGCTTTGAAATCGCGGAAATCGCACACTTAATTGCTTAGAATCTGTAACTTCCGCAGAATCTGCGATGTCAGCGTGCTCCAGACGGCGGAGTGAAGTTGTGAAGAAATCCGACACCCCGCGCCGCCCGGGCGGAGGTGGGCCACAGCTTAACTCAAAGATACAGGAGTGGTTAGATGAGACGCGGCATCGCTCAGCAAAACCGTAAGGATTCCCGACAATTTAACACTTTTAAAGCGGCACCCGAGTCAAGCCCATTCTTAGTTGAAACTCTCCACGGCTCACGATGGGTCATGCAACCTTCTTCTTCGATCTCGTCGACGTCTTCGCCTCAATTTTCAGCTCTCGCTGGAGGGCTTCGCGGAGCTTTGGAAGATGACGGTAGCCGATCACCTTCCTCAGGCGCGGTTCGATGTCGATGAGCGCCGTCGCCAACCAGCGTTGCCGCTGACTCGAGTTCTTCCAATGATCGACCTTCGCACACCTTTCCTCGACAAGGGCATTGACCGATTCCAGGCAATTCGTCGTCTTGAACGAACGGCCCAAGACCCCGTACACGCCGAGCCGATGCAACGTGAGGGTCTCTTCCAGGCCTTCCTCAAGGCTCGCAGCCCCCGATTGGTTTCGCTCCTCGAGCTCTCCATGGAGCTCTCCGAGCGCCGCCCGAGCTTCGTCGTACTCCGGGCGCTCGTAGGCCCGCTGCAGCCGGCGTCGCCACACGGCTTGCTCGGTCTTCGATAGGTATCTCACGACGTTCTCGCGTTTGTGCCATTGGCAGCGTTGGACCAGGGCTCGATTCCTGAATGCCTTCTTGACCGCCGCCCGCAGACCTTTGCCGCCGTCGACAATCACCAGCACGCCTTCAGAGATGTCCAGGCCCCGCTCCATCAACGAACGGAGAAACGGAGTCAGCACTTGCTCGTTCTCCGTGTCGGTCTCCACGAAGCCCAAGAAGCGTTTGTCGCCCGAAAGCGTGACGCCCAGGGCCACTACCATCAGGGCGTCGGCAAACGCCTTCCCGTCCAGGAAGATCGCCACGACGTCCTCGCCACTCAGATCCCGCTCCTGCATCTCCCGAAGTTTCGCGGCACTCGCCTGGACGAATCCTCGAGACACCGTCGAACTCGACAGTCCGATCGCTCCCGGAATCGCTTCAGCGGCCGATTCATAGTTCCGGCAGGAGATCCCATACAGCACACGTCTGAGCAGTAGCTCGTTCACCGCGCCACCCGGACTGAGTTCCTCGTAGGTCCGAAGCGGAATCTCCCCGCCCGCCACGCTGCGCACTCGAGGCACCCGAACCGGCACCCGCTGGCCACCCAGCCCCACGGTCCCCGGATTGCTCCCGTGTCGCCGGCCCCGCAACGCCGCCTCCTTTCGTGCGTATCGCTCACCCGCCAACGACTTCACTTCCTCGTCGAGCAACTCCTCCACGTGCATCAACCCCAGTGGGATCAACGCCCGAATCATCTCCACCTTCGAGTCCAATTCCAGTCCCGAGTATTCCTCCCGGCTCAGGACCTCGACCTCACCCAGCACACGCGACTTCTTGCGTTTCTTTACCGAACGTAACAGACTCCTCATCTCGGCTCCTTTCTCTTACAGGCTTGATGTTGTTTCTTCCAATACCATCAAACCATGGGGTTTGGAGCCGTTTCAATTTCCAACTAAGATTGGCACACATTCCGGCACCCACCGCCACCTGAAATGTGTCCCTAAAACTCGACTAATTCTCGGGATCCCCGCCAGCCCTTCCCCGGATCCCCGAAAGCCCTGCTCGGGATCCCCGCCGGCCCAATGATACATTCGAATGCAAACCCGTCTGATCGCTATGAACCGCAATAAGCCCCGATGTCTTCGTTTCGAAGTATTGTGAGCCAGACAAACCTCTTGATTGGGATCAAATCGAAACGATTCCCGCCCCCAGGAAATATTGAACGCCTCCTGGGTATCTGACTGTGACTCAGGACAATAAGCGTACACAACAGAGGTCCGTGGCGGATCGAGTGAACCACACCGTCTGGCAGGAAATACAGCTACAAATATTTGGGACAGAACGATGAAAACGACCCTGCTCGCCGACGACGAGAATCTGATCCTGTCCCTCGTCTATGCCACCCCGGAAGACACGGAGTTCCGGATTCTGGATACTCAGGACGGAAACGAGGCGCTGGGCATGGCCCGGAGCGAACGCCCGGATCTGATTGTAACGGACTTGAACATGCCCGGCATGACCGGGGTCAAAGTCCGCCGCGTCCTGAGTCAGAAGCCCGAATCCAGCAGGGAATTCCGGGAGTCAGCTTGAACCGGACCTGGCTTAGCTCCGCGATCGAGGTCTACCCCCGGTGGCCGATTCGACGAGATCGGCGACGAGCTGTTGGAGTTCGACCAAGTCGAACGGCTTCTGGATCTGCAGATTGCTGACGCCCGACAGGTATGCGGCGGCCCGGGGCGTGAAGATACCGCCCGTGATGAACACCATCCGCCTCGAGAGCGCCGGGTGATGTGCCTCGAGCCACCCGTGAAGCTCCATGCCCGTCATCTCTGCCATCATCAGATCGCACAGAATGACATCGAAGGACTGGTCGTGGTCCAGGATCTGCCGGCCCGCCACGCCCGACTCGGCAGTAACAACCTCGTGCGCGGACTCCAGCAATCGCCTTAACGTCTGGCGAATCACGAGCTCGTCGTCCACAACCAGGACTCGCCCGTTCAGTGTCGGGACCGGCGCGACCGGCCCCACCCGCCCGACCGGCCCCACCCGCCCCAACTGGGCATCGCCCTCACGTCTCGCCGCCTCACTCTTCACCGGCAGCCGAATCAGGAAGCAGCTGCCTTTGCCAATCTCGCTCTCGACCTGAATGCTCCCCCCGAACTCGGTGACGAGGTTGTTACAGATCGCCAATCCGAGTCCTGAGCCCTTGCCAATCTGCTTGGTCGAAAAGAACGGCTCAAAGATTCGCCTCAGATCCTCCCGCGATATTCCTGTGCCCGTGTCCGCGACCTCAGCAAACACCCCATCGCCTTCAGTCCAGGATCGAATCGTTATGATGTTGTCTTCGACGTGCCCCTCTTCGAGGGCATGGGAGGCGTTCATGAGCAGATTCAGGAACATCTGTGACAGCTTTCCTGCCGACGCCCATACGGCGGGCACCGGTCTCAGGTCCTTGACCAGGCGGGCGCGGTACTTCATCTCGTTCTGAGTCATCGTGATTGCGGATTCGATGGCCTGATTCAGATCGACCCAATCTTCCGCTCCCTTCTCGACGCGCGAAAACGTGCTCAGGCTGCGAATAAGGACCTTGATCCGTTCGCTACCCTCTAAGGCTTCCCGCGCACGATCCGCGGCATCTTCAATCCAGGACCGATCCAGCACCTCGGCGTCTTTTCCCATAACTCTGGTGAAGGCTGTGTCTCCAAGCTCGTGGCGTAGTGCCGTCGTGCAGCGCTGGGCAGCCCCGGCGATCTTAAGCAGGTCTTCGGTCAGGCTCTCGACGTTGTAAAGCACATACGTGAGCGGGTTGTTGATCTCGTGGGCCACGCCTGCGGCAAGCAGCCCCATGCTCGAGAGACGGTCTGCCTGGGCTGTGCTAGCCTGCAACCGCTTGCGTTCGGTGATGTCATGAACCGTTCCGCGCAGACTGGCCACGGCTCCATCCGGCCCGCGCACCGCCTCGCCGCGGTTCGTGACCCAGCAAATGCTGCCATCGTCGCGTATCATCTCCAGCTCGAGTTCAAACGCACCACCGGTCTTGATCAACCGGGCAATCGCCGTCCCCAAGAGCGCCCAGCTCCCTGGAGCAAAGAACTCGGAGAGCGTGTCGACAGTCGGTGGCGCGAGACTGAAGTCGCGCCCAATGATCCGGTACAAGCCTTCCGACCAGGTGATCTCGGCACTGCCCAGCGCACGCTCCCAGCTCCCGATCCCGGCAATGCGCTCCGTTTCGCGTAACTGCGCTTCTCGCTCGTGGTGTTCCAGTTCCGCCCGCCGGCGCTCCGTGATGTCCAGCACAGTCCCGCGCCGGCCCACCACAGCGCCATCCGGCCCAATAATCGCTTCGCCACGGGCCGTCGTCCAGCAAATCGCACCATCCGCGCAAATCATCGCGAGATCAAGTTCGAACGGCTCACCTATCTCGTTCAACTGTGCAATTGCCGGCTCCAGAATCGCCCAGCTCTCGGAGGTGTAGTAAAGCGAGAGCGTATCGGGAGTCGGTGGCGCATCGCTGAGATCTCGCCCGAGGATCCGGTTCAGGCCTTCGGACCACGTGATGGTGTCGCTGTCGAACAGGCGCTCCCAGCTCCCGATCCCGGCAATACGCTCCGCTACCCGCAACTGCGCTTCTCGCTCGCGGTGTGCCACTTCCGCCCGCCGGCGCTCGGTGATGTCGGTCACCAGCGCCAGCGCGCCGGCAAAGCGCCCTTCGGAGTCCTTTAGAGGACTTGTGCTCAACAGCGTCCACACGGTCGAGCCGTCCTTGCGGTGCAACGGGAACTCGTGGACCTCAGCAATTCCCTGGCGCCGACGCTCGGTATTTACGTCCGCGATCATTCTGCTCTCTTCGCCCATGTGGTCGTGCAGGGCCGTGCCAATCAACTCGTCGACGTCGTAGCCTAGTATCTCGCCCATACGGGCGTTCGCCAGCGTGGTGACATTGTTCTCGTCAGTGACCCAGACGCCTTCGTGAGCTGTCTCGACGATTTGCCGATAGAGGCTGGGAATTTCATTGCTTTCCTTCACTGGTTCATCCCCCGACTTCAACCCTCGCGCTGATTGCAAATGGTGGGCGCTCAAAGCCGCTCGCATCCATCGAAGCGATTCACCAGAAGCGCTTCACTGCTTGACAGCCCGTGGTATGAGTCGCCGAAAGTGGTATGCGCGGTCCATCGCCGCCCTTCTTGTGCGCTCCCTAAGGGTAACTTCAATCTGGATTCGGCTTTGGCGACGGACTGGCACGCGCACTACCGATGCAGGGCGACAAGCGGATTTACTCCGCAATTGACGGACCCTACGAGCAGGATGTCGCGCATGTGAGCTGCTCTGTTTCTAGAAGTTATAACCGAAGGTCGTGTTTGAAGGTTTCAGAAAATTTGAGACCCGGCATCAGAGAAGCGAGTCGTCGATAGGATGTGAAGCTGGCAAGTTGCGGCGCTGGACCTTTTCGGCTGGGATGTTCGTCTTCGGATCCAGGTACTGGCCGAGCCGCACCGTCGATCCATCAAAGTAACTGTCGATGAGTCCGTTTAAGGCGTGGGCCCGAGCCTCGCCCTCCGTAAACACGGGCTCGTAGACGTGTGCACGCGATTTCTTGGCACGGCGTAGGGCTCCCTTCTTGAACAGCCGATCCATCACGGTCATGACGGTCGTGTAGGCGAGCTCGCGCTCGGGCAGCAGATCTGCTCTAACGTCTCGGACGACTGCGGCACGACGGCGCCAGAGGGACTTCATGATTGCCAGTTCCAGGGGTGTCAGATTGGTTGGAACACTCACAGGTCACGGTCTCTCTTGAGAGTCAAGCCCATTCTTAGTTGAAACTCTCCACGGCTCACGATGGGTCATGCAACCTTCTTCTTCGATCTCGTCGACGTCTTCGCCTCAATTTTCAGCTCTCGCTGGAGGGCTTCGCGGAGCTTTGGAAGATGACGGTAGCCGATCACCTTCCTCAGGCGCGGTTCGATGTCGATGAGCGCCGTCGCCAACCAGCGTTGCCGCTGACTCGAGTTCTTCCAATGATCGACCTTCGCACACCTTTCCTCGACAAGGGCATTGACCGATTCCAGGCAATTCGTCGTCTTGAACGAACGGCCCAAGACCCCGTACACGCCGAGCCGATGCAACGTGAGGGTCTCTTCCAGGCCTTCCTCAAGGCTCGCAGCCCCCGATTGGTTTCGCTCCTCGAGCTCTCCATGGAGCTCTCCGAGCGCCGCCCGAGCTTCGTCGTACTCCGGGCGCTCGTAGGCCCGCTGCAGCCGGCGTCGCCACACGGCTTGCTCGGTCTTCGATAGGTATCTCACGACGTTCTCGCGTTTGTGCCATTGGCAGCGTTGGACCAGGGCTCGATTCCTGAATGCCTTCTTGACCGCCGCCCGCAGACCTTTGCCGCCGTCGACAATCACCAGCACGCCTTCAGAGATGTCCAGGCCCCGCTCCATCAACGAACGGAGAAACGGAGTCAGCACTTGCTCGTTCTCCGTGTCGGTCTCCACGAAGCCCAAGAAGCGTTTGTCGCCCGAAAGCGTGACGCCCAGGGCCACTACCATCAGGGCGTCGGCAAACGCCTTCCCGTCCAGGAAGATCGCCACGACGTCCTCGCCACTCAGATCCCGCTCCTGCATCTCCCGAAGTTTCGCGGCACTCGCCTGGACGAATCCTCGAGACACCGTCGAACTCGACAGTCCGATCGCTCCCGGAATCGCTTCAGCGGCCGATTCATAGTTCCGGCAGGAGATCCCATACAGCACACGTCTGAGCAGTAGCTCGTTCACCGCGCCACCCGGACTGAGTTCCTCGTAGGTCCGAAGCGGAATCTCCCCGCCCGCCACGCTGCGCACTCGAGGCACCCGAACCGGCACCCGCTGGCCACCCAGCCCCACGGTCCCCGGATTGCTCCCGTGTCGCCGGCCCCGCAACGCCGCCTCCTTTCGTGCGTATCGCTCACCCGCCAACGACTTCACTTCCTCGTCGAGCAACTCCTCCACGTGCATCAACCCCAGTGGGATCAACGCCCGAATCATCTCCACCTTCGAGTCCAATTCCAGTCCCGAGTATTCCTCCCGGCTCAGGACCTCGACCTCACCCAGCACACGCGACTTCTTGCGTTTCTTTACCGAACGTAACAGACTCCTCATCTCGGCTCCTTTCTCTTACAGGCTTGATGTTGTTTCTTCCAATACCATCAAACCATGGGGTTTGGAGCCGTTTCAATTTCCAACTAAGATTGGCACACATTCTCTCTTGAGGTCTTCCAGAATCTCGATGAGCTCGCGTGCTTCGGCTTTAGCGGGAGACCGGTCCGGAACAGACCGGACGCGGAATTTCAGTACCCTGTGGGGCAGCTGAACCGATATCACATCATCAACGTGCAGTTCTCGTCCGGCCCGTACCACTCGCTCGTTCACCCGGACATGGCCCGCGTCGCAGGTCGCTTTGGCCATGGACCGCCGCGGAATGACACGACACCACTTGAGAAACTGATCGAGGCGCACAAGGTGTACCGGAATGATCCCAACTTCCCAAGGCGTTATGGTGCGGCACCTGCGTCCGTGTAGCCGTCACCGACCGATACGAAACCCGTGTCTCTCAGCTCGGTCAGATACTCACGGACCTCACCTTCGACCTGCTGGCCAAAAATGAGCCCCTCGATCTCCTGGCGCGCGAGCTCGAAGGACAGTATTCCACCACTGTGACGATCCTGAAGCTTCAGGATGACCAGTTCTCCGTCAAGTTCCTGCACTTCGCTCACATCACCGCGACCGAGCTGGCTCGCGACTTCTTCGTATTCCTCCCGCAGAGTTCCAGTCTGGAAGTAACCGAGATCGCCCCTGCTTGACCGGGACGTGGCTTCGGAAACCTCGGCCGCTACCGCTCCGAAGTCCTCGCCTTCATCCTCAATGCGGACACGGGCTGCCTCGGCTCGATTTCGGGCATCCTCAATCTGCTCGGGCGTCATGCCCGCAGTTACGAATACGATCTCCTGTATGCGATTCCCTTCGGGCCGGTCGAAATCCGCCTGGTGCTCGTCGTAGTAAACCCGCAGGACTTCAGTCGTCAGGACGATCTTCGGATACACCTCCATCTGGATCACCTGCTGGGTCACGTACTGCGTCCGAATCGTGTCCTTGAAAAACTCGATGTCGGTCCCCTGCGCGGCAATCGCTTCCTCGAGATCCTCGAGTGCGTCAAAGCCGAATTCCTGACGCATTTGCTCCATCGTCCGGATAACTTCCAGGTCCGTACGGATCCCGAGTTCCTCACCTTTCTGGAGCAGCAGGCTGCGGTCTATGAGATCTCGAAGTGCCGTTGGATCCGCCTCGACCACGGCAGCTTCGAGCTCCGCTCCATCCAACTGATCGGACAACTCTTCGCGCTTCAGCTCCCGCTGCTGCTCAAGCTCCGATCGGAGGATCACGTCGCTGTTGACTCTGACGACAATTTCATCAATCGTCCTCTGGGCCAGACATGTCCCGGCCATCAGGACAATTCCAATAACAGACATCGATACGCGACTCATAAATATCCCCATCGATTGTAAATATCTACAGACTTAAGAATATATCAAGACACTTCCGTGAGCACGTTTTGTATCCGTTCAAAAACGCTTCGGCCTGGGCCTGGAGCCTTGATTCGAAGCGTCGCCGGAGGTGCAAACAGGACATCCGGACTCCCCTCAACGATCAAGACGATTCGCTCGGGGTCGATGTGAGCTTTTTCATCAAAAACCATATCGATGACGTCCCGTTTGCGTTCGATGGAGTGAACGCCAAGCGAGCGCCCCACCAGCCTCAGGCGTGCGTATTCGAGCAGATTCTCCACCGGCGGCGGGAGCGTTCCAAACCGGTCTTCCAGGTCGTGGTACTGGAGGTCGATGGCTTCTTCGGTGCGCGCCGATGCGATGCTCTTGTAGATGCGCAGGCGAAACATTTCATCAGAAACGAAACTCTCCGGTATCTTCAGATCGGCACCCAGGCGAATTGTTGTTTCAACCTCCGGTCCGACCTGGCCAGTCCGCATTTCTTCCATCGTCCGTTCCAGCATCTGGCAGTACAAATCGAAACCGATCGCCTCGATATGTCCGTGCTGCTGGCCGCCCAGGAGGTTGCCGCCACCACGCAGTTCAAGATCCAACGCGGCGATGCGGAAGCCCGCTCCCAGTTCACTGAACTCACGAATGGCCGCAAGCCGTCGCCGGGCAATCGGGGTCAGAACCTTGTCGGAGGGAATCAGTAGGTATGCGTAGGCACGCCTGTTGGACCGCCCAACGCGTCCGCGGAGCTGATAGAGCTGGGCCAGACCGTAGCGGTCGGCCCGGTTGACGATCAGGGTGTTGGCCAGCGGTATGTCGAGCCCGTTCTCGATGATGGTCGTAGCGACAAGGACATCAAGCTCATGGTGCATGAATCGCAGCATGACGCGTTCCAGTTCCTTCTCTCCCATTTGACCGTGCCCTACGCCGATACGTGCGGCTGGGCATATGCGCCGGATGAAATCCGCCATGGAATAGATTGACTCCACTCGATTGTGAACCAGATAGACCTGCCCTCCGCGGTCCACTTCGAAATTGATCGCGTTCTCAATGACCTGAGGATTGAACTTTAAGACCGTCGTGTTGATCGCCAACCGGTCCCTTGGCGGCGTTTCAATAACGGACATGTCCCGCAACCCAGTCAGAGCCATGTGGAGCGTTCTCGGGATCGGCGTCGCCGTCATCGTGAGGACATCGACCTGCTTCTTGATCTGCTTCAGGCGTTCCTTGTGAGCCACGCCAAAGCGCTGTTCTTCGTCAACAATCAGGAGCCCGAGATCGGCGAAGTGAACGTCTTTCGAAAGGATTCGATGCGTGCCGACCAGAAGGTCCACCCTTCCAACTCCCGTATCGGCCACTACCTGCCTTTGCTGCTTCGGCCCAACGAACCTGCTGAGCATTGCGATCGTCAATGGAAATGCCGCAAATCGTTCCTTAAACGTTTCGAAATGCTGGAATGCGAGCACCGTCGTCGGAGCCAGAACGGCAACCTGCTTCCCGTCTGCAACCGCCTTGAAGATGGCCCGCATCGCGACTTCAGTCTTCCCATAGCCGACATCACCGCAGATCAGGCGATCCATCGGAACCTGCAATTCCATATCGGCCTTGACCTCCTGAATCGCGGTCTGCTGATCCGGAGTTTCGTCGTATTGGAAACCGTCTTCGAACTCCTTCTGCCACTCCGTATCAGGCGGGAACGGGTGGCCCAGAGCGACTTTCCGCTCGGCGTAGAGCTGCAGCAATTCCTCGGCCATGTCTCGGATCGCTTTCCGGACTCGCGCTTTCCTCTGGATCCAAGTCGTACCGCCCAGACGGTCGAGCTTGGGATGGCTGCCTTCGGTGGCCGAGTACTTTTGAACCAGGTCAACCCTTTCCAGCGGAACGTAGAGGCGGGCGTCGTCGTGGTATGTCAACACCATGCACTCATGTCCGTGGATGGTTTCCATGCCCTCATAGCGTCCGACGCCGTGGTCGACATGGACTATGTAGTGGCCGGGCTTGAGATCCTGCAGGTAGGAGAGAAAGGCCGACGATTTGGAGCGGGAGCCTGGGGACACCTTGAAGTGCTCCGTTTCGTCGATCACATCCGTTTCGGCAAAGAGCTCCAGGTCGGCGTCAGGCATTCTGAAACCGGCCGACATTCGCCCGACTACAACGACGGGCGCATTCCCATCCGGAACTGCCCTGAGTGGAGCCTCGCCGAATTCCGTGCGGACCGGCAATTCATACTCATGAAGGATGTCCCTGAGGCGCTCAGCCATGCCGAGCGTGCTGCCCATCAGCAGAACCTGGCGCCCGGCGTCAAACGAAACCCGAACCGCTTCGACCATTTCGCGCATCCGCCCGTGAAAGCGCCGAGCCGGTTGGCCAACGATAACGAAGTTCGAACCGCTCTCACCCAGTTCTTCCAGGCCTAGCCAGGGGTACTTCCCAATCGATGCCCTCACGTCATCCGGTGAAAGGAACAACTGTTCCGGTGGGAGCGCCAGTGCGCCCACGGATACGGTTTGATCGTGACGATGCTCCAAGGTTTCGAAGTACTCCCCGTACGCCCGATAGAGGAGTTCCGGTTCATCCAGGACGAACACCGCGTCGTCGAGGTAGTCAAAAAGCTTCGCCTCTAACGGCTGTGAGGCCGGAATCAAAAACTGAGAGCCAGGAAACGATTCTCCGTCGTCGGCGAAGACCAGTTTTTCGTTCAGATCATCGTGATAACATTCCTCCGCCCAACCTCGCCGTGCCGCCGCCGCCCACTCCCGGAACATCTCGCGCGTAACGAACTGCTCCTGCATGGGGAGGATGTCGACTCGACGGAGGGGATTTGTGGACCGCTGATCGTCAGGATTGAATTCGCGGATCGACTCGACAGTGTCTCCGAAGAATTCGATGCGGGCAGGGTTCGGCATCAGGGGGGAGAACACATCAACGATGCCCCCTCGCCTGGAGAACTCACCTACCGAACCCACAGGTTCCTGAGCCACATAGCCCGCGGTCAAAAGATGGTCGAGCATCAGTTCCTGAGATACCTCATCACCCAGATCGATGTGGAGGCCGTAGGCGTCGAAGCAGACCGGACGCGGCAGTCGGGCCCCCAGCGCCCGGACGCTTGTCGCGATGAAGTCGGATTCCCCGGAACGGAGTTGCCAGAGCGTCCGAGCCCTGGCCCGCCGGACATCCGCATGCGGCGACAGCCCTGAGTAGGGATCGGTATCCCAGGCAGAAAAACTGGACACATGGCTGGCCGGACGTTCATTGAGTTCGGCGTGGAAGTATCCGATGTCGGCGGCGAGACTTTCCGTTGACTCATCATTGGCCGCAACCACCACAATCGGACGCCGCAACCCCTGCCAGAGGGCCGCCAGAAAAAGGCCCTTTACGGATCCGCTGCCGAGACCCGCGATCGTCACCGGCTCCTGTTTCTTCAGTGTTTCAGCCGCGATCAGACGCACGTCTGCGATTTCCAGAATCCGGGACAGCGATTCCTGGAGCTTGTTTCGCGGGGAGTTCAGGAGGGCCACCTTCAGCTCTATCCGAAACGCGAGACGATTCGGTCAACGACGCGGGTACTGGACTGACCGTCGATCAATGGCACCGCGACGACTTTGCCACCCCACGCCTCGACTTCTTCTTTTCCGACAATTCCCGTGTCGGCCCAGTCGGAGCCTTTTACGAGTACGTCCGGCTGGATTCTGAGGATCGTATCCAGAGGAGTGTCTGCATCGAATATGCAAACCAGATCGACGGTCTCGATGGCGATCAGGACTTCGGCGCGCTCCAACTGATCGAATATAGGGCGTCCGGGCCCCTTCAATCGCCGAATCGACTGATCACTGTTTATCGCAACAATTAATACGTCACCGTACTGCCTGGCGACCCGGAACAGCTCGATATGCCCCGGGTGCAGAAGGTCGAAGCACCCGTTGGTAAACACGACGCGCTTGCCTCGGGCTTTTAAGTCGCCAACAGTCACGGCAAGAGTATCGATGGCCTCTATCTTGTGGGTGGACATGGGCGTGTGGATTTCCAGAAGATCCAGACCTCTGGCATTGCGGTCTAGTGACCTGTACTAACCGAATCGGGACCAGCGCCGATGGGTCTTGCCGAGGAGATCGAGGCGCGAGACGGAAGTCGATGTCTTCACATCGGCGACGGCTCGTAACGAAGATATCGCCGGCGACCCCCATCGGCCCATAGGGTTCGGGCGAAACGTCATTGTCTTCGTCGTCGTCAGCTCCTCGCAATGGGTGAGCATTGACTCGTCTCCGACTCCTAAAATCCAACGCCGTTTGGCCCGAACGCTGGTCCCGATTTGGGTAGCACAGGCCACTGGACGTAGTATAGCATCGCGGTTGTGCGTCTCCGACTCACTGCCATTGCGGTTTGTTCGGGCGCTTTTCTCCTCGGATGGACCGGCCTTCGAGCGGCGATGCCCGAGACGGTGCAAGGGGTCCTACCGCTGGAACCGTCAACGCCCTACATCCACTTCAAACCCGAATCTTCACAGATCCGGACGGCCGTCGTCATTCACGGGCTGAACTCCAACAAGGAATTCATGCAGACCTTCGCGATGGCGTTGGCCGACGCCGGTGTGGAAACATACGCCATCGATCTTCCCGGGCACGGAGACTCCTCCGCACCCTTCAACTACACGAACAGTCTGCGAACGGTTGAGGCGTCGCTTGAGATGCTCGGAGGCGATCCGGGAACCTCGCTCGTCGTCGGGCACTCGTTGGGCGGTGCTTTGCTGGTGGATCTCGCACCCCGGCGCGGGTTTCGAGAGATGCTCCTGCTTTCGCCGGCCCCTATCCCTGTGGACAACTTTGCCAACGAGCGACTGCTGGTAGTCACCGGTGCACTGGAAGCCCCGCGCGTCAACCGCTTCGTTCCCGAACTGATAGAGGCCGCAGGCGGTGAGAGCCTGTGGTGGAAGTTTCCCAACGCCGCGCATTCCACTGCCCTGTTCGATCCTGGAAAAATTCGGCAAATGGTGGAATGGGTCGTCGACAGCGAAGCGGGCCAGGCACCAATCCGGACGGTGCAACGTTACGGATGGTTGGCGCTGATGGCACTGGGCGGTATCACCGGCGGAACGATACTGGTGTGGGGGCCTCGAAAAATCGTCTCGCCCACCGTCCATCCCAGTACCACCTCACAGACCCTGACGCGCTTTGTCGCCGTTTCCGGCGCCGGTGCCGCATTGCTTCGATTCATAAACCCGATGGGCTGGATGGACGCTTTTGCAACGGACTATCTGATCGGTTTCATGCTGGTTGTAGGATTGCTGCTGTGGCAAGGGCGAGGCTTTTCAATCACCGGAAGCAGTATTGCGGTCAGTTTCATTGGCGCGGCCTACGTCATTGGCATCCTGCTGGTGGGTGTCGGGGGCCATCTGGTTCATATGATTCCCTCGGGATCGCAGTGGCTCTGGTTCCCCGCCCTCGTGGTGGCTGGTCTTCCGCTCTTCATACATGATGAACTAACGCTTCGGCCGATCCCAACAGCCTGGAAGCGGTGGGGAACTTTTCTGCTGACCCGGATGATCCTGTGGGCTGCGATCGTGACCGGAGTCTTGGTCCTGAACACCGAGGCTTCCTTTCTTGTGTTGATCATGCACTTTGTGGTCGTGTTCTGGCTGCTACTGTGGTGGATGACGGGCTTCATCGCACGGCGGACCGGAAATCCAGGCGCTGCGGCGCTCTTCGCCGCCGTCGTCCATGGCTGGGCCCTCGCCGCCATCGTTGTCAGGGTTTGAAAATGGGGTCAGAGCCCTAGATTCCCAATTGGGCTCTACAGTTATTCATGTAATTTAAATGGGGAAATAGGGCTCTGACCCCATTTTTCCGCGGGCGCGGAGAACCCGCGCCCGCCGTGTCGAATCAGTCTCCTATTTCCACCAGGCCGATTCGGTTCGAACTGGTCTGGTGAATCAGAAGGTTGCCGGCTTCTGTTACCCAGAAGTTTCGGACGATGCCGACACCGGAGGGAATGGCCCAGCTCTGGAACGTTTCCGTTTCCGGTTCAAAGCGCACGAGCGCGTCCGGCCGCATCCCCGACTCGTTGTACCAGATGACATCGTCGATCACGGTGAATGCATATGGATGGGAATCGGGTCCACTGGGTGAATCCCACTCCCGGATCTCTCCGGTCTCTGGATTGAGCCTTCCGATGCGGCCCTGGGTGGAATTCCCGTACCAGACCATACCGTCGCTGCTGAGCCCGAGTCGACGAATGCGTGACGCTTCATTCGGCACTTCGTAGTAACGGATTGCCATTGTATCGGGATTCATGGCTCCGATCTTGTTGGTGCCGTTGTAGGCAATCCAGAGTGTACCGTCCGGACCTACCTGAATGCCGTAGGGCCGCTGTTCGGTCTGAATTTCGGTCACCTCACCGGTCTCGGGGCTCAGGCGCCCGAGCATGCTGGCCGCCTGTGCGGTAAAGAAGAGCCGGCCATTCGGGTGGAATGTGGCGCTGTGAGGATCGCGGGCCTCGGTTTCGTATTCGGTGATCTCGCCGGTCCTGGGATCCAGCTTGCCGACTGTGGCATTGCTGTTTCCCGTATACCAGATGTTGCCGTCCCCGTCGGGAACGATGGTGTGCGGTTTGGAACTGGGCGGAAGAAGAAACTCTTCCATCTCGCCGGTCCCCGGATCGAGCCGACCGGCAAGGCTGGCCCACATCCCTGTCCACCAGATCGAACCATCCGGCGCCTCGATGGGATCGCGCGAACGCTGGCCGAGCGTCGGTACCGTCCACTCCGTGATCTTGATCGATGCGTCACCGTCGACGAGAGTCGGACGCCGACCCGGCTGCTCGGGGAAGTGCTCGGCCAGGTACTGACTCACGGTGTTGGCCTGAGCGTCGGGCAATTCCACCATCGTACCGACCAGCATATTCCAGTCGTCCTTGTCATATCCGGACGAGCGTGTGATCAGATTAAGTCCGTGGCACTGGGCGCACCGGGTTTCCACCAGCTTCTGTCCGGTTCCTTCCGGGAGCAGGCCCGGACCACCCCGGCCTTCCTGGGGTTCGGCCGGCACTGCAATAAGCAAACACAAGAACACGGCGACAGTCATGACTGGAAACACATTGGTTCGCATAGGTCTTACCTCAAAATTCGAATGATTCGCCTCGGCGTCGCGCCCATTCATGGGTCGTGGCGGGCGCTCCTCGATAGATTAAAGACACATTTCGTGTCGATAGTATAGGCCGATACTACACACCGATACGGGTACGAGCAAGTCTCCCCAACACATCTACGGTCCGCCAACCTGTCTGTACAGTCGGTTACGCGTAACAACCGCCCCCTGGGGGAGACTCTCAGGTGTACAGGATATCACCTGGAGTCTCGTCCGATTGACCAACCCTGGCGCTGGACCCACTCGCGGGTGTCGGCCGACAGGAGGTCGCCATCCACAAACAAAGCGGCGGCCAGCGCTCATATCTTTCCGGTCCTCGGCAGCATGGTTGTACCCTCCACGACTCAACTCCGTAGATGAGGTAGAAGGTCGGCTCGATTGTCCGTTCACGTTCCGTGAATTTAGTCGACCCGAACCCGTAGTCGATTCCCCGCAAGCGGGGCGCGATGATACACCGGTTGGTGAGTCGCCATCCGCGATTCCTGGTACGCCATCCAGACGACACAAGGTTGTCCTTGGTATTGTTCATTCTGCAGTCGGTCGAGAAGCGGTCGGCTCCGCGAAGAAGGCCGGGTTCCAGCCCGCCTCCGCGGCTGTCGATATTCCTGCCGTTGGTTCAGTTGAACGAGAAGCCAGCCACCGGGAGGTGCCCCTACACCATCTGCACACGGCGGTCCCCAAGCTTGTCCGCGTTCCGCGTAAACTTGTCCACGCTGACGGACGGCAACAGCGGGGAGATGAGGTCCTGCGTATATCCCCCAGCGGGGAGTGCGAACCCCGATCGAGGCGCATGTACCTCGGGCGGTATCGGGTAACACCAGAGGATTCGCGGGCCTGTTCGGGAATTTGGTGTCGAAACTTCTCAGTCTCGATCCTTCCGGAAAACGAGCGCCCCGCAAGCTGTCCAATGGTTCAGAGGCTGGAACACCTAATCCGAATCGAGTCAGACGCAAGTGCAGCGCAGTTACCTGGGTTTTCGGCGCCTTCTGGTTCAGGGCGGACGGACGTGGTTGTTCGAAATGCGCTGGCCCACAAGTCGTCAAAGATTGCATCCATATTCGCAGGTGTCTGCCGTGGGAACTACTCGTCGCTTCCCGCAATTGCTGCCTGTGATTGGTTCAGACCTTCATGCATTGCCATGACGCCTGCGCATTGACTGGTTGATGGCCAGGTTGTAAAGTTCGGGCGTAGAAAGATTTCATAACGTCGATCGTGACGTAGATCCGGAATCTGCACCCTTTCCAGGGGGCACCTTCTACCGGGGGCACCTCCTAACTGAGGCCGCAGCCAATGCGCCAACCTTCGAGACAGAGGT
Organism: Terriglobia bacterium; assembly: GCA_965263045.1. Taxonomy (GTDB): domain Bacteria; phylum Acidobacteriota; class Terriglobia; order 20CM-2-55-15; family 20CM-2-55-15. Next base: position 4,902,966 of record CBDHGK010000041.1, read on the forward strand.
TCGCCGACAGGCTCCTGATCTTAGCCGTCCTAGCCTGCGTTCTGGCCTCTTTCAACCTGATCTACGCCGAGGAACCCATTGCTGTACAAGCACCTTCCGGCGCCCCGGACCCCAGCCGTCTCTGGGCAATCGTCATCGGCGTCTCCAACTACACGCACGCCGAACCTCTCCTCTACGCAGCATCCGATGCGGAGGCGTTCGGGGAGTTTCTGAAAAGTCCGCGGGGCGGAGGCATCCCTGATGATCACGTTTTTGTCCTGCTCGAAGACCAGGCAACTCGGTTTGGTGTTCTTGTAGCACTGGAAGAACTGCAGGGTAAGGTTCAGACTGGAGACACCGTCTACGTGTACCTGGCCGGCCACGGTTTCATCAAGAACCGCGTCGGCTACTTCATCCCGAGCGATGGCGCTTTGAACCTGCCCGCCGCATCCGCGATCAACTTCTCCCACCTCAAAGACATGGTCGAATCCGGACTTGCCCATGCGAACACACGCATCCTGGTGACCGACATGTGTAACGCGGGACGAATCGGGCCGAATCAGACGGCACTGGCGGCTGGCATACAGAACCTGATCAACGCCAACCTTCTCGACCTGGACGCAGGTGAGGGTACATTTCTGAATCTATTGGCCAGCAGGCCCACGGAAGCGTCGTGGGAAAGCGACGATCTCAAACAGGGGGTATTTACCTACACACTCCTCGAAGCCTTGAACGGAAGGGGTATTCCAGCAGGTCAGTCTGTTGCAGCAGCGGGCGACGTCGTGAACTACGTCCGATCCGAAGTCGCCAGCTATACAGCCAGCCAACAGAACCCTATGGCAAACGAGGATTTCGATCCTCAGCTGCCGCTGGCCTACCTGGATCTACCCGGGCCAAGCGCCCCGAATACTGAATTGATTACGAGTCTCGTGATCGAAAACTCGGCACAGTTCGGCTATGAGCGTGTCGAGTGGCAAGAACCTCTTACGGAATCCAAAGCGATGTTGTTGCTCTCCGACAGTCAGGCGAATATTGAGATTGCTCCTCTGGAGACGGGTGAACTCGAGTTGCTTTTTCACGGTTCTGAGGGTCAACCCCGGGCCGTAACGATCGAACTCGAATCCGGCCAAAATACATTGAGGCTGGACGCGGCCGGGTTCGAATTCCGCTCGGCAGGCCCGGTGCAGCTTGCCGCGTTGACAGCCGCCGTTCCGCCCCCTGCCCAAATCGCCGCTCCGATTGGGACGTCGACCTTGTTCCTGAGGCTTGCCGGAGGATCCGATGTTTACGTAGACGGACAGTACCTTGGAAGCAGCGGCGCAACCGAAGAACTGATAGAACTCCGAGGCCTTGCACCCGGCATTCGAAACCTACAGCTGATCGACGGTGTGGACCGGGAATACCGCTTCCGCCTGGACTTGTTCTCGGGACCTCACTCCCTGAACCTTTCAAGCGGCGAACTACGCTTCCTCGCAGCAAGACCCCCTGCCCCGTCTCCAAACGATGTCCCCCTGACTCTGCCCGCGGGGTCGGTTCAAACTTACCAGGACTTCGAACGCGCCCTGTGGGTCGGCGAACTCATTGAGCCGGCCGGACAATCCGCCTGGGACTTCTACAACCAACTCTCAAACGTGGTTCCTGCAGACATTGCCAACGACATGCGTACCCGCCTGGTTGTCGCCCTGGGGAATCAGGCGCAGCAGACAATCCTAAAATATCGGAAAGGTGGCGACATCCGTTGGAGCGCTGATGTCTTCGAAGAAGGGTCGTTGTTGACCCAGCGTGTACTGGATCTGTTTCCGACGACACCCGAATTGGAAGCTCAGCGGCAATTCTTCGATGGCCGTGCGCTCGCCGAAACGGGCCAATATGCGCAGGCAGTCCAGACACTCCAACAGGCGCTTAACCTCGACCCCGAGGCAAGCCACGCCCAGAACGCAATAGGACTCTCATTCTGGCAGCAGGGACTACTCGACGCTGCGATTCCCCCAATCCAACAGGCTATCGCCCTGACTCCGGAATGGAACTACCCTCGCTACACGCTCTCACTGGTCTACCTTGAGCAGCGCCTATACGACCAGGCTGAACAGGGATTTCAGGCCGCATTGGTGAATGACACCGAGGACAGCACGGCATACCACGGGCTGGGGCAGCTTTATTTTCTGGAGGGCCGGAATAACGACGCTGAAACGCAACTCCAACAGGCGGTGCTCTTCAATCCCGGAAACGCTTACGCCCATCATACCTATGGACAACTTCGGCAGCGGCTTGGCGTGCTTGACGAGGCAGAGGATATGTTTCGGCTCGCCATCCGGCTTGAGCCTGACGAACCTGCGTTTCGTGCCAGTCTCGGCGGTCTCCTCGCAGATACAGGGCAACTCGTCGAGGCCGAAGCCGTTTTTGCCGCAGTGGCATCAACGGCCCCGGACAACATTCCCGTCGTTCAGGCATACCGTAGTTTCCTGGTGTCCGAAAACAGGACGGAAGAGGCCCAGGTTCTACTAGAACGCGCGATCGAACTGTCACCCGAAAACGCCAATCTTCATGTTCTGTACGGGGGATTCCTCCGGGACCAGGGTCAGGCCGACGATGCCGAGGAAGAATATGAGGAGGCTATCGAGTTGGATGCTGCCAATGCCTTTGCGTACCACGATCTGGCGACCCTGCTGCTGGAGCGCCAGGATCTGGATGCGGCCGAACGAGAACTTCAGAATGCTATCGACGCTGACCCGCGATTTCCTGCACCTCGACGTCTTCTGGGCCAGATCCGGTTCGCCCAGGGGCTCTACGAGGATGCTCTCGAACAATACGAAGTAGCCCTCGAGTTTTCCGTTGAGCCGGAACAGACGCAGGAATTTGAAGAAGCTGTCGCTGAAACTCGTACGCTTGTGGTTGAGGCCAGACTCGGCGTTGCCGGCGAAGCCATTGCCGACCAGAGCTATGGAGACGCATGGGAGGCCTATCTCGATGCTGCGAGAGTATCGCCCGACGATACAGACCTGAGGAATGCAGTCTTGCAGTTCCGGTATGAACACCCCGGAGAGGGTGATGCCGATGAACTGCCTCCTTCAGAATTAGCATCGGTAATAAGCACGGAGTTCTGGAGAGGGCAGATAGAGGCCGAACGCCTCTGGAGGGATGGTAGTGCCGTGGACGCTCTGGACATGATCATGGAGGTCATGAATACCCTCGACCCTGTTGAAAGACGCCGCGTGGCCGGGACACGGTTTAACCTACAGAACGAAGCGCATGGCATTCACCAAATTGTCTACCGCTGGGCCATGAGGATGATCAGCGTGCGTGATTACGATAGAGCCGAAAACCTGATGGCCCGCGCCGGCGACGTCATGCTCTATTCGCCGGTTCCCGATTTCTCACCGCTCACGATCGACAGCCTCATGTACCCCGAAGACACTGACGAAGCCCAGGAGTTTGCGGATTTCGAGATCTCGCACCATCCGGACGAACGGGCGCACGAAATTTACGCGATCCTCCGGGCGTTGACCGGATCCGGTGAACAACTCGCCGTCTACCTCGAAGCCCTCGAAGCTGTGGGTCCCGACATTGGGATCCGGATGTCCGTGGCGCGGACCCTGGCTCGGGAATCAAGGTTCGATGCGGCGATTCCTGTACTGGAAACAATCGTTCTCAATCAGGAAACGGTGATAGCCGATGAGTCCCTTCCGTCGGTCTACGTATTGTTGGCCGAAATGGAATGCTCGTCCGGAGACTGCGCCCGGGCTCTCGAAACCCTTGAGACCGGGCAGGATCTGTTTCCCGACAGCACAGTGATCCGGGATGCGGTCGGGCGGCTAAGATAGCCTGCTTAATCCGACTGGTACGACGCAACCGACGACTCTAGGCAAATGTTAGTACTACTCTTTCTCATCGGAATTTCTCTAGCGAATATTGCCGACACCCTCACGGGCGAGGCTCGAGGCACCGTTGTAGACATCGTCGCCAGGAATCCAATCGAAAACACAACGATGACACTGACCAACGCCGACCGCGGATGGTCGAGACAGGTGTCCAGCGACTTGAGCGGAAATTACGTATTCATTCAGCTTGAGCCGGGAAACTATTCAGTTGTCGCCGAAAAAGAAGGCTACTACACGAGCGAACGTACGGATGTTCTGGTCCGGCTCAACCAACCCAAGGTTGTGATTCCTCCATTCGAACTGCGCAGCCTCGTCGCTTCTCCGACCCAACAGATCACGGTCCAGGGAGAGCAGGCGCGTGTGGCTCTAATTGATCTCACCGCTCCGGGGCCGGCTCCAACGATTCTGGCATTCATAAATGAGCCGGGTTTCACCGCGCTGGCCTCCACCCTCGACTGGACGCTCCGTTATAACTTTGACAGTCAGATTCTCGATCTTCTTCCCATGAGGGGCAGTCGAACTTTTGACCAGTTGTCTCTCCTGTCGCCGGGTGTATTCAGGGTGCCCTTCTCAAGCGGCTCGGGGCCTGCCGTAGGCAATGGAGTCGGTTCGACAGGCCAGTTCTCGGTGAACGGAATGCGTAGCCGAAGCAACAACTTCACCGTCGACGGGTCCGACAACAACGATGAAGACATTGGGGTGCGCCGGCAGGGCTTCGTGGCCCTGGTGCCGCAGACTCTGGAGAGCGTCCAGGAATTTCAGATTGTCACAGCCGGGTTTCCGGCAGAATTCGGCCGGAACACAGGTTCCATGGTGAACGTTGTGTCGCGTTCCGGCCAACAAGACGTTCATGGCAGCGTGTACGGTTTCTATACGGATGACGGGCTTGCAGCCGGGAACTACTTCGACCACTCCTTCGAAGACAGGATCAACACAGGCGGACTCAACGGAGGCCGTTACGGCGGGAAAGACTTCGACCACTATCAACTGGGGGGCGTCCTCGGAGGTCCCATCCTTCCAGAACGCGTGTATTACTTTCTTTCGGCGGAGAAACAGAAGAGCCGCGGAACCGCGCTCGGGAACTTTGTCGTCCCGTCTGTGGAAGAACGGGGACTGCGCACGGTAAATGGCACTGTACCGGTCGCCGAACTGGGTCGATTTCTTGACGAAAGAGGAATTCCATATTCTGATCAGGCAGGAAAAGGAGTCTTCTCTCTGTACCCGCTTCCGAACGACCCAGCGGGACCGTTCGGAGCAAACAACTACGCGGCCGGGCGCCCTTATACTGGAGACGGTTTGATCCTTTCAGGCAGGGTCGATTGGTATCTTTCGTCGACCCACACTTTCACAGGGAGATACAACTTCACCGATGACGAGTCGGTCATTCCGTTTACCGGGGACGCGATTAACTCTTCCATCGGAACCGCGACGCGCACTCAGAATGTGTCAATGTTCCTGAACACATCGACTGCAAATTACGGGAACATGATCCGCTTCTCCTACGGAAGAACACACCTCAGATTCCCCGCCGAAGACGGCGACCCCTTGCTCTTCGGCTCTCTACCGACCCCCGATTGGCCTACCGAATTCGGCAACAGCATTGATACCGGGTATGGACGGTTTGGGCCTTTCGGCGCGACGGGCCCTATCGGCCAGCTGCAGATTCTGCCCTATAGCATGGTCGGAATCGACGTCTTCAATTTCCCCCAGGGTCGCGTTGATAATACATTCCAGATCAGCGACGCTGTGACCTGGACCGGTGGGCGTCATACCACCAAGTTTGGCTTCGACATCCGGCGATCGCAACTCAACAGCTTCAGTGATCGCAACAGCCGGCCACTGGTCGTTTTTGGCAGTGGAACTGTTTCTTCGGGTTGCATGGCCAATCCGTTATGCCCGTTTGCTACGCCAAGCGGAAGGCTTGAAGGAACGGACCTTGCGGCTCTCGGGGCTCCGGCCGGTTTCCTACAGACCATCAGTACTAACCCAGCCGCCGATACGACCATCGGTCTTCGCTTTTCTCAGTTTGATTTCTTCCTGCAGACTGATATCCGACTCCGATCCAATCTCAACCTGAACATCGGCGCCCGGTACGAATTGCAAACTGTCCCCAGGGAAGTGAACTCACGAATCGAAGATACGTTTGGCGTTCGTCCTGATCAGTTCAACCACCTTGAACCGACCGGCAGCGCCCGAGATCGTGTAATCATACAAGCAGGCAACACCGCGTTCGATCAAGCTGTTGTGGCCCTTGGGGAACTAACAGCCGGCCGGGGACAGATCTATGACTCCAACGCAAACAATATCGGTCCACGCATCGGATTCGCATGGGATCCGGTTGGCGACGGGCGAATGCTCGTTCGTGGTGGCTATAGTTTACAATTCGACGCGAACCTCGGCGCCTTCACAAGTCAGTCGCGAAACGTTTTTCCAACATTCGCGCCACTGAACCTGGACCTGAACTTCCGTCCGCCAAACGGCCAGTTTCTGAACAGTCCCGTATTCTTTTCCTTCCTCCCGACTGATGAGCCGCTCATAACCCCGGGAACATTAAACGCCTACAACCTGACGGGAGACTCGTTCGCAACGGGGCTAGGCACACTCTTTCTACAAGCTCCACCGATTCCCGGCGCGAGCTTGAGTGGAAACGGTTTGGCATTCCGGCTACCCGAACGCGACCTGGATTCCAGTTATGCGCAGCACTTTGTCGCCTCTGTCGAGAAACAGTTCGGCCAACACTGGCTGGTGTCCCTCTCCTACGTGGGCACCCGCGGGAAGAATCTGTCACGCTTCACGAGTCCCAATGGCGGGCTGATCTCAACCCCCGTCCTCCTCTCGTCTCCCACGCTTCCTCTGACTATATTGGATTTGCCGCCCACAGTCGGAAGCACGGTTGGAGGGCGACCGGTTTCTGGACTCGGAGCTTTCGATATCCTCGAAAATTCAGCAACTTCGGACTATCACTCGCTGCAGATATCAGCCGAGAAAAGGTTGAGCCGGGGAATCCAGTTTCGCTCAAACTGGACCTGGTCGCACGCCATTGACGAGGTGTCGGACCCTTTCAGCAGTCGCGGCTTCTACTATCTGCCGCAGGACTTATCTGACCTGGGAGCAGAGCGGGCGTCGGCGAATTTCGACGTTCGGCATCGCGTCAGCGGGTTTCTAATTTGGGACATACCCGGATCCGGACGTTTTCTGGAGAATTGGACGCTGGCTGCAGTCGCGGAACTGCAGGGAGGACAACCCTTTACCGTAAACACGTCCATAGACCGGAACCACGACGGCAACCTTACCGACCGGCTGGACACAATGGCGGGTCTGGCGATGAATCCAGAAAAAGCGGAGGCGATCAATCTTGATCCAACGATTTCAACGCTGGACCTCATCGCGAATTCTGGAGGGGCAGGTCGAGTGGGCAGGAACAGCTTTCGGGCGGACGGACTGGCAACACTCGACACCGCGGTGTCACGAAGCTTCACGCTGGGAGATACCCGCGCACTGGATCTGAGGATAGAAATTTTTAATATATTCAACAACACGTCGTTTGGCATCCCTATCCGGGTGCTGGAATCTCCAGGCTTTGGACGGGCTTTCGACACGCAGACCGACGCTAGACGGATGAAGCTCTCGTTGAAGTTAAAGTTTTGATTTTGCGGAGGTAAAAATGCTTTCGATACGCATGGCTTTGCTGCTTTTGCTGATCAGTCTAACGACCCCAGACGGCCGGGCACAGAGTGGCCCGCCACTGGGAATGGTTCTGGAGGCGAGCGGTACGGTTGAGATAGAACGCGATGGGATCCGGAACGAAGTGCGTCTGGCAGATCTCCTTTATGCGGAAGACCGCGTCATCACCGGCTCCGGACAGGTCGCATTCGTCTTTTGCCCAACCGAAAGTCGTGTCGGTCTGGGTGCGGATGCAAGTCTCAGGCTGACTGAATCGGGGATAACTTCTCTTGAGGGACCCGGACCGACGTCAGACCCGGTTCCTTGCGTATTACCCCAGGTGTCGCTTGGCGCTGAAAGCATGGAACGCGTTGGAGCGTTACGTGGAAGGGGATATCCGGCAATCGAGCTCTATCTGGGAGGACAGATCAGTCAAATTCGGCCGTCGTTCCGCTGGGGCGCCCTCGAAGGAGTCGAATCCTATCATGTATCGCTGACGACCGAAGACGGGACTTTTATGTGGGAAGGCGATACCAGTGACATCGAACTGGTGTATCCGGAGTCAACGCCAACACTTGAGGAAGGTCAGGTGTACCGGTGGGAGGTCACCGCTCGATCCGAAGACGGAATTCTGGGTCAGCAGGCGGCAAACTTTACTGTCGTACCTGATCCAGAGTTCGAGGAATCTCGATTCGACGATGCCCTCGTTCGCGCTGTTGCTCTTGAGAATGCCGGGTTTTATTCGGAAGCCGCGGCAGTGTATCGTCAATTCCGTGATAGCGAGGGTGACCGCATTGGTCGCCGCATGGCCTGGTTGTATTGGAATTCGGGGCTGATCGCCGCAGCAAACGCGGAACTGGATCGCCTGCCGTAGCGGATCCTGATGCTGCGCCTGAACAGCCGGACTGCGACTCTGCTTGCATGGATTGCGATCAGTGTCTCCGGGCTGCTGTTCGGAAGTACCGTTCAGAATTGGTCGATCGGGAACTGGGTTGAGCAGCGAACATATGATTTAAGGTTCGCCTATCGCGGATCACTCCCACCCTCCACAGAAGCCCCCATTACGCTCCTTGCAATCGACGAGGAGTCGCTCCTGAGCCTACCCGCCCCCCTCATGCTCTGGCATGCTTACTTTGCCCCGGTCGTGGAGAAACTTTCCCAGAGCAGTGCAGCAACCGTGGGTATCGACTTCCTGTTTTCCGACGTCAGCAACTTTGATCCCGACGGCCAGCAAGCGCTCAGCGCCGCCCTCCTTGGCGCAGGCGCAAGTGATATGCCGGTGGTGCTTGCTTATCGCGTGGGACGGCTCGGTGTCCAACAGCCGCCCGAAGCCATTCGATTTGAATGTGTGCCAATCTTAGTTGGAAATTGAAACGGCTCCAAACCCCATGGTTTGATGGTATTGGAAGAAACAACATCAAGCCTGTAAGAGAAAGGAGCCGAGATGAGGAGTCTGTTACGTTCGGTAAAGAAACGCAAGAAGTCGCGTGTGCTGGGTGAGGTCGAGGTCCTGAGCCGGGAGGAATACTCGGGACTGGAATTGGACTCGAAGGTGGAGATGATTCGGGCGTTGATCCCACTGGGGTTGATGCACGTGGAGGAGTTGCTCGACGAGGAAGTGAAGTCGTTGGCGGGTGAGCGATACGCACGAAAGGAGGCGGCGTTGCGGGGCCGGCGACACGGGAGCAATCCGGGGACCGTGGGGCTGGGTGGCCAGCGGGTGCCGGTTCGGGTGCCTCGAGTGCGCAGCGTGGCGGGCGGGGAGATTCCGCTTCGGACCTACGAGGAACTCAGTCCGGGTGGCGCGGTGAACGAGCTACTGCTCAGACGTGTGCTGTATGGGATCTCCTGCCGGAACTATGAATCGGCCGCTGAAGCGATTCCGGGAGCGATCGGACTGTCGAGTTCGACGGTGTCTCGAGGATTCGTCCAGGCGAGTGCCGCGAAACTTCGGGAGATGCAGGAGCGGGATCTGAGTGGCGAGGACGTCGTGGCGATCTTCCTGGACGGGAAGGCGTTTGCCGACGCCCTGATGGTAGTGGCCCTGGGCGTCACGCTTTCGGGCGACAAACGCTTCTTGGGCTTCGTGGAGACCGACACGGAGAACGAGCAAGTGCTGACTCCGTTTCTCCGTTCGTTGATGGAGCGGGGCCTGGACATCTCTGAAGGCGTGCTGGTGATTGTCGACGGCGGCAAAGGTCTGCGGGCGGCGGTCAAGAAGGCATTCAGGAATCGAGCCCTGGTCCAACGCTGCCAATGGCACAAACGCGAGAACGTCGTGAGATACCTATCGAAGACCGAGCAAGCCGTGTGGCGACGCCGGCTGCAGCGGGCCTACGAGCGCCCGGAGTACGACGAAGCTCGGGCGGCGCTCGGAGAGCTCCATGGAGAGCTCGAGGAGCGAAACCAATCGGGGGCTGCGAGCCTTGAGGAAGGCCTGGAAGAGACCCTCACGTTGCATCGGCTCGGCGTGTACGGGGTCTTGGGCCGTTCGTTCAAGACGACGAATTGCCTGGAATCGGTCAATGCCCTTGTCGAGGAAAGGTGTGCGAAGGTCGATCATTGGAAGAACTCGAGTCAGCGGCAACGCTGGTTGGCGACGGCGCTCATCGACATCGAACCGCGCCTGAGGAAGGTGATCGGCTACCGTCATCTTCCAAAGCTCCGCGAAGCCCTCCAGCGAGAGCTGAAAATTGAGGCGAAGACGTCGACGAGATCGAAGAAGAAGGTTGCATGACCCATCGTGAGCCGTGGAGAGTTTCAACTAAGAATGGGCTTGACTCTTCGATTTGCGGCGCTGGCAGTCGGCCATACGGTTGCGTTCGCCAATCTGACCACCGATGACGATGATTTTGTACGTCGACAGGAAATCGCGGGACGTTCTCGAGATACGTTTGAACCGAGTTTCGCATTGGCCGTCGCACAGGCATTCGCCAGCAAGACGGGGCGAGACATTCCCGTCGACGTCGAGACAAATCCCGAGGTCTTGATAAACTTTCAGGGACCCGGGCAATTCGACAGAGTCTCATTCGGCGATGCCGTTGAAGCCGCGAACGCGAACGATTCTGAATTCTTCAGGCGCTTTGCCGGGAGGATTGTGCTGATTGGCCGGATCGGAGAGAGGGGAGATGAGGACTTCCATTCGACTCCACAGTACTACTGGGCCGACCGGTCGGACCCGACCAAACCCCTACGGACGGCGGGTCTGGAAATTCACGCCCATACCGTCACGACACTGCTGGAAGGATCATCGATCATAGAACTGCCGTCGAACGTGCAGTTAGCGACGACTATGGTCGTGGCAGCGACTGTAACGCTACTCGGCCTTTACCTATCGGCGGTTGGAGCAGTCGGGACCAGTCTGGCCGTTGTTGCAGGCTTCGTTTTGATCACGTTCGCGCTGCTGTTTCCCATGGGTTACTGGCTCCACATTGTCGCCCCGGTATCGGCGGCCAGTGTGTCGATGGGAATATCACTGGGATGGAACTACGTCCGGGAGGGCCGGGAGAAGAGGTATCTGCGCGGAGTATTTAGGCGATACGTGAATGATACCGTTATCGAAGAGATACTGGAGTCTTCCGATGGACTTTCTCTCCAGGGCGAGAAGAAAGAAGTCAGCGTTCTGTTTGCTGACATAAGGAATTTCACTTCACGCTCCGAGGGTATTTCCGCGGAAAAGCTTGTCAGTTTGCTCAATCGATACTTCGAAGGCATGGTGAAGGCGATAGAGAGCAACGGCGGAATCATCGATAAGTTCATCGGAGACGGGATAATGGCCCTGTTTGGTGCACCCCTGGCGGACAAAGATGCACCGTTGAATGCAGTCAGGGCTGCACTTGGGATGCTTGCAGCGCTTGAAAGCCTGAACAGAGAACTCGTCGAGGAAGGCCTCGAACCGATCGGTATTGGTGTTGGTGTGCATACCGGCCAGGCCGTCATTGGAAACGTCGGTTCGCCGGAGCGAATGGAATATACTGCGATCGGAGATGTTGTCAATACGGCCTCACGTATAGAAAGTCTGACTCGGAAGCTCGATGCCGATATCCTGATCAGCGCGGATACGTTCAAAGCAGTCGGAGGTGCCGTGAGAACCGAGCATCGAGGATCGGAACAGGTCAAAGGTAAAGCGCAACTCGTCGAAATCTACCAGGTGCTGGCTTAGTGAGCGAACTGCATTACGTGCCATCCCAACTGGCTCTGCGAATCACGAGACACGTAATCCGCCATCAATGCATGCCTGTAGTCATTAAATAGCTGGACCGATTGCGCCGGCGGAGCTACAACCAGGACACTTCCCACGTCCGGGAGATCATCCGGACATTAGACGGGCCCCACCCTACGGGGGTGGACCCGTTCAATGGACACGGTCATGATGCCGCGCGAATTTCGGCGGATGAGACCTTCGGTGTGACCGATGTTGATCTCCGATACACCGGATCAGCAGGCCATCTCCTTCAACGCCAACGCCTCCGAATCGAACGTCCGACGACCCGCCGCCTACTTCGATTGACCCAGGGACTCCGTCTCTATAAGATTTGCTTAGCTTATTCCTGATGTCGACAACGCGTCGCCAGAATGCCTATGGCTTTCGAATCCGGTACACGACTCGGACCCTACGAAATCCACGACGAACTGGGTTCGGGCGGTATGGGTGTCGTTTACAGCGCCGTCGACAGCCGCCTGGGCCGTCAGGTTGCCATCAAAATACTTCGCCGGGACCTTGCCGAGGATGAAGACATCACGGAACGATTCAAACGGGAATCGAAAGCCGCAAGTCTCCTGAACCACCCTCACATTTGCACGCTGCATGACGTCGGCGAACAAGACGGCGTGCATTTCCTGGTCATGGAATTGGTTGAAGGTGAGACGCTCGCGCAGATCCTCGTCCGTGAATCTCTCTTGCCCGGTCAGGCTCTTCGTTATGCTATCCAGATTGCCGACGCCCTCGACAAAGCTCACCGGCAAGGTGTTGTTCATCGAGATTTGAAGCCCGGGAATATCATGCTCACCAAGTTGGGCATCAAGCTGCTGGACTTCGGATTGGCAAAGCTGCAAACAGAAAATCGCGGCGTCTCGTCCATCTCTCCATTGTCTACTGTGGACCGGAGTGAACTGCTGACTGCAAAGGGTACGATCCTGGGAACCCTGGCTTACATGGCACCAGAACAACTCGAAGGTAACCCGACAGATTCCCGTACTGACATATTTGCTTTTGGCGCTGTGGTGTACGAAATGGTTGCCGGCAGACGGGCGTTTAACGGCAGCAGTCAGGCGGAATTGATCAGCACGATTCTAAGGGATGATCCGAAATCCATCTCGAATTCTGGTCGCAATTTGCCGCAGGCCGTGGACCGCGTCATCGGCAAGTGCCTGGCCAAAGACCCGAACGACCGCTGGCAGACTGCTAAGGACTTATGTGACGAATTGATATGGATCGCCGACACGGACTCACGACGATCCCAACCGATCTTCCATCCCGGCATCGCGGAAACCCCTTCTAGAAGGGTACGTTGGAGTCTCACCGTTTCAGGGAATGTGTGCCAATCTTAGTTGGAAATTGAAACGGCTCCAAACCCCATGGTTTGATGGTATTGGAAGAAACAACATCAAGCCTGTAAGAGAAAGGAGCCGAGATGAGGAGTCTGTTACGTTCGGTAAAGAAACGCAAGAAGTCGCGTGTGCTGGGTGAGGTCGAGGTCCTGAGCCGGGAGGAATACTCGGGACTGGAATTGGACTCGAAGGTGGAGATGATTCGGGCGTTGATCCCACTGGGGTTGATGCACGTGGAGGAGTTGCTCGACGAGGAAGTGAAGTCGTTGGCGGGTGAGCGATACGCACGAAAGGAGGCGGCGTTGCGGGGCCGGCGACACGGGAGCAATCCGGGGACCGTGGGGCTGGGTGGCCAGCGGGTGCCGGTTCGGGTGCCTCGAGTGCGCAGCGTGGCGGGCGGGGAGATTCCGCTTCGGACCTACGAGGAACTCAGTCCGGGTGGCGCGGTGAACGAGCTACTGCTCAGACGTGTGCTGTATGGGATCTCCTGCCGGAACTATGAATCGGCCGCTGAAGCGATTCCGGGAGCGATCGGACTGTCGAGTTCGACGGTGTCTCGAGGATTCGTCCAGGCGAGTGCCGCGAAACTTCGGGAGATGCAGGAGCGGGATCTGAGTGGCGAGGACGTCGTGGCGATCTTCCTGGACGGGAAGGCGTTTGCCGACGCCCTGATGGTAGTGGCCCTGGGCGTCACGCTTTCGGGCGACAAACGCTTCTTGGGCTTCGTGGAGACCGACACGGAGAACGAGCAAGTGCTGACTCCGTTTCTCCGTTCGTTGATGGAGCGGGGCCTGGACATCTCTGAAGGCGTGCTGGTGATTGTCGACGGCGGCAAAGGTCTGCGGGCGGCGGTCAAGAAGGCATTCAGGAATCGAGCCCTGGTCCAACGCTGCCAATGGCACAAACGCGAGAACGTCGTGAGATACCTATCGAAGACCGAGCAAGCCGTGTGGCGACGCCGGCTGCAGCGGGCCTACGAGCGCCCGGAGTACGACGAAGCTCGGGCGGCGCTCGGAGAGCTCCATGGAGAGCTCGAGGAGCGAAACCAATCGGGGGCTGCGAGCCTTGAGGAAGGCCTGGAAGAGACCCTCACGTTGCATCGGCTCGGCGTGTACGGGGTCTTGGGCCGTTCGTTCAAGACGACGAATTGCCTGGAATCGGTCAATGCCCTTGTCGAGGAAAGGTGTGCGAAGGTCGATCATTGGAAGAACTCGAGTCAGCGGCAACGCTGGTTGGCGACGGCGCTCATCGACATCGAACCGCGCCTGAGGAAGGTGATCGGCTACCGTCATCTTCCAAAGCTCCGCGAAGCCCTCCAGCGAGAGCTGAAAATTGAGGCGAAGACGTCGACGAGATCGAAGAAGAAGGTTGCATGACCCATCGTGAGCCGTGGAGAGTTTCAACTAAGAATGGGCTTGACTCGTTTCAGGTATTGCAGCAATCGCAGTAGTCATATTATTCGCCGTTGTCTGGAGGACGCTACTAACCAATGACCCAGCCCCTCCCGCCACAGTTCTCTCTGTGCTCAACGATGTTTCTTTCTTCCCGGTAGGAGACGCGCTCGCAATATCGCCTGACGGTAATTCAATCGCGTTTGTCGACAGAGAGGGTGATGTTTTCCAGTTGTACCTACGTCGGCTGGACGATCTTACGGCCACCGTGATTCCTGGAACAGGAGGCGCTCGATCGCCGTCCTTTTCTGCAGATGGAGAATGGCTCGCCTTTGTGAGAAACGGGAACATTGAAAAGCTACGGGTGTCGGGAGGAACGCCGCAGGTTCTTGTGGCAGCTTCAGACGCAACCCCCGGTGATGGCCTCGGCTGGGGCTCAGATGACATGATTTACTTTTCTGACAAGGGAGCGATTCAACGTGTTCCTGCGAGTGGCGGACTGGTCGAGGTTCTAACTAACCGGGAGGGAGCGGAACACGGATGGGTCAGTCCCTCGCAAGACGGCCGGGCGCTCTTTTTTACAGTGAAAACCGCTGAACCTCATTTGGGTGTGCTGGATTTGGAGACGCATAGCTGGAATTCGACAACGGACGAAGAGGTGCTCGCTCCCCAGCTGGTACCGCCGGGCTATCTCGTATTCGGCCAGAGAGACGGGACACTGCTGGCGGCACCATTCGATCTCGAACGAAAGACAATCAGCAGTTCACCTCAACAGATCGCATCCGGGGTCGAAATTGTAAACGAGATGCCTCAGTTCGCCGTGTCCGCTTCCGGAGTCCTGGTCTACGTCGCCGATAAAGGCGACAGCCTCATGGTCGAGGATGTCGCAGGTACTGTTCGGCCGTTAACTTTTGACAACCTCCGTGACTTCAGGAGACCGCGTTTTTCGCCTGACGGCTCCCGAATTACCGTCGAAATTCGAGGGGATATCTGGATCTACGACATACCACGCGGAACCGGTGACCCGATCGCCGGGAACGGGGACACTATGGCTCCGCTATGGTCTCCTGACGGCAACTCCCTCGTTTACGGACAAAGGGAACGTGGTTTGATCCAGGTGCCCCTTGGTGGCGACGGACAACCTGAATTGCTTACTACCGAAACCGGTGAATTTTCCTATCCCCACGCCTGGACCGACGGTGGCCGCGTGGTTACATATACGAATCCCGTCGACGGCACCGGACCCCGTCAGCTCGATTTGACGACGGGCACTGACCGGCAGCTGTTGGGAGGCGCTTCAACAGTAGGGGATTTAGACTTCTCTCCGAATGGAAGTCTGGTGGCTTACAGTCTTCAGAGTGAGGGTTTGAACGAAGCCGCTGGCGCGGCGGACGCTGCGCGTGGGCTGACCGAGGGGTGATCGTCAGACTGTAGAGTGTGGGCCTCAAAGGAGGCCCACATGACTGATTTGCGGAAACGGATGCTGGAAGAACTCCAGCGCCGCAATTTCTCTCCAACAACAATCCGAACCTATCTGCGAGTCGTTGAAGACTTCGCTCGCTATTTTGGCACGCGCCCCGATCGTCTCAGCCAGCAACACCTGCGGCAGTATCAGTTGCATTTGATCCAGGAGCGAAAGCTCGCGATCAAGACTGTAGGTCTGCACATTGCCGCGCTGCGATTCTTCTTTGTGAAGACGCTACGGCGTCCATACCTGAAGCTGGATCTCCCGTATCCCAAGATGCCGAAGCGACTGCCGACTGTTCTGAGCAAAGAGGAGGTCACCCAACTGATCGGCTCCGCAAACAACCTGCTCGATTACACGATGCTGATGACCTTGTATGCCACTGGAATGCGTCGGGCCGAGTTGATCGGGTTGAAGGTCCAGGACATCGATAGCCAGCGCATGATCATCCACATCCGTCAGGGCAAGCGCAACCGGGATCGCGATGTGCCATTGCCGCCAAAGCTGCTGAATACACTACGGGAGTACTGGCTCTGGATGAAGCCTGGGACCTATTTGTTTCCCGGCATGGTCGACAACTGGCGTGCCGACAAACCCCTCACGTCCAAGTGCGTGTGGTTGGCGGTACAAAATGCGGCGAAACGTGCCGGAATCAAGAAGCGTGTATCGCCGCACACGCTGCGTCACAGCTGGGCCACCCACCTACTGGAGAATGGCACCGATCTGCGCACCATTCAGATGTTGATGGGTCACTCGGACCTGCGAGCCACCAGCGTCTATCTGCACTTGTCTCGCCGTCATTTGCAGACGGTCGCCAATCCCGTAGAGACCCTGCCGGTTTCCAGGCTCGATACGGTGAAGCGCTCCAGAAAAAGGAAGCAGAAACAATGACGCGGTCCGCCGTGGAGGTGGCCGACATCCTGCGCGCGCGGGGCAACGACTTCATCGACCGTCATCGAAACAGAATCGATTTCCAGCAGCTGAAGGTGATGCATGCCATCGTGCGTTGCCGAACAGCCGCTCTTGGCGGTCATATCGATGCCTGCCCGCGATGTGGGGGCGAGGGGACCATCTCCTACAACTCATGCCGTAATCGCCATTGTCCGAAATGCCAGACTCAGGCGCGTCAGCGCTGGATCGCAGCCAGAGAACGTGAACTTCTCGCGACACGATACTTCCATGTCGTGTTCACGCTGCCAAAGGAACTACATGCGCTTGTCCTGCAGAATCCGGTTGAACTCTATAACCTGCTGTTCCGCACCGTGGCCGAGACGCTGCGGGAGGTCGCGAGAAATCCCAAACACCTTGGCGCCGAGATCGGCTTCTTCCTCATCCTGCACACATGGGGACAAAACGTGCTGTTTCATCCTCACCTCCACTGCGTCGTTCCCGCCGGTGGAATCGCACCGGACCGTTCGCGATGGATTCGGCCGCGCTACCCTTTCTTCCTGCCTGTAAAGGTTCTGGGGAAAATATTCCGGGGAAAGTTCGTTGACGGATTGCGGAAGGCGTTTCGCAGAGAGTGCCTGACCTTCGCGGGACAGATCCAGCAGTTATCCGAACCGAAGAGCTTCGCGGCTTTCCTGCGACCGTTATTTCGCCAACCTTGGATCGTCTATGCGAAGCCGGCATTCGGTGGGCCCGAACAGGTATTACGCTATCTCGGACGCTATACCCACCGTGTTGCCATCTCCAATCATCGATTGTTGTCCTTCGACGGCGGCCAGGTCACGTTCCGTTGGCGGGATTACGCGCGTGGCAACAAATCAAGAACGATGACGGTTTCCGCCGCCGAGTTCATCCGCCGCTTCCTCCTCCACGTGCTGCCGAAAGGTTTTGTCCGCATCCGACATTTCGGTTTCATGGCGAACGCACAACGTTCCGCATCCATGGAACTTTGTCATCGTTTGTTAGGAATGGCGTCGACCGATCCTCACGAGGAAGCCCCTGCGAGCGACTCGGCCGGGTTATGTCCCGTCTGTCAGACCCCGATGAAGGTCATCGAGAGGCTGACCGCTGCGCAGATCGCATGGAGCTTCACTTCCATATGCTTTGCAGATACGTCGTAGCAGAGATTCCAGTTACACACTTTCCAGACGTGCTCGCGCACGCCGCCGCCCACGTGTGTCTTGATCTCAAAAATGCTTCCAAATCGAGCCTCGACCCGCACCGCAGACTCTCTAAAACTGCTGCTCCGGAACCCACACTCCTCGTCGCCACCCCGCCACTCGCCCTTGTCGAGTCCCGTCCCGTGACAATTTCAACCCGCATTCCCGTACTTTCTCCATAGCCCACCGCGTCCGCCGCAAACGCCACCGGCTTCCTTCAAACGTCGTTATCGAAAGTGCCCGAAAATCTCGTCCCCACGACGCTTTCTCGCTCGGCACTTCCGATGAACGCTAAATGTTTATGGGAAGTGTTCCTCGACCATATTGATGAGCCTCGGTACCGACTACAGGTGTCCTTCAACGGGGGAGTGTCCCCTCAATGGAGTGCCGATGGCCAGACTCTGTACTACGTGAGGTGGGCCGCAGGGAGCCCGGTGGCCGAACTGGTGTCTGTGGGGATCGGTCGCGGAACAGATCTGCAGGTTGGAATCGAACAGACGGTTGCCGACTGGACCGGGTCTGGTGTCCATTCCAGGTTTCGCTTTGATCTTCATCCAGACGGCAGACGACTTACCCGTGTCCAGTCTTCCGAAAGTCGTCAGCTCGTTTTGATGCAGAACTGGATGGCACAATTGGGCCCTGATACCGACTAAGCATTTGGTTTCCAGATGATTGGTGAAACTGAACCAAGCTTTACCTTGAGCTGCAAGCACCTCAAACCTGCACCAATTCACGAACGCACACTGCAATTCATGATCTTTACCGTAACCGCAACCGTCGGTCTCTACGAAAAGAAGCGTCTACTGAGGCGTGGCATTTCTTCGGTGTTCGTCCTCCTGATAGTCAGCCAGAGTTACTGGTGCTACGCGCAGGACACCTTGCAGGTCGGCTACAGTGCTGTCCGCTTGGAGAGCGGAACCCGTATCCCGGTGGGGACAGCCGTGTTCAGCTACTCGAACGGATCAGGCGTCCTGGTGACCGAGGCGGGAGTCGGCGCGGTAGAGCCGGTGGCGAGGGGCCGCATATTCGTGGATGAAGTGGAGACACGGACCGGATTGGCTCTTGTAAACCCGGAAGCCGCATCGCAGTTGGTCAACTTGACCCTGCGGGATGTCAACGGAGTTACAGTAGGAGAAGAGAGCCTGGTGATGAATCCCGGAGAACATATCGCCCGCTTCGCGGATGAACTATTTGGAACGTCCCCGGGGTTCGAAGGCAGCCTGAGCTTCGAGAGTGCGGCAGGATTGGGAGCCATCACGCTGCGGCAGAGCGCGAACCGGTTTGACGAGCCGCTGTTCACAACGCTTCCCGTAGCGAATCTGGATGCCGCGGCGGGGTCAGAAGCTGTTGTGTTCCCGCACCTCACCGCTGGTGGCGGTTTTCGGACCCAGGTGATCTTGATCAACCCGAGCGCAGATAGTGTTTCCGGAAGGATTCGGTTGACCCGGTCTGACGGAACCCCGCTCACAGTGGACTGGGATGGGTTGACGGTTTCGGAGAACACCTATCAGATCGGCCCGAACGGAGTGTACCGGGCCGAGCTGACCCGGACCTCCGATGTGGCTGTGGGGTATGCGGTGCTCACACCAGAAACAGGTGTGACGCCATCCGGGAGCGTGGTGTTTCAACTCCGCAATGGGACACAGCTGGTCACTGAAGCAGGAGTGGGCGTGACAGAGGAAACCACCACGGCCCGTATCTCGCTGGACAACGTGGGACGCCAGAGCGGTGTGGCAATCGCAAACCGGGGAAGCGGTTCGGCGGACGTGGTGTTTGTTCTTCAGGACCGGTTCGGTGTGGAACAGGACCGGGTGGCCCGGACGGTGCCCCCCGGCGGGCATCTGGCGCGGATGGCACAGGAGTTGTTCCCGACGCTTGAGCTCGGATTTAGCGGGTTGATGGAGATCCAGAGCCCAGTTCCAATCGCGCCGATCACTCTGCAGTTGACCATCAATACCCGTGGAGAACTGGTGATGACGACGCTGCCCGTGGCGGATCTGATTCGACCGAATACAACGACGCTGTCGGTGTTTCCGCACATCGTCATTGGCAGCGGGTTTGAGACCCGCCTGGTGTTCATGAACGGAGAGGCGTCACAGGTCAATCTGGAGTTCTACTCACAGAATGGGACGCCAATGACGGTGCCGCTGGGATCCGACATTGGCAACCAGTTCACTTTCGGTTTTGCGGCCAACGAGTCGCAACGTTTGTTCCCCGGTGACACTTCAACCATAGCAAGCATCTCGCTGCGCGATCCGGTGACGAACGCCCCGACAACGGAAATCACGATCAATGAAGGCAACACGATACGACCGCGCATTCTGGCCGTAGACAGTACCGGAAAGGCACGAGACGACCTGAGTTTCACATTGGCCAGCCTGGACACGGCCGTTGCGACGGCGAGCAATAATCAGATCATTGGAAACCAGCGTGGATTTTCCACGCTTACAATTCAGAGCGCACAGTCTATAGCCACCGCGACGATCACTGTGGTCGGTATCGAGTCGGGAGCCAGCGGAGCCTTTGGCACCGGGATAGCGCAGGATCTGGGTGGACGGTTGTACCTGGCCTCAACATCGGACCACACTGTGGTGCGTGCCGACAGCTTGTCGCAATCCTCCGAAATTTACGCCGGGCAGCAACGGCAGGCAGGACTGAGAAACGACCTCCGACTGGCGGCGGCGTTTTCAGGCCCCGCTTTTCTCACCCTGGACCAGTCCCGGGGCGAGCTGTACGTCAGTGATGCGGCCAATCACGTCATAAGAACCATTGCGCCGGGACCGAACGGACGAACAACGACTCTGGCGGGGACGGGGAGTGCAGGCAGCGGAGACGGCTCGTCGACCGAAGCGGCATTCAACAACCCACAGGGGGTGGCCCTGGATAACCGGGGTCACCTGTGGATCGCAGACCGTGACAACCACACCGTCCGAAGAATGAACCTGATTACAGGACAGGTCCAAACGGTGGCAGGATTGGCCGGCCAGCCAGGATCCATAGACGGGCAAGGTGGCAACGCCCGATTCAATAATCCGACAGGTATCGCGGTTGAGCCGGAGACCGCCGCCGAACAGCTTGCGAGGGAATTGCGAGGTGAGCCTCCTCCACCGATCCGGATCATCCTTACTGACACAGGTAACGGCACCATTCGACGAGTCGACGAAAGCGGGGCGGTGACAACGCTTCGGGAACCAGTGTCGACTTCCGCGATCTCGAATGCGACCGGAGTCCTCCGATCCGTCGAGAACACAGACGGAGCACCCCTGTCGTTTCAATCACCCTTAGGCATAGCGGCCGACGTATTCGGGAATATTTATGTGGCCGAGCCCGGCCAAAACGATGTGCGTACGATCCTGCCCGACCGGCAACTCGTCTCTGCAGTTCCGGCTGACACGTTCGTCGGGCCCAAGGGAATCGTGGTGACCCGAAGTGGGAAGATTGTGATCTCCGACTCTGAACAGACCGCGCGTGAGGTCACCTACGGGACACCCGTGATCGAGGAAATCATTCCTGTGAGCGTTGCCAATGAGGGAGGGGAAACCGTAACGATCCGGGGTCGAAATTTTGGACCCGGCACCGTCGTGGTCGTCGCTGGCGTTCTGGTCGAAAACCCCATCGTCGCCGACACAACGAGAATTTCCTTCGTGGCTCCCCCACTCCCCAGCGGACGGACCACACTCACGGTCCAGAACCGGGGCGGACTGGCTCAGTCTGCGTTTCTCATCGAAACCGTCCCTTTCATAAACCTGCCGGCTACATACATCACGACGGTCGCCGGCGGATCGACGTTTGCCGGTGACGGCGGTCCGTCGACCGAGGCTCCGATCAATCCCTTCGGAGTTACCGTCGACTCGGATGGGAACTTGTTCATCGCCGACAAATTAAAGAATCGTGTACGGCGGATGGATCGCACGACGGGAATTATTACAACTGTGGCCGGTACGGGCATTGCAGCGCATACCGGAGACGGAGGACTGGCCACTGCCGCCACCTTCGATAACCCGAGCAGCATCGTTTTCGATACAGCCGGGAATCTCTATGTCGCCGACACATACAACAGTGTCATTCGGAAGATCGCCGTCGGCACTCAAGTGGTTACGACGGTTGCCGGCGGGGGAGAGTACGGGTTTGTCGGCGATGGAGGTCCGGCTCTGGAGGCCCATCTGGAGGGTCCCATGGACGTTGCCGTGGATGGATCCGGAAACGTTTTTATCGCCGATGGTTTGCTCAATCGCATACGTCGCGTAGATGGCGCAACAGGGATCATCACGACTGTTGCCGGCACGGGACAGGCTGGTTACTCGGGAGACGGAGGCCGAGCATTTGAAGCGATGCTTGACCTTCCGGCAGGTATCACCCTGGATGCCTCAGACAATCTTTTGATCGCCGACGCCAACAACAACCGCGTCCGGAAGGTTGATGGCGTCAACGGCGTGATTACGACGATTGTTGGAACTGGCGAAGATAGTCTGAGTGGTGATGGCGGTCCAGCCATTGGCGCAGCCTTGTCGTTTCCCTCAGGCATTTCCGTTGATGGCGCCGACAACCTCTTCATCGCCGATGACGGCAATGGCCTAATCCGCATGGTTGACGTCGGCACCAACGTGATCACAACAGTTGCCGGCGACGGCTCTTTCGAGTTCTCAGGGGATGGCGGACTGTCCGTCGCGGCAGGCTTGAACAGCGCCAGTGATCTCGCAATTGATTCGGGCGGCAACCTCTTCATCGCCGATGTTGGAAATCGTCGCATCCGGCAAGTCGATCCCAGAAGCCGGATCATCACAACGGTCGCCGGCGGCGGCACGGACTTCCTGGGCGATGGGAGCGCGGCGGCGGCCGCCGTTTTAACGAACCCACGGGATATCGCTTTCGATTCTGCAGGCAATTTGTTCGTGGTCGATGAAAACAACGAACGCATACGGAGGATCGATAAAGATACCGGTGTCATCACGACAATTGCGGGAGGAGCAGACTATCCGGAAAGCGGCCTGGGCGACGGCGGACTGGCCACAGACGCTCCCCTTTCCAGCCCGGCTGGAATCGCATTCGACGGGTCCGGCAATCTATTCATATCCGATACCTGGCACCACGAAATTCGTAGAGTCGATGCCAGCACTGGGGTAATCACGCGCGTGGCTGGAACGGGGCTGCAGGGATTCTCTGGGGACGGTGGACTGGCGACAGAGGCCGAGTTGAGTGTTCCCGAAGCGATCGCGATCTCTGACGACGGATTTCTCTACATCGCGGATACCGAAAACTTCCGGATCCGACGAATTCAGCTCGATGCAGGGACCATCACGACAGTCGCAGGAACAGGGACGAACGGTTTTTCAGGCGACGGGGGTCCCGGTGTAGAAGCCGCGCTGTCATCGGTCGCCGACATCGAAATCGATTCGGAACAGAACTTGCTGATTGTCGATACCGATCCGAATTCGCGGATACGGAAACTGGATATCACGACCGGTCAAATAACGACAATCGCGGGAGGCGGGACGATATACGACCAGGACGGGGCACCGGCCATCGATTCCGAACTCTTTCCCCTTGCAATCACTGAACACGGCGGTGATCTGTATTTTATCGAAGGACTGATTCAGGGTATCCGCCGGATCGACGCTTCCGGACTTGTGTGGACGATAGCCGGGACGGGCCAAACCGGGACGAGGGGTGACGGCGGCCCGGCTCGTTCCGCAGAGTTCGCCTACCCGCGTGCGATTCGATTCGATTCCACCGGCAATCTCTATGTTGCGGATTCGTTCAACAACCGGATCCGCGTGATTCGAGGCCCGGTCAATTGACCCAGGAGAAAACCCGTCGAATGAACTGGCGGCCGAAACGTCCAACACTGTACGACAGCGACCATGAATCCGGCATTGTGACTATCCGACGCACGGCAATGATTTTGATATCGCTGGCCACGGCGTGTATGGCCGGCTGGCCCGGCTTCGCCCAGGAAACACTGCAGGTGGGCTATAGCACCGTGCGACTGGAAAGCGGGACGGGAATCCCGGTCGGTGCAGCCGTATTCGGCTTTCGAAACGGCGCCGGTGTCCTGGTGACTGAAGCGGGTGTCGGTGCGGTAGAACCGATTGTCCGGGGCCGGATTTACGTAGACGAAGTGGGAACACGCACTGGCGTGGCGCTGGTGAATCCGGAAGGGGCCTCCCAAGTCGTGAACTTGACCTTGAGGGATGCGAACGGAATCACCGTGGGACAAGACAGTCTTGTGATGAACCCGGGCGAAGACGTGGCCCGATTCGCGGACGAATTGTTCGGAACCAGCCCGGGATTCGAAGGCAGTCTGACTTTTGAGAGCGGTACAGGACTCGGGGCAATCACCTTGCGGCAGAGCGCAAACCGATTCAACGAGCCACTGTTTACGACCCTGCCCGTGTCGGATCTGGACGCCCCAGCCGGCAGCGGCGTAGTCGTGTTCCCGCATCTGGCTGCCGGCGGTGGTTTTCAGACGCAGGTAATCCTGATCAATCCGACTGGGGAGAGTATTTCCGGACGGATTCGTCTGGTCCAATCCGACGGAACCCCGCTGGTCGTGGATTGGGACGGAATGGCGGTCTCGGAGAACAGCTATCAGATTGCACCAAACGGGGTATTTCGGGCCGAGTTGACCCGCAGCTCGGATGTCGCCGTCGGCTACGCAGTGCTCACACCGGAAGTGGGCGTGACGCCTTCCGGGAGCGTAGTATTTCAGCTTCTTAACGGCACCGAGTTGGTGACCGAGGCCGGTGTGGGAGTAACTGCAGAAACCACGACGGCGCGAATCTCGCTCGACAACGTAGGACGGCAGAGTGGGGTGGCGATTGCAAACCGGGGGTCAGTGCCGGCTGAAGTGGCATTCATACTCAAGGACCGGTTCGGAGCGGAACAGGAACGGGTAATCCTAACCATTGCGGCTGGCGGTCACCTTGCGCGAATGGCCCAGGAACTGTTCCCGACGCTGGCTCTGGGATTCAACGGTTTGATGGAGATTCAGAGCTCGGTTCCCGTAGCACCAATCACGCTGCAACTGACGGTCAACGCGCGGGGGGAACTGGTCATGACCACCCTGCCGGTGGAGGACCCGGCCCAACCCTCGATGGCATCGTTGCTGGTATTTCCCCACATCGTGATTGGCAGCGGCTTCGAGACCCGACTGGTCTTCCTGAACGGAGAGGCCGCAGGGGTGGGCATCGAGTTCTATGTCTCCGACGGCACAGCCATGACCGTGCCGCTGGGAACGGAGGTTTCGAACCAGTTTACGTTCAACTTTGCGGCCAACGAAGCGCAACGGCTATTTCCCGGCGACACCTCGACGGTCGCAACCCTGTCGCTGCGGGACCTCGCGACAAATCAGGCGAGCGAAGAAGTCAACGTAAACGTCGGAGGCTCGTTGCGGCTTCGGATACTGGTGCTCGATAGCAGTGGAAAGGCGCGTGACGATTTCGCCGTCAACTACAGCAGCCTCAGTCCCGAAATTGCGGGAGTCGATGGGACTGGCAACCTCGAGGGGCTCCAAACCGGCTTTTCCACTCTGACGGTGACCTCCGGGACCGTGATTGCCGCAGCAACAATAACGGTCACCGACGTCGAATCCGGCGTTTCGGGTTTTGAGGCCATCGGCGTAGCGCAGGACGAGTCCGGAACGCTGTATCTCGCATCCGCCGCATCCCACACCGTCCTCGCGTCCACGGATCTTACGCAGGCTCCCGAACTCTATGCCGGCACGGAGGGTAGCCCCGGGTTCACGAACGCCCCTCGACTGGAATCGCAGTTCCGCAATCCCGCCTACCTGTCCTTCAGTCACGCCGAAGGCGAACTCTATGTAAGCGATGGCTCAAACCATGTCATCCGTCGGATTGGGCCCGGTGCAGGGGGGCAGGTTGAAACGCTGTCGGGAACAGGAGTGGCCGGAAGCGCCGATGGAATCACGGCCGCGTTCGACACCCCGCAAGGCATCGCACTCGACGGGCGTGGAAACATGTGGGTTGCCGATTCCGGAAACCATACGATCCGGCGGATCAATCTCGAAAGCGGTGAGACCGAAACACTGGCCGGAATGGCCGGCATCGCGGGTCTGGCGGACGGCGTCGGCTCTGCAGCCCGATTTGATACACCGACCGGTCTGGCCCTGGAGGTCGAGTCGCTGGCCCAGCAACTGGAGCGAGAACTCATTCAAGGACCGCCGCCACCGATACGGATGCTTGTGACCGACGCGAACAACGGAGCGATACGCCGAGTGTTTGAGACGGGCCAGGTCGAAACCCTCACCTCTCCAGGCTCGGTTTCAGCGCTGCAGGGCGACTCCGAGGTTTTTAAGAATGGCATTGATTCGACAGCCGGCGCTTTGCAGTTTTCAGCCCCGGCGGGCGTCGCCTCCGATGCATTCGGGAATATTTACGTGACCGAGCCGGGCCTGAACCAGGTGAGTATGATTCTACCCAACGGCCGCACACGACGACTGGCACAGCGCAACACTTTTCAGGAACCCCGTGGAGTCGTGATCACCGACGACGGAAAAGTACTGGTATCCGACCGCCAGAGCCTGGCCCGATCCATCGAATTCGGGACACCGACCGTCGACAGCGTTTCGCCCCTGAAAATCCTGAACACCGGGGGCGACCGCGTGACGATTCGGGGGAACAATTTTGCGCCCGGAACGCTGGTACTCGTCGGCCGGCAACGGATCGATGCTACCGTGGAGAGCAGCAATCTCATCACCCTGACGACACCCGTCGCCGCGAGTGGTATTCAAACGGTCACTATCCTGAACCGGGGCGGTGTTGCCCAGATCCCGATTTGGATCGACGCCGTGCCGCTGGGTCAGCTATCGCCCGGCCACATTACGACGGTGGCCGGTGGAAGCGACTTTGTCGGCGACGGACTCAGTGCAGACCGGGCGGCGATCGGCTTTCCTTCGGCTACAGCTTTTGTAAGGGGTGGTCTCCTGATCGTCGACCGCGGCAATCACCGAATCCGCCGCTACGACTTCAAGACCGGAGTCATTACAACGATCGCGGGCACGGGCGATCAGGAATCCTCTGGCGACGGCGGCCCCGCCGTTGCCGCGGCCCTCAACACGCCGACGGATGCCCTGATCGACCGGGCCGGCAATGTATTCATCGCGGAACTCAACGGACATCGTGTCCGGATGGTTGAGGCTTCGACCGGCATCATTACAACTATTGCCGGCACCGGAGGGTCCGGCTATTCCGGAGATGGCGGGCCCGCCGCATCCGCGGAGATGCAACGACCCATCGATCTCGCATTCGATGCCGAGGGCCGTTTGCTGGTCGCCGAGCTTGCGAATCACGTCATTCGCCGAATCGATCTTTCCGACGGAATGATCTCTACGATCGCCGGTACCGGCGTTGAAGGCTTCAACGGGGATGCAAACCTGGCAACGGAGGCCGCCCTGAGCAACCCCCGGGGAATTGTCTCCGATGCTTCCGGCAACCTGTTCATCTCGGACACCGCGAACAATCTCATCCGTCAGGTCGACGCGAACACCGGTGTCATCACGACCATTGCCGGGACCGGACAGCAGGAATTTTCCGGTGATGGTGGCCCCGCCACCGCAGCAGGCCTGAACCGGCCCGGCGGCATTGCCGCCGACAAAAGTGGAAACCTCTACGTGGCCGACCGCTTCAACAACAGGATCCGTCGAATCGATCGGGAAACCGGCTTGATATCAACGATTGCCGGGAACGGCGCTGAAGGCTTTGCGGGAGACGATGGATCGCCGACGGACGCACTCCTCCACCGCCCCTCAGGTGTTACCGTCAGCGGTGGCGGCGGATTCATTGTCATTGCCGACACGCTCAACAACAGGATTCGACGGGTGCGGACCCGCGACTCCAGCATCCGAACGCTGGCCGGAAACGGCCAGGCGCGCATCATTGGAGACGATGGTCCGGCGACCGCCGCGGGCCTGTATGGTCCATCGGACCTGGCGTTCGATTCCTCAGGAAACCTCATCGTGGCCGACAGGTTCAATCATCGTGTTCGCTCCATCGACGCCGGTTCCCGGAGAATTACCACGATCGCGGGGGGCGGCGACGAAGGGCTGCGGTTCGGGGCCGGCAGCGGCGGCTACGCGGGAGACGATGGACCAGCGCTCGACGCCTCGTTGGACAATCCAACCGGTATTTCGATCGATGCCGACGGGAATGTCATTACCGTCGATTCGCGGAACAATCGCATCCGTGTCGTCGCCGAAGGCACTGGCAACATTCGCACGATCGCGGGCACGGGTCAGCAGGGTATCACCGGCGACGGCGGGCCAGCGGTCGATGCGGAAATCTTCTCCCCCAGGGGCGTTGCCTCAGACCGCGCCGGCAACCTGTATTTTACCGACACCGAAAACAACAGGGTCCGCCGGATCGACCGGGATACGGGCGTAATTTCGACGGTGGCCGGCAACGGGATCGGAGGCTTCTCGGGAGATGGCGGGTTGGGCGTCGATGCCGAGATGAACGGTCCACAAGGCCTGGCCTTCGACGAGGCGGACAATCTCTTCATCGCTGATGTCTTCAATCATCGGATCCGGCGGGTGGACGCCGGGACGGGGGTGATCACGACGATCGCCGGAAGCGGACCCGTCGGGGACTCCGCCGGAAGCTTCTCCGGCGATGGCGGCCGTGCGACCGAATCGGGCCTGAACCTGCCCATCGACGTCACGACGGATCGGGCGGGCAATGTGTGGATTGCCGACTTCCTCAACAACAGAGTGCGAGAGGTCAGCGCCACAACCGGCATCATCACGACGGTTGCCGGGAGTGGGCCGGTCGGTTCGAGGGGCAGGGCTTCGGGCGACAATGGCCCCGCGACATCGGCCACGCTGGAGTTTCCCCGGGCCGTGGTGCTCGATTCGAATGGGCACCTGTACATCGGGACCTATGGCGGCCGGATCCGTGCTGTTCGCGGAATCGGAAACGATTGATTGCCTGCTCCCGGTGCGAGCCCGGTGGCACTCGCCTCCCACTCAACTCTCATTCGGCTGGGCTGGGCGTTTCCAGCTCTGTTTGCTAGGATCTAAACCCATGACCCGAATCATGCAGCATCTCGCCGCATCCGGCTCCCTGATGGGAGCGCTCCTGACCCTTCCAGGAGCGGCGCAGGTGAACACCCTGGACCGCGGAATCTCGCTGCCCACACCCATCGTTTACGAAGAATATCAACTGGACAATGGCCTCACAGTGATCCTGCATGAGGATCATTCCGCACCGGTCGTCAACGCCCAGCTCTGGTATCACGTGGGTTCGAAGAACGAAGTCGAGGGACGGACCGGATTCGCTCATCTGTTTGAACACCTGATGTTCCAGGGCTCAGCAAACGTGGCGCCTGGGGAGCACGACGCGCTGATCAACGGCGTGGGCGGCGTCATGAATGCTTATACCAGCGATGACGTCACTGTTTATTTTGAAACGGTCCCGTCCAACTATCTGGAGCGTGTTCTCTGGCTGGAAGCCGATCGCATGGCCTCGCTCGATGTATCGGAAGATAACTTCGCTTCGGAGCGGGAAGTGGTTAAGGAAGAACGCAGAGTGCGTGTGGAAAGCCCGCCATACGGTGACCTGTTCGAAACACTCTACGCAAGTGCTTTCGACGTTCATCCATACAGCCATACGCCAATCGGGAGCATGGAAGATCTCGACAACGCGACCATCGGGGACGTTCGCGAGTTCTACGAAACCTATTACGCACCGTCGAACGCATACCTCATCATTGCAGGTGATTTCGATACCGTGGAGACAGTGCGGTGGATTGAGGAGTATTTCGGGAGCATTCCCTCAGGAGACGGCCCGGTGCCGAGAGTGACCGTACGGGAACCCGCCCATGATTCCGAGCGCCGGATCACGCGGGAAAAAACGGTTCCACTGCCGGCGTACGTCGCAGGCTACTACGTCCCGGAAGACGGCCATCCCGATTCATATCCGCTGGTAATGGCATCCAGTATTCTTGCTGAGGGGCGCAGTTCGCGTGTGTACACATCCCTGGTTTACGAAAGCCAACTCGCGCTTCAGGCGGACTCGGGTGCAAGTTTCCGCGAACATCCCAACCTGTTCTTCGCCATCCTGATCATGAACCAGGGAGCATCGATCGAAGACGGTGAAACCCGGCTGAACGCCGAATTTCAGCGCATGATGGAGGAACCCGTGACCGTGGAGGAGTTGGAAAAAGCGAGGAATCAGATGCGGTCCTCCTACATCATGAGCCGGCAATCGGTGGACGATAAAGCCGGCGCCCTCGGGCACGCCGCGGTCATCCATCAGGATACGGAGTCGGTGAACGAGGAACTGGAGCTCTTCCTGACAGTCACCGCTGAAGACATCATGCGCGTGACCCGGCAGTACCTTGATCCGGACAACCGGACGGTCCTCACTGTCGTGCCCCCTGGAGGATGACATGTGGGTTGGTAAACACTTCGTTCAAGTGGTCGTCGCCGCCGTGTTCGCTGCGGGACTGATCTCATTTGCGCAGAGACAGGAGCCGCCGGCGGCCCTGCCCCTCGGAAGGGTCGAGTTCCCGCCTTACCAGGAACGGATGATGGACAATGGCCTGCGCGTGTTCGCCATTGAACATGACGAACAGCCGGTCATCTCCATCCAGCTGGTAGTCTCCGCCGGAAGCGCCAATGACCCCGTCCAACTTCCAGGACTCGCAACGTTTGCGACCGACCTGTTAATGAGTGGGACATCGAGCCGGACCGCCCAGGACATAGCAGCAGTGATCGACTTCGCGGGGGGTAATATTTCGACCCGTGCTGCGCGCGAAGCCATTATCGTTTCGGCATCGGTTCTGGCTGACAGTACAGACCTGGCCTTCGAATTGATTCGAGATATCGTGCTTGATCCCGCGTTTGCACCCGAGGAGATCGAACGCCTCCGGCAGCAGACCGCCTCGGCCATGACGGCAAACCTGCAGGATCCGGACTTCATCGCGGATACGGTCTTTAACGTTGCGCTATATGGCAACCATCCCTATGGCCATCCCGCCGATGGAACTCCCACGTCCGTGGAAAGCATTCAGCGGGAAGATATCGTGAGGTTCCACGACACATACTTTGCACCCAACACGACATCCATTGTTGTCGCTGGAGCGCTGGACCCCACCGAAACGTTTCGACTGGTGGAGGAATGGTTCGGGGACTGGGAACAGAGAGAGGTCGTGCCAGTGGATCTAACGCTCTCCGGAAGTCTGGAAGCCCGGCGCATTGTCGTCATCGACAATCCCGACAGCGTTCAGACAGAGATACGGATCGGACAAACGATGGTCGCACGAACGGATCCGGATTATTTTCCGATCCTGGTTGCGCGTGACGTTTTAGGAGGACCCCAGGGACGACTGGGTGACACCTTGAGGGAAGAACGCGGACTGACCTATGGGGCCTATGAAGCCATCGTTCCACGGATCGGCCCAGGAAGCCTCTACGCGGCAACGGAAACACGAACCGAGGCAACAATCGAGGCGATTGAGTTAATCCTGGCTGAGATCGAGCGATTGCAGGCGGAACGTGTTCCCGAAGACGAACTGGAGGCGGTGAAGGCCTTCCTGATCGGCAGCTTCCCGCTGACGATCGAAACGCCGGACAATCTGAGCAGCCGACTGGCGAACCTGTCGGTTTACAACCTGGGTGCCGACTATCTGGCGACCTACAGAGACGAACTGGGCGCGATTACGGCCGACAACGTTGCCCGGGTGGCGAATGAACACATTCGCAACGAAGACGTCCTGATCGTCCTCTTCGGAAATGCCGATGCGTTTCTGGAAGAACTCGAATCCATGGGACCGGTCGAAGTCATCCCGCTCTCGGCGTTGGACCTGACTGCACCCGCGCTTGGGCCAGCCAGCGTGCAGTAATCGGCTCAATGGGAGCCACCCCAACAACTCAAAACGATCCCAACAGTATTTTCGGGTGGTGTATGTACGACTGGGCCAATTCAGCGTACGTCACTACTGTTTCTGTCGGTTTGCTGGGCCCCTACCTGCTCAACGTCGTTGTCCCGCCTTCCGGCGTGGTCATTTTCGGAATCGAGTTCGGCGCGTCCAGCCTGTTCCCTCTCGCGGTTGGAGTCTCTGCAGGGTTAGTGTTCATCCTTGCTCCCGCCCTCGGCGCGATTGCGGATTTTTCAAGATCTAAAAAACACTTTCTTCTCTTCTTCGCTTTTATGGGTGCAATGGCGACGATACCTCTCTATTTCTCTGGAACGGGAGACGTTCTCTTCACCCTCGCGCTTTTCGTTCTGGCACAGACTGGATTTGTCGCAGCCAACGTTTTCTACGATGCTTTCCTGCCCGATATCGCATCGGACCAGGACATGGATCGCGTATCCGGAAAGGGCTTCGCCTATGGCTACGTCGGTGGTGGACTCCAGTTCGCGATGAGCCTGTTGTTGGTCGTCGGTTACGAACAGATTGGGATAACCCAGCAGAGAGGGGTTCAAATCAGCATGGCGACCGCCGGCATCTGGTGGGCCGGCTTCACACTGTTCACCGTCCGGTACCTGAAAGAAACCCGGAGCGGTATTCCATTGCCGGACACGTATCGGCGGAAGGGAAGACTCCTCGGATACCTGACCCTTGGATTCTCCCGCACGATTCAAACGACGCTCAAGGTCGGTCAGTTCCGCCATCTGGCTCTGTTTCTCGCGGCTTTCATGCTCTACAACGACGGTATTCAGACGGTGCTGTCGGTCGCCAACCTCTACGGAGCCGACGAATTGGGGTTGGGCTACGGAGCGTTGCTGGGCACCCTGCTGATGATACAGTTCGTCGCGATTGGCGGGGCCTTGTTCTTCAGCTGGCTGGCTGGCCGAATCGGCACTAAACAATCGATCATGCTAACCCTCGTTGTCTGGTCCCTGGCCGTCAGCTATGCGTTCTTCATCGAGACGGCGATGGAATTTTTTATTCTGGGTGGGGTGATCGGCATTGTACTCGGAGGTTCCCAGGCCCTGAGCCGTTCTTTCTACGCTTCAATGATTCCTGCCGAGGCCAGTGCCGAGTTTTTTGGATTCTACTCCGTGTTTTCCAAATTCTCGGCCATCTGGGGTCCCTTCGTCTTTTTCTTCATCAACCAGATCACCGGATCTTCCCGCAACGCGATCGTCTCGTTGATCGTGTTCTTCGTCCTGGGCCTCGCACTGCTCTACTTCGTGGATGAAGACAAGGCCCGGCTGGCTGATATCGAAACCGTCGTCTGACCCCAGAAGCTGCCAACTCGAATTTCTCATGAGACGAAAAACCGCGAAAATGCAGCTTAAGGTCAGTCTGCTATAATCGGCGGTCGACGTTGATGGGTGGTGCAAACAGACTCACAATCGACGGATCCTGAACGGCCTCGAAAAGTCGACCGATTGTCTGGTGCCGCACAGGATCGATCTGATCCGGGGCGATTTCAGACAGTGGCTGGAGAACGAATCGGCGTTCTGCATACCGCGGATGTGGAATCTCGAGGCCCTGACTCCGGACAACACGATCGTCAAACAGAATGACGTCGATATCCAGAGTACGGGGGCCACCTGGCAAGTCCCGGTGGCGCTGGCGCTGATTCTCGATCGCGAGGCAAATCCGCAGAAGTTCTTCGGGTTCACAGCCTGTCTCGGCCTCAACGACGGTATTCAGAAACCAGGGCTGAGAGAGGATCTCCTTCGGTTCGGTCGAATATACGGATGCGGTTCGCACAATGCGGATTCCGTGAGCTGCCATTCCGGTCATCCCTGCTGCCAGATGACCCAGTCGATCGCCGAGATTGGAACCCAGAGCCAGGTAACAGCGAAACATGGCCCCATTAGAACATGGCGGTCGATGCAGTCCGGTCGATGCAGTCCGGTCGATGCAGTCCGGCCAATGCCGTTCGAGCAGACGCGGGTGACAGAAATTTCGAGGGCCCAGGTACCCCTGATACATGATAACGAATCTAACGAAGACACCTCTCGAAGACCTGTTCGTCGTCGACATCGACTATTTTGAAGACGAACGTGGATTCTTTATCGAATCCTGGAACCAGCGAGATTTTGCGGCTGCGGGCCTGGACCTCCAGTTTGTCCAGGACAGTCACTCGCGCTCGAAGCGGGGCGTGCTGCGCGGATTGCACTATCAGGACATGACCGCACCGATGGGAAAGCTGGTTCGTTGCACCGTGGGTGAGGTCTTCGACGTTGCCGTCGATCTCCGGTCTACATCAGCTACCATGGGCCAGTGGTTCGGCGTCGAATTGAGCGGCGAGAATAAGCGGTTGATTTACGTACCCGTTGGCTTCGCTCACGGGTTTGTCACGCTCTCTGACGTCGCGGAAATTCAATACAAGCAAACAGGCCTTTACGCTCCACCGGCCGAAGGATCCATTCGATGGAATGATCCCGAAGTCGGAATCGAGTGGCCCGTTTCCGATCCGACTCTGTCGGTTCGAGATCAAAATGGAATGAGTCTGGCCGATTACAAACAGAATCCCGCCTTTTAGAGAACGGGGCCCGTCCGATCATGAAGAGAAATTAACCAAATTTTCAGTAACCGCTAGGTGCTGGAATTGCATAGACTTAGATGCATAGTAGCTCTTAACCTCGTGGTTTCCCGTGAAGATGATTGCCACAGCCGCGATTTGGAGAAAAGCGTGATGCATGCAAGATTGATGATTGCCGGACTGCTGATCGCCGTTTTGTTTGTTGGGGTTAGGTCAGCCTCTGCACACACCCCAATATGCAACTGCTATGACAATGGCGACGAAACGGTAACCTGCGAAGGTGGATTCTCCGACGGGGGGTCGGCTGAGGGTATTCCGATTCGAATCCTCGATCTCCGTGACCGTGTTCTGATTGACGGAAAGATGGAAACCGACAGTACCTTCTCGTTTACGAAACCGGACGCAGAGTTTCACGTTGTTTTCGATGCGGGGGATAGCCACATCGTCACGATCTATGAAGAGGACATCGAGTAGTTGAAGCAACGTCATGTGTCTATAGCGCCGGGGTTCGGTGTCGTCATCGTCGCGGTATTCCTGTTGTCAGGGCTCGCGATGCCGGCCATGGGGCACTTTCAGTTGCTGTACACGGTAGACTCCGCGCTGAACCGCGGCCAGGCAACCAACCTCCTCATGTTGTTCACACATCCCGCGCACGGCGGTCCCAATATGGACATGGGGATCCCTGAAGCCTTTTACGTCATCAGCCAGCGTGGCGCAGACGCTCCCGCCGTGACCACTGATTTAGCTGAATACCTGGAACCCATTGTCTGGAACAGCGAGACCGGCAACAACCAGGCGTATCAGGCGAGCCTGCCGCGGGCGGTCACACGTTCTCTTGGGGACTATGTATTCGTCTTACGGCCGGCGCCCTACTATGAGAGCGGTGAAGATAAATACATACAGCAGTTCACAAAAATGATGATGAATATCGGCGGCGTGCCCGGCAACTGGGCCGAACCCGTCGGGCTGCCCACCGAAATCCTGCCGCTGGATAAACCGTACGCGAACTGGACTGGCGGCGTGTTTCGGGGCATCGTATTGTCGGAGGGGCGGCCGGTACCGAACGCCGAGCTCGAGGTCGAGTATATCAACCATGCACCGGACCTGTCCGGGCACAGCTTCGCCGCCGAACCCGATATCGCCTTGCCCCAGGGCTCATTCGGAACGATGTCGATTCGGGCCAACGCACTCGGTGAATTTACGATCGGTCTGCCCAAGGCGGGATGGTGGGGCATCTGCGCACTAGCCGCGGGTCCGGACACTGAACACGAAGGGAAGCCACTATCACAGGACGCCGTCATTTGGGTCCAGGTGAAGGACATACAATGAGTACTCAAACCAACATTGTTAAACCGTTGAGCAGCCGCGCTGAATCCTGGACGATAGCGGGCGTCGTCATTTTGATCTTGTTGGCGAGCGGCTTCACCGTTGCCAGCCGCCGGGTAGAAGATACCCAACAGCGTCTGTTCGATTGGCAGATCAGCGCATTCTACGACTTGAACCCGACGGACCAGGCCGTTTACAACGCTCTATTGGCCGCGTCTGAAGAACTCTGGTGGATTCACGACGAATACCTTGCTTTCGGCACTCCGGAACAACTCGCAGACCCCTGGCCGACGGTGGAACAGGTGAGTGTCGACTATCTGATGCCGCCATTTGCCCAGGACGCAGCGTGGTCGCAACAGGGCGAAATACATTGGGAGCGGATCGCTTCATATTCTTTTAAAGGGTCGACGGTGTATTTTGGTTCCGGCGGCTCATTGCCGGGTCAGAGTGCCTATCTTGTCATGCTGTCGCACGTACATAAGGGGGCGATCTGGGCCAACGGTGAGTTTATCTGGGTGCATCCGGATCCCAATGTTCCCTCACCCCCGACGATCAAACGCGATTCACTGATAGTCAACGGCTGGAAGGAAGTGGTGCCCTACAACGGGGCCATGGAAGTCGACCGTCTCAGAGGAGAGTAAGATGCCGAGTCTCAGGACAACTATGATTCGAGCCGCGCTGATGTCATTGCTGATCGCGTGCTCGGGACTCGGCGTGGCGCGTGCGCAGTCACTGCGAGTCGGCGTGACTCTCCATCCCTATTACAGTTTCGCTGCGAATATCGTGGGCGATCGGGCCGAAGTCATACCGCTGATCGAATCCGGAGCCAATCCACACAACTACACGCCCCGCCCCGACGACATGAGGCGGGTACTCTCCATGGATGTCTTGATCGTGAATGGGATCGGTCACGATGAGTGGGCATTCGAAATCGTGAAAGCTGCGGGTCGCGATGGGAACTTACCTCTGCTTTATGCGAAAGACGACGTTGCCCTGATTCCGATCGCTGCCGATGAGGGAGAGGCTAAGGTGGTGAATCCGCACACTTTCGTCTCAACGACCGCCGCTATTCAGCAGATATATACGATTGCGAGCAAACTCGGTGAGCTCGACCCGGACAATGCCGGCTACTATCGTAACAACGCGCGTGCCTACGCACTGAAGATCAGGCGCCTGAAGGCCCAGTTCATGACGGAACTCGTTGATCTGGATGCATCCACGTTTCAGTGCGCAACGATGCACGGAGCTTACGGTTATTTAATGCAGGAATTCGGTTTACAGGTTACAGCCGTCATCGAGCCTCGACACGGCGTGGAACCGACCGCCCGTCAATTGGCCGATACGATCGACAAGATCCGGACAGCCGATGTCAACGTTCTGTTCGCTGAAAAATTTTTCGCGAGTGCATTGTCGGAAACGATACAGGAAGCGACCGGCGTCGAAATGTACTCGTTCTCCCATATGTCCGACGGTGTTTATACGCCGGAACTCTTCGAGCAGGAAACTCAAGCCAACCTCGAAACTCTGTTGGCGGCCATGCGATCGGTCGCCGAAAGCGATTGACACCGTATGGGCGGCCCCAGAATTACCTTCGACGGTGTCAATCTCCAGCTTTCCGGCAACGCAATCCTCCGCGACGTGAACCTGTCTATTGAACCCGGCACGATCCATTGTCTGATTGGGCCGAACGGCGGGGGCAAGACATCGTTGATTCGTTGTCTCCTCGGCCAGATGCCACATACCGGAACGATTGCCGTCGACTGGAACAAAGGTGAAACAATCGGGTACGTTCCGCAGTTTCTCGATTTCGACAAGACCTTGCCGATCAGTGTGACCGACTTCATGTCCATGATCTGCCAGCAGTACCGGCCGGCCTTCGCAGGCCTCGGTAAGCGCCATCGTGCGCGCGCAGGCGCGGCTCTGGACCGTGTGGGCCTGGGCGGCAAGCGCAAAGCAAGGCTCGGCAGTCTCTCAGGAGGCGAACGTCAGCGTGTGTTGTTCGCTCAGGCTTTGATCCCGGCACCGTCGCTACTGATACTCGACGAACCGATGACGAGCATGGACGAGGTCGGCGAAGACATCTTCGTTGCTGTCATCAAAGAACTCGCGGCAGCGGGAGTCACGATCGTCTGGATTGCACACGATCTTGCAAAGGTAAGAGCGACCGCTGACCAAGTGAGCTGCGTGAATCGGACGATATTGCTCAGCGGTCGGCCAGGGGAAGTGCTGACCGATCGCCACGCCGATGTGTTGTTCGGCCAGATAGGAAGTTCGGCGTGACCCCGTTCTACGAGTTCGTGCGCGTAAATCTGCAGGAGCTGTCTTACGCGGGTACCCTCCCGCTGTCATTTCAGTATGGCTTCGTAATCAATGCACTGATGTGCGCGTTCCTGATCGGACCGGTGCTTGGCGGTGTCGGTACGATGGTCGTGACCAAACGCATGGCGTTTTTTTCCCAGGCGATCGGCAATGCGGCGATGACGGGGGTCGGGATCGGCGTCTTACTCGGCGAGTCCTATACAGAGCCCTATGTATCAACGTTTTCGTTCTGCATCCTCTTCGGTCTGGTGCTCAACTATACAAAGGGCCGAACGCAAATCTCAGCCGATGTGTTGATCGGTGTGTTTTTGTCCATTTCGCTGGCCATCGGCTCCTCGTTACTGTTGTTCGTGTCCGCACAGGTCAATACTCACATTCTCGAAGCCGTCTTATTCGGCTCGGTATTGACGGTCAGTGACACCGACATGAACGTACTGATTGTCGCCACGATTCTCGTTCTGGCGGTCGGCATACCGCTGTTCAACCGCATGCTGTTGAGCAGCCTCAACCCGAGTCTGGCGAGCGTGCGCGGTGTTCGCGTCCAGTTTATGGAATATGTGTTTGTGCTGATCATCACACTGCTGACGGTCGCCTGTTTGAAAATTGTCGGGGCCGTTCTCGTCGAAGCGCTGTTGCTGATCCCGGCCGCAGCCGCGCGAAACATAGTTAGCTCTATGCGGGGATTCGTGATCTGGAGTGTGATTATTTCGACCGTGAGCTGCATCGCGGGTGTCTTGATACCCATGCAGTTTGGCCTTCCGATCCCGTCCGGCGGCGCGATTATCATGGTTGCGGCGAGCATATTCTTTCTCACTACTGTGTTCCGGATGACACTGGGACGGTTTCGCGAGGCGCAGGTCTAAGATGCGGACTTTGGCCCTGTATCTGGCAGCCTTGACCGTAATCGTCGGCATCGGACACCCCGCCCGGGCGCAGGAGACCGCCGGGGCCGGGGAAGACTCGATTGTGGTGCTGACCGCACTGCCAGCGGTTTATTCGATCAGTTCGGCCCTGGTCGAGAATACATCGATCACAGTGGGGATTCTTCCCGCCCGGCCCCGCCCCATGAGCGCCCTGGGCAATTATTTCGAATCCCGTGCTGAACAGTTAAGTGATCAATTCAGCAATACTCAGGCGGTTGTAACGATCGGCAAGCTTTGGAAGGAGGACCCACTGTTCACCGCCGTACGGGGTGGAAATATTCGCGTCGTTAATATTGATGCGAGCAAGCCATGGTCCACGACTCTGGAAGGCGTCTCTGTGGCACTCGAGCCGAACTCGGACGTAGGATGGATCGAGGACGAGCCCGGCGACCGGGTTCCTTCAGTCTATTTTTGGTTAAGTCCGGCCAACGGTGTCCGTGTGGCAGAGATCATTGCCTCTGATTTCGGGCGCTTGTCACCGGCCGACAGCGTACAGATCGGCCGGAACCTCGCTGACTATCGACAGCAGCTATTGGAATTGAAGCGAGAATATGAAGTCAAACTCGCAACTCTGCTCGACGTCACCGTCTTTGCCCTGGCGCCGGAATTTGTCTACCTGACCTCCGACATGGGCCTGTATGTCGAGGGCTATTTCCTGAAGCAGGACATTGACTGGACCGACCGGGACTTGCTGGAGATCGAGTCGTACTTAAAGAACCGCGACATCAAAGTCGTCATCCATAAATGGGAACCGGCAGAACCCATTCAGGCGGCTCTTGATCGCGCCGAAGCGCGCCTGGTCGTGCTGGACATGGTCGACCTTGGAATCGTTGAGGATGGAGAGTTGCGGAAAGACAGTTACATCGAGTTGCTGCGAAGCAACCTGGAAGCCCTGCATTCCGCTCTGAGTGCGGCAAATCCGCCCCTGTGAACGTTTGCGAAGTGTCTGAAGGCCTCACACGATTTAACAAACGCCCCATTTCGTTGTGCTTACGCTTCTCCGAATGACGGTCCCTGTTACCCAGAGATACTTGACCTTCCCGAATCGGATCCCAGAGCTTCTCATCGATCCGGCCTTTATCGCCTACCTGGACCTGGATTGGCATACTTTCGACATGTAATTGGAAGGTGCTAGGAGTCTGCGCGGCAGAAGGACCAGAAATGGGCAGAAAAGGATCGAAGATAGGACATGCCACGAACTTACCGAACGTATATTCCAGAACAGAGCCTGCTGATGCCTCCATCATTGAGAGATTGGCTGGCTGAAGATCACCTGTCGTACTTCATATCGGACGCCGTGGATGCGATGGATTTGAGCGCGTTCGAACAGAGGTATGG
Organism: Terriglobia bacterium; assembly: GCA_965263045.1. Lineage (GTDB taxonomy): Bacteria > Acidobacteriota > Terriglobia > 20CM-2-55-15 > 20CM-2-55-15. The sequence goes on from CBDHGK010000041.1 coordinate 4,943,365, forward strand.
AACGGACGGGCCGGGCAATCAGGCCTTCGATCCGCGGATGATGGTGAAGGTGATGATCTACGGGTACGCGACGGGAGTGTTTTCGTCACGGAAGATTGCAGCGAAGATGACCGAAGATGTGGCGTTCCGGATGTTGGGAGCGGAGAACTTTCCCGCGCACCGAACGATCTCGGATTTTCGAAAACTGCATCTTGAAGAGTTCGGGAACTTATTTGTGCAAGTGGTGAGGATGGGGCGGGAAGCCGGGCTGGTGAAGATGGGAACGGTGGCGGTGGACGGGACGAAGATGCGAGCCAATGCGAGCAAACGCAAAGCGATGAGCTATGAACGCATGAGAAAGCAGGAGACCGAATTGGGCGAACAGATTCGGGATCTGTTGAACCGGGCCACGGCGACCGATGAGGAAGAAGACCAACGTTACGGCAAGGACCGGCGCGGTGACGAACTGCCCGACGGGTTGGCGACCCGCACGAAGCGGCTGGCCACAATCCAGACGGCGATGAAGCGACTCGAAGAACGTCAGATGGCGGCAGACCAGGAAGCGGAAAGGAAGCCTGGAGACGACAAACCGGGAAGCGGAAAGAAGGGCAAACCATTCAAACGCCCGAGGGGTGAACCCAAGGGGAAGGCCCAAGACAATTTCACCGACCCGGAAAGCCGGATCATGAAGACCTCGGCCGACGGGTTCCAACAATGCTACAACGCGCAGGCGGTCGTGGACGCGGAGGCCCGAATCATCGTCGCCACAACGGTGAGCAACAATGCTTCAGATACCGGGCAGTTGGGACCGACTCTGGATGAGTTGAACACGAATCTGTCGGAGCGTCCAGACCGGGTGCTCGCGGATGCTGGATACCGATCCGAGTCGAATCTGCGAATGCTGGAACAACGTCAAATAGATGGGTACGTTCCGATGGGTCGTGAGAAAGATCTCGCCACGGCCCCACTCCAACCCGAAAGCACGGCCCTGGGCCGCATGGTCCGAAAGATGAAAAGCCAGACGGGGCGTGATCGCTACCGGGCCAGAAAGCACATCGGTGAGCCGCCGTTCGGGTGGATCAAGTCGGTGCTGGGATTCCGACAGTTCAGTTTGCGAGGCTTGGACAACGTCACCTGTGAATGGAGCCTGGTGGCTCTGGCAGTGAACTTACGACGGATGAACGGGAAGATCGAATGGGCTTAATCCGCATCACCGGGACCCATAACGCTCTCCACAGGACCAACGGATCGAGTCCCCACAGCTCGGAGCTGCCCATGTTGGGAAAATCGGGCGGCTCTCCTACAAAGACGCTCTCGAATCGTCACAAATCCGAGTTATTCAGCCTCTGCCGCGCAGACTCCTAGGACGGCGCCGACAATTCCAATGCCAACAAGGTAGTTCTGATAGTTCTCGGCGTTCGGCTTAGTCTGCACGTGTCTCCCGCTGGGTCGCTCAGGACCAGCCGGGCTTTTGCACACGCGGAGAACCGAACTCCGCTCGCCGAAGGGCTGTGCGGCATCTTTGAGCTGGGAGTTCTAGAAAGGCCACAAAGATCCGCTAGGAGCAACCTTGTCTTCGAGTTCTTCGATGTCTATATCGATATCAATGTCGACAACAGCAAGCTTATTATCAGTCATTATCAGTCTCCATGGCGGTTGGGTACGAAATATTTTCTTCACACACGCATAATTTGCGATGCGGTGTGACTCAGTTCAGTTCTTCAAATGGGTCTGTTAGACCCAAATAACGCCACATGTCATTGGCTACTTCCCGAGATCAGCAATTTCGATGGACGCGATCAGGAATTTCCGTGTTGCGAAAAAGAAGAATCTTATTCGACGTTTGATATCCCATCGACGTCGCCGGACTTGGTTCTCTTGCCACTATAAACATTGGGTCAAAAGACTTTCTGGCCTGTGGGATTATGTCCCGCATGTCGGCGGGATTGCCCGTTACCAGGAATTTCCGGTGTTCAATTACTAGAGAGCAACTGTGATTACTAAAAATACCTTAATTAGCAGAATTCAATTGATTTGTGCATGTCACTGTGATTCGGGCGGGCACAAGCGGGGTGTTTTGACAAGCGTGGCGTTCGGGGTCTATGGAAGGAGATTCCAGAATTCAGTCCGAATCGAGCGGACGATCCTGCGGGTCATCAAACGGAATATCGATCGGCGACCGGCGTAAATCTTGGCGACTCCAGTCATTTCGGATTTCAAGGCGTCGTTCTCCTGATAGTCCGGGTGATCTGCGGTGCGACCGGAACCGTCCTGGTTGAGCAGATCGGTACGGACCTTGACGAATCGGTCGGTGTCGACAGTTTCGGCCATCGGTGCGATGAAATCCACGCGCCCTTCGAAGTCACGGGCGGGGTAGGACCGAGCTTTCAGTACGACCCGACTGCTGGGAACGACTTCGCCCATTTCCTTTTCAGGAACCAGCATCTCGACTGTGACACGTTCCACATCCACGATCTGCGTCAGTTCATCGCCTGGCAACAGGTGCCGGTTGAGGAGGCGTTCGATGAATGGCGTAACGATGGTTCCTCCGATCGGCGCGCGGATGGTGCTCTTGGTGACTTCCTCCGACAGAATCTGTCGCTGGGATTCCAGTGTCTGGACTTCGGCCTGCCGTTGCTGGATTTCTTCGGATCTGAAACCGGCCATCAGGAGATTCAATGCGCTTCCCGCTTCAGCCAACTCCCGTTCCTTGAGGTCTTCTTCGCGGTCATTGCTTTCGGTCAGGATATCGAGCGACGCATCGGTTTCAGCCACAGCACTCTTTTGAATATCGAGCTCCGCCGCGGCCTTTTCCATGTCCACTCTCGGTCCAAGCCCGGCTTCGAACAGATCGCGTGTCCGGCCGAATTCGATCTCGGCCAGGCGCAGTTCCGTTTGTTCGCGCGCCAGGCCCTGCTCCAACTGGCCCCGTTGCTGAAGGTTTCTCCGGACATTGGTCAACTCTGTCCGTTTTGTGTCCACCAGTCGCTGTGCGCGGTCGACTTCTTCAGCGCGCGGACCGGCCAGCAGCAGCGCCAGTTCGGCATTCTTCTGTTCCAGTTCACCGTTGATTAAGGAGAGATCGCGTTCCTTGTCGAAATCGTAGAGAACCGCGATGACGTCGCCTGCCACGACGTGGGTGCCTTCGCTTACCATGATCTCTGCCACGGTCCCCTCGGTTTCCGAACGCACAACGGCCACCTGAATTGGAAGGACGGTGAAGTCAGCAGCAATCCGCAATTCCCACGGGACAACGAACGTCGCCAGGAGCAACAGGCCAACGATCCCCAGATTGCGGTATTTCTTCAAAGCAGCCCGTGTAACGACGGCTTTTGCAGCGGAAACGGGTTCAGTGGCAACGCGCTTCAGCGTAAGGCCTGAAAACACGATTGAGCCGACCAAGCCCGAAAATGCGAAGTACGAAGTCGTTAACCTGAAGATGTTAACGTAAAGCACGGTAAGCAGTAACGTTGAAAAGGTCAGCGACAGAGTCAAGCCCATTCTTAGTTGAAACTCTCCACGGCTCACGATGGGTCATGCAACCTTCTTCTTCGATCTCGTCGACGTCTTCGCCTCAATTTTCAGCTCTCGCTGGAGGGCTTCGCGGAGCTTTGGAAGATGACGGTAGCCGATCACCTTCCTCAGGCGCGGTTCGATGTCGATGAGCGCCGTCGCCAACCAGCGTTGCCGCTGACTCGAGTTCTTCCAATGATCGACCTTCGCACACCTTTCCTCGACAAGGGCATTGACCGATTCCAGGCAATTCGTCGTCTTGAACGAACGGCCCAAGACCCCGTACACGCCGAGCCGATGCAACGTGAGGGTCTCTTCCAGGCCTTCCTCAAGGCTCGCAGCCCCCGATTGGTTTCGCTCCTCGAGCTCTCCATGGAGCTCTCCGAGCGCCGCCCGAGCTTCGTCGTACTCCGGGCGCTCGTAGGCCCGCTGCAGCCGGCGTCGCCACACGGCTTGCTCGGTCTTCGATAGGTATCTCACGACGTTCTCGCGTTTGTGCCATTGGCAGCGTTGGACCAGGGCTCGATTCCTGAATGCCTTCTTGACCGCCGCCCGCAGACCTTTGCCGCCGTCGACAATCACCAGCACGCCTTCAGAGATGTCCAGGCCCCGCTCCATCAACGAACGGAGAAACGGAGTCAGCACTTGCTCGTTCTCCGTGTCGGTCTCCACGAAGCCCAAGAAGCGTTTGTCGCCCGAAAGCGTGACGCCCAGGGCCACTACCATCAGGGCGTCGGCAAACGCCTTCCCGTCCAGGAAGATCGCCACGACGTCCTCGCCACTCAGATCCCGCTCCTGCATCTCCCGAAGTTTCGCGGCACTCGCCTGGACGAATCCTCGAGACACCGTCGAACTCGACAGTCCGATCGCTCCCGGAATCGCTTCAGCGGCCGATTCATAGTTCCGGCAGGAGATCCCATACAGCACACGTCTGAGCAGTAGCTCGTTCACCGCGCCACCCGGACTGAGTTCCTCGTAGGTCCGAAGCGGAATCTCCCCGCCCGCCACGCTGCGCACTCGAGGCACCCGAACCGGCACCCGCTGGCCACCCAGCCCCACGGTCCCCGGATTGCTCCCGTGTCGCCGGCCCCGCAACGCCGCCTCCTTTCGTGCGTATCGCTCACCCGCCAACGACTTCACTTCCTCGTCGAGCAACTCCTCCACGTGCATCAACCCCAGTGGGATCAACGCCCGAATCATCTCCACCTTCGAGTCCAATTCCAGTCCCGAGTATTCCTCCCGGCTCAGGACCTCGACCTCACCCAGCACACGCGACTTCTTGCGTTTCTTTACCGAACGTAACAGACTCCTCATCTCGGCTCCTTTCTCTTACAGGCTTGATGTTGTTTCTTCCAATACCATCAAACCATGGGGTTTGGAGCCGTTTCAATTTCCAACTAAGATTGGCACACATTCCAGCGACAGCCCACCGTAGATCAGCAGTGCCCGTCGGTGGGCGCCGTCGAGCAGGGGTTCGGCGGTCCCGCCGATCCATGCGTGAACGGCTCGAAAGGCTTTGGCGCGGAGGTTTGGAATCTCAAGGTAGTCGCTCAGAATATAGTAGCCGTCGAGCTTAATCAGTGGGTTGAAATTGAACAAGGTCTGGACGCCGCTGAACAGGATTGCGCAGAGGGCGATGCTGCTTATGATCGTGTCTTCGGCGACAACCCGCCAGACGACAGTGGCCATGCCCCACACAATAAGTTGAAAATATCCCCCAGCGGCCATGACCCAGATACGCTGTCTGCGTTCGGTAAACATCCATGCGTCGCTGACGTTGCAGTAAAGGGCCGGCATAAAGTAGATCAGCATGAATCCCACCTCGCGCACTTTACCGCCAAAGTAACGACACGTGAGGCCGTGTGCGAACTCATGCATCATGGTGACGCAGTACACGACGACCGACACCATCAGAATCCCGTGCAGGCTCAACAGCGAAAGAAACTGTCTTGCCATCCGATCCCCATACTGAAAAGTGATTGCGAAGCCGCAGAGGATTATAAAGACAGCAAAGACATTGAATGCCGGCGTAAAGCACCACCGGACTTTCGGGAAAAGCCACTCAAAGACGGCTTCGGCGTTTACTGAAACCAGCCGCTCGTAGAGAAGGTTAGTGTCGTCGTTGCGAGCCTTCGGCCCGCTGTCCGCTTCGAGTTTGGCGCGGGTGGCGGGGGTGTCGAGTAGAAGTTTCTGATCGAAGGAATGGAGCAGTCGTTCAAGGGAAGTTGGATTGACCTTGGCGCCGACGCGTTCCGATACGATCGCCGAAAGCGTCTCGATGTCGATGGGCGAGCGAACGAGCGCAAGAATCGCCGATATCACCGCATGCGTTTCGTGGAATTGGAAGTAGCGGAAAGTGATCGGATCCTTCACGACAACGTAGCTGCTGCCGTGTTGCGTCTGCCTCGAGAATTCCAATTCGGGCCGAAGGCTGTAGAGCATCGACATCTCGTTACCTTATATAACAAGAAGACCCTGCGAACCGATTCGCAGGGTCTTGTGGAGCCGCAGAAAGAGGAATGGCGATGTTTATTCGACCATCGTTACATTTTCTGCCTGGAAGCCTTTGGGTCCTTCCGTAATGGTGAATTCGACGTCCTCCCCTTCTTTCAATGTTCTGTATCCTTCAGACTCGATCGCCGAATAGTGGACAAATACGTCTCCGCCGCTGGCCCGTTCAATGAAACCGAAACCCTTTTTGTTGTTGAACCACTTGACCTTGCCTGTTTCCTTGCTCATGGCTCTCCGCTCCTTTTGCATGTGTAACTATTTCTCGTCCGGCTCCACGGATCGTGAAAAGGGAGGCAGTCGATGGGATTCGGTTTGGGCAGGCCGCTCTTTTCTTCGTCGCCTATTTTTGCCGTGAAGTGTGGACGGCGGCATTATATCTTAGGCTTCAAGCGTGTCAACCCCATACGGAATGCGGTCGTAGCGTCCTTCGGACACCGGACGATGCCTCCCAATGTCGTGGCGTATTGGGAGTGCCTGAACCGGCATTCAATGCCGGCCGACGACGAGGCGAACCCGCGCTTGCGCTTCAGACACACCTGCATAAGAATGTCGGCATTCAATCGACCCCGCTCGCTGGCGTTTCCCCATACCCCGTCCGCTTCTGGGTATTGAAACACACGCATGCGTGTTTTCGCCTGAAGCTGCCCACGAACTCCTCCGTATCAAAGGAATAGCGTGCAGTCGCCGTAGCTATAAAAGCGATAGCCGTGATCGATCGCGTGTTTATAGATGTCGAAGACGAGTTTTCGAGAGGCGAAGGCTGAAACCAGCAGTAGCAGAGTAGAGCGTGGCAGGTGGAAATTCGTCAAAAGACCATCGATGGACCTGAAACGGTGACCGGGGAGGATGTAAAGGTCTGTTTCACCCGTGTCGGCCCGGAATCCGTCATGTTTCGCAAAGACGTGTTCGAGGGTGCGGGCTGTAGTGGTGCCGACAGAGATGATGCGCCGGTCCTCGGCCCGCGCCTGGTTCAACCGCTGGGCTGAGGCATCAGAGATTTCGAATCGCTCGGCTTTTAGCTGGTGTTGGGCGGGGTCATCTGTGCGTACCGGTATGAAAGTGCCGATGCCGACATGGAGAGTGATTTCCGCAATTTGAATGCCGGCGGCCTCGAGCGATCGGAATGTGTCGCTGGAAAAGTGCAATCCTGCGGTGGGTGCCGCGATCGCACCGTCGCGGTTGGCATAGACGGTCTGGTAGTCGGATCCATCTTCTGCGCGTTCAGCCCGACACAAATATGGGGGCAGGGGCAGGTGACCATCTCGTTCAAGAATGTCGAGAATTGTCGGTCCGGAGTGGTCGAGCTGCAACAGCGTCCGGACGCCATGTGCGCCCCGTTTGTCCACTTCGACGATAACACCGTGTTTCAGGACGATCCGATCGCCTTTGTGGACACGTCGGCCCGGTAGAATCAGTGCTTCCCAGGAGTGTCGGTTGATTGAGTCGGCGAACAGAATTTCGACACTTTGGCCCGTACGCTCGAGAGTACCAAAGAGGCGAGCCTTCAGAACCCGGGTGTTGTTGAGCACCAGCAGGTCCCCCGGCTTCAGGTGGATTGCTAAAGCCTGAAACGTCGAATCCGTCCAGTTGCGACGGGCCCGATCCACGACCAGCAGTCGCGATCGATCCCGTGGACGAGCCGGCGATTCGGCAATACGGTTGCTGGGTAGATCGTAGTCGTAGTCGGAAAGCGAGAGGGGAGGGCTGGCCCAATTCGAGCGATTCTCGGTCATCTCAGGGTCCACACACTAAGAACACAGCTTGCTGAAGAAGTTCCGATTGAACCGGATAAGTATATCATTGCAAACAACATAATTTGCGGATAACGGGAGAGAAGCAAGAAGTAGAATTGAGAGTTGACATTGTTAAGCTCAGGTTTTATGATTCTATAACACTAATCATTTAGGAGGACATAACAATGGCAGTGATTCGGTGGGATCCTTTTAGAGACCTCAATTCGTTGCAGGACCGGATGAATCGGCTCTTTGAAGAAACGAATCGTGGATCGAGAGTCGACGACCCCTCAAGCGCGTCCGCGTGGAGTCCTGCAGTTGACATCCACGAAACCGATGCTGAGATCGTCGTCCAGGCTGAGCTTCCGGGCATGGACCGGAAGGACATCGAGTTGAATCTGGAGAACAACGTGCTCATTCTCAGGGGGAATCGGCAGTTTGAGAAAGAGGCAAAGGACGAAAACTATCATCGTATCGAGCGCGCCTATGGTGTGTTCAGCCGGTCTTTCTCGATTCCAGCGGTCGTAGACGCAGCCAAGATCCGGGCTGACTATAAGAACGGGGTGTTGACGATCGCTCTTCCGAAAACGCAACAGGCGAAGCCAAAGCAGATCAAGATCGAAGTCTGATCGAGGGTGGACACCATGATTCGATTTGATAGATTCACACAGAAAGCGCAGGAGGCGCTTCATTCGGCCCGGGAGCATGCCTCCGAACACCGGCATTCGCAGGTGCAACCGGAACATTTGCTCTGTGCCCTGATCGAACAGAAAGATGGTGTTGTCCTTCCCGTCCTGGAGAAGCTCGACACCGATATATCTAAACTGGCCCAGGGCATGGCCGATGCGGTTGCCGGGTTCCCGCGCCTGGCGGCCCAGGCCGAGGTTCAAGTCTCTCCCCAGCTCGGAGAGATCCTCCAGGTGGCGGAAACCGAGGCCGCGCACTTCAAAGACGAATACGTCAGTACCGAGCATTTGCTCATTGCCATGACAGGCGCCAGGGATGAACCTGTGTCCAAGCTGCTCGAGGCCCATGGCGTCACGAAGGATGCCATCCTCAATGTTCTGATGTCCATTCGGGGTTCCCAGAAGATTACTGATCCGAACCCAGAAGAAAAGTACCAGGCACTGGAGCGCTACTCCCACGATCTGACCGAACTGGCCCGGGCGGGGAAGCTCGATCCTGTAATTGGCCGGGATGAAGAGATTCGACGGGTTGTGCAGGTGCTTTCCCGTCGTACCAAGAACAATCCGGTTCTCATCGGGGAGCCGGGCGTCGGCAAGACCGCCATCGCCGAAGGCCTTGCGCAACGCATAATCGGAGGGGATGTTCCCGAATCCCTGAAAAATAAGCGGCTCGTTTCACTCGATCTGGGTTCAATGATCGCCGGGACCAAATATCGGGGTGAGTTCGAAGACCGGTTAAAAGCGGTATTAAAAGAAATCGAAGAGGCGGCCGGTCAGGTGGTCTTGTTCATTGACGAACTGCATACCCTCGTCGGTGCGGGTGGTGCGGAAGGTTCGCTGGATGCGTCCAACATGCTCAAGCCGGCACTGGCCCGCGGTGAACTGCGATGCATTGGCGCAACAACGCTGAACGAATTCCAGAAGTATATCGAGGCCGACAAAGCTCTGGAACGCCGCTTCCAGAAAGTTCTGATCGGCGAGCCGAGCCCCGAAGACACCGTTTCGATCCTCCGCGGCTTGAAAGAACGCTACGAAGTACACCATGGCGTCAGGATCAAGGACTCGGCCATCCTGGCCGCGGCGCTGCTGTCACATCGCTACATTACAGATCGGTTTCTGCCCGACAAGGCGATCGACTTGATCGATGAGGCCGCCGCCAGTCTGCGGATGCAGATCGATTCGATGCCGGTAGAGATCGATACGGCGGAACGCGCACTCGTCGGGTTGGAAATTGAACGGCAGGCGCTCGGCAAGGAAGACGACGCTGTGTCCAGGGCTCGCCTGATCGAGCTGGAAAAAGAACTCACGGATCTGGGCGAACAGTCCGCCCGCATGAAGATCCGATGGCAGTCAGAAAAGGCCGGCATACAGGCGATCCGTTCTCTTAAGGAACAGCTCGAGCAGGCGCGGATTGAAGAGCAACAGGCCGAACGTGACGGGGATTTGAGCCGCGTTGCCGAGATCCGTTACGGTCGGATCCACGATCTGGAAAAGCAGATCGAAGACGCCAACCAGCAGTTGACCGCTCAAGGCCAGGACGAGCGGATGCTCAAAGAAGAAGTCGACGAGGAAGACATTGCTCGCATCGTGGCGAAGTGGACCGGGATTCCGGTCAGCAAGATGCTCGAAAGCGAGGTGCAGAAGCTGATCAACATGGAAACGCTGCTGGAACAACGTGTCGTGGGTCAGAGAGAAGGCCTGTTGGCTGTCGCCAACGCCATTCGCCGCTCGCGCGCGGGTGTACAGGACACCGACCGGCCGATCGGTGTGTTTCTTTTTCTCGGGCCTACCGGAGTGGGCAAAACGGAAACCGCTCGCGCCCTGGCCGAGTTCCTTTTTGATGACGAACACAACATCGTTCGCGTCGATATGAGCGAGTTCATGGAAAAACATTCTGTGGCCCGTTTGATCGGTGCTCCGCCCGGTTACGTCGGTTACGAAGAGGGTGGACATCTTACGGAAAGCGTCCGGCGGCGGCCGTACTCGGTCGTCCTGTTCGACGAAATCGAAAAAGCGCATCCTGATGTGTGGAATGTGCTGCTCCAGATCTTTGACGATGGCCGGCTGACCGACGGGAAGGGTCGGACGGTGGACTTCAAGAATACCGTTCTGATCATGACTTCCAACATCGCGGCGTCGGGCACCGAAGCTGAGGTGCGGCAGTCGCTGGGATTGCACTTCAAACCCGAGTTTCTGAACCGCATTGATGACATCGTTCTCTTTCATTCGCTCGGGAGCGAAGAAATCGTTCGGATCATCGACATTCAGCTCGAAATCTTGAGACAACATCTGGAAGAGAAAAAGATGACGCTCGACTTGGCCCCTGCCGCTCGCGAGGTGCTCTTTCGGGAGGGATATGACCCGGCCTTCGGGGCACGCCCACTCAAGCGGGCAATCCAGCGACTTGTGGCCAATCCGTTATCGTTGAACATACTGAAAGGCGAGATTTCGGCTGGATCGAATATCGTGGTCGATGCGGGTGCGGATGGGGAGTTGGTCTTCGAAATGGGTCCGGTCGACGTCGAGGCCTGATACAGACCCCGACGTTCGAGGCCACTAGTCGTCGTTAGTTTGCGCCCAGGCGTGGGGGATTGCGAACGTCGTCGCTATACTTGGATTCGTTAGCGAAATACACTTCGCGCCTTGTGGATTCGGCATCGCACTCCCAGTGCGAGTCCATGGCTTCGTCGGTTTTGACCCAGTAGTGATGGAAGGTGTAGGGCGCTGTCAGGAACTGCTGATCTTCCACTGTGATTTCGATATCGACCCGATTCGGGTCGGTGAATGTGTAATACTCGGTGACCTTCTTTTCGACCGATGTCGCGATATGTCCGTGGTCGTCGAATCCGCTCGGATCGAACGTATAATTCGCGCTGTGGATCACCAGCCCGTCATCCACGAATCGGCCGATCGAGTGTCCCTGATAGAACTGCTCACCCTCGGGCGGATGGGGTCGCCCATCGATCCAGACCTTGCGCTCGACGCCGCCCATTTCGTAGTAGATAAAAATGTGGTCCCTCTTGAGTTGGATATTGAACTTCAGGACGTCTCCCAGCAGTGTGGGAATCGTGTTCGCACCGCAGGAATAGAGCGGCGATTGGATTTCATCGAAGTATTCAATCCAGGCGAGTGCCCTCTCGTTCAAAGGCATCTCGTCGACGACAACGGCACAGTTATTCCGGGGTATGCCATTCTGGTCTACGAGGAAGCCGCAGTCGCCCCTCGAATACGACTGGCTATCCCGGGACCAGCTTCCGATGAAGTTATAGGCTTCGGCAGGCAGCGCGCCCGGGGGATCGGCGAAGAGCGCCCCGACGTCGACGCTCTGGGCAGGGAGGTCTCCAACGCCCACAAGCATGAGCGCCATGGTTGCGCAGAAGATCCACGCGATCGGTGCTCCTTGATTCGCTTTCCTTCCGATTGATTCCATGATCAAGCTTCTCCTGTAATCTGAAATCTTTTCCATGAAGCGCTTGTGGCGCTCGGTGTTGGCTGAGCGCCGCTGGCGTTGTGCCGGTCTTCCGAATATGTGTAATGTTTTAGCGATCAGCCCTGGGGAATACCACCACCGCCACCGAACCAGACCTCGGAGCCGTCGGAACGGGTGATCTTTCCGGCAACCAGGGCGGGGGAACCTTGCCGCCGCGGGGGGCTGCCTTCGACCGTAACGGTCATGCCGATCGGCAACGTGTCCGCGGTCCAGCCTGCGCGCATGATGGCACTGCCGGTGCCCCTTGATGTGACGTACCAATCGGTTTCCACGCCGCGTTCATCGGTGACGGTCAACACCAGTTCGCAATGCGGATTCACCAGCCTCAGAGATTTCACGACACCCGTGATGTTGTTGGTCTGATCCAGGTCCCAGAAGTTTGTGAACGAATGGTGCGCCAGCGCGGGAATAGCCGCTGCCAGGCAGCCGATCGTTATTGCGGCCACGATCGAACGTTTCATTTCAATTCCTCCTGCAGATTTTTGTGCAACGCGCGATACCTGTCTGGCCATTTTCATTAAGACGCTCGCCCGGCCTGTGGATGAAGTCCGCCATCCGTCACATCGGGGATTCGGAATGTCGTCTTTCATCCGCTCACTGATGACTTCTGCGCGAATGGTAGTTCTGCTGTAACTGACTTGTCAAGAGGCACTTGCCGCCACCCGGCGTGTCACCGGGGAAGAATGGAGTGGAAATCCCCGAACACCGGTTTCGGGTGCCTGAGTGCGGGAACAATATCACGTTTTGAATCGTGCAGTCTTTTCAACTGTAGTCGTGGTCAAGGACCCCACACCGTCGACGTCGTGCTTGCTTCCGTGGGGCCATCGAGCGCAGAGGAAGCAAAGCGCTACAGCGGTGTTGTTGCGCGGCCGATAACGGGATCGTCTCGCTTGGATTCCCGTCTACTGGGCGATTTCAATCAATTCTACTTCGAATACCAGGGCGGAGTTCCCCGGTATGCCCGGGGGGCCCGTCGGGCCGTAGGCCAGTTCCGGAGGACAAATCAACCGGCTCTTGCCGCCGACCTGGATGCTCTGCAAGCCCTCGGTCCAGCATGGAATCACTCCACTCAAGGGAAAGGTGGCCGGTTCGCCGCGGTCCACCGAGCTGTCGAAGACCGAACCATCTCTCAGGGTGCCGTGGTAGTGGACGGTGACGGAGTCCTCAGCCGTCGGGGTGGCGCCGCTCCCGGCTGTCATTTCCTGAATGACGATTCCCGAGTCCGTACGCACGGCGCCTTCAACCGCCGCATGTTGCTCGACAAATGCCAGCGACTCGGTGAGTTCTGCCTCGGATGTGGCCTGCGTTCGCCCCTCCATGAAGGTCTGCAGCTGCGGGGCGTACTCTTCAAAAGCCACCTGCGAATCGCGACCGAGAACGCTATCGCTCAAACCCATCTGAACGAAGGCGATTTCGTCTTCCGAGAAGTTGGCGCTTTCGACGTTCCGACCCAGAATCTGGCCGAGTGTATAGAGGATTCTCTGTTCTTCGGTTTCCAGAGCGCCGGTCCCCGGCTGTCCAGCCGTGCCGGAGGGCGCACCGGCGCAGGCCGAGAGAACAGCGGCCATACAAAATACGAAAAGCAAACGAACGTTAGACAACATTAGGACTCCTTAACACGTGATTGAAGATCCGCCACATTATCACGATCATCACGACGACCGTTCGGACTTCTTAGGCCTGATAGTCAAAAAATTATCGTTGCCCCGTGAGATCAGCCGATTATGGACGAATCTGGCGAGCCGGGGCCCGGTCAATAACGTGGAACGGGGAACTCTGGCCGTCAGGACGGGAACCCGCCCGCCCTGGAGACCATTGACGGGACGGGTTGTCCCAGCAGACCCCCTACCCAATGGGCCAGTTCGATGAGCTTGGCAAGGTCGACTCCCGTTTCCACGCCCGCACGGTTCAGCATGTAGACGAGGTCGTCCGTGCCGATATTGCCTGTGGCGCGGGGAGCAAACGGACATCCTCCCAGTCCTCCGATGGATGCGTCTACGGTCGCGGCGCCGGCTTCGACAGCGGCCCAGGCGTTGGCGATGCCCGTGTTACGGGTGTTGTGAAAGTGCGCGCGCAATGGGACATCCCCGACCGAATCCTGAACCCGCCCGAACAGATCCCGCACCTGGTTCGGGACGCCGACGCCGATCGTGTCCGCTATGCCGATGTCTGCTGCACCCGCATCGGCAACGGTCTTCGCAATCTCGACTATTCCATTCGGATCCACTTCACCCTCGAAAGGGCAGCCGAAGGACACGCCAATCGTTGCCTGCGCCGACCGACCCTCACGCGTCGCCTGGCGAATGATGTCAGCCGCCACGTCCATGCTCTCCCGCCACGTTGCCTGGCCCTGGTTCTTGTGCGCAAACGTATCCGTCGCGCAGACAACCGTGCCGATTTCGTTCACGGCTGTCTTGCAGGCGCGGAAGTATCCTTTCATGTTGAGGACCAGTCCGATGTAGGTGACGTCGTCCCGTCGCTCGAGGCCGGCTGCGACCGCCTCGGCGTCGGCCATCTGCGGAACTATCTCCGGGTGGACGAAGCTGGCGACTTCCAGCCGGCGAATCCCGGCGTCGATGGCGTGCGCGATCAATTTGAGTTTCGCCTCGGTCGGAACCGTCGTTGTCTCGTTCTGCAGCCCGTCCCGCGGCCCGACCTCACATATCTGGATCTGGCGTTGACGCTTGTCTTCAGGCTGTGTCATCGTGCGGTCCTCGCTCCCGTCCGGTATCGGTTGACGGATGGACAGACAATGATACCGGATATCTGTGGGTCCACAAATAGCGTCAGAATCGGCTTCGTGGCAGGGGGACAGATGGCGGCAGACAAGCAACGGCCGGACGATCGAGGGGCCTTGAACGGTCTGAGGGCGATCGAGCTTGGGCACCTGATCGCGGGACCGTTCTGCGGTCAGCTCCTGGCGGATCACGGGGCGGAGGTGATCAAGGTTGAAACCCCGGGCGCCGGTGACCCGATGCGGGAATGGGGTCGCGGGAAGCGGGTTTGGTGGCCCGTCATCGGCCGCAATAAGAAGTCCATCACGCTGAACCTCCGTGTCCCAGAGGGCCAGTCTCTCCTTAAGGAACTCGTAGCGACGAGCGACTTTCTGCTCGAAAATTTTCGTCCCGGTACGATGGAGAAATGGGGTCTGGGTTGGGACGAGCTCCGAGCGACAAATCCGCGGCTAATCATGATCCGCGTGTCGGGATTCGGGCAGACCGGCCCCTATGCGAAGCAGGCTGGATACGGCGGAATCGGTGAGGCCATGGGTGGCATGCGGGCGCTGATGGGATATCCCGACCGGCCGCCGAGCCGCGCGGGACTGTCGATTGGTGATTCACTGGCGGGCACCTTCGGATGCCTGGGCGCAATGATGGCCCTGCACCATCGAGAGAGGACGGGCGAGGGCCAGGTTGTCGATTCGGCCATTTATGAGTCGGTTCTGGCGATGATGGAATCCACGGTTCCCGAATACACCGAGGCCGGACATGTTCGAAAACGCTCTGGATCCACGATTCCCAAGCTCGCTCCGTCCAATGTTTACACGACCCGGGATGGGGAACTGCTGATCGGGGCGAATCAGGATAGCGTCTGGAGCCGTCTGGTGGCCGCAATGGAACGGGAAGACTTAGCCAGTGATCCTCGATTCGCGACACACATTGCGCGCGGCGAGAATCAGGTCGAGCTCGATGAGCTCATCAACGAGTGGACGCAGACGTTGACGACGGATGAGTTACAGGCCTTGATGGACCGGTTCAGTGTCCCGGCAGGAAGGATCTACACCCCCGTAGAAATGTTGACTTGTGAGCATTACGCCGCGCGCAAGTCGCTTGTCAAGGTCGAACACGATTCCTTCGAGAACCTCCATATGCAAAACGTCTTTCCAAAGCTGTCGAAAACACCCGGAGGTGTGAACTGGCCCGGAGTCTCCCTGGGCGCACACAACGAAGAGATCTACGGCGAACTCCTCGGTTACGGGTCCGGAGAACTTGTCCGCTGGCGCGAGGCCGGCACAATCTGATGCAGCAGGCTCGGCTTCAACGGAGATCCTCGTGGAATACCGACTCCCGCCGCCGCTCCAAGAGTCTGATCTGACACTTTGTCCAATCCATGGGCTGTTCCCCAACCCCGCGTGAGTGGCAACGATGGACCTGATCGGATAAATCCTTTTCTATCAGTCGATACCCACAGTGTGGCAAGGCGCTTTGCGGAACCCAACATGCAATGGGTAAGTCGGTATAACCGACCACGCGTGACCGGAGACCGTGGTCACATGCAGGCGTTTGGGGGTTCGTCCATGACTCCAATTCCGATTGACGCACGCTGGCTCTGTCGTTGAGCCTACTCCTGGCCTTCCAGACTCAGGAAACCCGCACGCGGGCGATATCGCATTGTTTTCGCCGGGGACCCGGAGCAAAGCGCCCCGTCGGGAACGTTGCGGCGTATGACGGACCCCGCAGCGGCCAGGACACCGTCGCCAATCCGAACACCAGGGAGGATGACGCAGCCCGAACCGATTACGCTTTGTGTGCCAATTCTGACATTTCCTGAGATCGTCACACCGGGACCTACGGATACGAAGTCTGCCAGAACCACATGATGCCCAAGATTCGTCGCGCGATTGATGAACACATGCTCGCCGAAAAATCCGGCGGCTGCAACGACTACGCCCGGGCCCACAAAAGTGCCGATGCCGACTCGTGTCGAAGATGCCAGTACCGCTGACGGATCGAAAATCGGCTCCGCAGGGGCCAGGCCGGCATCACGAGCCTGAATCGCCAATTCTTCTCGACGCTTCGGGTTGAACGCACAGGCCAGGAAAGGCAGGTCCCTGTGGCCTGGCCCGAGATCGGCCAGTTCCACCACCTTGCTACGGTCCAGGATTCGCGGGCTGAGGGAGTCGACGCGTACGGCCGCTGCCACCTTCAGTTCCAGGCGACCGCAGGTCTCTTCATAGTCTGGAAGAAGTGGACTCCTGACTCCAAAGAGAACGATTTCCTTCATGAATGCCTCTCAAATCAACCGGTGCTGCAGCAACAGAATTTCCGTGACCCGCCGAAAGCGCGGTCCATGCCCGCTACAGGCCTTCCCGAGCTTTATTCAGTCGCTCCGAAATAATTTCAGCCGCTTCTCCGAGGGTGCTCATTCGCAACATATCCTGGGGGCCCAAGCGCAGGTCGAATGCCCTCTCGAGAGCCAGAATAAAGCCGAGGCCGGCGAAGGAGTCCCAGTTCGCAATCGTGTCAGCAGAAGATGATTCATCGAGTGCGGATTGATCCACTTGAAAGGTCTCGGCCGCTACGGCAAGTACCCGGCGACTGATTGATCCGCTCGGGGGTGCCACCGGTGGGGCACTTGGGGTCAACTGTTCAACCAGATCAGCGTGCAGCACCTTACCCGAAGGTCCGCGGGGGAGAGACTCAAACAGGACCACCCGATCCGGGCGGCGCTCGGCGCCAAGTCGGTCCTGGCACACCGTTCGGATATCTTGCGCCTTGACGCCGGGTTCGACGACGGCACACACAACGATGGCCTCCTCGAGCAGGGAATCTGGCAAACCGACGACTTCCACTTCGCGCACGCCGTGCGTCGCCGCGACAACATCGCGTATGTCTTCGGGATAGACTGTGACACCACCCCGCTTGATAATGCTTTTCTTCCTCCCGACAGTGCGGAAAAACCCATCCCCGTCTTCGAAGAACAGGTCACCCGTCGAAAGCCAGCCATCTTTTATCGCTGTCTGCGTTGCCACGGGTTCGTCGAGGTAGCCGCTCATCAAATGTGCGCCCGATACCTGGAGTTCGCCGATCGCTCCAGCAGTCACCCGGATGCCCTTTTCGTCCACGATGCGGACCTCGGCATCGATCGGTTTTCCGAGCGTTCCGATCCGGAAATTCTGGTCGTCCGGCCCGCAATAGAGGCTGCCCGAAACAGTTTCTGTCATGCCGTAGAAATTCGCGATGCGGACACCGTACGTTTCTTGAAACTCCGTCCAGAACATTGGCTGAAGAAATCCCGCCGTCGAAATCAGGCATTCGAAACCATCATAGCGAAACAGGTCGTTTTGATCGGCATGGGCCCGCTGGATCATAGCCAAGATTGTCGGGACCGTTATGAAATGAGAAATCATGTTACTGCGCAGCACCGCGGCCAGATCTACAGTCGCAGAAAATCGACCGGGCTGAACGGCCGTCATCCCCGTCAGAAGCGAAGCGGCTACCCCGTGCACCAGTCCATCGGTATGGTATGTCGGCAGGAAGTTGAGTAGCCGGGCATTCCTTCCGTAGTCGAACACCCTGGCCAATGTCCCGATGTGATTTATCAGTGCACCACGCGAGATGACCACCGCTTTCGGTCGCGATGTAGTCCCGGAAGTAAACAGGATGTACGCCGGAATATCGCCGGGCAATGATGAGTTGGAAAAATAGTTGGATGCATCCGACGCAGAGGCAGAAACGTTCGCTGCAACGGGCGACGGCGGTGACACAGGCTCGCCGGGAGCTTCGAATGACGCTGAAAGGCATCGATCACCCTCCATCTGCGCCGACTCCACGCTCATCAGGACGTTCGGTAGAACAGTGTTCGGATCGTTCGACAAAGCCTGAAGAACGGTTGCATCTGCGATCAATGCCCGGGCGCTGGATCTGCCAAGCATCAAACGAATTTCCTGCGGGCTAGCGTCGGGGGCGATCACGACGGCAGGAAATCCGCACATAAGGCAGACGGCGAAACACGTGTAGAAGCCGCACCTGTGCGATGTGATCAGTGCGACCCGGTCCCCCGCAGATAAGCCCGCCGTCCCAAGGGCCTCCGCAATCGCCATTGCGCGTAGCCGGACCTCGCCGTGGGTCAGGCTCGTCTCTCCCACAAACGCCACGCCTTCGGACGAAAAAGATGGCATTGAATTTGTGCCTGGCAAATTAGTTCCCGGTGTCCAACAAGCGCCCGATCACCAGCCGACGCGATCCAGGGTCGCCCATCTATTGGCGTTCGCTCCCTGTGTCGGCATAGCGTTGAGGAAGAAATTCAAGGAGTGGCTCAATTGGCTGTCGACTGCGGCGGCAAATCCGCAAGATCGTATGATAATCCACGCCCGGCCGAATGTTTTCGGGACCTGATAACAATGCATCAATGTATTGTCTTGCGTAGAACTCGAACCACCGATCCAACCACGCATCGAGGCTCTCGCCGTGGATGAGACCCGGGCCCGGCCTGATGTCGTGAATGATCCTGCCTTCCTGCCAAAGAGCGACATACCAGAAAATTGGAACTTCCGCATAGAAAGCCAGTGTGGGTGGCCCGTGTTCAGGGGCGATGTCTCCCATCCAATAGACTCTGTCACCCTCCCTCAGATAGTTCAGCAGTCGTGGTGTGAATTGATTGCGGTCATTCTTTACCGTAGCGATCGCCTTGCCTGGAGGTAGGCTGAAATACTGCTGACCATATGCAGTCACTATTCTGCTGTGTAATTCGCGGCCGGCGAAGTGGTCGGCGGACACACAAGGCACGCCGATATGTGCGCCCACCAGCATTGCACCCTTGCCCTCAGGAATCCCGCGAAGAGTGCTTAACCGTTCGGGATAGACCGAGAATTCGTCGAGTTCATGCCTTTGTTTCTGATTGAACAGGACCCAATCAGTCACCAACTGATTTGCTTGAACGACCCAGTATTTCCGTCGTTCCAGACTCCCGCTACGTTGTGAAATCGAACCGGAAACCGAAACTGGGGGCGTGATCGGTCCGCTCGGCCGGGAGAAGGGACTCCACCCTTTGTTGGCAGGTAACGCCTCCAGTCCTGTTCGTAAAGAGCCCGGCAAATTTGATGTCATGAAATCCTGAAGAGCTGCAAATACCACACGGGATCGGTCGATTTCTCTTTGTCTGAAGAGCATTTCTGTGAGCACCCTCCGCCCGGCAGGATGGCTGGGGTCGATTTCGACTGTCTTACTGTACGACGCCTCGGCTTGCTCCAGATCTCCATTGTTCTGGTGTAAATAGCCGAGATGACGGTGGAGGTCGGGGTCGCCGGCATTCAATTCCGCTGCCCGTCGGGCGGCGTGGATGGCGTCCTCGGGGTGGCCGAGCCGGTCCAGGGTGACACTTAAGTCGTAGTACGCGCCCGGATGATTGGGGTCGATTTCGACTGTCTTGCGGTATACCGCTGCGGCCAGATCCAGATCCCCGCGATTGAGGAGTAGATTGCCGAGATGACGGTGGAGGTCGGGGTCGCCGGCATTCAATTCCGCTGCCCGTCGGGCGGCGTGGATGGCGTCTTCGGGGTGGCCGAGCCGGTCCAGGGTGACACTTAAGTCGTAGTACGCGCCCGGATGATTGGGGTCGATTTCGACTGTCTTGCGGTATACCGCTGCGGCCAGATCCAGATCGCCGTGATTGAGGAGTAGATTGCCGAGATGACGGTGGAGGTCGGGGTCGCCGGCATTCAATTCCGCTGCCCGTTGGGCGGCGTGGATGGCGTCCTCGGGGTGGCCGAGTCCGTTCAGGGTGACACTCAAGGCGTAGTATGCGCCCGGATGATTGGGATCGATTTCGATTGATTTGCGCTGCGCGGCCGCGGCCGGTTCCGGATCCCCGCGATTGAGAAGCAGATTGCCGAGATGATGGTGGAGGTCGGGGTTGCCGGGATCCAACTCCGCTGCCCGTTGGGCGGCGTGGATGGCGTCATCGGGTTGGCCAAGCCGGTCCAGGGTGGCACTCAAGGCGTAGTATGCGCCCGGATGATTGGGATCGATTTCGATTGATTTGCGCTGCGCCGCCGCGGCCGGTTCCGGATCCCCGCGATTGAGAAGCAGATTGCCGAGATGATGGTGGAGGTCGGGGTTGCCGGGATCCAACTCCGCTGCCCGTCGGGCGGCGTGGATGGCGTCATCGGGTTGGCCAAGCCGGTCCAGGGTGGCACTCAAGGCGTAGTACGCGCCCGGATGGTTGGGGTCGAGTTCGATTGATTTGCGCTGCGCGGCCGCGGCCGGATCCAGATCCCCATGATTGAGGAGCAGATTGCCGAGATGATGGTGGAGGTCGGGGTTGCCGGGATCCAACTCAGCCGCGCGTCGGGCGGCGTGGATGGCGTCCTCGGGTTGACCCAGTCGATGCAACATGGCACTCAGCGCGGAGTATGCACGGGGATGATTGGGGTCGAGTTCGATTGATTTGCGCTGCGCGGCCGCGGCCGATTCCAGATCCCCGTGATTGAGGAGCAGATTGCCGAGGTGATGGTGGAGGTTGGGATCGCCGGGGTTCAGTTCAACGGCTCGCCGGGCGGCGAGGATGGCGTCATCGGGTTGGTCCAGCCGATGCAACGTGGCACTCAGCCCAGTGTAGGCACCAGCATGGTTGGGGTCGAGTTCGATCGTTTTGCGCTGTGCGGCCGCGGCCGATTCCAGATCCCCATGATTGAGGAGCAGATTGCCGAGATGATGGTTGAGGTTGGGATCGCCGGGGTTCAGTTCAACGGCGCTTCGGGCAGCCACGATGGCGTCATCGAGGTGCGCCGGAGGCCCATGGTCTGGCCCAGGTCGCCCTTCTTGGGCAGCGAATGGCTCAGACGATGACATGTCAGTCGCCTGGATTCGCTTGGCGGGCTGTGTATCGATGTGGTTGATACCAAAAATATGATACCTGCGATCGCCGTTTGGTCACGTTGGCCCCATCATATTACAGCGCCAGTGGCTTTTAGGGGGCAACTCGTTATCGGCGACGTGCAATGGCCCGAATGTTGGGTCGCACTGGCTCACGAGTGTCAACGGACCTTGTGAAGATGGATGAAATCAGTCGGTGTGTGTAACGCTTCGAGAAGACAATTCATGAGAATTCCGGGATAAAATCATCCGATGTCCCCCGACGTCGTCCCTCTGATCCATGCTCGCAAACTGACGAAGACATTCGGCAAGTTTACTGCTGTCGATGGGGTAGATTTTCAAGTGCAGTCGGGAGAAGCCTTCGGCTTCCTCGGTCCCAACGGTGCCGGTAAGACCTCCATAATGCGGATGATCGGGTGCACGTCCCCGGTGACCGGGGGGCAACTCCGCGTGATGGGCATGGACCCGCGCACCCATGCCAGTCAGATAAAAGCCCGCCTCGGTGTCGTGCCGCAGCAGGACAACCTGGATACCGAGATTACGGTCCGGGAGAACCTGCTGATGTACGCACGTTACTACGACATTCCGAGAAAGATCGCCCGTGCGCGTGCGGATGAATTCCTTGAGTTCATCCAGCTCTCCGAACGCGCTGGCGCTCAAGTCGAATCGCTTTCCGGTGGATTGAAGCGCCGCCTGACGATTGCCCGCGCGCTGGTGAATGAACCGCAGGTCATCCTGCTGGATGAGCCGACCACGGGCCTCGACCCGCAGGCGCGTCATGTGATCTGGGAACGTCTCTATCAGCTCAAACGACGAGGCGCCACGCTCTTGCTGACCACCCACTATATGGACGAGGCCGAGCAACTATGTGATCGGCTTGTCGTGATGGATCAGGGCAGAATCGTGGCGGAAGGATCTCCACGCGCATTAATCGAACGTTTCTCGACCCGCGAAGTGCTCGAGTTGCGTATCGGAGAAGACGTGCCCAGCGGCCTCGATGGCCGGTTAGACGGGTTGGCTGACCGGATCGAGAAGGTCGCCGGTCGCGTATTGCTGTACACGACGGACGGAGAACATGCCTTATCGGAAGTCCGTGCGCGGAACATTCCGATTGAAAGCGCGCTCGTACGGCGTTCGACGTTGGAAGATGTTTTTCTGCGGCTCACAGGCCGGACCCTGGTTGAGTAACGGTGGCCCCATGATCGGTGCATTTCGAATGATCCAGCGCAACGGGCTTGTTTATCGCCGCATCTGGCGCGGCTCGATTTTCTTCAGCTTCCTCCAACCGATGCTCTACCTCCTGGCAATGGGGATGGGTGTCGGTGCTCTGGTCAATCGCGGAGACACCTCGATGCTCGGGGATCTAGAATTCCTGGATTTCCTGGCGCCCGGGCTCCTGGCTGCATCCTGTATGCAGATCGCCAGTTTCGAGTCCACCTACCCGATTACGGGAAAGATGACCTGGCATCGCAACTACGGGGCGATTAACGCGACACCGATGCGCGTCCTGGACCTGGTGCTGGGCGAGCTCGGATGGATGGCCTTACGCCTTTCAAGCGTGGCCGTTGCGTTTACCCTGGTGATCACGGCGTTCGGCGTGCCCCGCACGCCGCTTGTTCTGCTGGCGATACCCTCGGCCGTGCTGACCGGATTGGCCTTCAGCGCGCCGATCACTGCCTATGCGGCGACCAGCAAGACGGGACTTGAGTTCAACAGCCTGTTTCGGTTTGGAATTACGCCACTCTTTCTATTTTCAGGCGTGTTTTTCCCCATATCGAGATTGCCAGCTGCACTTGAAACCTTTGCCTGGTTTACCCCCCTCTTTCACGGTGTGGAACTGGTCCGTGGTCTGACCCTTAACAGCATTCGATCAACGGTATGGCCTATCCATCTGGCCTACCTGCTCGCGATGCTGGCGATCGGTGTGTTGAGCGCAATCCGGACGTTTCGCCGAAGGCTTGAGGCGTAAGTGATAGGTATGACTGATCCAAACATATCTCAGGTCTCTTCCCTGTCTCTTCCTTCACTCGGCCGGTCGATCCGTATGTTTCAGCGGAACATGATCGTCTACAAACACATCTGGACGATCATTGTTTCGGGCTTCTTCGAACCGGTGTTTTACCTCTTCGGGATCGGCATTGGGCTGGGATCGATGATCGGTCAGGTTGATGGAATGGCCTATGCGGCGTTTGTTGCGCCTGGACTGCTCGCCGTGAGCTGCATGAACGGGGCCATCACCGACGGCTTCTTTAACATTTTCTTTAAGTTGCACTTCAAGAAGACCTACGACGGCATTCTGGCGACACCGATGCGCGTGCCCGATATCGCTTTTGGCGAGATGCTTTGGGCGCTGGCCCGGGGCACCGTGTACGCAGGGGCTTTCCTCGTAGTGGTGTTGCTGATCGGCGAGACCGTTGGTCCGAAAATGATCCTTTCGCCGTGGGCTGTGCTGGCACTGCCAGCGGCTGTGATCGTAGCCGCTGCCTTTTCGGCCATGGCGCTGTGTATCGCGAGCTTCGCGCGGAAGATTCAGGATTTCGATATTGTAATGGGGTTGATCGTGATGCCGATGTTCCTGTTCAGTGGCACTTTTTTCCCCGTCATCCAGTTGCCGACCGAGGTACAGCCACTGATCCAGATCGTTCCCCTCTATCACGGCGTGGCCGTCCTGCGCCAGCTGACGACGGGAAGTGTCAGCCTGACGATCTTCGCTCACCTGTTTTATCTGGTCCTCCTCGGATGTGTCGCGTTCGCGATTGCCATGCGACGGTTGGAACGCACACTGATCAAGTAATGGATACTGAATGGCTGACACGCTCTCCACAATTCAATGTTTTTCCACTATGTATGTCGATTTATTGAGCACGCGATCCGATCCAAGGCGGTGGTTGAGACCATTGTTCGAGAAAACGGCAGTCAAATGCCGATCATTCGAAAGTTGACCACGTGCCCCAGCCAGCATAAACTCATGGGCCTAAACCCAAGGTTCCATAAGCAAACTGTGCCGCGCGGGAGAAGTACACCCTGGCCGCCGGCGTCTGAGTTAATGGCGACTCCGGGTTACATAGGAGACTCAATGGCAGAAGGTAAGGACCCCAACCCAACTGAAACGAATGAACGGCAACCGTCGGGAGCATGTGACGCGACTGCCACCCGGCCCGCGATCACGCGACGTGATTTCCTGATTCGCGGCAATGCGGGGGCTGTCGCGGTCGGAGTCATGAGCGGCGCCGGTTTTGCTTCCGCGCTTGTTCCGGAACCGGCCGAGGCCACACCGCAACAAACGGCGGCCCTGGACCCCATCAGGTCACGCACAGTCACACTGAACATCGATGGTGAGAGCCATGATGCGACGGTGGACGTGCGGGAGAGCCTGTGGGAGACGATGAACCTTAAGTTGGGCCTGTCCAACTCCAATCTGGGCTGCGACCGCGCCCAATGCGGTGCGTGCACGATCCTGATGGACGGGAAAGCGGTAAACGGTTGTGCTGTGCTGACGGCCCGTTCCGGTCGAGGTCAGGACATCCGTACAGTCGCGGGGATTGCCAACGGGCCGGGAGTGGCCGGGCTGCATCCGATTCAGAAGGCATTCTGGTACGAGGGTGGCTTTCAATGCGGCATTTGCACCCGCGGCTTCATTATGGCCACCTATGCCCTCCTTGAAAGCAATCCCAACCCGACAACTCAGGAAATCAAAGAAGCGCTGGCCGGCAATATCTGCCGCTGTGGTGAGTACACGAAGATCTTAACCACTGTTCAGAAGGCCGCCGCCGAGATGCGGGGCGAGCAGATCACCTACTCGTCGACGCCGATCGCCGTCGAAGAGCCGGAATTGCCGCAGGCACTCGCCGGGGGTAGTGAATCCCGACAGTTCACCTTCGTCACGGCGATGGGGACAATTGAAGACTACGACGACCTGGCTCTGGAAATTGGTGGGCGACCGGGAATACTGGGCGTCTCTGGAACGGAACGTACGATAACGCCCATCTGGGATCCCACCGTGATTGACGAGGCGCGGGTCCGCCAGATTATGGAAGAACTCGGCTCGCCGGTAGCGCCGTAGTTAGCCGTAGACAGCGGTAGACAAGGAGACGCGACATGAACAGAGACTTGGATGCCCTCCGAATCGCACAGGACCCGGCGTATGCGGCCAGCCTTTCGGACGAAGAATGGAACAGCCTGTCGACAAATCCCGAGTGGAACGAACTCATTGGCGAATTCCCGGAGATGGTCGAGCCCGTCATTGAGCAATACGCGGGAGCGCTGAACGTTCCCGCGCCCCGGACTCCGCCCCCGCCGCCCCCACCTCAGGCGGGTGCGGACCAGAATTTCCAGGTGATCGGGCGACGCATACCCCGCCTCCATGGCCTGGGTGTCGTGACCGAACTTGGAAAGTACGTGCAGCATATGCACATGCCGGGAACCCTCTATACAAAAACGCTGCGGAGCCGCTATCCTCACGCCCGAATCATCTCTGTTGATACGGACCGCGCGGAACAGATCCCCGGAGTCGTCGCCGTCCTGCACCGTGCGAATCTGCCACCGGAGTATTCCGACGTCCGGCTGGGCGGCAGCCCTCCGGATCGGTTCCTGTTCAACGAAGAAATATTCGAGGTCGGGGCGCCGATCGCCGTTGTCGCGGCGGAAAGCGAGCATATCGCCGACGAGGCGATCCGGCAGATCGACGTTGAGTATGAGGTCCTTCCCGCCATGCTGGGCATGATGGAAGGCGCCAGCCCCTTTGCTTTGCAACAGTGGGACAATGCGGAAGACGGGACCATCGTCTCGGTCACGCCGCCCCTGGTGCGGGGGGACCCCGACGGCGCCCGAGCCGACACAACACTGAATGCAGTACTCGAGAAGGCGACCGAACAGCATCTGGCGCTGGAGATGACGAATTCCCTGATGTATTGGGATCAGGACCGTCTGATCGTCTACTACACCACCCAGCATGCGCACGGCGCCCGGGCCGGTCTTTCCCGGTCCCTGAAGATTCCCGTCAACCACATCCGCGTCATTCAGCCCGGTTACATGGGTTCCGGTTATGGCTATCGAGCGGGAGTCGACCTCAGCGAGGTGCATACGGCCATTCTGGCCCGGATCACCGGCCGTCCCGTAAAGACGATGTATACCCGGGAAGAGGACTTCACCGTCCGGACCCACCGGCCGCAGTTCCGAAACGAAATGCGGATGGGCGTGAACCGGGACGGGACCATCCAGTCCGGGCAGTTCCGTGTCTATGCCAACGTCGGAGCTCAGAGAGGCGGGGGTGCCAACGGCGCCTGGTTCGGGATGCAGCATCTTTACAATATCCCGAATCTCCGGCTCGAAGCGACCGACGTGTTCACCAACAGTTTCAAGTCGGGTCCCTACCGATGCGTCAGCCATCCTAACGGAACGTATGCGGTGGAGATGATGGTCGAACGCGCGGCGGACGCCATCGGCATGGATCCGGTTGATTTCAGGCTCATGAACCTGAACGAAACCGGAAACCCGGATACGGGCAGGCCTTTCACCAATCCCGGAATTCGCGACTGCATCAACTCGGTCGCTGACCGCATCGGCTGGCAACAAACATGGCACGCGCCCCGCGCGCGGGAACTGGGCCCCGGCATCTATCACGGTATGGGTATCGCCGCCCATTGCTGCAGCCACGGGGGTGGAACCAATCCAGCCACCGGCCAGGTCATTGTGAACACGGACGGCAGCGTTCAGTGTGTATCCGGCTCGACTGAAATCGGGCCCGGGCAGCGGACCCAGATGGCCATGATCGCGGCGGAAGCGCTGGGTGTTCCCTTCGAGACCGTCAGCATCGCGACCTATGTTGATACAGACAACACGACCGACACTGGAAGTTCGACCGGTAGCCGGCAGACCAACACCGGCGGTCGCGGAATATATGAAGCGGCCATCGATGCCAAAAACCAGATCCTGGGCTATGCCGCCGACCGGCTCATCAGCGATGCCGCCCGTCAAAACGAGCAGATCCAGCTCAGTCCCACCGACCTTGATATTCGCGATGGCGAGGTTTTCGTGACGGCAGACCCGTCCACGAGCCTGGCACTGGGTGCGGTGGTCCAGAGCGCCGGATTCTCTATTCTGGGAAGGGCGGTCTACAGACAGGACACCGACTGGCAGCGCACGGCGTGGGCATCGCACGCTGTCGAAGTCGAAGTCGACACTCTAACGGGCACCGTTATAGTGACCCGTTACGTGGCGGGTCACGATGTGGGACGGGCGATCAATCCCTTTGCGCTGGAGCAGCAGATTGAAGGGGGCGTGGTCATGGCGCTGGGCGCCGTCCTCGGTGAGGAACTGCTCGTGGACACCTCGACGGGCCTCCCGGTGAATCCCAACATGCTGGATTACCGGGCGCCCAGTATTCTCGAGGTGCCCGATGTTGAAGTGATACTGATCGAACATCCCAAGGCCTACGGCGTGTTCGGTGCTCACGGTATCGGTGAGCCACCGATGGCGCCTGGGGCTCCGGCGGTGGCCGCAGCCGTGTATAACGCGGTCGGGGTGTGGATGGACAAGATGCCGATATCCCGAGACAACCTACTGACACAACTCAGGAACGTGAGGTAACAGCGATGAATAGCTTTGAACTATACGAGCCCACCAGTGTAAACGAAGCCGTTGATACCTTGAACAGACTCGGTTCCAGAGGCAAGGTTCTCGCCGGCGGCAGTGATCTGGTGTCCGGTATTATGAAAGACTGGGTTGAAGGCGATGGCATGCCCATGCCGGATGCCCTGGTCGACGTCACGACGATTCCACAGCTGAAAGGCATTAGCGCCGACGCGAGCGGTGTGACAATTGGAGCCAACACGACGCTGTCGGAGATCATCGACTCCGACGCCCTGGTAGAAACGTTTCCCCTGTTGGTCGAGGCCACGAAGAGCGTGGCTTCCCCGTTGATTCGAAATTTTGCGACGCTCGGGGGCAACATCAACCAGCGGCCGCGATGCTGGTTCTTCAGAGGGCGCGAGTTCAACTGCCTGAAGAAGGGCGGCGATATCTGTTACTCCGTCGGTGGAGACAACCGCTACCACGCCATTATCGGCAACGATCAGTGCTTCATCGTGCATCCGTCCGACACGGCGATGGCCTTGCTGGCGCTGAATGCCCGGGCGACGATTGCGGGCCCCAACGGCGAGCGCCAGGTGGCCTTCGACGACTACTTCGTTTCCCCCGGTGAAGACATCCTGAAGGAGAACATCCTTGAGGAGAACGAGTTGATGGTCGACGTGTTCATTCCGGCTCCGGCACCGGGGACCCGGCAGGGGTGGTCGAAGCTCAAAAACCGTCAGGTCTATGACTTTGCCATCGTTTCTGTGGCCACCGCGTTTACCGAAACCGGTGGCGCCTGGAACGCCGGCCGCGTGGTTCTGGGCGGCGTGGCGCCGGTTCCATACAGGGCGACGGTCATCGAGAACCAACTGCAGGGCATGGATGTCGCCGGCAACGCCCGGCAGGCGGCGGCACAGATCCGCACCGTGGCGCGTCCGATGAGCATGAACGCCTACAAGGTGGATGTCGCACAGACCTTGGTCGAGCGCACGCTTCTGGCGGCTATGGTGTAGCAGCCTGTCATCAAAACGTCTTGAAACAGTAAGGGCGGTCTATGACCGCCCTTTTTTGCGTCCTGTCCTGGGAGGAGCGGCCGAAGAGATCGAAGAGATCCGGGACGGACACCTAATTCGGTTTGTCATCGACCTGTGATGTCTGCTGAACGTGAGAATTAGGTGTCCGTCCCGGATCTCCTAATCGAATTCTTTCGGAAGGGGAACTTGTTTCCTGGGGTCCGGTGGATTCGTGACCGATCGGATGCATCCGAGGGCCCAACCGTGGACGACGTTGTTGCTGCCGATATAGCCGCCGTCCGAATAGAGCCAGGAATTACCATCGCGGTCGGTCAGGACGCCGCCCGCCTGTTCCAGGATCAGGCCAGGAGCCGCGACGTCCCAGATTGTCAGGTCGAGGTGCCAGTAGAGGTGGGTGCGTCCCGCGGCCACGTAGCAAATGCCCAGGGCCGGTGACCCCAGCAGGTTGCATTCGATGACCTGGTTTTCCATCGTTCCCAGGATCGTTTTCGTCTGTGCGCGAAGTTCACCGCTTTCGGCCCAGTCCGCTCCGACCATGGCGTTGTTCCAGGCTTCCTGGCCCTCCAGTATTTGCCGGACAACGATGATTTCTCCATTGAGCCGGGCCGGCGTACCGGGGGTCGCTTCGAACATCTCGTCCCGGCAGGGGTCATAGACGACGCCGAGGCGGATGTCACCGGCTGCCCTCAAGGCTATGGTGATCGCGAAGTGGGGGATTCCGTGCGCGAAGTTCAAGCTGCCTGAAGCGGAGTCCACCAGCCACAGTTCCGACGCCTCAACGGGCACGATAGCGTCTTCGGGGCCCAGCTTCGCCAGTATGCCGGCGTCGGGGAATTCAGCCGAGAGCACCGTGACGATTGCTTCCTGAACTTCCAATGACGCTTCCGTTGCAAGGTCGCGTCGGCCTATCCACTTCAGATACCCCGGGTTGGCTAGGCGGGTTCGGGCGATTTTACCGCCCGCGCGCGCTGCACGCCTGGCCACCTCGAGCGCATGGTTGATGTCGGCGAGTTCCATTACTTCTGAATCAGTTGAAATTGTTGAAATGCAGGACCCCGTCGGTCCGCCTGGCCGGACGCCGCAGCGTGGCCCACGCGGGTCCATGAACTTCGCCGACGCCAGCGTGCTGTATACCCCTTGCCACAATAGCTGTCAAGCGACGTGGCTTAAACCGGGCCGGAACCGGGCTGATCCCGCGTTTGTTCCCGCGTTTGTCCCACGTACGACTCTGGGAGCGACTTTAATGGGCGTTCCAGAAGCCGGACTGGGCCTCCGACACCAGGCTCGATCGGCACCTTGGACCGCGAGCCCGATCGCGCGACTCAACCACTGTAGCAGACAATAATTTGTATTCTTGACAGGACTTCGGATTAGGGGTACCAATGGCCATCTGAATCTTCGCCGCGAACACTGGGAGACCGAACATTGAGATTTCTTGCTTCTGGATTTCTGACGGGTGCTGTCCTGGCCCTGGTGATGATCCTGCCTGTCGAGGCGCACCACTCCTTCACGAACTTCTGGCACATGGATCGAACGGTCATGATCACGGGGGTGGTGACGTCTCTCAAACTGATCAACCCGCATCCGGAATTGATAGTCGAAGTCACCACTGAAAGCGGCGATCGGGAGACATGGACCATCACGGGGCGTGCGACGGGTACTGGAATATTACGCGCCGGCTGGGATATCGATACCGTGCCTGTCGGTGTGACGGTGACCGTTGATGGGAATCCGTCCCGCAGAGAAGGGGCGCGGGCTCTGGCCGCAGGGAGAATCATATTCGAAGATGGGAACGAAGTCTGGTTCGGCGGCGGCGGCGGTATACCCGCGGGCTAGGGCGGATCGCTTCACTTTTCTATGCCCCGAATTATTGCCACACACGAGGAATACTCATGACACCCACCCATGTCCAAGCGCTCCGGCGTCTGGCCGTTCTGGCCGTCGTCCTGATCGGTGTATCGATCACTGTTTTTGGCCAGGTCCGCATCATGCAGACCAATTCCCGCGGCGAGAACGTTCATGTCATTGATCCACGGACGAACGCGATCGTGGGTGAAATCACCGGCGTGGCCATCCCCCATGGAATCGCTGCGTCTATGGATGGCGGCCGGTTCTATGTCAGCAGCGAAGCGACGCACACACTGGATGTCGTCGACGGGGCGACGCTACAGGTTGTCGAGCGCATTCCGCTGTCCGGGCGGCCGAACAACGTCGCTATCAGTAAGGATGGCCAACGGGTCTATGTCGCGATCAATGCACCCCCGGGTGCGATCGATGTGATCGATACGGGAGCCCTCGAGAACGTGAAGACGATACCAAACGACGGCGGGGTGCATAACGTCTATGTCACGCCGGACGGTCGCCACGTGCTCGCCGGGTCGATCGCAGGTCAGCATCTCACCGTCATCGACGCCGCGAGCGAAGAGCCGCTATGGACACTCTTTGACCAGGGAGTGCGGCCCATGGCGGTCGAGGCGAATCCTGAAGATGGTTCCACCCGTCGGCTCTTCGTTCAGCTCTCCAATTTCCATGGGTTTGTCGTCGTTGACTTTGCCGCGCGAAAGGAAGTCGCGCGCATAGAGTTGCCGGAGGTTCCGGCGGATCAACAGGCCGAAGGTACGTTTAACAATGCGCCCGCACACGGTATCGGGGTGGCCCCTGACGGTCAGACGCTCTGGGTCACCAGCCGCCTCAACAGCCACGTGTACGCCTATGCGCTCCCGAGTCTCGAATTTCTGGGTGGCACCCGGGTTGGCGACGATCCCGACTGGGTGACGTTCACCCCCGACAGCCGGACGGTCTACGTGGCCAACGCGATTTCGAACGACGTTTCTGCAGTAGATGTCGCGACCCGGCGCGAGATTGCCCGGATTCCGGTTGGAAACGCGCCGAAGCGGAATGTGACCGTCGATTTCCGCTAGCCCGGGTTAGGGGTCGAGCTTGCCGTAGGTTTCGGTTAGATATTCCACCAGCGTATCTACGTCCATCGAGTCCAGCGCGGCACCATATTCGACCATTGCGATGACCAGATCCCGGAACGCGGCTTCGGTATAGAGGCCGGGGTTGTCGGTGATTCCTCCCAGGTCGTGGCAGAGTGTGCAATCGGATTCGAAGATCCGGGCGCCTTCGGATCGGTCCCGGTCCTGCATTGAAGCCAGCAGCGCAACGGTCGGTCCGGACCACGGATTGGCCCCAGGCTGGCTCCCTTCCCCCGGATGCCCTGAAGGCCCGCCGAGCCCGAGGACCATCCCCAAAGATAGAACGACCCCCAGACCCAGCAAGCGCTTACGCATGTCTCCAAACTGTACCCTATTTTTCGCTACCGCGCAGGGGGATGAGGACAAGAACTGACGTCACAGAGCGCGACGGCGTTCGCCCGCATCACCGCGGGTTTTTAGCCTGTACCGCTCACCAGTGGGTCACCGCTGAAATTGTGTGTCGGCTATGCGCCCCTGGCTTGAACCTCGATCGAATAAATCTCGGTGTTCGGAAAGTAATCGACCCATGGGAACCAGAAAATCTTGTTGAAATGCGGTATCGCCCGCAGCCATCGGCCTTCGAAAGCCCCCGAAATACAGCGTCCGTGGGGCGCGAACGTTGATTCCGTCCCGACGTCTGTGAATCCGGCGCCATTGTCCGCTTCTCTGAAGGTCAGAGTCGTGCCGTCCAGATCGCGATCGAATACCTGGATATAGTCTCCATCGAACGCCGAAGCGATCACGACCGCCCGGTTCCCAATCGTGTCGTTGATGATCCGGCGATGCTTGAACAACGATAGTGGATACGCCTTGGCAGCCTCGCCCACCCGCACTCCGACCACCATCGACTTCAACCCCAGGCGAGGGTCCGGGGGACGCTGGAGGGGATATACCAGTTTGGGACTTTCCGGATTGATGATGTCGCCGCGCGACAGGACTTTGAGAAAGAACGCATCGCGCCAGGTGATAGGCCGGACCCAGACCGTGGAATCGGGGTAGAGCGCCTGCCAGGATTTCAGGCTTGTCGCTACGGTTGGAAGCGGGGTCGGAGCGAGTGTGTCGTCCCGAGACCGGCCCTGGATCTGGCTGATCGCACAGTCGTTCTTACTGTCATAGATCACGAGGTTGTTGGCGAGTGCCCCCGCAACCCAAAACTCGGGTTGACCGAAAGATCCCTTTGCGGCATATCCCATGGAACTGTGCGAAAGAATGCAGTGTGTCATCACGAACGGGGTTTTCCCGTCGGGTTGATGCACGATGTGCGGGCGTCGCGCCAACCGTGTCACGAGTGCAAACGGTTGTCCACCCCGGTCTGTGACGCCGATGACCTCTTCGTCAGGGCCAAATCGTTTGATAGCCGCGGCCATGGAAATGAACCGCGGTTTTCGAACCGGCTTGAACATCTGGCTGGTGTGCATCAGGTAGCCGAATGCGAGTATCCCCGCGTACCCGGATATGGCGGCCATGCTGAGGGCCGAGAATCCGTCCGCAGACGCCCCCTGGTAGATGGCGCTGATCAGGACAACGGCCGATGCCATCAGGATTATGCCCGCCCGGCCATGGATCAAACGGGCGCCCCGGGTGCCCGCGGCGAGAGTGTTCGTCAGCGTCAGCACGCCCAGCGAACCCGGCAACACCGCCAGTCCACACACGCAGGCGGCTGCGATAAACAAAGATTCCGCAACGGTCATGGCCGTAATCTCCCGGA
Organism: Terriglobia bacterium; assembly: GCA_965263045.1. Lineage (GTDB taxonomy): Bacteria > Acidobacteriota > Terriglobia > 20CM-2-55-15 > 20CM-2-55-15. The sequence continues at coordinate 4,977,166 of CBDHGK010000041.1, forward strand.
TGCTGGCTGGGCAAATGATAAGTATTCGCTGGAGCGGCGGTCAATGAAACTCTCGTTCAGAACCGGCAAAAGCGATTGGATCACCTGACTGTATTTCTGACGCGCAATCTGCAATCGACGCAATGGGCGGAGTCTGGATTCCGGAAAAAAGCCAGGTCCGGGTCAGATAAAGAACGTAATCGAGGCGAGCAGCGTGAGTACGATGACCATCACTTCGAATACCCGTTGCGGTATGCGGTGGACGATCCACACGCCGAGTACGTTACCCACCAGAATGATGGGCACCATGGCCAGATTGAACGCGAATCCCTCGCGGCTGTACAGATCGTGCCAGACATAGATGGGCGCTTTTGCCAGGTTCACGACGAGGAAGAACCATGCCGCGGTTGCCACGAATCTCTCTTTTTTGAAGCCCCGGCTCAGCAGATACGTATTCATGACCGGACCGGCGTAGTTGGCGATCGTCGTCGCGAATCCTGCGGCGATGCCGAAGAAAGAGTGGTGGCCGACGGCCTGGACCTTTGGATTGCCCCTGAACAGAATCAGAACCACCATCACCACTACGATGCATCCGATAATGGGCCGCACTACGGTTTCGGGGAGAAGCAGTGCGGCGGCGCCGCCGGCCATGCCGATCGCGACCCAGGGAATGAGCGAGACCAGCTTGCCGATATCGGCCTTCCGGTGCCAGTAGGCGACGGCATAGATGTCGCCGACCGAGAGCATCGTCACCGTCCATGCGGCCGTGACGCGTGCGTCTCCCACGGTCAGGACCATCAGGGGTACGATCAAGGGGCCCGCTACGGGAACACCGCTCTTGGCCAGACCGACCATGAAGGCGGCCGTGCCGCCCAGCATCCACTGCCACAGTTCGAATTCAGGCAACTATCTTGATTCCAGGGTGTCCGTCTGCGTAAAGGGTAGAGAGCGGCCCGGATCGCTTTGCATTCTTATACAAACTTCAGAAACCACCGTTAGCTCCGGACTCCATCGCCAGATCAATTCCGAACATGGCAACAACGTCAAGAAGTATCGCTATCAATAGCCTTCCGGTTGTGACCGCCCTCATTCTCGCATGTTCGGCCGGTCATGCCCAGAATACGGGAACGGTCACCGGCCGGATTCTTGACCAGATCGGTAGCATTTGCTTCCACCGAAGCAATAGCCCCGATCGCATTCGCGGTCGGCGCTTTCTATTCGGCAGAATCCGAGTCTTTGGGGCAAGGGCGAACGAGTAGCCAAGGAGTTAGGTGTCCGTCCCGGAACCGTGACAGCGATACGGAAGTCATCGGCCGGAGTTGCGAAATGTTCGGCGTCCAGATTCTTGCGTGGTGCTGAATGGCCAACCCCGTCCACCGGGTCGCGGCGCGCGAACATTCCAACTCCCTGATCCTCGCGTTCGGGTGCACATTGTCTACGTATGCGTGCTGATTCAATGCCAAGTAGCACTTCTCAGGTTAGCTCTGACAGGGCCGCTCATACTCGGGCCCGCTTGACGAGCCGCACGCGGGGCCACCATGACTCCCCACCGATCAAACGCAGGATGTGTAGGAAGCCCGCCAATCCGGCAACGAAGCACTCGGCATGACTTAATTGTTATGGTTCTCATGGTTTGACAAAGCTACATGTGTTCTATAGCGTCGCGCCGACGGCTGCGTCGTCATCCGACACCGGACTGCGGCACAGCAGCCTGGGGTCTTCGGGTTAACTGGCATTACAAAATACTCAGAAGGAGAACATGATGAAGGAATTGTTGACGAGAGTCTCAGGCCGAATACTCATGCTAGCGATGGTGGTGGGAATAGCCGCCCCGTCGTTGATGGCGCAGTGGCCGCCGTTTATTCATGCCGCCGCGCCAGACGCGACGGAAACACAATTGCAGATATGGGGTGAACGATTCACGCCGGGCAGCCAGGTGTGGCTGGCGCAGCAACAGTTGACGGGAGTGGTGGTGGACCCAACCGGTACGTTGATCATGGTGCCGATACAGCCCGGGCAGATACCGCCCGGGAGCTATGGGTTGCGACTGATCGATCCGCCGCTGGGAAGGCAAGGGCGATCGAATGTGTTTGAAGTGACGTTGGGGGAGGTCGGCCCGGCGGGTGCACCCGGGACTAATGGTGTCGATGGTGTGAACGGAGTGGATGGAGTGAACGGTGTGAACGGATAGAAGTGGACCCCAATCGTTGGACAGCGCGGCAGCCAATTTAAGGTGGATTCCACGGTTCATTATGCTGCCGAAGGTACGATCGTGATCCCGTCGTAGACCTCGCCCGGGGTGAGATCGCCGAGGGCGGAATGGGGCCGGCGGTCGTTGTAATATTCCATCCAGACCCTTATATGAAAATCCGATTCCCTGAAGTCCTTGAAAGCATTCAGGTAGACGCACTCATATTTCAATGAGCGCCAGAGCCGCTCGATGAACACGTTGTCCATCCACTGACCTTTGCCGTCCATCGAGATCCGGACGCCGTGATCCTTGAGAACGCTCGTCCAGGCGGTGCTGGTGAACTGGCTGCCTTGATCGGTATTGAAGATCTCGGGACAACCGTATTTTTCGATGGCTTCCTCCAGCGCTTCGATGCAAAACGCGATGTCTTGCGTGTTCGATAGTCGCCAGGCCAGAACCTTTCGGGAATGCCAATCCATGATCGCTACCACGTACAGAAAGCCATGGGCCATCGGGATGTAGGTCAGATCGGCGCACCACGCCTGATTCACTCGCGTGATCCGGATGTCGCCGAGCAGGTACGGGTACACGACATGTCCGGGTGCGTGCCGGGACGTGAAGGGCCTGGGAGCGACCGATCGCAGGCCCATCAGCCGCATCAGACGACGGACACGCTTCCGGCCGACATGATGCCCAGCGCGGCGCAGCTCGCGCGTCATCTGACGCGAGCCGTACCAGGGCATCTCCAGATACAGAAGGTCGATGACACGCATCAGAGCGAGATTCCGCTCACTCTCGCCGCGTGGCCGGTAATACCAGCTCGACCGACTCATTCCCACCAGCTCGCACTGGAATGTGTGCCAATCTTAGTTGGAAATTGAAACGGCTCCAAACCCCATGGTTTGATGGTATTGGAAGAAACAACATCAAGCCTGTAAGAGAAAGGAGCCGAGATGAGGAGTCTGTTACGTTCGGTAAAGAAACGCAAGAAGTCGCGTGTGCTGGGTGAGGTCGAGGTCCTGAGCCGGGAGGAATACTCGGGACTGGAATTGGACTCGAAGGTGGAGATGATTCGGGCGTTGATCCCACTGGGGTTGATGCACGTGGAGGAGTTGCTCGACGAGGAAGTGAAGTCGTTGGCGGGTGAGCGATACGCACGAAAGGAGGCGGCGTTGCGGGGCCGGCGACACGGGAGCAATCCGGGGACCGTGGGGCTGGGTGGCCAGCGGGTGCCGGTTCGGGTGCCTCGAGTGCGCAGCGTGGCGGGCGGGGAGATTCCGCTTCGGAGCTACGAGGAACTCAGTCCGGGTGGCGCGGTGAACGAGCTACTGCTCAGACGTGTGCTGTATGGGATCTCCTGCCGGAACTATGAATCGGCCGCTGAAGCGATTCCGGGAGCGATCGGACTGTCGAGTTCGACGGTGTCTCGAGGATTCGTCCAGGCGAGTGCCGCGAAACTTCGGGAGATGCAGGAGCGGGATCTGAGTGGCGAGGACGTCGTGGCGATCTTCCTGGACGGGAAGGCGTTTGCCGACGCCCTGATGGTAGTGGCCCTGGGCGTCACGCTTTCGGGCGACAAACGCTTCTTGGGCTTCGTGGAGACCGACACGGAGAACGAGCAAGTGCTGACTCCGTTTCTCCGTTCGTTGATGGAGCGGGGCCTGGACATCTCTGAAGGCGTGCTGGTGATTGTCGACGGCGGCAAAGGTCTGCGGGCGGCGGTCAAGAAGGCATTCAGGAATCGAGCCCTGGTCCAACGCTGCCAATGGCACAAACGCGAGAACGTCGTGAGATACCTATCGAAGACCGAGCAAGCCGTGTGGCGACGCCGGCTGCAGCGGGCCTACGAGCGCCCGGAGTACGACGAAGCTCGGGCGGCGCTCGGAGAGCTCCATGGAGAGCTCGAGGAGCGAAACCAATCGGGGGCTGCGAGCCTTGAGGAAGGCCTGGAAGAGACCCTCACGTTGCATCGGCTCGGCGTGTACGGGGTCTTGGGCCGTTCGTTCAAGACGACGAATTGCCTGGAATCGGTCAATGCCCTTGTCGAGGAAAGGTGTGCGAAGGTCGATCATTGGAAGAACTCGAGTCAGCGGCAACGCTGGTTGGCGACGGCGCTCATCGACATCGAACCGCGCCTGAGGAAGGTGATCGGCTACCGTCATCTTCCAAAGCTCCGCGAAGCCCTCCAGCGAGAGCTGAAAATTGAGGCGAAGACGTCGACGAGATCGAAGAAGAAGGTTGCATGACCCATCGTGAGCCGTGGAGAGTTTCAACTAAGAATGGGCTTGACTCTCGCACTGTCGCGCGACACTGAGCTTCCGGTTCTTGGGTTTGATCATCCCTCGCCTCCGATCCACGCTTACCGATCGAAGGCTCCGGCCAAAAAATCCCGCTCCACCACCAGTTCTCCAATCTTGGCCTGGAGCCGTTTGATCTCGTCCTCGTGGTTTCGGTCCGCTGGGTTCTTACCGCGCTGAAACGTCTCCTTCACCCCGTCGAGCGCCTCCCGCTTCCACTTCCCGATGATGTTCGGGTGCACTTGGTACCGTGACGCCAGTTCGGCCACGGTGCCGTCTCCACGCATCGCGGCCAGTGCGACCTTCGCCTTGAAGTCCGCTGAAAAATTCCGTCGTTTCGTCATTGTCGTAAGGTCCTCTCATCTGTGTGAAATCCACCTTACAACGCTGTCCGAATTTCCGGGTCCACTTCTGATTGCCTGGACCGGCTGGAGCGAATTGCTACGACGGGATCGGGACGACGGTGGCGGATTGCCAGGGAGCGCAGGGTCAGCCCGGACAGCCGGGATCGGATGCGGACGTGTGTGCGGTATACGCAATTCTTGGACAGGTGCCACCATTTGGCTCGGGGCTGCCGTGCGCCCCGACGATGCGGTTTGTGGACAACGGGGATGGAACGATTACGGATAACCAGACGGGTCTGATGTGGGAGAAGAAGACGGCGTGCGGAGCCCAAGACCTTAACGATCCTCACTGCGTGGAGAATCGCTATGCGTGGTCAACTAGTTTTCTTGACCCGAACGGCACGTTGTACAGCGATTTTCTTGTAAAATTGAACAGCGCCAGCCCCGAAATCGATAGTGTTACTGGCGAACTCACGGAGGTATACGGGGACTGGCGGATACCGACTCGAGCTGAACTGGAGGGCATTCTGGTGGAGCCTAATCCGTGCGGGCCGACACCGTGCATCGATGCGGCATTCGGTCCGACCCAGGCGTCCTTCTACTGGTCGTCGGCTACCAACGCCCTCTTTCCGCTCGACGCGTGGTTCGTCGACTTCAACAATGGCTTCGTGTTCTTCAACCTTAAGGGCAGCGGCAACTACGCGCGCGGGGTGCGAGGCGGCCGGTGATGTCTTATTTGCTTATTTGATTCGGGGGTCTGGGGGGCTTGCCCCCCAGCGTATCCCCCGGGGTGACCAGAAATGAGACGGCAATGGCATACACGGAGCACTTCCCATATACAAGAGCGCGTATGATCTGTGCCTGTGGCCCGAGCAGGTGGTTCAGGGCTTCTCGCGGTATCACAAGTATTCGATCGGATCGGATATGCGTGACAGCGCCCGGCGGATTTCGCGGCTGGTGGTGCGGGCTAACGCCCGGCGTGACCAGTCTCCAGTGTTGATCCAGTTGTCTGAAAAACTGGAAGAACTTAAAGTCCTCGTCCGGCTGTGCTCCGACGTGAAAGGGTTTCACAATTTTAATTCTTTCGAGTACGCGATGACCCATGTGGTGGAGATCGCGAAACAGAACGAAGGCTGGCCCAAGAGCCAGGGTCAGGGCCATGGCCCGAATCGGCGGACGATGCCATCCCAGCTAGCCGCGCCGGGTGCGCCATGATCACCGGAAGAACGACAACAACTACGCGCGCGGAGTGCGAGGCGGCCAGTGCAAGCTCGAAAAAGGCTGCATTTCCTTGATGTTAAGAGTCCGGACGGGGAGATTCGAACCTTCGATCCTTCAACCCCCTGATCCCGAACCCGATTCAAGTCCTGGTTGAAGTCTGTTGAAAGATGTGGTTTCTTGATGCTGTTGATGACAACGTTTCTACGATCCAGCCGCACGCCTGTTGAAATCTGTTGAAGTCGGGTGCATTGATGTCTACAAAGCTATCGACATTCCGAAACAACATGTTGTCAGCCTGACTGATTTCGTGGCACTTTGATGGTGCGAGGAACCAGTCGGTAGACGGATTGTTTTGGATTGAACAAATGCCCTTCAGTTCATACGCAGAAGTTTCCTGGGAACGCATGAGCAACGCAGTGGAAAGGGTACGGCAGCGTCTGTTTCGCGCGGCCCGCATCCTTGAACAGGCCAACATTCCTTACGCCGTAGCGGGTGGGAACGCCGTGGCCGCATGGGTATCCCGCGTAGACGAGCTGGCCGTGCGTAACACCCAGGACGTGGACATTATGTTGCGCCGTGGGGATCTTCCGGCGGCGCGTAACGCGCTGGAGCAAGCCGGATTCACTTATCGTCACGCCGCAGGCATGGATATGTTTCTCGACGAACCAAGCGGGCGGGCGCGCGATGCCGTCCACATCATTTTCGCGGCGGAAAAGGTTCGGCCCAGCTATGCTGAAGCTGCGCCGGATGTCTCCGAATCCGAGCAGAGCGCCGGGTTCCGCTTACTGACCCTCAACGCGCTGATCCGCATGAAGCTCACGTCGTTCCGCGACAAAGATCGAGTGCATCTCAGGGATTTTATCGACGTGGGTCTTCTGGACGAAACGTGGTTGGAACGCGTCCCGATGACACTGCGAGTTCGATTGCAGGAACTGTTCGACAATCCCGACGGTTGATTCAGAAACGAATAGAGCTGTCGCTGGCTGGAATTCGCGAATGTGTGCCAATCTTAGTTGGAAATTGAAACGGCTCCAAACCCCATGGTTTGATGGTATTGGAAGAAACAACATCAAGCCTGTAAGAGAAAGGAGCCGAGATGAGGAGTCTGTTACGTTCGGTAAAGAAACGCAAGAAGTCGCGTGTGCTGGGTGAGGTCGAGGTCCTGAGCCGGGAGGAATACTCGGGACTGGAATTGGACTCGAAGGTGGAGATGATTCGGGCGTTGATCCCACTGGGGTTGATGCACGTGGAGGAGTTGCTCGACGAGGAAGTGAAGTCGTTGGCGGGTGAGCGATACGCACGAAAGGAGGCGGCGTTGCGGGGCCGGCGACACGGGAGCAATCCGGGGACCGTGGGGCTGGGTGGCCAGCGGGTGCCGGTTCGGGTGCCTCGAGTGCGCAGCGTGGCGGGCGGGGAGATTCCGCTTCGGACCTACGAGGAACTCAGTCCGGGTGGCGCGGTGAACGAGCTACTGCTCAGACGTGTGCTGTATGGGATCTCCTGCCGGAACTATGAATCGGCCGCTGAAGCGATTCCGGGAGCGATCGGACTGTCGAGTTCGACGGTGTCTCGAGGATTCGTCCAGGCGAGTGCCGCGAAACTTCGGGAGATGCAGGAGCGGGATCTGAGTGGCGAGGACGTCGTGGCGATCTTCCTGGACGGGAAGGCGTTTGCCGACGCCCTGATGGTAGTGGCCCTGGGCGTCACGCTTTCGGGCGACAAACGCTTCTTGGGCTTCGTGGAGACCGACACGGAGAACGAGCAAGTGCTGACTCCGTTTCTCCGTTCGTTGATGGAGCGGGGCCTGGACATCTCTGAAGGCGTGCTGGTGATTGTCGACGGCGGCAAAGGTCTGCGGGCGGCGGTCAAGAAGGCATTCAGGAATCGAGCCCTGGTCCAACGCTGCCAATGGCACAAACGCGAGAACGTCGTGAGATACCTATCGAAGACCGAGCAAGCCGTGTGGCGACGCCGGCTGCAGCGGGCCTACGAGCGCCCGGAGTACGACGAAGCTCGGGCGGCGCTCGGAGAGCTCCATGGAGAGCTCGAGGAGCGAAACCAATCGGGGGCTGCGAGCCTTGAGGAAGGCCTGGAAGAGACCCTCACGTTGCATCGGCTCGGCGTGTACGGGGTCTTGGGCCGTTCGTTCAAGACGACGAATTGCCTGGAATCGGTCAATGCCCTTGTCGAGGAAAGGTGTGCGAAGGTCGATCATTGGAAGAACTCGAGTCAGCGGCAACGCTGGTTGGCGACGGCGCTCATCGACATCGAACCGCGCCTGAGGAAGGTGATCGGCTACCGTCATCTTCCAAAGCTCCGCGAAGCCCTCCAGCGAGAGCTGAAAATTGAGGCGAAGACGTCGACGAGATCGAAGAAGAAGGTTGCATGACCCATCGTGAGCCGTGGAGAGTTTCAACTAAGAATGGGCTTGACTCGAATTCGCCGATGGCAGACTGAAACCCTCCTCTGCGACTTGGGCAGCGGCCATCGTGGCCTGATCGACTTCTATGGATTACGCGAAGGAATACTGATTCGCCAGAAACACGATGGAAGGCAATCGCACAGAGGAACGCGAGCAGGCTCACGCCCTGCTGGACCGACTCTCCGATGAGCAGGTGGATGCGGTTTGGAATCTCCTGGAGGTCATGGTCGAGCCTCTTTCGCGCGCCCTGAGCCATGCCGAAGTCGACGATGCAGCGATCATGCCGGAAACTGCCGGGGCTCTCGATCGCGCGCGCGCTTCCATCGAACGCGGCGAGGGCAACCCCCACGGGGAAATCTTGGGCGAGTTCGGCCTGAAGCGGTGAGTCAAGAACCACCCGCGTCCCAGCGCCTCGCCGTAGTCTTCCGAAAAGCAAAAGCCCCGATCGCGGTCGCGGTCGGGGCTTTCTGTTCCGCAAGTTCGGAGCCTATGTGACGAAGGAGAACGCATAGCCACGTTCCTGGGCGCGATTGACCGCGACAATTCCGGCCGGAACCATGTGTGCGTTGTCCAGGAGGTTGTGTTCGAACTCCTCGAAGATACTGTCGGCATCCCCGCCGACCGCGCGGGCCACCCGACCGGCCGCACCGCGTGCGGCCACCCGGCACACTGCCAGTCGCAGATCTGTTTCGAACAGGCTCTGGAGCAACAAGCCTCGGTTGGGTATCTCGTCCCCGTAGCCGGGAGTGTTGAACAGGTTGATCCTGGGCGAGGCGTTCGTTTTCGGATCGATGAGGTTTTCGCGGGCGGCCAGGGGTTCGCCATATTTTTCCCACATCGCATCGTTGAACGCCATGGGGGTGGAAAAGTGGCGTGCGACGATGATGACGGCGAGATCCTCGTTTTCCAGGCCGTAGTCGTCCCTGTTCACCCGTATGAAATTGTTCGCGAAGCGCATGGCGCCCCCGAATCCCGCATAGGTCGTGTTATCCAGCAGGAACCGGTGAACACCGGGAACCTCGTCCATCCAGTCATCCTCGGCATGTCGGGCCGGCTTCCAGCTTTCACCACCGCCGGATTGCGCCCTCGCCCCCCGGGTGCCTACGGCCATCGCCCCGCCGACGACGGTGGCGACTCCGCTCATACGCCTTAGAAATGAGCGCCGCTCGAGTAGCGATTTCAAGTAGTTTTCTGTCATGGTCCCTCGCTGATGGCTGTGTTGATATCCAGGCAAGCTTATGCCACAAATCCTGCTGAAGCCAGCTTTTCGGCTTTCTGGCAAGAGAAGCCTTGACACGATCGGCCAGTTCCAGCATTTTTAGTGCTTATGCAAAATCTGGCGTACACACGACTTCCTCTGGCCGTTCGGATTGGCGTTCTCGGCTCTGTCCTGCTGGCCACGCTCGGCGTGGCGGCCTGTGCTCCGGACCCGCTATCCCCTGAGCTCGGCAAGCTTCCCGGTGCCCTGATCTCGTCTAAGACTACGATGGTCACGGCCTGGCAGTATCCCAATAACCCTCTGACCGATCCCACGCTGGGCAACTCGAGGGTCGCCGACCAGATCCGAGAGGGTTTCCGAATCTTCACGGAAACGCCGGTCGAAGCGCCGGGGCTCATGCACGGTCAGATGAAGTGCAACAACTGCCACATGAATGGTGGCCAGCGGGAACTCTCTCTCCCCCTGGTGGGTGTGGCCGCGATGTTTCCGGAATTCAACGGGCGCGCCGATCGGCTCTTCACGCTCGAGGACCGGATCGTGGGATGCTTCTACCGGAGCCAGAATTCGACGGGCATGCTCGATCTGGGGGAGGATGCATCTGCGCATTCGGACGCATATGAAGAAATGCTGCCGGGTCCCGAGAGCCCTCAAGTACTTGCACTCTCCGCGTACCTCCGATGGCTGTCGCGTGGATTCGAGCCCGGGGTCGCCGCTCCCTGGCGCCGCAAGAATGTGATCGCCCAGGAAAATCGGATTCCGGTTGCAGACCTGGATCCGGCGAAAGGCGAAGAAATCTTCATGCAGCATTGCACGAATTGCCATGGTGAGGAGGGGCAGGGCGTGCAGATCGGAACGAAGAAGGCCGGCCCCCAGTGGGGTCCGGATTCGTGGAACGACGGGGCCGGGGCCGCCCGGATCTATACGCTTGCCGGTATTATCCGCTATTCCATGCCCTATCTCGATCCCGGTCGTCTAACCGACGAAGAGGCACAGCTGGTGTCGAGATTCATCAATTCGAAAGAGCGTCCCTCGTATCCGTTCAAGGATCAGGACTACCTGGCCGTGGACCTTCCCGTGGACAGCGTCTATTATCCAAAACCCTGACGGAGGTCACAGATGAAGCGAGTTTTATTGGCAGTTATAGCAGGGGTGTTCGCGTTTTCTAGTGTCGGGCTTGCCCAGGATTTGCCTATTCGGAATTTCCTGCGCGTCAACACCGAGTTCTGCACCGCGGGTCAACCCACGATAGAGGAGTTGTCGGACCTGCAGGCGGACGGCATCCGGGCCGTTCTGAACCTGAGAGTTCCCACCGAACATGATGCGGCTGCGGAAGAAGCCGCGGTGCGTGAACTCGGCATGAACTACTACAACATACCGGTGGACGGGGCAAATATCCCCGACGCCCAGGTCGAAGAGTTCCTCGCATTGACCGACGCCGAGGCCAACCAACCCATGTTCATCCACTGCGGTTCGGCCAACCGTGTCGGCGCCTTCTGGATGATTCGCCGCGCGCTCCGCGACGGTTGGAACGTGGGTGACGCCGAGGCCGAGGCGGACGAGATCGGATTGACCTCTGCGGCGCTGAAGGCATTCGCGCTTCAATATATAGAGAACCACCGCTAGCGGCCGAAGAGGTCGAAGGAAGAAGCCGCGCCTCCGAGGGCGCGGCTTTTCATTGAAGGCTTCGGTATTTCGGGTGTGCGTTCTTCAGGAAATCATCACGGTGCGTGGAAATTGTGCGTTGTGCTCCAGAAACGTCATCTTATTTTCAAGTTCCGACTCCGTTGGCTGCACGATTCCGTTCGCATCGGTCGCCCGTGAGACCAGGGTGTGCTCTCCCGCGGTGGCGCCCTCCCACGTGTAGTTGAACAACTTCCACGAATACTGCGTATTCGTTGACTCTAATGTCGCCGGCCTCCATGCGCCGCCGTCGATTTGCACTTCGACCGACCTGAGCGGCGTACCGTCGTTCAGGACGAATCCGAACACCTCGTGCCGGTTCCCGTTTCGGGTCACACGGGCGATGACGGACTTCAACTGCAAGCGGGAGACTTCGGTTTCTTTCCACTCCATCGCACCATCGATCACTTCCCCTCTCAGCGACCGGTACCATCGCGCCTGAAACTTACCCAGGTAGCGCCCTTCCTGGATGTGGATGTTTCCCAGCCACTTCAGGTTCGCGACGCCGTACCAGCCCGGCATGATCACCCGAAGCGGGGCGCCCTGGGCCCGCCTCAGCGGTTCGCCGTTGAGCGCGTATGCCAGCAGGGGGCCGGCTTCCATCGCGTTGTCCATCGTGATGCTGCGCCCGAACTGTTGTTCAACGGCAAAGTCGGTGCCCCGGAAATTAACCTCCTCCTCGCCGCGGTCGATACCGAAAAAGACGACTTCCTTTCCGTTTGGACGAATTCCGGCGTCGGAGAGCAGATCCCGCAGCCGCACGCCGGTCCACAAACCGCAGGAGGCCAGGCCCTGAATCCGTCGGCCGCTGTTGCCGGAGCATTCGTAACCGGCCGGCAGTTCGACTGAACCCCGGGCGCGCAGGTCATCCAGCGACCACTCCATCTCGTTGTCCACCAGACCCGTGATCTTCAGGCGATAGGTGGCCGGATCGATTTCGGGCTGGCCGTAGTGCTGTATTGCGAAGAACTGATCGTTCGGCGTGAACAGGCCGTTGATTGTCCGGATGTCGAGCACACGGACGGCCGAGTCCGGGTTCGTACCAAAGACCATATCTTCCGGTATGTCCGTAAACCGGACACGCGTTTCGTTCTGAGCCAGAGCCGGCAGGGCCCATTCGCCCAGGCCCATGGCCAGGAGGCCGGCGGTGGCCATGCCACCCTTCAGGATCGCTCGACGGTCCATTCCTTTAGGCATCTTCAGATCTCCCCTGTAACCCGGTAAATTTTCGTCATTAACCGAACGCTCAGGCCGGTCTCTGCCCGCCATTCGATCGCTGTGGCCCTCCGCCAGAGTTTAACCAATCGTCATCAGGCCGGTAGCTGCCATCTGTCGATGGATATCAAGCGTCAGTTTATATTACCCAACCCGACGGGTGTAAAGGATTTAGAGATCCGGGACGGACACCTAATTCGTTCCGTCAACAAACCGGGATGTGTGCCGAAAACGAGAGTTAGGTGTCCGTCCCGGATCTCGTCCCTACGGGCTGCTAAAAATTGAAGAGGTTGGTGAACTTGACGATGACGGCGCGTTGCAGCACCCGGCCGTTGTGGGAGTCCCGGAGATCGTTGTATACGAGAAAGAAATCGCTCAAGGGGTGGTGGATGATGTTGAACCGGATATTCGAACTCACCTGCCGGGTATCCGTGTTGTACTGAAAGAACGCATTCAGAAACGCATCTGGCGTAAATGCATAAAGGACCCGGGCGCCCACCAGGTTCGTTGTGAAGCTGCCGTTCGGGAGGTTCACCTGGTTGCGTCTGTAGTCGGCATCGATCTTGATATGAAAGTTGGGTTTCCAGCCCACGCCTCCCGAAAATGACCGCCGCCGCCCATTCCAGAACTCGCCCCACTCTACGCGGCCGTTTCCGCTGATTCTCCGGCCGGGGCTCGTCGTGGCCCGCGCCGAATAGCTCAGGAAACTGTAATCGCCTCCTGGAATCGAAATATCCGTACGGATTCCGAATGGATCGGTCAGTCGATCGAATGTGTTGAGCACGCTGAAATCAACCAGGCTGTTGTCTTCAAACCGGACACCGACATCAAGGCGGGCATCGCGCGTGCCGATTTGCCGGGTCGTTCCGTCTTTGTAGTAATCCAGACTTGTTCCGAGTACGAAGTTTCTGAACACCGGGCTGGATTCAACCAAAGGGTTCCAGAAGACCTGGCCGTTGTATCGTGTATTGTTTCTTCGACGGACGAACCCCACCTCGGGATTGAAATTCGCCTGAATTTCGTTGTAGCCGGCCGCAATCGTCAGTTCGTCGTCACGCCAGGCGGCCTGGAACTGCCGCGCCTGATTCTGTCCGGATTGCCCCGGGGTGTCGCTTCCGAGGATATGCGAATCCAGAACCAGCCGGTCGTAAAACTGGAAGTGCACGTCGGCCCCGTATACCCGGTTGTAGTCGCCATCGATCGTCGAATCGCGCTGGGTGAACAGCCCGCCGACCCAGGAATTCGTCAGCAGGTTGCGTTTCATACGTCCGACGATATAGCTGTTGGCCGGAGTCGCGTCGAGACGCTCGGTGTTCATCGCCAGAAAACCGACATCATAGCGACCGAGCTGCCCGGTCACGCGTCCCCCGCCCAGAATAGGTATTGGGGTTCCCGACCGGCTCAAACCGATCCGGCGACTGAAGAATGGAACGAGGTTGCCACCCGCGCCGAAATCAAACGTGGATGAGTTCTCAAGAAAAAAATCTCGCTTTTCCGGAAAGAACAGGTTGAACCGCGTCAGATTGACCTGTTGCTGGTCCACTTCAACCTGGGCGAAATCGGTACGGTAGGTGGCGTCGAGCGTGACCGATGGTGTCAGGCTGTATTTCATGTCCACGCCGCCGTCGTAGTTCTGATCGGTTTCAAATTCCGCGAGCGGATCCCCCACCGGACGGGTCTGTGTGAAACCGGCCGTTGCAAACGGAGTCACCGTCAGGTTGCGTCCCTGACGGACGCCTTCGAGCCCTCTCAACGTGCCGTACTGCGACACGCGGCTGATGTTGTATCGGATCGGAATCGGAGCCCAGTCGCTCTCTTCGTTTAAACGAATAATCCGGCGGTTGAAATTGATGCCCCACTCCTGGGACGCGGCAAGAGAAAAGCGCAGTGTCTTAAACGGTATGGCAAACTCGGCGTACCACCCGTCACCATCCCGACTCGCACCCACGTCCCAGACGCCGTCCCAGTCGAGATCGAGTCGGGTCAGACTGACCTGGCCGTCGCTTTTCGCTCCCGCCGGATTTGTGACAAACAGAAACCCGGAGCGCAGATCGTGGCGGGAGTCGATGGCCAGCGTGACACCGTCGGAGCCCCGGAAGTTGAAATCCTCCTCGAGGTCATTGACCACAATCCGGTTGGCCTGGGAATCGAAACAATAAAAGGCAACGTAGAGATTGTCGTCGTCAAAGAGGACACGCACCTCCGTGCGTTCCTCGGACGCCGCTCCAGGGTTTGGCCGTCGTTGCACAAAGTTTGTCGCGGCCACCGCCCGGTCCCAGGCCCCCTCGTCGAGGATTCCATCCAGCGAGATTTCCTCCGTGGTTCGAACGGCGACAACGTTCTTATCGAATCGGGCAGTTTCGTAATCGACGAGATCGGCCGGCGTTTGGGCCATGACGGGGGCAGTCATCGCGAGGCACAGCCCGAGGGTTTGAATGACCGATTTCATGCTTGTAGCTTCGTCTGTGGTTTAAATCCGGTTGGATTTCGAGGTTAACCGCAGCCCCCTGCGGCTTCTTCGATCTGGTCGAACAGACGCGTCGCTCCGGTCCCGGAAAGACTTTGGACAAAATGCCCCTGTCCCGGTTCGACCTGGAAGCGGACCTGCAGCCCGTTTCGTGAAAATTGTTCCGCCTGGTTTTGCATGGAGCGCAGCCAGGCCGGGTCGCTATCCCCGACGTGCATGTAGATGCACAGCCCCCGGATAGCCTCGACGCGGCCTCCGCTCGCCTGGGGCATATAACCGGGCAAGCCCGTGATCGATTTGAAGTATGCAGGATGTGACGCGGCGACGTGGAACGCGCTGAGGCCACCATTCGAAGCTCCCGCCACATGAAACTTATCGTCTTCGACATTGTAGCGGCTCAGGATCTGGTCCAGAAAATCGGGGAAAATGCCGGCGCCACGCCGGAAGTACAGGCCCTCTGACGGTGCCGCCGGGCTGATGACGATATAGCCGCGTTGCTCGGCCAACTCGGTCCAGAATCGCTCCAGGTGGGTATTGACCGCGTTCTCATTCTGAGACCCGCCGGTGAACGCCAGAATCGCCGGGTATGCGCGTGCCGGATCGTAGCCTTCCGGAAGCACGACGCGGTAGTTCACCCGCATTCCGCCGAACGTACCGCTTGCTTCCAGGGTATTGGCTTCGACGCCGTTGCCGGATACGCACGCCGCGAGGAAGATGGCTCCAATCCCGACGCAACCGGAAACAACGCATTTCGATATCAACCTCAATCGGCTCAATTCGTCCTCCCTCATCTTCAGCGACATTCATCAAGGTGCAACACCGCCCTCAGATTCGGATCAGCCTCGTGTGCGTTCAAATTCGCCCATGAAATCGACCAGGCGGTCGACGCCTTCTGCCGGAAAGGCGTTGTAGATCGAAGCCCGGATGCCTCCTACGGACCGGTGGCCTTTGAGCCCGCTCATTCCTGCCGCTGTGGCTTCTTTAACGAATAGATTGTCCAGGTCTTTTGTAGCGAGACGGAAGGTGACGTTCATCAGCGATCGGCTTGTCGCCTCGGCCGTTCCTCTATAGAACTCGGTTCGATCGATCGCAGAGTACAGCGTGTTTGCTTTCTCCGTGTTAATCCGGGCCACGCCGGATAGACCCCCGAGTGAGAGAAGCCACTTCATTGTCAAACCGAGGATGTAGACACCGAATGTGTTCGGCGTGTTGTAAAGCGAGTTGTTCTCCGCGTACGTACGGTAGTTCAGCATGGATCCCAGAGTGTCGGGCCCCCCTCGGAGCAGGTCTTCACGGATGATCACAAGCGCTAACCCGGAGGGGCCAAGGTTTTTCTGCGCACCTGCGTAAATCAATCCATGGCTTCCGACGTCGATCGGCCGGCTGAAGATATCCGAGGACGCATCGCTCACCAGAGGCACGGCTCCAACGTCGGGCAGTGTTTTCCATTCGGTGCCTTCGATCGTGTTGTTGCTCGTCATGTGCACATACCGCGCGTCCGGCGTTAGATTCAACTCGTCCGCTCGGGGGATGCGGGTGTAGTTCCTGGCTGCGATATGGACCCGGCCGACGCGCTGTGCCTCGGTGATGGCTTTCTTAGAGAAGTACCCGGTGTCGATGTAGTCCGCCCCAGCCTCTGGACCCAGCAGATTCATCGGCACCATCGAAAACTGCAGGCTCGCGCCACCGGGCAACATCAGAATCTTGTAATCGGAGGGAACCGCCGCCAGTTCCCGGATGTCTTCCAGGGCCTTGTTCAGAATGCGCTCGAATGTTGCGGAGCGGTGACTGATTTCCATTACGGACATCCCGACACCGGGAAGGGCAATGAGGTCGCGCTGTGCCTCTTTAAGTACGGGGAGCGGAAGGACCGCAGGACCGGCTCCAAAATTGACAATGCGATGGGTTGAGGTCACTTGTGTTCCTAGTTGGGTATTGGGAAACAGGCAAACCTCTAGCTTGCCAGCCCAGGCGCCGGTTCTCAACCCCGTGCCACGATATGTCGGCCTGGGCGGGACCAGTGTTTCAATGGTCCTCGGTCGTGAATATTCAGTCGGTTGGAGCCTCGTACATCTTGCTGAAGCCATTGCGGCTATTGGTGACCGTGAATGATCCGTCCCGGTTACCCGAGGCCTTGATCCAGTAGGCCGGGCCGTTGTGTGCCGGAGGTGGTGGAACACCCGGACCGCGTCCGGGATTCGCAATCCCCTGCACGGGCATCGACGTCAGTGGCTGGTCGATGTCGTTGGCGATGAACAGTCCGGGGACTGTGTGCTCCTGGCCGCTCAAGACTGAAAAGTGGATTTGCCAGAGATCTTCCAGGCCGGGAGCCGAATGCAATACCCGCATGGCCTCGGGTTGCCCGCCCTTGCGCGTACCGTTGTTGACGATTCCGACACGGGGGGCGATGGCGTTGACGAGGACGGGGGCATTCGAAGTGGGTTGTCCGTGGTGAGAAACGACGAAGAGGTCGACCGTCCCGATCGGGTTATCCGGGCACATGAGATCAAATTCAGTATTCACCGTCAGGTCACCGAGGTGAAGGGTTCTAAACGCACCAAAGGTAACCAGAACACCGACGGACTGGGCGTTCTCGCCGGTGTCTTCCGCCTGACGGGTGAACGCGCCACAATACGGGTTGGGGCCGGTCGGTGTGAGGGGGCCTTCAATCACCCGTCCTCCCGATGCGAGGACATTGACGGCGAGGCCGTTTATGGCGATCGTGTCTCCCGGTTGAACTACGGTATGTTCTGCACCATTCCGGAGTGCGGGGTAAGTTTCCAGAAATGCGTCGGTAGCAGGGTTTGGCTGTACGCTGGGTCCGTGGTCGATGAAGTTGCGGATCGGAACACGGGAGGCCAGTTCGGTCATTCCGCCAAAATGATCGCCGTGCCAGTGCGTTGTGATCAGGTGATCGATGGCGTCGAGGCCCGCGTCTTCGATGGCTGCCATGATCCGACCCGCATCCCGATCGGCCGCAGTCCCGCCGTTTCCGGTGTCGATCAAAAGCGATTCTCCGGAAGGTGCAACAAAAAGCGTCGCATTACCTCCTTCCACGTCAACAACGTAGATATCGAGAGTGTCGCCCGCAGGCGTCTGGCCTCCGGTTCCGGAAACAGCCAACAGGAGAGCCATGACGGTCGAAAATGAAGTGCGCATGGTGGAGCTACCTCTGTGTATCCTCAGTTCGGAACCATGGTACGCCCCGAAAAGGGCCGCTTGCCAGCAAAAGAATCAGGAATCGGTCCGCTTTTCTCAGGGTGGAAAATTATCAAAAGTGGGCCGTCGGGCCACACCCGATGGATCGGGGTTGATTCGGAACGGTGATGCAGAGACGTCGCGAAACGACGGCCAGACACCCGGACGATTGAAGGGTTTTCGGAGGCGACAAAACGTTTTCGTCTATGCGGCTTCTGGGAGTATGATGACCCAGCGCTTATTCACGAGCAGGCGACAATGTTCGAATTGTGGCCTGTTGTTGCCTGGGAGCAACCACCAGAAAGGGTAAACATGAAACGTATAGCAATCGTGGCCGCCAGTCTACTGGTCCTCATCGCGATCCTTGTGATTCCGGCCTCGTCCATGCAGCGGGGCGGGGGTCAGGGACCCACGAACCTTCAGGTTCTGCCAGAGGGAGCCCCCGTCGGTATGATCATGCGCAACATCAGGGACGCTTTGGGCGTGGACTGTGCGTTTTGTCACGTCGATGGAGACCGTGCGTCGGACGACATTGATAAGAAAGTGATCGCCCGCCAGATGATGCGGATGATGCAGACGATCAACGCTGACTTAGAAATGACGGTCGACACCCGAATCAACTGCGCAACGTGCCATCAGGGCACGGCGACCCGATCGATGCAGTTTTGACGGGCGAGGGGATTTCCATAAATCCTGAGCCAGCAGAGTAGTCCCGGTTCAGGCGAGCAATTTCAAGGTCGTGGCCCTGGTTTTTCCGGACGGCTCTTCTCGGACCGACGGTCTGGGAACCGGGGTTTCGCACTGAAAGTGCGTCCCAACTGAGCGCGGTCTGCCTCCGGCTTCCCGTAATTCAACAGCTCCAGTATGATTCGCTGCGGATATCTGCTGGGCAGACGTCCGTCAAACTTCAGTCTTTGAAGGGATCGCCCGATCCGAGCCCGGACACAGGCAGGAATTGGTCCGCGTACGACTGGATCGTTAGAAATCCGATCTCTTGATCGCCGTCAGCCGGCCGCCCGCGGAATGTGCGTTTCCGGCAATCGTACTGCACAGAAAGCCTCCCGGCGGGACCTCATTGGCCGATTCGGGAGGCTTCATTTTTGCCGCTTTATTGCCTCTTCGTCTGCTTGCCTAGTGTGTCCAGCTAGCCCGAATTTCTCACCAGTTCGGGGGCCCGGGTTTCTCACAGCAAATAAGCCTTACCAGGCGGGAGATCTGGGAGATCTGGGACGGACACCTAATTCGGTCCGTCAACACACTGTGACTTGTGCTGAGCTCGAGAATTAGGTGTCCGTCCCAGATCTCCGTCCCAGATCTCGGGCTCCAATCAACGTTGCCGCTCAACTGGTGAGAAACCCGGAGCTAGCCCGCATGGATCACCAAGCGACGCTTGATCGCGATTTTGCATGAAAGACTCATCGGCGGACGCGAGATGGGGTGTGGGGGAGGGTCTTCGGGTGAAGCGAGAAGGTTTTGGCGACATGAAAAGGGGATTTTCGTGCTCGAGAGAGCGTGGTTGGCCGCAATCAGACACACCTCGGCTCGGACTGGATAATCAAATCGAATTCAGGGACGAAGCGGGAGCGTCGGCGTCAGCATCGCAGTGGCATCGCCTGTAGGTTGCGCACAACGGCGGTGAAGACTTCGGCGTAGGGACAGGCTTCAGCCATCGACACCCAGACGTTGCGGACCGTGAACCGGATTCGGGCACCGATCTTGAGCAGCTTCAGCCGGATCGTGCCGCATTGAGCCCGCGCCAGTTCGGTATTGTGGAGTCCGAGTCGGCGCAGTGCATGCATGATCATGTAGGCGGCCGAAGACAGATAGAGTCGGAGTTGATTGGCGCGCATGGTGGACGCGCTGGTGCGGTCGGCAAACAGATCCAGTTGTTGCTCTTTGATCCGGTTCTCAATGTCGCCGCGCGCACAGTAGAGATCCTCGTATAGCGCACGGGCCTCCCAACGTTCTGGTGACAGCGATGTGACGATGAATCGGGGATTGGCGCCCTTGCCCAGAACCTCCGCCTTGCCCACGACGCGCCGTTGTTGGCTCCAACTGTCTCGTGTGCGATAGCGGAAGTCCTTAAATACCCGTGCCGATTGACCGGTGGATTCGAACTCCGATTTCGCCTGAGCCATGGCTTCAGCGATATCCTTCTTGAGTCGCTCGTTCTTGGCCAATCCCACCACGTAATCCACCTGATGGGATTCACACCAGGTCAGTAAGTCATCTCTGCAGAAGCCGGAGTCTCCACGGACGATGATCGACACATCCGGCCAGCTCTTCCGGATCTGTCCGATGATGCGGGTCAGTTCCTCAACCGATCCGGCCGCGCCATCGATATTGGAGCGCCGTAATCGGGCGCACAGCAGATGCTCACCCGAGAAGATGTACAACGGCAGATAACAGTAGTTGCCGTAGTAGCCATGAAAGAATCGTCCCTCTTGTTGCCCGTGGATCGGATCGTCGGTGGCATCCAGGTCCAGAATGATTTCTTCAGGCGCCGATTCAAAGGCTGCGATGAAGGCATCGACCATCCAGCGGTCGACCTGGTCCGTATCCATCGCAATCTTCTTGTATCGCTCCTCCCCGCCGACTTCAGCCCCAGTCAACTCCAGCCGATTCAGTGTGCACTTGGCCGCCAGAGCCTTTCCCCGGTCGCTGGCCTGCCGTCGGTTGCCTCCCAGCGGATCGGCCTTATCCACCGCCACGGCCAGCATCGGATCGGTGCGTAGTTGGTCGTGATCGTTCAGGTCTTCATATCCCAGACACAGGCCATACACCCGTTGCCCAATCAATTCTTTCACCGTGTGCTCGATCAATCGCGGGTCCCGGTGATCGGCGAAACATTCGGCCAGTCCATCGATCAACCCGGTCCGTTTTTCGACCTCCCGCAACAGCAGGACACCCGCGTCGGAAGTGATCTTCCCTCCGTCGAATCGAGCCTTCACTTTTCGTTGATTAAGTCCGTGAAATTCAAACGTGGTTTGGTTACACTCTGTCGTCATAAGGGCCGCCTTTGTTTGGTGTCTGAAACGTTCTTGTCAAACGCTTTATGCCAAACAGGGCGGCCTTTTCTGGTCCATCTCGTGATCTATACGGGCTAGTCAGCCGCGAAACAATACAGCAGTCCGGCACCGCCGGTGCCCACGAAACCTTCCGCGTTGCAGCCGACTGTGGGATGTGCGGCATTCCACGGCGAGTAGCCAACGCTTCCGCCCCGATCCACATGGCCAATCATTGCACTGTGTTCCGGATCGTTGCTTGTCCAGTTGTTGCACGTCAGTGCGTGTCCGTCGAAGTTGAGCAGGTCCATCAACGCATACGGCCAGGCCGTTCCATCGGGCCTGGAGCCGGTCAGAACATCGTGGCGGTTTGGCTGGCCAGGCTCGTTCACCATGTCGCCTTGTTCGGTGAGTGCCGTCGTTGCATTGATATTCGCGTTGTCGGAGTGCAGGTCCTCGATGTCGCGGGCGATCATGACGCCCTCGCTGTTGTACCACGGACCCGAGCCGATGCGGTCCCGGGCGTTGATTGTCAGTGCCGGATGGGTGAGGCTCAGGTAGGCACGCCACGTCTTGTCTCCCTCGCCTTCATTGGTTGCCAGTTCCTGGCAATGCGTATCTGCGCCGCGCAACCCGCCGAAGTCGCCGCCGTCGGGGCCACCGACGCTGGTGACGAAGAAACTCATGTCCTGGGCGTTCGCGGTTGTGGCGGACACGGCCGCAAGCACGACGATGACAGTAATGAAATAATATTTGTTCATATTCAGTTCTCCTTGTCCATATATTGTCCAGCCGCGAGCGCTTCGGGCTCTGTTGCTTGTCACGGCTACTTCCATCAGACCGATAAAGCAGGGCGGAGGAAATGTTATCTAAAGGAAACACCGCCGTCAATGACCGAGCGTCAGGGTAAGTGGCCCTCGGGACCACCCAGTTGCGGGCCCGGTCAAGAATTGGGGACAACGCGTGCACTTCAGGTCTAAGCTCTTGAACCCAAAAGCTCAATTCGGCTAAAATTAGCACTCGCCATATTGGAGTGCTAACTTACGGTGCTCATCTTTTATAGCAGTAATCAATCGTCGAGGTGAAGGAGGAGTATCTATGCCTGCGAAAGAAATATTGCTTCGCGACGAAGCTCGAAAGAGAATCCTGAATGGTGTCCGCGCGCTCACCGATGCCGTCAAGGTGACGCTCGGACCCCGCGGTCGTAATGTCGTTCTTCAGCGGAGCTACGGAGCTCCCAGCATCACGAAGGACGGAGTCACGGTGGCGAAGGACATCGAACTCGAAGACCGTTACGAAAACATGGGCGTGCAGATGCTGCGTGAAGTTGCTGCGAAAACGAACGACGAAGTCGGTGACGGCACAACGACGGCTGCTGTGCTTGCCGAGGCCATTTATCGAACCGGCCTGAAGAATGTTGCTGCCGGCTCGAATCCAATGGATCTCAAACGCGGCGTCGAAATCGCCGTGGAGACAGTCGTTGGAGAGCTCCAGAAGGCGTCCAAGCCTGTGAAGGTTCACACGGAGCAGGAGCAGGTTGCCACGATTTCGGCCAACGGCGACGCCCGAATTGGCGAATTGATTGTTGAAGCCATGAAGCAGGTGGGTGTCGACGGCGTGATCACGGTGGAAGAAGCCAAATCGACGGAGACCGAGCTGGAAGTGGTTGAAGGCATGCAGTGGGATCGCGGTTATCTTTCGGCTTACTTCGTCACCCATGAGGATCGGCTTGAGGCGGTCCTCGAGAACCCGTACATTTATGTGCGCGAAAAGAAGGTATCGGCGATGAACGATATCATTCCCGTGTTGGAACTGGCCTCGGGCGATGGGCGGTCTTTGTTGGTGGTTGCTGAAGATATTGACGGGGAAGCTCTGGCAACGATGGTCGTCAACAAGCTTCGGGGAACGCTGCAATGCGCCGCGGTCAAAGCCCCAGCTTTCGGCGACCGCCGGAACGCAATCCTGGGAGACATCGCCGTTCTGACCGGAGGCCGGTTCATGACCGACGATCTCGGTATATCCATAGACAGCATCGGCGTGGCAGACCTTGGCGAAGCGAAGCGGGTTGTCGTGGACAAAGACAATACGACGATCATTGAGGGCAAGGGTACGCGAGGCGCGATCGAAGGCCGTGTACAGGAAATCCGGTCCCAGATCGAACAGACCGATTCCGATTACGACCGGGAGAAACTGCAGGAGCGATTGGCGCGGCTGACCGGCGGTGTCGCCGTAATCCGCGTGGGCGCCCATACGGAAACGGAAATGAAGGAACTGAAGGCCCGTGTCGAAGATGCACTGAATGCGACCCGCGCCGCGGCTGAAGAAGGCATTGTTCCCGGTGGGGGTACGGCCCTGTTGCGGACACAGGCATCCGTTCTCGCAAAATCCGAAACCCTGTCCGGCGATCTCAAAACCGGAGTGCTGATCGTCGCCAGTGCGCTGGAGGCTCCGCTCCGCATGATTGCCGTCAACGCCGGGTTGGAAGGCGCCATTGTGCTCGGACGGGTGCGTGCGGAGCGGTCGCCGCAGGTTGGTTTTAACGCAGAGACCGAGAACTATGAAGACCTGGTTGCGTCCGGCGTTATCGACCCGACGAAGGTCGTCCGCGTCGCGCTGCAAAACGCGGCATCGGTGGCCGGCTTGCTGTTGACGACTGAAGCGGCAATCGCCGAACTGCCTGAGGATGCCCCGCCCATGCCTGCGGACGGTCATGATCATGGCGGTGATTTCGGATAGTCCGGGTGCTCGCAAAACCGGTCAAGGAAGCGGCGGTCCAACAGACCGCCGCTTTTTTTTGTTATGGTGGCAGAATGAAATCCAGAGTCATTCGGAGGATCGAACGGGCCGACCGGGATGTTGCGAAGAAACTTGGTGACTATGGAGTGGCGACGGTCCATGAAGCGCAGGGCCGGACCGGGCTGATGAAGCCCTACATGCGCCCTATCTACCCCACGGCCAGGGTGGGAGGGACCGCGGTGACCGCGCTGTGTCAGCCCGGAGACAACATCATGATCCATGCTGCGCTCGACGTGGTCCAACCCGGCGATGTTCTCGTAGTGGCTCTTCTGGCTGATTCTACAGATGGTATGTTCGGGGACTTGCTCGCCCTCTCCTGCCAGGTTCACGGCGTGCTGGGTCTGATCATTGACGCCGGTGTTCGGGACACGACCGATCTGGCGGCAATGAATTTCCCAGTGTGGTCGCGGGCGATCCACTCCCAGGGCACCGTAAAGGCCACCGCGGGGTCAGTAAACGTGGATGTGGTCTGTGCGGGAGTATGTGTGCGGCCCGGCGACGTCGTTGTCGGCGACAACGACGGTGTTGTCGTTGTCCCCCGAGAAACAGCCGAAGAAACCTGCCAGAAGTCCGAAGAGCGCATTGCCAAAGAGAAGGTAACCCGGGAGCGGCTGCGAGGCGGTGAACTGGGTTTGGATTTTCACGGATTGCGGGAGAAGTTGCACGGGCTGGGAGTCGAGTTTGAAGATTAGTGGCCTGTACCACCCGAATCGGGGCCAGCGCCGATGGGGGTTGTCGGCGAAATCTTCGTTGCGAACCGTCGTCGATGTAAAGACATCGCCTTCCGTCCTGCGCGTTGACCCCGAATGCCCGTTCTGCGGCGTGGGGCCGCGTGGCCCGACGTGCCGGTCGGATATGAGGAATAAATATGGGTGAGATCGTTGCGGCGATGGCGACCTGTCATGCGCCCTACCTGCTGTCTGGATCTCCCGAAGAAAGAGACAGCGATCTGGCGGTGACCGCGGCCGCAATGCGGGAGCTGGGGACGATCCTCGATGAGACCAAGCCGGATGTCCTCCTCTTTATGGGGAGCGACCATCTGGAGACTTTCTCCATGACCTGCCTCCCGACTTTCGCGATTGTCGCCGGGAGTACGGCCACAGCCGAATACGCGGGTCACGAATTCGAGCGCCCCATTCACCGGGCGCTTGCAGAACACCTGCTCGATCAGCTCGTCCGCTCCGGTTTCGACATGACCTACTCCGAGGACGCGCTTCTCGGGCATACGTATGCGGTTCCTTTTGACCTTATCCTGGCGGGCCGGGAGATACCGGTGGTTCCGTTTCACACGAATGTATACCTGCCGCCCCTCCCCAGTCCGCGCCGGTGTGCGGCGCTGGGTCGGAGAGTTGCCGAAATCATGGCGTCCCGTCCAGAACGGGTTGCGATTCTGGCGAGCGGTGGCATGTCGCACTTTCCGGGAACCGAGCGCTATCCGGAACCGGACTACGACTTTGACTACTGGTTGCTGGGCGAGCTGGAAAAGGGCAATACGGATGCGTTGCTCGATATGACGGTCGAACAACTCGACGAAGTCGGTAATACGGAGTTGCTCAACTGGGCTGTGATGTTTGGCGCGATCGGCCATCGGCCGGCCGAATTGCTTCAGTACACACCGACCTGGCATCACGGTCATGCGATGGTGCTCTTTATCCCCGAAAGGGAAAAAACGCCTTCGAATATTAAGAAAGTATCCGCTTATGAATATAAGAACCAGGGGTTCGAGTTCTACGCCCATCCGGAGGCCGCGGCCTACAAGCTGAATAAGCTCCTTTACGAGGTCCGCACGGAAGCCCGGATGCGGTCGCGGGTGATCGACGATTTCGACGGCGTCACCGCAGAGCGGGGACTGACCTCTGAGGAAAAGAAGGCGGCGGAGGCGCTGCTCGACGTTCAGGAGGCCGGGTCCGTCAGTGACTATTGCCGGCCGCTGGTCAAGGCCGGGGTGCATCCCCTGCAGGCGCTGATGGCCTTGCACGTGATCTATGTCGATCATCGCCGGCGACGGGAAGCGGCTGAAAACGTCTCCGACGGGTAAACGGAATCTCTCAACGAAGGGCCCGTGTGAGCAGTTTCAGGCTCTGCTGGAACAGCTATCCACTGCGGTTGCGATGACGTCGCAGGCGATATGCCTTTGGCGGTGCGGGATATCGCCAATCCGTTATATGGCCATCACAGTCCATGCAACTTGACTTCGAGCTGGGGGTGATTCGTGCTTGGTCACTCACGGACAAGGCCGACCTAGTCCCTGAACAAGCGTGATTGATGAGGAATTGAAAGTGGAATAACCGCCGAAGTACCCGAAATGCCCCCTCTCCGTGCGAAAAAAACCTTGGACAGATTCTTTGGAGAAGGAGGCATTTCAGATGAACGATTATACGCGCAAGAACATGAGGAACCGCAAGCGGCGAATTGAGCGTCGGCTTGGGGATCGGAATTGGAAAGATCAGGCGAAGCCGATGCTGTCGGCGCGCAACATCCGGTACGAGATGGGAGACCGGATGAGGGGTCTGTCGGTGGGCGGCATCGGAATGATGCATCAGGTGGCGCGGCGGACCGGACTGATCGAAGCCATCGACAAGGACGTGCATGTGCTGAAGCGGCATCTGCCCTACCAGGAATCGGATCACGTGTTGAACATCGCCTACAACGCGTTGAGTGGGGGCACGTGTATGGAAGATATCGAACTGCGGCGCAATGACGAAGTGTATCTGGACGCGTTGGGAGCACAGCGGATTCCGGATCCGACCACGGCGGGAGACTTCTGCCGGCGATTTGAGGAAGACGACGTGGAGTCGCTGATGGACACGTTCAATAAAGTGCGGCTGAAAGTCTGGCGCCAGCAGCCCGATGCGTTTTTCGAGGAAGCGGTTCTGGAGGCGGACGGGACATTGGCCCCAACCACCGGAGAATGCAAAGACGGGATGGACGTGGCCTACGACGGGACATGGGGTTATCACCCACTGTTGATTTCGCTGGCGAACACGGCCGAACCGTTATACCTGGTGAACCGGAGCGGCAACCGGCCCTCGCATGAGGGAGCGGCCAAACGGTTCGATCAGGCAATCGCGTTGTGCCAGCGTGCGGGGTTCGATCAGATCCTGCTGCGCGGGGACACCGACTTCAGCCAGACCCGGTATTTGGATGGATGGGACGACCAGGGCGTGGGCTTCATCTTCGGCATCGACGCGATGAAAAACCTGGTGGCCCGGGCCGACCAATTGGAGCCGGACTGCTGGGCGCGCCTGGAACGTCCCGCCAAGTACGAGGTAGCCAGCCAACCCCGCCAGCGTCCCGACAAGGTCAAGGAACGGATCGTTCGGGAGCGTGACTTTGAGAATATCCGCTTGCGGGGCGAGGATGTGGCCGAGTTTGCGTATCGGCCCGGAGCCTGCGATCGGGACTACCGCGTCGTTGTGGTGCGAAAGAATCTGTCGGTGGCCAAAGGGGAGCAGGTGTTGTTCGACGACATCCGGTACTTCTTCTACATTACCAACCGTGCGGATCCTGCGGACCAGATCGTGATGCGTGCGAATCAACGGTGCAATCAAGAGAATCTTATTGAGCAGCTCAAGAACGGCGTACACGCCTTGGGGATGCCGGTCGGGGATCAGACCAGCAACTGGGCCTACATGGTGATGGCCTCACTGGCCTGGACACTGAAGGCGTGGTTTGCGTTATTGCTGCCCGAAACCGGACGTTGGGGCCAGAAGTATCAGGCCGAGAAGCAGACCGTGCTACGCATGGAGTTCAAAACGTTCCTGAACGCCTTCATGCTCGTGCCTTGCCAGCTCGTGCGTACTGGTCGGCGCATCGTCTTCCGGCTGATGGCCTGGAACCCGTGGTTGCCAGTCTTGTTTCGTGCCGTGGATGTGTTGCGTCAACCTCTGCGATGCTGACCCGATCATGGATCTGAGCCCGGGCGGTCGAGGTCCCGGTTTCTTTCAACCCTTCAAACAGACACGGCGAGGCGGCAACTGAAACAGATACAACACGAACCGCATACCTGGAAAAAGCGATCTGGGAACGGGAGCTTATGCCTCCAATTTTACGGCCGTGAACCGGCCGTTTGTCCACTGGTTATGCGCTTGTTTTGGGCCTAGTCGAGTTCGCTGACAATTCCAATGTCTGGCGAAACATGGCTGACCGATTCCCGCATCCCTACACAGAGGCCGATGCAGACTCCTGGATCTCCGGACTCGCGCACGCTGAGACGCCGACTCATTGGGCAATCGAGTTCCAAGGCCGTGCAGTCGGGGGCATTGGAATCGATGTGCGTGAAGGCATGTACCGCAAGACTGCTGAGTTCGGCTACTGGATCGGTGAGCCCTATTGGGGCAAAGGGATCGCAACTGCGGCAGCCCGAGTTCTTGTCGCAGATGCCATGCCGCGATTTGGCCTCGTGCGGCTCCAAGCGCATGTGTTTGAGTGGAACCCAGTTTCCATGCGAGTCTTAGAGAAGACCGGATTTCCGCGAGAAGGCGTTCTTCGGCGCAGCGCTGTGAAAGATGGAATCCTTGTGAATCAGGTCATGTACGCGCTCAATGCCGAAGTCGCCGTATAACGAGGCAATGGAGCGGTCCGTGAAGGCGATGGGCACCGCCAGCTTCTGTTAGTAGTGTCGCGGTGCCCATTGCACGGCCTCCAGCTTATTGCCGAGCCGTTAGCCAGACACAGCCTGGGAGATCTTCATGGCCGGAGCCTCAGATCCAACCGATCCGATTCGCAGGAAAGCCGTGACGTTTCCGGCCGTCGCCAAAGGATCGTCTTGCAACCAGAGTTCTTTCAAAGCAGGGAGAGGCGCATTCTTGTACATCGGACCGGGAGCCAAGGGGCAGGGCTTCAAAGCGATGTTCAAGCTCAAGCGTTCTATGCCCCACGCCAGGAAGCTAGCGACAACAGATCCAGCGCGCTTTGAGGTGGGAGCCACCGGATGGGTCACGACCCGCTTTACCGCTGAAGAGCCACTCCTGAAATCCATCTGGGAGGCGTGGTTGGAGGAATCCTACGAGCTGACCTGCCCATCAAAGGCCAACAAGAGGTAGAGGGCCTGTACCGCCAGCTGGCTAACAGAGTGGCTCCACCCGACGGCGGCCGCAGAGTTATTCTTAGTCTTCAAAGGAGTGGCTGCCGCAATGGAGCCACGATCGGTTAGGCGTCACTACAGCGCAGTGCCATCGGGGGAGCATTCGTTAGCCCGCGCAAAGTAACCACTGGTAACGCGTCTGGTTCCATCCTGCCGGACTTTGTTTCATACTGTTGATGGCATGAGGCCCGTGCCGCCACCCTCCAACGGGGAAGTACTCAACGTGCGGGGCTAACGATAGATTCAAACCTTTTGGATTCGACCGATTGCATAAGGAGGAACTGCGAGAACGGCTCGACACCGGAGGTTTGTATGATGCTCTCTGCTCCAATGCCTTTCTCAGATCAACCGGAGCTATGATCCGGAAACTAAACCGTGTCCGGGCCTGGATGATGTGCGTATGCCGAATCCGCTGGATCTTGATTTGTTCGATTGGGCCTGCTTTCTCAGTCGTGGGCAGATGCAGGTTGCAATGCTGGCTTGAATCGGAGGAGGGGGCGATATCATGCCTGACTATGGCGTGCAGCTGTCACGTCCAAAGCTTGACGCTGTTTTCAAGAGCAAAGACCGCGCCACGTTCGCCGCGCAGTTGATGCCAGGCGCTCGGTGCATGAGAGAGGTCGGCTCATGAATTTCGGAAAGGCGACACCGATCCTTCGGATTTTCGACGAAGCCAAGGCGAAGGAGTTCTATGTGGATTTCCTTGGCTTCAAGGTCGACTGGGAACACCGCTTCGAGCCCGGCCTTCCCCTGTACATGCAGGTGTCGAAGGACGGCTGCGTCTTACATTTGTCAGAGCATCATGGCGACTGCAGTCCCGGTGCGGCGATGCGGATTGCAACCCGAGACCTGGACGCATGAGTCAAGCCCATTCTTAGTTGAAACTCTCCACGGCTCACGATGGGTCATGCAACCTTCTTCTTCGATCTCGTCGACGTCTTCGCCTCAATTTTCAGCTCTCGCTGGAGGGCTTCGCGGAGCTTTGGAAGATGACGGTAGCCGATCACCTTCCTCAGGCGCGGTTCGATGTCGATGAGCGCCGTCGCCAACCAGCGTTGCCGCTGACTCGAGTTCTTCCAATGATCGACCTTCGCACACCTTTCCTCGACAAGGGCATTGACCGATTCCAGGCAATTCGTCGTCTTGAACGAACGGCCCAAGACCCCGTACACGCCGAGCCGATGCAACGTGAGGGTCTCTTCCAGGCCTTCCTCAAGGCTCGCAGCCCCCGATTGGTTTCGCTCCTCGAGCTCTCCATGGAGCTCTCCGAGCGCCGCCCGAGCTTCGTCGTACTCCGGGCGCTCGTAGGCCCGCTGCAGCCGGCGTCGCCACACGGCTTGCTCGGTCTTCGATAGGTATCTCACGACGTTCTCGCGTTTGTGCCATTGGCAGCGTTGGACCAGGGCTCGATTCCTGAATGCCTTCTTGACCGCCGCCCGCAGACCTTTGCCGCCGTCGACAATCACCAGCACGCCTTCAGAGATGTCCAGGCCCCGCTCCATCAACGAACGGAGAAACGGAGTCAGCACTTGCTCGTTCTCCGTGTCGGTCTCCACGAAGCCCAAGAAGCGTTTGTCGCCCGAAAGCGTGACGCCCAGGGCCACTACCATCAGGGCGTCGGCAAACGCCTTCCCGTCCAGGAAGATCGCCACGACGTCCTCGCCACTCAGATCCCGCTCCTGCATCTCCCGAAGTTTCGCGGCACTCGCCTGGACGAATCCTCGAGACACCGTCGAACTCGACAGTCCGATCGCTCCCGGAATCGCTTCAGCGGCCGATTCATAGTTCCGGCAGGAGATCCCATACAGCACACGTCTGAGCAGTAGCTCGTTCACCGCGCCACCCGGACTGAGTTCCTCGTAGGTCCGAAGCGGAATCTCCCCGCCCGCCACGCTGCGCACTCGAGGCACCCGAACCGGCACCCGCTGGCCACCCAGCCCCACGGTCCCCGGATTGCTCCCGTGTCGCCGGCCCCGCAACGCCGCCTCCTTTCGTGCGTATCGCTCACCCGCCAACGACTTCACTTCCTCGTCGAGCAACTCCTCCACGTGCATCAACCCCAGTGGGATCAACGCCCGAATCATCTCCACCTTCGAGTCCAATTCCAGTCCCGAGTATTCCTCCCGGCTCAGGACCTCGACCTCACCCAGCACACGCGACTTCTTGCGTTTCTTTACCGAACGTAACAGACTCCTCATCTCGGCTCCTTTCTCTTACAGGCTTGATGTTGTTTCTTCCAATACCATCAAACCATGGGGTTTGGAGCCGTTTCAATTTCCAACTAAGATTGGCACACATTCTGGACGCATTCCAGGCCGAACTGGTCTCGAAGCGCTACAGCTACGCTCGACCTGGGATTGAGAAAACGCCATTTGGCACGCGAGATATGTCCGTGAACGATCCGTTTGGCAATAGGTTGACGTTTACAAGCGCTGTGAGCACCTGACACGCCGGTCCAGTCGATCGCCATTGGGAGTGGCTAAGCAGCAACGTTGATACAGTGGATGGTCGCTTGAGAAGCGACTTGTTCGCATTCTCAACTGGATCCGGTACCCGCCGCCGTCGCCGGCGGCCTCCGTCTTCGAGTTGAAGACCCAATCTCGACACGCATGCCGGCTCATGGATCTGTGCAGGGCGAGTGGACCTTGACTCTCAGTCCGGTCGTATCGAAACAGTCGCCCTCTGTTCCAGCCCCCTTTAAATCGGGAATTAGTTGCCTCCCAACAAGATTCGGGATCCTACAGCCAGGAGCGCACCCAGGACCGCATCTGCAAAAAAGTGATACCGTCGGACCACCGCGCTGACGGCGATGCTGACCGACAGACACAGGAAGATCCAACCCGCAAGTGGGACCGTCTCCAAGAGAACGAGAGATGCAGCGAATGTAGCTGCAACGTGCGCGCTTGGAAACGTGTTCGCGCCAATTCCAAGGCGATCCAATACCCAGAGATTGACCCTCCGGTGTTTCGACTTCCATTTTCTGAGCGAGTCAACACCCGCATCAGGCGTGAGTCGTGGAGGTAGCGAAGGGGCAAAGGGCAGGCTTCCATAGCAGGAGTAGGACGCCAGGATCACGACAGACCAGAAGTAGTCCGCGTTGCGACCCGGGCCTGAAAGCAACAGCACGGCCAGCGCGAGCGGCACGAAGGGATAGGCGAACAGGTAAGCGATTTCAAGGTACTTGGCGATCAGTCTCGATTCGATCAGGGGGCGTAAATGCCGAAGCGCCTGGCCAAGACGGTCATCGAACGACTGGAGCCACGACTGGAGCCGTTCCGACGGTTCCATGTAGAACTGCCCCGCCTGCCAATACGCAATCAGCATCGTTCCGGCTGGAAGCCAGTTGCGAATCGTGAAGCCCCACTCCCCACCCAGCACCACCCCGGAGAAACGTCCGGCCAGCGTCAGGCACACTCCGATCGCCCCCAACCGCACAATTCGACGCCGACGCTCCTGAGGGAGGGATTGAATGCATGCAACGGCTGTGAGAAAGGCGAAATAGGAAAGGTTGATCCACTCGGCGACGCGCATCGAATTCAAGTTGGAAACTGCGAGTCGAGTTTCAATCGGGCTCCAACGGGGTGAGCGCGAATCGCTGGCGCCGAAGCCGGAAGAAACTGGCGAAAGATATTATTCGGAGCCAATGGGTAAACGAGCATCTTTTTCAATCGCTATCGGTTCGCATACCCGGCGCATGGATTCTCCCATCGCCGACGCACGGTTTGTGGCACCCAGTTCGGATGCCCGACCGTGAGCCGCGCGCTGAACTCTTTCCCACGGTGCTGGCTACATCCCAGGCTGTAGCGGTATATGTCCCGCAGCGGTATTGCGATACGTCGACGCGGCCCTTGAGACTTATGCCAAGGGCTGCTGGAGTAGCTTTTCCAGTCGATCCAGAGTTTCCATGGCGGGCAAAACCTGTTCCACACTCGAGTTCGGTTCGCGCCCTTCCTGAATTGCCGAGATGAACTCGCGGTCCTGCAGTTCGATGCCGTTGATTGAAACGTCGACTTCGGAAACATCGATGGGCTTCTCGCTACCATCGACAAGGTCGTCATAGCGCGCAATGTAGGTCCCCTTGTCGCAAATGTATCGGAAAAATGTTCCCAGAGGGCCGTCGTTGTTGAACGACAATGCCAGCGAGCACACGGCACCGGAAGGCACTTTCAAACCGATGCTCATGTCCATTGCGATACCGAGTTCGGGGTGTATCGGGCCTTCCAGGGCCTGGACTCCCGACGATACTTCTCCGGTTTGATAGTGAAACAGATCCACTGTATGGCAGGCATGGTGCCAAAGCAGGTGATCGGTCCAGCTGCGGGGCTTGCCGTCAGCATTCATATTGGTTCGGCGGAAAAAGAAGGTCTGAACGACCAGATGCTGCAGTTTGAGTTCGCCGGACTGAATCCTGCTGTGAATCCACTGGTGGCTCGGGTTGAAACGGCGGGTGTGTCCCGCCATGGCCACCAACCCTGTTTCTTTCCGAACGGCGTCGATCCGGAGAGCATCGGCGAGAGAATCCGAGATCGGAATCTCAATCTCCACATGCTTGCCAGCCCGCATCACCTGCTCAGCCTGATCGGCATGGACCTGGGTAGGTGAGGTCAGAATTACTGCCTCCACGCCCGGCTGCTCGAGCGCTTCATCCAGGCTCGTTGTCCAGTGGGGTACGTTGAATTCGCGGGCGACGGCTTCTGTCGTTTCAGCCGTTCTGCCAAATAAGGTCACGACCTCCGCATCATCAATTTGAGTCAGACCCGCCAGATGCTTCTTTCCGAATGCACCCTGGCCTACCATACAAATCTTCATTATTCGCTCCAATGCATGAATCAACACGCGTTCCTAACGCCGGTCCCTGAAATCTTGCCCGTAACCGAAGTAACCGAAGTAACCGAAGTAACCGAAGTAACCGAAGTAACCGACCGGATCAGCCGTCCGAAGCGCCCCGTTCCGAGGGCCAATTTTACGCGGAACCTCTGGAGGGCACACGCTCCCCCTATCGTATCCTTCCAAAATCCGCTCATGACAGGAGGGACATGATGCCCCATTTCGAGCCTTTCATTCTACAAGTAGCATGGCTGTGGTTGCAGCTGACGGTGGGTTTCTGTCAGATTATTCATAGACAATTTAGAAACTCTTACATGATAGCCACGCTATGATAGGCGCCTCAAGGGGTGCAAACGCGACTCCGGAGGAGTGCTTCAATTGCGTATCCTTGTTGTACTTGTTGTAGAAGACGAACCCAAGGTCACCGAGGCCTTCAAAGGAAGGCCTCGAAGGCGAGCACTACGAAGTGGCTGTCGCTGAGACCGGCGAGGAGGGTTTTTTTCGCATTACGACCGAGAGTTTCGACGTCATTCTGCTGGACCTGATGCTTCCGGGGCGTGATGGTCTGGAGGTTTTGACCCGGATCCGCGAGCAGGGCATCACGACCCCGGTGCTGGTTCTCACGGCGCGCGACACGGTGGAAGATCGAATCGCCGGCCTGAACAGTGGAGCTGACGACTACCTGGTGAAGCCCTTCGCTTTTGCTGCAGTGGTGGCGAGGATTCGGGCGTTGGTGCGGCGCGGGCGACCCAGTGAGACGCTGCGGCTGAGTGTGGGAGACCGGAGATGGATTTGGTAACGCGGAAAGTCGTTCGAGGTGGAGAAACAGTCGAGTTGACGGCCCGGGAGTATGGACGGCTGGAATACTTACTGAGGCACGCAGGCCATCCCGTTCCGCGTGATACCTTGGCCCGGGATGTCTGGAAGGAGACGGCCCGGGGAACGCCGTTGAACAACGTTATCGATGTGCATATCGCCTGGCGAAAGCCCCGTTTGTACCCGCATCAAGGGCAGGTTGATCAAAGCGTATGAACTGGTTCCGCAAGTGGATGATCCTGTCCCACCGCTACCTCGGCTTTGGGCTCAGTCTCTTGTTTGTCGTCTGGTTCGCATCGGGCATTGCGATGATGTATGCCCGAGACCTGCCGAGCCTCACGGCGGAAATGCGGTTGGCACGCCTTCAGGCCTTAGATCCCTCCGGGGTCCACGTGACTCCCACCGAGGCCCTGGAGTATGCCCTCTGGGATGGTTATCCCGACAGTGTCACTTTGCTCACCGTTATGGATCGACCGGCCTATCGCTTTGGAAGCGGCGGCGAATCGGTCACGGTTTTTGCGGACGATGGTGAAATCTTAGCCGGTGTTGATGAAGCCGAGGTGCTCGCGATTGCCGCGGATTTCATGGGTCTCCCCGTCAACAATCTCGCGTACGCGGGGCGGTTGACACAAGCCGATCAATGGACGATCAACTTCCGTGGCCAGATGCCACTGCACAAGGTTCGGGTGGACGATGGTGACGGAACCCAGTTGTACATTCCCGAGAATTCCGCAGAGGTCGCCCTGCTGACCACGCGGAACGGTCGCATGCTGGCCTGGATTGCGGCGATTCCGCACTGGCTTTACTTTGCGCCCCTGCGTTTGAATGACAGTCTCTGGAGACAGGTGGTTCTCTGGACTTCGGGCCTCGGGTGCGTCCTGGCTCTGGTCGGGATCGTGCTGGGATTCCTTCAATTTGCACCGTCACGCCCGTTCAGAATCAATCGTGTTTTATCCTACATACCCTATACGGGATGGATGCGCTGGCACTACGTTACAGGGCTTGTCTTCGGCATTTTCACCCTGACATGGGTCTTCAGCGGAATGTTGTCGATGGAACCCTGGTTCTGGTCATCCCGCGGAGGCCTGGGCGCCGGTGCCTCCGAAGCCCTTGCCGGGGGCAGTCTGGACATGGCGCTCTTCCCCGCGATCGACAGCGCGGAGTGGGAGCGCGTTGTGCCCGGCAAGGCGATCAAGGAAGCTGAGTTCCGCCGCATTCAGGGGGAGAGCTATTTTCTGCTCCGTGATGCCGGTGCCGAACGCGTGCTGGTGCATGCGAAGCCATTGCAGGTTGTCGCGCATTCATTCAGTACAGAGTCTCTGAGCGATCGCGTGAAGGGTGCTTATCCGGATCATGCAATCGGGGAAACGCAGTTACTTTCCGACTACGATTCGTACTACTATCCGCGCGGTGGGTCGTCACCGCCGTTACCCGTCATTCGAATCAAGTTTGATGATCCCGACAGGACCTGGTTCTATATTGATCCGGGACTCGGTCAATTGGTAGGCCGTTACCAACGGAGGCAGCGGCTCGAGCGGTGGATCTATAACGGGCTGCACAGCCTCGACTTCGGCTTCTGGTATTACAACCGGCCCTTCTGGGATATCAGCGTAATCGTGCTCTCAGCAGGCGGTATCGGAACCAGTGCGATCGGTCTGTTTCTGGGGTTCAGGCGCCTCGGGCGGAACGTCAAACGAAAGGTTCGCCCGCGCCGGGATGTTTCGACATAGCAGCCCGTGGCAGAAGTCTCGAGGGCCGCGCGCAGGGGTCTTCGGGTCGCAGGCGCGAAGTGAGGAGCGGAACGATGGTTTTTCATCGTGACCCGCGTTACCTGATACCGGACAAATCCTGCGGGGCGCCTGCGGCCTCCGTTTGAAACGTCGGTGGCCCCCCTGTGCCCAAAGGGTTACGGCGAAACGGGGCCGTCTTCGTTGTCGCCGACTCCTCGCAATGAATGAGCATTGCAGCGTCGTCGCGACGTCGCGTCGTCTCTTTGTTCCTCCTGGAATCCGGCCCCGTTTGGCCGTAACGCGGCCCTCGAGACTTCTGCCACGGGCTGCTTGAACCCTTTTCCCCGACATTGCTCACCCGGATTCCGCACTCACCTGCACGACCCTGGCGTTCACCCTCGATTCCGACCTGCACAAGGCGTGGAGAAAACACGTCTGTTCGGACATATCCAGAGCCCTGCGGGGAAATGCGTCATCTTCGTCCGACAAGATATAGACATGAGTCTCGATCGGATCGGCCTTGCTACCGCCATCCCGTATCTGTGAGAAGTGCGTGTCCTGGACGATTGAGTACTCCTCGATGTCTTTCTTGACGATCCTCGAGTAGCGGCCGAACTGCGTCATGAAACAGAATGCGACTCCGGCTGAGAGATAGGTCATTGCATCCGGAGCCCTCCCCTGCCCTCCGGCCTCCTCCCCTTCCTCGGACAGAAAATAGAATATAGATCCGTGGGGATTGAGCAGGTGCTGTTCAATGAGTTTCATACCGTCGGGACGCAAGGTGCAAATACCTCTGACGTGCAAGCGGCGGCTCTGTTGGTCGGCGAAACTGGAGCCGGCGCTCGAAGTCGCTTCATCGGTACTCGGTGACATCCCGTTCCGTTTGATGAGGGCACTCCAATCCCGCACACTGGGTTGTGCGATATCGAAATCGGGTCGGGCCTCGGCGCCACCCTCACCCGGCTTCACTGATCCCACATCGATCTGAACCCCGTTATGCGACAACGTGAACCGGTTTCGGAGGATATCTGCCACGAGCCCGTGTGCGGGTGAACGCCTGAGGGCCTCTTCGACCAACTGACGCAGGGCATCCACGTCGGCTGGAGAGTCGATTTCCGCTTCCAGTTCGACCGGTAGCGCACCGCCAGTCATGGTGCCTTTAAGCGCCGAACCTTCCATCGTGTAGTAGTTGTCCTGAACGAGGCGAATATGCCTCAAGTCTATGTCGCTGTTGGCGGCCAATCGCTGAATCTCGTCCATGAACGACGCGACCATACCGGTGGTCAAATGCGCTAACGGACAGGGGGCAGCATCCTGGCCGTTCAAATAGGCACCCTCGTCGCTGGCCACACGCCAGACGGCCCCCGTGGCGCTCGACGCGATCAGGGCTTCCTTTTGCATCAGAGACAGGGATCGCACCGCGGTGCGAAGAGACGCTCCATTGAGGACGGGAGGATGCGTGAATCCGATTCGATCGGAATTTTCGACCCTGAAAAACAGGGGTTTGCCTGAACTTTCGAGCAGATTCATCGATACACCTCGGTCAAGCTGAAATCTGTCAGAACAAATCGCTGAGACTCCGGCAGGATCAGTGACACAGCGAACCGTTCTGTGAAGAATACCGGATCATCCACCACTCCCGTCCACTATATGGTTGCTGGCCGGAAGGGGGACTTCGCTCAGCCGTTTATTCGGGTATCCCGTCCGTACGACCAACGACTCTCGCCAGCGGCATCATGGTGGCGACTGTAGGGAAATACGGAGTTAACAAAGTCACTGGAACGGACCCGCACCGACCCGACGGTGTTTGTGCAACGAGGCATTGGCCCAGGCGCCAGCGAAAGAAGTTCGGATCATGACCGCATTGACCGGGCGTTCGACTTGAGCCTAGTCCCACCGCCCTCCCGACACTGCTCCACGCCGGAGTCGTGCGATAGTAACCCGTGCCAGAAGTCTCGTGGCCCTTGAGACTTCCGGCACGGGCTGCTAGACTCCTTCACGTTACCGATCAGCCTGAATCTCAGGCCGATTAGGGAATCCGGTGAGAATCCGGAACTGTCCCGCAACGGTAAGCAGGAACGACCGCCGTTTTTAAGCACTGGCTCTCTGAAGACGAGCCGGGAAGCAACGGCCAGTAGGTATTGACACCGTGCCTGTAAGTCCGAAGACCTGTCGGTAACCGGCGTTTCAACCGCCGAATCCTGTTCGAGCCTTCGAGAGAGGGGCTGAATGGCACATACACTTCAAATTTTCCGATTCACAATTGAAACTGCCTTCTTGAGGCTAGCCGCCGGCTGTGTCGGTGGGAGCGAACCGTTTGCCGTTCTCGAAGACGGTACTCGCGATGGGATACGTCTCCCCAACGCGATCGGGACTTATCTCCATGGTTCGTTTGAGAGCCGGGACGTGATTGAGGAATTATTGGGTCATCCGGTGTCGGACTCCCATGGGGGAAAACGACTCCAGTACGACCGCCTGGCCGATTGGTTTGCGGAGCATGTGGAGTATGACGTCCTCCTCAGGGAATACCTCGAAAGTGGCGTCTGACCGCTGCCGCGCGGTCTGAAGAAGAGTTCAGATACTCTTCAGCGAAAGTGTACGCATGATTCGACTATGTTCAATGAATATAAAGAGATACATGAATCAGGCGATGGACAATCTCGAGAACATTTTCGGAGAATCAAGGCAACGAAGGAGCTTTATGAGCCGCCTATACGAAATCTGCAGAGTATCGATAATCGCCCTCGCCCTCGTTCTCGCGTCGGCAGGTTCAGGTTGGGCTGACAGCTTGACTGGCGTGGTTCTCGATCCCGACGGACGGGCCGTTCCAAACACGAACCTTCGCTTGTTTAACCGAAACACCGGAGAGTTCCATCAGGCGGTGAGTGCCCCTGACGGCACATACTCGTTCCCTGGAATTTCTACGGGCGAGTACCTGCTCGAAGCGGATGCTTCGTCCTCGGCGCTCGGCGCGTCCGAGAATATCGCGGTCAATGGCGACGAGACTCTTAACGTGGTATTGGAAGTCTCGGCCGCAAGCGTCAAAGTCCTCGTGACGGCGTCGGGAACACCGCTCTCGGTCCAGGAGATCGCCAAGGCCGTCGATGTCGTCGATGCCGAAGAGATCGCCCGGCGCGGTGAGTTTTCCCTGGCCGAAGTTGTTCGAAACATGCCGGGTGTGCGTGTCCAGCAATTGGGAGGTCCCGGCGGGTTTACCTCCATCAAGACGCGCGGTCTTCGCAGCTACGACACGGCTGTCCTGATTGATGGCATGCGTTTTCGTGATGCTGCGGGTACCCAGGGCTCTGCGACGGGGTTTGTTTCCGACCTGGCCACGGTTGATACGGAAAGGATCGAGTTTCTCCGAGGTTCCGGTTCGTCACTCTATGGTTCCAACGCGCTCGCAGGAACGATCAACGTCATTTCACGTGAAGGCAGCGGTCGTCCCCACGGCAAGTTTGTAGCAGAAGGGGGCGGGTTGGGAATGTTCCGTGGTGTTGCGGGTGTGAGTGGCGGCCTTGGTAACGATCGCGTCAGGTATAGTGGGACCCTTACCTACCTGAATGTCAGCAACGGTATTCGCGGCAACTCTCCGCATCGCAATACGAGCGCACAAGGATCGTTAACATATAGCTTCACACCTGAGATTTCTCTGACCGGCCGGCTATGGTGGTCCGACGCAAGTGTGCAGTTGATCGACAACCCTCTTTTAAATAGCGCTGTCCTGGCTAATTTCCCCGGAAGCGGTCCCGTGCCGGCCGTAGCCCTTGATGTCATGCAACTGGAACTGGCGGAAGCTGGGTCGCCCTACAGCGTGGGCAATGCGACGTTTGTTCCAGGCCAATCCGACCCGGACGACCGGAGGGAGTCTAAATTTCTCAACGGCGCAATCACTTTCGAACACCAGCTTACGGGAGACATTTCCTATCGTATCGCCTATCAGGCTGTGGACACTGAGCGTCTGTTGTCCTACGGCAAGGGCGGACCGGCAATCGTCACCTTTGAAGAGTCCCCCTTCGATAGCGCAACTGATGGGCGGATCGACACGTTTCAAGCACGAACCGATCACAGGATTGGCGACCACAACTTAGTTTCGGTTGGCTACGAATTCGAACGTGAACGATACCACTCCTCAGAGTTCAATTTTGGAGAATCAGGTGCGAGCGACTTGGAGCAGACCAGCAATGCCTTGTTCGTCCAGGATCAGATCCAGCTCATCGATGGGCAATTGCAATTGGGACTCTCTGGAAGGGTCCAGCTTTTCGACGTAAAGACGCCGAGTTTTTCTGGAACGCCAAGCCCGTATGAGGGCGTGGCCCTGGGATCTCCCCGCAGTGCGCAAACAGGTGATGCCGCTCTGGCTTACTTTTTTCGCGGAACCGAAACGAAGTTTCGCACGCATGTAGGAAGCAGCTACCGGGCACCATCGGCCTACGAAAGACTGGGGTCGTCATTTTTTCTGGGTGCTTTCACATACTACGGCGACCCTCGTCTGAGCCCGGAACGATCAATCGCTGTCGACGGGGGCCTGGATCAATGGTTTTTCAATTCCAGGCTCCAGTTGAGCGGAACGGTGTTCTATACCAAACTTCAGGAGACGATCCTCTTCGATTTTTCGAACTTTCCACTGGATGATCCGTTCGGACGCTCCGGTGGGTACTACAACGCCGGAGGTGGCATTGCTCGGGGTGTCGAGTTAAGCGGGCAAGTGTCGCCTACCCAGAATACTAACGCTCGAGTGTCGTATACCTACACGAATTCCGATTCGAACACGCCCACGATTCCGGGTACCGAATTTTTTGAGTCCCTCCGCGTGTCGAAGCACACATTCACCCTGACTGCGACTCAGTGGATCGCCGATCGCCTGAACGCGACCTTCGACCTGTTTGCTGTCAGTGATTATTCTGATCGATCACCCTTCTCATTCGAGGTCGATCCCCGGCGTTTCGTCTTTGACGGGCCCGTAAAAGCCGACCTCGTTCTCAGGTATAGCCTGCCCCTGCAACAGGAACGCAGGGTTGAAATCTATACAAAGATTGAGAATGTCTTTGGTAAGGATTACTACGAAGGCGGCTTTCCATCACCCGGTGCATGGGCGATCGCCGGGATGAGTTTCAACTATTGAAGCTCGCTTCCGACTGATGACACCCGGACTGAAGTGTTCAACTAACTCCGTGTTCCAGGCGCTTGCTCAACGCCGGCAAGATAGTCTTTTCCGCGCTTCATCATTGATCCAAACGCTTCGTCGTCGCCCTCGCGAACGACTGACTGAATCCGCTCGATGGCATAGCGCAATGCCGACAGGGCCTCACTCCCGTAGTCGTTGAGGGACTGGATCTCGTAATACATCTGTGGGTTGTCGCCCGCAACGAGGCGGGCCACCTCCAACTGAGCATCGAAGGTCGTGCTCGAGAGTTTCGCCAGTCGGGGTGCGTCCTCTCCACTCTCAGCCAGCGCTGTGAAGAATGCAATGTTGAGTGCGTGGGACAGGCCCAGAATGTAGGCGATCAGCCTGTCGTGGGACTCCAGGTCCATCTCGACGTGGGCCACCATGGTCGATGCGAACAAGTCTCGGGCTTGCCGGGTCGCCTCCGGCGATCCGACATCGACAAATATGACGTGACGTCCAGACAGCATGTCGGTGTTGGGTCCGAACATCGGATGTATTGAGGTGACTGCGACTCCGGCTTCGCTGAGAGCCTTCAGACCAGGCCGCACCGGGGTCTTGAGCGATCCGATATCGAATACGATTCCTTTCGGCTTTCGCTTTGCAAGTTCTTCGAGAATTTGATTGGACCGTCGTAGGGGCGTGGCCACAATCACGATGTCGTGGTCCAGGGACGAGTCCTCCCAGTTGTGGATTTGAGGGAATTCACCCTCCCCGTCTGTGGGATCCGCAATTTCTACATCAAAATTCTGAGAGGCGAGGAAGCGTGCGAGCCAGCTTCCCATTTTGCCCGCACCGCCAATCAGCAGGACCTTCCGTCCACTCCCCCCGGCCCATTCCTGAACCCGGTCTCGCTCCTGTGCTGCAAGCGACGCCCGAATCAGCAGGAGCATCAAATCCTCGCCGAGGTTGGGGGTCAGACCCAGAGTCTCAGCCTGATCGCGCGCCCTCTGGATGACGTTTGTTTCTTGAGCGTAGTCGCGTGTCGCTTTGCCAATCGACGCTTTCGATCGTCCGATTTCTGTGACAATTGTCTGCCTGCGGGCGACGCGCGCCAGTATTTCAGCGTCCAGTGCGGCCAACTGTTCCCGAAGTTGGACGAGTTTGTGCGCGTCAGTGGATCCCGCACTCATCACACGGTCTCCTGAGCCAGTGAACCTACAGCGAACGCAAGGAAGAGCATGCCGTTATATGCCGTATGGACGATAACGGTAGGAATCAACGAGCCCGTGCGGGCTCGCAGGGTCGAAAGAATAAATCCAACCGCAAAAATTAACAGCATGCCGGCCCAGCTTCCCCACAGTTGCGGCACATGCAACAGGGCGAACAGCACGGCGGTCACACGGATTGCGACGGAAACTCCTGCGGTCTGTTCGAGCACCCGAAAAAGGAAGCCGCGGAACAGTAATTCTTCAAGAAAAGGCGCAACCGTGATACCGAAGATGGCGAAGACCGCGACGGCCTCTGGAGTACTGAGGAGTTGTTCGATCGGCGGGCTGGATGGCGGAAATACGGAAGAGACGACCATGACCGAAAACGCAAGTCCCATGCCCAGCGTCAAAAGCGTGCCGTTACGGACCTTGTAGTCATGCGACCATCGCATCTCTTCCATAAACGAGAGCCCATGACCGAAACGGGCGAGGGCATAGATCAGGCCGATCAGTGTCAGTTCGACGGCGATCGTTCCCGCGAGGGCGCGAAATGCATTGGCACTCTCACCCTCGAACGGGAGTTGATTTACGAGGCCTGGCGCAAACATACTCAACGCGACGAACGCACAGCCGAAGTAAACTATGTCTCGGCCCTGCCACCGGCCGGGAATTTCTTCGTGAAAGCTCAGAGGGTGCTGCGTCTGAGGTTCGAAACTCTTCGGTTCGTCATTCATCGTGTTGACTTCGATTGTTCGACGGCCACTTCGACCACTGGAACCATGTCCAATAGTGGTCCGTCAATGCAACCCGCTCTCCGCCACCGCGTGTCGCTGACCAGAGTCAATCCTCGGTTGGTCCCCGGTTCGATTGAATCCTAGATTCGGGTTTGCTTTAAGCCTTAACGGCGTGGGCGGATTTCGCACCGGCGACATGGCGTTCAAAGGGTCTTCCGCCGGATTCATTCCTGATGTAGAGTTAGGGGGAGCAGTGCTATCTATGATTCGGGTCTGGCAATCGGTAAAACGTCGTCGCTGAACGTCGCGACTGCCGCCGCACGGATCGAGAGCCCCGAAGGCGTGTTTCACCCGTGTTTCCTGCGGTTTCGAGAACGCGACATCGAAAGCAATCTGGAAAGGGCCTTGCCTGTGTAGGAGTCTTGGGCCTTGGCCACCTGTTCCGGAGTTCCCTCTGTCACGACGCGACCTCCCAGTTCCCCGCCCCCCGGTCCCAAGTCTATGATCCAATCTGCGGTCTTAACCACATCGAGGTGATGCTCGATTATGATCACCGTGTTTCCGAGCTCTGTCAACCGCCTCAGGACGTCCAGGAGTTTTCGGACGTCGTCGAAATGGAGTCCGGTTGT
The DNA here is from genome assembly GCA_965263045.1 of Terriglobia bacterium. Taxonomy (GTDB): domain Bacteria; phylum Acidobacteriota; class Terriglobia; order 20CM-2-55-15; family 20CM-2-55-15. Next base: position 5,021,340 of record CBDHGK010000041.1, read on the forward strand.
GGGCTCGTCCAGGATGTAGAGGGTCTTTCCCGTCGCGCGGCGGCTGAGTTCCTTCGCCAGCTTGATGCGCTGGGCTTCGCCTCCGGAAAGCGTGGTTGCTGATTGCCCCAGATGTATGTAGTCCAAACCCACATCGACGAGCGTCTGCAGTTTTGACCGTATTTGAGGGATGTTTTCAAGAACCCCCAGCGCTTGGTCAACGGTGGCGCCCAATAGATCGGAAATCGACATGCCACGGTATCGAATGGCCAGCGTTTCGGAGTTGTAACGTTTTCCACGACACAAGTCACAGGGAACATAAACGTTGGGCAAGAAACTCATTTCAATCTTGCGTAGACCATCACCCCTGCATGCTTCGCATCGTCCCCCTTTGACGTTGAAGCTGAAGCGGCCGGCCTTGTAGCCGCGCGCGCGCGATTCCGGCATCATGGCGTACAGATCCCGGATCGGCGTGAACATTCCCGTATAGGTTGCCGGATTGGATCGCGGTGTTCGTCCAATCGCTGATTGATCAATTTCGACGACTTTATCGATGTGAGCGATGCCCTGGATGTCCCGGTGAGTACCGGGTTCATCCATAGCCCGGTAAAGCTTCCGTGCCAGTGCCCGGTACAGGATGTCGTTCACCAGCGTCGATTTTCCCGAGCCGGATACGCCGGTGACGACCGTCATCAAACCGATGGGAAACGATACGGTGATGTTGTCGAGATTGTGCTGAGAGCCACCTCGGACGCGCAACACTTTTCGTGAGGCCTTCCGTCTCGTTTTTGGAATCGGAATCGTTTCGCGACGTGACAGGTATTGTCCCGTGCGGCTGACGGTGGAACTGGCGACTGTCTCGGGAGTCCCGACCGAAACGATTTCTCCGCCGTGTGTGCCCGCGCCCGGACCCAGATCCACGATATAGTCCGCGCGTCTTATGGTGTCTTCATCGTGTTCGACGACGATCACGGTGTTGCCCAGGTCGCGGAGCCGTTCCAGGGTTCCCAGCAAGCGGTCGTTGTCCCGGTGGTGAAGCCCGATGGACGGCTCGTCCAGCACATAGAGGACTCCGCGGAGTCTCGATCCGATCTGAGTCGCCAGCCGAATCCGTTGGCTCTCCCCTCCGGAAAGGGAGTTGGCGGACCGTTCGAGGCTCAGGTATTCTAGGCCGACGCCCGCCAAGAACTCCAATCGCTCCAGAATTTCCCGAACAATACGTCCGGCAATCAGCGTATCCCGTGGACCGAGCTTGAGGCTCCTGAAGAATTTCAGCGACTCGGCCACCGGCAGAGCCGTCACGGTGGCGATTGTCTTACCGTCCACGGTCACCGCCAGGCCTTCTGCTCTGAGGCGCGTCCCTCGGCATGCCTTGCACGGGTTAGTCGCCATATACTCGCTGAGTTCTTCGTCGTCGTCATAGAGGCGGTTCAGAATGTCGATGACACCTTCGAGGTTTTTGCGGCGGCCATGAACACCGTGGAAGACGGCGTGTCGCACTTTGGCCGGGAGTTGATCAAAAGGGATGTCGAGGTCGGTCCGGAAGGACTTGGCTATCTTCTTCAAGCTCGCTTCGATTTCATCTTCGAACCAGCCGTTCAGGCTAAGCCCACCACTCAGAATTGATTGGGAGGAATCCGGCAGAATGCGTCCGGGATCGAAGTCGAATCGGACTCCCAGTCCGTTGCACTTTGGGCATGCGCCATAGACACTGTTGAACGAGAACGTTCGGGGTTCGATGGTGGGCATACTAACCCCGCAGTCCACGCACGCCATGGCTTCCGAGTAGAGTTGTTCGGTCCCTCCCACGATCGCGATCTGGACGAGACCACCGGCGAGTTTGACCGCCCCCTCGATAGAAGTCTGGAGTCTTTTTTCAATTCCTGGCTTGATCATCAGTCGATCGACCACGACCTCGATCGTGTGGTTCTTGCGGCGGTTAAGTTCGATCGGTTCATCCAGGTTGTGCAAGGTGCCGTCGATTCGGGCGCGGACGTATCCGGCCCTTGCCATGGATGCCAGCTGAGCCTTGAATTCGCCTTTTCTGCCCCGTACGATGGGGGCCAGAACCATCACCCGTTCACCTTTGGGAAGGCCCTTGAGACTGCGAACGATCTGATCTGGGCTCTGCCTGGAAATCTCTTTGCCGCACTCGGGACAGTGGGGTGTGCCGATCGAAGAGAACAGGAGCCGGAGATAGTCGTAGATCTCGGTAACCGTTCCGACCGTAGAGCGTGGGCTGCGCGACGAACTCTTTTGCTCGATGGAGATCGCCGGCGATAGACCTTCGATCGAGTCGACATCGGGCGGCTCCAGCCGGTCCAGGAACTGACGCGCGTACGCGGACAGCGACTCGACGTAGCGCCGCTGGCCCTCCGCGTAAATCGTATCAAATGCCAGACTCGACTTCCCCGAACCGCTCAAACCCGTGACTACCGTCAGGGTATTACGTGGAATTTCCACGTTGACGTTCTTCAAGTTGTGTTGCCGGGCTCCGCGGATACGAATGGATTCAATTGGCATATCGGCGTCAAAGGCTCCTCGGTCAGCAATCAGGAGGGGTTCGGAACTCTGCATTCTAGCCCATAGTCTCTGCCTCGATCAAAGCGGCACCATAGCTTTGGCTGATTTATCCGATCCTGATATCAAGGAAAGTCCCCATCCCGACCGGTAAGGGAACCTCTAACCCGAACTTCTCACCAGTTCGGGGGCCCGGGTTTCTCACAGCAAATAAGCCCTACCAGGCGGGAGATCTGGGACGGACACCTAATTCGGTTCGTCAACACACTGTGATTTGTGCTGAGCTCGAGAATTAGGTGTCCGTCCCAGATCTCGTCCCAGATCTTGGGCTCCAATCAACGTTGCCACTCAACTGGTGAGAAACCCGGGCTAACTGCGCGACAAGCATTGGTAGAGTGCAACACTTTGCGGTTTCAGCGTGTGGCGGTACAATGCGGCTGATTTCACGAATCCATCCTGAAAATTCCGGCGGCCGGCCCACTTATACCGGGAGATCCCGGCCGTGGCGCGGGAGGTAATCAATCGGAATTAGAATCGGGCAGCTCGAAGGCTATATCACCGGCTGAGAGCGCCGAGACACGAGTGTGAGCTTCGCGGCCCAGGTGTCTGTGACGCGGCCGGGCTGCTAATCCAGTAAGGCCGATTTCTGCGCCAGTTCTTGATAGAGTTGCTCGACCTGAACTTTAAGCTCTGCATATCGCCGGTGTGCGCTGTCCCACTCGAGATCCTTCGGAGATTCCTGAAACAAGGATTCCATCGTGTGGATCTCGTTCTCGCTTTCCCCGATTTTTGTCTCCAGGAGTTGTACTTCTTTCTCCAACTGGTCACGGCGGTTCTTGCTCAACTCGGCCGTGGGCCGATTTTCAGGCTCCTGCTTTCTCGCCCGGCTTTCAATTCGAATTGATTTCAAAGAAGATGCGGCCACATCTTCTTCCAGCCACTCTTCAAATGCCTTAAACCGATCGAACAGCCGGACCCGGTTGCCTGCGATGTAAAGAATATGAGTCGCTATGCTCTCGACGAGGCGACGGTCGTGAGTAATGAACAGAATGGTTCCCGGATATGCGCCCAGCGCCGGTTCCAATGCTTCACACGCAGCGATATCCAGGTGGTTCGTCGGTTCGTCGAGTGCAAGCAGAGAGGGAGAGGCGTATATGATCTTGGCCAGGGCCAGCTTGGATCGCTCGCCGCCACTGAGCGTGCGGACCTCCTTGAACACATCTTCCCCGCGAAACAGAAACTGCGCCAGGAAAGAGCGGAGTTCTCCGTCACTGGGCTGTGAATCCAGAGAGCGGATTTCACCCAGAACACTTGCCCCAGGGTCGAGGTCTTCAAGTTGCTGATCGTAGTAACCTACCTCCAGTCGGTCGTCCCAGTCCAATTCGCCGGAAAGCGGCGCGAGACGGCCGATCAGGGAACGCAGCAACGTTGTCTTGCCCGATCCGTTTGGTCCTACCAGCGCCCACCGTTGACCCCTTTCGACATCGATAGACAGGTTGCTGATGATGGGTTCGGTTTGATATCCAACTTCCAGTGCGCGTGCGCGCACGAGGTAACGTCCTGTCTCGCTGGAGGATATGAACCGAAAATGAACACCGTTTCCCGTGGTCGCGGGTTTGGCGATGGGTTGGACACGGGCGAGTGCCCTCCGGCGTGATTGCGCCTGCCTCGTTTTCTGACCCGCGATGTTGCGCCGGATGTAGTCCTGGGTCTTCCGGATCCACTCCTGTTGCCGGTTCCACTCCTTTTCCTGAACTTTGAGGCGTTGATTGCGCTGTTTGACGTATGCGGAATAGTTGCCCGTGTAGCTGTAGAACGTGCCATTTTCCAGTTCGAAGACGCGGCTGACGATGCGATCCAGGAAGAACCGGTCGTGGGACACGATCAACAAAGACTTATCGGTGTTTCTGAGATAGTGTTCCAGCCACTCGATCGAACGGATATCCAGGTGGTTGGTGGGTTCGTCCAGCAGCAGAAGATTGGTTTCTCCCAACAGCAATCGTGCGAGGACAAGACGGTTTTGCTCACCTCCCGAGAGCAGATTCGCGGGTTGATCGAACTGATCTCGCGTGAAACCGACACCGAAGAGCGCTGCCTCAGTGCGCGCCAGGTAACTGTAGCCGCCCCGGATTTCGTACTCATTCTGGAGCTGGGAATACTGTTCCATCAGTTCGGCATTCCCGTCTTCGGCCATTGCTGTTTCCATTTCCCGAAGTCGCTGTTCGCCTTGCCGCAGGTCCTGAAACGAAGCCAATGCCTCTTCAAGAACGCTCGCATTGCTGAAGTCGGGAAGCTGATCCAGGCGCCCGATTCGAATGCCCGAGCCAGTAGTGACCGTGCCACTATCCGTGTTGTCGGGGGTTTGGAGGAGACCGAGCAGGGTTGTCTTGCCAGCGCCGTTGGCCCCGATCAGGCCGATCTTGTTTCCAGGATGAATCTCGAAAGATACATTCTGGAGCACATCTAAGGCCCCATACGACTTCGAAACGTCGTGGAAGCGGACCAGCAATGGTGTTTACGCCGCTTCCGCCCCGGCCTCACCGAGCAGGATTTCGACGGCCCGTTCGAGCTGTCGATCCGTCGGCCGGTCTGGCTCGTTTGGAAGCGTAAGGGGGTCGACGGCGACCGTGGCCGACACCTCGATCGTGGGAATGACACCTGTCTGCTGAATTTCAGAGCCCGAGGGGCTGTAATACTTGGCCACCGACAGCAGTAGAGCCCAGCCGTCAACGAGCGGAAGCAATTGCTGAACCGAACCCAGGCCAAAGCTGCGGACGCCGACGACTTCGCCCCTCCCGCTATCGCGGATGGCAGCGGCCGCAATCTCGGCCGCATCAGCCGTGCCCGCGTTGATCAGGACCACCATAGGGAGGTTCGATACGGTCCGTGCTGTATCGGCGGCAAACGTCTCCCGTTCGCTCGTCTGGCCTTCGACATAGCCCAGGGTACCCGAGTCGATGAAGAGGTTGGCCAACTCGATCGCTTCCTCGGGGATCCCACCGGCGGAATTCCTGAGATCCAGTACGAAGTGGGCGGCGCCCTCGCCGGACAGCCGGTCAATCTCGTTCCGGGCCTCGGCGGCTTTCCCCGGCGACAGCAGCGGTATTTTCAGATATCCGATGTTCCCGTCCATCATGCGTGCCTGAACCGGGGGTGGGGATACGATCTCCAATGCCAGGCGGAGGTCGGACGGTTCCGGCCGGCTGCGGCGGATAACGGTCAGATCGACCATCGCACCGGCCTCCCCCGACAGCAACTGCTGGACTTCTATCAGATTGTGTTCCCTCAGGGATTCGCCGCTGATTCCCTCGATGGTGTCGCCCGTTCCAAGGCCCGCGCGGTCTGCAGGGCCTCCCGGTACGGCCGCCACGATGACGGGGTAGTCGAATTTCTTGGAAAGCCGCACACCGATCCCTGCCGAAGTGAGGGAATCGTAATTCCTGTAGAACTCAACTCCTTCGGGGGACAGGTAGCCACCGTGAGGGTCGACTCTTTCGACCATACCCCGGATTGCACCATCCATTGCGTCGGTCAGACTCGGAGCATCCACATAGTCGTTCTGAATTCTATTAATCACTTCCATGAATATGGACAGTTGGGGATAGGCGCCGTCCTGGGCACTGACGCGGCCCATCATTCCGCCAATGATCGCGTAGACCACGATTATGGAGGACACCAGCAAAACCGCGTACTTGGACTTTGACTTCAAACCTGACCTCCGGTGGGACACAGATGCCGCAGAAATCGGTAGCGGCACCCGTTCATGATGAAGCGGAATCTGCCTCCGCAGGTTTTACATGCGCCGTAGGGGGACACGAGCTAACCTGCAGTTCATTCGTGGGTGCGGTCTATGACCGCATGCATGGGTTAACGGGCGCTCGGTGACAAAGGCTTCACAGTGTCGCGCTGCTAACTCCACACGGCTTCGTGGCGCGTACACTGCCCGCCAGAATCCCACAATCGGCAGTCCAGGACTTGACCTGGAAACGCTCACATCGCAGCGCACCAAAACCACGTCTAGTATAGCAAGGGACGGATACTTCACAAATCACGAACACGGGCCAGTTCACTCGGAACCGCACGAACAAGCCCTCTGTCGAACTATCGGTTTTCCGAGAAGCCCGTGGCAGAAGTCTTGTGGGACTCCGGACCACCGCCACGGTATTATGGGTGCGTGACATCCGATATTGCGATGAGGACGATGGCTTTGGATGTCGGTGACAGGCGAATCGGGATCGCCGTCTCTGACGCCCTCGGCCTGACGGTGCAGGGCCGCCCGACCCGCGGACGCAAGAGTCTCGCCGCGGATCTGGAGCACATCCAGGCGATGGTCGAAGAATCGGGTGTCGGCGCAGTCGTCGTTGGCCATCCACGGCATATGGATGGGACACGCTCCCACCAGACCGTGAAGACCGAGGCGTTTGTCCAGCATCTCCGGTCGGTCCTGACGGTGCCCGTGGTTTTGTGGGATGAGCGCCTGACGAGCTTCGATGCTCGAGAACGTCTCGAATCAATGGGAATGGGCTGGCGGAAGCGCCGGGAGCATGTGGATGAACTGGCGGCTACCTTGATACTGGAAGACTATCTGGGGCAGCGTACGTGAAGAAGTGGGTGATAATGGTGCTTCTGCTGATTGTCTCAGCGTCAGGGGCAGCGGCCTACTCCTGGAATAGCGCGCATCAGCCCTTTCAGGGCTATTCGAATGAAATTGTTGTCGATGTCCCGCCCGGTCTCGGTTCGGTCGATATCGTAGACCTTCTGATCGCGCAGGGTGTCCTCCAGTATCGCTACCGTTCGCTCGCCTACCTCTACATCAGTGATCTTCGGGGCCGGCTCCAGGCGGGAGAATATCTGTTCGACGCACCACTGACCGTGCCCCAGGTGTTCGAAAAACTGGCCCGGGGTGAGGTTCGGCTCTATACGTTCACCGTACCCGAAGGCTTGAGAGTGAACCAAATCGCGGACCGTTGGGAAGAGTCGGAATTCGGAGATCGTGACGAGTTTCTTGAAGCCGCTGAAGCGGCCTTGCCGGCAATTCGAGATATCGATCCTGTCGCGATCTCAGCGGAAGGTTATCTGTTTCCCGAAACTTATTCCTTTCCGCGTGCCGTGACGGCCAGAGAAGCTGTCGAGGCGATGGTCCGGGGATTTCGAAATGCGGTCGCGCAGCTTGAAGATGATGTGGACCCGGAGTTGTGGCCGTTGGATCTGAACGGGATGCTGATTCTGGCTTCATTGATCGAGAGCGAAGCTGCGGTTGCTGAGGAAAGGATCCTGATTTCAGCCGTTTTTCTGAACCGTCTGGAAAGAGGGATGCGACTGGAGTGCGATCCGACGGTGATCTACGCATTGATCCGGGACGGCAACTATCGGGGCCGGCTCTTACGGGAAGATCTCACCTACGATTCTCCATACAACACCTACGTCAATGGGGACCTTCCACCCGGACCAATTGCCAACCCGGGATACCTGTCGATGCTGGCAGCTGTGCAACCGGTCGAAAGCGATCACGTTTTCTTCGTCCGAACCGAAGGAGGACGCCACACTTTTTCCAGAACCCTCCTGGAACATAATCGTGCTGTTGCCGCTTACCGCCGACTGCGATAGGACCACAAGTAGAAATCGAAGCGGCACTACAAGGACCGGACCACTGTTCGCCCACCAAACGCGAATCTACCTGAGCGCGCAGGTGCGGTGAATAACCCTCTCGATATCGAAACGTAACCCTTTTGTAAAGCGTACGTGTGAGACAATTGATGGAGGTGTGAGCCCGTCATTGACGCTACGAATCTTCAACCTGAAGATGGTCTGTTTCTTCTAAGACTTCATGGGGAACGATAGCTACAGCAACCACCAGGAACAGCGTGAGGGCGCACTGCCACCACCCGGACGTGCCCAGGAACTTGAAGAAGCGCTCGGAAACGCCTTCCATGACAGCATGGTTCGCCGAGAGACTCCGTATATTGACTTCAACAAAGTATCGATCGAAGCTCTGGCAAGAGCGTTCGTAAATTATCCGATTCTCGTTAAGACCGTGCTTGCATCGGTTAACTTAGGAGTTATTGTCAAAAGTGGTGTTTAGGCGACTGAATCAAGCGGCGGCCTGATCGACGTTTGTCACCTCGATACCATCGTTGAATTTCACTCCAGTAATCACCTTGGCCAGATCATCGAATCCTCGTAATCGTCGCCAGTTCTTCTGAGCGCACTGTCCCAGTTTGAACATCATGTGCAGCATGCCGTCGCGCGTCAGGCACCCCCTGGATCGCTTGGTCCGGTGGCGGATGGTCGCGAAGGTCGACTCAATGGGATTGGTCGTTCTGAGGCTCTGCCAGTGCTTGGCCGGGAAGTCGTAAAAGGCCAGCAGTGCTTCGCTGTCTTTCTGGAGGCAGAGAGTGGCTTTCGGATATTTCGGTTCATAGGTTTCAATGAACAGGTCGAATGCCTTCTCGGCGTCTGCCTTTGTCTCGGCCTTCCAGATCGCGTGCAAGGCCTCTTTCGCTTTCGCCTGAGCCGACTTGGGTAGGCAGTTCAACACGTTCATGGTCTTGTGCATCCAGCAGCGTTGTTGGCGTGTCCCGGGATAGATTTCCTCCAGTGCGGCCCAGAACCCCATCGCACCGTCACCGATGGCCAACTCCGGGATATTCATCCCACGGGACTTCAGCTTCAACAAGACCTCGCGCCAACTCTGTGTCGATTCCCGGACACCGTCTTCGATCGCCAGAAAACGCTTCTCTCCGCGTTCATTCACGCCGATCACGACCAATGCACACAACTTGCTTTGTTCCGCACGAAGTCCGCTGTAAATGCCGTCGGCCCAGACATACACCCAGCGGTTTGCATCCAGCCGCTCCTCGCAGCTTTGGCGGTACTCCTCGCCCCAGACCTGCTTCAGGCGCGATACCGTGCTCGCCGACAGACCTTGCGCCTGGGGACCGACAAGAACTTTTAGGGCTTCACCCATTTCGCCGCTCGAGACGCCTTTCAAATACAACCACGGCACCGCGGCTTCCAGCGACTTCGTCTTTCGAATGTACGGAGGTACCAGCGCCGATCGGAACGTCACCGCTTCGCCGGTCTTGGCACGGACCTTCGGGATTTGCACCGTTACCGGTCCCAAACCGGTCTGCAGTTCGCGTTCAGGCAGATAGCCATTGCGCACCACCCCGGCGTTCCCCTTCTCGGTGCGCCGATCGTTGTGCTGGGATAGCAGTTCTGACAATTCGGCTTCGACTGCGCGTTGGATCAGCTCTTGAGCTCCGGCTCGTAGCAAATCGGTCACCGCGTCTGCGATCGCTTCTCGATCTTCCCGTTCAATAACGATACTCTTACTCATAGTGGCGTATCTCCTTTGGTTGCTTTGAAGTCTCGTAAACAACAAATCAACCAGATACGCCGCTTTTCTTCAATCCCTCAAACACCAGATTCGGTTATAACTCCAGCGAGGCAGCTTGTCGGCCTAACTGCAATAGCGCTGGCTTGGTTCTGCATAAACACAAGCACCCTTTCAGCAGCTATTTCTCTTTCCAACGATCAATCATTTTGGAGCGTTTGGAAAGACGGTTTGAGCCTTTATCTTCTCAACTTTTTTGGATCAGCTGCCGCGGCAGGGCTCATCTCCATATTCTACGAGCAGAATTCTCTCGTCTTTCTCCTCACTCTCCCGATCGCGGCTGTGTTCTACCAGTTGTACAGTTTCTATATCGACAAATATCAACGCGCCCGGGAACACATCGCAGAACTCAATAAGCTTTATCTTCAAACGGTGGAAGCGCTCGCAACAGCTGTAGATGCGAAAGACCGATACACGCACGGGCATATACGGAGAGTCCAAGCCTACGCCGTGAAACTGGCGTCCTGTATGGGAGTTGGTGATGAGAAGGAAATTATGGCACTCCGTGCCGGCGCGTTGCTGCACGACATCGGTAAAATCGCCATACCCGAATACATACTCAACAAGCCCACCGTGCTCACCGAGTCCGAGTTTGAGAAAATGAAACTTCATCCAGCGGTGGGGGCAACGATGCTCGAGGGGATCGAGTTCCCATTTCCCGTCGAACCGCTGGTGAAATCCCACCACGAAAGGTGGGATGGGAAAGGCTATCCTGAAGGTCTGTCCGGCAGCGCGATACCTCTGAACGCCCGTATCCTGTCGCTGGTGGACTGCTACGACGCCCTGACGACGAATCGACCCTACCGGGCTCCGATGGCGCGCTCCGATGTGATCGAGTTCTTCCGTCGAGAATCTGGCCGACCCTATGACCCTGCAGTTGTCGACGCATTCATCAACAATGTCGAAGCACTGGAACGGGAAGCCACAACAATCGAAGTGCCTTCACTCGATATCTGGGGCGGCGATAAGGACAAGCCTACCGAAAACGTCAGGCCGTTTGAAGAAATACAGCCAACATTGACCTACAGCAAAGCGATGGATGTGAGCCCGGAGATTCAGGTCGAACTGTACTCGATCTTCGAATTCGTCCGGACCGGCCATTCCCTCCATGTCAAGGACATCCTTGGATTCGTGGGCATGAAACTTGAAAGACTGATCCCATTCGATGCAGCGGTCTTCTACCTTGTCGATCTCGACAAAGATGTCGTCATTCCCAGTCATGTCACCGGTAAATCTGCTGAATCCATACGCACCGATACTGCACTTTCGTTGGATCAGAAGCTGAGTGGCTGGGTGGCGGCCAACAACCAGGCCCTCTCCAACTTGCCTCCCTTTCCTGATTTCCAGAACTCACCATCTCCGAAGCCACAGTTTGAGATTTCCGCGATTGCCCCGATGAACGACCATGGAAACATCGTTGGATCGCTGGCGCTCTACCGACACGAAAAGAAGCGATTCAGCAACCAGGAATTCCGCCATCTGGAAATCATAGCGGGCCAGACAGCCATTGCCCTTCATCGATCGTTGGGCCACAACGGCACTCGGTCGACCCTCTTCGACGAATTGACCGGAATTCCCAACGGCTATCAGATGTACCTGATGTTCGATCAAGTCGCCATGGACGCCGAGCGCTACGAATATCCACTAGCTATTCTTGCGTTCCAGATCGAGGGACTTCCCGATATCAAACGACGCTATGGACATATGAGTTCGAACGCAGTAGTCCGTTTCCTGGCGGGACACCTAAAGGCGCAGGTCCGGGAAACCGATATTCTTGTCCGGTATTCCGAAGACCAGTTCCTGTGTCTCCATCCGAAGATGGACCGATCCCAGGCCGAGGCATTCAAGTCGCGAATTCAAGATGAGCTTGACAGGCAGCGTATATCTGTTCGATACGGCGTTGAGGTGGCTCCCCGTGTCTGTGTGGGCTTGACAGTGTTCCCTGAAGAAGGCAGCCGACTGGAAGATCTATTGTCCATCGCAGAGTGGCGGCTGGGTGACGACAAGAAATTGCGGGCAAGCACGCGCCGAACACTTCGCATTCCGTCCTGACGCTCCGGCATTTTATCGGAGTTTTTTTATCGCAAAAAGCGCGATAATCGCACCTCACTGAATCCTATCCGTTTGAATTCAAGGGGCTTGGTTTAGGGCTATGTCCGTGCAGGCCCACAGAAGCATGGACCATCGGCCCAGACGCTCATTCAACTGCCGCACCTATCTGTAAGCCACATGTCGCAAATTCAGCGCTTTCTCACGCAACGATTCGAAGTGATCAATACTCTTCAACGCTCCCGAAACGCCGTCTCATTTGTGGGAGAGGACCGTTGGTCCGGCAAGACTGTTGTTGTAAAGTGCCTGTCTCACAGGACCTGCCAGAAGTCTTCAGATATCACACAGCAACTGGCCTGGTATCACGGCCTGACTCACCCCCTCATAGCAAGGATTGATTGCGCCGGCCGCACCCCACGAAAAGACCCGTACTTTGTCCGTAAATGGTACGAAGACGGTAAGGAACTCGGTCATGGCACGATGGACCGGGAAACCGTCGTGTCCCTTTTGATTTCAGCCTGTGCGATGCTTCGGTCCGCAAACGTGATCCACGGGCACTTAAAACCATCGAATCTGTGGGTCTCCGGAGGTGAGCTAAAGCTGCTTGACGGTGGCATTCCGTTGCTGAATTCGCGTTATCTGAACCTGGCAGATGTCTCCTTTTGCGCACCGGAAGTCCTGGCTGGAGCGGCCGCGACTTTGGAATCCGAATTCTATTCCCTGGGCGCGGTTCTGTATTCCGTGTACGCCGGGCGAAATATTTTTGAGGATTCCGACGGCCAGCTTCTTCGACACAAATGTATGTACGCGGCAGCCGCACCCCTGATCGAAATTTCTGATACGACTGAAGCACTGTCCAGTACCGTTTCGCGACTGATCGCAAAAGATCCATCGGAGCGAGTAAACGCGTTTGATCAGCTCCTGGAAATGTTTCCTGTCCCGGCGACCCCCGCACAAAGAGCGCCTTTATCGGGTCGCACGGATGAACTCAAGCGGGCGAAGAAAATTCTGTACCGCCCTGGTAGCGGCATTCGAATCATCACAATTGAAGGCGATGCCGGTACGGGGAAGACGCGAATGGTCGAAGAACTCGCATTCCGTCACGAACTCCGCCAGGGACATTTCATGGTGGGCCGATCCTACCAAAGGGATAACCGGGAATTTGAACCGCTCCTCCAGATCCTCTCAGAGAGATTCAGACGCCGAGACAAGCAGTTGGACCAGTGGATTCGGACCGACGGCATAGGATTCGCATATTCTCTGACGAACTTGCTTCCGGACTTCAAAGATCACTTCGACGTTGGGGGTTCGGAACTGAATCTGACGAGGGAAAAACTCGTGGCCGACCTGGCTGGAACCCTCCTTTCGATGACCAAACGCGACCCGTCCATGATCATTGCCATTGAGGACATCCACTGGGCCGACGAAGGCACATCACACGTGCTCGAACAAGTGGCCTTGCGCTCCGGCGGCGCCAACCTGCGCCTGCTGCTCACCTACCGGACGGACCCTAACCAGGCGGCCCTTCGTTTACTGCTCGAAACGTTTCGGCTCCCCGGAATCGAGTTAGAGCCAATTTCGCTGAGGGCGCTGAACCCGAAGGAGGCGGGTGAAATGGCACGGTCCCTCACGACAGGAGTGGATCGAATCAGCTGGATAGTGAAAAACGGCGTCGGAAACCCCCTGTTCCTCGAGGAATGTGCCCGATACGGAGAGTCGACGACCAACGACCTGCCCCAGCGGGTTTCCGATGTTCTGGTCGAGAAGACGAATCGCCTTGATTCTTCAGTGAAATTGACTGCCGAACTCCTGGCGCTCTTTCCTCGACCGATTCCCAACGAACTAGCACTCAGGGTCATCCAGTCGTTGCCGGGCAGCCAGCCAGAAAGTATTGAGGAATTGATCACTGCCGGAATCCTGATCCAGCACGACAACCAGCTGGGCTTTCGACATGACGGAATCCGGGAAAGCACTTATAGACAGATACCCGTTCGGCGTCGGCGCAAGCTGCACAAGGCAATTCACGAAATGCTCTCGCCTGCATATGCCGATGGTAGGTCGATCGCATACCACGCCGAGCGCGCAGGACTGCTACGCGAAGCCGCAGGAGAGTATGAGAGGGCGGCAGCAGATTTTAAGGATCAGAATAACTATCAGGTTGCGATCGAGCTGTTCGCGAACGCAATGCGATTACACAAAAAGCTGGGCGACGCGAAACACTCCGAAGTATACCTCTCTTACGCAGAGTGTTTAGGATCAACCGGAAAGGCGCTCGAAGCGAGAGAAATATTGCTAGAACTCGCGGGACACCTTCCACCAAATACCGAGCTAAAAGCTGCTGTGTACAGACACCTAGTGTAGTCCGTCACAATTAACGTAACGGCTCTAGCTGTCCCATTTCTGATCATATATGCGGAAAATAATGCCCATTAGATCGGAAATCCCTGTGCGGAAGGAACTCGAACGGCTTGGCCGAAGCCGCAGTGTGTCGGTCTGGCTCGGGGAACGATCTGAATAAGGTACAGTCTGTTAGACGGGGACCACTAGGAGCCTGCGCGCGAGATTCACACTCACATCATGATTCGATCCGTTACCACACTCTGGCGATCGACAATCTACCAGCGGAATCACCGAAATCGCCTCAATTTCGAATCAACCTGATCCAAGCGTACTCTGCTGCTGGAAGAGTCGCCGATACTCGACTGGAGCTAGCTGGAATTGACGAACACCAGCATTCAGCTATGATCTCTATGCTGGGAATCTTTGCTATCAGGGGCAGCATTCTTCTAGCCCTCTGTGACTATTCTCAGGCTTTCAAGGTATTACAGCGGGAAAAGCAGCAGGACGCTTTTTCAGCATCCGCCTTAAATAACATCGCAGTTTGCCTCGAACACCTCGGAGACCTTGTCGGTGCATGCCACTACCAGCAAAGAACACTTGCCCTTTCGCGTCAACTCGGTCTATTGGTCGGAGAAGTGTTGTCCCTCGCTAATCTCGGAGCCTTCGAAACGAAGAAGGGCGATTTGCGGAGAGCGGCTTCTCTCTTTCAGGAAGCCGATCGATTTTGCAGGGCCATGCGGATTCATCGCAGTGGCAACCGAACAAACCTCCCACTGCTCGCTGCGGATCAGGCAGTCCTTCACTCGATACTTGGTGAGTATGTCTCAGCCCGACGGCAAGTCAAGTCGGCCCTCAGGCGGCTGAACTCGGATTCGACAAGTCAGAAAGCGATTTGGATCGCTTTCAAGGCGGCGGAGTTCTATTTCCGGCTGGGGGAAACCACCAAAGCACAGAAAGCGCTGGATCGCGTTCAGAACAGCGAGCTCTATCGGACAGATTTCTTCAAAGTAGAACATGCGTTGACAACCTGCCACATCCGAGGCACAGGCGATTCACACAATGACCGTGATCTCGAGTCCGCGTTACAACTGACCCACAAAATGGGCACTGCCTATCAAAGATGTCGCGTCTTGATTCAGATGGCAGTCAATCATATTGGCAGCGGGCATCGCAGTGAATCCCGTGCCTGTCTCATCGAGGCACAACGACTCGCGAATCAATATCACTACGGTATCTTGCGACCTCGAATCGCTTTGCTGCGAGCGTTCGCTACAGATAACGCCAAGAGCAGAGTGCGTTTCTTAGACAGCGCCTATCGACTTGCGTCGGAGCTCCCGTTTCCGGAAGTCGTTGCCGAGACATCCTTTCACCTTGCCGAGCATCACCTGCGAAGTGGGGATCTTCCCAAAGCACGTGCCTACATTTCGGAAAGTGTCCGAACTACAGACACGTTGGCGGCACAGATCCCCGCAAGCTCACGCCGCTCGTATCTGAAAGTTGAGTGGCGCGAAAACTCGCGTTTGATGCTTATGAACATTAACGAACAACTGCAGCAAATCGACCCAGGGAGGGTGCAATCTCCGATGACCCCAAACAGTGACGCGTCACAGAGGACGTTTTATGCCACCACCGTCGCAATCGCGGAGGCCAGGGATCCGACTGCATTAGCGGATATCGTCAGCTCAAACATCTCTCGAACACTGAAGTGCCAGACCGTGGTCTACCTCACAGTCAATGAGGCCGCGAGATTTTGCGCGGCGAGGGTTTCCGTCGATGAAACTCTCGCCCGGAGGATCGGGAAGCTCTACAAGACAGAACGCGGACAACCTTACTACGGAACCGAATCGTCCGAAAAAAAGAAAGGTCCTTTACCTGTAAAGGCTATGGCGTGGATACCACTGATCGCTCGAAACAATCGATTTGGCGGTATCTATGTCGGACTGGGTTCGCGCCGCTTACTGGAAGTCGAGATGGAATTCCTGACAAGTGTCGGCATTGTCGCCTCTCACGTTCTTGCGGCAATTCTCTGGTCGTCCACTCAGCTCGAACATCCACGAAAGAATGCCCGGTTCGAGAACATCATCGGCCGATCGAGAAAAATCCAGGAAGTGTGTACACAAATCGAAATGGCAGCGACGAGCAACGCAACGGTGCTCATCGAGGGAGAGAGCGGTACTGGGAAGGAACTGGTCGCCCGCGCGATTCATGAAAACAGCAGCCGTTCAGACGCATCGCTGATTACGGTGGATTGTGGGGCGATTCCCGACACGTTGATCGAAAGTGAACTATTCGGAAGCAGGCGCGGCTCATTCACTGGTGCGACAAACGATCGAGCCGGACTCATTGAAGCCGCACACAAGGGCACTCTGTTTCTTGACGAAATCTCGAACACCAGTCCGAGTCTTCAGATCCGCCTTTTGCGTGTGCTCCAGGAAAAGGAAGTCCGCCGGATCGGCGATGCAAAGGGGCGGACGGTCGACGTGCGATTGATAGCGGCCACCAACTCTAACCTCGAATCGCTGGTAGAAAAGGGTCAGTTTCGCCAAGACCTCTTCTACCGGCTGAACGTGCTGCATATCACGATACCGCCTCTCCGAAAACGCAAGGAAGACATTCCTGATATAGCACGGGTGTTTCTGGCGCGACTGAACAAGACGAACAAGACTCGCAAGCGATTCAGCACCGCGGCTCTCGAACAACTGACAACGGGACACTATCGTGGGAATGTCCGCGAGCTCCAGAATATGGTTGAACGTGCTTATTTGCTTGCCGCGGAAAGCAACACGATCAAGCAGGTGGTAGTGAACTCGGCCAGCGCCGGACAAGACACCGACGAAATCGATCGCTGGTTTAAGGATTTACGGGAAGGGCGAATTGACTTCTGGTCGGCGATCCACAATCGCTACAAGAAACGCGATATCTCACGGGAAAAGGTAATCGCGCTCATGGAACTGGGGCTCCGGGAAACTCACGGATCATACAAGTCCGTGGCCACGCTGTTTCACGTCGGCCACCATGAATACCGGCGTTTCATGGATTTTCTCAGGCGCAATCACTGCCAGCCGGACTTCCGGCCTTACCGAAGATTGCGTCTTGAGTAGAGAGCGCACCCACAACCAGATCGCGGCTATCTCCCGGTGCTGCCCCCATCTAAGGTTGCAGCTACTCGCGAGGTCCATAACTCTGCTGCACCCCGCTACAAAATCGACCTCTATAGCTTAAGCCGACATAGCCTTCCGACTGGCCAGCATCGACGCGATGCGCTCCAGAAGTTCACTCAGCATAAATGGCTTGTCAATCAGTTGCTCAGACGGAACCATTTGACAGGCCTGGCCCGCAAACCCGGACATGAATAAAACCTTGACGTCGGACTGGAGTCCCATAATCTTTGCGGCCAGCACGGGCCCCGTCATCCCGTACATGACGACATCGGTCAAGAGCAGATCGATTCGGCCCTTTGCTGTGAAAATTTCCAGTGCTTCAAGCGAACCGGATGCTTCCAAAACATTGTAGCCGGCGCCACGGAGTATTTCGGCGGTCGTTTCCCGCACACCATCGTCATCCTCAACGACGAGGATCATTGCGGCTTCAAATTTGCCCATGTTTTCAGGAAGACCGCCCGGTAGCGGCGGTATTTCAGGCATTCGCTCTCCTTCCAATAGCATCGACAGGGAAAACGTTGCCCGAATTGGTCTGTCGCGCTACACTGCGGCGCAGTATAGACGAAGTCGATTCGTCTTACCAATACGGATTAATATCTGTGGCGCTGCGTCCATCCTGGGTCAACTCCGGCGGCCGTGTCCAGAGTCTGCACTTATTGAAATCTATGTTCGAAGCATTCAATGAGGCTGACGCCACGAAGGCATCGGGCGCGTCCTTGGGCCGGTGGCCCTGGGCAGAAAGCAGTTACGACCGGATTGGCCGGGGGTTATTTAATCTGTCCGGATTGAATAGCCTAAGGTCTAGAAAAGGAGCTATAATCCGCTGCCGTCGAAATCAGCTGCAGGAAGCAGTCGCGTGAATTCTCAAAAGTCGACAGAATTAAAATTGTCAGAAGTGCCGTCAGTCGAAAGCCAGCTCGAACGCCTGTTGAGCGTCAGTCTAGCAGTGATATACGGTCGTCAGGCCCAGGACGACTTCGCACTGACATTTGTCAGCGACAATCTTCGATCAATCCTGGGCTATGAGCCTTCCCAGTTCATTCAAGAAGCCGATTTCTGGAAAAGAAATATCCACCCCGACGACGTCGAAAGCGTCGGTGATGGTCTTGAGGCATTGTTCAAGTCCGGACGGCACTACCAGCAGTACCGATTCCGACATGCGGACGGGACGTATCGCTGGATGGCGGACTATCAGAAGCTCGTCCGAAACACCCGAGGGGGTCCGGTGGAAATCGTTGGCCACTGGAAGATAGACGCCACCTACGACAAGGACGCATTTGACGAGTTGCAGCGGACTCAGGAGGGATATCGACAACTCATCGACTCGTTTCCCCACGGAATTCTTGAGTGCGACAGGAATGGCCGCATCGTATTCAGCAATCGCGCCCACCGTGCGATGACGGGATATGAAAGTGAAGAACTGATCGGCACTTATGCATGGGACCGGGTGCACTCGGACACTCCGCGAAGTAAGGCCCGTGCCGACTTTGCGCGAGTCGTAAGCCAAGAGGCGCCCGCGGGTCCGATGGAGACTCGGATCCGGGCTAAGGACGGCTCGCTGATCGATTTGCAGCTGGATTGGGCCCAACAGCGGGACCGTGAAGGTAAACTGCAGGGCTTCACTGCAGTTTTTATCGACATCACTGACCGAAAGCGCGTCACCGAATCGAAAGATCTGCTTGCGAAGATCGTGAACGCCTCGTCGTCGGCAATCATTCGGGCAGACATCGATGGAACGGTCACCAGCTGGAACAGCGCTGCCGAAAATCTTTACGGCTATTCCGCCGCAGATATTATTGGCCGCCCAACCTCCGTCTTCATCCCGATGGAGTGCTGGTCCGAAACACAGCGGATGATTCAGCGCGGTGTGGACGGCCATAGCACCCATCTTCCGAATACGGTGCGGCTGACCAAGGGTGGCCGGCGTATCGAGGTGGCGCTCTCAATATTCCCCATCCGGGACGAATCAGGGACCGTCACCGCTCTGGCTTCTATCAGCCACGACATCAGAGAGCAGAAACAACTCGAACGCAAATTTCAGTGGACCCAGCGTATGGACGCCGTGGGTCGACTCGCCGGTGGTGTGGCCCACGAACTGAACAACAATCTGACAGTGATCCTGGGTCAGGCGAAGGCCATCGGCTCATCGAGCGGCGGGGACGAGCCTGCATTGACAAACAGGGTCAACGCGATCCTGAGATCGGCCCACCAGGCTACGAATCTGGTCCGTCAACTGCTCGCACATGCCCGGCTGCAGGGAGGTCGAGCCCAGACTCTGAACTTGAACCGCACGATTTCGGCAATGGCCCCCGTTCTCGAGACGACTGCCGGCAAAGACATCACCGTGAGGAAACTCCTCGAGACGAACCTTGGCAGTGTGGAGGCGAATCCGGACCAGATTGAACAGATAATTCTGAACCTGACAATTAACGCCTGTGATGCCATGCCTTCAGGGGGAGAACTCACGATCCAGACCGAAAACGCGAATCTTGAGAACGAAATACCGCTCGAAACGGAACCTGCGATTCCACCGGGTAGCTATGTAGTCCTGAAGGTGAGCGATACCGGTAGTGGCATGGACCCGGAGACGCTGGCCCGTGTGTTTGAGCCTTTCTACTCGACCAAGGATCCAAGCAGGGGCCCCGGTCTCGGATTGGCTTCGGTTTACGGGATCGTCAAGCAGCACGGAGGACGAATTCACGCAGAAAGCGAACGGGGAATCGGTTCGACTTTTACGGTCTATCTGCCCCAGAATGAATCAGTTCTCGAAACATCTCCACCCTAGTGGCCTGTTCCCGAAAGATCCGACCGGGGCGAATCCCGTGTGCAGCACTCCGTCAACGTCAACACCAGGCACTGACTATCCGACTCCCCAGTGCTTACCCCCGACTCGACCTCACGAGGCTCGTGTCCGCCCATAGCGGTTCTCCAGCAAACGTCCCCCCTCATGGAATGCGGGCAACCTACCGATCGCAAAGAATGGCTCATGCTACTATCCTTCCATGCCCCCCCTCGTCCGGATTTCCTCTGTTCGCAAGGTATATAACGCAGATGGAGAGCCCGTTGTAGCCCTTCAGAACATCTCACTTGAAGTTGACCCGGGTGAATTTCTGGCTCTCATGGGGCCGAGCGGGTGCGGAAAATCGACGCTGCTCCACATCATCGGTGCAATGGACCGACCCACGGAGGGTGAGGCCTGGATAGCAGACACTCCGATCCATCAGTTACCTGAAGAGGAGTTGACGCTCGTCCGACGATTTCGAGTCGGTTTCGTCTTCCAATTCTTTCATCTCCTGCCTACGATGACGGTGGAAGAAAACGTCGCGCTGCCGCTGTTGCTGGCCAACGGGAGTGGGGTCGACCACGCGCGGGTGGCATCTATTCTGGAAACCGTCGGTCTTCAAGATCGGCGCCACGCGCGTCCCAACCAGCTTTCGGGAGGGGAACTGCAACGAGTGGCCCTGGCCCGGGCAATCGTTCACAAACCACCGCTCGTCGTCGCCGACGAACCGACTGGAAACCTCGATTCTGAAAACGGGCGAATCGTTCTCGAATTGCTCGGCAATCTCGCCGCCCGGGGCACGACGATCGTTATGGCCACACACAGCGATACAGCTGCGACGCACGCAACACGCACCATCCGGTTAAAAGACGGGCGACTCGATCCTCTGGGCCCACCGATGCCACGGGAACGATGAACTCCATGCTTTCCTTTCTCAGCCTCTTCCACCGCGTGATTGTTAAAGACACGCTCCAGAATCGCTTTCGCACTTTGCTGACGCTGACCGGTGTGGCCCTGGGGATTGCGGTCGTTGTCGGGGTTCACCTGGCCAACGAACGCGCGATCGACTCGTTCAACGACAGTCTCGGGATACTGAATGGGCGGGCCGACTTGCAGATTTCGGCCAATGGTCTTGATCTGGATGAAACGTTGATCGGGGAACTGGCATGGGTGTGGGACGTGGGCGTCATGGCGGCCATCGTCGAGGGCAGACTGGACCTGAGCGCCG
The DNA here is from genome assembly GCA_965263045.1 of Terriglobia bacterium. GTDB lineage: Bacteria > Acidobacteriota > Terriglobia > 20CM-2-55-15 > 20CM-2-55-15. Next base: position 5,042,795 of record CBDHGK010000041.1, read on the forward strand.
GGCAGGACCCGACAAACCCGCTCGACCTGAACGACCGGCCGAACCGCAGGCCGGCGGGGCAGGGCTCGGTCCGGTTATTCGGCATAGACCTACTCTCAGATGCACCGTTTCGCACCTACTTGCTCGATGGAGACACCGGCCAGAACCGAAGCGAGCTGGGGATGGACATTGCGCGGGAGGATTTTATCGATCTCCTGGTGGAGCCCAATGTCGTAATCCTGCCGGCAGTCCTGGCCGATGAGCTTGGCGTCACGGTGGGCGACGCGGTCAGTTTCTTGGTCTCCAACCGGCTTCAGGATTTCGTGGTCGGAGCTGTTCTGGCAGATGCCGGTATCGCCCGCGCCTTTGACGGGAAGATAGTGTTCATGGACATTGCGGCGGCCCAGTTGACCTCGAATCGTGTCGGCAGGATCGACCGGATCGAGATCCTGCTGGACGACCCGACGACGGCCGATACCGTGGCCGGGCGGATACGTCTCCAGCTTCCCGATTCTGTTGTCGTCTACCGGCCGGAAGATACCCAGGCCGAGACCGAACGGATGACCCGCGCCTTCCGCTACAATCTGCGGGCTTTGAGCTACATCGCTCTCATCGTCGGCATGATCCTGATTTACAACACGATGAACATCGCTGTGGTCCGGCGCCGGAGTGAAATTGGAGCGCTGCGGACGCTGGGTACTTCGCGGGCAACAATCAAATGGATGTTTCTGATCGAAGCCATTTTGTTCGGCGTGATCGGTGCGGGCCTCGGGATAGGGTTTGGAGAAATCCTGGCCCGCGTCACTGGAGCGCTGGTTTCGCAAACCATATCCATGCTCTACATCGGAACGTCTTCGACATCGGCAGCGGGTGGTATCGACTGGATCTTCTATATCGAGATTCTCATACTGGGCGGCGTCCTTGCGGCGGCCTCAGGAGCGGGCCCAGCATTGCGGGCAACAAACATATCGCCGGTCGCAACCTTGCGCAAACTCGGCTCTGGGGCGACGCCACGTTCGGCAACATTCGCGGGCATCGCGATCATTTGCGTGGGAATCGGATTTAGCTTTGCGCCGGCAATCGGGGGCTTCCCGTTCCTGGGCTACGTGGCGGGTGTGGCTTTCATTGTCGGTTTTGGTTTGCTCTCGCCCGTGCTGGCGAAGGCATTGCTCAGTGCGGGACGGAACGTGGTCACCCGCCTGATGCCTGCAGAAGGAAGGTTGGCCATTCAGACCATCGAAGGAAGCCTCGGCCGCGTTGTTGTGGCTGTAATATCACTTGCGATTGCGGTAGCGATGCTTTCGAGCGTAGCGATCATGGTGGCCAGCTTCCGGGATACAGTAGTCGTGTGGGTGGACCAGACTCTGGAGGGAGACCTCTATCTGCGTCCGGCGGCCTCGGGCGGTGACGGGGGACGCAATTTACTGGAAGCCGAAACAGTTGAAATCTTGTCCTCGATTCCGGAGATTGCCGCCATTGACCGTTTCCGGGCGATCGGAATCGATTACGACGGATTCCGTGCGGTGCTGGGCGCAGGTGAGTTCCAAACGCTCGCGAATCACGGCAGGCTACTCTTCATGGATGGTCGGAGGACCTCAGACGTGGCATCCCGACTGATCGGCGCGGACCGCGTCGTGGTTTCTGAACCGTTCTCCGTGCGCCACGGTATTGGACTAGGAGATACGATTCGGCTGCCCACACCCAAGGGGACGATACCGTTTGAGGTGGAGTCGGTCTTTTATGACTATTCCACCGAAGCCGGCTTGATCGTGATGGACAGGAGCACCTATATCTCGAACTTCGACGACAGCGGAATCAGTAACGTGGCCGTGTATCTGCAGCCGGGCGCCGATGCCAATGGGGTGCGCACCGATATCGCAGCCCGACTCCCCGGCGTCGAGCTTCGGATCGCGACGAACCAGGAACTGCGCACACAGGTGTTGCGCGTCTTCGATCAAACGTTTCAAATTACCTATGCATTGGAGCTGATCGCACTGGCCGTGGCCATGCTCGGCATCGCAAATACGCTGGCCGCGTTGATTATCGAAAGACGCCCGGAATTGGCCATGCTGCGCTTTATCGGCGCAGCACGCTCCCAAATTCGCCGGGTCATCGTGCTGGAATCGGGACTGATCGGCGTACTTGGCGCGCTCATCGGCCTCACACTGGGCGTGTTGCTTTCCCTAATCCTCGTCTACGTCATCAACTTCCAGTCGTTCGGATGGACCATTCAGTTCACAATGCCGGTGGGTTTCCTCGCGCAGTCACTGATTGTCGTGCTTCTGGCCACGCTTGTGGCCGGGCTCTATCCGGCGTCTCTGGCTCTAAGAATGGATCCGATCGAAGGGATACGGGCGGAATGAAATTACACTCGACCCCACTCACAGTTGCGCTCGCGGCCATCAGCATTTTGTTTGCTGGATCAGCCACGGCACAGGCCCCAATACCGGTGGAGGTATTTGAACCCGAGTACCGGCTCGCAGTGCCCGGTTATGTATACGCGTTTCCGCGCGACCATGGCGCCCACCCGAACTATAAGCTCGAGTGGTGGTACTACACCGGGCACCTGGAAGCGGAAAACGGAAGCAGCTTCGGATACGAACTGACTTTTTTCCGGATTGGTATGAACCGGCGTGCAACAAATCCCTCCGCGTGGACTGTGGACGATTTGCACGTGGCCCATTTCGCGTTGAGCCGGATTTCGGACGAGAGGTTCCAGTACTGGGAACGTGTGAATCGATCCGGACCTGGGATTGCCCACACAAGCACAGACACACTGAATGTTCAGAACGAAAGCTGGACGGCCAGACTCGAAGACGGTGTCATGCACCTGCGAGCGTATGCAGACGGCACCCTCCTCGAACTGCAACTGGAATCGGACAAGAGGCCCGTGATCCATGGGAACGGAGTGAGTCAGAAGGCCGACGGGGTGGGACAGGCGTCACACTACTATTCAATGACACGCATGAGGACCGAAGGATTGCTTTCTATTGGCGGGGACGCGATGGCCGTGACGGGGGAAAGCTGGATGGATCACGAATTCGGCACCAACCAGTTGGCCGCCGATCAGGTGGGATGGGACTGGTTCAGCCTGCAGTTGGACAACGGCGAAGAGCTCATGCTCTACCAGTTGCGCTACGCTGACGGCGGGATCGATCCGAATTCAAGCGGGACCATCGTGTCGCTCGACGGCAACGGCGAACACCTCGAACGTGATCAATTCACCGTTCGGTCTCTTCGGGACTGGACCAGTCCGAGAAGCGAGGCCAAATATCGATTGGATTGGGAACTGGAACTGCCGGACCGGGACACAGCGTTGCGGGTCATTCCATTGATGGACGACCAGGAACTCTACACCGTGCGCTCTACCGGTATCGCTTACTGGGAAGGCGCAGTGCGGGTAGAGGGTTTCTGGAACGGAGAGGCCGTGACGGGCCGGGGCTATGTTGAATTGACCGGCTACTCGTCCCGGTATCGGCCCAGCATATGAAACCGCTCATAGAGATCACGGTCGTCGCCGCCATCCTCCGTCGTGGCGACCGCTTGCTTCTAACGCAGCGCCCGGCAGGTGTCCATCTACCTATGCTGTGGGAATTTCCTGGCGGCAAGGTGGAGCCGGGCGAATCGCTCGAAATGGCCCTCCGGAGAGAACTCGACGAAGAACTCGGCATCGCGGTTGAGGCTGGCCCACTTTATATGGACACCGTACATCAGTACTCCGAACGTTCAGTCCATTTGTACTTCTTCGAATGCGGCATCATCGGAGGCGAGCCCGAAGCCCGCAGCGCAATGGCGCTGGGTTGGTTCACACCTGAAGACCTCAGCAACCTGGATCTACCAGAAGCGAACCGGAAACTGGTGGAACGACTGCAAGGGGAAAGGCAACGGCCCATTCAAGGTGAAACGACCGACACTGATGACGCTACCGGCACTCAAGCAACGTCGTAGCGCCGCGATTGCCCGGGTGTGCACAATGTCGCTGGAATTCACAGCTAGCTGCTAGTTCAGCCTCAGGCTACCGGACCGCAACCAGCCTTCCCGGCCGGCGTGGATGCCGTTCAAAGCGCGGACCATCACGCTATTGAATCTGGCTTCCACTATAAGTACCCGCGCGCCTTCGTTCACAACGAAAGCCCGCTCTGTACCGATGAGTTCGTTGAGCGCTATCTGGTCGTCGCTGGCCTCGAGCGTCGCCGCTTCGAACCACGCATCGTAATCCACGCCGACGATAGAAGCTCTGTTGACGATGGCTTCTCGACCCTCCCTCAGACCATCGGACCCAATCCGGTCTCTGACTGGAAAGAAGATCACGAGTGCGACGAGAGCGATCAGGCCACCGATTCCAACCAGGGCACGCGTGAATAATCGTCGCCGCCGCCGGCGTACGGCTTCCAGTTCTTCGAGCCCATCCGGGAGGTTCTCGTCATCGGGACTCCGATGTCGAGTCCTTGTTTCCAAGTCAGCCATGGCCATCATTCGTGTCGTCGTCGATTCCGTATTCGTGCAAGCGAAGGCGAAGGACACGCACCGCAGAGAGCAATCACCCGCACTTGCTTCTCAGGAATCCATAAAGAGACGGGATCGCGCTTCAGTTTTTGCCCTCCGGCATTGAATTAAGGACACGCTCGTCCCTATCGATCCGTCCATCGAGGATATGAATTATGCGATGGGCCGAGCGCGCAACTTCCGGCTCGTGCGTCACCAGGATGATGGTGTTGCCATCTTCGTGGAGACGGGCAAAGAGTCGCATGATTTCGGCACCGGTCTTGGAATCCAGATTACCGGTGGGCTCGTCAGCCAGAAGAATCGATGGACGGTTGACCAACGCGCGGGCGATGGCCACACGTTGACGCTGCCCACCGGAAAGCTCGCTCGGCCAGTGACTCTGCCGGTCTTCGAGTTCAACCATCTTCAGAACGTCCAGAGCCCGTTGCTTCCGTTCGCGGGCGGCCATGCCACTATAGATGAGCGGTAGCTCGACGTTGTGCAGCGCCGTTGCGCGAGGGAGGAGGTTGAACGTCTGAAAGACGAATCCGATTTCCTTATTGCGGATCTGTGCCAGTTCGTCGTCGTCCATGTCGCTGGCAAGCTTTCCGTTCAGCCAGTATCGGCCCTGGCTGGGTGTGTCGAGACAGCCAATCAGATTCATCAAGGTGGACTTCCCCGATCCTGACGGTCCCATGATCGCGACGTATTCGTTCGTCTTGATGTGCAGGGAAACATTCTCGAGCGCGTGGATCACATTGTCCACGCCCATCATGTAGGTCTTCCAGAGATCTTCAGTGCGGATTACGTCGCCATTCGCCTCACGAGTTTTCATCGTTGTTTTCGACCCGGACCCGTTCATCCTCTTCGAGCGTTCTGAGGACCCTGTAGCTGCCGATTACGATTTCGTCGCCCTCGGCAAGGCCGTTCAGAACCTCGATATCTGTCGTGCCGATGATGCCGGTCTGAACCGGGCGAAAGAGCGCCAACCCTTCGTTAATCACGAACACACCTTCCACTTCGGCCTTGACGGGCACTCCGGGCCTGGACGGTATGATGACGGGATTCACCACGAAGACGGGCACATCGGCTTCTTCAAGTTCACGTATGGTCAACGCCTGAATCGGAATCGTGAGGACGTCAGTCGCCTTCGCTGTTTCGATTCTCGCCGTACAGGAAAGGCCCGGACGCAGTTCAGGAGTTGGGTCATCCAATGTAATGACGACTTTGAAGTCCTTAGCTTCGTCTGTGGTGGGCGTCGTGGAGACGACACCTCCACCACCTTCCGTGAGAGCGGTGTTGCCGATCTCAGAAACGGTACCCGTCAGAACGCGGTCACCCAGCGCGTCCACGCGAACTTCAGTTCTCTGACCGAGCTTGATGTTCACGATATCGGTCTCGTCTACCCGTACTTCGGCCGTGATCACGGAAAGGTCAGCGATGGTCATCAGCGTTGTTCCCGGTTGATTCTGAATACCCACGATGGCGATCTCGCCTTCATTGACGGGCAAGTATGTGATCACTCCTGCCAGCGGAGAAGTAATCGTCGTCTTGCTCAATTCATCTCGGGCCCGGGTCAGTGCCGCCCGCTGCTGGCCCATCCGAAACGTCAACCCGTCCCGTTGGGTCCGAAGCCGTGCCGACTCGGCGTTGACCTGGGCGATGCGCGCGGCCGCAGCGTCGATCTGGGCGACCCCCACCCGAAATGCAGATTCGCTCTGCTCGAATTGCTCGCGTGAGATCAGTCCTTCTTCCAACATTTCCTGTGCACGGTCGAATTCGAGGGTCACGCGGGCGAACTCCGCTTCGATTCTTCTCTTCTCCGCTTCTGCAGTGGCCAGCGATGCCTCGCCCGACCGGATGGAGGCCTCCATGCTTTCGAGTTCAGAAGCCGCCGCGTCCAGACCCGCTTCCGCGCTTCGCACTTCAGCCTCCGTCTGAACCGACTCGATCTGTGCCAGAAACTGTGACTGATCCACCCGATCGCCCTCGCTCACCGGCAGGCTGACGATGCGACCGAATGCATTCGAACTGATGTTGACATATTGCTTAGGCCGGATTTCGCCGTTAGCGGTGACCGCTTGCACCAGGTCCTGACGGTGGACAAGTCCTGTTTCGACAGCAACGATCCCGCTGTTTCGCCGAACCACAGCGAAGGTTGCCGCACCACCAACGATGACAACGAGGACTAAGGCGATCCAAATTCTTTTCATTACAGTCATCTATTGCGGACAGAATGGAAGAACTGCATGTTACTTCCGAAAAGTGGCCGCCCACATTTTATCAACAGGCCCATTCTTAAGGATAACTCTGTTGCAGGAAGTGACACTGCTTAATCAGAAACGTTACGCGCTATTTCGCGATTCGAAACCATGTGTACGAAGAATAACGTGTCGCTTTTGTTGTCGCGCACATCAACTTAAAACGCATTTGCAATATACGTCGTTGTGTTTATGAAAAAATATTTTGCGTCCATCTTTTACGCGCTGACCGCGCGCCTGGCTGTAACGCCTGACTGGTACGGGTTTCACGGCGCACGTGATTAACGGTCGGTCTTTGTGATTCGTTTTTGGAACGAAGTGTTATTTTTGTTTTGAATTTTGTGATCACTTATTTTAAAAGTAATCACACAAGATGTTTACCCACGTTAGGTGAGCAATTGTTGTAAAGAGAGAAAAACATTCTGTAGCCCCGCCGCTTGGCGGGGCTTTTTGTTGTCTTCGGAATTCTGATACAGAGACCGGATTACGTCCGCGAAGAAGTGGGTTGGATCTTCCCGTTTCCTGCTCCCATTCTCAATGAATAGTTTCGACCTTCTTTTTGAGGTAGTCCATCAACAGGTACTGACCCAACGTTGCAGTTGATGTGAAATACGCTTTGCCGCGCGCGATTTCAGTCACCTTCTTGACGAAATCCACCAGGTAGTGGTCGTTGGCGAGCATGAACGTGTTGATCAGGATGCCGGCCTTACGGCAGGTAGCGACTTCCTTGAAGGTCTCTTCAAGAATGACCGGATCCAGACCGAAAGCGTTTTTGTAAACGCGCCCATTCGGAAGCGTCATGGCCGAGGGTTTGCCGTCCGTGATCATGATGATCTGGCGCATATCTTTCTTTTCCGCCATCAGAATCTTCCGGGCAAGGCGTAAACCTTCGCGTGTGTTCGTATGGTAGGGTCCCACCACTGCTCGGGCGAGTTTCTTGAACGGAATTTCTTCGGCAGAGTCGTGAAATAACACCATCCGGAGCGAATCACCGGGGTACTCCGTCCGGATCAAGTGGGACAGAGCCAGAGCGACTCGCTTGGCCGGAGTGAACCGGTCTTCACCATAGAGGATCATGCTGTGGCTGGTGTCCAGCATCAGCACCGTAGCGCATGAGCTTTCATAGTCGGCCTGGTGCACCTGAAGGTCGCCCGTCTCAAGATTGATCGGAACGCCAAGTCCCTCACGCGATACGGCGCGCAGCAAGGTCTGGCTGATATCGAGATTGAGCGTGTCACCGAACTCGTAGGCTTTCGATGACTGGTAGGCTTCGACGCCCGTGGAGAGGTGGGCGGTCTCGTGACGCCCAAAACTACTCTTACCCAACGACCCGAGCAGATGGCGCAGCGCACGGAACCCGAGAAAGTCGACGGATTTGTCGGTCATTTCGAATCGGGCTGTGCCCTGCGGTTCTTCCTCAGTCCCAATCACGTCTTGAGGCAGAGGTGGAACGTCGCCTTCCATTTGCTGCTGAATCCAACCCTCATCCACCATCCGGCGGATCAGTTCGTCCAGCATGTCGTTCATTTCCCCAGCCTCACCCTCGTTGGGACTGTTCATCCACTCTTCCATCAATTCGGGTGGAATCCGACCCATTTCAACGAGCTTCTCCATGATGGCTTGTCGCAGTGAATCCATGGCCCGGGGGCGCGTGGCATCTTCGAATCCATATTGAAACCCGCTCTGTAATAGAAAATCCGAGAGTGAATCGAGCAGATCTTCGATGCTGAGCCCGTCGAGAGCCGATGGCGTGAACTTTGTGTACTTGATCTTGGGCATGGGTCTGAAATGGGAGCGTCAGTTCAGTGGCTTCTTGAAACGCTTCGGGTCGATCGCGTAGTCCCGGTAAAGGTCGCCGACAGACTTCCGTTCGGAAGCCCGATAGACACTTTCTTCTGACCGTGAAATCTTGTCGAGAGCACACAACCCTTCAAGCACGAACTCCGCGGCGGAGACTCGTTCCCCGCGCGACGAATCGGTTTCGATTCCCAGGGGCCCGAGAAGGTCCATCAGACCTTCAACATCGCTTAAAGTGACCAGGACCGCGTCGAACACTTCCATGTCGGACAGCTTCAACGCCCCACCCAGTTCGAACCACTCGGTCACGGTCGTAAAGTCGCTCTTCGGAAACTGCTTACGGAAAACCATCCCCACGGACTGGCGGATCAGATCTCGAGCGACAGACTCCGCACCCTTCAGCTCGCCCTCATACTCGAGCTCCAACTTACCGGTTATGGCCGGCAGTGCCGCATAGACGTCCACAATCCGCACGACAGCTTCGTCCTCTCCAATGAGGACCCGCCGCCGCTCGGCATTGCTGACCATATTCTCAAGACAGGAAATCGGCAGTCGCTGACTGACTCCCGATCGTTTATCGATCCGTTGGTCCGACCGTGCCTTGAATGCGATTCCTTCGACGACTGCACGCAGGTACTCGGGGATCTTGACGTTGCTGCCGTCACGCGCGGTCCAGGCTTCCTGTTTCGTAATCGCCACACCATGTTCGAGCTGCGCCGGATAGTGCGTCTGAATTTCGGATCCGATTCGGTCCTTCAGGGGCGTAACGATTTTGCCTCGCGCGGTGTAGTCTTCCGGATTCGCAGAAAACACCAATACGATATCCAGTGGAAGACGGACTGGATAGCCTTTAATCTGAACGTCTCCCTCCTGCATGATGTTGAACAGGCCGACCTGAATTTTCCCCGCAAGATCCGGCAGTTCGTTGATCGAAAAGATTCCGCGGTTTGCCCGGGGTAGAAGTCCGTAGTGGATCGTCAACTCGCTGCCGAGCGACTCTCCGCTTCTGGCTGCTTTGATGGGATCGATATCGCCAATCATGTCGGCAATGGTCACGTCCGGTGTGGCAAGTTTTTCAACATACCGCTGGTCGCGCGACAAGTATCCGATTGGCGTTTGGTCTCCCATCTCTTCAAGCAGGTTCCGGCAACGTTGGCAAATAGGACGGAAGGGGTGATCATTAATCTCGCACCCTTCAATGACCGGCACTTCTTCGTCGAGCAGATCGCCGAGCTGGCGGAGAATGCGGCTCTTGGCCTGTCCGCGAAGACCCAACAAAATCAGGTTGTGACGGGAGAGAACCGCGTTGACGATATGAGGCACCACGGTGTCTTCGTAACCCAACACGCCGGGAAAGATCGGCTCGCCCACGCTCAATGTGTGAATAAGGTTGGCCCGCATCTCATCTTTAACTGAGCGGGACCGATGCAGAGAGTCGCCGTATGGGCCAGACCGAAGCTCTCCCAGTGTTTTCGCTTGCATGCTGTCAATTCCCCGTTTCTCAAATACTGCGGACGTAAATTCTTGCCTCCGGCTTCACCTGGCTTTTACGACAGATATGACACGCTGAAGAAGAGGAAGTTCGCGACGAAATGAGCCGCGATCGCGCTCTCAATCCCACCCTTCATGAATATGAATCCCAGCATGAGGCCGCCACAGAACGCCCCGGTAAAACCGTATACGTTATGGGCCACCGCAAACAACAGAGACGACAGCACGATGGCCATGGCCCGGGGAATCAGAGATACCAGAACGGGCCACTCCGACTTGATGTTCTGATAGAGATGCTGGATCAGAAACATGAGGCACGACATAATGAAAAGGCGATAGACAACCTCCTCAAAGATACTCGCGTCGAATGAAACCAGGAAGGAATCGTATACGTCTTCCATCCCTCTGATCCGGGGGGCCACCATGGGACTATAGCGGTTGATAAAAAAAAAGAGGTAGTTGATGAGACCGATCATGAATCCCGGAAGGATCCCATAGTTAAGGAGGTCCTGAAAGGCGGTTCGGGGCTCAGTCGACGTCAGGATGATCGACCCTCTCATCCGGCTCTCGTGGGCAGCATAGAGACCGAACGCGGCGGAAATAATGACGATTCCGAAGCGTGATACCATCACCCAGATTAACGAGTCCGACCGCTGCTCCAAATTGAGTTCTGAAAGGAGGGCGGTGCCCGCCGCAACGACTGCGAGGCCTATGCAGAAGCCGACGACAGCTTTGGGGTTCATCGCGACTATCATACACCAAAGGCACAGCCGCAACGGGCCGGCCCGGCAGGCCCTGAGCAACACGGATGCGGTCAGCGGAGCCCGATAATGCGGCGCCTTTTGCTCAGTGACATCCACTCGAACATGGAGGCGTTCGACGCCTGTCTATCTCGCGCCAAAGCCGTCGGATTCGATTCGGTTCTCTGTTGCGGCGACATCGTCGGATACGGCCCTGAGCCAAATGAAGCCGTCGAAGCAGTCCGCGAACTTGAGGCCGTGGCCATCCGCGGCAACCACGACCGGGTCGCATGTGGCCAGGACGAACCCACCGGGTTCAACCCTCACGCTAAAGCGGCGGCATTCTGGACACGAGACACGCTCACCCAGAAAAACCACGAATACCTCCGTGCCCTTCCCGTAGGCCCCCTCGACATCGACGATGGAGCGCAGCTGGTACACGGCGCGGTGACATATGAAGATGATTACATCATGTCGGAGAGCCACGCCGCGGAGAGCTTCTTACTCACCAAAAAAAATCTTACCTTCTTCGGACACAGCCACTATCCCGCCGTCTACACATGCGACCCATTCGGAAACGTACTTGAAGAACTACAAAGAAACATACGGGAATCGGTCACGACACATCTGCGCTCCGACCTACAGTATCTGGTGAATCCCGGTTCGGTAGGCCAGCCCCGAGACGGGGACATGCGGAGTGCGTTCCTGATATGGGACAGTGATGCCCATCAGTTGGAATTTCATCGGGCCGAATACCCGATCAATGTAACCCAGGAAAAAATGGTGCAGGCCGGCCTGCCGCGATACCTCATCGAACGCCTCACCTACGGTCGTTAAGAGGTATCTTCACAGTTCACGCCAGCGTCGCCGTCTCCTGGCGGCGACCCAATGGGGGGACCGGCCGAAGGACGAGGGGCCCAATGCCAATGCCCCCCACCTGCAGTCGAAGGATCTCATCATGGCCTGCCGCGTGCCCGATTGCCAATCGCGTCCGACAGAAACACTGTGATCGCAATTCAGGCACACTTTCTGTCTGCCTGTCTACCGATAGCCGTTTCTGAAGAAGTAGCACATCCGCTCGATGTTGCCCGGCAGAAATTCCTGGCGTATCCAGTCCGTGGCCACACTCGGAAGCTGGATCTCCTCAAACGCCTGGTCGAAGCATTGTCCCTCGGCATTCGCCGTCCGGACCAAAGCGAACAATTCATCAAGATAGGTCTTGAGTCCACGAATGTCGTCCTTCGTTCCAATGCCTCCCTGCCGGCTGTGGCCGGCAATCATACGATCCCAGTCCATCGCCAGAACCCGATCGATCGATTCGAAATATTCCAGGAGATAGGAATCGGGGAAATTACGGAACGGTAATTCCCGAATTGGAAGGAAATCCACGGCATATATGATCCCATCGTCGGGCACGCGCATGACGAGGCTGTTGTCGCTGTGATTCCGGCCGACATAATTGAGCTCCAACCGCACTCCTCCCAGCGTCAGAACTGCATGGTCGTCCACCAACAGGTCCGGAATCACGACGTCCGGCACCGCAAGACTGAGGAGCGCCGCCTTGGCCAGCCGGTGTGCGACGAATGTGGCCCCGGCCTCCTTGAACGGCGCACCGCCGCTTATGTGGTCAAGATGATGATGGCTGTACACGACGTATCGCACCGGCTCGGGGGTGATCTTGCGGATTTCCTCCAGATAGACCCGCGAAGCCTGGGCGTTCAGCGGATCGGCCGCAATAACGCCTTCCGGGGTTACCAGAAACATCGACTGGCTACCACCGTATTGGAAGATGTAGACGTTGTCGGTGACCTTTATGGTCTGGTAGGGGACGTCCGGTTGGCCCTGGGCGCTGAGTAGAGAGCCGTTCAGCGACATCACGGCTGCGGCCAGAAAAACGTAGAAACAAACGAAACGGATTCGCGTCATGCATCACTCCTTGCGGCATTGCCGCTCGTGACGGTGCCCTGGTTGGTTCCACCGTGCTGCGAATTGTTAATACAGTCGGGTTCAGACCGTCAAGCGAATTCCCACCGAAATTCTGTAAGTGCCGTCGACGACCGCACGGCCCGAGTGCGTAGCGAGTCGACCATGGGGGTGCCGGCCATAAGGCGGTAGGGGCCATACCAAGAAACGCCCGTACCCCCGGGTTCGATGAAGTCCGGCGCAACATCAACGCTGCCGGGACCGGGGATCAGTCAACAAGGCGTGCCGTGGTCGCGTGGTCCGCCAGCAATGCCGTGAACTTTTCCGGGTCGCCACGCGCCATGCCACATTCAGTGCCGACGCCATCGACACGCACGTGGCGGCGGGCGGTCGCGAGCCTGGCCGCATTGCCGGCATGATCCTCCCGATGGATGAGACCCAGATACAGAGCAGTGCCCCCATCCCGGTTCAGCCGTTTCAAGGGTTCGAAATAGGCGTCGTCGATGCGATCCCGGATCACCGGCATATGAAAATACTGGATGGACCGATTGACTTCTCGGACTACGGCCGTGGCAATGTCGACCATGATGCCGCTGTCTTCAGGGAGCACCATGTGTTCGTCCGCCGGACTGCCGTAACACAGATGGTAGCCCAGGTCGATTTCCGGGGGTACGGCGTCGCCAATCCGGGTGAGTACGTCGAGGGTCTCGGTCTGGAAATCGACGGGACCGGCCCGATAGTAGCCCTCCCACGCCAGCACCTCCTGGCACACGTCCCACTGGATCGCGATGCGGTCGTTCGGCAGGGTCCTGGCAATCTTGAGGACCTCGCCGATAAAGTGGCGGGTGAGTTCCGGAAGTAAGGCCGGCCGGTCTTCGGGCACCATGTTGTTGTACGTTGGAGCGATCGGGGTCGGTATGGAAATCTGAAACCGGACGCCCTCGGGAATGACACCGTCGTGCTGGAGACGCTCAAACGTTTCCCAGGACTCGATCGCCATATCGGCGTAGCCAGTTTCAAAGTCCTCCGCCTCGGGGCGCTCACCCGGTATGATCCGGAGCCGCGGGATTTCGCGCACCACTTGCCCGTCATACTGCACAAACTGGAACGGCTCCACGTCGTCGGCGATCTCTATCGCACGGGAATCGGCCAGTACGTCCTGAAGAAACTTAATCCAACTCTTGCGAATGCCCGTTTCGCCATCAGGCAGGCGGACCAGGTGCGGGCCGACCGCGGCAGAGAGATTACGAAACACGGTTTCGGCATCGGGCAGCGGGATGCTACCTACAAAGTGCACGATCGGATTCATCGCAACGATGCTCGAATCTTCAGTCCAGGTCGAGCAGGGGTATGTCCTCGAGCGGTGGTGGTGGCGGAAACGTCCGGATGTAGGCGAAGATGTCCGCCGCTTCCGAATCCGACAAGACTTCGACTCTGTAGGGCGGCATACGGACCGGGCTCCTGATGTACGCCGTAAAACTATCGGATGTGAACTGGGTCTGGGCGAGGCGCGGCCCAGTCGCGGCACCGGCACCCGCATATCCATGGCAGGACCAGCAGTAATTCTTCAGAAAGAGCTCTTTGCCTGCTACGGCGTCCGCTTCAAGAGTCGAATCGCGGGTCTGGGCTGTTAGCTCCGGTACCAACGCCATGAAGGCGAGCACGAAAGGGCCTAACATCCATGCGAATCGCTTCATATGTTTTCCTCCCTTACCGCGGCTGCGTCACGACGTCGATCAACGCCGGCTCGCCGGCCTTGATCCGCTCGATTCCACGCCTGAGCGCGGGACCGAGGTCGTTCGGGTCTTCAATCGGACCTTCACCGAACATCCCATAGGACCGTGCCATCCCCGCATAGTCAATGTGCGGCTCGATGAGCGTCGTGCCGATGTGTGCGTTCTCGATACCTCGATTGCGATTGGCGCAGGTGCGGGTCAAACCCATCACTTCCTGGTGCCAACCGCGGTTGTTGTGCATGACTTCGAGGAGCGGGATCTGGTGATGGACCGCCGTCCATAGTACGCTCGAAACATAGTTGAGATCGCCGTCGCATTGGATATTGACGCTCACCCGGCCATGCTTCCTATTGGCCAGGGCGGCTCCAACGGCGGCGGGTGCGGCGTAGCCGATACCGGAAGCGCCCTGTTCACCGATAAAGTGGTAGGGCTGGGTGAAATCCCACAGCCGTGTCGGCCAGAAGCTGATCCAGCTGTCCTTTCCAACCAGGGACCAGTCTTCGTCTTTCATGACGTTCCACATCTCCGCCGACAGGCGCGCAGTGCTGATGGGCCTTGAATTCCATCCGCCCGCCGCTTCGCGGCGAGCCTGTTCCCGTACCCTGAGGAATGTGGCTCGGTGGCTGGCTCCGCGCTCCTCGAAGACCCGCCTCCGGTCACCCGTCGTCAGACGCTTCACCTCTTCGATGAGGGCCGGTAGTGTTGCCTGTGGGTCGGCGGGGATCGATACGTCCGCTTCCGCATATCGCCCGGTCTCTCCATAAACGGACTTATGATTCAGAATCACCGGTGAAATCCCGATCGTCCGGGCGTTCGTCTTCTCGTTCCCACGGTGACCCAGGCCGTAGTGGTCCCTCACGTCGAGGGCCAGGATCACATCCGCCCCGGAGTCCGTTTGAGTAAACAGCGTGTTGTTCGTCGGGAAGTTCATGCGTTGGCGCTGGTCCCAGACCTGGGCCTGCAGGGCTTCGGCCAGTTCGACGAGCAGATCGATTCCCTCAGCGGTCCGGGCAACACGGCCCGCTACGATCAGCGGATTCTCCGCGGCGACCAGCATGCGCGCCGCCTCTTCGACCGCCGCCTTATCTCCAGCCGGCGGCGCATTGAGCGTCAGTTTCGGAATCCTGAGGCCTTCGGGAGCCAGGCCATCGGCAAGTGTCGATTCAACCAGGATGGCCACAGGCTCCTGCGGCGGCGTCATCGCGGTCTGATACGCCCGAACCGTAGACTCGGCAAAATGCTGAAGCGATACGGGCGAATCGTCCCACTTGGTAAAGTCGCGAACAAGGCCCGCCGGGTCCTGGGCGGCGTGGGCACCCGCTGTGAAGCCGTTGCGCTCGGTGGCGTCGAGCTTGTTCCCTAAGAAAAGAAGGACCGGAACCCGGTCGCAATAGGAGTTATAAACCGCCATCGACGCATGCATCAGGCCGACCGTAGCGTCGGCAAGGATCATCATCGGCTTGCCTTCGATCTTGAAGTAGCCCTGAGACATCGCAACGGAATGCTCTTCGTGGCATGCGGTCAGCCACTCCGGACCCTCGTTTCCGCCGTAGTTGATTATGGACTCGTGAAGTCCGAGGAAATTCGCGGAGGTGTTCGCCGCGCAGTACTCAACACCCAGGGACTTGAGGACGTCCACCATGAAGTCGGAACCGTACTTCGCGTTTTCACTCACCTGGACTACGGGCGACGGCTCAGCCGCGACAGATTCCGCCGCAGACGCAACGGGCTTTGCGACCAGAGCCGCTGCACCGGCTGCCACGGCACTGCCTGCGGCATTCTTGAGAAAACTGCGCCGACCGACGCCACTTTCGCTATTCTTGCTCGTCTTCTTCACGGTACTGCCCTCCTGCAGGTTTCACTCAGTAACTGGTGACCGTACGAAAGCGTTGGCGCCTTTATCTCAGGAGGTTTGCGACGGCCGCGACACCCGCTTTCGCGCAGGCATCGTCAGTCTCCTGGGTGGATCCAGCGCTGCCCACTGCTCCGATCGTGTCGTCGCCCACCTGGATCGGCACGCCCCCTCCCAGCGCAAGAATATCGAAGATCTGACGCTGTGGGGCCCGGCTGGGATCTTCCGTACGGTTCTGAAAATCCAGGGTCGTTCTGCGGAACATTCGCGCAGTGTAGGCCTTTCGGCGCGCCATCTCCAGCATTTGCGCGGTGGCCTGCTCGGTGCGCAGCATCACCATCGGCTGGCCGGCACGGTCTACGACAGCCACGGCTGTGTTGGGGCCCTGGGATTGACATGCGGCAAGGGCCGCTTCGGCAATCGTTTTCGCCATCTCCAGCGACACGTTCCGCTGCATCACCACACCTTGTGCGTCCGCGTTGGGGGAGAGCAACGCAATCACGCCGACTACGGCCATTGCTTTCAGAGTCTGAAGCAAATTGCGCTCCTTGCTGTTTCTGGATTGCCGGACTCACTTGGAACCCGCGTGATGAGAACCCGTGCCGGAACGTCTCAGCCCGCTAGTCCCAAATTTTCTCGACGCCGTGACCTCGCGCCATGTCGCCATGCATGGGTGTCACAAATCCCAGGAGACAGCCCGGGCCGCCGTCCCGTTGACGATGACACCGCACTTCTATGGTGTCGCCAGGTCGGACATCGTCGGGGTTGACCCCGTTTCTACGGATCGTGTCGGGCCCCGCGGCCTCAACAGCCCATACGGTGGCCTCACCGCTTTCATCCTCGATATCCATGTAGATCCAGGAATGCGGATTGATTAAATGGAGTTCCCTGACCGTACCCTCGTAAATCGTCCATGTCGATGCGTCATAGTTGCCGTGGCTGTGGTGCGCCGGGGCTGGCACGGCCAGAACAAACGCACAGATCGCGGCGAGGCCAAAGGACTTGAAATGCATGTTCACCTCCTGAAGATCAGTAATACGCTCTACAGAATATCCGTTCCGCACGGAGCCGCCCGAAGCTCATCTGGCGCGCGGGGGCGCGGGAAATCCGTTGGTATAGGTCGAACTGTATCGAATCGATTTTCCTTCTTCGTCGAGGAAACCCATGGACTGCTGAAACAGCGCCGGTGGCACAGCATTGACGGGGACGGTACCGTCCAGGATATAGAGACGGTCTTCGTGCATGTAGACCGACGCGTACGTCCGCGTACCGTCAGCGTTGTCGAGCTGCAGTGAATTTCCTTCCACTCGGTCCGCCTGTGTGTACACGAAATGGGTCAACTTGGCGTCCCTATTTAAGAGGTCCCATGTCGCGAAGTCGATCGCGGACCGCAATTCAGTCGCCGTGCGATCGTTGCAACTGTCCCCGTCTCCTCCGGAGGCCCGGCACTCGGCGGCCCGCTCGGCGTGCCGATGGGCGGAATTGGTGAAGTCAATGACGGTGACCGAGTAGCGGTTCGGTCCAACCTCTCTGCTATAGATGCGACCGGGCAATGTGACGAAGTACTCGGTGTCGTAGGTGATGTCGCGCACATCCGGTTCACCCGGGAAATTGATCGTGAAGTAGTCTTGCTGACTGGCAAACTCGATCCACCCCTGCGCAAAGGAAGGGCACGAAATAAACAGGCTAAATATAGCCGCGATGACTGGCATCCGACGCATCGTTGATCCTCCCAAATCTTCATCCCGTCGTTTCCGGGATCTCAAGTCTGTGTGGTTCTCCAGAGTGAGCACATGTTATACCGGCACGCCTGTCACAGCGAGTATTTTCCGGCCAGCCGGTTGCCCGCAATCTCAGGGCGGACACTGCTTTCGGCCGAACTCTAACGCTTTAATCTGTCTCTGGCTAACCCGGGAAAATACTCGCAAATTCGACTATGGGCAGGATCGGTAAGCAATAAAAGACGGAACGGCCTAGCGGACGTACTTTCATTTGTTTTGAAGAACACTCCGAGCGCCTTTCTATTGATAGCCAGTGTAGCCCGCTAATCGTCCGTCCGCATCAAAGGTCGGACCTACGACGCGCCCGCTACGCGGCTGACGCCCTTGACCCGGCCGACCGCGCGGGCTGTTCTGAAAGTAGGGCGGCTCCGGAGAAAGGCCCACTCCGCTAGGGAAGAGGGCTCTGCCCCCTCTGCGCGCATCCGCGCGCATTCACCCCCGAAGGCTTCCTGAGAAAGCCTTAAAGAACCGAGCTTCCAAAGTTTCAGCATCGACTGGTCAAGAGCCGTGTTGAAAAAGCGAGCTGTCCCTTGAGGGAGAGGCAAAGAGGGTAGAAAACTAAGATCTATTAAGGTAAAGAAAGTCCGAAATCCATATCGGGACGTATCGCGATCGTCGCTTATAGGGCATCCTAAAGGCGAGTTCTTCGCCATAACAACTGATAATAAAAGACTTGAAAGAACGTATCATTTTTGATACGGTAGTGTATGCCTGAGGAACTCAAGCGACTTCCGGCGCGATTCTACCGTTCTGACAGCGGCCGAGAACCCGTTCGGGAGTGGCTCTTGGGGTTGTCGCCGGGTGACCGCAGGGTGATCGGCACGGACATCAAGGACGTTGAGTTTTCCTGGCCGATCGGCAAGCCGCTCATTGATTCTTTAGGCCACGGCCTTTGGGAAGTCAGAAGCAGCCTGCCGCATGGACGGATCGCTCGAGTGATCTTCTGCGTGGCCAGAGGGCAGATGATTTTGCTCCACGGCTTCATCAAGCAGACGCAGAAGACGCCGCAGCGCGATATTGAACTCGCCCTCAAGCGCAAGAAAGGAGAAGGGCAATGAAAGAGAAAAACATCGGGTCATCCTTCGATGAGTTCCTCCGGAAGGACGGAACCTACGAGGAAGTGACACGTGCTGCCGTCAAGCGGGTGCTGGCGCGCCAGCTCGAAGCGGCGATGGCTGAGAAGGAACTCAGCAAGACCGAAATGGCGCGCCGGATGAACACCAGCCGCGCCGCTCTCAACCGGCTTCTGGACCCTGAGAATGAAGCGGTCACGCTGGAGACGTTGCAGCGGGCCGCCCAGGCTGTCGGCCGCGAGGTGCGGCTGGAGCTCGTGTGAGGTGGACGTGGGACAACATGACTTTCGGTCTTGGCCTAGGAAGAAGAAACGAGTGAAAAAATCCAGGACCTGAGGGCCGGCCGCGATCGCGATCGTCTCTTACAGGGCATCCTGGAGCAAAACATTCTGTGGAAACCCACGAAAAAGGCAGTAATGGTCAAGCCGCTGCGGGCTTGACCGGAGGGCGTTTCTATGCAAATTCAGGAACAGGCTCGCGAGCCAGAGACACAAGCCACGACCGGTGTCAGTAAACCCGACTGTGGTGTAGCGTTGCATCTCAGCCAACGACATCCGATTTCTAGAACGGATGGAATGTAGGGCTGAGGCGTCCCGTTTTTCTCGCTTCGTTCCTTTATATGGATGAGTATCTCGCTCTTCTGGAATCCGAAGACGGTCCCCTCTTCCCTTCTGTTAATCGCACGCATGACGGTTTCACGTCTCGGCGGCTCGATCGGCGAGAAGCGCTCGCCATGTTCAAGCGCCGCTGCAAAGCTGCAGCTCTCGGCGATCGTTTCAGCAATCACAGCTTTCGGGCGACCGGGATCACGGCGTATTTGAAAAACGATGGCCAGTTCGAACACGCTCAGTTCATGGAGGCGCACGCCTCACCGCGCACGACGAAGCTCTACGATCGCCGGGCTCAGGAAGCCAGCCTGGATGAGGTGGAGCGGATTATTCTGTGAACTAACTGTGTGCTCCGCTCAGCGAGGTTGAGCGACAATTGCAGACAGGATAGCCAGTTTGGTGAAAACATCGTCGGGCGGACCGTTTCAGAACAGTTGGCTTCCGGGGCTCATGTGTTCTGAGGTTGGGATCGGTGTGTTGACTTACATTCGGATGGCCAAGCGCCGACCGCATTAGGATAATTTGCTCCCAAAGCTCTCGTGTTTCGTGGTTGGCATGGCTTTGTGGAAGTCCTACGCGGAAATCGGTGTGGCTACCGGCCTCCGATAAGATGTAATGACCGAGCACCCTCCGATTTGAGGTTCGGGCAGTCCTGAGAATCTCGTCGGCAACAGCCCGGGCCTCGGGTCAAAGGCCCGGCTGGAAACATGAAACCACGCCATGCGATGGTTCCCCGATCGCCCAATTCACGGAAGCAGCGCGTCGTGGGGGAGTGCTGTCTTGGGCCTTAGCGGTTCCAGCGTTCCATGGCCTGTCGGTGCAGCGACTGGGGCGGCAATTCTGCGAGCTCGATCCGGATGCCGTTCAGATCCATGATATTCGACAGGATGGCCTCGGTCGCACTGTTCCGAATTTCACTGACATTGGCTCCCCGCTGCTTGAACATCTCAGTGGCCGCTTCCATGTTTTCCACATGCAAGCCGAGATGATTGATTCCCGCTGGCCTGTCGGCATTGGCCGGTTGCAGTTCGACAAACGTATTTCGGCTGATCTGCACATAGACCAACCGGATCTGTCCGTCGTCACCGGTAACGCGAAACGCCTCGGGAAACCCCATCGTCCCGGTGTAGTAAGACACCGCTTCGTCAATGTCCGGGACGCTGAGCGCAACATGATTCAGACCAACAATTCCGCTGTTCCGGTTCTGGGCAATCCCGGACTGGACAGCCAGGCCAATCCCTATTCCGACGACAAATAATAATAGACCGCGCATGGATCGCTCTCCTTTTCAGCTTTCGTGATTCACAGACCGACCGGCCACCGTTTCCTACGAAATAAATGTTGCGAGCCGGGTTTCATCGCGCTCAGACGTTCGGAGGCCAGCCCAACGACTGTGCAAAGAATACTTAGGCAGAGCGTCGGGCGCAATCAAACTCTCAAATCCTGAACCGAGGGAACGACAGTTTCGCTGACATCATGATCTCGTCCACACAGAGCACGCTAAACCCAAGCCGCACCGGGCAATGTTTGACCGAAGTGATATAAGTTGGAAACCGTCTCGCAGCCCTATGGCGGTTTCGATGCGGGCGACCCCGGTCACGTAGACATGGGCCCCCATTGATTCCTAACAGCCCGTGGCAGAAGTCTCGCGGGCCGCGCGCAGGGGTCTTCGGGTTGCAGGCGCGAAGTGAGGAGCGGAACGATGTCTTTTCATCGTGACCGACGAACGACAATGCCTGTGGCCCGAACCCCCCTGCGCCCATAGGGTTACGGCGAAACGGGGCTGTCTTCGTTGTCGCCGACTCCTCGTAATGAATGAGCATTGCAGCGTCGTCGCCTCCTAGAATCCGGCCCCGTTTGGCCGTAACGCGACCCGCGAGACTTCTGCCACGGGCTGTTAAGGGTGAGTTGTTCGTTCGAAGCACAAGGATCCGCATATACGTCGAATGGGGCTGCGTCGGCCCAATTGCGATTGGATTTTAAAGATTGGTGTCTGGACCCGGTGTCAAGACCCATTCATTGAGGGGACCACTATGGATCATCCGTTCCGACAAAGACCATTTCGTTCAGTCAGCATGGTTGCTGCGCTGATTTTCATCGTCACGGCGGGATGCACGCCCGAGGGCCCGGCTCCTGAGAGTCCACCGGCTGAGGTCGCAACGACGGGCGGGCCGGTGTTCGAATCCGAGGAGTATCCGGTTCGTGTCGTGACCGTAGCCGAAGGCCTGTTGAACCCCTACTGCCTTGCGTTCCTGCCGGACGGAAGCATGCTGGTCACGGAACAGGATGGCCAGTTCCGGCTGATTCGTGACGGCGTGCTGACACCGGAACCCGTTGGCAGCGTGTCCGTGCAGGCCGGGACCGGTGGAGGCTTGATGGATCTGGCCCTCCACCCGAATTTTTCGGAGAACAACCGGGTCTATTTCACCTTCACGAAGGCCGTCCCCGGGGGCGTGACGACGGCAGTGGGCCGTGGCGTGTTCGATGGGACCGAGATGACAGACATAAGCGATGTTTTTGTTGCCGACGCCTTGTCCACGACGCGGGGACACCTGTCCGCACGGCTTGCGTTCGCCGGGGACGGCACGCTTTTCGTGGCCACCAGTGATGCGAACGTTCCCGAGCGAGCGCAGGATATGGGCGACCACAGCGGAAAGGTTCTGCGCCTGAACGACGACGGGACCGCTCCCGACGACAATCCTTTTATCGGCCGCCCGGGCCACCGGCCGGAAATCTTCACCGCTGGACATCGCAATCAGCATGCCGTCGTCGTTCATCCCGAAACTGGCGACGTCTGGGTGAACGAGCACGGGGACGAGGTCAACATCCTCGAAGCGGGCGCGAACTACGGCTGGCCCTTCCTTTCGGTCGGAGGTGAGGGGGGCGGCAACCCGACCATGTCCGCGCCCAGGGACCTTGATTTGAAGTGGCCCTTCATTTCGTGGAATCCGACGCTCAATATTTCCGGCCTGGTCTTCTATAACGGCGATCAGTTTCCCGAATGGAGGGGCGATCTCTTTGTGGGAGGACTCTCCACCCAGCAGGTTCACCGCGTCTCGTTTGGCGAGATCCGCCCGGACGTGGACACACCCTTGTTCACCCAGTTCCGGGAAGCCGTGGTCACCGGTGTTGGCCGGGTCCGCGACCTGCGTCAAGGACCGGACGGGTTCATCTATCTAGTGATCAATGCCGCTACGGATGGGCGTTTCAGCGCGGGAGGTGCGGCAGGCGGAAGCATCGTGCGGATCGAACCGGCCGGATGAGGCGGACGCGGCGACGGGCGGCGGCCCCTTCGCCCTTCACATTTCACCAATAGAGCTTTGCTCGCCTTGACTCAGATTATCTCGAGCGGGTTCACCGGCGAGGGTCTCCCACCATCCGCCAGAAGCAGAGCTGCATGAAATCGTGTCAACGGGCAGACCTGGCGTCTGCGGGTATCACGCCATCCCCGAAGGCCTGGCTACCCTCGACCGAGTCGCAATGCATCCCCGGCTCCGGGACTTCGCCTTTCGGACACTGGAACAGACCCGAATCGCCCCGGTCTCCGCTCCGTCTGCCGCTCCGCAGCGGGTGGATTCCCATGCTGAAGACCGCGCCCTGTGGAAAGCTTTCGGGTGTAATTCCATCTCTGAGTGCTTGCGCGGAACTTTCCATCTGAAGCACCCAGACTTCAGGCTCCCCATCCGCACCACGCGCCAGGGCGTCCCGCTGCTCGTTCAAGGGGACCATGTGCATTTCGAAGTGGGCGGCGTTGGGTATGATGCGAACGACCACTCCGGTATAAACATGATAAAGCGTTCCGTTGTACATGGCATACGAATGATGCGCATCCGCCGAGGGGGCCCACAGCAGCACCGACACCGTAGCAGCCAAAAGGATCGCCATCGGCACCATCGCGGTCATATATTTTTTATTACACATTGCCAATCCTCCGCTGAAATATTTATTGAAAACCCAGGTCGAGCTCTTCGGTGGGCCGTTCCATATCCTGCTCGAAATATAATTCCCAGTTCTCGGCCCACGGCCGGTTGCCCATATCCGGGACCCGAAACTGGATGACTTCCCCCGGCGCGACCGGCGCCGCGAATCCATCAACGGGATAGAGAGGACGGGTGCATTCGTTGTTTGAGTGCCGACCAGCCTCAGCCAACGACTGGTTGTGACTCCTGTGCCACAGAATTCGCACCGGTTCCACGAGCGCCTGCGAATCGTAGATCACAGTTTCCCAATCGATTCCCATGAACGCACCCGCTGCATCCTGAACGGGAGTCATGATCTCGATCGCCTCAAGTTCATCGCTCCATTCCCAACTCGAATGCTGGTTCCAGCCTTTCACGTTCGAGGTCATGGTGATCAGCGCGTCGCCGTCCCAGAAACCGATCGTGTCTCCGTACCACTGCGGCACGTCCGACCCGATGGGGAACTCCCGGCCGAGGTGGACGGTACGCGTCATCGTGGTACCCAGCATCACGACGACTTCCGGGGTTACGACAATCCGACTCGGCACGGTACCGCCCGTGGCCCACTGCCTCATGTAGCCCTCCGGCCAGCAATACGAAGCGGACCACTGGTGGGCGGCATCGACGCCCTCATGATAGAGCTGTTGCACCATGCGCTGCTGATGCTCGGGCGTCAGCAGGGACAATATGGTCGGGAACTGGTTCGCGCGCATGTAGTTCCAGACCGCCCGCCGCTGGGGAGCATAGGTCCGGTAGACCCCATCCCATTTGGGCATCGATTCATAGGTATGGACAGTCGGTCCGCCTCGGGATTCGGCATCCGCCATCAGAGCCGCGTAGTGGTCTTTCGCGCTCGAGAAAGGATAGGGGCTCACGATGTTCTCGCGAGGCCAATCCATATTGCAGTCGCCCCAACGGGCCGATAGTGGTGGATTGCTCCCGATTCGCGGGTCGGATGTGCTGGTGCCGGCTCCGCCGCTGCGCAGATCGGCCATCTGTCTCGGGGCGTTGCAGCGCCAGTACCGCGGGTCCATCCAGAGATCCCTGTCTTTGTAGAAATCTGTGGTCGAGAAGACGTCCACGGGAAGAGGCTCGACGCCTTCGGGCGGCCGGCCGTCCCATTCCGGGCCCTCGCCGTGACTGCGTACCGCGGGCGGCGGATTCACGGACGGAAACGGTGCGCCGCGCAGGCTCGGCACCTCCGGCGGTTCCAGCTGGGCCGACGCCACCGATACCGTCCCTGCTATCATTAGAAGCGACAAAACCGTCGCGCCAATCGTGGTACGGACTACAGTCATTTCTCTCCCCTCCTAATCAGACAGCAGGAAGTCACGCAGAGCGGACCCCTATTGTCGGAAGCCATGCCGCTACTTACCAGACATTAAATCATAGGACGCATGGCAGGGAGTAACTCATTGGAAATTCGACCTGTCTGGGGGGAATTCGCATTGAATCAAAGATTATGAGTCTTGAACGGCGGCGTTCAGAGATTCGCGTCGGCTGAGTTGCGCAGCCTGACGCTTTCGCGTCGGAGGCGTCAGTTACCACAGATCCGACAGCAGCCCTACGGGGGCTTTAGTTTTCGTTATTCGGGCGCCACGGTGTCATCGGTACGGGGTGGGAAGAGATCGTCAAGATTGATCCCGGGATCCAGCTGGACATCAGTGTCCGACGTGGTGTAGCCGATCCACCGGCCCATAAAAATGATCGTTATCCAGAGCACGAGCGACAGGACCGCAGCGGTTTTCCCGGCCGCGGGCGCGCCGGCGTCTTTATCCCAGCGTTTCACCGCCCGGCCCGCGGTGAGCTCGAATATCAGGATGTTTATTCCGGAAAGCGCGAGCAGGGCAATCTTGGTCCGGAAAAAGAAGTTGTCGTAATACACGCTGGCATTCGTAATGAACATCAGCAGCCCTGTGGCGGCCGTAAACACAAAGGCGCCCCAGGTCCACTTCATGACGTCGGACGTAATCCGCGTAAAGGGCCGGCCAGTCGATGCAACACCGAGCAATCGAAGGTCGACGATGACGATCGTGCCGAAAACCAGGGCCAGTCCAAGGACATGGAAGCATTCGATCACCGGAAACAGGTACAGCGAATCCCGGATTCCGCTTGCGAGATTCGATGATTCCAGTGATTCCAGAAAGCCAACGATATCCATGCCGTCGCTCCAAATTCCGAATTCTTGGCAGGCTCAACTCACCCCGTCGGCGACCAGCTGCCCCACACGTAGTCATAGGCGATCAAACGCCCTAGGATGACGATGCCAACCCAGACCAGCAGGGTGACGACCGCAAGCGATTTAGTCCTGCGGCGGTGCACCAGCGTCTCCTCCCAATGCTGCTCGTTGTTTCTCAGGGTGATCTGGAAAATCACCGCGATCAGCGTGCCAATGACCACCAGGAACATCTTGAGCCAGAAGGAGAGGTTCACCAGTTCCCGCAGAGGCTCGCCGACCACCATCAGGAATCCCGTAACCAGCAGCACCAGTAATGCCGCCGACAACCAGGGGCCGAACCGGTTCGTAGTCTGGCGCAGCGTCTGGTCGTGTCCAGCCCATCCCAGGACACGCAGATCGATCATCAGCACGGATGCCAGCACGAGGCCAATAGCCACAATGTGAACGGATTGAAGCGTCGGAATGGCCCAATCGCCGTGGGCTACGATCAGGGTGCTAAGTGACGTTTGAGCGAGCCACTCGGCAAATTGTTGAATCCCATCGATCATCCTTGAAATGACTTCTGATTATTCATCGTTTCATGCCTGAACGTCTGCCGGCATCCTGCCTTCGAAATCGAATTGAGCAATCAAAGCGGCTTCCAGCCAGGAGTCCGTGTTCCCAAGTGACCCGTACCGCCCAAATCGGGTCTGACCGGGTTCGTGCATTAGTTCGGAAACGGGACTAACCCGGGACTCTGGCCGGCGGGAAGCGGGGACCGGGCCACGTTCATGATCATTGCGATATAGATGTAGTAACCTTCCAGACTCGCAGCTTCCACCACTCCAGCTTCACCAAGTTCGGCGAGAGCGCGCTCATAGGTTCCGTCGCTGACGCTGTGATTCCTCAGCAGTTCGGTACAGAAGTCGTAGAGGATTTCTTCTTCTTCAACCATCTCCGTCGGACGGCGTCCGTCGGCGAGGGCAGCGATAATCGATGCGCTGAGTCCAGCCTGGCGCGCGGCCGGAGCGTGGATAGACCACACGAAGTTGCTGGTCAGGAAACGCGCAGCAATCAGGATCGCGAACTCGGTAAGCTTCGGGCTGAGAGCGCTGTTGTTGATGTTGTGCATCCTCATCTGCAATGAAGGAACCACCAGGTCCGGAACCCGCAGAATGACGGACCATGGCGGTCCGACAAGATCGACTCCACGAATGGATCTGTACTCGGCAAGAGCCTTCGTCTGGGCCTCGGTCAACCCGTCGGCTGGTATCATTGGCAGACGATCCTGGGGGAGACGATCCTGGGGGAGACGATCCTGGGCGCTGGCGGACGCTGCCGACAGAAGTGTAATCAGTAGAAACCCGAATGCGAGTCGTGTCATGCGACGGCCCTCCGATGCCTGGTGTCAGATTATAGCTGCTGCCTGACGTTCGGCGGGTGATTCGCATTCTCGTGTGGTTTTTACGGAAATAATTCAGTACATTCCGAAGGACGCTGCCAACACCCCTCATGTTCGGAGATTGAGGGTCCGATGCCGGCACGGGGAATCCCTACCAGCCCGTGGTGAAGCTGTTTCGGTGACTGATTTGGTGGGCCATTCAGCAGGCATTTGTACGATCGGCGGACGGGACCATTCACCTTTCTCTGGGCATGACTGTCAACTTCCAGCCACTCACACCGCTCTCGTTTCTCGACCGAAGCGCGCGCCTCTTTCCTGATCGTATCGCCGTCGTAGACGGCCAGACGCGCTTCACCCACCGGGAGTTTCACGAGAGAGCACAGGCACTCGCCGGAGGCCTCGCCAGACTCGGTGTAAAACCCGGTGATCGTGTCGGGTTTCTGCTGATGAATGGTGAACCGCTATTGAATGCTCACTTCGGAGTGCCCATGAGCGGCGCGGTGCTTGTGGCCATCAACACCCGGCTGGCCAGACCGGAAGTTGTTTACATTCTCCAACACGCCGGCATCCGGGTACTGGTGGTCGATCCGGCACTGCTTGAGCAATTAGGCGAACTCAAGGCCGAGTGTCCGGAACTCAAACGCGTGATCACGGTCAAGGACGACCGGGTGCCCGGCGGCGATCTGTCTTACCAAGAACTCCTGGCATCCGGCGTCGATCAGTCGCTGGCGCACACGATCGACAACGAAAACGATCTCATTGCTCTGAACTATACGAGTGGGACGACGGGCCAGCTCAAGGGCGTAATGTATAGCCATCGCGGGGCCTACCTGAATGCGATTGGCAACGTGGTGGAGGTCGAACTGACCAGCGCCGCGCGCTACCTCTGGACCTTGCCGATGTTCCACTGTAACGGGTGGTGTTATCCCTGGTCAGTCACCGCGGTCAGCGGATTGCATGTTTGCCTCGAGCGGCCGGTTCCGGCGGAAGTGTTCGGCCTGATCCAGGCAGAGGGCATCACTCACCTCTGTGCGGCCCCGACGGTCCTCATCGATTTGGCCGAATATGCAACATCCGTAAGACTGGACCTTGAGACCCAATTGACCATAATGACGGGAGGGGCCCCGCCCGCTCCGCAGGTGATTCGCAACATCGAGGCTGTCGGGGCGCGCGTGATCCACCTCTACGGACTCACCGAAACCTACGGTCCTTCGACCATCTGCCAGTGGCTACCGGAATGGAACGCGCTGTCGTTCGACGAACAGGCCGGGGTGAAAGCAAGACAAGGCGTTGCAGATCTCATGGTAGAGCAACGGGTCGTCGGTGAGGACATGGTTGATGTCGCCCCCGACGGGTCGGAGATTGGCGAGCTCGTCATTCGCGGAAATGCTGTAATGAAGGGCTACTACCAGGACGAGGAGGCCACTCGAGAAGTATTTCGCGGGGGATGGTTTCACACCGCAGATCTCGCCGTTGTTCATCCGAACGGGTACGCGGAGATGAAAGACCGGGCCAAGGACATCATAATCTCCGGCGGAGAGAATGTTTCAACCCTGGAGGTCGAACGGGTGATCTACACACACCCGGCGGTACTGGAAGTGGCCGTCGTTGCCTGTCCTCACGAACGTTGGGTGGAAGTGCCCAGAGCCTTCGTTGTGACCAAGCCCGGCGCCGAAATGACGGCCGAGGAACTCTACACCTATTGCAGGGAACGACTGGCCGGATTCAAGTGTCCGAAACACGTCGAGTTCGTGAGCGAACTTCCGAAAACTTCAACCGGCAAGATCCAGAAATATATCCTGCGAAACCGCGACGGGAGCGAGTGATGGGGCTTCGAACAGTTGCCGAATACCAGGAAAGCCTGCGTGATGGACGTGTCGTTTACTTCGGCGGGCGGCGCGTCGAAGACGTCACCACACATCCCGTCATCGGCATAGCCGTGAATCACGCATCGATTGACTATGCGATTGCCCACGATTCTGACTACCGCAAACTGGCCGTCTGTCTGGATCCGGCATCCGGTGAAGAATACAGCCGGTACTTCGAAGTCCCCGGCGGTAGCGACGATCTCCTCAGGCGCAGCGAATTGATCGAGCTATCGACCCGCCTCGGCCGGACCCTGGTCGTTCTGATTAAGGAAATCGGCACTGATTGTCTGTTCGCCCTCCAGCTCGTCGCCCGGCAGATGGATGACAAACTGGGCACAGACTACGTCTCACGGGTGCGCGCGATCTACGAACACTGCCGGAGCAACGACCTTGCGATGGCGGTTGCGCAAACCGATGTGAAGGGCGATCGCGGCCTGGGACCCGCCGAACAGGGCAATCCCGATTACTACGTCCGGATTGTCGAGCGGCGTAGCGACGGGATCATCGTGCGCGGTGCAAAGGTCCATACGTCTGTTACGCCCAATGCGAATGAGTTGTTTGTCGTTCCGACACGCAACTTAGGCGAATCGGACGCCGATTATGCCGTTGCGTTCTGCATTCCAGCCAGTACCCGGGGTGTGAGAATGATTGCGAGTCCCTATGGCTCCGGCAGCGGCAGCACCTTCACACACCCGATCAGCTCTCGCCACAAGATGATGGAGACACTGACAATCTTTGACGATGTGTTCGTTCCGAACGAACGGGTCTTCCTGAACGGCGAATGGCAGTTTGCCGGCCTGCTCGCCAAAACCTTCGTCGAGTTTCATCGCTTCACCGCGATTTCTTACAAGCTGCCGCTGCTGGACCTGCTGGTCGGGAGCGCGCAACTCATCGCGGATCAGAATGGCATCGATCGCGCCAGCCATGTTCGTGAGAAGCTCACGTGGCTGATCAGCTATGCGCAGACCGTGCGGATGCTGACGAGAATGGCGGCGCTCGATTGCACCATCGAAGAAGGTATCGCCATTCCGAACACGGAAGTGGTCAACATTGCCAAGCTTCACTTCGCAGCCAACTATCACCAGGCGTTAATGCATGTCCAGGATTTGACCGGAGGGCTCCTCGTGACCGGACCGGGCGAGGAAGACCTGAGAAGTCCGGAAACGGGTGACGAAATCCAACACTATCTTGGGGGCCGGAGCGGATTCTCCACCGAAGAGCGCCTGCGAACGATCAACATGATTTCCGATTTGACTACCGGTGACTTTGGAGGCTACCAGGCCGTGCTTGCGATTCATGCCGAAGGTTCGCTCGAAGCCGAAAAGATGACGATCCTACGTGAGTACAAGGCGGCGCGCGCAAAAAGTTACGCGGAGTGGGTGGCATCCCCAGGTAAAGAACGGACGCCTCTATGAATACACCCTTCCATTTCTCGTTGAGCGGCAAGGTGGCGATTGTGACGGGGAGCAGCCGCGGGATCGGCCGGGCGATCGTTGAGGCTCTGGCCGCCGGCGGCGCGTCGGTAACGGTGACCGCCCGCAATGCGGCACTCGTCGAGGAGGTTGCCCAGGCAGTTGCAGCCGGCGGCGGCACCAGCCTGGCCGTGCCCGCCGACGTCAGCAATCCTGCGGAAGTCGAGCATCTCGTGGGCGCCACCGTGAAGAGTTTCGGGCGGCTCGACGTGCTCGTCAACAACGCCGGGATTTCGCCCATCTTCAAGAAGGCCGAACGGGTGAGCGAGGTCGAGTGGGATGAGATCATGGCCGTTAACCTGAAAGGTGCATTTCTCTGCGCTCAGGCCGCCGGACGGGTCATGATTCCCCAGACTTCGGGTCGCATTATCAACATCAGTTCGGTCGGCGGCCGGGTCGCTCTGCCCAATATGGCGGCCTACTGCGCGGCCAAAGGCGGCCTCGAACAACTCACCCGTGTCCTTGCCGCGGAGTGGGCGCCCCACAACATCCTGGTCAATGCGATTGCGCCTGGATTTGTCGAAACCGATTTAACCGAGGGTCTGCGTCAGAACCCTGAACTTCGGGATGCCATCGTCGGACAGACGCCGCTGGGGCGGCTTGCAAAAGTTGAAGACATCGTCGGCGCGGCGATCTATCTGGCCTCCGACGCCGCCTCCTACGTCACCGGCCAGACGCTCTACATCGATGGTGGTTGGACAGCAATCTGAGCGGTTCGTATCGGAGAGTTTCCTGTGCGATCTCCGGCACATTCAGCCAGGAGAATCGGACGACCTGGCCCGCATGCCCAATGCAACCGGCCTTCAGGCGTCAACCAACACCGCGGTTTGGGGTTGGGTCGGCGTGTCTCGCATGACGGCTGCCATGTCCGGTGCCTCGCCGTCAGTCCAGGGCGTCAGAAAGCGTCCCTGAAACGAGACTTCGAGCGGGTTTCTGCTGAAGGGATAGGGAGACACAACGTACTTGTTGCCGGCCTGGGGTCGGATGCGGATGTCGACGTCGTCATCGGCGTTGCTGGGGACGTGAGTAAACGTTGATTCCCGTCGAGCCGCCTCGTGAGTGCAGTTGAAATAGAGCGCCATCGTGTCGAACATCTGCAGCAGCTTGTAGTTTGCAAATAGCCTCTTTTCCTCGACCCACGGCGCCGTGTCGGGGTTGGACGCCAGTTCCAGCTTCAATCTTTTCTGACGCTGATACTCCCTGTTCAGCATCCCGTCGACCATCGCACGGTGTTCGACAGGGATTGCGTCAATGAGCACGCTGTCGGAAAATCCGTAGCGGCCGTTGTAGAGCCCCCAGATGTGCATGCTGCCAACCAATCCGCAATAGGGATGCCGGGCCTCGTTGTGCTCGGGCGAACTGGAACTGGTCAGCATCATTATGGGAATCGGTGTTTCAACGAGGTTGTAGGGCAAGCCCGACCGGGGGTCGAGGGGCGGATTGTCGTCGAAGTCTCGCCACCCTCTGTCGTGGGATCGGCATACGTAGAGAAACTCCTCCCGTGGCTCGGGCGCCTGAAAGTCATCATTGCCGAAGTTCTCGGCCAGTTGCCCCACCAGTTCGAGATGCTCTTCGAGTTTGATTACAAAGTATCGGGTCTGCCCAGCGGGCGCGGATTGGACAATCATGGCGTATCTCCCATCGGTATCAGGGAACACCGCATGCGGTCGAGAGAACGGCTGTCGATCGCTCTACCCCGACCGCAACGTGGCCGTCCCAAAGAAACACCCCGAAACAGAGTACGCGTCATGCTGACTCAGCACACTGAAGACGAGATCGAGGCATGCTTGCGGACGGGGGCGCCTGCGGGCGGCTTCCACTCCTTCCTGTGTTTCGTTGACTGACGCCTTAATTAAGGGCGAAGCAGTAGAAGAGGAAACCGCTGCCCCCGTCGGCCCCGCTGCAGCTCCGGACCGGATGCGCCCCGTTCCAGGAGGAAAAGCCGACGCTGCCATCACGGTCGCTGTGTCCGATCATGGCCCAGTGGTCGCTGGAGTTGCTGGTCCAGTTCCAACACGTCATCGTGTGGTCATCGAAATCCAGCATGTCCATCATGGCAAACGGAAAAGCCGTGCCGTCGGGCTGCGAGCCGGTCAATATGTCGTGGTTGGAGACCGCCTCACCCCGTTCCGTCAATGATGTGCGTGCGGTGACATTGGAACTGTCAGAGTGCAAATCCTCGACGTTCTCGGCCACTTTGATACCGGTTGGGCTGTACCACGGCCCGTCACCGATGCGGTCACGCGCGTCGATCGTTACAGCTCGCTGGCTCTGGCTCAGGTAGGCGACCCAGGTCTTGTTCCCGGCACCGACGGCGGCTGCCAGTTGCTGGCAATGGGCATCGGCACCGATGAGGCCGCCCAGATTACCTCCGTCCCCCGGACCAGCGCTCGTTACGAAAAAACTCATGCTCGTGTCCTGGGCAAGTCCTGACAGCGGGGCCAGCACCAGCAGCAGGACAGCTACCGAAACCGTTTGAATGTGCTTCATTTCGAACTCCTTGATTTTCTGTTACCGATGTACGACCTCCGAGGTCAGTCCGAGAAATTCCAGCGATGGCAGCGATGGCCGAACGGCAAAGCGAGACCCACAGTTTGACCTCCCGCTGGACGAAACGCACCGCTCGCCTGGCACCTTTCTGCAAATACCTTTCTGTACATTACCGTCGGACAGCGTCCTGAGCAGCCATGCAACCACGTTGCGTATCCCATTCAACGCCACAGTGCACCCATTCTAACCATAGCCCGGTGGGCTCGGTGTGCTCACAGATTCGATCCTCGTCGAAATGCCTGCGGTCACAGACCGCGCCGGCAGTCGAACCGGCCCGACGTTGCGCCGTGACAGGCGGCCATGATTGGCCCGACTTAACACCGTCAACTCTGCCGCACGCTGTTAAGTGATGTTGTGCGTTTTCTTGTATTCAGCCCAATGTTCGAATGTGTGCCAATCTTAGTTGGAAATTGAAACGGCTCCAAACCCCATGGTTTGATGGTATTGGAAGAAACAACATCAAGCCTGTAAGAGAAAGGAGCCGAGATGAGGAGTCTGTTACGTTCGGTAAAGAAACGCAAGAAGTCGCGTGTGCTGGGTGAGGTCGAGGTCCTGAGCCGGGAGGAATACTCGGGACTGGAATTGGACTCGAAGGTGGAGATGATTCGGGCGTTGATCCCACTGGGGTTGATGCACGTGGAGGAGTTGCTCGACGAGGAAGTGAAGTCGTTGGCGGGTGAGCGATACGCACGAAAGGAGGCGGCGTTGCGGGGCCGGCGACACGGGAGCAATCCGGGGACCGTGGGGCTGGGTGGCCAGCGGGTGCCGGTTCGGGTGCCTCGAGTGCGCAGCGTGGCGGGCGGGGAGATTCCGCTTCGGACCTACGAGGAACTCAGTCCGGGTGGCGCGGTGAACGAGCTACTGCTCAGACGTGTGCTGTATGGGATCTCCTGCCGGAACTATGAATCGGCCGCTGAAGCGATTCCGGGAGCGATCGGACTGTCGAGTTCGACGGTGTCTCGAGGATTCGTCCAGGCGAGTGCCGCGAAACTTCGGGAGATGCAGGAGCGGGATCTGAGTGGCGAGGACGTCGTGGCGATCTTCCTGGACGGGAAGGCGTTTGCCGACGCCCTGATGGTAGTGGCCCTGGGCGTCACGCTTTCGGGCGACAAACGCTTCTTGGGCTTCGTGGAGACCGACACGGAGAACGAGCAAGTGCTGACTCCGTTTCTCCGTTCGTTGATGGAGCGGGGCCTGGACATCTCTGAAGGCGTGCTGGTGATTGTCGACGGCGGCAAAGGTCTGCGGGCGGCGGTCAAGAAGGCATTCAGGAATCGAGCCCTGGTCCAACGCTGCCAATGGCACAAACGCGAGAACGTCGTGAGATACCTATCGAAGACCGAGCAAGCCGTGTGGCGACGCCGGCTGCAGCGGGCCTACGAGCGCCCGGAGTACGACGAAGCTCGGGCGGCGCTCGGAGAGCTCCATGGAGAGCTCGAGGAGCGAAACCAATCGGGGGCTGCGAGCCTTGAGGAAGGCCTGGAAGAGACCCTCACGTTGCATCGGCTCGGCGTGTACGGGGTCTTGGGCCGTTCGTTCAAGACGACGAATTGCCTGGAATCGGTCAATGCCCTTGTCGAGGAAAGGTGTGCGAAGGTCGATCATTGGAAGAACTCGAGTCAGCGGCAACGCTGGTTGGCGACGGCGCTCATCGACATCGAACCGCGCCTGAGGAAGGTGATCGGCTACCGTCATCTTCCAAAGCTCCGCGAAGCCCTCCAGCGAGAGCTGAAAATTGAGGCGAAGACGTCGACGAGATCGAAGAAGAAGGTTGCATGACCCATCGTGAGCCGTGGAGAGTTTCAACTAAGAATGGGCTTGACTCCAATGTTCTTTGAGGTGGAGAAACTCATCATAGGTCTTCGTCAGCAGGAAGGGGTTGGTCATGTTCTCGTTGCTAATCGTAGAGGACGGTTGCACGCCATAGTCGTGGCCCGGCCATACCTCTATGTTTCCGTCGAGACGCATCAACCGATGCAGGCTGTCCCATTGCTGGCGAGGGTCGCTCAACGGGAAATGAGGACCGGTGCCGCCAATTTTCCCGACGAAAAGAATATCGCCCGTGAGCAATTTCTCTTCGACCAACACGCAAACGTGGTCGGGGATATGCCCGGGGGTATGCAGGAAGCGCAGCGAAATCGATCCCACCCGCAGTTCTTCGTTATCGGTCACACGCACCTGGCAGGGATGCGGGGTGCTTTCATGCAGAACCTCGGGTGCCGCGGTGCGTGCAGCAAGATAGCCATTGCCGGCAATATGATCCGGGTGCGAATGCGTGCTGATGATATAGCAGACCTCGAGTCCATTCCGCTCGGCCCGTTCCAACGTGCGCTCGGGCGCATAAGACGCATCAACAATTGCTGCTTTTCTGGTGTCCGGATCACCGATCAGGTAACCGAGGTTCCGGTCTCCGTTGACCGGGATCTGTTCGAAAATCATCGTCTATCCACCCCCGCGATTATGTCAGACGTCGAGCCTGCCCAATTATAGATGCAGGTTCGGAGCCGAAGAAACCTTCGTTCGCGACCGCGCCGCCCTCACTGGAGCGATGCCGGTATTCACTGATGCCTGGCGCGCTTCAAAAATTCCGGATGCAGCAACACTGCGACCCGAATTGCGTTTGGCGCTCAGGCTTGAATGCCGCTTGTCTATCCCGAACGTTCGGTCATAACATGAACCCATGGAACAACGACGTTTGGGACGCGATGGACCGGAAGTCTCTGCGATGGGACTGGGCTGCATGGGAATGAGCGAATTCTATTCGGGCCGGGATGACGCCGAATCACGCGCCACGCTCGACCGCGCACTCGAGTTGGGCGTTGATTTTCTCGATACCGCCGACGTATACGGGCCGCACACGAACGAAGAGTTGATCGGGCAATGGCTCAAGGGAAAGCGCAACCGGGTCTTTCTTGCGACGAAGTTCGGAGCCGTGCGCAAACGGGGAGGACCGCTTATCGGGGTGAATGGGCGGCCCGAGTACGTGCAAAGAGCGTGCGATGCCAGCCTGAAGCGGCTGGGAGTCGAAACGATCGATCTCTACTACCAGCACCGCGTCGATCTCGACACGCCGATCGAAGATACCGTCGAGGCCATGGCCCGGCTGATCGATGCCGGAAAGGTCCGTTACCTGGGATTGTCGGAAGCCTCGGCCGCGACACTCGAACGCGCGTCCGCGGTCCATCCGATTGCAGCCCTCCAGAGCGAATATTCCCTGTGGACTCGCGATATTGAAGCCGTGGGGGTTCTCGCGATGGCCCGGCGGCTGGGGGTAGCGCTTGTGGCCTATAGTCCGCTCGGTCGGGGATTTCTCTCAGGTTCGTTCAAATCGATCGCGGAAATTCCGGCCGATGACTACCGCCGCAATTCCCCTCGATTCCAGGGTGAGAACTTCGCGAAAAATCGGGAGCGGGTCCGCCAGATCGAGGACCTTGCCGCTTCACGTAGTGTGACCGCCGCCCAACTGGCTCTCGCATGGGTTCTCTCACAGGGCGACGATGTCATTCCGATTCCCGGCACCAAGCGGCGGATCTATCTCGAGGAAAACACCGCAGCGCTCGATATCGTTCTTACGCCTGAGGAACGCGATCAACTCGCGGCTGCCTTTCCTCCCGCCGAAATCGCCGGAGCACGCTACCCGGAATCGCAGATGCATCGCGTCAACGCGTAGACGACTGGCGGTCCCGTTGGAGCGCGATGGATGCCCTCAGCCTGCCACATACAGATATACGCGCCCAGTCCTGCTACCTGAGTTATCCTTTCGTTTAAGACCTACCGGGATACGGCTGGTGCAGTTTTCAATTCGCCATAAGATGCTGGTCGGTCCGCGCATAACAAAGCGACGCAATGATTTCGGACGGAAACTGATGGCTGAGATAGAGAGCTCGGTAGCTTTTCATACCGCCATGGTGCGGCGTGATTCGTTCCCCTGACAGTGTCGTCGGTGGGGATGCCGGCCACCGGGCTCCCCCTTCAGATTGGCTCGTGTGGCCCGTAGTCACACACCCGTCACTCGCTGGGTGTGTGAATAAAGCTGACCGGGACTGGATTCTCGCCCAGCGCCCCAAGGAGGGCGGACCAGTGCATGGCTTCCACGCCTGCGATGCTTGCTGCCAACCGACCCAACTCTGGCGAGGAAAACTGTGCGACCGACGCGACTGAGGCACTGGCCCCGCTCTGCTCAAGAGAGGCAGCGTAGCGAAGCACGTCGGCCTGACTGTTGAGCGGCGGAGGAGGATACTCCCCAGCGTACTCCTCCCATGTTTTGGCTGGAATCGGCTGGCCACCAAGATCAACGATAGCCTCCTGGATGCGCTGCGCATGCTCCCGGTGATCCCCCTGGAATTTCGCCGCCACGGCGCCAACTCCATCTTCGAGCAGGCCGGATCCTATCGCAGCATCATATGCCGCAATGCCAAAGTACTCTCCTCCGAGCGAGCTGTTCAGGATCTCGACATCCTTCTTCGTATCAATTGCGGTGCCTGATATGGACATGGTGATTCTCCCTGTTTAGTTTCGAACGTTGACGAAAACAACTGAAGTTTCTTATCAGTTTCTGACAATCAAATATTCTAGATAGACAGCAGAGTCGGGCCCGCTGCCGGGTCATCGATGTTCGGGGTTCGGGTGATCAAACCGGCATCCGGCCTCCCACAATGAACGCTGATTGCCATGCGCCGGGATCCCTCCGGCGTCTTTGATCATTCGGGCCATATGTAGAAGATTCCATGTCATGAATGTCGCGTTGCGGTTGGTGAATTCGTTCTCCGGGCCACCGGAGCCGGGATCGAGATACGAGGGCCCGGGACCCGCTTCTCCAATCCACCCTGCATCGGCCTGCGGCGGAATGACGTATCCGATGTGCTGTAACGAATAGAGAATCGACATGGAGCAATGCTTGATTCCGTCTTCGTTTCCCGTGATCATGCATCCGACGACGCCGCCGTAGTATCGATACTGACCCTGCTCGTTCAAATCGCCCGAACTACCGTAGAGACGCTCGATAACCTGGGTACATACCGACGATTTTTCACCCAGCCAAATCGACGAACCAAGCACCAGAATGTTGGCCTGCTCGACTCGCTCGTAGATCCTGGGCCATTCGTCTTCGGGCCACCCGCGATCCGACATATCTGCGTAGACACCGAACGCGACTTTGAAGTCAATCGGGCGTATAACCTCCACTGTGACGCCGTTTTGTTCCATGATCGATCTCGAGATGTTGATGACGCCTTCCGTGTGTGACAGCTCGGGAGATTTTTTGAGCGTGCAGTTCAAGAACACAGCTTTCAGATCTGAAAAATTCCAATTGCTGTCCTCGCCATGTTTGAATTGTCCTTCGCTCAGTGCCATCTAATAGCCTCCTGACAAGCCGCTATTTGTTAACCTTGCCTCGCGCCTTACTAACAGTCTTCCCTGCGGGCAAACCGTTACATCCGATGTGAACGCATTCGGTGGGTCGCGCACGATTCTGGTGATGCCGTCGACGCGGTCGCCGGGCTGCGACAGACGTGTTCATAGACTCACGAGGTTCGAAATGATGTGGGCTGCCGCGATCTTCGGCCAGTCACCGTCGCCGGGCACCTCTTCCAGCCAGCGTGTCAGACAGCTGGGAGTTGTGAACTCACCGTGACGGCCGAGAACATAAGCCGAATACCACCCTGACCA
This sequence comes from Terriglobia bacterium, assembly GCA_965263045.1. Classification (GTDB taxonomy): domain Bacteria; phylum Acidobacteriota; class Terriglobia; order 20CM-2-55-15; family 20CM-2-55-15. The sequence continues at coordinate 5,081,597 of CBDHGK010000041.1, forward strand.
TCGGTCGTCCCGGACGCCGCCGAGGAAGTTAGACTCGTAGTCGTGATGGGCTAGGCCGGCTTCGGATAACGTCTCGCCGAGCTCTTGTTCTATCGGTTTTGTGACCATATCGAAAATCTCCTTCCAGCCTGTCGATTACACTCCCCACAGTGCCCGGTGATAGCGGCGTGTCTGCCATCACGTTTACGGTCGGCGAGCTGATGGATAGTCGGGTCGATCGACGAGACGTTACAGATATAGTCAGACTTTTCTCAGGACGAGGTGTTGAAACTGCGGCGGTGGAGGAAGGCTTTCAGGCGAAAACGGCGTCGAGCCGGCGGGTATTCAGTCGGCTTTCTTCCAGGCTCGGAAAGCATCGACGATGCTGGACTCCAGATTCGACGGAATTTCGACAGACGGCATATTGCCGAGCTGCTTGACGGTCTCCTGCATTTGCTCGATATAGGTAATACAACCGGGGCATCTGGAAAGATGCGACTCAAATCTCTCTCTATCCGTGGAACTCAGTACCCCTTCAAGGTACTCCGTGATGAGCTGGGTCAACTCTTTGCAGCTTAGTTCAGACGTCAACTTCCACCCTCCCAGGAGGCGAGAATTGATCCTCAAGCCTCGCACGTACCCTTGACCTCGCTCGGTGCAAGAGGACCCTCTGATTAGTCTCGGAGAGTTCCATAACGTTACAAACTTCTTCTCCGGACCAGCCATTGATGTCCCTCAGGGTTATGACGAGGCGTTGCGCTACGGGCAGGGCTGCAACTGCGATCTGGATCGCCGCCATTGTTTCGCGACCGACTAACTCCTGCTCGGGATCGAGGTTCCATGACCTTGGGTTGATTGACCAGTGATCGGGATACTCTCCGTCCGACCGCTGGAATCTGGAGCCGTCTACCGGGTGGTAGTCTGCTCGGATTTCGGCGTCAACGAACTCCGAAAACGTAACCGCTCGTTTTTCGCGTACGCCGCGTGTGCGTGCCAGATTCATCACAATCCGCGAGATCCACGTTTTGAGGGCAGAGCGACTCTCAAACGCGTCGATACCCTTGACAACAGCGAGCCACGCGTCCTGGACAACTTCCTCTGCGACCTGTGCGCTCGAAACATACAGACGTGCAAGGGCCAACATGGAGTTGTGGTGGGTCCGAACCAGTTCGAGGAACGCTGTCTCATCACGGCTTCGCAACCGTTCGACCAGGACACGTTCAGATTGCATTTGGTTCGGTGCCTCCGATGCGAGTCAATAGCTCAGAAAAGGCTCGTTCGAGTCGAAACTGTGTAGTGACTGACTTGTGTACCGGATCCCATTCTTGGCGTGTCGCTAAAAAGCTGAGAAAATCTGGCTAAATACTACGAGGGAAGAGACTTGAGGTCAATGAAACAGTCGCATGCCTGTACAACCGCATACACGAAACTTGAGCCGGCATATAACCATACGGCAGGAAAGGCCACGGAAGCGCTGATTCCCCGCGACAAACATTTAGCGTTCATCGGAAGTGCCGAGCGAGAAAGCGTCGTGGGGACGAGATTTTCGGGCACTTTCGATAACGACGTTTGAAGGAAGCCGGTGGCGTTTGCGGCGGACGCGGTGGGCTATGGAGAAAGTACGGGAATGCGGGTTGAAATTGTCACGGGACGGGACTCGACAAGGGCGAGTGGCGGGGTGGCGACGAGGAGTGTGGGTTCCGGAGCAGCAGTTTTAGAGAGTCTGCGGTGCGGGTCGAGGCTCGATTTGGAAGCATTTTTGAGATCAAGACACACGTGGGCGGCGGCGTGCGCGAGCACGTCTGGAAAGTGTGTAACTGGAATCTCTGCTACGACGTATCTGCAAAGCATATGGAAGTGAAGCTCCATGCGATCTGCGCAGCGGTCAGCCTCTCGATGACCTTCATCGGGGTCTGACAGACGGGACATAACCCGGCCGAGTCGCTCGCAGGGGCTTCCTCGTGAGGATCGGTCGACGCCATTCCTAACAAACGATGACAAAGTTCCATGGATGCGGAACGTTGTGCGTTCGCCATGAAACCGAAATGTCGGATGCGGACAAAACCTTTCGGCAGCACGTGGAGGAGGAAGCGGCGGATGAACTCGGCGGCGGAAACCGTCATCGTTCTTGATTTGTTGCCACGCGCGTAATCCCGCCAACGGAACGTGACCTGGCCGCCGTCGAAGGACAACAATCGATGATTGGAGATGGCAACACGGTGGGTATAGCGTCCGAGATAGCGTAATACCTGTTCGGGCCCACCGAATGCCGGCTTCGCATAGACGACCCAAGGTTGGCGAAATAACGGTCGCAGGAAAGCCGCGAAGCTCTTCGGTTCGGATAACTGCTGGATCTGTCCCGCGAAGGTCAGGCACTCTCTGCGAAACGCCTTCCGCAATCCGTCAACGAACTTTCCCCGGAATATTTTCCCCAGAACCTTTACAGGCAGGAAGAAAGGGTAGCGCGGCCGAATCCATCGCGAACGGTCCGGTGCGATTCCACCGGCGGGAACGACGCAGTGGAGGTGAGGATGAAACAGCACGTTTTGTCCCCATGTGTGCAGGATGAGGAAGAAGCCGATCTCGGCGCCAAGGTGTTTGGGATTTCTCGCGACCTCCCGCAGCGTCTCGGCCACGGTGCGGAACAGCAGGTTATAGAGTTCAACCGGATTCTGCAGGACAAGCGCATGTAGTTCCTTTGGCAGCGTGAACACGACATGGAAGTATCGTGTCGCGAGAAGTTCACGTTCTCTGGCTGCGATCCAGCGCTGACGCGCCTGAGTCTGGCATTTCGGACAATGGCGATTACGGCATGAGTTGTAGGAGATGGTCCCCTCGCCCCCACATCGCGGGCAGGCATCGATATGACCGCCAAGAGCGGCTGTTCGGCAACGCACGATGGCATGCATCACCTTCAGCTGCTGGAAATCGATTCTGTTTCGATGACGGTCGATGAAGTCGTTGCCCCGCGCGCGCAGGATGTCGGCCACCTCCACGGCGGACCGCGTCATTGTTTCTGCTTCCTTTTTCTGGAGCGCTTCACCGTATCGAGCCTGGAAACCGGCAGGGTCTCTACGGGATTGGCGACCGTCTGCAAATGACGGCGAGACAAGTGCAGATAGACGCTGGTGGCTCGCAGGTCCGAGTGACCCATCAACATCTGAATGGTGCGCAGATCGGTGCCATTCTCCAGTAGGTGGGTGGCCCAGCTGTGACGCAGCGTGTGCGGCGATACACGCTTCTTGATTCCGGCACGTTTCGCCGCATTTTGTACCGCCAACCACACGCACTTGGACGTGAGGGGTTTGTCGGCACGCCAGTTGTCGACCATGCCGGGAAACAAATAGGTCCCAGGCTTCATCCAGAGCCAGTACTCCCGTAGTGTATTCAGCAGCTTTGGCGGCAATGGCACATCGCGATCCCGGTTGCGCTTGCCCTGACGGATGTGGATGATCATGCGCTGGCTATCGATGTCCTGGACCTTCAACCCGATCAACTCGGCCCGACGCATTCCAGTGGCATACAAGGTCATCAGCATCGTGTAATCGAGCAGGTTGTTTGCGGAGCCGATCAGTTGGGTGACCTCCTCTTTGCTCAGAACAGTCGGCAGTCGCTTCGGCATCTTGGGATACGGGAGATCCAGCTTCAGGTATGGACGCCGTAGCGTCTTCACAAAGAAGAATCGCAGCGCGGCAATGTGCAGACCTACAGTCTTGATCGCGAGCTTTCGCTCCTGGATCAAATGCAACTGATACTGCCGCAGGTGTTGCTGGCTGAGACGATCGGGGCGCGTGCCAAAATAGCGAGCGAAGTCTTCAACGACTCGCAGATAGGTTCGGATTGTTGTTGGAGAGAAATTGCGGCGCTGGAGTTCTTCCAGCATCCGTTTCCGCAAATCAGTCATGTGGGCCTCCTTTGAGGCCCACACTCTACAGTCTGACGATCACCCCTCGGTCAGCCCACGCGCAGCGTCCGCCGCGCCAGCGGCTTCGTTCAAACGCCGAAGGGTAGAGCCATCCGTTTCTGCAGGGTCGATAAACCCTTCGCGACCACTGGCGAGCAATCCTGCGTTAGCCCTTTTCCGGATGCAATCTAGATGAAAGCGGCACAGTTGGCGGCCGCCCACGATGTGAGCCTCAGTTTCCCAGAAGCCGACCTGACGGTCGTCGGGATTGTCGCGTTTCCTGGCTTCCTTGGATTGGGCCGAGGTTTCTCGATGGCTCTACAACTTCAGTCTCCCGGCCCGCACGTCTCCGTGATCCTAGATAGGAGGCCGAGGACGAAGAAGGAGAACCCTCCGGAAGCTGCTCTGCCCAACAAAACGCAGTAGAATCCTCGGCAAGGAACTGTAATGGGAGACAATCAATGAACAAGGCTTATGTGTTTCTCTGCTTGTTGGCCTCTATCGTGCTCATACCTGCTCCGTTGTGGTCCCAGGACACGACAAGATCTGATTATTTTGCTAGGGCTGCTTTCGGTGGCGGTTTTACATCGGTCATCAGCAGTTGCAATACCAGCGCTAACGCCGTGTTTCGGCGAACCATCTTCAGGGAAGGCACGACCGGGGACATCTTGCACGAGGAGCAAGGTCTCATCTTGGGGTTTGGGTGCAACATCAGCATATTCGAAGACATGGGAGACCTAAGGGCCGGCTCTCTCGAGCAAATGATCACTGGTCCTGTAGAATCCCAGGTCATCAGCTCGCTTTTTCTCGCGTTTGACATAGGAGGTGGAACAGCTGATGAGGTCAGAATCAACCCTGAAGAGCCAACCTCGGCTTTTAGGATCAGCTTCTCGGAAGGTCCGACATCTAGAAACGCGGTTGCACTGGTCGATACTGCCGGGGATGGATTTAGCTGCAGCGTCACATACCGTGACTCTCTCGGAGTCCCAATGGAAGGTCAGTCGATTCAAGCAGGCGCAAATCAGAGCGTTGGGCGGTTCCTAGACGAGATAGTTAGCGATCTACCTGATGGATTCGGATGGGCCGCTTTTAGTTGCAGCTCTGACGTGTCTGCGGTGACCCTGAGTCTGAATCCTTCGACCGGCAACTTTTCCGCAGGTAAGGTCTTCCTTCCATCTTCGTGAATTCAACTGTGGGTAGCCGCGGTTTTCCAAATAGACACCGTGCAGTTTAGAAAATGGTTGTCCCTTCTTAATGCCCCTGAAATCGTGCTTCTGGGACGCTAGCAGCAGATCCGCCTATATGTAAGGAGTGTGGCGAATATATAAACGCTACGGTGTTTGAACGAAGCCGCTGGCGCGGCGGACGCTGCGCGTGGGCTGACCGAGGGGTGATCGTCAGACTGTAGAGTGTGGGCCTCAAAGGAGGCCCACATGACTGATTTGCGGAAACGGATGCTGGAAGAACTCCAGCGCCGCAATTTCTCTCCAACAACAATCCGAACCTATCTGCGAGTCGTTGAAGACTTCGCTCGCTATTTTGGCACGCGCCCCGATCGTCTCAGCCAGCAACACCTGCGGCAGTATCAGTTGCATTTGATCCAGGAGCGAAAGCTCGCGATCAAGACTGTAGGTCTGCACATTGCCGCGCTGCGATTCTTCTTTGTGAAGACGCTACGGCGTCCATACCTGAAGCTGGATCTCCCGTATCCCAAGATGCCGAAGCGACTGCCGACTGTTCTGAGCAAAGAGGAGGTCACCCAACTGATCGGCTCCGCAAACAACCTGCTCGATTACACGATGCTGATGACCTTGTATGCCACTGGAATGCGTCGGGCCGAGTTGATCGGGTTGAAGGTCCAGGACATCGATAGCCAGCGCATGATCATCCACATCCGTCAGGGCAAGCGCAACCGGGATCGCGATGTGCCATTGCCGCCAAAGCTGCTGAATACACTACGGGAGTACTGGCTCTGGATGAAGCCTGGGACCTATTTGTTTCCCGGCATGGTCGACAACTGGCGTGCCGACAAACCCCTCACGTCCAAGTGCGTGTGGTTGGCGGTACAAAATGCGGCGAAACGTGCCGGAATCAAGAAGCGTGTATCGCCGCACACGCTGCGTCACAGCTGGGCCACCCACCTACTGGAGAATGGCACCGATCTGCGCACCATTCAGATGTTGATGGGTCACTCGGACCTGCGAGCCACCAGCGTCTATCTGCACTTGTCTCGCCGTCATTTGCAGACGGTCGCCAATCCCGTAGAGACCCTGCCGGTTTCCAGGCTCGATACGGTGAAGCGCTCCAGAAAAAGGAAGCAGAAACAATGACGCGGTCCGCCGTGGAGGTGGCCGACATCCTGCGCGCGCGGGGCAACGACTTCATCGACCGTCATCGAAACAGAATCGATTTCCAGCAGCTGAAGGTGATGCATGCCATCGTGCGTTGCCGAACAGCCGCTCTTGGCGGTCATATCGATGCCTGCCCGCGATGTGGGGGCGAGGGGACCATCTCCTACAACTCATGCCGTAATCGCCATTGTCCGAAATGCCAGACTCAGGCGCGTCAGCGCTGGATCGCAGCCAGAGAACGTGAACTTCTCGCGACACGATACTTCCATGTCGTGTTCACGCTGCCAAAGGAACTACATGCGCTTGTCCTGCAGAATCCGGTTGAACTCTATAACCTGCTGTTCCGCACCGTGGCCGAGACGCTGCGGGAGGTCGCGAGAAATCCCAAACACCTTGGCGCCGAGATCGGCTTCTTCCTCATCCTGCACACATGGGGACAAAACGTGCTGTTTCATCCTCACCTCCACTGCGTCGTTCCCGCCGGTGGAATCGCACCGGACCGTTCGCGATGGATTCGGCCGCGCTACCCTTTCTTCCTGCCTGTAAAGGTTCTGGGGAAAATATTCCGGGGAAAGTTCGTTGACGGATTGCGGAAGGCGTTTCGCAGAGAGTGCCTGACCTTCGCGGGACAGATCCAGCAGTTATCCGAACCGAAGAGCTTCGCGGCTTTCCTGCGACCGTTATTTCGCCAACCTTGGGTCGTCTATGCGAAGCCGGCATTCGGTGGGCCCGAACAGGTATTACGCTATCTCGGACGCTATACCCACCGTGTTGCCATCTCCAATCATCGATTGTTGTCCTTCGACGGCGGCCAGGTCACGTTCCGTTGGCGGGATTACGCGCGTGGCAACAAATCAAGAACGATGACGGTTTCCGCCGCCGAGTTCATCCGCCGCTTCCTCCTCCACGTGCTGCCGAAAGGTTTTGTCCGCATCCGACATTTCGGTTTCATGGCGAACGCACAACGTTCCGCATCCATGGAACTTTGTCATCGTTTGTTAGGAATGGCGTCGACCGATCCTCACGAGGAAGCCCCTGCGAGCGACTCGGCCGGGTTATGTCCCGTCTGTCAGACCCCGATGAAGGTCATCGAGAGGCTGACCGCTGCGCAGATCGCATGGAGCTTCACTTCCATATGCTTTGCAGATACGTCGTAGCAGAGATTCCAGTTACACACTTTCCAGACGTGCTCGCGCACGCCGCCGCCCACGTGTGTCTTGATCTCAAAAATGCTTCCAAATCGAGCCTCGACCCGCACCGCAGACTCTCTAAAACTGCTGCTCCGGAACCCACACTCCTCGTCGCCACCCCGCCACTCGCCCTTGTCGAGTCCCGTCCCGTGACAATTTCAACCCGCATTCCCGTACTTTCTCCATAGCCCACCGCGTCCGCCGCAAACGCCACCGGCTTCCTTCAAACGTCGTTATCGAAAGTGCCCGAAAATCTCGTCCCCACGACGCTTTCTCGCTCGGCACTTCCGATGAACGCTAAATGTTTTTCTGGAATGACTTTGCCACTTTCCTCTCCGCCTGCTGGACCACTCGCCGTGCCAGTCAACTCGATCCGCCCGACACATTTTTTGTTATGCTCTACATCCGTGGTTGAATCTAAGAGTGATCGGACGAAATTCGAAGCTCAACTCAACGAGTTGCGAGGGCAAATTAGTGAAGTTTCCAGAAAACTGCAAACTGCCGTCGGAAAAGAAGCGGAAGGATTGCGTCCGAAGTTAAAAGCTGCGCAGGACAAATTGCACGAGTTGAAAGAGACGAGTGCTGAAGCCTGGGAAGAGCTGAAGCCGGGACTGCAAAATGCTTGGAAAGAGTTACACAACTCTCTAAACGAAGCTGCCTCCCGATTCAAAACGCGCCCTAAATAGTAGATCGATCGACGGTCAGCGTTCTATCGCACCTTTCTATGCGTCCTATCCTTCCCAGAAGCCGTGCCAGCTCAACCCGTCGATGCAACAGTTCACGAGAAAGGAGAGGTGAAGTGTTGCATCGACGGGTTGAGATCACGAATGTGTGCCAATCTTAGTTGGAAATTGAAACGGCTCCAAACCCCATGGTTTGATGGTATTGGAAGAAACAACATCAAGCCTGTAAGAGAAAGGAGCCGAGATGAGGAGTCTGTTACGTTCGGTAAAGAAACGCAAGAAGTCGCGTGTGCTGGGTGAGGTCGAGGTCCTGAGCCGGGAGGAATACTCGGGACTGGAATTGGACTCGAAGGTGGAGATGATTCGGGCGTTGATCCCACTGGGGTTGATGCACGTGGAGGAGTTGCTCGACGAGGAAGTGAAGTCGTTGGCGGGTGAGCGATACGCACGAAAGGAGGCGGCGTTGCGGGGCCGGCGACACGGGAGCAATCCGGGGACCGTGGGGCTGGGTGGCCAGCGGGTGCCGGTTCGGGTGCCTCGAGTGCGCAGCGTGGCGGGCGGGGAGATTCCGCTTCGGACCTACGAGGAACTCAGTCCGGGTGGCGCGGTGAACGAGCTACTGCTCAGACGTGTGCTGTATGGGATCTCCTGCCGGAACTATGAATCGGCCGCTGAAGCGATTCCGGGAGCGATCGGACTGTCGAGTTCGACGGTGTCTCGAGGATTCGTCCAGGCGAGTGCCGCGAAACTTCGGGAGATGCAGGAGCGGGATCTGAGTGGCGAGGACGTCGTGGCGATCTTCCTGGACGGGAAGGCGTTTGCCGACGCCCTGATGGTAGTGGCCCTGGGCGTCACGCTTTCGGGCGACAAACGCTTCTTGGGCTTCGTGGAGACCGACACGGAGAACGAGCAAGTGCTGACTCCGTTTCTCCGTTCGTTGATGGAGCGGGGCCTGGACATCTCTGAAGGCGTGCTGGTGATTGTCGACGGCGGCAAAGGTCTGCGGGCGGCGGTCAAGAAGGCATTCAGGAATCGAGCCCTGGTCCAACGCTGCCAATGGCACAAACGCGAGAACGTCGTGAGATACCTATCGAAGACCGAGCAAGCCGTGTGGCGACGCCGGCTGCAGCGGGCCTACGAGCGCCCGGAGTACGACGAAGCTCGGGCGGCGCTCGGAGAGCTCCATGGAGAGCTCGAGGAGCGAAACCAATCGGGGGCTGCGAGCCTTGAGGAAGGCCTGGAAGAGACCCTCACGTTGCATCGGCTCGGCGTGTACGGGGTCTTGGGCCGTTCGTTCAAGACGACGAATTGCCTGGAATCGGTCAATGCCCTTGTCGAGGAAAGGTGTGCGAAGGTCGATCATTGGAAGAACTCGAGTCAGCGGCAACGCTGGTTGGCGACGGCGCTCATCGACATCGAACCGCGCCTGAGGAAGGTGATCGGCTACCGTCATCTTCCAAAGCTCCGCGAAGCCCTCCAGCGAGAGCTGAAAATTGAGGCGAAGACGTCGACGAGATCGAAGAAGAAGGTTGCATGACCCATCGTGAGCCGTGGAGAGTTTCAACTAAGAATGGGCTTGACTCGAGATCACCCGACTTCTGGTTCAATAGAGTCCGTACTACGGGCCAAACCTAGAGCGACGCGCAGCCGAAGTGGCTATGCAGGCAGATGTCTGTGATTCGGTTTCCTCGCTATGATGACGGCAAAATCATCTGCGATTCCTTCGCTGGTCAACCAGTGATCCTCGTAGGCGAAGATACGCGCTAGCCATTCGCTAGCCTCGGCATCAGCCTCGACAAAATTGCGAGTTATTGTCAAAAGTGGTGTTTAGGCGACTGAATCAAGCGGCGGCCTGATCGACGTTTGTCACCTCGATACCATCGTTGAATTTCACTCCAGTAATCACCTTGGCCAGATCATCGAATCCTCGTAATCGTCGCCAGTTCTTCTGAGCGCACTGTCCCAGTTTGAACATCATGTGCAGCATGCCGTCGCGCGTCAGGCACCCCCTGGATCGCTTGGTCCGGTGGCGGATGGTCGCGAAGGTCGACTCAATGGGATTGGTCGTTCTGAGGCTCTGCCAGTGCTTGGCCGGGAAGTCGTAAAAGGCCAGCAGTGCTTCGCTGTCTTTCTGGAGGCAGAGAGTGGCTTTCGGATATTTCGGTTCATAGGTTTCAATGAACAGGTCGAATGCCTTCTCGGCGTCTGCCTTTGTCTCGGCCTTCCAGATCGCGTGCAAGGCCTCTTTCGCTTTCGCCTGAGCCGACTTGGGTAGGCAGTTCAACACGTTCATGGTCTTGTGCATCCAGCAGCGTTGTTGGCGTGTCCCGGGATAGATTTCCTCCAGTGCGGCCCAGAACCCCATCGCACCGTCACCGATGGCCAACTCCGGGATATTCATCCCACGGGACTTCAGCTTCAACAAGACCTCGCGCCAACTCTGTGTCGATTCCCGGACACCGTCTTCGATCGCCAGAAAACGCTTCTCTCCGCGTTCATTCACGCCGATCACGACCAATGCACACAACTTGGTTTGTTCCGCACGAAGTCCGCTGTAAATGCCGTCGGCCCAGACATACACCCAGCGGTTTGCATCCAGCCGCTCCTCGCAGCTTTGGCGGTACTCCTCGCCCCAGACCTGCTTCAGGCGCGATACCGTGCTCGCCGACAGACCTTGCGCCTGGGGACCGACAAGAACTTTTAGGGCTTCACCCATTTCGCCGCTCGAGACGCCTTTCAAATACAACCACGGCACCGCGGCTTCCAGCGACTTCGTCTTTCGAATGTACGGAGGTACCAGCGCCGATCGGAACGTCACCGCTTCGCCGGTCTTGGCACGGACCTTCGGGATTTGCACCGTTACCGGTCCCAAACCGGTCTGCAGTTCGCGTTCAGGCAGATAGCCATTGCGCACCACCCCGGCGTTCCCCTTCTCGGTGCGCCGATCGTTGTGCTGGGATAGCAGTTCTGACAATTCGGCTTCGACTGCGCGTTGGATCAGCTCTTGAGCTCCGGCTCGTAGCAAATCGGTCACCGCGTCTGCGATCGCTTCTCGATCTTCCCGTTCAATAACGATACTCTTACTCATAGTGGCGTATCTCCTTTGGTTGCTTTGAAGTCTCGTAAACAACAAATCAACCAGATACGCCGCTTTTCTTCAATCCCTCAAACACCAGATTCGGTTATAACTCCAAAATTGCCGGCAATGTCTTCTAATAGCAAGTGCAGAATATTCCCTCCGTATCCTCTCAGAAGGAAATCAGGAAATCGTTCCGCAAGCAATGGAACTATCTCTTCAGATCGGATCGCCTCTGATGGATCATCAGCATTCATCTCAGCAATGCTTGGACGCATAACTCGTTCTTTGACAGTGCCCGTTGATTGACGCACGCGGAGTCTTTCTGGAATGCGCTCGAGCATCCTGTTGACCGCGTCAAGCTGCTGATCGGACCACTGAAACTGGGACGGACCGATGAATTCATCCATGTAGAAGCAACCACGCGGTTTGAGCGCTCTGGAAATCTGCCCGTAGAGTAACTCGAGCTTCGCGACGTGATGTACTGACGAAATACCAAAGACAACGTCATAGGCTTGCTTTTCCAGTTGGACGCTATTGAGATCCGATACCCAGTACCTGATGTGAGTGTATGCAGCTTGTCCCGCCAGTTTCCGCGCTTTCTCAACCGCCGCATCAGACACATCGAGCGCGTCGTGGCGGACGCAAAAGTTGCACAACTTCGCCAGCCCTCGCTCCAAATCTCCTGCACCGCAGCCTACTGTCAGCGCACGACCGACGGGAACCCGTCCGCCAAGATCCTCGAAAACAAATTGGTGGTAACGGTTCAAGTTTGGACGTCCAGTTATTTTCAGATTGATCCGTTCTTGGACCTTCGGATGCTCCAACCAGTGTCTTCCTCGGCCAACAGCCCACGTTCCCGCCTGCTCCCCCCACAGTCGTTTTACCCGTTCCCGTGCTTCTCGGTATGACACCTTTAGGCTCCCCATATCCGCAGACTTCAAACTTCGCGATCTTGTTTCACGTCGTTTGAAGGGTTAAAGATCCAACTCCAACTTTTTCAGAATCCGTCAAGGAAGGATCAAGCATTGACGGGCGATTGCTGGAGCGTCTGTTGTCCATGGAAAATCCTGGGCCCTAGCGACGCAGGCCTGACATGTGCTGATCACCAAGTCGGGAACGAAAAGACTCGTCAGAAGCTCTTAATCCTCTGGCGCTGTATTCGGAGCCTTAAGGCACTCCCTTGAAAAGACGCACTAGGCCGTGTGTCAGGTTTGCTCTCAATCACCCTCTCCTGACGAAATACGTTGCAGCTAGGGGTATTGGAGCTTCTGCCGTCGTTACCCAAAAACTATGTGCTCCTTTGCTAACATCCTGAACGTCTAGTGATAGTGAAAACCCTATAGCCCCTTCCGCGCCTGGAAATTTCGGAAACGCTGACTTCACATCAGTGACCCTGCCCTGGTTTGACGTACATCAAAATGCTGATAACTTTTTGATGAACGGAGGGCGAAATGGGCAAGAAAGATGGGATTCCGAATCGGCAGTACACCGATGAGTTCAAGGTGGAGGCGGTCCGGCTCGGCGAATCAATCGGGGGTAGCAGAGCCGCCAAGCGGTTGGGCATTCCGGATTCGAGCTTGTGGAATTGGATTCGGCTCAGCCGAGTCGGGAAGCTCAGGGCAGCGGATCGCAACGGGGATCCCGTGAAGCGGTCGGTGACGGAAGTTGAGGCGGAGAATGTCCGATTGCGCCGGGAGTTGGCGAGCGCGAAGCTGGACTTAGAAATCGTAAAAAAAGCGGCGGCGTATTTCGCGAAAGAGTCGCGGTGAAGTACGCCTGGATCAAAGAGCACAGCGACCAATACAACGTGACCCGGACGTGCCGGCTACTGGAGGTATCGCGGACAGGGTACTACCAGTGGAAACGGCGAGCGCCGAGCAATCGATCGATGGCCAACGCGGCACTCGATGCCCAGGTGGCGGCGATCCACGCCGGCAGCAGGCGCAGTTACGGCCGGCCACGGATCGTGCGCGGGCTGCGCGATCAGGGCGTTCATGTCAGTCACGAACGGGTGCGCAAAAGCCTTAATCGGCAGGGCCTGCGTACGGTATATAAGCGACCCTATCGGGTGACGACCGATTCGGCCCACCACAAACCAATTGCTCCAAACATACTGGATCGGCGCTTTGATGGTTGGAAAGTCAATCGAGCATGGGCCGGCGACATCACGTATGTCGCCACCGGAGAAGGCTGGATCTACCTGGCCTGCGTCATGGATCTGGCCAGCCGAAGGATCGTTGGTTGGTCCATGAGTGATCGGATCAAGGCCGACTTAGTTTGCCAGGCGTTGAAGTCGGCGTACTGGCGGCGCAAACCACCAGAAGGTTTGATTATGCATTCGGATCGCGGCAGCCAATACGCCAGCGATAGCCATCGGCGATTAATCAAAGACTACCGGATGATTCAATCGATGAGCCGGCGGGCCGATTGCTGGGACAACGCAGCGATGGAGAGCTTCTTCAAGACGCTGAAGGTCGAACGCATCCACCGGCTGCGCTACGCCACCCGAGCACTGGCCAAACTCGATATCGTCGACTGGATCGAGGGCTTCTATAATCGAAGCCGCATGCATTCGTCGATCGGCTACAAGACACCGGTCGACGTTGAGTCCAACCTTATGACTGCTTAGGGAACTGGTGTACGTCAAATCGAGGCAGGGTCACAGGCCTATCGACGCCCGTGTGACACGATCCGACGTTCGTTCCGTCTAGCCAGACTTCCAGTTCGCTTGTGGATGGGTCCCGTTGAGGCGAAAATGCCCAACCTGAAACGACTAAGTTCCCTTCCTCAACAACCGTGGATGCAGGCGGCGTTTCAAAACAACATATTGGCAGGTCAATATCTTGCATCAGGGGCAGGCTCTGTTCCGAACCACGCTTTGTCATAACCACAAGGTCTTGTTCATAAAATGGACCATGCTTTACATATTGCAGGAGATCAAAATACTCGGACCAGACTGCCTCGACATGCTGCATGGAATTGAAACCGAGCTGGTAGAAGTCTGGCAAGCCATCGAGACCAGGATCAGATGCCTTCATATATACGAAGCCGCTATCCTTGAACACTTTGCTCTCGAAAGGCGGCAAAGAATGAAGCGCTTTGTCTTCGCCGTGAACCGACAAGAGCACAAGTCCTCCCGGCTTACAAATACGGTGGAGCTCTCGAAGCCATTGCCTTTGATATTCCTCATCGAAGTGGGTCAATACCGAAATGCCGTAAATTAGATCCATCGAGGATTCGTCAAAATTCAGCGGTGGCAGTGCGCCACCACGATGGTAGTGCCCGCCAAGGTTCCGGCTACACCAATCGATAGCCTCACCGTCAATGTCCACTCCGTACAGTTTTCCGTCGACCGCAAAGTCTCGAAACCATCTCGCAACCCGTCCCGCACCACATCCAAAGTCTAGAACTTGCAACGAAGTATGATCGTAGCCAGCTGATTTCAATATCGCTCGGATACCAATGCTTGTCGTGAATCCTCCGTAGAGATAGCCCACGATGTCCCCTCCCTTGCCGACGACTTGTTGGAGGAGGCGGCTCGATTCCGGTGTTAATCTTGAACCTGGATTTTCCAAGGAACGGCGGCAATCCAACCATAGATCGCGTTGAAATTCGATGCCTGAAGACAGATTCGATTTCATGATAATCCCACGAATCCTTGATGATGATGGCGTGTTCTAGAACTCGGCCCGTCGGTGACTGTAAGATAGCGGAAGGGACGAGCAAGATCGATTCGAACGTTGCCTGAAGAAATCCCGGCACTTTCCTTCCATGAGTCTGTTGCTCACCTGCCGGTTTCGACAAAATCCCGATGCACAATCCCCAACAGTGGCTCTTATTTAAGCAAGACGCGATTCGGAAGATTTATATCCGTGCCGGCTGCCGAGACTTTCCTGTTTGGCGAACAGCAACGGCGCGGTGTTCAGTCGTGACCCAGAAGTCGGCTTCCGGAAAACGTGAAGGAACTTCTTCGTACCGACTACCCGCGATGAACGCAGAAGTGTAGACCCATTCACTTCCCCGATGGGTAATTCCTTGGCGACAGGGCTGGAGTAGATCGCTACCTATCGCTTTCAACGATAATTTCTGCGTGTGACCGACTAACCGTCAAATAAAGGGTTGGATTGGTCTGACCCGGAGCAGTGATCTTGCAGAAACGACATTACATCATCAGCCCACACGGCACTCCCCAACCACGTAAAACTGTGACCGGCTGGAGCAGACTGTCCAAATGGAGGATAAATCTTCATCTCTGATAATTTTCCAGCATCGCTCATAGCCTCCGAGAGTATGCGGCTGGGTGCAAGATCGTAGTCGTTCTCGGCTTGAAAAAAGAAGATCGGTGCCTGCGAGTTTCTGACAGCGGCAACCATGCGAGTTCGCAACTGCTGGGAAAGTGTCCAACTCTGAGAACCACCTGAAGCATCTATGGCGGCGCAGTAGGGAAACGTCTCCGCTCCTAGTACGGCCTGAACACCGCCGAACGAGTTTCCGGCTACAGCGATTCGGCCCGGTTGCACGAAGTCTTGCGAGCGCAACCAATCCAACGCTGCTAACTGATCATCTAAGTGATCCGTTTCCAGCAGTCGAACCATCGTCGTCGCTCCCGCTCGAAGACTCCCAAAGTGAACTGCGTATAAACCGAAAATCACCAACCCTCCGACCAAAATACTACGGACCCACCTCTGCCGTCTGCGCGTAGTCACAATCAGCAAGAAGAGCGCACCAATTCCAATAAAGATGCGGGTTATAGTGATTTGTTGGCTCCATTGCCGAGCGGCAGCGATCTCATCTCCAATGAACGGTCCAGCTTGAGCGCTCAGTCCTTGTCCACGGCGATACGGTGCGAATAAGACCCAACCCCGTGAGGCATACGGCGGACCAAGTTCCTCGAACGCTTGGCTGCTGAGCATTCCCCGAGCACTGCCATGATTGTACAGAATGGCCGGAAATGGCCCACTTCCTGCAGGTTTGTACACGATGCCTTGGAGCATGAGGTCGCCGCTTAGAAAGGACACGACTTCTTCAGAGGGCAACGCAGATTGAGGTAGCAGGAGACCCAAGGAGAGTAGTGGAGCCAGAGACCATGCGGCAAGAATCATAATCGGCAGACTATAGCACCAGCGGGCCAGTTGACGTCTAACCGGCTAACCGTAGATGTGCAGCAGATCGTTTAGGAAGCCATTGTGGAATTACTCGCGATAAAACACCAAAGAGTAGAGCCATTCACTGGGGGTCTGGGAGTCGTTCGTCGATAACACCCACACGCCTGCGGAAATTTAACCAGACCCGATCAGAACTGGAATCTCAGCCCAGCTTCGATCGTGCGGGGCGAGGTCGCATTGAAAGACCTCATGAAGAATCTCGATGTCATGACGCCGCTGGGCGTTCCCAGATGGGTCATGTTGAAAGCGTTGTTCAGATTCGCAAAGACGTTCAGCTGAGGTCCGGAACCGGAGCCACCTTGAAGCGCGCCGCCGTTGAACGCGAAGGCCTTCGAGAAATTAAAGCTGACGTTGAAAAAATGAGGTCCCACTTCGCTGTTCTTAAGGACACCGGCCGGCCGGTCGTTGATCGAGCCGTCGTTGTTGTCGTCGCGGCCAGTGGTGATCGTGTATCGCCTGCCGCCGGTTGCCTCGACTACGGTGGTCAGGTACACGTCCAGGGGTAATCTGGAATTGACTCCCGCATTGAAAATATGGCGCGGATTGGCCGTATTTCCCCATTCCTGACGGAGGTCGTAGCTGTTCGCGGGAAGTCCAATGTCGCCGCGCCTGGCGCGGATGCTGCCGTCGTTCACTCCGTGGTAGTAAGTGTAATCTGCGACCACATTGAAAATGCTGAAACGCTGCCGCAGGGTCGTCTTGAAATGCTGGTGCAACGAGCCACCGCTGGCCTGGAACTGAGCGATCTGGCCCAGGTCAGGCTGCGGACGCACGTCGGTCCCGGGAAGGGGCGCATTGATGTCTCGGGTTCGGCTGAGCTTGAGGCCGCGGCTGATGTCGTAGGCCACTGTCACGAACAGATTGCCGGGAAGGCTCCGCTCCACGGCCAACTGCGAGACCCAGTAGTAGGGCGCCTTGGGATCGGGTTCGATGAGCCGGTAGGATCGGGGTCGAATGCTGCCCGATGTCGCCGGATCCGGCCAGCCCGGGTTGTCAATCTGGATTTCGTAGCGTTGTTCTCCATCGACCCGGCGGAAATCTTCAGTAAAGTCAGCCCGCAGCCAGTCGGTGAAGAGCGCGGTTCCTCCCCGAATGACAGTCGCGTTGCCGATCGCGTACGCAAAACCGATGCGTGGATCAAAGTTGTTCCGGTCACGCACGTTGGTTTGAATCTGGTAGCGGAAGCCCAGCATCAAGGTGAATGTGTTGGTCAGCCGGATGTCGTTCTGGGAGAAGAGCGCTACCTGCGTCTGGCTCGTCTCGAAGAGAGGGTCACAGCACGTGATGCTGTATTGCAGCGGCTGTCCGGCGTTGAAACTCGCAAGGTCGGAAAAGATGAACTGACCGAAAAAATCCTCTTCCGAGGTGATGCGATTGCGCATATGCCAGGCTTGGACGCCACTTCTCATCGTCAGCCTGTCACCGGCAAAATAGACGAGGTTGGACACTTCGTATGTATCCCTGTCGTTCCGGCTCAGGTTCTGCGCGCCGCCGCCCTCGAAGGAGCCCTTCACGTCTATCTTCGGTGCATTGCTTGCTGGGTTCGTCTCGCTGTGCTCTTTGTTCCATCGGAAGCTGACATCGTGAACCGTTCGTTCGGAAAGAATCGAGATTTCACGCAGATCGACCATGTAGTCCTGCCCTTGTGTGCGGGAAGCGCGTTCGGGGAGGGTGAAGTTGCCCACATTCTCATTCCTGCGGTCCTCGGTGGCGTATTGGAAACTCGTAATCAGAGAGTGGGCGTCGGCGAGCTGCAGCACGCTCTTCACGTCGTAGAATCGGTTCAGCGTCGGCCGCGTGACGCCGAGTGAAAACGGACCATCGACCGTCTCCGCCTGAACGGTGCCGACATTTTCCTGTTTATTGTCGTCGACCGTGAAATTCAATGAGAGGCGGTCTTGAATGACGGGGCCGCTGATGTTCGCATTAACCGTCCGTTCATAATAGGGTGGCTTGTTGTCTGCGAAGGGATTGCGGGCGTTCAGCGATTCGTCCTGCAAGGTCAAGCCGAAATTTCCGTGAAAGGCGCCGATGCCGCCGCGCTCGATCACTTCGGTTCTCGCCCCGCCTTCCTGCAGGCCTCGAGCTCCACCGGCTGTGGCGGTTTCAACATTGAACGCGTTATTCGTCACCCGAATCTGTTGAATTCTACCGCTCCCCGCACCGGCTTGGAGGGAGTCTTCTTCATAAAACGCCACATTCTGTTCGTTCTGGAAGTTGTCCCATGCCGCTCTCTGCGCCTCGGTCAGGTAAGCGGGCAGCTTATTCTTCATCGCGTCATACATCCACCGGATGCCGGCCAGGGCCTGATCCTGCTGCTCGCCCTGGGGTGGCCCCTCACTGAAATCCCAGGTTTCGCCAAACAGGTTTTCGGCAGCCTGACGCTCTTCTTCAATCAGCAGCGCCAACTGCCTTTCCTGGTTTGAGGAGAGAGGGATCCGTGCTTCCTCCAGGGCCTGGGTCAGATGGTCCTTCAGTTCGTCGACCGGATTGCGAGCGGTCAGCTGGCCAAAAGCCGAGGCAGTTAAGAAGACAAAAACTAAGCTCAGCCGTATCTTGTGCACGCCTGTCATACCTATGCCTGCTATTTCTGTTCGTAGCCCATCGTTGCGATGAGGATCAATTATAAGCGGGGTGTCGCTCGGAATACTGCGGAAACCCGACCCCCGACAATAACGCTGGAACAGACCCCCGATTGACCATCTCACAGGATATGTTCGCACCGCGCTCAGCGAGCAAATCCTCGACCGACCGAACGCTCGGACGAAATCGATCGTCGAGCCTGGCCGGAGAGTCGATGCTCTCGTGGATCAATAGGCGGCGTGGGGTAAATGGCTTCGGAAGCATTCTGCCTGGACGCGGAGGTGTGCCCGACCGATTGGACAGTTTTCTTTCGGCGGTCTGGCTTCTGCTTCGAGTCTGCTTCAGTCGAGGATGTGTCGTTACAGTCGTGACGATCACGCTTCCTGCAGTGCCTTGATGATTTGATCGAAACTCGAAACCCCCAAAGTTCGAGGCGCTGCTGCATATCGTCGCTCAGCTCCCCAGCCAGATCCCCAGCCCAAGCGTCAGCGTAGGAACATAAGTGATGATCAAGACTGCAATTGCGATCAACACCACATACGGGAAGGCATCGCGATAAATCCGTCCTAACGGTTTCTTGAAACGCATGGACGAAAGGAACAGATTTTCGCCCATTGGGGGCATCAGGTATCCGAGTTCCATATTGGCCAGAAATATTATTCCCAGATGTACGGGATCAATTCCATAGGCCAGGCCCATCGGAGCAATCAATGGGACGATGATAAAGATGGACGAATAAATGTCCATCATCGCGCCCACGATAACCAGTAGAACGTTCAGGGCAAGAAGAAACACGATCGGTGAGGAAATGTGAGACTGAACCCAGGCCACTGCCAGCGTTGGCACCTGGGCGTCAATGAGGTAGGCGTTGAAACCCATCGCGACACAGAGAATCAGGAAGAAACTCCCAACGAGCGTGGTGCACTCGATCCCAATCCGGGGAATATCCCGAAACAATCTCAGGTCTTTGTAGACCATACACTCGACGATCAGCGCATAAATGACGGTCAGTGCCGCCGTCTCAACCAGCGTTGCAAAGCCTCCGAATATCGCGACGATGATGATGACCGGCAGCAGCAATTCCCATTTTGCATGCCAGGCGGCCGTCACAGCCTCGACAGGGCTGAATCGGGTCCTTTCCGCACCGGCCAACCATCCTCGCGAGGCCCCCCAACCGGCCACGACCAGGATCAGCAACAGTCCCGGCAGTAAGCCACCCACGAACAATTCGTCAATGGCCACTTGTGCATAGATGCCGTATAGGATGACCGGCAGGCTCGGAGGCAATAACAATCCAATGGATCCGGACACGGTGACCAGCCCGACGGAGGTGCTCTCCGGGTAGCGGCTGCTGGTCATGACCGGCAACAGGAGCCCGCCCATCGACAGGATCGTCACTCCAGAAGCCCCCGTCAAAGGAGTAAAGAAGGCCAATACCAGTACAGTGACGATCGCCAGGCCTCCGGGCATCCATCCGACGAGCGCGGTAAACGAGCGCAACAGGCGTTGGCTGGCACCACCAGCAGCCAGGATAAAGCCGCCAAACGTGAAAAGTGGAATGGCGGGCAGGTAGGCGGAAGTCGCCAGGCGGTAGCTCTCGCCGGGTACGGATGCCGCTCGAAATCCGTCGTTCCAGAACAACAGCGCGCCCAGTCCGCCGATGGTCGCAAAGATTGGCAGACCTACCGCTGTCGAAAGAAGGATCAGGATGGTGACCGGCAATACCAGTGGCGTGCCTTCCACTGTTGTGTCGAATCCCGCCGTCATGGCAAGGGGAATGGCCAGGCCGGTTGCCGCCCCGATTCGTCCCTTCCACCCGTCCGACGCGTTCCAGATCAAACGCCCGGCTACCAGAGCGAAACCGACCGGCATGATGAGTTGGGCAACCCACACCGGTATGCCCAACGCCACCTCGTCCGGAAATGACGATTCGATCTGGACCAGAAGCGCGCTACCAAAGGCGAGTACGGCCGCGACAGCTACTCCGATCGCGGAGGTGAAGATACGGACCGGACCAGACCAGTGATCGGGTAGGAATTCCGTCGTCGAAAGAGCGAGCAGTGAATCCGATCGCGCCGCCAGAGCCGCCCCGAGAAACGCGATCCACAGCGTCAAGTGCTGGACCAGGGGAATGGATCCCGGAATCCCACGGCCAAAGAGTCTCAGCCCGGCGACCTCAAGGAGAGGTATCGCAGACATCGCCAGCAAGACTGCTATCGATAACGAATTCTCCGCCGAAACGAGCCGCGAACGGATCGAGATTGCGGACATCTGTCGCTACCTGTCCTGCGTGGACCGGAACTCATCACGCAGCCGTACGGCTTCATCAAACAGATCTACCGGAATGATCCGGCCTCTCAGCTGTGGATATGATGCCTCCGCTTCACGACGCCAGGCCGCTTCAAGCATGTCGGTCCACTCGACAACTTGGAGACCGCGGGCCTGCATTTCAGAAACAGCTTTGTCGCCCAACGCCCGAATTTGGTCGCGAAGACCGTCACCTGCCGCCCGCGCCGCATCAAGGAGCTGTGGCCGAAGGTCGGCGGGCAGACTCTCCCAAACTCTTTTGTCGATCACAGTGGCCCCGACCAGCGGAGACCACTTTACGGGAGTCATGTATCGGATCGCACCGAATGACTGCCCCGATAGAGCAAACAGCGGCGGCATGTCGAACGCATTCACTCTCCCAGTCTCCAAATCGGTAATGAGAGATGTCAACTCCGAGGGAATCGGCTGAAAACCGAATTCTCGATAGAGTTCCTCCGTTTCGGCATCGCCCGCATAAATGAAGAGCTGCATCTGTCGAAGGTCATCAAGCGTCTCAGCCCGCTCCTGGGTAAAGAAATGAACCCAGCCGACGTCTGACCAGTTCAGTACAACCAGGTTCTTCTCCTCGAGACGGGCTTCTAGACGGGGTTCCAACCGATCCCGGATGTAATCGAGTTCTTCATATGAGGAGATCAACATTGGAATATGTAGCGCAGATACCCCCGTGTCCGCCAGGGCCAAACCGGTGCCCGACAGACCGATGCCGCTGAGATTGCCACGACGGATCTTCTGTAGCATCTCGTTCTCATCACCGGCCAATCCGCCGGTATAGATCGTGACGCTGATACGACCGTCGGATATGGCTTGCCATTCCTGCGCCATCTCTTGAAGAATTTCGTGCCATAAAGACCCTTCGGGCGCCACTGTGCCGATCCTTATTCGCGTCTGCCTCTGTGCGGAGAGCGGGGCCGGAAACGCCGCAACACCGAGCAATGCGAATGCCGCAATAGCGAATTTCAGTCGATTCATTGTGCGTCTCCTTCCAGAAAATCGTTGGATTCGAGGATCAGGTCGTCGACATGATCGAGCAGCCATTCAGCCCGTTCCTGCGCTATCAGGTTCGCGAGGCGCACTTCTCTAAAATCGTTCGGATCGATTGCCAGGGCCCGCTCCAGGATTTCCCGGAACTGGACCGAATCCTGTTGAGGAATAGAGGCCGCTTCTGCGTAAGCCACGTGAACCGCTGCTCGGCGTCCCATCGACAACTCCAGTGCTCGCTCGTAGTGCGAGCGGATGTCGTCGTAGTTCGGACCCTCGGGCCGAGTCGCCGCAAATCCGATCTCAAACTCGTGCAATGTTCCGTTTTCCCAGGTCTCATCAAGCGCCATTGCCCGTTGGATCAGTGCGTCAACTTCCGGGAGCCGGGCGATCATTGCCGGATCGTTCCGGCCGACCGAAATCGCCGACCCCAGAGATGCGGCCGCCCAGTAGGTGAGTGGGACATCTCTTGCCTGGAGTATCCCGACCGCCGATTCGGGGGAAGCCTGAAGTTGCGCGCTGAAACCCCGGTGCCGCTTATCCAGGCCTCGAAGTCCGTAGTCGTGGGCCCTCATGTAGAGCCTCCGAGCCCTGGACCTGAGGGTTCGAGCACGACTCAGATCGACATTCGCAACGAAGTCGGCATCGCGTTGAACATAGACGTATCCGTACGTGGTGAATCCCTGACTGGCTGCAAGCAACAGGCCTTCATGCTCCGGAGCCTCCTCGAGCAGGCTTTCAATGAGCTTGAGGCCGAAGGGAAGCGCGTCACCGACGAGTTGAATGTCTTCGTCGCTTTCATACGTCGACCCACCTTCGGCCAGTGCGTTGCCGAGTTGGTTGATGGCGTAGCCGCGAATGGAGCAGCCTGCGTTTGTGAGCCATAGAAGTGTCAGGAACGGGAAGAGTAATTGTCGTCGCATCATTAATGTGTCCCGGTCAGCTGGCCGCTGAACGTGCGGGGGTCCCCCAGCGAAGGCGCGTGCCGAAATTGGACGACGGCCCTTTTCGTTTCGTTGATCTGCTCGGGCGCGTTCAGACGTTATGGACCCTGCCCATATGCACTGTAGACCGAAATCGTGACCGTCGCAATGAGTAGACTTCCCCATGCGACCACTCCCAAGTTTGCCAAGTCGGAATTGGGGAAATGACGCTGAAACATGAGCCACGTTCAATTTGCAATTATCGGTTCCAAATCTGACAAAGCAAGATCAATGCCAGAAGCACCTGCACGCCGCGGCCTTCTCCCAGAATGGACTTAATCTGCTGAATATCTTAGAGATGACGGAAATGACAGCTCAGATCTGGAGGATGCACGGCAAGCGAACTGCCTAGGTAACTAGGCACTGGGCAGGGCGAGAGTGCCTTCAGCAGTTGGCAGGGTTCGAGAAATCGCGTCGGTCGAGTTCGTAGAGCTTCATCTTCTTTTGGAGCGTCGCGCGGCTGGTGCCAAGGGCTTTTGCAGTTCGCGTCACGTTCCCGCGGTGCTGCAAGAGGGCGTCAGAAATGGCTTGTCTCTCGACGATCTCGGAGGACTGCTGGGTGATCCTTCTTAATCCCTTCTCATTGTCGGCAGTGTTTATCGTTCCCCGGCGGATTTCAGGCGGGAGATCTTCTACTTCGAGGACCTCACCGGCTGCGAGCACCATCATTCTTTGTATTACATTCTCCAGTTCGCGAACATTCCCGGGCCACCGATAGGTCGCTAGTAAGGCCATCGCTTTCGGATCAACTTCAGTAACCAGGCTGTTGATGCGCTTTCGATGCTTCTGGATGAAATGAGCAGTCAGAACAGGTATATCTCCCACCCGCTTCCGTAAGGGAGGCACAGTCACAGGAAAGACATTGAGGCGGTAATAGAGATCGTTTCGAAACAGACCTTTCTGCACCCGGTCTTCAAGATTCTGATTCGTCGCAGCGATGATTCTGACGTCGACACCTCTGGATTCAGATGAACCTACCCGTTGAAATCGTCCTTCCTGCAAAACTCTTAGGAGCTTGACTTGAGTCGCCGGTGCGGTTTCACCTATCTCGTCAAGGAAAAGTGTGCCACCGTCCGCATATTCGAAAACACCTTTTCGCTGGGTCGTGGCTCCCGTAAAAGCCCCTTTTTCATGTCCAAAGAGTTCGCTCTCCAAGAGTGTTTCAGCGATCGCGCCACAGTTTATGTCGACAAACTCGCGCGACATGCGTGAACTGTTGTAGTGAATCGCCCTTGCGATGAGTTCCTTTCCGGTTCCGGTCTCTCCCTGGACGAGCACACTCAGGTCGGTCCCTGCGATCGACCGGACCAGACGGTAGACGTCCCGCATGTTCGTACTCTTCCCGACGATTCCAGCAAAACTGTACTCGCGCTCAATCTGGTCCCGTAGTCGGACATTCTCGAGTGCAAGCTGTTTCCGTTCTATGACACCCTGAATCAACCGCACTTGAGCCTGCCTCATGTAATTCAAGTGGTCCAGGATCAGCTGCGGTGCTTTTTTCCCAGCGCTCGGTCTAGAGCTCTGTGTTCGCTGTCCTGTGCGTTGTCTGATCGCGAACCGGCAGCGAGAATAAGGAGCATCGTAGACACTGCCTTCTTTGAAGATGTACCTCAGAGTGCCTTGGGTGAGTTCTCCCCCAGCCCGGATTTTGTAGGCGCGAGGAGCTCGCTCCTTCCAATCGGAACGCGTTTCTTCGGAAGCAGTGAGCACACTGATCCGCCCATCGACCGCCGGACAGACGGGTGAATCGGGCATGTTGATGAGGAACTCGGGCGAGAGTGCGACTGTCTCCGATTTCAGCCCGATATGTTCGGCGGCAACAACGGTCTCGCCTGAAACGCAATGGCGAACCTGCAATCGATTGGCTGTGGTTGTCACTTCAAAATCGGGAAATTCACCGACGATGCTCTCGATTCGCACCTGTGAGATCTCTTCAATGGATTCTACTTCCGCGACGAACGGATAGAGGCCCAGCAATCCTTCCACCGTGCCGCGCAGGAAAAAGATACTGCTAACTGCTGGCGGTGCCTGTTCTGGAAACTGGGCAAGCATGTACATGTCATCGCTTCCACCCTGCTTCCCGAATGGCTGGAGGTTCAGGTAGTTCGTCTGTAAGGCTCCCCACATCTGCGAGGAGATAAAGCTCAGGCGGGGATCGTCTAAGACAAGCAGGAAGATTTCGAACAATGAGGCCAGGTGCTTGCCTTCCGGAGAAAAATAGGCTCTCGCGGCACGATAGACGAAATCCTTTTGCCCGAAAGTGTGTTCGCACCAGACAGTGAGATTTCGGAGGACGAGCAGGGGAATCCAGTTGTTGATGTCTTTGATGTAGGATTCCGGGTCGGACGGTCGCTCAAAGTCTTCCAGGTCCTGGAATAGGCCCGCATAGTCGATCCGCGCCGTTTCGGACCCCATGGCTTCGGCATAGTCGATCAGAATGCGAGCCAGGGAACAGGTTACCCATGGCTGAAGTTCTTGCGGGTCGTTGGTTGTCATCGCTTTAGAATTCTTGCGTTGTCTTTGAAGCGACGTGGGTGCGCCTTACTGCACTTCACTTCCGCGCCGGCCTGCGACCGAGCGCGCGTATACATAGCACCCGTACTTAGACAATGTCAACGCTGCCATAGTCACCATTAACCGCAGGAAAGTCACACGCCCATAGCACCGCCTGACCGCTGTATTGACCGGACCGGCGGACTTCCTGAAGGGAAAGGACACCGACGCGTAATCCTGTCCACCGCCACTCGGTGGGTCAGGCCCTGGCGACGAGGGAGGAACAATCGGCGGTTTTGCTACGCGCGCGCTGCGCTAGGGTGTTCGCAAATAACGTCACTTGCGCCCCATGAGGCATGTTTCGGGCCTGCTGTCGTGAAGTACCCGGAAACAGATCCCAGTTCGAATAGTGTTCACTCTGAAGATAGTTCCAGACTGCTTCGGCTTCAGGCGCCGGCAAACCCTGCTGAGCCTCTGCGCTATAAGGTGTCCCGGCCAGGAGAACGATGGCGAATAGACCGGTGGCCGCCACAGCTATAGCGGCGAGTCGACTCAAAGGACGGTTCATAGTAAAGCTCCTCTAGATTGATAGTTGGCGTGCGGGACACACGCCGGCGTTTCCCTCCGACTCACATCTGACAAATAAAAGATACCCGGCGCCTCCCGCACACGCCTGTAGTGTGACTTACAGAGGCCTTCTTTTTGGACGATGGCCCGGCAAAGTTCGGCTTCGCAACCCAACGTTGATGATGCGCACCCGTGTTCCCTGCCCGAATCTCGATATCCCACCGTCGGGCACGAAGACTCGCCGTTGGTGCTGGCAGGTCCCCCGACTTCACGCGTCCCCACCACTCCAGCCGTGAGCCGGTTTTGCACTGCTTCTCGCATGAACTGATAGGGGGCCGAAACAAAGGTCTTCAATCCAGGGGGGGCAAAATGAGCATGAAACGATCGCAACCACGGGGGAATATGCCCCTGTCGTCTTCCATGATAGCGGGCGCCGGCGTCCTGATCCTCGCCGTCACGATAGCGAAACCGGCCGATTCCCAGTCGAGGTTCGGAGTGGGGCCCGTCTTCAGATCAGAATATGTTTCGGTCGAAGGTGGCGGCGGCGGCTGGGTTCCAGTCACTGGAGTCGCCGGAACGATTCGTATCACCGAAACATTCGGCGTTGTCGCGGACTGGACCCGGGCGTCGAGCCGGTTTGAACGAAGCTACGAGGGATGGTTCGTGTCTTTCGCGGAAGAACCCGAAGCCACGCCCGAAGAAATCGTCCGGCTCGCGCCAACCGCACGCCGCACGCTGGGCTACGTTCCGGGGATCGGTGGCTCCGTGGCACTTACAGTGCGCCATGCGATGAGCTCGCGCCTAGGTGTAATTTTTCGGGTGGGCGGTGCAGGACGGGCCTACCATGAGACAAGCACATTCACTGTTCTCGAAATCCCTGAAGACGTCGATTCCGATCGCATCGCCTCATCCAGGGCGTTCAAAGACGAAAGCTACAGCAAGATTCGGGGCGGATTTCTGTTCGGTCTGGATGTACCGATCGCTGTCTCTCATCGCTTCAGTCTCGCCCCGGAAATCCGATTCGTATATGGAGGTCCTGCCCGGATCGGAAACACTTACCGGGCGTTCGGAGTCGGACTGCGCGGGTCATTTGATTTCTGAGAAGGGGGCCGTCCCACAAATACGAAGCGGAATTATCATCTGGGTGGCTCAGACAAGCCCCGAGTAGTCGAACGCCATCGGCGCAATTTCTCCAGCGGCAATGGCACGGATGCGTTCGTCCGGAAGCGGATAGCTGAACTGCTCGTTGCGCATATGAATCCGTTGCAGCAGGATTCTTCGGGTCATAACAGCAATTTCATCCCAATCAGCAGCGGAGAGTTGTTGTCCCGAAAGAGCAACCATACCCGACCGCATATGTCCGATTTCGTCGACGAAGACCTGCTCGCAGGCTCTCGCAATGTGATCGTTTAACTCACCAGTCCCGGCCAGACGCATGCCAGCAGAGTACATGCTGCAATATCCGCCCTCGGTGAAACGGACGGTAAAATATCCCAGCCTGCGACTCTTCTCCCGGTACTCGTAGCGAATGCGCGCAAGCTCATTGTCCGCCTCCCAGCTCGTGAGCTGCCCCGGGTGAAGCTTTTCACCACTGAGGAAATCATGGATGTCAGCAAAGAGGCAATAATGAGAGAATTCGGTTCTCAGGTCATCGATCACGTTCAAGACTTCTGAACGATCGACTCCGACATCAATCTTGTGAAACACCTCATTCAGATAGGCGACCGGTCCTTGAAACAATCCTTTCTTTTTGTCTCCGACGCCTGAACCCCAGATCTCCTTAAAGCACTGGCGCCGTATCCACAGGAGGTCGGATTCCGTGCTGCGAGCCGAGCTCTGAAAATAGGTCCAAACCACTTCGGCCTCACCCGCCCAGTAGGGAGCTGCCAGATCGACCAGACGTTTGAGATTTTCGTTGACTGCCATGGATCAACTCCTGTGAGGCTGCTATTGCGACAATCGGATCCCAAGCTCGAAAAGCAGAGAGAGACGGCACCGGCCGTACCAACCGGGGATTAGCCCCACCGGTCAGGTCAGAGACCCGCTGTCCCCGATGCACCATCCCTTCGTTTGATCTGCTTACCCAGAACGAGCGCCAACAGAATAACCCCACCCAGATCTGTGAAGAGTCCCGGATTAATCATCATCAGCCCTCCACCCAACATCAGCAGTCGTTCCAAATGGATCAATCGCGACACCAGCCAACCTTCCAAACCGGAAGCCAAGGAGATGACGCCGATGGCAGCCGTGACGACAGCGACGATGACGGCAACCGGATTTCCCATCAGCAGCAGAGAGGGCTGGTAAACGAAAATATAGGGAACAATAAAGGCAACAATCCCAAGCCTCACCGCTTTAAATCCGATCTGATTGGGATTGCCACCCGCAATGCCTGCGGATGCATAGGCCGCAACGGCCACCGGTGGCGTGATGGCGGACATTACCGAAAAATAGACGATGAAGAGATGGGCTGCCAGAACCGGAAGCCCCAGACCCGCCAGGGCCGGCGCTGTCAACACTGCTGTCAGAACGTAGGCGGAGGGTACAGGCATTCCCATTCCCAGCAGAATGCAAACAACCATCGTCAGCAACAACGCAAGAAACAGGCTCTCTCCAGTGAAGCTCAACATCAAGCCGGTGACCTTCCCTCCAATTCCGCTATAGCTGATAGCACCCACGACGATGCCGGCCGCCGCGGTTGCCGCGACCACGACGATCGATCCGCGCGCCGTATCCGACAATGCGGCAGCAATCTTTGAGAAGCCCATCCGCGTTTCGGACCGAACGAAACTGGCCGCGACGGTCAAAAACGCAGCGATAACGGCCGCACGAGTCGGGATCATTCCCTGAATCAAGAGCACCACGAGCACAATGAGCGGAATCAGAAACTGAAAGTTATTCAGCAACAATGGTCTTAATCCCGGCGAATCTTCCTGCTGAGGGGTTTTCAGATTGATCTTCAAGGCATGAAAGTGCACCTGGGTCAGAACGCCTAAATAATAAAGGAACGCCGGCACTATGGCAGCGAATGCGATCTGAATATAGGGAATGCCGGTGAAGTCGGCCATGAGGAACGCCGCGGATCCCATCACGGGAGGCATAATGCTTCCTCCGGTCGCGGAGACGGCGACAATCGCCCCGGCATCGGTCGATCCATAGCCCATCCGCTTCATCAGGGGAATGCTGAAGGTTCCCGTCGTGACCGCGTCCGAAGTGGGACTGCCTGAAATCATTCCGAACAAACCACAGGCGAATACCGCCACCTTGCCTGAGCCGCCACGGGAAGTTCCCACCAGTCCCTGGGCCAGTTTGATAAAGAACTCACCCCCGCCGGAATGGAACAGCACCATCCCGAAGAGGATGAACATGTAGACGTAGGTTGTCGCCACACCCAGGGGGGTCCCCAGTAGTCCATCGAGTGTGAAGGCCACCACGTCGATGAATTCAGCAAGGGAAAAGTAGCGGTGTGAGAGCGGCCCCGGAATCAAATGCCCCCACAGCATGTACATGGTAAAAGTGAAGGCGATTAAAAGAATTGGCCAGCCTATAAATCGCTCGGTGACGAGGACAACGAGAAGCGTTACCGTTATCCCGACAGCCATATCCATCCCGGTCAAGGCATCTACCAGTGGCCACCGTAGATAGAAGCGTTCAAAGTGGGCAATGTAGTAGATGCCCGAAAGTGCCGATGCCGCTGCCAGCACGATGTCATGCCATGGCGGTCCTTCCTTGAAGCTGCTGCGATACGGCCGGTAACTCAAAAACCCCAGGGTCAGGATCCAGGTCAGAAATATCGCTCGATGCAGTAAGGGGTCGATTGTGCTGAAGACAATGGCCCAGACCTGGAAAACCGAAAGTCCGATACCCAGAAACACAATGAATGTGTTCACACGTCCGCTGTCTGACGGAGGGAAAGATATGGTCGTTTCCGTGGTCGACATCGACCTAGCCTACACGGTCGCCCTGGAACCAGGTAGCGGTTGAGTTCCCAGCGGCTTCGGTTTCCGTTCGTTCACCATCAGGCTGCCGCCAGCGTATGGAGGACCGCGCGGAAGAGTGATCCGGCTACAGATTCGAGTTGGGGATCGGCTACCGAGGTTTGAAATCGGGGCTGCATGCGCCGACTCTTCATCGTGCTCGCCTCACCGATCGCGGACCAGGCCGGTGGCCGACCTCCCCCTGTGTCGGAGGGGTTAGGCCCGAGACTTCTGCCACGGGCCGCCTTGCGTGATAGGCTGACGAATATCTGGACAACCTCTAACCAGATTCGCAGACATAAACCGTGGGGTGTGACGGGAGTCGCTAAGCCCCTTGGACGATCGATTGTCATTAAACGAGCCGCACCGAGAGCAGCCTATGTGTCATCGTTGGAAACACGTCTCTTCCTATCTCCAGAATAGAGCACTGCCTCGACGGTGGCTGTTTATCTTGCTCTTTCTCTCGGGATGCGGATCGGCCCCCACCGAAAAAATAACCATCGTAGGCGGAACCGTCGGTGGAGGTTGGTCGGCGATTACGGAAGGCGTTGTGAATTCCATCCGCCGGGAAATGCCCGGTTTTGCGATCACTTCCGAACCGGGTCATGATGGGGCCAATGCCGTCCTCGTCAATTCCGGGCGCGTCGAGTTTGGCCTGATCCACTCCGGGGTCGGCCGTCTGGCGATGACCGGAGAAGAACCGTACAAACAACGGCTCGAAGACATCCGCGGAATTTCGCTTGTTTATTCAGACTCCGCTTTTCACTTCCTGATCAACGAAAGGCTCGAAATTTCCTCTATTGACGAGATCCGTGAGAAACAATATCCCCTCAGACTCAGTGTCAGCTACCAGGGTTCGCTGATGGAGATTGCCACGAGAACTGTACTGGAAGCTTATGGTATGAGCTACCAGGATATCGAGTCCTGGGGAGGCAAGATCACTTTTATGCCACTGCCAGCCTCGCTGGCATTGATGCAGGACGGACGAATCGACGCCACCGCCGTAGCCATCCAATATCCCCAATCCAGCATTACCGAAGCCAGTCTCAGGCAGAACTTGCGCATCCTCGGGCTGACCGAGCAGGCGATTGAATATGCCAACCAAAAGCTGGGAACCTCTCGATCCAGCATTCCAGCCGGAACCTACAATTTCGTCGAGACGGATATTCCGACCATCAGTGATACGTGTGTCTTAATCGCGAATGCTCACGTGGATGAAGAGCAGGTTTATGCAGTTGTTGAAGCCATCTTTAACAACCTGGATTACCTGCATCGGGTACACCGGTCGCTTGCTTCCCTGACGCCTGCTGACATGCCTCGAGTGAATATTCCGCTCCATCCTGGCGCGCAGAGATTCTACCGGGAAAAGAACATAGCGCTGGAATTCTGAAGCGAAGGCCATATCCTGGCAGACGGAGTTCTAGCCCATGAAGTTTGTGCGAACGTTGGGTCCGGGACACATCGCTTCCGTTTTGTGACCTACAGAAGTTCTTCCCTCCAGAGGCCCAACCCCTTCTGAGCCGCGCGATCAGAAAAACTGAACAGGATGGCGCCCTTTTCGCTTTCGTGCGAGACCGGACACCACGGTGGAACAACGAATACGTCGCGTTCCTTCCAGTCGAAAGTCATATTGCCGACCGTGCTTCGGCCACTGCCCTCGGTGGGACTGATGACCGTCCCGTCGGTCGCTCGATACGGCTTCCCCTCGAATCCGGGCGGGAACAATTGCATGAATCCAGCGATCGCAGGCATCGGGTATCCGCCGGTTAACGGATTAACGAATTGCAGCTTCACACCATGACAGTCATGGACCGGACCGTTTTTATACAGTTGTTCGATGACTTCACGACTGCGGGCATAGGGATAGTTGAGAATCGGAGATGTCATGGTTGACGGCGCGTAGTCCACAGGACGCAGGTTGTTTCCGTACCGGTTCCCGGCATCCCCTTCGTCTTTGGTAATTTCGAAGGTTGGTTCCGGCCACTCCTCAGTGAAAGTAACGCCCATCATCTCGATGAAGGGGTTGTCCAGGCCGTCCACCCAGATTGTCGGCTCATTCCCAAGATTGCCGTGGTCATGGAAAGTCCACGAAGGCGTTAAGACGAAGTCGCCGGGTTCCATCATGGTGCGCTCGCCGGCGACCGATGTATAGCCACCCCCGTCCCCTTCCAGAATGAACCGGAAGGCCGAGGCCGTGTGGCGGTGCGCCTGAGCGATCTCCCCAGGCATGACCAACTGTACGGCAGCAAACAGGCTCTGTGTGATCCAGGACTCACCCCGAAGGCCGGGGTTTTCCAGAATCAACACCCGGCGTTCCGCCTGGTCGGGCGTGATCAGGTCTCCCGCCTCCATCAGCATTGGCCGAATCTCATCGTAGCGCCATATCGCCGGCACCGAGCGGGGGCTCGGTTCAGCAGTTGCGAGATCCCCAAAAACTTCCCACAACGGGGCCAGGTGTTTGGTGCCCAGTCGATCGTAAAATGCCCTCAGCTCCTCGGTCAGCTCCGGCTTTTGAAAGGAAAAGGCCTGACCCTTCTTTTTGTTCGTCTCCATCAAGTCCAACCTCGGGAACATCCAAGCTCGCGCCGCTGGGGCACTTCTGGCTTCACTTCTTCAAACCTGTTCACAACTATCTCTGTCTTACGGTCTTTATTTCAGGCATCAGTCTGCCAGCAGGGCAGGGGATCATACAAGGCCGTACCACTGCCCCCAGAAATTCTCCCACGGACTGCTATCTGAGCGACTGCTGCCCGAGATCGAGGACACGTTCGGCCATAACCGACAGCAGGGTCCAATCCGCCTCCGGGTGATGGTTAGCCGTGGGATCTCCCGCGTAGGTGTCGAACAAGACGTACTTTGCATCGAGTGAGGAAAGAACCTCGAGATCCGCACGGATCTGATCGAGTGTTCCTTCTCCTGCGGTTCGCGCATCATCGACCAGGGTCGATTCGGTCCGCCGGAGACTCAGCCTGGGACACAGGTCGGGCACCGCCCTGCCGGCCGCCTCCGCCAGGCGCCGAAGTCGGGGCATAGCCTCGTTCTCGAGCCAGTTCACCCGAGTTCGGATCGGGTGCCATGCGTTGCCGTAGCGGACTGCTCGCCGCAAGGCCGCATCGCTCGAGCCTCCGACCCAGACTGGAGGGTGAGGCGATCGGGCAGGGCGCGGCGCTGTGTGGACATCCTTGAAGGAAAGAAACTGGCCGTCGTAGGAAATTACATCCGATACCCACGACTTGCGGATCACATCGAGATATTCGTTGCTGATGGCTCCCCGCTGATTGAACGGCACACCGAGCGATTCGAATTCCTGTTGCGCCCAACCGACGCCCACGCCGAAAATGAACCGCCCACCGCTGAGCTGATCAATGTTGGCAACAATTCTCGCTGTCTGGAGAGGGTGGCGATACGGAAGGATCGTAACCGTGGTTCCGAGTTCGAGTTTCCGCGTTTTCGCAGCGAGCCAGGACAGTACCGTGAATGGGTCATAAAACGGCGTCGGATACACGGCACCCACATCGGGAGTGATGGCGACATGATCCGAGAGCATAACGAAATGAAAACCGAGCGCTTCCGCAAGCCGCGTGCATTTCAGGAAGAACCCAGGACTCGCTCCGGTACCGAAGTTCAGGATATTGATTCCGAATTTCATTCAGAGATGTGGGACGGGGACCTAGTGACGTGAAATCAGAAAATCAGGAGAGACAGGTCTCCGTCCCTAGTTCCGGAGCCCCCGCCCGAACCGATCGTGAGCCCTGATGGCTTCCACATTGATCTGAATAATCTCTCCGGTAGCCGGTTCACGCTCAAAAAATTGAGGAATTCTAGGGTCAGCTTCCAACACGCGAATAAGCACACCCGTTGTACCTGGAACCTCAAAGGCGAAGTGCTCCGATATGTCCTGAAGTGTCGGTATCCGGCCCGTCTCCATGTAGACCCGGGCGGTGAACGCCGGGATCTCAACCGAAGCGGCGTAGAGACGTTCCAGTGCCTCTTGTTCCTCGGGAGCCGTGAATACATTGTTGTACAAATCCGTGACCAGCACGAAGTCGCCCGGATCGACATTCTCGTCCAGATACAGGACGATGCGCGCTTCAGGGCTAGCCGCCGCGGTATCCTCCAACAAACCCGGCCCGAGAACGACGATTGCGACGACCGCGAGAACGAGTGCCAGCCCGGCGGGAATGAACCATTTAGACATGATCCTAAGAGCGTAACAGAAACTTCCGCCGCAATACGTAGTCGATCGCACTCCATCGAATTCAACGAACCGCATCTTGACGGATGGCGTGTGTATTCCGGGTTAGAACATGAATCGGCGCGTATTTAAAATGCCAATTGACCGAAGATGGTCTGGCGCGGCCAGTCCCTCGATTTGATCTTTCCAGTTGTCAAATGTTGTAGATTTCTTAGGGCAGGTCTCCTACGCTGATTCAGCGATCGGAGCGCCCGCAAAAACCGTAACGAACCCCGACCGGAAGGAAGGCAGCCTCTTCCCTAAGTTGATGAAGGCAATATTCGACATCCGTAATTTGAATGCCGCCCGGATTCCTGACAACATGGCGCCGTTCCTTTATCACGGCCTTGCATTGCATTCGTTTTCGTACGCTTCCTGCTGTTGCTCGACGGGAATACTGGTGCCAGGGTCCCTACGGCATCAAAGTAGGTCGCAATGAGACACCGTTTGACTGAGAGACGATTTTCACATTATAAGGTTCAATTTTCGAGGTATATGCCATGACCCATCCAGACGAAGACTTCGCCGCAATGTTCGAGGCATCGGTCGGAGCTAAGCGGTTCGACCGGGGTCAGACCCTCGAGGGCACGATCGTGGCGATCGGTGCCGAGGTAGCCCTTGTCAGCGTGGGCGGCAAGAGCGAGGCCCAGATCGATGTCGAGGAACTGAAAGACGCTGACGGCAACGTGAATTTCGCAGTTGGCGATCCGATTCAGGCCATGGTCGTCTCCACAGTCGGCGGCGTCACGCTGTCGCGTAGCGGGGTGCAGAGCGCCGCCACTCAGCGCGAGATCGAGGACGCATATCAGGATGGCATCGCTGTGGAGGGTAAGGTCGAGAAGGTGGTGAAGGGCGGCTACGAAGTGCGCATCGCTCGGGAGCGCGCATTCTGCCCGATGTCGCAAATCGACATCGCCCGCACGGCCGATCCGGCGGTACACGAAGGGCAGGTCTATACCTTCCGCATCATCGAATACAGGGATAGCGGCAAGAACGTCGTGGTCTCGAGGCGCAAGCAGCTCGAAGAGGAGCAGCGCGCCATCGCCGCCGAGGTTCGCAAATCCATCGTGCCCGACGCTGTGCTCACGGGACGGGTCACGTCGGTGCTCGAATTTGGCGCGTTCGTGGATTTGGGTGGCGGCATCCAGGGTCTGGTGCACGTCTCCGAGATGAGCTGGTCGCGGGTGACCCATCCCGACGCCATGGTGGCGCCCGGCGATCAGATCACGGTCAAGGTATTGCGCGTAGATGACGCCACCGGCAAGATCGCGCTCGGACTTAAACAGCTCCAGAGCGATCCCTGGGCGGGGGTGGCGACCCGCTACGAGGTGGGCCAGGTGCGCGCGGGCCGCATCACCCGCGTGATGGACTTCGGTGCCTTCGTGGAACTGGAACCGGGCATCGAAGCGCTGGCGCACACCTCGACATTCGCCCCGACGGGCCGAGCCGGCGCGTGGGCCGAGTCCATTGCTGTCGGCGCCAGCGCCACGTTCGAGATTTTGAGCATCGACCCGGAGCGGAAGCGGATGGGCGTCGCGATGGTGGAGGAAGGCTCCACGCGCGCCCCCAGCGCCGAGGCTTCGCCCGGTGGCATCGCGGCTGGATCGATCCTCGTTGGCAAGGTAGAGCGGCACGAAAGGTTCGGGGTGTTCGTATTCCTGTCGCCTGGCAAGACCGGCCTCCTTCCGTTAGAGGAAACTGGCCTGGACCGCGACGAGGACATCATGAAGGCCTTTCCCCCGGGTAGCGAAGTTGAGGTGATGGTGCTCGAGGTTGATCCGGATGGCCGCCGGATTCGCCTCAGCAAGAAGGCGGTCGCCGAGCATCGGGCGCAAGCGGAACTGCGCGAATACGCAGACCGTTCTGATGCCGAGGCGACGGAGTCGATGGGATCGCTAGCCGACAAACTGCGAGGGGCGCTCGGCATTCGCTGAGCCGGTACCAGCGGGTACTTGACAAGCACGGATGGTTGCTAAAGAGTCCCTTCTCGCTGACAATTCGGCGGCTAAGCGATATATGCAGGCGCTGACGTCTATGGCAGCGCAAATCTTTTGTAACACTGCACCGAACCGCAGCTGATGGCAAATGGACAGAGCCAATGAGTACATCTGAATCGAATGCGCTCCTGGAGAAGTGGACCGGCCCCTACGGCGGCGTGCCGCCATTTCATTGCAGGAACCTCGAAGATCTGAAGCCGGCCCTGGAGGCCGGAATGGCGGAGAGTCTGGAAGAGATCGAGACGATCGCGAACAACCCCGACCCACCGACGTTCGAAAACACCATCGTCGCCATGGAGAGATCCGGACGTCTCCTCGACCCCGTGTACCCGTTCTTCGGCGTCTGGAGTTCGAACCTGTCGACGCCCGAGTTCCGGAAAATCGAACAGGAGATGGCCCCTCGGCTCGCGGAATTCAGCTCCCGGATCAGGCAGAATGCGGCCTTATTCGCCCGGATTAAGGCGGTTTATGAAGGCATCGAGATGGCCGGTTTAGCTCCCCAACACCAACGTCTCATCTGGCTCGTCTACATCAGCTTTGCGCGAAACGGGGCGACACTCGCCGGCGATGCCAGAGAGCGCCACTCCGCCATTAACCAGCGCCTCGCGGAACTCCACACGCGTTTCTCGACGAATGTCCTTGCCGACGAGGAGGGGTACGTCCTCTACCTTACAAACGGGCAACTCTCCGGCTTGCCCCCCTCGTTCGTCGAAGCCGCGACCGCAGCGGCAGCCGAGCTGGGGCATGCCGGGCAGTACGCCATCACCAACACGCGGTCGTCCGTCGATCCGTTCCTGACGTTCTCTGACGAACGCGACCTCTGGGAAAAGGTATGGCAAACGTTTTACAACCGCGGTAATAACGGCGACGAGCACGACAACAACGCCATCATTACCGAGATTCTCGAACTTCGGCACGAACGTGTGCAACTGCTCGGTTATCCGAACTATGCGACATGGTGCCTGGAAAACCGTATGGCCCAGACGCCGGCCCGCGCCCTCGAACTGATCGAATCCGTATGGCCTGCCGCCCTGGCTCGGGTTTCTGAAGAAGTCGCTGACATGCAGGCCCTGGCGGAGTCCCAGGCCGCGGATATCAACATCGCACCCTGGGACTACCGGTACTATGCCGAGAAAGTACGGGAAGCGCGCTTTGCCCTGGATTCCGACGAGGTTCGACAGTACCTGCAACTGGATAAGCGAGTCAAGCCCATTCTTAGTTGAAACTCTCCACGGCTCACGATGGGTCATGCAACCTTCTTCTTCGATCTCGTCGACGTCTTCGCCTCAATTTTCAGCTCTCGCTGGAGGGCTTCGCGGAGCTTTGGAAGATGACGGTAGCCGATCACCTTCCTCAGGCGCGGTTCGATGTCGATGAGCGCCGTCGCCAACCAGCGTTGCCGCTGACTCGAGTTCTTCCAATGATCGACCTTCGCACACCTTTCCTCGACAAGGGCATTGACCGATTCCAGGCAATTCGTCGTCTTGAACGAACGGCCCAAGACCCCGTACACGCCGAGCCGATGCAACGTGAGGGTCTCTTCCAGGCCTTCCTCAAGGCTCGCAGCCCCCGATTGGTTTCGCTCCTCGAGCTCTCCATGGAGCTCTCCGAGCGCCGCCCGAGCTTCGTCGTACTCCGGGCGCTCGTAGGCCCGCTGCAGCCGGCGTCGCCACACGGCTTGCTCGGTCTTCGATAGGTATCTCACGACGTTCTCGCGTTTGTGCCATTGGCAGCGTTGGACCAGGGCTCGATTCCTGAATGCCTTCTTGACCGCCGCCCGCAGACCTTTGCCGCCGTCGACAATCACCAGCACGCCTTCAGAGATGTCCAGGCCCCGCTCCATCAACGAACGGAGAAACGGAGTCAGCACTTGCTCGTTCTCCGTGTCGGTCTCCACGAAGCCCAAGAAGCGTTTGTCGCCCGAAAGCGTGACGCCCAGGGCCACTACCATCAGGGCGTCGGCAAACGCCTTCCCGTCCAGGAAGATCGCCACGACGTCCTCGCCACTCAGATCCCGCTCCTGCATCTCCCGAAGTTTCGCGGCACTCGCCTGGACGAATCCTCGAGACACCGTCGAACTCGACAGTCCGATCGCTCCCGGAATCGCTTCAGCGGCCGATTCATAGTTCCGGCAGGAGATCCCATACAGCACACGTCTGAGCAGTAGCTCGTTCACCGCGCCACCCGGACTGAGTTCCTCGTAGGTCCGAAGCGGAATCTCCCCGCCCGCCACGCTGCGCACTCGAGGCACCCGAACCGGCACCCGCTGGCCACCCAGCCCCACGGTCCCCGGATTGCTCCCGTGTCGCCGGCCCCGCAACGCCGCCTCCTTTCGTGCGTATCGCTCACCCGCCAACGACTTCACTTCCTCGTCGAGCAACTCCTCCACGTGCATCAACCCCAGTGGGATCAACGCCCGAATCATCTCCACCTTCGAGTCCAATTCCAGTCCCGAGTATTCCTCCCGGCTCAGGACCTCGACCTCACCCAGCACACGCGACTTCTTGCGTTTCTTTACCGAACGTAACAGACTCCTCATCTCGGCTCCTTTCTCTTACAGGCTTGATGTTGTTTCTTCCAATACCATCAAACCATGGGGTTTGGAGCCGTTTCAATTTCCAACTAAGATTGGCACACATTCGGATAAGCTCCGGGAGGCGATGTTCTTCGTCGCGGGAAAACTATTCAACTATAGATTCTCACGCGTTCCGGAAGGATCGGTACCGGTCTTTCACGATGACGTTCGTGTTTGGGAGGTGACTGACCAAGATTCGGGCCGTCACATCGGCGTGTGGTACCTCGACCCCTTCGCGCGTCCCGGCAAGCAGTCGGGAGCATGGGCAACGACGTATCGCCGCCACGAGGACTTCGACGGCGAACGGACGGTTCTTGGATCGAACAATTCCAACTTCATCAAGGGACGCCCGGACGAACCGGTGCTGATTTCCTGGGACGATGCACGGACGCTGTTCCACGAATTTGGCCACGCGCTGCACTATTTCTCCTCGCGTGTCGACTACCCGACACTGAATGGCGCCCTCCGCGACTACATCGAATTCCAATCGCAGCTGATGGAACGCTGGCTCATGACCGATGCGGTCACGGATAACTATCTCCTGCACCATGAAACCGGTGCGCCGATCCCAAAGGAACTCGTGGCCAAGATCCGCCAGGCCGCTACGTTCAATCAGGGATTTGCGACTACGGAGTATCTGGCCTGCGCACTGCTGGATCTGCGCTACCATATCGTCGATCCAACCGGAATCGATCCCCAGGCCTTCGAACGCACGGTGCTGACACAACTGAATATGCCCGCCGAAGTTGTCATGCGCCACCGCAGTACCCAGTTTGGTCACATATTTTCAGGTGAGGGCTACTCGGCCAGCTACTACGGGTATATGTGGGCCGACGTCCTGACCGCGGACACCGCCGAGGCGTTCGCGGAAGCTCCGGGAGCGTTCTATGACCCGGCGCTCGCCCGCAAGCTCGTCGACAACCTGTTTGCACCGCAGAACGCCGTGGACCCGGGCGAAGCCTACCGGGCATTTCGCGGCCGGGATGCTGGCACAGAAGCGCTCATGCGAGACCGGGGATTTCCGGTGAAATAGCGGTGTTGTCGGCGGCCACACTCTGATGCCGTCCGGGATCCTCGTGGGTCCGCACCGGCGGACAACGGGAATCGTCAGATTGTTGGAAAAGCGTCCGACAGTCGAATCGACCGATAGGAAATGATCCCACCCATAACCGAGCTTCGGGGCCGTCCACCCACTCGACGCAACCGGTGTTTGCCAGAACACCTTTGCTGTTGCGCACCCTGTTTTGTCGAACGTATCCTTTTACAATTACATTGAATCAAATCATCCGATCGCATGCCATCACAGACCTACGAGAGGCAGGCAACGGCATCCTTTTCTGGAAATATACTGTACAAAGGGCGACGCCCGCTGGGGGAACGATGAACTCGAAGTGGATTCTGATTATTGCTGCCAGTCTCCTTCTGTCGACGGTCCTTGTGAGCCAGGAACGGGCGCCGAACTTGCCGTCGGCTCCTCGGAATCCGTCCGTGCCGGCGATATCGTCTCCCGACCACCCGGATCTGCCTGCCCTGATCGCAACCTGCACGACGCCCCCGCCCCCCCGGGCCGGGCGCGGTGCGGCCCGGCCTGCGCCCGGGGCCGGCCAGGGGAATGCTCGACCGGGACCCAGAACCCCTGTTGTGACGGAAATCCCCGGAGTCATTGCCGCCGGTCAGCAATGGAGGTTCCTCTGGCAGAAGGCGGGCAACAATGGCGACGGCATCGTCGGCACCGACGATGGGGGCCTCCTGATTGCCCAGAACGACCTGGGTGAGGTCGTCCGACTCGATCAAGACGGAAATCCCTCGATGGCCTACTCGGACACCCGCACCGGCGGCTCTCTGTCAATCAATTCCAGGGGAGACGTGTTTATCGTCCAGAGAGCTCTCAGATCGGCCATCGTCCAGTTGGCCCCGGTGCGTCGGGTGCTCGCAGATGGCTATCAGGGCGACGTCCTGGACTGTGTCGGCGGGAATCCGAACGACCTGACCGCCGACAGCAAGGGTGGCGCCTACTTCACGCAGGGTGGGGTCTACTATGCCGACCCGAACGGTGTGGTCACGAAGTATGGCGGAGAGATCAGACCCAACGGAATCATTCTCAGCGCGGACGAACAGATCCTGTACGTAACAAACCGTCAGACGCTCGTGACCTTCGATGTCGGGACCGACGGGTCGCTGGGCGATCAGCGTGATTTCGCCACACTCGAAGGCGGCGGCAATGGGGACGGCCTCGCAATTGATTCCGAGGGACGCGTCTACGTCACCTCCAACCCGGGTGTCCAGGTTATTGGTCCAGCCGGCACCTACCTCGGCCTGATTCCCACTCCGCGTGGGGTCATCAGCGTGGCCTTCGGCGGAGCGGACAAGCGCACCATTTTCGTTCTCGCCCGCGGCGCAACGGATGCCGACGGCAACGAAGTCCGCAACGCCGCCCAGGTCTACTCGATCCAGATGATTGCACAGGGCTTCGGGGGCCGTGCCAAGTAAGGCCCCTGTTGGAGCCGAAGGTCAGAATCGACGGAAACGACGGCTCGCTTCACTTCGGGGCAGTGTTTCC
The DNA here is from genome assembly GCA_965263045.1 of Terriglobia bacterium. GTDB lineage: Bacteria > Acidobacteriota > Terriglobia > 20CM-2-55-15 > 20CM-2-55-15. The sequence continues at coordinate 5,123,223 of CBDHGK010000041.1, forward strand.
ATCCGAGCCTCGATGTTCAACATCTTGTCGGCTGAAACAAACCACGACGACCGAGGCAAGGCATCGGACCGGATGGCGCACTATCCGGTTTAATTAAATGGCGCGACGTACAACTCGAAAAACCCATCTGCAAGCTGTTGTGCCTGGCTTAAAGCAGCCGCATCACGCCACACTGGTGCTGCACCCAGACGGTCCCGCAATCTGGCCGCATCCAGGTCACCCTGTTCGCCCGCAGCATGGAACCACGCATAGGCCCGCTCGTTGTCGGCGGGCCCGCCCTCCCCTTCCGAATACATCAGCCCCACATTGAACTGGGCAGAGGGATGCCCCCGTTCGGCCGCCCGCTCGTACCATTCCCGCGCTGCGCCGTCGTCGGGTGGTCCGCCTTCGCCTTCATACAGCATCCGGGCCAACAGAAATTGCGCGTCAGCGTAGCCCTGTCTGGCCGCCCTCTGGAACCACTCCCGCGCCAAAGGGAAGTCGCGGCCACCGCCCTCGCCGCCGTAATACATTCGAGCGAGGTTGAACTGAGCCGTCGCATAGTCCTGTGCCCCCGCCTTCCGATACCACTTCCGCGCCGCACTGTGATCGGGTGGCCCGCCTTCGCCTTCATACAGCATCAAAGCCAGCAGGAACTGGGCGTCCGCATATCCCCGTTGGGCGGCCTGCTGGTACCATTCCCGCGCCGAAGGGTGGTCGGTCACCCCTCCTCTGCCCTCGTAATACATCAACCCCAGGTTGAACCCGGCCGGGGCATATCCCCGTTCGGCGGCCTGCCGGTACCATTCCCGCGCCGCGGTGTAATCGGGCGATCGGCCCTCGCCCTCTTCGTGCATCAGGGCCAGGTTGAAGGCGGCCGGAGCATAACCCTGCTCGGCCGCCCGCTGGAACCACTCCCGCGCCGCAGAGTAATCGGCCGCACCGCTCTCGCCCTCGTAGTACATCAGCCCCCGGTTGAAAGCGGCGCGGCCACCGTCGGCTTCCACTTGTGGGGTCGCACGGTTCACCGTTTCGTTGACAGCCCCACCGCAGGCCACCAGGAACAGCGGGGCCAGCCATGCAATGCGGCGTTTTCGTAGGAGCAACATCTTTGCTGCCTGTCGAAAGTCACTCCGTTCGTTGATCAATCGATTAAAGGTGACGACGCCTGACATTTATACGGAAGTAAACTCTGGATTCCAGTTAAATGGGTTGGTTGGAGTGTTCTGTCAATGAACCATTGTCGCCGGATCTCACTCGCATCAGAGACGGAGAGATCAATCCGAAGTTGCGTTCTGTTCCCGCTTCGGTTCCTCCGATTGCCGGGTTTCGTTGACAAAGATCACGTCCACGGTCAATAAACGTCGAAGTCTCGGAGGTGAACCATGAAGGATTATTGCACTTGCGGTTTCCGACGTGTTGAGCAGACGTTCTTAAGTGGTGGTTTCGTTTTGTGCGTTACCTGCAGAGAGCCCCTGTGTTGCGATGTGGTGCCGATCGAGGCGCGGGTGGAACCCCACGCCGCGGAACTCGCAATCGACGAACATTTCACCTGCTGGCCACACTCCGACAGCGTTGCGAATCTTGCTGTGTGTCACCGGGTAGCGGTCAGGTAGGGGGATCGGGAACGGAGACCTGTCTCCTGCTGAAGGTTGCGATTCCGGATTAGTAACCAATTCGGGTGATCCGAATGTCAGGAACCCGGTAGTTCCAATCCAGGGGGACGTTGTCGAAGCTGAAACTGTATCGCCGTTCCTCGCCAGGTGGGAGCGGCGACCGCAGGCCCTGCTCGGGGGACTCCATCACGACCGCTCCATCAAAGCCATTGAACCTGACATTCAGTTCGACTGAACGCAGGCTATGTTCGCTGACGTTACGTACGATCCCCTCGATCACCCGAATCTGATGGCCCACATAGTTTGTGCTGGTCAGAAGATCAGGGCCCGACAACTCAACATAGTCGGCGAATTCCGCTTCGGCTTCAACGAATACGCGGGGTTCCATGTCGACCGTCGATGGCGCGGAGGTGGAGGACCACAGTCCGATCAGGCCGAGGCCGAACAGGATGAACCCACCGATGATGATACGTGTCTGTAACATAACTCGGTGCCAGGCTGCCGCGTTGGAGCTATCCGGATCCGATCAGAGGATCTCGATCCAAAGAGTACCTGAAGATTTCGCCGGTCGCCAGTAACACCTGGCCCGGATTTCTCATGGATCGAGTGCTGCAGCGCCGGATCCATCCGCCAATACTGCATGCGGTGGGCGGGACGCAATATCTTGGCGGCGTCTCTTTTCGACCAGGCCATCGAGTGGCCTGGCGGGCTTCGCGACAACCACTCTTGAGGAATCCGGGCTACGTCTGACTTCCAGCTACCCGGACCCACTGGTATCTTCGGGACCCGAAATCACCAGCGAATAATGTTCCGTGCTCAGGTGCTCGGCCGCCACACGTGCAATGTCTTCCAGCGTTACGGTGTCAATATAACCGGAATACTTATCGACGTAGTCGAAACCGAGACCGAAGACCTCAGCACCTACCAGGAATCGCGAGATCTGCGAATTGGACTCGAATGCAAAGACGAAGTTCCCCGTCAGATATGCTTTGGCATCATTCAATTCTTCGGAAGACACGCCTTCGGCGATCACCTTTCGAATCTCCAGCTTGAACCCTTCGATTGCACGTCCAATGTTTGCCGGAGACGTCCCGATGTAGGCAAGAAATTTACCTGGATCCATACCGGCGGAGTTGGTGATGCTGGCGAATGTCGTGTACGCCAGGCCCAGCTCATCCCGTAGTTTGTGTGGGATCCGTGCCGTGAGGCCGGCCCCTCCTCCCAGAATCGTATCGAGAACTTGCAGGGCATAGAAATCCGGATGCTTGCGTCGTACGCCAAGGTGGCCGAAATAAATGTGGGCCTGCTCGCTGTCCACCTTCAGGAACTTTCGACGCACATCGCGTTGTCGATCCAGTATGGGATCGGGGCGGTCATCGATCTCCCCGGGTTTCCAGGCGCCGAACTCCGCTTCGAGTCGAGACAACATGTCTAGAGTCTTGAAGTCGCCGACAGCGGACAAGATCGCATTGTTGGGATGGAAATGCCTTTCGTGGAACTCCTGAAGGTCGCTGCGGGTAATACCTTCAATCGTATGCGGATAGCCGTGCGCCGGACGGTGGAGAGGATGGTCCCGATAGACCAATTCATTGAACTCCCATCCCGCTACGACTTGAGGGCGATCCATCGCGCTGCGAATTTCAGCCAACACACGTTCGCGCTCCTTATCCAAAGCGTCTTTGCCCAGCAGCGGATTGGTCAGAATGTCGGCGATGAGCCCCAGCCCAAGATCAAGGTCCTTGCTCAATACGCCCAGGAAGGCCGAGACTCGCTCGAACGAGCAGTCACATTCAATGGACCCACCCACGGACTCGATGGCTTCGGCGATTTCCAGCGACGTCCGGTTTCCGGTCCCTTCATCGAGGAGGCGACTCACCAGGACAGCCGTTCCAGCCTTGTCTTCGGGCTCAGCCCGTGCGCCGGACTGAACGCTGAGACTCAAAGAAACGGCGGGCAGCGTGGGGTTTTCGGCAAGCAGGACGGTCAGACCGTTCCCGAGGGTAAAGCGTTCCGGGCGAAAGGCGGCCCGAGTGCGGGACGGGGATTCGTTCATTCTTCTGCGGCCCGGCACTTGGGGAACCCTCAATGGCCGGCCTCATCAGGTAGTAACCACGCGACTGTCCGATTGTCTTCGCAAAGGTACCGTTCACACACATCCGCCACACCGGCAGCATCAACGTCGTTGACGTGAGAAAGATATTGGTCGATGTAGTCCAGCTCAGAGAGCGTTGCGATCTGACCCAGCAACATTGCCTGATCCAGAGTTCGCTCAAGGGACAGGACAAAGTGAGCTTCGATCTGGTGCTTTGCGCGTTCGAGTTCGTCTTCGGTAATTCCGTTCCGGCCAATCCCTGACAACTCGTCATGAACGCTGGCTTCAATGGCTTCGGAAGGACCATCCCCACAGGCTTCGCCTCGAACATAGAACAACGTCGGGTCGCGGGATTCGCCATATTCCGCACTCACAAAAGTCGCCGAACCTTCGCGCTCGACAAGACGCTGGTAAAACCGTGAAGCCTTGCCTTCGGCCAGTGCAACGGACAGGACCTGCAAGGCGTAGGAGTCGGGCTGACCAATTCCCGGTGCGTGGTAGGCAATGGCCATCCGGGGCACATCGGAACGCCACCGGACGTCCACGCGGCGTTCACCCTCTTGTTCAGGTTCTTCCGGCGTTTGTCTAGGCTGTGGCTTACCCGCCGGAATCGCCTCGAATTTACTCCGCACCAGGTCCAGTGCCCGGTCGCTATCAAAGTCGCCAACCAACACGAGCGTCGCGTTGGACGGGTGGTAGTATTTGCGATAGTGCGCCTCCATCGCAGACGGCGTCGCCGCCTCGACATCTTCGAGCCATCCGATGACGGGGTTGCGGTAGGTGTGCTTTACAAACGCCACGGGACTGAGTTCATGCATCAGCTTGCCCCACGGCTGGTCCAAACCCGATTTCAGCTCTTCGATGACAACATTTTTTTCTGCTTCGAACTCGGACGGGTCGAATATCGTGTGGACCATGCGGTCGGCTTCAATGTCGATGGCGGTTTCCCATCGGTCCGATGCGAAGCTGAAGTAGTAGGCGGTGAAGTCATGCGACGTGAAGGCGTTGTTGCTCCCCCCTTTCGTCATGGTTAAGTGGTCAATGGCGCCTTTACCGTATCGCTCGGTACCCTTAAAGAGCATGTGCTCCAGAAAATGGGAGCTGCCCGTGTGCCCCGTCACCTCGTCGGATGAACCGACGCCATACCAGATCATGCTGTTGACGGTTGGTGAACGGTGGCTTTCTCGAGTCAGGATCACGAGTCCATTGTCGAGTACTGTCCGGCGGACATCTTGGGTCGAAAGGACGGAAGCATTGCTTGGTGTCGACATTTTCAGCTATTCAGTTTGTTGCCCTGTAATAATATCGATTTCAACACAGGTGAGGAGAGAAGCCCGATCTGTCCGGGTTGTCGGATCGGATGATGCCCCTTCCATAGACGTGTGTCGCAAACTACCATAGCAGAGGTCTCGTGTCAATCGTAACTGCTAATATAACTTAGGGTTACGGCGATTCAGCTTTTGAGATCCATCGGACAATCACTAAAGGTGGAATCTATAACACTATGGCGGTAGTATTATGACTGATTTCCTGCCCATCGTGCGGCTGTCTCCGCTGGATGTTCAGCGGTTCTTCGATCGCATGGGAATACCCGCTCGGTTCAGCCACGCTGAAATTCAGCAACTGGGCGCGGATAACATTAAGACATCAGGGGGTTTTCTTACCTTTCCCACGCCCGAAGACAACAGCGCCCTGTCGATCTTGAACCTCAGGAGTGTCGTCGGTACAGATCCGGGACGGGTGCCGGCTTTTTTTGACCATCCGTGGTATCTGGAAGAGCCATTCGGCGAGGTGGGATGCAGTCCCGGTTGGCACTCGCTGGCAACGGCTGTGACCTCTGAGAGTGTCGGTCAACCAATATACTATGCCGATAGTATTAAGGACGCGGGGCACTATCTCGCATCTGCTGCCGAAGTGGTTCTGATGCTCTTACTCTATTTCGACGCGACCGGGAAACGGCTCATGATCAACAAGCACACCTGGACAAGGGATCGCACCGAGAATCAACGCTTCGTGACGATAGGGGCCTTCAGCAAAAAGGGTCTCTTCGTGAGCAGCCACGAGGTGGGTTACTGCAGCCGCGGGCTGGGTATCTGCCCGCTGGTGGACCCGCACATCCCGATTTCCGATCAGGCAAGTCCATAACGGTGTCGCCGGGGGCATCAGTGGGTCATCGAATAGACGATCCAGTTGATCCCCATTCGGAATGCGTAACCGGCGAACTGATTGGGATAGCACTCCAGATCGGCCCATTCCCAGGCATCGCCAATGTCCGTGTTGAAATTGATCACCATCATTGGCCGACGATCGTCATCGAATATCGCCAGAGCGTATGGGACATAGCCATCCCTCTGGTAGGTCGGACCGCCGCTGCAGCCATTCCCGACGTTCGGTACCTGCAGAATTTCGTCAATGTCGAAGAACGAGTGGAAAAGCTGGTGCGATGCCGGGATTTCTTCCGGTTCCCGGTCCGGAAAAATCTTGTGCAACTGAGAATAGAAATTCTGCCACTCGTAGGACCCCCAGAAGTCATCAATGACGAGAAAACCACCGCGAAGCATATATTCGCGCAAGCGCTCCGCCTCCGGAGTGCTGAGATTCATGCCTCTTCCGACTTCAAGTGCATAAAGGAAAGGATAGCTGAATAGATTGGGGTCCATGATATCGATCGCCACATCCTGGTCAAGGACGACCCGGATATTGGACATGCGGTCGATGGCAAATATGAACTGCTTGTCGGCCTTCGGCCAGTCCGTCGCCCAACTGCCGTATCCTCCCCAACGGCCGCGGAAACCGGCCAGTCCCTCACTGTACCGCAGTCGCGCAAAAACGAACTCCGAGCCGTCTACTCCACCGTAGCCGCCCAGTTGTTGTTGGCCCGGAAAGAGTTGGATCGCGAGCAGCGGCAACGGTAGTAACAGTAAGGCGATGGCTTGCAACAGTCGATTCATTCGCATTCACAAACTTTCATGGTTGAGCTGGATGAAAACCATTTTACGCATAGACCGCGCCAAACAGAAGTTCTTAGCGTCAATTCTTGATGGACTTTTGATCTGGATGGACTTTCGAGATGATGGAGTCAAGCCCATTCTTAGTTGAAACTCTCCACGGCTCACGATGGGTCATGCAACCTTCTTCTTCGATCTCGTCGACGTCTTCGCCTCAATTTTCAGCTCTCGCTGGAGGGCTTCGCGGAGCTTTGGAAGATGACGGTAGCCGATCACCTTCCTCAGGCGCGGTTCGATGTCGATGAGCGCCGTCGCCAACCAGCGTTGCCGCTGACTCGAGTTCTTCCAATGATCGACCTTCGCACACCTTTCCTCGACAAGGGCATTGACCGATTCCAGGCAATTCGTCGTCTTGAACGAACGGCCCAAGACCCCGTACACGCCGAGCCGATGCAACGTGAGGGTCTCTTCCAGGCCTTCCTCAAGGCTCGCAGCCCCCGATTGGTTTCGCTCCTCGAGCTCTCCATGGAGCTCTCCGAGCGCCGCCCGAGCTTCGTCGTACTCCGGGCGCTCGTAGGCCCGCTGCAGCCGGCGTCGCCACACGGCTTGCTCGGTCTTCGATAGGTATCTCACGACGTTCTCGCGTTTGTGCCATTGGCAGCGTTGGACCAGGGCTCGATTCCTGAATGCCTTCTTGACCGCCGCCCGCAGACCTTTGCCGCCGTCGACAATCACCAGCACGCCTTCAGAGATGTCCAGGCCCCGCTCCATCAACGAACGGAGAAACGGAGTCAGCACTTGCTCGTTCTCCGTGTCGGTCTCCACGAAGCCCAAGAAGCGTTTGTCGCCCGAAAGCGTGACGCCCAGGGCCACTACCATCAGGGCGTCGGCAAACGCCTTCCCGTCCAGGAAGATCGCCACGACGTCCTCGCCACTCAGATCCCGCTCCTGCATCTCCCGAAGTTTCGCGGCACTCGCCTGGACGAATCCTCGAGACACCGTCGAACTCGACAGTCCGATCGCTCCCGGAATCGCTTCAGCGGCCGATTCATAGTTCCGGCAGGAGATCCCATACAGCACACGTCTGAGCAGTAGCTCGTTCACCGCGCCACCCGGACTGAGTTCCTCGTAGGTCCGAAGCGGAATCTCCCCGCCCGCCACGCTGCGCACTCGAGGCACCCGAACCGGCACCCGCTGGCCACCCAGCCCCACGGTCCCCGGATTGCTCCCGTGTCGCCGGCCCCGCAACGCCGCCTCCTTTCGTGCGTATCGCTCACCCGCCAACGACTTCACTTCCTCGTCGAGCAACTCCTCCACGTGCATCAACCCCAGTGGGATCAACGCCCGAATCATCTCCACCTTCGAGTCCAATTCCAGTCCCGAGTATTCCTCCCGGCTCAGGACCTCGACCTCACCCAGCACACGCGACTTCTTGCGTTTCTTTACCGAACGTAACAGACTCCTCATCTCGGCTCCTTTCTCTTACAGGCTTGATGTTGTTTCTTCCAATACCATCAAACCATGGGGTTTGGAGCCGTTTCAATTTCCAACTAAGATTGGCACACATTCAGATGATGCGCTAGCCCGCATAAATCACCAGATGGACCAGAAAAGGCCGCCCTGTTTGGCATAAAGCGTTTGTCGAAGACGTTTTAGCAACCAAACGAAGGCGGCCCTTATGACGACAGAGTGTAACCAAACGACGTTCGAATTTCACGGACTTAATCAACGAAAAGTGAAGGCTCGATTCGACGGAGGGAAGATCACATCCGACGCGGGTGTCCTGCTGTTGAGGGAAGTCGAAAAACGAACCGGACTGGTCGGGGGACTTGCCGAATGTTTCGCCGATCATCGGGACCCGCGATTGATCGAGCACACGGTGAAGGAATTGATTGGGCAACGGGTGTATGGCCTGTGTCTGGGATATGAAGACCTGAACGATCACGACCAACTACGCACCGATCCGATGCTCGCCGTGGCCATCGATAAGGCCGATCCGCTGGGAGGCAACCGGCGGCAAGCCAGCGACCGGGGAAAGGCGCTGGCGGGCAAGTGCACGCTGAATCGGCTGGAGTTGACCGGTGCCGAAGTGGGGGCGGAGGAACGATACAAGAAAATTGCGATGGATGCCGACCAGATTGACCGCTGGATGGTCGATGCATTCATCGCAGCCTATGAATCGGCGCCTGAAGAAATCATTCTGGACCTCGATGCCACCGACGATCCGATCCACGGGCAACAGGAGGGACGATTCTTTCATGGCTATTACGGCAACTACTGTTATTTGCCGTTGTATATCTTCTCGGGTGAGCATCTGCTGTGCGCCCGATTGCGACGCTCCAACATCGATGGCGCGGCCGGATCGGTTGAGGAGCTGACCCGCATCATCGGACAGATCCGGAAGAGCTGGCCGGATGTGTCGATCATCGTCCGTGGCGACTCGGGTTTTTGCAGAGATGATTTATTGACCTGGTGTGAATCCCATCAGGTGGATTACGTGGTGGGATTGGCCAAGAACGAGCGACTCCAGGAGGTCATCGCTGAATCCATGGCTCAGGCGAAATCGGAGTTTGAATCCACCGGTAAATCGGCACGGATATTTAAGGACTTCCGCTATCGCACACGAGACAGTTGGAGCCAGCAACGGCGCGTCGTGGGCAAGGCCGAGGTTCTGGCCAAGGGCGCCAATCCCCGATTCATCGTCACCTCCCTCACACCGCAACGTTGGGAGGCCCGTGCGCTATATGAAGATCTCTACTGTGCGCGCGGCGACATGGAGAACCGGATCAAAGAGCAACAACTGGATCTGTTTGCCGACCGCACCAGCGCGGCCACCATGCGCGCCAATCAACTCCGACTGTATCTGTCTTCGGCCGCCTACATGATCATGCAGGCCCTGCGTCGACTCGGGCTCCAGGGCACCGAACTGGCGCGCGCTCAATGCGGCACGATCCGGCTGAAGCTGCTCAAGATCGGTGCCCGCATCCGGTTCACGGTCCGAAACGTCTGGGTGTCGATGGCTGAAGCCTGTCCTTACGCCGAGGTCTATGCCGCCGTTGTCCGCAACCTACAAACAATGCCACTGCGATGCTGACACCGACGCTGCGGCTTCGTCCCTGAAATCGATTCGCTTACCCAGTCCGAGCCGAGGTGTGTCTGATCGCGATCGTCAACGCTCTATTGAGCACGAAAATCCGCTTCTCACATCGCCAAAAACTCGTCAATTCACCCTGAGACGCTCCCCCCACACCATCTCGCGCCCACCCAGGGTTCTTTTACGCAAAATCGCAATCACGCGTCGATTGGTGATCTATGCGGGCTAGGATCTAGGCCAGCGCTTCGGCAACTGCACTGGAGAAGATTTCTACAACGTCGCCATCCAGTCTCAGGGAAACGGCCGGTCCGCCATCGTGTTCGGTGACACCCCGGTTGACGATGACGTAGGGGACGCCCCGGCTGGCCGCCATCAGAGGAAAAGAGGCCGCTGGGTATACGGAGAGCGTAGAACCCAGGGCAACAACAAGATCGGTCTTGTCCGCCGCGTCGGATGCACGTTCAAGCGATTTCGGGTCGAGCCCTTGCCCGAAGCTGATCGTCGCCATCTTAAGGAGTCCGCCGCAGCCGCACACGGGAGCCTTGCCGCTCGCCCGGAAGTAGTCCAGCTGGGGCTCGGGATTGCCGCGCTCGTGGCAGCTCTGACATTCTACAAGTAGATTGGTGCCATGAAGTTCGACGAGTACATCGGGATGGGTTCCAGCCAGGGAATGAAGCCCGTCGATGTTCTGCGTCACCACACTCCCGATCTTCCCAGCCTTTTCAAGATCGACGATTGCGTGATGCACGGCGTTGGGCCGGGCCGCGACCATGGCGGGCCATCCCTCAAGCTTGTCCGTCCAGTGCTCAACACGGGCAGCCTCCGACGTCATGAAATCCTGGTAGTAGACAGGCTGCCGTCTGGTCCACACTCCCTGGGGTCCCCGAAAGTCAGGGATTCCGCTCGCCGTCGAGATACCGGCACCGGTAAATATCATGACCTGGCGCGCAGTTCTGAGATACCGGGCCAGTTCTGGGGAGTTAATGTTCATTGTCCTTCGGAGTTCGCTTGCATGAATCGCAAGCGCCGCGGTTCATGCGGGGATCATCAAGGCCCTTGACGAGTGTGACGAGTGTGACGAGTGTGACGAGTGTGACGGGTGGGCCCGTGAACCGAACTGACCGTTCGTTCTCAACATCTCGCAGGAATGCGCTCTGTGAAGCTGTGAGTCAATCGGCAGATCGAAACTGCAGGGGCGGGCATTCCTTAGCATGGGACCCAACGTCCTTCGGCCGGTCCTCCCATGCTTGTGCGCCCGATCAATCAGATGCATGCGATCATGGGCCGCACCTCCAGCAAGCGGCCGATCGGCGCACGGCTTCACAGGCCGCATTTACAGATGAAGGCTTGCCTAGTGGCCTGTAACGGAGACATCGCCGGTGGTGGCCATGGAGTACCGTCAGAACTATGCATTGAATTTCTGACTCAGTGGACTAGCGATCTGTGGAAGGCCCCGACGTCGCCTCGGCCTCCGCTACCGGAGTGGGCTCGGGACGCCGGAACCGAAGGCGAACACCTTCCCAGATCAGCCCGCTGATGGTCACCGAGTTTTGCGCAACCAGCACCGCCCACTGAAGAGCCCTCATTTGTGGAAAGTAGATCCCACGGAATGCCAGCTGTGCCGTAAACATAACCGCGCGCTCTGCGAACGGCCGGTGGCGAATCTTCTTGAGCGATGCCGCGATCCCCTTGGCAGAGTAAGAGCGGCTCCAGGCGCTACGCACTTCCTTCTCGGACTGAGCGATCGAGATCCCGTTGGGCGTATAGGCCATGCGGAATGGGCGAAAATCCAGCCAATGCTGCGGACGGGTCAAGCGACCTTCCTCAGCCAGTCGATCATAAAGTGGTGTCGCCGGGTAGGGCGTCATCAGGCCGTACACGGGAAGTCCGGGCGCCCAGGTCTCAATCTGGCCGACGGTCCGGTCGGCTACACCCGGACTATCGCCGTCCATGCCGAAGATAAACGACGTGATGGCGTAGATCCCGCGGCTCGCGAGACGATCGAGAACCCCTCTAAATTCACTCGGCTTGTTGAAGCTCTTGTTCACACCGGCCAGGTTTTCCGGATCGATCGATTCCATGCCGATAAAGATCCACTTCCCGCCACTGTCCTCGATGAGGTCCAGAAGTTCTTCATCCCTGAGCAGGTTGGCACTGACCTGGGCCACCCAGGGCACCACCGCGTCTTTGGCTATAATTTCTCGAAGCAAGGCTTTGGTCCGCTTCACGTTGATCGCAAAGTTATCGTCGATGAAGAACACGGCTACCTTTCCGCCTTCCTTCTTTGCGCGGGCCTTGAGTCGGAGCAGTTCGTCGACCACGCTCTCATCCGTCCGAAACCGGATCGAATCGCCGAAGAAGCCGGTCACCGTACAAAAATCGCAACCGTAGGGACAGCCTCTGCCGGACTCAATCGGGACCAGGTGCAGGCTATTCCAGGTCATTCCCAGCTTACTCAGAACATATCGTGCGGGTTTCGGAATGTGGCTGATGAGGTTGAACTGTTTAAGGTCGATGTCTTCCCAGGGAATGATCGGATAGTCCGTGAGGTCGGGTTTGATTTCCTTGCCGGACGTGTCGACTGGCTCGTATCTGGGCTTTAGTTCCCCACGCTCTGCGTCAGCCACGATCCGTGGCCAGGTGGCGTCCGCCTCTCCAAGGGCCACTGCATCGGCGTGTTGCGGTTCGTCCGTCAATCCCAGCGGCTCGTCCGGGACTTCTGTGACGTGAGGCCCGCCGAAAACGACCTTCGCGCCCGCGCCCCGCATCGCATCGGCCGCCCGGTAGGCGCGCGCGGCCATGCGGGTCATGGCGCCAATGCCCACGAGTTCTATCCGGTTCTTACGGACAAACTGCCCCAACTGCGCCTCGCTCATCGGCTGCGCGTTACCGTCCAGTAGAAAAACTGTATGCCGGGGAGGCGTGAGGGACTTGAGCAGGAACATCCACAGGTGAGGCATGAAGTTGCGGGTCACGCCGTTGTCCGGACTGTATAGAAGGATGTTCAATTTTTGTGCCTCTTGCCGCGAGATCTATCGTCGTTCCAATACCCCCATGGACCCGAGCCTCGGAGGAGGCAGACCAGACGGTCTCGAAAGGTAACAGGGATTTTACGACTTATAGGCCTGAATAGGCAATCTCCATCCGACGTTCGGCCGGGAGAGAGACGATTCGGCCGTTGGTCCCCAACCGATCACGTCGGCATGCATCCGGCAATTCACTCGCTGACCTGGCCAACATCAACCAACATCTGTCTCACGTCAAAAGCGTTGATGCCGCCGGCGTGGCGGAAGTTTACAGAAGGCTCCTATGTCGAAAACACCCGGACAGGGCCGATGTTATTACACGATGAGGCCGGTCAGTCAAGTTTCCCCTCTTGCCGGCCAGGGAAGGGTCGACGAACCCCGATCCCGCACTCAGGCGGCCGTCTCCCCGAACCGCCTGTTGCAAGAGACCGCCCCGATCCCCAGACTCTCGGGCGCGGCCCTGAGGGATTTCGGCCACGCGCGACTCACGCGCTACAATCGTGTTCGGAGGCCCGGACCGTTAACGCCAGGCTGCGAACAATCGTAGCGTTTTCGAAGGCCTTCCACGCTCTATGGATCAAGCGGCGACAGCCATATGAAGTGCGATTCGGAAAACGAAGCCCTGATCGGCGGGATTGAGGCCCGTGCTATCGAGATAGTCGATTCCGACGATCGCTGGCAGGACGTTTATCGCTCTCACGCAAACAGCATCACCCAATCTTTGGGAACAGTTGCGCTGCGCACCAGGCACGTGGGGTCGACTTCAGTGATCGGTCTGGCGGCCAAGCCAATCATCGACATCCTGATTGCCGTCGAAGACTCCTCCGACGAAGCGTCTTACCTGACCAACATGAAGGCGGCTGAGTATGAACTACGCGTACGCGAGCCGAATTGGCATGAACATCGCATGTTCAGAACCCGGGCCAGAGATATTCACGTTCATGTCTTCTCGCTGGGATCTTCTGAAGTCGAACGCATGCTCACGTTTCGGGACCGGTTGCGATCCAACGTCCGCGACCGGAAAAGATATGAGGAAACGAAGAGAAGGTTGGCCCGACGATTCTGGCGGAACATGGACGACTATGCCCGCGCGAAAACGAGGGTCATCGAAGACATCCTCGCGGCAACGCAATCCGCAACTACCGTGTCGCAATGAGTGGCGTCGTTGTCCACACCGGAGGGGGGCGACTGGGTGGCCATATGACCGTCCTCAGTCCACACAGATAGACGGGTCACGGGTCGAATTCGACAGCGATCCTCGACGGTTCAGGGAAGTCTGGGATAACCTGAGTTCGGACGGCAATGTACTGTCTGGTAATCCCCGGAATATGACGACGCCACAGCCGCCAAGACGCGCGAGTCATCGCGACGATCGTACTGCGGGCATCCAAAGTTGTCGCTGCCTTCGACCACGCGGCGGCGTGTCCTTAGGGCTCAACACTCAATGGGGCCAAATCGCCGCCCGCATCCTGCCCGCCCTGATCCTTGACAACTATTGTGGACCCTGTCGATGCTCCCGGCTGCCCGAACACGACGACCGTAGTGGTAAACCCGCCACCGTTGACCCAATGGGGGAACACCAGTCGGGACGAGGACGGGACGATGTCATTGTTTGTTGCAGGCGTTGTACTGAAAATGAAGTCTCCCCGATCACTGTACCGTCCCCGGATAGCCGTGATCGCGATCGGAGATTCCGCGGTGACCTGCAGCAGTCCGCGGAAATCATCCGGGATGTTCGGCAGGAGTTCATTGATAAACATAGAGATCTGACCGTTGGGCGGGAGCGATACGAACCTGGAGACCCCAATAGGCGTGCCTTCGAGCGTCGTCACTTTGAGGACCACACCGTTCGGATCCGCGGATGTATTGGCCATCGCCACGCCACTCTGAACCCACTCGTTGTCACCCGATCCGCTGAAGGATTCGACAAACACCCGAAATCCGGTTCCCAAGGGCTCAGCTGCCATACTCGTCTCGTTGACGATTATTCCGCCGGACCTCATCGACAGAATAGCGTACACAAAGGGCCGACTTGTAAAGGGGCCGACCACATCGGATGTGATTTCCACGGAACCGACAGTAACTTCCGTCGATGTCCCGCTTGTCGCGTAGCGGACGGTGGAGCCGGCCGGTATCGAATAGTTAAACTCGGAGGCGGTGACCCCGTTTATAGTCATTTCAAGAGGCGCTGCATTGACTCCCGCACCTCCCTGTCCGATAAACCGCAACGATCCAGTTTGCAGCGAGTTACTCGAGTTGGTCAGGACCACCTGCGTTGTCCAGCCCAGCCCCTCGACAAACAACGGCAGCCGCTCGTTGCGCCCGTCTGAGTCCGTACTGGAGGAATCCGCAACCGGCAAGGTTGAGAACAAGAATTCGCTACGCCGGTTCGTCACACCCCGGAGCGCCAGTACGCCGATGGGCGCCGTCGATGTGAACGTCAGCGTGCCCTGTATCTCGGTCTGGACGTTGAATGGAGCTTCGTTCAAGAACGCCGCAATCTGCTCTCCGGCCGGCAGCGTGAAGGAGTCCTGAACGACAACGGCTCCGATATGGTTGGCGATCGTGAAACTGATCGTCGCGCTGGTTGTTGTCGAATTCGATATCGCGAGCCCCGTGTTCACGGTGGCGGATGTGACAGCGCCGCCATCCTCGTGAGACTGACCCAACACCAGCAGCCCGTTGCCCGTAACCGGTCCAAACTCAACGGACACATCCCCGGAAGTCCGCTCCGGCGTCCCCGGCACGACAGCGTCAGACGTGGGCGAGCTGATCGTTGCGAATCCCTGGGCCGGGGGACCGTTGGGGTCCGACACCAGAACTGCATGTAAGATCCCGGGGTTCGGGTTGTTCCCGCCCCCATTCCCGGTGGTGTCCAGCACCACTGCACCATCCATCGGCACAGGGACAACCGTCGATGCACTGACCACCTCTATCGGTCCACTCGGTCCAGCCGCCGCGGCTGTCGTGCCCACGTCGGCGGACGCCGTGCCCGCCGCGATCGAAATGCTCAGCATACCGTCACCGGTGATGTTGCTGATGGTTACCGTCCGGGCCGCAGTACCCGAGCCACTGACCGAAACCGTACCTGTGGCTGTGCCGGTTTTGATAAGTGTTACGTTTCCGTTGGTGAGACTGATCGCATCCGCGTTGGCGTAGTCGATCATGAATGTCACCGGTCCGGTCGAGGTGATGGTCGAACTCGGGGCCCCAATGGTGATCTCGGGAATCGTATTAAGCACCTCAAACGTTGCGGACGGCCCAGCCGCCGGGGCTGGGTTCGCCCCGACGTCTACGGCCGTTCCCGCCGCGAGCGATATCCCCAGCGTCCCGTCGCCGGTGATACCCGTAATGCTGACATTCCGGGAGGTCGTGCCGGTTCCACTGACTTGAACCGTACCCGTTGCCGTGCCCGTCGAGTTCAGAGTCACATTGTTGGCCGCAAGCGTGACGCCGGTGGCGCCGACATAGGTTACGGTGAAATTCACCGGCCCCGGCCCCGTGGTGGTGGTCGAGGGCGGCCCGATCGTCAACGTCGGTCCGGGGGTACCGACGGTCGCATTTGTCGTGTCGGCCGTCGTCGTTACGTTTCCGCCCGTGTCCGTCGCCGTGACACTTACATTCAGGGGGGTACCGCCGGCGGGAAGATTGATGGTGCCCGTCGCGGTGTACATACCCCCGGCATTGGTGGGGGCAGTCACCGCACTCAGCCCAAAGGCGCTCAGATCCATCGTCACACCGCCCATCGCGATGTCCGGGTTATTGTCGCCTGCTCCCGTATTGTCCCAAGTCGCAGTCAGCGTATCGCCATCCAGGAACGTGGTCATATTGAGGCTGATATTCGCATCCGTGACCAGCGGTGAATTGGCATCGATCGGGTCATTCGCCTGGCTGATCGCTGTCGTAAACGGCGCGCTCGTATTTCCACCCGAATCCGCAATCGTGAAGTTGACTGGAATGTCAGTCCCCGCCGGCACGTCGGTCCCACCTTCTGTCACCGTAAATGACGCCGTGTACGTCGTGTCGTTCACCTTAGCGAAACCGCCGAGCGGAAAACCGCCGACGTTGCCACTGAGGCCACCCGCGCCGGTCGTGTAGTCGTCCGTGTCGGTGGGTACCGTGATCGTCACTACGGGATCGCCGACATTCATTGGAACGTCCGGTATGCTCACACTCGTAATGGCGGGAGTATTGGCATCGATCGGATCGCCCGCCTGGCTGATGGCTGTAGCAAACGCCGCGCTGGTATTCCCGCCTGAATCCGTCACCGTCACGCTGATCGGGATGTCGGTCCCCGCCGCCACGTCCGTCCCGCCTTCGGTCACCGTAAACGTCGCCGTGTAACTCGTGTTGCTCACCTTCGCGAAGCCACCCAGTGCAAAGCCGCCGATATTGCCAGCGATTGCGCCCGCACCCGTCGTGTAGTCATCCGCATCGCTGGGTACCGTGATCGTCGCCGTCACCACGTCGCCCACCTTCATTCCCGTGTTCGGTACGGTCACGCTCGTGATCGACGGCGTGTTCGCATCGATCGGATCCGCCGCCTGGCTGATGGCCGTCGTAAACGCCGCGCTCGCATTTCCGCCCGAATCCGTCACCGTCACACTGATTGGGATGTCGCTCCCTGCCACCACGTCCGTCCCGCCTTCAGTCACCGTAAAGGTCGCCGTGTACGTCGTGTTGTTCACCTTCGTGAAACTGGCGAATGGCGCGTAAACCCGCCGATGTTCCCAGCGATCCCACCCGCACCCGTCGTGTAGTCGTCCGTGTCGGTGTTCACCGTAATCGTCGCCGTCACCACGTCGCCTACCTTCACTCCGGCATTTGGTATCGTCACGTTGGTGATAGCCAGCGTATTCGCATCGATCGGATCCCCTGCCTGGCTGATCGCCGTCGCAAATGCCGCGCTCGTATTTCCACCCGAATCAGTCACCGTCACGCTGATCGGGATGTCGGTCCCGGCCGGCACATCCGTCCCGCCCTCGGTGATCGTGAACGTCGCCGTGTACGTTGTGTTGTTCACTTTCGTGAAGCCGCCCAGCGCAAAGCCTCCAATATTGCCACCGATCGCACCCGAACCCGTCGTGTAGTCATCCGCATCACTGGGGACCGTGATCGTCGCCGTCACCACATCGCCCACATTCATTGCCGCGTTCGGAATCGTCACGCTCGTAATCGACGGCGTGTTCGCATCGATCGGATCGCCCGCCTGGCTGATCGCCGTAGCAAACGCCGCGCTGGTATTCCCGCCTGAATCCGTCACCGTCACGCTGATCGGGATGTCGGTCCCGGCTGCTACGTCCGTACCACCCTCCGTCACCGTAAACGTCGCCGTGTAACTCGTGTTGCTCACCTTCGCGAAGCCACCCAGTGCAAAGCCGCCGATATTGCCGGCAATCGCACCTGATCCCGTCGTGTAGTCATCCGCGTCACTGGGTACCGTGATCGTCGCCGTCACCACGTCGCCCACCTTCATTCCCGTGTTCGGTACGGTCACGCTCGTAATCGACGGCGTGTTCGCATCGATCGGATCCGCTGCCTGGCTGATGGCCGTCGTAAACGCCGCGCTGGCATTGCCCGCCGAATCCGTAATGGTCACGCTGATCGGAATGTCGGTCCCCGCCGCCACGTCCGTCCCGCCCTCGGTCACCGTAAAGGTCGCCGTGTACGTCGTGTTGTTCACCTTCGTGAAACTGCCGAAAGGCGTAAACCCACCGATGTTCCCGGCGATCCCACCCGCACCTGTCGTGTAGTCATCCGCATCGGTGTTCACCGTAATCGTCGCCGTCACCACGTCGCCCACCTTCATCGCCACGTTCGGGATCGCCACGTTTGTGATGGCCAGCGTATTCGCATCGATCGGGTCATTCGCCTGGCTGATGGCCGTCGCAAACGCTGCGCTGGCATTGCCCGCCGAATCCTTGATCGTGACACTGAGCGGAATGTCGGTCCCGGCCGGCACGTCCGTCCCGCCTTCGGTCACCGTGAACGTCGCCGTGTACGTCGTGTCGTTCACTTTCGCCAATCCGCCGAGAGTAAAGCCGCCGATATCGCTGCCGAGCCCTCCCGCACCGGTCGTGTAGTCATCCGTGTCGGACGGCACCGTGATCGTCGCCGTCACTACGTCACCTACATTCATCGCGGCATTCGGTATCGTGATGCTCGTAATGGACGGCGTGTTGGCATCGATCGGGTCATTCGCCTGGCTGATCGCCGTCGCAAAGGCCGCACTCGTGTTTCCGCCTGAATCCGTTACCGTCACGCTGATGGGTATGTCGGTCCCGGCCGCCACGTTCGTCCCACCCTCGGTCACCGTAAACGTCGCCGTATACGTCGTGTCGTTCACTTTCGTGAAGCCGCCGAGGGCAAAGCCGCCCACATTGCCGCCAATCGCTCCCGACCCCGTCGTGTAGTCGTCCGTATCGGCCGGCACCGTGACTGTCGCTGTCACCACATCGCCCACCTTCATTCCGGCGTCCGGTATCGTCACGCTCGTAATTGACGGTGTGTTGGCATCGATCGGATCCGCCGCCTCGCTGATCGCCGTGGTGAACGCCGCGCTGGCATTCCCGCCCGAATCCGTAATCGTCACGCTGATCGGTATATCCGTGCCCGCCGCCACGTCCGTCCCGCCCTCGGTCACAGTAAACGTCGCTGTGTATGTCGTGTTGTTCACTTTCGTGAAACTTCCAAACGGCGTGAACCCTCCGATATTCCCGGCGATTCCACCGGCACCGGTCGTGTAGTCGTCCGCGTCAGTGTTCACCGTGATCGTCGCCGTCACCACGTCGCCCACGTTCATGGCCACATTCGGTATCGCAACATTCGTAATGGCCAGCGTATTCGCATCGATCGGGTCTCCCGCCTGGCTGATCGCCGTCGCAAAGGCCGCGCTGGGATTTCCGGCCGAATCCTTGATCGTGACGCTGAGGGGAATGTCGGTCCCGGCCGGTACATCCGTACCGCCTTCGGTCACCGTGAACGTCGCCGTGTACGTCGTGTTACTCGTTTTCGCCAAGCTACCGAGAGTGAAACCGCCGATATCGCTGCCGAGCCCTCCCGCACCGGTCGTGTAGTCATCCGTGTCGGACGGCACCGTGATCGTCGCCGTCACTACGTCACCTACATTCATCGCGGCATTCGGTATCGTGATGCTCGTAATGGACGGCGAATTCGCATCGATCGGGTCATTCGCCTGGCTGATCGCCGTCGCAAAGGCCGCACTCGTGTTCCCGCCTGAATCCGTTACCGTCACGCTGATGGGTATGTCGGTCCCGGCCGCCACGTTCGTCCCACCCTCGGTCACCGTAAACGTCGCCGTATACGTCGTGTCGTTCACTTTCGTGAAGCCGCCGAGGGCAAAGCCGCCCACATTGCCGCCAATCGCTCCCGACCCCGTCGTGTAGTCGTCCGTATCGGCCGGCACCGTGACTGTCGCTGTCACCACATCGCCCACCTTCATTCCGGCGTCCGGTATCGTCACGCTCGTAATTGACGGTGTGTTGGCATCGATCGGATCCGCCGCCTCGCTGATCGCCGTGGTGAACGCCGCGCTGGCATTCCCGCCCGAATCCGTAATCGTCACGCTGATCGGTATATCCGTGCCCGCCGCCACGTCCGTCCCGCCCTCGGTCACAGTAAACGTCGCTGTGTATGTCGTGTTGTTCACTTTCGTGAAACTTCCAAACGGCGTGAACCCTCCGATATTCCCGGCGATTCCACCGGCACCGGTCGTGTAGTCGTCCGCGTCAGTGTTCACCGTGATCGTCGCCGTCACCACGTCGCCCACGTTCATGGCCACATTCGGTATCGCAACATTCGTAATGGCCAGCGTATTCGCATCGATCGGGTCTCCCGCCTGGCTGATCGGGGTCGTAAACAAAGCGCTCGCAATGCCCACCGAATCCGTGAGTTGGACATTGATCGGAATATCGGTGCCTGCTGCTACGTCAGTCCCGCCCTCACTTATCGTAAATGTCACCGTATACGTCGTGTTGTTCGTCTTCACCAGACTGACAAGCACAAATCCGCCGATGTCGCCGGCAATCTGGCCGAGGCCCGTCGTATAGTCATCGGTATCGGCCACCACCGTAATCGTCGCCGTCACCACGTCGCCCACGTTCATCGCGACATTCGGTATCGTGACGCTCGTAATGGCCGGACCATTGGCGTCGATCGGGTCTCCCGCCTGGCTGATCGGGGTGGCAAACGCCGCACTCATATTCCCGATCGAATCAAAAAGCGTCACGCTGATGGGAATATCCGTGCCGGCCGGCACATCCGTACCACCCAGCGCCACAAGAAACGTCGCCGTATACGTCGTGTCGTTGACTTTCGCGAAGCCAGTGAGCGCAAAGCCACCCACATTGCCGGTAATCTGGCCGAGGCCCGTCGTGTAGTCGTCCGTGTCGGCCGGCACCGTGACCGTCGCCGTCACCGTATCGCCCGCCTTCATCGCGACATTCGGTATCGTCACGCTCGTAATGGCCGGAGAATTGGCGTCGATCGTATCCGCCCCCTGGCTGATCGCGGTCGTAAACACCGCGGTGGCATTCCCGCCCGAATCCGTAATCGTCACGCTGATTGGAATATCGACGCCCGCCGCCACGTCCGTCCCGCCGTTGGTCACGGTAAACGTTGCCGTATACGTTGTGTCGTTCGTTTTCGCCAAACTTCCGAGCGCAAAGCCCCCGATAGTCCCCGCAATCCCACCCGAACCCGTCGTGTAGTCGTCCGTGTCGGCGGGCACCGTGATCGTCGCCGTCACCACATCCCCGACCTTCATCGCGGCGTTCGGGATCGTGACGCTCGAAATGACCGCCGTATTCGCATCGATCGGGTCATTCGCCTGGCTGATCGCCGTCCCGAACGCCGCGCTCGGGTTCCCGCCCGAATCCGTAATCGTGACGCTGATGGGAATATCCGTCCCGGCCGCCACATCCGTACCGCCGTTGATCACCGTAAACGTTGCCGTATACGTCGTGTCATTCGTTTTGGCCAAACTTCCAAGCGCAAAGCCCCCGATAGTCCCCGCGATCCCGCCCGAGCCCGTCGTGTAGTCGTCCGTGTCGCTGGTCACTGTGATCGTCGCCGTCACCACATCGCCGACCTTCATCGCCGCGTTCGGTATCGTCACGTTGGTTATCGCCGGCACATTCGCATCGATCGGGTCCCCCGCCTGGCTGATCGCCGTCCCGAACGCCGCGCTGGGATTCGCGGACGAATCCGTAATCGTCACGCTGATGGGGATGTCCGTTCCGGCTGCCACATCCGTCCCGCCGTTGGCCACCGTGAACGTTGCCGTATACGTCGTGTCATTTGTTTTGGCCAAACTTCCGAGCGCAAAGCCCCCGATAGTCCCCGCAATCCCACCCGAACCCGTCGTGTAGTCGTCCGTGTCGCTGGTCACTGTGATCGTCGCCGTCACCACATCGCCGACCTTCATCGCCGCGTTCGGTATCGTCACGTTGGTTATCGCCGGCACATTCGCATCGATCGGGTCCCCCGCCTGGCTGATCGCGGTCGTAAACGCCGCACTGGAATTCCCGCCCGAATCCGTAATCGTGACGTTGATGGGAATATCCGTCCCGGCCGCCACGTCCGTCCCGCCGTTGGTCACGGTAAACGTTGCCGTATACGTTGTGTCGTTCGTTTTCGCCAAACTTCCGAGCGCAAAGCCCCCGATAGTCCCCGCAATCCCACCCGAACCCGTCGTGTAGTCGTCCGTGTCGGCGGGCACCGTGATCGTCGCCGTCACCACATCCCCGACCTTCATCGCGGCGTTCGGGATCGTGACGCTCGAAATGACCGCCGTATTCGCATCGATCGGATCATTCAACTGGCTGATCGCCGTCGTGAACGCCGCGCTGGGATTCCCACCCGAATCCGTAATCGTGACGCTGATGGGAATATCCGTCCCGGCCGCCACATCCGTACCGCCGTTGATCACCGTAAACGTTGCCGTATACGTCGTGTCATTCGTTTTGACCAAACTTCCGAGCGCAAAGCCCCCGATAGTCCCTGCAATCCCACCCGAACCGGTCGTGTAGTCGTCCGTGTCACTGGTCACCGTGATCGTCGCCGTCACCACATCGCCGACCTTCATCGCCACATTCGGTATCGTCACAGCGGTGATCGCGGGCACGTTGGCATCAATCCGGTCACCGGCCTGGCTGATCGCCGTCCCGAATGCCGCGCTGGCACTACCGGATGAATCCGTGAGCGTGACGCTGATGGGAATATCCGTCCCGGCCGCCACATCCGTACCGCCGTTGGTCACCGTAAACGTTGCCGTATACGTCATGTTGTTCGTTTTGGACAAACTTCCGAGCGCAAAGCCCCCGATATTTCCAGCGATCCCGCCCGAACCGGTCGTGTAGTCGTCCGTATCGCTGGTCACCGTAATCGTCGCTGTCACCACATCGCCGACCTTCATTCCGGTGTTCGGTATCGTCACCGTAGAGATGGCCGGTGCATTCGCATCGATCGGGTCATTCGCCTGGCTGATCGCCGTCGTGAACGCCGCACTGGTACTCCCCGACGAATCCGTGAGCGTGACGCTGATGGGAATATCCGTCCCGGCCGCCACATCCGTACCGCCGTTGGTCACCGTAAACGTCGCCGTATACGTCGTGTCGTTCGTTTTCGACAAACTCCCGAGGGCAAAGCCGCCGATGTTGCCGCCGATCCCGCCCAAACCGGTCGTGTAGTCATTCGTGTCGCTCACTACCGTGATCGTCGCCGTCACCACATCCCCGACCTTCATCGCGGCGTTTGGTATCGTCACATTGGTAATCGACGGTGCATTCGCATCGATCGGATCATTCGCCTGGCTGATCGCCGTCGTGAACGCCGCACTGGGGTTCGCGCCCGAATCCGTAATGGTGACGCTGATGGGAATATCCGTCCCGGCCGCCACGTCCGTACCGCCGTTGGTCACCGTAAATGTCGCCGTATACGTCGTGTCATTGGTTTTGGCCAAACTCCCGAGCGCAAAGCCCCCGATAGTCCCCGCAATCCCACCCGAACCGGTCGTGTAGTCATCCGTATCGCTCGTCACTGTGATCGTCGCCGTCACCACATCGCCGACCTTCATCGCCGCATTCGGTATCGACACGGCTGAAATCACCGGCAGATTCGCATCGATCGGGTCATTCGCCTGGCTGATCGCCGTCGTAAATGCCGTGGATGTGTTTCCGACCGAGTCGTCCAGCGTGACGCTGATGGGAATATCCGTGCCGGCCGCCACGTCCGTACCGCCGTTGGTCACCGTAAACGTTGCCGTATACGTCGTGTCGTTCGTTTTTGACAAACTCCCGAGCGCGAAGCCCCCGATCGTGCTGGTAACGAGCCCGCCCGAACCTGTCGTGTAGTCGTCCGGGTCGCTGGTCACCGTAATCGTCGCCGTCACCACATCGCCCACATTCATCGCGACGTTCGGTATTGTGACAGCAGAAATAGTCGGCGGGGTAGAGTCGGCGGGGGCTACCATCATGTTCGCAACGCCGTTCGTGGTCCAGCCAGCTACCTGTACAGCGTTAGACCCCGCCCAGTTTGAATTGAGGGCCACGGGGCCAGAATTTCATCACGCGTGTTCGTGGTGGTTCTCCCTTCGGTTCCGACGTAGCGAACGTTGTCGAAACCGAGGGCCACGGCATTTGTACCGTCTGTCAGGCCAGGAGGGATCGAGGTGAAAGCGTGGTTCACCGTGTTCGCGCCAAAAGCGCTCTGTTCGCTATTCAACGCGAATAGGGACGTCAGATTCGTTGCCGGGTCGTTTGCCACGTCCCCTGCTGTTGGAGCCGTAAAAATGTAGATCGAATCCCCGGTCGGTCTAAAGTCCAGGGTAGCGCCTGTTATGTCGGTGAAAGTCGGAGCGCTCGCGTTCCCAATTAGTGCGTAATCTCCAGTATTGAAGTTGCCAAGGTCCACAGTCTGAACCGTACCTGCGGTAATAGCCGACGACGCGGTGAATTGTATGAGAATGTCCACACCAGCCCCGCCCGCGAGTTCAGCTTCGAAGTCATCAGGATTGCCCGCATTGTCGGCTGATGAGAAATACCCCGTATCGGTAAAATAGATCACATCGCTCATTGCAACGTCGACCAAGGGAACCCAGGAGAATTCATCGGGGTTGTCCGACATCATTCCGAGAACGACGACGTCGCCGGTCACTAGTCCCTGAACAAGCGTGATTGATGAGGAATTGAAAGTGGAATAACCGCCGAAGTACCCGAAATGCCCCCTCTCCGTGCGAAAAAAACCTTGGACAGATTCTTTGGAGAAGGAGGCATTTCAGATGAACGATTATACGCGCAAGAACATGAGGAACCGCAAGCGGCGAATTGAGCGTCGGCTTGGGGATCGGAATTGGAAAGATCAGGCGAAGCCGATGCTGTCGGCGCGCAACATCCGGTACGAGATGGGAGACCGGATGAGGGGTCTGTCGGTGGGCGGCATCGGAATGATGCATCAGGTGGCGCGGCGGACCGGACTGATCGAAGCCATCGACAAGGACGTGCATGTGCTGAAGCGGCATCTGCCCTACCAGGAATCGGATCACGTGTTGAACATCGCCTACAACGCGTTGAGTGGGGGCACGTGTATGGAAGATATCGAACTGCGGCGCAATGACGAAGTGTATCTGGACGCGTTGGGAGCACAGCGGATTCCGGATCCGACCACGGCGGGAGACTTCTGCCGGCGATTTGAGGAAGACGACGTGGAGTCGCTGATGGACACGTTCAATAAAGTGCGGCTGAAAGTCTGGCGCCAGCAGCCCGATGCGTTTTTCGAGGAAGCGGTTCTGGAGGCGGACGGGACATTGGCCCCAACCACCGGAGAATGCAAAGACGGGATGGACGTGGCCTACGACGGGACATGGGGTTATCACCCACTGTTGATTTCGCTGGCGAACACGGCCGAACCGTTATACCTGGTGAACCGGAGCGGCAACCGGCCCTCGCATGAGGGAGCGGCCAAACGGTTCGATCAGGCAATCGCGTTGTGCCAGCGTGCGGGGTTCGATCAGATCCTGCTGCGCGGGGACACCGACTTCAGCCAGACCCGGTATTTGGATGGATGGGACGACCAGGGCGTGGGCTTCATCTTCGGCATCGACGCGATGAAAAACCTGGTGGCCCGGGCCGACCAATTGGAGCCGGACTGCTGGGCGCGCCTGGAACGTCCCGCCAAGTACGAGGTAGCCAGCCAACCCCGCCAGCGTCCCGACAAGGTCAAGGAACGGATCGTTCGGGAGCGTGACTTTGAGAATATCCGCTTGCGGGGCGAGGATGTGGCCGAGTTTGCGTATCGGCCCGGAGCCTGCGATCGGGACTACCGCGTCGTTGTGGTGCGAAAGAATCTGTCGGTGGCCAAAGGGGAGCAGGTGTTGTTCGACGACATCCGGTACTTCTTCTACATTACCAACCGTGCGGATCCTGCGGACCAGATCGTGATGCGTGCGAATCAACGGTGCAATCAAGAGAATCTTATTGAGCAGCTCAAGAACGGCGTACACGCCTTGGGGATGCCGGTCGGGGATCAGACCAGCAACTGGGCCTACATGGTGATGGCCTCACTGGCCTGGACACTGAAGGCGTGGTTTGCGTTATTGCTGCCCGAAACCGGACGTTGGGGCCAGAAGTATCAGGCCGAGAAGCAGACCGTGCTACGCATGGAGTTCAAAACGTTCCTGAACGCCTTCATGCTCGTGCCTTGCCAGCTCGTGCGTACTGGTCGGCGCATCGTCTTCCGGCTGATGGCCTGGAACCCGTGGTTGCCAGTCTTGTTTCGTGCCGTGGATGTGTTGCGTCAACCTCTGCGATGCTGACCCGATCATGGATCTGAGCCCGGGCGGTCGAGGTCCCGGTTTCTTTCAACCCTTCAAACAGACACGGCGAGGCGGCAACTGAAACAGATACAACACGAACCGCATACCTGGAAAAAGCGATCTGGGAACGGGAGCTTATGCCTCCAATTTTACGGCCGTGAACCGGCCGTTTGTCCACTGGTTATGCGCTTGTTTTGGGGCTAGGCTAGGCAGCAGGCACGAACAGCAGGAGGCTCGCGAGCAGAGGGATAACGATAGGCCTGAAATTCACGGTAACTATCCGATTCAACGCATTCGTGGGCTGCTTCACTCTCATCTCCTTGCCTCTGCTATTGGCCTGAATTCCGACATCACCCTGCATTCATCTTTCACGCCAATCTGCATCGAGCATCTGCTGCATATGACGCCGGGGTCCGACCGCGCAATGTCGCTGATAAATTTCGACCGTTGTTTCGCGCTCGCTCTCTTTCCATTCGCTATGCTGCTTCCGCAGGGGGAAGCAAGTTTACTATAAGGTTTAGAATAACCATCGAGTCAAGCCCATTCTTAGTTGAAACTCTCCACGGCTCACGATGGGTCATGCAACCTTCTTCTTCGATCTCGTCGACGTCTTCGCCTCAATTTTCAGCTCTCGCTGGAGGGCTTCGCGGAGCTTTGGAAGATGACGGTAGCCGATCACCTTCCTCAGGCGCGGTTCGATGTCGATGAGCGCCGTCGCCAACCAGCGTTGCCGCTGACTCGAGTTCTTCCAATGATCGACCTTCGCACACCTTTCCTCGACAAGGGCATTGACCGATTCCAGGCAATTCGTCGTCTTGAACGAACGGCCCAAGACCCCGTACACGCCGAGCCGATGCAACGTGAGGGTCTCTTCCAGGCCTTCCTCAAGGCTCGCAGCCCCCGATTGGTTTCGCTCCTCGAGCTCTCCATGGAGCTCTCCGAGCGCCGCCCGAGCTTCGTCGTACTCCGGGCGCTCGTAGGCCCGCTGCAGCCGGCGTCGCCACACGGCTTGCTCGGTCTTCGATAGGTATCTCACGACGTTCTCGCGTTTGTGCCATTGGCAGCGTTGGACCAGGGCTCGATTCCTGAATGCCTTCTTGACCGCCGCCCGCAGACCTTTGCCGCCGTCGACAATCACCAGCACGCCTTCAGAGATGTCCAGGCCCCGCTCCATCAACGAACGGAGAAACGGAGTCAGCACTTGCTCGTTCTCCGTGTCGGTCTCCACGAAGCCCAAGAAGCGTTTGTCGCCCGAAAGCGTGACGCCCAGGGCCACTACCATCAGGGCGTCGGCAAACGCCTTCCCGTCCAGGAAGATCGCCACGACGTCCTCGCCACTCAGATCCCGCTCCTGCATCTCCCGAAGTTTCGCGGCACTCGCCTGGACGAATCCTCGAGACACCGTCGAACTCGACAGTCCGATCGCTCCCGGAATCGCTTCAGCGGCCGATTCATAGTTCCGGCAGGAGATCCCATACAGCACACGTCTGAGCAGTAGCTCGTTCACCGCGCCACCCGGACTGAGTTCCTCGTAGGTCCGAAGCGGAATCTCCCCGCCCGCCACGCTGCGCACTCGAGGCACCCGAACCGGCACCCGCTGGCCACCCAGCCCCACGGTCCCCGGATTGCTCCCGTGTCGCCGGCCCCGCAACGCCGCCTCCTTTCGTGCGTATCGCTCACCCGCCAACGACTTCACTTCCTCGTCGAGCAACTCCTCCACGTGCATCAACCCCAGTGGGATCAACGCCCGAATCATCTCCACCTTCGAGTCCAATTCCAGTCCCGAGTATTCCTCCCGGCTCAGGACCTCGACCTCACCCAGCACACGCGACTTCTTGCGTTTCTTTACCGAACGTAACAGACTCCTCATCTCGGCTCCTTTCTCTTACAGGCTTGATGTTGTTTCTTCCAATACCATCAAACCATGGGGTTTGGAGCCGTTTCAATTTCCAACTAAGATTGGCACACATTCTAACCATCACTTAATTCACAGTCCGGGTGACCGCATCGCCACTACCATGCACTCTGCATGCCTGGCTGTTGCCGGCGTCGGCCGACAGAAATCCTGCCCGACTTTTTTTATATCCCACCAATTGGAATATCGTGGACATTCGCGTGTCAAGCCCCAACGTTTTTTCAATCGAACTCAGTTGTTCAACGATCGACTGGCACCGTGCCGCCAATCCGGGCGCCACTTTCTGTGGATCGGCCAGCCAAATTCAGGGTGGCCTGAACTGCCGTGATCTATCCGTCCGGGTCGAGAAACCCGCTTGCGGCATTGCCGTCGGGCGTATCCCTGAATTGACCGGGGACCATGAACTGCGCTTCAATTTGATGCCCCGTGAGACGCTTCACGGTGTGGACCAACGAGTCGCTATCAGGCCCGCGTGCAATTCAGCCGCCATGCGCCGTAAATCCGGGAGGTATTGAATGCACAATCTCGCCCGCATACCTGGATACAACAGCTTACAGTCGAAGATGGAACGGAAGGCCTTGAGAGCGATGCCCGACAGCTAAAACCAGAGAAGGGAAAACGTAAGGAATCGGGACGGTTGTGCGGATGCGCAGATGTCCATGCTGGTAACCGTATGAGAACGGACGGCATCTGGGGCGTTTTCAAAAGCGCCGGCTGTGGTTACAGTTGCAAACGGATAATCGAGGCGGCCGGTGGCGAGAAAAGCGCATTAAGCAGCATAGCTGGTAATACTGTATAAACCGACATAAACGGTAATATTGTATAGAGCTATATATAAAGGATGGATCATAGCGGGCTTGGGTTGATGGAAAATTAACCTGATCGCGGCTTCCCCTCCAAGCCGGAGAGCGCGCACTGAAATATAAAACGTTTCAAATCAATGGTATATGATGTTCCGGTAAGGAGGCTGTGAAATCTGCGAAATCCATGACGCACGCATCCTGAGAATTTCGCTCACGGTCGATGTGAATGTTAAGTACGGGCCGGGAAGCCGCTGAGCGAGCTACGTTGATTTGAGGATCCTGCCCGACAAAACCGTCGCTCGGCCGACGGTCACCCATGCTTCTATAACCACCGTCGAGTTCGGGCCTTGTACTTCAGATACTCGGCGCCGAATTTCCGTTCCAGATAGTGTTCCTCCCGAGAGACGACGCCCCACGTCAAGAGGACGAATGACACCAGGGCGCAGATGAAGAACCATCCGCTGTTGACCCAGATACCCAGCCCTGCCTGAAGAGCAAGCATGCTGAGATAGATCGGATTCCGGGAGAATCGGTACGGGCCAGACCGGACAATAGTGTCAGTCGGTTCGCTGGTCGGCAGCGATCCCCCGCCTTTCCGCATCGCCCGGGCCGATCCGAAAAACACGGCAAACGACGCGGCTACAATGAGAGGGCCGGTCGTCGCTGAGAGGAGGGTTGGGAGAAACCCGAGAGGCAAGGCCCACCGCGCGGCGAAGGCGAGGGCAATGCTGACCGCCAACAGGATCGGTGGATGGAAGGCAACACCTGCATGGTCCGTCCCTGTGGCGTTCACGGATTAACCCTCTGCGGCTCCGATTCCAGAATAGTTTTCAACGTGCGGATCTGTCCACTGTCAGATCTTTTCATAAGGTACCCAATAGCGGGCGCGGTGAGTTTCCACCCGATACCCTGGGCCACACACTGGGCGTGCAACGTCAGTCGGGTACCATTTTGTTCGGCTTCGCAGGAATCGTCTGTCATCTCGAGTCCTGTGCTTGCCCGCTGTGGACAGGGTCCGATGTCCGTCCTGGACCTTAAAATCCAGGTTTTACTGTGCCCTCCCGACGGGCGACCTCCAGGAGCGTGGGGTAGAACTGTACGAACGTGCGTTCCACAGCAGTGTGTTCCGTGTGACACTGGACACAGGGCGCCGCCGCTTCCGCAGACAGCGGTTCCGCCACATCGAGTAGATCGGAAGCACGTCCGAAATTAAAGAATCCCCATCCGTCCTGAAATCGGTCATCCTTGACCTCAGCCTCTAATGCCAGGAGGTCGCCTTGAAATCGACCACCGTTGTTGGGGGCGGCGTCCGTTTCGGAACGGCGGAATTCCAGAACGAAGATGCTTTCGTTCGGCCATATCCCGGTGTCCATAAAACCGCGATGTGCCGCCGGGTTTACGAAGACATTCGTGAATGACGGCGGCGTGTCAGGGGATCGGGTTTCCTCATCGTACGTCAGGCCCAGACCCGAGCCGATGAATGGCCACTCTCGGTAGTCGGCGGGACGCACCAGGCTGTTCTCAATAAGATACGGCGAACCCGTGACCGCGGATTCTTCCGCTTCGGCCGGGAGAGAATCCCGAAAAACCGCTTCTTCGGCGGGTGTACACGATGGAACGGCAAACATCGAAACGAGCATTCCGACGATCAAGAGACCGCTTCTTCCGTGCCCTGGGACCTGGAGCGGGAGATTGCGGTGCGAAGCATTCGAATACACACCCGAATATCTGAGGACTTGTTCCGGCAAACCGACACCGCATCCGGTCAGCTTGGCTGTGCCCGCAACCTTCATGCTATTCCCCTTCTGTGCGCCACATTCTACCGCGAAACCTTTCTCAGTGGACCCGGGGGTTAGGCGCGCGCGTCTTCGCCACTGGAATCCCAGGAACAATCCGTATTGACGCTGCGCCGGCCGGGATACGGATCGTGCCGTGAATTTCCGATGCCATGTAGAGGCTGCGCCCCGCCGCAACTCGTGTCCGTTTCTGAGGGAGTGGGGTCTCCGTGCGCGAATTCCCATTGTAGAATATCGACGGCAATCGATCGATAATTGCGATGCCTGCACTTCCCAGAGCGTTCCAATTCCAATGCACAACCTTCAGTCCATCAGTCGGGCCAACAGGCTATTCTTCATCTTCATCCTGGCCTTCACCCCGGGCCCCGCCGCAGCACAGGATCCCACGGCGATTCCCTCCGCTGATCGAGACCTTGCTGCTTACGATGGCCAGCCCCGCGTCCGGGTCGTTCGCCTGGAAGCGGACGAAGTGATCCAGGTGGACGGCGACTTGAGGGAGGCTGCCTGGGAGAGGGCGGTTCCGGCGGCCAACTTTACCCAGCAGGATCCGGATCTCGGTGCTCCGGCAACAGAAGCGACCGAAGTCCGCTTCCTGTTCAGCGGAAACAGCCTGTACATGGGAGTGATCTGCTACGACTCGGATCCTGACAGCCTGCGGGGTAACACGCTGCAGCGCGATGCGGACCTCTCCGCCGACGATCGTTTCGTGTGGACGTTCGATCCTTACCTGGATGGACGCTCCGGATATCTTTTCGAGATGAATCCCAGCGGCGCGATGGGCGATAGTTTGCTCAGCTCTTCTGCAAACAATGTCCTGGGCGGAACCGGGGACGCTGCCCGTGCCTGGGATGGCATCTGGACCGCCCGCGTTCGGGTGACCGAC
Organism: Terriglobia bacterium; assembly: GCA_965263045.1. Taxonomy (GTDB): domain Bacteria; phylum Acidobacteriota; class Terriglobia; order 20CM-2-55-15; family 20CM-2-55-15. The sequence goes on from CBDHGK010000041.1 coordinate 5,155,206, forward strand.
TTCGGTTGGGTCATCGAAATTGAAATCCCGTTTCGGACCCTTAATTTCGATCCCGGCGCACCGGCCTGGGGCGCAAACTTTCAGCGGACGATCCAACGCAAGAACGAAGAGACGCTCTGGACCGGTTGGGCCCGCAATCAGGGCGTACGCCGCATGTCGAGCGCTGGTTTGCTTGAAGGAATCGCCGACGTCAGCCAGGGTGTCGGCCTCGACGTTCAGCCTTACCTTCGTGGGAACTATGCCGAAGCCCCCGGCCGAAACGTGGGTTCGAACGTCGAGGCAGACGCCGGTATCGATTTCGTCTACAACCTCACGCCGGCACTCAAGGCCAACTTCACGATCAACACTGATTTCGCCGAAACCGAGGTCGATCAGCGCCGCGTCAATCTGACGCGATTTCCGCTGTTTTTTCCCGAAAGGCGATCGTTTTTCCTCGAAGGCACAACCGTTTTCGAATTCTCCCGGGAGTTCGGCAGCACCATCATGCCTTTCTTCAGCCGCCGCATCGGACTTGACGAGAACGGCCGACCCCAACGCATCGACTACGGCGCAAAATTAACCGGCCAGGCCGCCTCCAATGACATCGGATTGATCCATGTCCGCACCGGGGATTCCGGGAATCTGGCTGGTGAAGACTTCACCGTCCTGCGCACCAAGACCAATTTCCTGCTGCAGTCCTACGCCGGCGTAATCTATTCACGCCGAGCCGAGCACGGGGCAGACACGCCCGATCGACATACGCTCGGCTTCGACTTTGCGCTCGGGACCTCGCGCTTTCAGGGAACCGACAACCTGGAGTTCAGTGGCTACTATATCTGGACGTCCCAAAACCGCCCGGCGCAAGGCGGAGAGGGGCAAGGCGGAGCGGCCTACGGATTTCGACTGGACTACCCCAACGAGACCTGGGACGCCCGCATATCGGTCCGTGAGCTCCAGGAAGGGTATGATCCCGCCGTCGGATTCGTCGGGCGTCGGGGTATCCGAACCTATGCACCGGCGGTCGCGTTCATACCCCGGCCCAGAAACAATCGCATCATTCGTAACTTCCTGTTTGAGAACAACGTGAGTCTCGAAACGGATGCCCAGAATCGCCTGCTCACCCGATCGTTCAACCTGAGGGTGCTGGATGTGTATTTTCAATCGGGCGATAACTTCCGTGTCTCGGTGGTCCCCACGTATGAACGTCTGCGGCGGGACTTCGAAATCTCACGAGGCGTGACGCTCCCAAACGGGAACGAGTACGATTTCACGCGATACTCGGTGCAGTTATCGACGTCGAATCGACGCCGGATGTCCGTGTTCACAAGTTATGAAAATGGCAGTTTTTACTCCGGGGACCGGAGGGACTTCACACTGAATCTCGGTATCCGGCCACGCCCCGGGGTCCTGGTCAATCTGAGCAACGAATGGAATCGGGTTGAGCTGCCGGAGGGAAAGTTCTCGATCAGCCTGCTGCGTCTCAACGCCAACACGCAGTTTGGGCCATGGGTTTCCGTGGTCAACAACGTGCAGTACGACTCGGTCAGCCGCATTCTGGGATGGCAAAGCCGGTTGCGGTGGATCCTGCGCCCGGGCAACGACATCTACTTCGTCTATGCACATAACTGGCTGGATGATCCGACCTCCGGCCGGACTACAATCGACCGCAGCGCCGCCTCGAAAGTCGTCTACACCCACCGCTTCTGACGGGCTCTATCTTGTGCCCATCGGCCGCAGATAGAGCGTGGGTCTCCGTGGGTCCGGACAGCCAACAGACAACAAACGGGCCCACGCAGGGTCGATGCCGATCGCTCAAACGTTTTCGTTCCGCCGTTCTCAGTCGTTTGAATCCTCGCCGACAATATCCATAAATTCCTCCATCGACCCCACCCGCCCGTGGATCGGAACATGCCTGTCGACGTCCAGATTCAATCGCCGGATGTTGCTGTAGAAGGTCCGCATTCTGGCGCTGGGAGTCGTGGGAGGGCCGCACCCGGCGCCTGGGGCGTGACGCCAATGCGATATCGACCCGGATTCATCGAAGCGCCTCCAATTCAATAGCTTTCAGCGATGCCCCCCAGGTGCTCCTGGATATCGGCCTCGGGCAACCACTGACCGCGAACCATGACCCCGGCGCGTCGGGCGACGTGGCCCACATCCTCCAAGGGGTTCGCTTCGACCAGGATCAGATCGGCGCGCGCGCCAACTTCGACGGTCCCGAACTGGTCCTCGTTCTGGAAGTACTCTCCGACGCTCCGGGTGCCCGAAGCGATCACCTCGTAAGGAGTCATGCCGGCCGCAACCATCCGATCCATCTCGCGGTGGACAGAGAAACCTGGAACGCTGAAGACCTGGGGCGCATCGGTTCCGAGCAGGATGCCCACCCCACCCTCGTTCAACGCGGTGAGGACCCGCATTCGATTCGTGATCAACTGACCCGCCGCGTCAGGATCGAAGTCGGGATTCTCATGCATCGATTCCACCCGCGCCATCCACTGCTCGACCATTTCGGGCGGCATGTATTGATTCTCTGGATATGCCCGAACGCTCTCGGGGGAAAGCGCTCCGCGCAAAACTTCGCGGATCGCCATCGTCGGGACCACCCATGCGCCGGCCTCGCGCGTCCGGGTGACGACCTCCGCCAGTCGGACTTCGTCGAGAATTTCTGTACCCCCGGCAACATAGGCCACGTATCCGTCCATGTGATCGAAGGTCTCCTGCCCGGCCTCGATCGCGTGCATGAGACCGACATCGGCCGGCACATGGCCGCCAAATCGCATGCTCTCCTCGCGCGCGGTTTCCGCCATCCCATCGTAGGTTAGGAGGCTCAGCCCGGATTGAACCTTCAGGAGATGCCAGCCCTCCTCTTTCTGTGCATGCACTTGTTCGATGGCTGCCTCGGGGGAGGTCACGTCGTCGCCATTGAAACTGGAACCGGACAGGTAGAGATTCGGCCCGATCAACTCGCCCGCGTTGACCCGACGGCGCAGATCCAACTGACCCTCGGCGCCCTGCATACCTCGGACGGTCGTGACTCCGTTTGCGACATACAAGAAAAGTACGTCCTCGATGAGTTGGGTCGGCTGGTCCGGTTCGGGGATATGCCCATGCATTTCCGCGAGTCCCGGCATCAGGTACATCCCGTTGCCCTCCACGCGCAGGGCACCCGGTGGAACGTCCGTGCTCGCGGCTGCTCCCACAGCCACGATGCGTCCGTCCCGGGTCACGACGGTCTGATCGGCGACGACCCTCTCGGTGTCCATCGGCACCAGATTGATCCCGACGAACGCCACCCCGGCATCGCCGTCTTCGGCAGCCGGAGGGGTCTCGGACGGTGTACACGAAACAGCCAGGGTCAAAAGGGCGGTCAAAAAGACATTGATTTTCGTATTCATTGCGGCCTCCAACTCCTCCCGCCTGGGAAGCGGGAGGAGTGCTGATTTCCCAGGATTATATACCTGAATCCAGGGATCGCCGGTCTAGCCCATAAACCGAATTTCGGACGTTTAGGCCGAACTCCGCAAGGTGTGGTAGGAGAACCTTTCCGATACCGGAAAACTCTTTGCTTTCAACCCGGAGCCCGGGCATTCTATCGTTGATGACGAGCGTATATCTTGCATCTTCAGTCAATGGGGAGACAGTACACAATGAATTTCAGCAAGTCGGTATTGGGCGGAATGGCGGTGGGAGTTTTAACGATGCTGGCAGCATCAGGCGCCTCGGCGCAGGTCGATTCGCGATTCGTTATTGCAGGAGAAGTCGCGGCGAGAATCGGCGAAATGAACATGATCAATGCGGCGACCGCACGGGGCATCGCCGATGCTTGCGAAAGCATGGCAGCTGAACGGAACCTCAGTGCGGCCATCGTTATTCTGGATAATTTCGGAAACGTCGTCCACCAACACCGGATGGATGGCGCCGCGCGCCGCACGGCAATCTACACCGCCGAGCTCAAGGCGGAGACAGCGATGCTGGCCCGAAGCGCGAGCAAGGCGCGGATGAACAACGTGGTCCGCAACCCCAACCGCTCGGTGCGTGAATGGAACCTGGGTTTCTTCCCGAATTCCGGAGGACTGCCAATCTGGGTGGGTAATCAGATCGTTGGATTCATCGGGGTGGGTGGCATGGCTCCCCGTGTGCCGGAATGGAGCGACGAAATCTGCGCACATCGCGCGATGGAACAGGTGATCGGTCCACAGCCCGCTCTCATCCAGGACATCACAGAATAAACGGTCTATTGGACGGTGACTGCCGATCAACGGATGCCCGGCTTCGGTGTAGTAGAATCCAGGATCGCTGTCGATGACGAGGATGCTGCGTGCTGCCCACAGGCATCCTTAGTCGGTGCGGGCCCTACAAAACGCTCACCACAAAACATAGAAGCGATAGTACTGGAGTTTAAGAAACTGTAGTCCAAGGTCCTGTATGCCATGCCACGATTCTGTCCAGTTGGCGGGTGTCAGGTTTCCAAAGACGGGAGCGCAGTCAACGGCGATGCCGGCAGGGGCCAGCATCTCATTGTAGACGAGTAACGATCGTCGACTCCGAAACGCCGGCGAGACAACGACTACTGAACGCAGACGTTCTCGAGTCAGAAAGTCCCGGATCTGATTCGCGGCGTTGAGACTGATGGGTTCGATGAGCTCTATGGGAATCATTTCTATGTTCGGAATCCGGGCGACACGGGCCATCAATTCCGCAATACCACCGGAGATCCTGTTGGGCCTGTCCGGATCCCGCGATGCATTTACAGGAACCAGCAATCTCGAAGCGACGCCCGCTTCGCGCAGCGCGGCCGCACGTTCGAAGACAAGATAATCCCGGTCGAAATTTTCAAGCAGCAACGCATCACTGTGAGAAATCTGCTCTGTGCAGACAAGGCTTTCGGCCATTCGCACCGCCAGTAACTCACGGCTGATCCACACCACGGCCAGGCCAACCAGAAGGACGGCCAGACGCAGTTTCCAGGTGGTCTTAAGAGATTCTTTGCGATAGAACAGATAACGTTGCCAACCGTATCTCTGCGGGTTCTTCTCGTTTACGCGCATATTTTCATCTGTCACTCTGCTCTGGCGGCTCGATTATAACTGCTTGACACACCGAAGCCGCAAAGTAGACGGCTATCGAAAAGTATCGGAGTGGATTGGTCCTGAATTGGGAAGACGGAGGTCGATCTATGGCCAGCCCGCATTTCTCATGGTTAGTCGTCGCGAAGCCCGCCAGGCCACTTGATGGCCTGGTTGAAAAGAGACGCCGCCAAGACAAGGCGCGCGCCGGGAGGGCGCCGCAGGCGTACTTGACAGTACGTCGAGGCGTCTGACCCAGCGCAACGCAGTATTGGCGGATGGATCCGGCGCTGCAGCAGACATTTCATGGGAAATGCGGGTTAGCGGGGCATTACAGCCACGGGGCCGTCACCAATAGTGGATTCAGCAGAACTGCAGTCTACTTCCGTCCAGCGATGGCGATGCGAATAGCCGCGCGCTCAAGCGCGGCCTGGGCCCGGGGATAGTCGATCTCATCTCCGCCATTGGAGATCCGCTCCTCCGCACGCTGGTGCGCTCGGGTGGCCCGTTCGATGTCGATGTCGGCGGCTGGCTCGGCGACGTCAGCCAGCACCCGCACCGTGTCGTTCGAGATCTCCACAAAACCCCTGGCGAGCGCAAGGGAGTGGGACTGGCCTTCTTGCGTGTAAGACAGTTCACCGATCGCGAGCTCGGAAAACAGGGGGGCATGGCTGGGCAACAAACCCAGATAACCACCCAGGCCAGGGACCTGGACCTGGTCGACTTCGGCTTCGATGAGCGCCCGTTCCGGCGTCACGACTGTCAGATTGATTCCGTCCGCCATTGAGTCGCTACACCCCTACCTTCATCTTTTCGGCGCGTTCGAGGACTTCTTCGATGCCACCCAGCATGTAGAAGGCCTGTTCGGGAATGTCGTCATGTTTTCCGTCGACGATTTCCTTAAAGCCCCTGATCGTGTCGGCCACTTTCACGTACTTGCCCGGTGTTCCCGTAAACTGTTCGGCCACGAAGAACGGCTGTGAGAGGAAGCGCTCGATCTTACGGGCGCGGGAGACAGCCAGCTTGTCTTCCTCCGACAATTCGTCAATGCCGAGAATCGCAATGATGTCCTGCAGGTCTTTGTATTTCTGAAGCACCAGTTTGACTTCGCGCGCCACCGAGTAGTGCTCCTCGCCGACGATACGCGGGTCCAGGATGCGCGAGGTTGACGCCAGCGGGTCCACCGCCGGGTAGATCGCCCGTTCCGCAATGGAGCGCGAAAGATTCGTGGTTGCGTCGAGGTGCGCGAAGGCGGTTGCAGGCGCGGGGTCCGTATAGTCGTCCGCCGGCACATAGATCGCCTGCACGGAAGTGATGGAGCCTTTCTGTGTCGAGGTGATCCGTTCCTGCAGTTCGCCCATTTCGCTCGCCAGCGTCGGCTGATAACCCACAGCGGAAGGCATCCGTCCCAGAAGCGCGGACACTTCCGATCCTGCCTGGGTAAACCGGAAAATATTGTCGACGAACAACAGGACGTCCTGACCCTCTTCATCCCGGAAATACTCGGCCGCCGTCAGCCCCGTCAGAGCCACTCGCAAACGGGCGCCCGGAGGCTCCGTCATCTGTCCGTAGACGAGGGCGGTCTTGTCGATTACGCCGGATTCCTTCATTTCCAGCCACAGGTCGTTGCCCTCACGCGTTCTCTCACCCACACCGGCGAAAACGGACAGACCTCCGTGCTTGGAAGCAATGTTGTTGATCAGTTCCATGATGATGACGGTCTTGCCGACACCGGCACCGCCGAAAAGTCCGATCTTGCCGCCACGGAGATAGGGTTCGAGCAGGTCGATCACCTTGATGCCGGTTTCGAACATCTCCATGTCGGTGTTTTGCTCGGTCAGGGCTGGCGCAGCCCGGTGAATCGGATCTTTCCGTTCAGAGTTGATCGGGCCGGCTTTGTCTACCGGTTCACCGATCACATTCATCACGCGGCCCAGTGTTGCCTTTCCGACGGGTACCCGGATAGGCGACTCCTGATCATGCGCCACCATCCCGCGAACCATTCCGTCGGTCGGCTGCATCGCCACACAGCGGACACGACCTTCGCCCAGGTGTTGCTGTACTTCGACGATGACGTCGAGGGGTTCAGGCACGTCGAATCCTTCGCTCGTGATTCGGAGGGCATTGTGAATCAGCGGTTGCTGGCCTTCATCAAACTCGACGTCTACGGCAGGACCGATTATCTGTAGGACTTTGCCTGTGTTCGCCATGATCTCTATTACCTTTTCCTTACCTTGAGTTAGTCTCTACCTTAATAGGTCTCTGATCCCGATCCGAAGGGAATCGGCTATACGCTTGCTCCACTGACGACTTCTATGATTTCCCGGGTGATGGCCGCCTGTCGAATGCGATTCATGTTTAGCGTCAGGCTCTCGATCATCTCACCTGCGTTGCGCGTCGCTGTGTCCATGGCCGCCATTCGAGCGCCGTGTTCGGAAGCCGCCGACTCAAGCAAGGCCCGGTGCACCTGGATATCAACAAACTGAGGGAGCAAGCGGTCAAAAATTGCCTGTGGCGGCTGTTCGTAAATATAGTCACCTGCGGCCTGGTCGCCTTCGAAGACACTGGGGCTGAGCGGCAACAACGGCTCGACCACCAGTCGTTGCCGGATGACGGATTTAAATTCGTTATACGCCAGATAGACGCTGTCGATTTCACCGGCGCTGTAAAGGGCGACAATGCGTTCCCCGATGACGCGCGCGTGTTTGAAATCCAGCTGCGAGAAAATACCGATGTGTTCTTCGAGAATCACTGCCCCACGTCGCTTGAAGTAGTCCCGCCCCTTCCGTCCAACCGCCATCACCGGAATGTCCCGGTCTTGATGAGACATCATGAATACTTCTGCAGAACGCGAAATGTTTGTATTGAAGGCCCCACACAACCCCCGATCGGACGTGACCACAACGAGGAGAATTGTTTCTTCGGGGCGCAGTTCCAGAAGCGGGTGGCGCAGGTTTTCAACCCGCGCCGAAAGGTCCGATAGAACGGTTTTCAACTCATTGGCGTACGGTCGTGCGGCAAGAACCCGTTCCTGCGCGCGGCGCAGCTTGACCGCAGCGACGGTCTTCATGGCGCCGGTGATCTGCTGGGTGTTCTTAACCGAGCGGATCCGGCGGCGGATGTCGAGAAGGTTCGCCATTCAGTCTTCGTCCCTACCGGCTACCACGTTCCTGATAGAACTTTTGTTTGGCATCGTTGATGGCGGCTTCCAGTTCCGCAGTCAGGTCGTCGTCGAGTATTTTTTTCTCCGTGATGTTCTTGAGAAGATCCGGTTTGCTGGTGTCCAGGAAGCGGTGCAGTTCGGCTTCGAAGTCTCCCAGATCGGTCACTTCCATGTCGTCGAGGAAACCTTTCGTTCCTGCGTATATGATGGCCACCTGGTTGGCGACCGGTAGCGGGACGTACTGGCCCTGCTTCAGAATTTCGGTCAGGCGTTCACCACGCGCCAGCTGGGCTTGTGTGGCCTTGTCCAGATCCGATCCGAACTGGGCAAAAGCCGCGAGTTCGCGGAACTGGGCCAGGTCCAGACGCAGCGTTCCCGCCACCTGCCGCATTGCCCGGATCTGCGCGCTGCCACCCACGCGGGAAACCGAAAGTCCGACGTTCACGGCCGGACGAATGCCCGAATGGAACAAATCCGATTCCAGGTAGATCTGGCCGTCGGTGATCGAAATGACATTGGTTGGGATATACGCCGCAACGTCACCCGCCTGTGTCTCGATGATGGGCAGGGCGGTGAGTGATCCGCCGCCGTTTTCGTCGCTCAGTTTGGACGCGCGTTCGAGGAGCCTGGAGTGGAGATAGAACACGTCGCCCGGGTATGCCTCACGACCCGGGGGCCGCCTGAGCAGGAGGGATATCTCCCGGTAGGCAGCCGCATGCTTCGAAAGGTCATCGTAGATACAGAGCACGTGGCGTCCTGTGTCGCGGAAATACTCGCCGAGGGCGCAGCCGGCATACGGCGCCAGAAACTGCATGGGTGCGGGATCGCTGGCTGAGGCCGAAACGACGATGGAATAATCCATCGCGCCGGCGTCCTCGAGCGTTTTCACCACCTGCGCGACGGTGGATCGTTTCTGGCCGATCGCAACATATATACAGATGACGTCCAGGCCTTTCTGGTTGATGATCGTATCGATCGCGACGGCCGTCTTCCCGGTTTGCCGGTCGCCGATGATCAACTCACGCTGTCCGCGCCCGATGGGTATCATCGCGTCGATTGGCTTCAGACCGGTCTGCAGCGGTTCGGTCACCGGCTGTCGATCGATGACGCCGGGAGCGAGCCGTTCAATCGGAAGGGTCTTGTCGGATGCGATGGCGCCCTTACCGTCGATCGGCTGCGCCAGCGCGTTGACGACGCGGCCGGAGAGGGACTCACCGACTGGAACTTCCATGATGCGACCGGTCCGGCGGACCTGGTCACCTTCACGAATTTGGGTGTACTCGCCGAGTAAGACGACTCCGACCTGAGACTCTTCCAGGTTCAGCGCGAGCCCCATGACGCCATGCGGGAATTCGAGCAACTCACCCGCCATCGCTTTCTCGAGACCGTAGACGCGTGCGATACCGTCTCCGACTGAGATTACGCTACCAACTTCATTGACCTCGAGTCCCGGACGGTACTCATCGATTTGCTCTCGTATAATCTTGCTGATTTCTTCTGCCTTGATCTCCATTGGGCTCCCTGACTCAACCGCTCAGATTAGTTTCCATCGCTAGTGGGTATTCTGACTTCAACTCGCCACCAAACGCTCCTTGAAACCGGCCAACTGCTGGAGCAGCGATCCATCATAGATCGTGCTGCCGATCCGGACGACCAGGCCACCGATCAACGAGGGATCGACTTCGACTTCCATGACAACGCTCTTGCCGAGCGTTTTCTCTAACTTTCCGACGACTTCCGCCTGCTGCGCTTCGGACAAAGGACCGGCCGACCGCACAACGGCCCGAACGATATTGTTCTTCGCATCGAGCATCTGTCGATAGGCGTCGATCAGGTCGTCCAGTATTTCGAGTCGCCGTCGCTCGACGATCAGGTGCAACAACTTCCCGACACGTGGGTCCAGTGCCATCGCTTCACTGATATCGTCGACGAACCGGTCTCTGCGATCCGGAGGTATCACTGGATTTATCAATAGCTTACGGGAATCGGGCTCGATCTCAAGAAGTGACTTGATCTGTCCTAACTGCGCTAAACCGGCATCTGCACCCGCAGCGTCTTCCGCGCTGAGAGCTTCAATAAGGGCCCTGGCGTATCGACTTGCTACTATGGTCATAGTATATGCTTATAGGCCCTCTACGGCCCGACGTACGAGGCGGCCGTGGTCCTGATCCGTCATCCGGGAACGGAGCTTTTCCTCTGCCTCCCGTACAACATGGTCGGCGATCTGGGCCCGGATTTCCGCTTCCATTACACCAGACACACGATCGACCTCAACTTCCGATCGATGCAATGCCCTGCCGACCTCTTTCTTAGCGTCAGCAACAATTCGTTCCCGCTCTTTATGGGCCGATTTGTCCGCGTCCACACCGATGGCGGCAATCTCGGTGGCCAGACTGGCCAGGCGACCGTCGATGTCTGCGATCCGTCGGGTGGCGTCATTCTGCGCCGCACGCGATTTCTCAAGACCTCCCAGGATTTGCTGCCGCCGCGTCTCGAAGAATTCCGCCACGGGTTGCCGCAACAGGTAGCCCAGTCCACCAAAGAGAATGGCGAAATTGATCCATCGCATCACCAAGGCAAGCAGACCACCTTCTTCTGCTCCCGCTTCACCACCGAACTCTTCCGCCGCAGCGGCGGGCTCGACTCCTTCCTGCGCCGAGACAGAGATTGCCCCAGGCGCCAGGAGGACAGCCGCAACGAATGCCAATGCCAAGAAAACGGGTAACCAGCGAAATTTCATTCTGATTTTCAATCCTGCAAAAGGGTGTCGGAAAGACGCGCGGCAAGTACGTCAATTTCGCCTTCGAGTGCCTTCCGGGCTTCGGCCTTTTCCCTTTCCAGTCGCCGGCGAGCATCCTCGATCATCTGGTCGGCTTCACGCCGGGCATCGTTGAGCAGCTGCGCACGCTCTTCGAGCGCTTCCTCCCGAATGGCTTCCTGGTGCTTGTAGGCATCGGCGCGAGCATCTCGGACTGCGGATTCGTACTCCGCCGTCCGTTTTTCTACTTCCTCAATCCGGCTCGCCGCCTCCTCAAGACTCCCCTCGATCGCCTGGCGACGCTCGGCGAGAATCCGGGTCACGGGCCCAAAGAAATATTTGGATAGAAATACGTATAGGATGGCAACGTAGATGACCGTTACGAGGATAGAAAGGTCGAGATCAATCATCGTTTTAGACTGGGAGGAACCGCGACAAGTACTCTAGACACCCTTGACAACAAACGAATTAGCTTAGCATCGCGGTTATGGGGTGTCAAGGCCTCCGGAGGTCCCCCAGAGGTCCCGCTGAAGGCCTCCGAATGACAGGGATCTGCACTCACATCGAGCTGGTCCACTTGATCCGACCAGCGGAAGGCTCCGACGCCGGGAACCGAGGGGGTTTCGCAGGTTCATCCTACGACGGCGCCCAGAACTCAGGCCATAAGAGCATTAGAAAACATGGATGCAGGCGTCATTCAGGGTCCCCGCCAGGCCGACCTCTGCTACCGGGATACCTGCAGCCCCGATCGCGTCAATCAGACCGGAACAATCCGTCTCAGAGACGAATATCAGGAGGCCGCCAGAGGTCTGGGGGTCGAAGAGAATGTCCTGGTGGCCTTCAGGTATCATCCCTTTCAACGTGACGTGCGGGGAAAAGAATTCCCGATTGTTTTTGAGACCACCTGCGCGATGACCTTTCGAGCTGTAGTCGATGGCGCCCGCAAGAATTGGCAACCGCGCATGATTGAATTCGATGGTCAGGTTGCTTGCGCGTGCCACCTCAACTGCATGACCGATGAGTCCGAATCCGCTGATATCCGTCATCGCCTGAACGTCGAATCCGGAGACGATTTCAGCCACCGCCCGGTTTGTTTCAAGCATCGACCCCACCGCCCCCTCAACGTGAAGGGGATCCGCCTGGCCTTTCTTTAGCGCTGTAGCGATCAGACCCGTACCCAGGCGCTTGGTCAGTAATACACGGTCGCCGATGCGGGCCCCACTGTTTTGTCGAATCTGAGTGGGGTCTATGGTGCCTGTCACCGCGTATCCGAACTTAATTTCCTCGTCCTTGACCGAATGCCCCCCTAGCAGCGCCACGTGACATTCGTTAAGTTTGTCCAGACCACCATCAATGATTTCCCGGAGCACGCTGGGATCGGGCCCTCCTTCGGGAAAGCCGACTATGGAAAGCGCCGTCAGGGGAGTGCCGCCCATCGCGTATATGTCGCTCAGCGCGTTTGCCGCAGCGATCTGACCAAACGCGAACGCGTCGTCAACTATTGGGGAGAAGAAATCGACGGTTTGAACAAGGGCGCGCTTGTCGTCAAGTCGGTACACTCCAGCATCGTCGGCATGATCAAATCCGACCAGGACTTCTGGTATATGCTGCGACTGCAGGCCATTGAGAGCACGGTCCAGGTCCCCTGGACTCAATTTACCCGCTCAGCCGGCGCAGTTCGCAAAGCTAGTTAGTTTCATCGACACCCTCGAACTTTACCTGTCCCGGATCGGCTTCTTCATCCGCTTGACGGTCTTCGCTCATGCGGCAGCGCCCATCAAACATACCACCATCCTCGATCACCAGCGCCGGCGCCCGAATATCGGCGGAAACACGTCCCGTTTCGCGGATCTCGATCCGCCGGGAGGCCTCTATGTTTCCCGAGACGCGCCCGTGGATCTCCACGGCCCCCACACGAATATCCGCGTGGACGTCGGCGTGCTCCCCGACTGTCAGGACGTCGTCGGTTGAAATCGACCCGTGGAAATCGCCGTCGATTCTTAGCGTTCCAGAAAATTGAAGTTCGCCGGTTACGGCAGTGCCGCGATCCAGAAAACCCGTGATCTCTTCAGAAGAAACTTTGCCCCAATTTCGCATGGAACCTCCCCTGCAACCTCAGAAGCTTGCCTGAAGCAAACCATTGTAGAGCCTGTCGAGCTCGTCTTTCGAATGAAAATGGATTTCGATCCTGCCCCGGCTACCCGATTGTCGAATAGTGACCTTGGTTCCCAGGGCTCGCTCCAACCCTGCGAGCGCCGCCCTCACGTTTGGATCGTCGACCGATCCGGCCTTTGCCTTGGCGCCCCGCTCCTTCCGGGAACGGGTGACCAGGGCCTCAGCCTGGCGAACAGAATAGTTTCCACGGATCATTTCCTGTGCTGCAGAGAGGATTTCGTTTGTTTTCGTCAGCGACAACAGGGCCTTGGCGTGGCCGACCGTTAGCTTTCCATCCTGCAGCCACAACTGCACTTCTCCCGGCAGCTTCAGCAATCGCAACATGTTCGCCACCGTCGCCCTGCGTTTACCCACCCGTTCGGCGAACTCGTCCTGAGTTAGACCGAACTCCGACAAGAGTCGTTGATAGGCCTGCGCCTCATCGATCGGATTGAGATCTTCGCGCTGGACGTTTTCGACCAAGGCCAGTTCCAGGGCCTGATGCTCATGGGTTTCACGGACAAGAGCTGGAATACGGGACAGACCGGCCACTTGTGCCGCGCGCCACCGACGTTCTCCGGCGACGATTTGAAAGACGCCATCCTGAAGCGACCGAACGACAATGGGCTGTACAATGCCGTGGGTCCTGATAGACGCGGCAAGGTCTTCTATACTACTTGAATTAAAAGACTTACGTGGCTGGTCAGCGTTCGGCACGATTCGGTCCACGTCGATATCCCGTAAGCGGTCCGACTCAAGATCCGGTGTACCGAGCAGCGCGCTCAGTCCCCGGCCTAATGCTTTTCTTTGCGCGGGCATTGATGACCTCCTTGGCCAGCCGAATATAACTCACTGCACCCTTCGACTTAATATCGTAGAGCAGGATGGGCTGACCGTGGCTTGGGGCTTCGCCCAGCCGAATGTTTCTTGGAATTTTGGTGGTAAACAACTTGGGGCCAAAGAATGATGCCAGATCCGCGTGAACTTGCTGCGCAAGGTTGGTCCGCTCATCGAACATGGTGACCAGGACCCCTTCGATTTCAAGGTCCGGGTTTCTTTGACGGCGGATTTGGCGGATCGTTTCGACCAACTCAGAAATTCCCTCGAGTGCGAAGTATTCACACTGGATGGGAATCAGGACGCTGTCTGCTGCGACCAGGGCGTTGACAGTCAGCAGATCCATCGATGGCGGGCAGTCGATCAGGATGAAATCGTACTCATCGGCGATGGGGCGGAGCAACTCACGAAGCCGCCGCTCTCTCCCATCCACCTGCGCCAGCTCCAGCGTAAGACCCACGAGTTCCCGGCTTGAAGGTGCCAGATACATCGACTCCATGTCAGTCGGCAGAAGGATGGACGTAAGCGGCTCGCCGAATGCCAAAGAATGATAGGTCGAATTCTCGTATGCCTCCCGGCGCACCCCCATTCCAGAGGTCGCATTTCCCTGAGAATCGAGATCTATAAGGAGCGTCCGCATCTCGGCTGCCGCCAGAGACGCAGCCAGATTGATTGCCGTCGTCGTCTTACCGACGCCCCCCTTCTGGTTCGAGATTGCAATAATTCGTCCCATAATCGGCGGAATGTACCACAGGGCAATTGACATGTTCCACGTGGAACAATCGGCTCACTGCCCCTCGGACCTGGGTTTAACTGAGCCTCCAGAACCGAATTTCCGCCCGAAAACAGATCTCAGGGGGCAGAAATTCTGGAATCTTCATGAATCGTCTCTCTGGACAGACCCAGAAGAGGTCCGCTCCTGGAGAACGAAAATGAGTGCCCGGCGGTCAGAAAATGGTATTTCCAAAACCCGTGTGGGCAAGGCAGGGGGCTGAACCGCCTTTGTAAACCAGATAACGGTTGTCGTTTGTGGACCTTCTGGGCGTATCTTCTCCAGCATTGGAACCGTTAGCCGTATGCCCTGTAACGTGACCCAATCTGGATGTTGAAGTTCCGCAGTGACGTCTTCGAAGCGCATGCGATGTACCGCGATCCCTGCGAGACTGAGCTGACGCGTGATCTGCCTGAGAAAAGTTGCACGCCGAGCGCGAGACTCAACAAGGTCGGTCGAAGTGAAACCACCACGAATATTCCACGGTAGCGCCGGAGAGCCGTTTCCGGACCCAATGTCCATGTAGCGCCCTCCTGTCGGGGACAATTGTTCCAACACCCAGAGAGGCTCAACCACCAGCCGCCGAATCAGGACAGCGCCCTCGAGAGCGGTCAGATTAATCGCTCGATTCCACCGTTCCAGCACTGCGATATAGCGGAGTAGGGTTGTGATTTCGGCGTCTCTCAGCTGCAGGTCCACCGCCGTCAACTGCGCCTCAAGAGTTTCCCGGTGGGGCACCGGCAGCCCGGACATCTGACTTAACACTTTTGCAATGAATTGTTTACAGCGACCTTCGGTTTTTTGCCGTTCCGCCGAATTTCCAGATGAAGCAGGAGGATGGAGAGGGCGGCGGGAGTGATTCCGGGAATTCGGCTCGCCTGGCCGATCGATCGAGGGCTGATGCGGGTCAGTTTTTCGATGGCTTCTGCCGACAGGCCGGGCATCGACGCATAGTCCAAATCCGCCGGCAGCGTCCGCCGGTCGGCTTTTCTCAGCTTTTCGACCTGTCGCTGTTGTTTCTTAAGATAGCCCTCATACTTGATTCCGGTCTCCAGCGACACGACATCTTCGGGACGCAGACCGTCGGTCGATACGATGCCGGCCTCTGCCAGCGCTTCAAGCCGAATTTCCGGTCTCTTCAGCAGTTCGTGCACGGTGGCTCTCTCCCGCAACACAATGCCCAGACGAGCGAAGAGCGGATGCGACGGATCGATCCGCGTTTCGGCAACCTTGGCACCGAGAGCGCCGATTCGAGCCCGGCGCCCTTTAAAGAGGTCCCACTGTTGGTCGTCCACCAGCCCACATTTCCGCCCAATGGGCGTCAGGCGCAGATCAGCGTTGTCGATGCGCAGATTCAGACGGAACTCTGCCCTCGACGTAAACATCCGATACGGCTCATTCGTACCCTTTGTCACCAGGTCGTCGATCATGATGCCGATATAGGCCTCGGAACGATCCAGCACCAGGGGGCCTTCATCGCGAACCTGCCGTGCGGCATTGATTCCGGCCATCACGCCTTGCGCCGCGGCTTCTTCGTAACCGGTCGTGCCGTTGATCTGACCGGCGAGAAACAACCCGGGATACCCCTTGGTTTCGAGAGAAGGCTGCAACTCTGTGGGTTGTACGAAGTCGTATTCAATCGCATATCCGGGACGAATCATCGCCGCTGATTCCAGGCCCGGCATATGCGCAAGGATGTCCTGCTGCACGTCTATCGGCAGGCTGGTCGACATTCCGTTGACATAAACCTCGTGGGTATCGAGGCCTTCGGGCTCGAGAACAATCTGGTGCCCGGTCCGGTCGGCAAACTTTACAACCTTGTCCTCTATCGACGGGCAGTAGCGAGGCCCCAGGCCCTGAATCTGGCCACTGTAGAGGGGCGATCGGTCCATATTCTTGCGGATGATTTCGTGAACTGTGGCGTCGGTTCGCGTGATATAGCAGGAGATCCTGTTTTCAAGAGGCTGAAGGGTCCGAAAAGAAAACGGTGTCGGTGTCGCATCGCCCGGTTGCTCTTCGAACCGAGCGAAATCGATGGTCCGGCTGTCGAGCCTCGGGGGCGTACCCGTCTTGAGCCGGCCCCATTCGAATCCCATGTTGCGCACGGAATCGCCCAGGGCGTTCGCAGCCGCCTCGCCATTACGACCGGCAGCAAACTGTTTATCTCCGATATGGATCAAACCGTTCAGGAAGGTTCCGGTCGTCAGGACGATCGTGCGGGCGGCGACGCGGCGACCATCCATCAACGCAATTCCGGCAGCGCGTGTACCTTCAAACAAGATCTCCGTCACTTCGGCCTGCTTGATGAAGAGGTTTTCCTGCTGTTCCAGGACCCGCCGCATCTCCTGTCGGTAGCCCGCTTTGTCCGCCTGCGCCCGCGGCGACCACACGGCTGGACCGCGACTCGTGTTCAGCAACCGAAACTGGATTCCGGTACGATCCGCCACCAGACCCATGACTCCGCCAAGCGCATCGATTTCGCGCACCAGATGCCCCTTGGCGACGCCGCCAACGGCGGGGTTGCAGGACATCTGCGCAATCAGGTCGGCATTCATCGTGTATAGCGCGGTCGACCGCCCCAGCCGCGCAGCAGCGTGCGCCGCTTCACAGCCGGCATGTCCTGCACCTACGATAACGACGTCATAATTTTCGTCTTGCATTTTAATAGCGGCGGGCCCACCGGCCCGCTCTCTCCCGTGGTTTGGTACGCACGCTTGCCTGTCACGTTATTTCCCGACACAGAATGTCGAGAAAATTCTGTCCAGTATATCGTCGGTTACGACTTCGCCTGTCACTTCGCCGATGGCGGAGAGAGCTGCGTAGAGATCCAACAGAACCATTTCATGCGGGGTATGCTCCGCCAACGCCGTCGCCGCGCATTCCAGCTTATCCGCGGCAACCTTAAGGGCCTCCTGCTGTCGCTCATTCGTAATGACGAAGCTCTCCGCATCGCCAGGTCGCCGCTCGACAATATAGTCCGTGATTTCCTGGCGTAGATCGTCCAGACCCGTGCCCGCCAGCGCACTCAGACGGACGGCGTTCCATCCATTGGATTCTTCCCACACTACCGGTAGATCCTGCTTGTTAATCACGACCAGATGCGGCCTGTCCGCGACACGCGCCAGGACGGCACGGTCGTCGTCATCGAACTCACGGGAACTGTCCAGGACAACGAGTGTCAGGTCCGCCTCCGCAACCGCGGCCAGTGTTCGCGACACGCCCAGGGCTTCCACTGTATCGAGTGCATCCCGGACTCCGGCAGTGTCCGCAAACCGGATGGGCAATCCCCCCACCACAACCGTCTCAGTCAGTACGTCCCGGGTCGTCCCGGGGAATTCCGTCACGATGGCACGATCGTTTGAAACCAGCCTGTTGAATAAGCTCGACTTTCCGACGTTGGGTTTCCCGGCGATGGCAAGGCACAGCCCGTCACTGATGAGTCGCCCGTACTGAAACGTGTCAGCCAATGCCGCAAGCCTTCCGCCAATCGTGGCAATCCGATCGGCGCACCGACCGGGTTCAGGCGCCTCAAGCTCGTCCTCCACAAAATCGATTCCGGCCTCCAGCTCTGCGATCAAACCCACCAGCGATTCCTTCTCCGGACGCAATCGCTTTGACAGTGCCCCGTCCATCTGAAGCATCGCGGTCCGTGCCTGAGTCTGCGTCTGTGCCTCTATGAAATCCCGAATCGCCTCGGCCTGGGCCAAATCCATCTTCCCATGACCAAGGGCCCGTAGCGTGAACTCTCCAGCCGCGGCCGGGCGCGCGCCCCCGGCAACCAGTTCCGCCACTATCATACTTAATATCAATGGGTTGCCGTGGGCGCTGATTTCTGCCACGTCTTCGCCGGTATAGGAATGCGGTGCTTTGAAAAACGTTACGACGACACGATCGAGTGCGTCGTCCTCTTCGATTAGGAACGACCCATAACGCGCCCGACGTGCTTCAGCGGGTTCACTCGACCGGAACGACTTGTCTACGATTGCCAGCGCGTCCGGACCCGAGACGCGTATTACACCAATCCCGCCACGCCCGTGAGGAGTCGACACGGCAACGATGGTGTCATCATCCGGATAGACTCTATCGGCCATTGCTCAGGATCGGCCCTTGCGCCATATCGGAGGTCAAAGTCAGGAGCTCTGGTCAGCGACGATTCCGTCTATTGCGCACCCGCTATTGCGCACCCGCCCCGGACCATTCTCTAACCCTTTCGGCGGCCCCGCCGACGCCGGCGTTTGGGCTCGCCGGATTCATCGGGCGGCAGCAACTCGGGCACAACCGTCTCCACAGGGGGCTCCTCTTCTTCTTTTTCCCTGTCATTTTTGCTCTTCCCCACATCCGTCCGGTAGCGCTGGTTGATGAAGTACTGCTGTGCCACGCCTACGAGGTTGCCGGTCAGCCAGTAAAGCATCAGACCGCTTGATTGCCAAAGGAACATAAAGACCAGCATGACGGGCATCAGCCGCATGATGCGCACCTGGGTGGGATCTCCCATCATTGGAGTCATGCTCTGCATCGCGAACATCGATCCCCCCATCAGGACGGGCATGACATAGTAGGGGTCGTAGGCAGACAAGTCGTTGATCCACAAGGCCCAGGGCGCGCCCCGTAATTCGATCGAATATCTGAGCATGCTGAAGACTGCGAACAAAAACGGCATCTGCACCAGCATGGGCAAGCAACCGCCCATTGGGTTGACGCCGTGTTTCTTGTAGAGGCCCATCATTTCCGACTGAACTTCCTGCCGCCTGGGATCGCTCGCCTTGAGCTTCTTATACTTGTCCTGCAGCGTCCGCATGTGCGGCTGAATCTTCTGCATTTTCAGCATCGACAACTGCTGCTTCAGTCGAAGCGGGAATAAGATGAAGTTTATCCCGAGCGTCAGGATGATGATGGCCCATCCAAAGTTGCCCACATATCCATAAATCCACAGCAGAGCCAGCAACAGCGGGCCTACTATAATCGCGAAGAAGCCGTAGTCGATCGTTGCTATTAGATTGGGATCTACTAGACGCAGGGCGTCCTGCTGTTTCGGCCCGATATAAGCTGTAACCGGTACGCCGGGGTAGGGCACCAGAATGCGCGGGGCCAGGACGGTGTCCTCCGCTCCAGGGTTCACCGCTACTCCGGTCACCGTCGGAATTCCACCATCGGGCAGATGGAGCATGGCCAGAAAGAACTGGTCTTCCAGGCCCACGTACGTGGTCGCATTGATAGCCTGAGGTTCATCTAAAGCGCCAACGTTCAGGCGTTCAAAATCTTCGATCTCAAAATAAACGACGTTTGACTCCACGACCTGGTAGTCGCGGGACTGATCTCCGAAATTCCCCTGCAGCACGAGGGAAAAGGGTACCGGTGTGCCATTCCGGACAACCTCGGCTTCAACCTCGACGGCGTAGGTTTCCGCGTCGAAACGAAATTGTTTGACCACTTGAAGCCCGTCCGATCGATAGCTGAATCGGACGCCATTCCCGCTCTGGTCGGTGACGAAGAGCGCCCCATTAATCGCTTCATCGATTTCGCTATCACCCGTAGAGATTGCCAGGGGCCATCCGACGCTTTCAGCGGCGTCCTGACCTATAATCTCGAGCGGTTCACCCGCGGTCCCGTCGTAGTCCTTCAAACGAATGTTTTCGAGGCGCGCCCCCTCGTTGCTGATCAGCACTTCAAATCGCGAGGTTTCTATGAAAATCTGTTCGATCCGATCGGCCTGCAGATCTTCGGCAGCCACTTCGGTCTCAACCGCACCAACAGCAGTCTCCTCCGCAGTTCGACCGCCCAGCTCATTCGGGCGTACTGGCGAGGTGGAAGGCGGGTTTTCGATCTCCGGCGCCGGAGCGGGCGTTTCGATTTCGGACGCAACCTCGTTGTCCGGCCCAGAAATACTTTCAGCGGGAGGGGGCGTCGGGGAAAACACCCAGCTGAAGGCCATCAGGACGGCCAGCGAAAGCGCAAAAGATAGAAGGATCCGTTTTTCCATCGATTCGTCCACGGTCCCTCCTCAATCCAACAAGTCAACTCCCCCGCTGTGCAGGGGATGGCATCGTGACAATCGTGTCAGCGCTTTCCGGCAGCCCTGGATGACGCCGTGCTTCCGCACGGCCTGGCCTGCATACTCCGAACACGTCGGTACAAACCGGCAGGCGGGCGGCAACCAGGGCGAGACGATATTCTTATACCCCCAGATCAAGCCGAGGGCCAGCTTCGCAAACACCGACATAGATCGCGCTTCTGTCACGACATCGTCCTCAACACGGATACCAGTTCCCTGCGGAGGGTCTCAAAATCCCGATCGAGAACGGACCGTCCGGGGTTGACAACTATGTCGAAGCCTCCAGCGATCCCTCCCCTCTCACGGCGAAGCATCTCTCGAAGTCGCCGACGAATCCGGTTCCGGTCATGAGCTTTTCCGAGTTTGCGCGAAGTCGTCAACCCGAATCGGGTGACTCCCGTGTCGTTGGGCAGGATAAAAACGACGAAAGACCGGGACGCTTCCTTGACTCCACCAGCATAGACGGCCTTGAACTGATCCGCCTTCCGGAGCCGGTGTTGTTTCGGAAAACGAGCGTCGCCCTCCGTGGCCGGAATGCGCTTAGTAGTGCTCAACTGAAAGCCGTTTTCGTCCCTTCGCCCGCCTCCGTTTCAGCACCAGACGACCCGCTTTAGTGCTCATGCGGTTCCGGAAGCCATGTTTCTTGGCGCGCTTTCGATTGTTCGGCTGAAACGTTCTCAGTGGCATTCTTCAACTCTGTGTTGTGGGAAGACGGTCAATGTACCATCCGCTCTATTCATGGGTCAAGCTACCCCTTTGATATACAACCTCTTAATCGATACGACCGAAACATTTTGACGCGTAAATTTTTCGTCACTTTCATGATTGAAAACGCCGGACGAATGGTGTTACGCTTCGCGCTCGCACGGCACGAAAATTGACCTGTAAACCTATAGATATCCACGGCTTGTGGAAATCTTTCCCCATTCCCTTCGAATTACGGACCACATTATGGATACCTGGCAACGAGTTTTATCTGTTATCGAAAAACAAGTCAATCCACAGAGCTACAACACCTGGTTCAAGCCGACACAACTCGATCGCCACGACGGTCTCGCGCTCTATATTCGCGTTCCGAATCCCTTCTTTCAGGACTGGCTTAACGATCACATGGACGTTGTCATCGACGCCGCCGCACAGGCTGGAGTTGGCAACGTCGAGGTCGTTTATGTCGTCGAAGAGAAACCCGTCGTCACACCGGGAGCAACGCTACAGGGTCACCTGGATTTCGATTCAGTCGCTAACACTCTCAACTCGAAGTACACGTTCGACTCGTTCGTTGTTGGATCGTCAAACCAGTTTGCTCATGCTGCAGCGCTTGCCGTAGCCGAACGGCCGTCCAAGGCATACAACCCGCTGTTCCTGTATGGCGGCGTGGGGCTCGGCAAAACACATCTTATGCACGCGATCGGCCAGTCGATCAAAGGCGGCAACCCCTCGCTCCGTCTAGCCTATGTTTCAACCGAGAAGTTCACCAACGAGCTGATCAATGCCATACGCTACGACCGGCTCCCTGCATTCCGCGAACGTTACCGCAACCACGATGTCCTGTTGATCGACGATATTCAATTCATTGCGGGCAAAGAGCGCACACAGGAAGAGTTTTTCCACACATTCAATGCTCTGTACGACATGCAAAAGCAGATCGTCATATCAGCAGATTGCCCGCCCCGAGAAATTCCGACACTCGAAGAACGGCTGCACTCCCGATTCGAGTGGGGCCTGATCGCTGACATCCAACCGCCAGATCTGGAAACTAAAATCGCAATTATTCGCAAAAAGGCAGAGCGTTCGAAAATTTCCCTTCCGGATAATGTTGCCATTTACATCGCCAGCAAGGTCCGGTCGAACATTCGTGAACTCGAAGGCGCTCTCGTACGCCTCATTGCCTATGGTTCCCTGACTGGATCAGAAATCACCCTTCCCATGGCCCAGGAAACCCTCCGGGATCTGTTTAATCCCGGAGAAAAACCCATTTCCATCGAAATGATTCAGAAGTCGATTTCCGATCACTACGGACTGCGCATCCAGGAACTAAAATCAAAGAACAACTCCAAGGCGATCACGCTTCCTCGGCAAATCTGCATGTATCTCTGTAAGCAGCTCACCAACGCTTCTTTGCCCCAGATCGGTCGAGCCTTTGGCGGCAAGCACCACACAACGGTTATGCATTCGGTCTCGAAGATCCATCATTTGCGGCAGGCGGACAAGGAAACCAACAAGCTCGTACAGGCATTTATCGATTCGTTCAACTGAGTTTCACCCTCGGCCACTCTTAATCGGATCGCGTCAATCCTCCACCTGATGGGTCCTAATGTGGGCAAGCTGTGGATAGGATTAAGAAAGCAACATTTCCACTGGCGGTGCACCGGGCACAGAGTATGCGTTCCACAGGCGGACGGATGGTTAACTTAAGCAGCAGAAGTATCTTACATTCAGTTTCCTACGAGCCCACAGGGTATACGAATATAGATATATAAATACCACTATGGAATTTAAGATCAAGAAGTTCGATCTCCTGCAAGAGTTAACGCTGATACAGAGTGTCGTCGAACGGAAAACCACTATCCCCATCCTGGCCAATGTCCTGCTGCATGCTGAGGAAAACAGCCTTCAAGTGATTGCAACGGATCTGGAAACGGGTTTGAAGGCAGTCTGTGAAGCCAAGGTGACAGCGACCGGCACGATTACATTGCCGGCTAAACGACTCTATGAAATAGTCCGTGCTCTTCCGGATAAAGAAATTCGATTCAAGCAAGGCGATGCGAACTGGGTGACGGTAACGTGTGGTTCGAGCCGCTTTCGGATTGCTGGACTTCCCGTCGAAGATTTCCCACAACTACCCGATCAAATCGGTGGCGGCATTGCGATTCCGGGCGATACGATGTCGCAGTTGATCACGCGGACCATCTATGCGATCAGTTCGGAGGACTCAAAATACACGTTTAGCGGCGCACTCCTGGTAATGAAACCTGGATCACTCACAATGGTGGCCACAGACGGGCACCGGCTTTCCTTTGTCGAAAAGCGGGGCGGCCTTGAAGATCTCGCCGAAGAAATGAAGGTTCTCATCCCGAAAAAGGCGATGAGCGAACTACTTCGAATGCTGACCGAGGTCGGGGGAGACGGAAATATTCACTTCTCACGTGATGAAAATCACCTGTTTTTTGATTTCGGTCGACGGTTGCTGGTTTCCCGGGTGTTGAGTGGGCAATTTCCGAATTGGGAAGCCGTGATGCCCCGAAACAATGATCGTACTTTTTCGATCGGTCGGGATGAACTTGCAGCCGCAGTTCGACGCATTGCAATCCTGGCGGACGAGCGCTCCAAGATCGTACGTTTCGGTTTGAATGAGGGCTCGCTGGAGATTTCTTCCAGCCATTCCGATCTGGGGGAGGCCAACGAAACGATTGAGATAGACTATGACAATGAGGAATTTCAGATCGGGTTTAACTACCAGTACCTGATTGACTTTCTTTCGACAATTCCCGAAACCGAGGTTTCCTTCGAATTCAAAGACGGCGAAAGTGCGACGCAGCTGCGGGCCTTGCCGGGAGAGGAATACAGCAGCCGATATATCGTGATGCCGATGCGGATATAGTCAAACCCACCATAAAGTCCGCAAACTATTAAGCTGACTGTATTTATACCCAACACAGGGTGTTGCTGGCCCCCCCCTGATGGGATACCCCTCCGAGACGTTCGAATTAGTCCCTCTCAAGACCCCTTTCATGACGCAAAACCCGTTATTTTCTGGTAAAATAGAGGCTTGTTTGACCCCTCGGAGGCGAAGCTGAAACACAAGTCGAGTAGACTCGGGAACCTGCACACCATTTACTCCCGTAAGCGCTTCAATAATAAGAACTTGCACCGAACACACAGGTCCGCGAGAGGGTCGTCTGTCGTCTGCCGGCCGCAGTGGAATTCAGAAGGGCCTTTAATAGGACCCTCAGAATGAGCAATCCGACTGGACCGGACGAGCCAAAAACACAGATCGACAAGGAACGGTCGGGCGGTTATGGAGCCGACCAGATCAAGGTCCTCGAGGGTCTTGAAGCGGTGCGGAAGCGCCCCGCGATGTATATCGGTTCGACCGGGGTCTCCGGGCTGCACCACCTGGTTTACGAAGTCGTCGACAACTCGGTAGATGAAGCCCTCGCCGGGTACTGCACTGAGGTCCACGTGCAACTCCACATCGATGACTCGGTGACGGTAACCGATAACGGTCGTGGCATTCCGACAGATATGCACAGCGAGGGCAAGCCGGCTGCCGAGATCGTTCTGACCAAACTGCACGCCGGCGGTAAGTTCGACAATGATGCCTACAAAGTTTCCGGTGGCCTTCACGGTGTGGGCGTTTCTGTCGTCAACGCGCTGTCGGAATGGCTCGAACTCGAAATCTGGCGCGAGGGAAAGGTCTACACACAAAGCTATCGGCGCGGCACTCCCGATAGCGAATTTCTTGAGACGGGACACACTGATCGACGCGGCACGAAGATTCATTTCAAACCGGACGCGACGATTTTTGAATCGACCACGCTGTCGTTTGACACACTTTCGCTCCGACTGCGGGAAATGGCATTCCTCAACAAGGGCCTTTTGATCACCGTAGTCGATGAACGTGACGAGAAGAAACACCGGTTCCACTACAAAGGAGGCATCGTTTCTTTTGTCGAGCATCTGAACCGGAAGAAGACGGCGCTGCATGACAAGGTTGTGTATTTTTCCGGGGTTCGAGACGGCATCGATCTGGAAATCGCCATGCAGTACAACGACACATACCAGGAACAGATTTTTTCATTTGCCAACAACATCAATACCCAAGAGGGTGGAACACACCTCAGCGGACTCAAAGCCTCGCTAACGCGCAGCCTGAACAGCTACGCGGTGGCACACAATCTGATAAAAGATCTCAAGGACAACCTGTCAGGCGACGACGTCCGGGAGGGTCTGATCTGCGTCATAAGCGTCAAGCTTCCACAACCTCAGTTTGAGGGCCAGACGAAAACCAAGCTGGGCAACAGCGAGGTGAAGGGCATTGTCGAGACGCTCGTCAATGAGGGCCTCGGAGATTTTATCGAGCAAAACCCGGCTGTCGCGAAGAAAATCATCGGCAAAGCCGTTGATGCGGCCAGAGCCCGCGATGCAGCCAGAAAAGCAAGAGAGCTGGTCCGCCGCAAGGGCGTGCTGGATAACACCGCCCTGCCGGGAAAACTCGCCGATTGCCAGGAGCGCTCGCCCGAGCTTTCCGAATTGTTCATAGTCGAGGGGGAATCGGCCGGCGGATCCGCAAAGCAAGGACGCGACCGCCGCACACAGGCCATTCTTCCGATCAAAGGAAAGATCCTCAACGTTGAGAAAGCGCGCTATGACCGCATGCTGTCGCACACAGAGATCAGGGCGATGATCACGGCATTAGGAACCGGCATCGGACAGGAAGACTTTGATATCGCAAAACTTCGATACCACAAAATCATCATCATGACCGACGCCGATGTGGACGGTTCACACATTCGGACGCTGCTGTTGACGTTCTTTTTCCGCCAGATGCCGGAGTTGCTGGAGCGCGGCCACATGTATATCGCGCAACCGCCGCTGTTCAAGGTCAAGAAGGGGCGGAGTGAGCGCTACATCAAGGACGAGAGAGAAATGTCGGAGTTCCTGCTGAAGAAGGCGGTGGACGATATCAGCGTACAGGTTGCAGGGAGCACGGACAGGGTGGCGGGGAAAGAGCTGAGAAGGTTCCTGGATCGGCTCATGGAGATCAACAGCGTTTTCAACCGGGTGGACCGGAGATTCAGGGATCGGCGACTTGTGAACACGTTGTTGGAATCGGGGATCAATCAGCGTAGCGATCTTGCCGACAAGTCGAAGGTTAAAGCTCTGGCGAAGAAGATTTCTGATCTCGGTTATATGGCTAAACCGGAGACCGATGAAGAGCACGGTGTCCACAAGGTGCTTTTCAGGGAAGGGAGTTCCGTGGAACGCGAGATCGGCTACGAACTGGTTTCCAGCGCCGAGTACCAGCGATTGACTCGCCTGCATGGGGCCAGCGCAGACTGGGACCGACCGCCATTTACGGTCACCACCGAGAAGGAAAGCGTCGTACTGGAAGATCGCCAGGAATTGCTCGACCATGTCCTCGTGTTGGGACGAAAAGCGTTTCAGATCCAGCGCTACAAAGGCCTGGGCGAGATGAATCCGGACCAGTTGTGGGTCACGACAATGGACCCGGAAAAACGGCGCTTGTTGCAGGTACAGGTGAACGATGCCGTGGGAACTGACGAAATCTTCAGCATTTTGATGGGGGATGCGGTCGAGCCGCGACGGCAGTTCATCGAAGACAATGCACTCGACGTGAAGAATCTCGACGTATAGCGGCAACTGGATGCAATGACGCGGCCCTGTCGACGGCGGTTGGGCCAATAGATGGACGAAGGAACTGAATCCCCGTAAATTGATTTATTCCCTACGATCCACGGCATAGCCATGGCAGACGAGAACACTCCTTCAGGACCGAACCATCTTCCCGTAAACATCGAAGACGAGATGCGCC
The DNA here is from genome assembly GCA_965263045.1 of Terriglobia bacterium. Taxonomy (GTDB): domain Bacteria; phylum Acidobacteriota; class Terriglobia; order 20CM-2-55-15; family 20CM-2-55-15. The sequence goes on from CBDHGK010000041.1 coordinate 5,182,543, forward strand.
GGTCGTATCTCGATTACGCGATGAGTGTGATTATCGGCCGCGCGCTCCCCGATGTTCGCGACGGCCTGAAGCCCGTACACCGGAGGATTTTGTATGGCATGCGGGGTATGGGCCTGGCTTCAAACAAGCCCTACCGCAAGTGTGCCAAGCTTGTCGGTGAGGTCATGGGCAACTTCCACCCCCACGGGGACAGCGCGATCTACGACACGGTCGTGCGGATGGCGCAGCCGTTTTCACACCGGTACACGCTGGTCGACGGACAGGGAAACTTCGGTTCGATTGACGGTGATCCGCCAGCGGCGATGCGCTACACGGAAGCGCGAATGGCCGCGATTTCAGAAGCGCTGCTCGAGGACATCGACAAGGAGACGGTCGATTTCGTGCCGACCTATGACGAGTCATCCGAAGAGCCGTCGTACCTGCCTGCCAAGGTCCCCACATTGCTGGTCAACGGCTCTGGCGGAATTGCCGTCGGCATGGCGACCAACATGCCGCCGCACAACCTCACTGAAATCTGCAATGCCGCGATTCTCATGATCACCAAGAAACGCACAACGTATGAGGAGATTTCGGCCCTGGTTCCCGGCCCCGATTTTCCGACGGCAGGGTTTATTTACGGCAAGAGTGGCATCCAGCAGGCGTATCGCGAAGGACGCGGTCAGATCACGATGCGAGCCCGGGCGACCATCGAACCCATCGGAAAGGAGCGCCACGCGATCTGCATTACTGAAATTCCGTACCAGGTCAATAAGGCGCGCCTGATCGAGAAGATTGCGGAGCTGGTTCAGGCCAAGCGCATCGAAGGGATATCGGATATTCGCGACGAAAGCGATCGCGATGGTATCCGCGTGGTTGTCGAACTCAAGCGGGGCGAGCAGGCGCCGATTATCCTGAACAAGCTGTATAAGCTGACGCCAATGCAAACGACGTTCGGCGTAATCAACCTCGCGATTGTCAACAACCAACCCCGAGTCCTGACGCTGATGCAACTGCTTCGGCACTTCATCGATCACCGGGTTGATGTCGTACGTCGACGCACGCAGTTCCTTTTAAGCCAGGCTGAGGAGCGGGCACACATATTGGAAGGCCTTTTCAAGGCTCTGGATCACATCGACGCAGTCATCAAGTTGATCCGTGCCGCCAAGAATCCCGCCGAGGCGCGAGACGGATTGATCGCCCAGTTCGACTTCAGCGCTCGCCAGGCAAAGGCGATTCTGGAAATGCAACTCCAGCGTCTGACCAATCTGGAACGGCAAAAAATCGAAGATGAGCTGAAGGACCTCAGAGAAAAGATTGCCGACTACAACGAAATCCTGGCTAACGAGAACCGCTTGCGTCAGGTGATTGTTAAAGAGTTGCGGGAAGTCCAGAAGAAGTTTGGCGACGCACGCCGGACGGAGATCATCGATGAAGAAGCGGACCTGAGCATCGAAGATTTGATCGCCGACGAGGATATGGTCATTACGCTGAGCCACACCGGCTACATCAAACGTACGCCGCTTACGATTTATCGGAGTCAAGGCCGGGGTGGTAAGGGCCGGATCGGTATGAAGACCCGGGAAGAAGACATCGTTACGAATATGTTCGTGGCCAGCACACACAGCTATATGCTCGTTTTCACGAACCGGGGGAAATTGCACTGGTTGAAAGTCTACGAGATTCCGGATGTCGCCTCCAGTGGTCGCGGCAAGGCCATCATCAACCTCGTCAACATTGCGCCCGGGGAGAAAGTCGCCGCGATCGTTACGGTCAAAGGCTTCGAAGATGCCGCGGCTGTCGTGATGGCGACTCGTCTGGGACAGGTCAAGAAGACGGCGCTGGCCGCGTTCAGCAACCCTTCCTCGCGCGGCATCATTGCGATGAATCTGCCTGAGGAGGATGAACTCATAGCCGCCCAGCTCATCACGTCGAATGAAAATGTTGTCCTGGGAACTCACAAAGGACTCTCGATACGATTCAGTCATTCCGACGTCCGTCAGATGGGCCGAAACGCATACGGGGTTCACGGCATCCGATTGCTCAAGGATGATTTCGTCGTCGGCATGATCGCGGCCGACGAAGGGGGCATGATCCTGAGCGTAACCGAACGCGGATTCGGTAAACGGACCAAGATTGCCGAGTACCGCACACAGAGCCGCGGCGGCAAAGGGATCATCAACGTGAAGACAACCAAGCGTAATGGCAGGGTTGTGGCCATCATGCAGGTCACGGATGATTCGGGTTTGCTCGTGATCACCGAGCAAGGGAAGCTCATCCGCGTCCAGGCGTCCGGAATCCGAAAGGTCGGCCGGAGCTCCCAGGGTGTGAAACTGATCGCTATTCCCGAGGAAGATCGCGTGTCGGCGGCAACCCTGGTTGAGGGTGAGAAAGTGGAAGACCTGCCACTGCAGCCTGGAGAGACGATTCACTAGCTCCACCTCAATGAGAGGTCATAGACTCCCCGACAGCTTTCGTTCACCTCGGACTGCCAGGTCCCTTGGGAGTTCGGACCCACCAGGAAGAATCGGGCAACCGACACTGACCCCGACCTCCCAATCACGGCCTGCGATTTCTTCCGGGATCCCCATTTCACTGGCCGGGCGTCGAGGCCCTGCGGGCGTGGCTTATTGCTTCGTACCGGGCAACTTTTCGACGAATTCAGCGTCTACCCAAGAATGCACAACAACAGCCCCCTTCAACGGGTCACAAACCGGAGGGCAGCGCAGGGAGGAAATCGGGACTAACCCGAACTTCTCACCAGTTCGGGGGCCCGGGTTTCTCACAGCTAATAAGCCTTACCAGGCGGGAGATCTGGGACGGACACCTAATTCGGTCCGTCAACACACTGTGATTTGTGCTGAGCTCGAGAATTAGGTGTCCGTCCCAGATCTCGGGCTCCAATCAACGTTGCCGCTCAACTGGTGAGAAACCCGGCCTAATCTTAAAACGCTTTCTGATCGATAAGTTGTGTAGGAACTCCCTATGGCCGAGCTGAGTCCAAAACGGATACCCGAGGACCATCCCATTCGGTCCCTGTTCTTGACCTTGACCGAACGGGGAATGGCTCAGATCAACATAAGAGACGAAGCGTCGCTCACTTACGTCAGCGGTTTGTTGTTGGAATTTATGCGAACCGACGCGCTCTATCGAGTGCGGGATCGGAACGGTCAAGCTATCGGGCACCTGGCCGACTTGTTGGCACTGGCGGAAGGAACCACCGATCCTCTCGAGCGCTTAGACCAATATAAATACCTCGGCGACCGGACGCTGTTCATGCTTGGATTGTTCCCTGAGTCGTTTGAACGCCCACGGCGACCGCTGAGTGCGGAGCTTTACGCTCGGCAGGGGCAGCGATCCTACGGGATTGTCGCCGATCTTGCCTGGATTCAATCTACACCCGCACCGTTCAGGCGATTGGCCGAGAGCTTCGATCAATATGTCCTGGGATTGAACTGGGTCAAGCTCTATTTGCAGGATCCGTTTTTCCAGTACATGTTCAGGGAGTTTCGGGTGACTTGATTGCTGTAATTGTTGACGGGGTGTGCGCCGCCGGCGCCTCCCTTGGGATCTCATCCTTTGGCCGGTAGACTCTAAACTCTTCCTTCTGATCCGCCAATACTTTCGTCCCCGGCCTTCCCGGGCCATCCTTGGCTGATACATAGGCGGCTGATACAATAGCCGCCGCCGTGGCAAAGACCAAGATTTCAGTTGTTCAGTACCTCAACTCTGTTCCTCTCGCCTGGGGCATCCTCGAAGGTCCGCAGAAGGACCATTTTGACGCTGTCTTTTCGACCCCTGCGGAATGTGCCGCACAACTCGCTTCCGGTGAAGTCGACCTGGGCCTGATTCCCTCGATCGAGTACCAGAGAATTCCGGGCAGCCGCATTGTCGCCGGTCCCGCAGTGGTATCCCATAGCCGGGCGCTGAGCGTTATACTGCTCAGCTTGGTTCCACTGTTTCGCATTCGGTCGGTGGCCCATGACAGCGCTTCGCGCGCTTCGGTTGCTTTGACGCAGGTCGTGCTGAACGAGTTTTATGGAAACAAGCCTCAGTTCCGGTCCAGTGACCCCGATCCATCCTCTATGCTGACCAACAGCGATGCCGCGCTGTTGATCGGGGATCCGGCTCTTCGGTTCCGATTCCTCAACCCGCTACCGAATGCCGAGAACGAAAAGAGCCTGGTCCGCAAGGGCGCCGAGCCCATTCAGTCCTTCGATTTGATGGAGCGCTGGAACAACCTGACGGGATTGCCATTCGTCTTCGCTTTCTGGGCGGCAAGAAATGGGTTCAGCGATGTCTCTGTAGCCGCCCGGTTGAGGGAGTCCCGGAGTTTTGGCCTTGAGAATCTGGACACTATCGCAGAGCGCTACAGCGAGAAACTTGGCGTCGACAAGGCGTTCCTCCTTGCTTACCTCCGGAAGAATATAGGCTACCACATGGATTCCGACGGGGTGGCGGGTATGAGTCAGTTCTACCAGATGGCAGCCCGGGCGGGTGCGCTCAAGTCCGTCCGTGGTATTGAATTCCTGTGAAAGCGTCATCGGACATTCTGAAGTCAGCCATCGCAGGTTCCCGCGTAACGGACGGTGAGGCGGCACAACTCTTCAAGGAGGTCGATCTTCTGGATTTGGGCGAGGCGGCTGATACGATACGCCAAAACCGCCACGGGAATGGAGTCGTCAGCTACATTATCGACCGCAACGTGAACTACACGAACGTGTGCAACGAGTATTGCAGCTTTTGCGCGTTCTACCGTCCGGAGGGGCATCCCGAGGCCTACGTTATTCCGAACGAATCCATTTATCAGAAGATGCAGGAGACCATCGACCGTGGCGGAACGGGGATCCTGATGCAGGGCGGAGTCCATCCCGGCCTGAAGATCGACTACTACGAAACGCTGCTCGCCGGGATGCGGGAACGGTTCCCCGACGTGAGCCGCCACTGTTTTTCGCCGCCTGAGATTCTGAACATTGCTCGCGTTTCAGGCCTCACCGTTTCCGAAACGTTTCGCCGCCTGATTGTTGCTGGCCTGGACTCCATGCCGGGTGGGGGCGGTGAGATCCTCGACGATGAGATTCGACAGTCCATCAGCCCGCTGAAGTGTACAACTGACGAATGGTTGATGGTTCATCGCGTCGCACACACCGAGGGACTGCGAACGACGGCCACGATGATGGTGGGGGTCGGGGAGACGCTCGAGCACAGGATCCGGCACCTGCGGCGGCTGCGGGATCTTCAGGACGAGACCGGAGGTTTCACCGCATTTATTCCGTGGACATTTCAGAAGGACAATACACCGCTCGGCGATCGAAACCTGCCCGAGGTCACGCCTGCCGAGTACCTGCGGTTCCTTGCGGTGTGCCGCATCTACCTCGATAACTTTGAGAATCTCCAGGTGTCCTGGCTCACCGTCGGTCTCAAGCTGGGATCGATTGCCCTGAGGTTTGGAGTGAATGACATGGGCAGCATCATGATCGAGGAAAACGTGATCAGCGCGGCTGGTGCCTACCACCGGGCGAGCGCGGACGAGCTCCGCCGTTTGATCACAGATGCGGGGTTCACGCCCAGGCAACGAACGACACTGTACGAGCGCTACGTCAATTAGTGGCCTGTAACACCCGAATCGGGACCTGAATTGGGTGGCCCGGGTCATGCGCCCTCTGTGATCGAAGTCGCCAGTCACGTAAAGGACCGCGTCTGAATCCGTCCAGTCGATCCATCCATCATTTGAGGAATTTTCGTTGGAATACGTCAACCTTGGCTCAACCGGATTAAAGGTGTCCCGGATATGCCTGGGCACCATGACCTATGGCTCTGCAAGCTGGAGAAAGTGGGTTTTAGAGGAAGAGGAGAGCCGCCCTTTCATAAGAAGGGCATTGGAGCTCGGGATCAATTTTATCGACACGGCCGACATGTATTCCGACGGCCGCAGCGAAGAGATTCTCGGGCGCGCGCTCAAAGATTTCGGTCCTCCCCGTGACCGCGTCGTGATCGGGACAAAGGTGTACATGCCCATGGGCGAGGATCCGAACCAGAGGGGCCTGTCCCGTAAGCACATATTTCATTCGATTGACAACAGCCTGCGACGTCTGGGAACAGACTACGTCGACATCTACCAGATTCACCGGTTTGACGACCAAACGCCCGTGGAAGAAACCATTCGAGCCCTGGAAGACCTGGTGAGGGCCGGTAAGGTGCTCTATGTGGGCGCCTCCAGCATGATGGCGTGGCAGTTTGCCAAGATGCTGTACGTGGCCGATCAACTCGGCGCCCCGCGATTCGTGTCGATGCAAAATCACTACAACCTTGTCTATCGGGAGGAAGAGAGGGAAATGATGCCCCTCTGCGTGGAAGAGAACATCGCTGTGACTCCGTACAGTCCGCTGGCGCGCGGGTTTGTCGCCGGGAACCGGACAGAGGAAGGGTCGGGGGATACGCGGCGGGCGCAAGTGGACGAATTTTCCCGGCGACTCTACTTTGAGCCAGATGACTTCGCCGTTGTGCGGGTTTTGACGCGGGTTGCCCACGCTCGGGGGATCAGCAATGCCCAGGTGGCTCTGGCCTGGTTGATGCATCAACCGGGCGTTGTCGCGCCGATTGTTGGAGCCACCAATGTCGTTCACCTCGCCGACTGCGTCGGCGCAATCGACGTAAAGCTGGGAAAGAGCGAACTGGAAGCGCTGGGCGCGGAATATAAGCCTCACCCAATTCTGGTCGGGCGTCGTTAAATTCCTTCAGGGGAATGGTTGTAGTTTTCCGGGGTACCCGAAAGCCTCTAATCCATTTCGCCGTTCGCTCGCTCGGTGGTATAAGCTGGGCATTATGATCAACCGAAATTTCTTCACGCTGGGGCTTCTGGCCTTAATACTGACACTGTCCGTGCCGAATTTTGTCCATGCGCATGGCGTTTCCCAGGGAGACGCCCAGTTCGTTCAGGCCAACGAGGGAGCCGCCATAGGGCCCTTCATGTACCTGGGAGCCAAACACATGGTGACAGGTTATGACCATCTCCTGTTCCTCGTCGGCGTGATCTTTTTCCTTTACAGGGTTAAAGACATTGCCCTCTACGTGAGCCTCTTCACGATTGGCCACAGTGTAACCCTGCTTGCCGGTGTTCTGGGGGGACTGCAGGTGAATGCTTACGTCATCGACGCGATCATCGGGCTGTCGGTGGTCTATAAGGGTTTCGAAAACGTGGACGGTTTCAAGCGGTTCTTTGGTTTTTCGATTGATATGCGCGCCGCGGTTCTGGTGTTCGGACTCTTCCATGGCCTGGGCCTCGCCACAAAGCTGCAGGAGTTTACATTGGCACAAGAGGGGCTGGTCGCCAACATTCTGAGTTTCAATATCGGCGTGGAAATCGGGCAGATTCTCGCCCTAGCCGGCGTCCTCATTGTCTTAAGCTACTGGCGTACGCGAAAAGGGTACCTGGATCATGCCTTCCTGACGAACGCCGCGCTGATGGCGGGGGGTTTCATCTTGATGGGTTACCAGATTGTCGGTTATTTCGTTGGAGTTTGAGCCGTAGCTGCACGCAGAGACCCTCTCGAAAATCAGCGAAGTCCATAGGTGTCTCTGCAATGTTCATTGCGGGCATCCGGGAGTCACCGAGGTGATTCCGCCATTCCGCTTCAAAAAGTCAAAGGTCCGTTCCTGTCCCCCGGGAAACAGGATTGCCGGACTTGCGGCCCATTATGGCCAGCAGCAGGATTCCCCCAACCATCGCGAACAGGGAGAAAATCACGAGGTGCATAAAGAAAGTCGCAAGGATCGTGGTCAATGAAAGTTCTGGAGAGATCAGCTGAAGCAACAGTTCCCGAAACGGGCTATCGATTTCCGCAAGCATTTCTTCGAAGGTCTCCATTTCCGCGCGCATAGCCTCGGCGCTCAGCAGGCGAACGGGGATCAAAATAGCAGTCGTGATAATCGCGCCAACGAACCCACTCAGCACCCCCACAAACGCGCCATCACCGTAGGTCACCGACTCCGGCCCCTGGGGATGCTTCTTTCGTAACAACCCCGCCGCCAGGGCACCGCCTCCCACGACCCACATACAGCAGAGCCCGTTGCCCAGACTGATCACCGGAAGGGCCGAGAGGGTACCGAGGACGGTGCCACCGATCAAGGCAGGTTCGAAAAATCCGGAAACGGGTAATGGTTCGGATGTTTCTGCTCCATCGACGGCCGCGCGGCCGCACTGCATGCAGTACTGGGCCCCGTCAGGTAGTGTTGCCCCGCAGTGTCTACAGGTGTTCAAGAAGCTCCCCCGTTTCAGTGGTGGGCGGGAAATGCCGGTATCCGGTCCGCTCCAGTATCAATCCCTGAATCCCTTCGGACACGAAACCTGCAGCCCCCGCACCGACCAGAATTCCGGACAAGGCACGTGCGATCTCGAAGTCCATCCAGAAGTGAGCGACGCACACCTCCAGCAACAGCAGTGCAACGGACGCCCTCAGGAGCCGTTTATCCGGCGGAATACGGAGGACGAGTCCACTCAAGAATCCCACGTATACGGATGTACAGCGGATACACGCGGCCAGGGGTTCTCCGGCGAGAAACCAGCTCCGCTCAGCGACCTGGTGGCAGATGGTGGAGAAAAACGTATAAATTGCGCGGCTATCGATGAGGGGGGCAATCAAGATAGCGGATACCCACGTCGCAGCCAGCACCAGCAGCAACACGTCGATCCCACCGTGGGTCGCGGGCAGTGCGGGTCTTTCGCGACTGATGTTGCCCCCTGAACGGCTCGCTCGCTTGGTTTTATCTCTCACGTTGGCGGTTTGACAGCGTCCTATTTCTTTACTTAAGTTCAGTGCCCCGACCCACTGTAGCAGTTCAGAGACGGATGGGAAATCACTCGAATGCGAGCCACTACGTCGTGAGCCATGAATTGATGCGTGCTGACCGATCCGTGGTGATAATCGGCAGGGGATACGGTTTCTGGCCGCCCTGCGCGCTTCCGTCCGGGAGACCTGGCAGTACCAAACCACTCAATTGCTTGACTGTCAAGCCGCCAATGCTATGATAATTGAACACATTAAAGCGAAGCTTTATCCGTCAATCGAGGTGGTATATGAGTTCTAGGTTATTGGTGGGAGCCATGGGGATCGTTCTCTTTGTCGGAGCTGGCCCGGCCTGGGCGCAGCGAGACAGCGAAAGCGGTCGGTTGGAGCGTGCGAATCGCGCGTTGGCAAGGTGGTTGGATCAGGATGTGGCGTTTATTATCACGCCCACTGAGAAGGATGCATTCGAAGCGTTCACTACGGATGAGGAGCGTGCGAGTTTCATCGAGCAATTCTGGCTCAGACGCGATCCGACTCCGGAGTCGATAGAGAATGAATACCGGGAGGAGCACTACCGGCGGATCGCGCATACCAATGAGCGTTTTTCATCCGGCAAGCCGGGGTGGATGACCGACCGGGGCCGGATTTATATCATCCACGGTGAGCCGACGAGTAAAGAAGGGCAGGTTCAGGGAGGAACCTACCAGCGGACCCTGGAAGAGGGCGGCGGGATGACGAGTGTCTACCCTTTCGAAAAGTGGTATTACCGTTATCTTCCCGGACTCGGAAACAACATCGAATTCGAGTTCGTCGACCCGACCATGACCGGTGAATTCCGTTTGGCGTTACATCCATATGAGAAGGAAACTTTGAGCAGCACGATGTTGGGAGGCGGGACATTAGCAGACCAGATGCTCGATAGCGACGCAGACAGGGACAGAGCATACTGGGATCGGCGGGAGGGTTCTTACCAGGGCACTCGTATCGGCGGTGACAATCAGTTTGACCGGCTTGAGTTGTTTTCAAAGGCTTTTCTGCCGCCGGAGATCGAATTCACCGATCTGGAAGCGATCGTGACTACGAATCTCTCTTACAACCTGCTCCCGTTTGATGTGCGAACGGACTTTGTCCGCGTGACAGATGAAACGGTCCTGGCGCCGGTGACCGTCGTTGTTCGAAACAGGGATATCGCCTTCCTTGAAACGCAGGGAATCCACGAAGCAACGCTCAACATCTTCGGACAGGTGACGGGTATTAACGGGAGGATCGCACAGACTTTCGAGGATACAGTCACGTTGGCCACGCCGGACGCATTGTTCAGCGAATCTCTGGATAGAAGTTCTATTTACCAGAAGGTGCTGCCGCTGAGTCCGGGACTCTACAAAATCGATCTGGTAATCAAGGACGTTCAGAGCGACAACGTTGGGACAATCAACCAGCGTCTGGCTGTCCCGCGCTTTTCCAGTGATCAGTTGACGGCAAGTTCCCTCATCATTGCGGATTTGATCGAGCCGTTGCCGCCAAGGCAGGTCGGTTCCGCTCCATTCGTCCTGGGGAGTTTGCGCGTTCGCCCGAGCGTGAAGCAGGAGTTCTATCAGGACAAGGAACTCTATTACTGGATTCAGATCTATAACCTGCAGATCGATGAGACTGATCAGAACCCTTCAGCCACTGTAGAAACCCTGATCACTCGAGACGGCCGTGAAGTTCAGAAGATTGTGGAAACTTCGGATGAACTGTCGGGGGCCGCGCAGCAGATGACTCTGCAGAAAATGATTGATCTGAGCGAATTCGAGCTCGGGGAGTACTCGATCCAGGTGCGTATCACAGACAACCTGTCGGGTGAAATCGTTAGCCAGTCCAGCGATTTCGTGATTCGAGAGCCTCTAATCGCAAGTCGTTAACCCGACTGCATTCCCCGCCCAGCGGCGGGGTCTGGCTCCAAGGGCTGAGGGAAGAAGCTTCATGGGCAAGACGTCCTTCCGATGGCTAAGAAGGTCCCCCGCTAGAATTCTGGTGGTCGCGCTGGTGTGTGGGACACTTGCTGTCGGGACCGCCCGTGCTCAGCAGCGGGCAACGATTCAGGGCCGTGTCCAGGACAGCACAGGCGTGCCGTTGGCTGGAGCGCTGGTCGCCATCCAGCTGGTCGATTCATCGATCCGTGAGTTTGTCTTTACCAACCACCTCGGAGGCTTCTCTGTTCCGGACCTGATCGCTGGCCGCTATCGAGTCCGGGTCACCAAATCCAATTTTCTTCCGGCAGTTGCTTCCAACGTTGATCTCAATATCGGCGCCGAGGTCGCGCTTACCCTCAGTCTCCAGACCGCAATCGAAATCGTTCGTCGTGGAGTCAGCGGCCCCAGCCTCGAAGATATGAAGTGGGTGCTGCGGAGCTCGCCTTCGACGCGTCCGATACTGCGACTGGTCGAAAACCCTGCCGGTGACGATGAGGCGGATCTATCAGCTGCCCTTGCGGGTACGGAGAGTTCTGGGTATGTTCAGGTGTACTCGACATCCGTGGACAAATCCGGCGGATCGAACGATTCTGTCGGTTCTCAATTTTCCTTCAGTGTTCCCGTCGCGGCGGATTCGCGCGTCACGTTTTCCGGGCAATATACCGAAGCCGCCAATCAGCCCCGAGGATTCGGTGCCACTTATGAGTTTTCATCTGCGGATCGCCAGAGGTCTTCGCTCGCCGTAAACATGCGCCAGGGTGCGCTGCTCAACGGTGAGGCCGGTGGTGCTGATGCACGTGAAATTCAGGTCCATTACAGCGAGCAGCTGCGTTGGTCCAACGATCTGGTTTTTGACTACGGAACGTCGATCGGTCGAGCTGAAGGGATCAATGGAGACAACTATGTCCGGCCGGAGTTTGGCGTCAAGTGGGCGCTGTCTCCCCGAACGGTACTTCACGGATCTTTCTCCCGGCAGACGCCCGGAGACACTACCGATGTGATTCGAGGCCGTGATTACTTTGATCGCTCCGTCTATATCCCGCCTGAGTTGGAGCGTTATGCCCACAGCGAGTTCGGCGCGAGCCACACGCTGTCGGAGTTTGTGCAGGTTTCCGCGGTGGTATTTCGCGACCAGATGGGGACCCAGGCTTTTCTCGTTGATTCCGATGATGGCCGTCGCGCCATCGTGTTCTTTGACCACACCCAAGCGGCAGCCTCGGGATTGCGATTTTCTGTGGACGGGGCATTCCGAGAGCTTGACGCGAGTGTGGGGTACACGTACTCGAACGGAATGGGGTTCGACCCAGATATCGTTTCGCCCGAGGAATTGCGGGAGCAGGCCGATCGCAGAAACTTTCATGTGGTGACGGCACGCGTCAAGACAGACATTGAAATGACGCGGACATCTGTTACGGCAGTCTATCGGTGGGCATCCGGGTTTTCTATGGCGCCGATCGATCCCTACCAACGCTACGCCGAGTACAATGACCCCACCCTGAGTCTCACGATTGCGCAAGATTTACCCAGCCTGAGTATCCTGCCCGGCAAGGTCCAAGCGATAGTGGATGCCCGGAACCTCTTTGAACCATCGTTCGGCTCCCGGCGTACGGTTCACGCAGCGTATCCGCGGTTGCTTAAAGGCGGGATTCACTTCAAGTTCTGAGCGAAATACGGATTTTAGTATTTTGTATCCCAAAAACCGTATTATTACGGGCATGGCGCTCTAAGTGCTTGTAATGATACATGCTTATTTGGTATCGAGATTGCCCTAATTTAGTGCAACGAAGCGACTGTCGGTTCCATTATCAATGACGCGAATCCTATCATTCCGGCTGATTGCCACTGTGATCTTGAGCTTGGGGATGATCATCCTCGGTGGACTCAACGTACAGCAGAAGCGCAGTTGGATTGCCCCTGATGACGGTGTTTCCTGGATTGAGAGCGGTAGTGGCGCTGTTGAAGCCGCGCTGGTGCTGGCGGACGGACCGGGTAGTCGGGCAGGGATTGCGATCGGCGATGTTCTGGTCGCGATCGATGAGATCGGAATTCAGAACGACCGTCATGTCACGCAGGTTCTATATGGCCTCGGGGAATGGGCCCGTGCGACCTATCACCTCGAGCGCGACCAGGCGGCCTTCGAAACAACGGTAGTCGTATCCCCTCAACCGGAGCGCTTTCAGAGCCAGTTCACCTATCTGGAGATTATCGGCGTTCTGTATCTGCTGGTTGGTCTGTTCGTCGTGACCAAGCGATGGCGTGCCCCACATGCGACGCACTTTTACCTGGTATGTCTGGTTTCATTCATCTTTTACGTTTTTCATAACACGGGGAAGTTCAACGACTTCGATTGGACCATTTATTGGTCAGACCTGGCAGCGCACATCATCCTTCCGCCAATGTTCATGCATTTTTGTCTCGAGTTTCCCGTCAGAAATCGTTGGGTTGAGCGATTCCGCTATATCGTGGGGCTGATCTACCTGCCCGCCGCGTTGCTGATTTCGGCCTGGGTTCTGTTCGTAACGGGCATTCTGGCGATCTTTCCCACGCCCCTGGTTCTGCGCGATTTGCTCGATAGCCTGAACGTGTTTCACTTCGGGCTGTTCTTCGTGCTCAGCGCTGGCATATTGATGCACACGTATCGCAGCGTTAAGGAGCCCGAACTCCGCCAGCAGATGAAGTGGGTGACCCGTGGAACGGCAGTTGCAGTTGTACCCTATTTCCTGTTCCAGTCCTTGCCGCGTGTGTTCGGTTTTGTGCCCTCCGAGTTCGCTGATGTCGCGGTGTTTCCGCTCGTTTTTATTCCAATTTCGTTCGGATGGGCCATACACCGCTACCGGTTGATGGACGTGGACATTCTCTTCAAACGCGGTGTTGCCTACACGGTCGCTACCGCGTTGGTCGTTGGGCTCTATGTGACATTCGTCGTTGTGGTGGGTGCCTTGTTCGGCGAAGGTCTGCCCCAACTGGGCATTATCGGAAGTATCATCGCTACGATCGTGGCCGCCTTCCTGTTTGCACCGACGAAAGATCATGTCCAGGTCTGGCTGGACAAATTCTTCTACAAGGAACGCTACAACCTGCGGGTGACGGTTACAGACTTCGGCCGGAAGCTGGGCTCGGAAGTGGATCTCGCAAAGGTGTTGGACCGGATTGTCGAACGTCTGTCCGGGTCGCTTCTGGTCGACAAGATGGCCGTCCTTCTGGAGGATCCAGACAATCCATCGCGTTTCGTGCTGGCGCGGGCGCACGGGTTCGATGTCCCCGAAGGAACCGTTTACCCGACCCTGACGAAGGACATCGACCTTCCATACGTGTTTTCCGGAGAAGATGAATCGGGCCTCAGTTACTTCATTCCATGCCGGGCGAAGGGCCGGGTCATTGCATACCTGGGTATGGGGCGAACCCATGAGGGAGACTATCTGACCAGTGAAGATATCGACCTTCTGGAAGGAATTTCTGATTATGTCGGGATCGCCGTTGAGAATGCGACGCTGTATCAATCGTTAGAAGACAAGGCGACCGAATACGAAACGCTGAAGGATTTCAACGAAAGTATCATTGAATCGATCAGCGTGGGTGTCATGGTCGAAGTCAACGGTCACATCGTGGGTTGGAACCGCGCGCTGGAGGGACTGACCGGCCGTGGGCGAGCCGAAGTCGTCGGTAAACAAGCGGCCACAGTAATTCCAGAACAATCGTTCGAGCGTCTGCGTCGGGAAAGGAACCTTTACAAGCATCACTGGGGCGACCTCGTCGTTAACTTTTCGGCGACGCCCCTCCTGGACAAGGAGGGACGTACCAAGGGCCGGCTGATTATCGTCGACGACATTACCGAACGGGTGCGTCTCGAAGATCAGCTGGTTCAGAACGACAAGCTGACGTCCATGGGTCTACTTGCCGCCGGGGTGGCCCATGAAGTCAACACACCGCTCGCCGTGATATCGAGCTACTCCCAACTTCTCCGCAAGCAAATCAATCCCGGTGATGAACGCAACAAGCTCATGGATAAGATTATCAAGCAGACGTTCAGAGCGTCCGAGATTGTCAATAATCTCTTGAGCTTTTCACGTACGAACGCCTCCGAGTTCGAGGAACTGGATGTCCATCAGGTCATTGCCGATACGGTTTCCATGCTGGAGCATCAGTTAAAGAACTCCGGGATCAACGTGGAACGTGATTTCGGGGCCGAAGCGCCGCTCGCTTTTGCCAATGCCGGAAAAATCCAACAGGTGTTCCTGAATCTCTTCCTGAATGCGAAAGACGCGATGACCCGTGGGGGCACACTTCATATTCGCACCGGTCAGACAGAAGCAAAGTTGCAGATATGGATCGAAGATACGGGATCCGGCATCTCCGCTGAGAACATCAAGAAAATATACGACCCGTTTTTCACGACGAAGGCGGTCGGCAAAGGCACGGGGCTCGGCCTGTCTGTTTCGTACGGCATCGTTCAGGAGCACGGCGGAAACATCTTTGTTGAGAGCCAACCCGGAGAAGGAACCACGTTCCGGTTAGAGTTGCCATTGGCCCGAACACCCGCGAATGTCTAAGCCAGGCAAACCCCGAATCCTCGTCGTGGACGACGAGGAGGAGATTCGTGACAGCATCACATTTCTGATGCGGTCCGAGGGTCTGGAGGTGGATGCCGTTGCCGATGCGGATGCCTGCCTAAATCAGATCGAGACTGAGTCCTACGATCTGGTGCTTCTGGATCTTATGTTGCCTGGACGGTCTGGCCTCGACGTGCAGAAGGAACTCAAGAACATCGACCCCAGCCTTCCGGTCATAATTATTACGGCAATGGCTGTAGTGGAAACTGCCGTTGAGGCCATCCGCTCAGGAGCTTACGACTACGTCACCAAGCCCTGGGACAACGATAAACTGATGGTGAGCGTCAATAACGCGATCAAACAGCGCAGGCTTCACAGGGAGAACCTCCAACTCCGTCGGGCACTCAAGGAACGATTCGGTTACAGCAACATTATTGGAAAGAGTGAGCGCATGCTCGAACTTCTGGATCTCGTGACGCAGGTAGCCGCCAGCCGAAGCACGGTTCTGATCCAGGGGGAGAGCGGGACGGGCAAGGAATTGGTCGCCAAGGCAATTCACTTGAAGAGCCCGCGCGCCGAGAAGCCGTTTATTCCCGTCAACAGCGGTAGTATGCCCGTGGATCTGCTTGAAAGCACCCTGTTCGGGCACGTGAAGGGCGCCTTCACAAGTGCGGTGGCTGCGAAGAAGGGGCTGTTTGAGATGGCCGATCAAGGCACGATATTCCTGGATGAGGTCGGCACGATCGGCCCCGAAATTCAGGCCAAACTGCTGCGCGTCATTCAGGAACGCGAGTTCATGCACCTGGGAGGCACCGAAACAGTCAAAGTAGACGTCCGAATCATAGCGGCGACCAACGCTGATCTCCGATCACTGGTCGATGCCGGAGAATTCAGGGACGACCTTTTCTATCGGTTGAACGTCATTGCGCTCGAGATGCCCACGCTGCGCGACCGTCGTGAAGACATACCGCCGTTGGTCGATTTCTTCATACGAAAGTACTGCCAGGAGAACGACAAACCAAACTATCGAGTCAGTGCCGAAGCTTTGAAAGTGCTCATGGACTATTCCTGGCCGGGCAACGTTCGGGAGCTCGAAAACGTAGTCGAGCGGGCGGTTGTCCTGGCATATTCTGACGTCATTGGACAAGACCTGCTGCCCCCGTCCGTTACGCGGCCGCCATCGCGCTATGCTACTGCTGGGTCATTGGGCCTGGATGAAGACATGGCGCTATCGGAGATCGTTGATGCTTTCGAGAAGCGAACGATTCTCAATCGACTGGAGCAGACCAGCTGGAGTCAGACCGAGGCCGCCGCAAGCTTCCACGTGCCGCTTTCGACGCTCAACCAGAAGATCAAGCGCCATGGAATCAGGAGCAAGAAGAAGAAAGAAAAGTCCCCAGCCTGACAGGGAGCACGCCCTTGACTCTGTATTTCTTACAGCTCGCAAGGGTCTTCGGATCTCAAGTGTTCGTGTTTGTTCCAGACGCCCGCAGTTTTTTTGGAGTTCCTGATTTCTATCATGTTCCCAGCGATCGACGCGATTCGTCAGCGCGCCGCATCTGTATCCAGGCGAATCATTTATCCGAATCCTCAAGATGGAAGAGTGTTCGAGGCGATCGGAATCGTCTCTCAGCAGAGGATTGCCCATCCGATCCTCCTCGGGGACCGGGTGCGAATCGAATCCGAACTGCGGACACGGGGACTCTCCCCGCCCGACATTGAGATTGTCGAGCCCGATGCGTTGAGGGCCGCTCGGTATGCAGATATTCTGTTGGACGGCTTGCGCGCTCAGGGTTTCCAGAAATCCGAGGCCTTGGAGAAGCTCAAAATCCCGATCGAGTATGCGGCTGCGATGGTCCGTGCCGGCGATGCAGACGGGTTGGTCGCGGGACCCGAATCGCCGGTGGGCCAGGCGAGGCTGGAAGCAGCGGTCGGGTTAAGTCCCGGTGCGGGGCCTCGGTGCCGCTGTTTTCTGATCGCTCCTTCAGACGACGGACCGCGAAACGCGTTCCTGATTGTGGACGGGATAAGCCATGCGACGCCCCGGCCCTTAGAACTGGCGGAAATAGCGCTCCAGGCATGTCGATGCAGCCGGAGATTGTTCCAATCTCAGCCGCGGGTGGGATTCTTGGCGCCTTCGGTTGTCGCGTCGCTTGGGCGACACAATCGATTCAGATCTGCCTCCGAAACGCTCGAAGGTCGCGTGAACGAGGCCATCGACACACTCCTGGTACGCGACGCCGCTCTGGGCGTCGATCGCCAGTTGCACACCGGAATTCCGGCGAACGGAACCACGGACATATACATCCTGGCCGATCGCCAGCCGGGTCGACCCCAACTGGAGAGCGCCTTTGAGGGCGCCCGGGTCGTGGGACCGATTCTCACGGGATTCGAGGCGCCCGCCAATGCCTTGGGCTTGGTATGTAGCGTGGAAGACGTAATCGACGTGACTGCGATTACGTCTCTGAGTTGAGAGGCGGCTGAAAAAGCCATCGAAAAATGTGTGCTAGCCGGGAATCACACTTCTCGGGCCGCGTTGCTTAAAAGGCCAATGCCGGCTGCTTCAGCGCTTGTCAAATGATAGTCGGTCCGAAAAGACAAGGCCCTCGGTATACCGAGGGCCTTGTCTTTGAAACGGTCTTTACGTGTCCCGTTCCGGGCGTCGGCGCACCTTCTTCCGGCTGCGCTTTCGTGCCAGAGCCTGTTTGATTCTTTTCTTTTCGCCCGGCTTCAGGTAGAAGGAGTGCTTCTTAACCTGCTTGATGATGTCTTCTCCCTGGACCTGTCGCTTGAAGCGGCGGAGGGCATTTTCGATGGACTCGCCCTCGTTCAGTCTCACTTCAGCCACGTGATACACACCCCCAATCTCGCTAAAGACGTGAGCTCGAATTATCGCGTTGTCGTGCCCGTAAAGTCAAACAGGTCCATACCTGTAGACGGAACTATGGCTTGTCGAAGAGCCGGTGCCGGGGCGAGTTTTGAACAAAGGTCACTGTTTCCGTGCAGGAAATCTCTCTCCCGGGGACCGCGGAAATCTTAGATAATTTCTTCATCGACACTTGAAAGACGTCGAAATAAAAGGTGCTATACTTCGCGGCGTATGGCGAAGTGCCCTCTGTGTTCACAGCGTGTGGCCAAGCGCCAGTGCCCAGCGAAGGAGGGCAAGATCTGCTCTATTTGCTGCGGTACGAAGCGTGAGGTCGAAATCGACTGTCCTGGCGATTGTGTCTATCTCCAGACAGGACGCGCGTTCGAATCGGCGCGGCAACACCGTCATGACGCATCCCAACCGACGCCGCAGTTTAATCAACAGTCCCTCTATCGAAACACCCCTGTGATCAACGCGGTGGTGCAAACGATTCTAGAGGAGAGGCTGCGGGATTCCAGCATCGTCGATCAGGATGTACGGACCGCGCTCATTGCCCTGAAAGCGACGATGAAAACACTTTCTTCGGGCATCCACTATGAAACATTGCCGGAGGGCAATGTCGCTGCGGTAGGTTTGTATCGTCAGCTCAAGTCAGTCCTGGAACAGCTGATGCAGCCTCAGGGACCGAAACGTGACGCGCTTCGGGTTTCAGAAATTCCAGAACTGCTCGACTTTTTGCTGGTGACGGCCGAATCCCGTTCAAGCGGTCGTCCCCGGAGCCGTCAGTATCTCGAGTGGTTGTCATCAGTCGCTGCCGAATCCCCGCCCGAAGAGGCGGGCCGAATCATCGTTCCGTGACGCACCTGTCCGGCATCTCAAACATCCTGGCGATCCGTTTTGCCCGGATCGGGGACGTCGTTCTCCTGCTTCCGGCTCTGGTGCGGTTAAAGGGCAGTTTCGGTGGAGCGCGGCTGACCCTGGCTACTGGCAGTGGCGCTGCGCCCATCGCCGGGCTCTGTCCTCACATCGACGAAGTGATTTCTGTCGACCGCATACGAATGCGGGACGGTCCGCGGTTTGAGGCGCTCGGCGACATATGGAGACTTGTAGGGGACTTGCGCTCGCGCCGCTTCGATCTGGTCGTGGACTTTCACAGTTTTCGCGAGACGAACTTGCTGGCCCGGTTTTCCGGGGCCCGTTACCGGTTGGGGATGAAACGCGCGGATCGGGCATACCTTCACTTCTGTTTCAACCTTCCACCAGCTCAGGAAGACAAGAAGCTTCATGTGTCGGAGATGTTCCAGCGCGTTGTCGAACACGTTCCGGGAGTTACCGCAGGTCCTATAGCTAAGGGTCCTGTGATCGAGGTAGAACCGGGACTCCCGGGCCCTGTTGCGGAACGGGTCGACCTGGGGCCGTTGGTTGTCCTTTATGTCGGCGCATCCGTTCCGGAACGGCGCTGGCCCGCGGCAAGATTTGGGGCCCTTGCTTCGCAGGCTGCCCTCCGTTGGGGTGCAACGGTGAGTGTGCTATCCGGCGTGTCGGAGATCGAGCGGTCGATCGCCCGCCAGGTCACCAATGAGGCCGGTCCCGCAGCCCAACTTATCATCGATCTGGGAATTCAGGAGATGGCCGGCGTGATTGCAGGCGCCGACCTTCTGATCAGCAACGATTCCGGTCCGATGCACATTGGTTCCGCGTTGGGTGTGCCAACTTTGGGGATATTCAGCAGTAGCCTTCCGGAACATTACAGACCCTTGGGGCCACGGGATCGCTACATCAAAAAGGATTCGATTCATAATATACAGGTGCAGGAGGTGCTGGAAATGATAGTCCGAATGCAGCTTACTGATTTTCCAGATCATCGACTCTGATTTTCAGAGACTTGAGAAACTTCATGTCCTGAGCGTTGACCTGGAGCTCGATATCTTTGTGAACAGCCCCCGGCTCGTCCCCCGCATCGCCGGATTGGCCCTCACCCGGCAGCCGGTTGAATCCGATCGTAGCCTCCAGAACCAGATACACGTCATATCCGCCGTCCCTGACGTTCTGGATTGCGTCGCTGATCCCAGTGGAATCTGATAAAGCGTCGTTGATTGCCGCGCCCAGATCCTTCATCAGCTTCTTCAGATTATCGTCGAGTTCCAAAGTTTTTCCGTCCGATACTCCAGCGGTAAGCTCGCAAGGTATCACATTTCTTCCGAGGGCTGTCAAGCGGGCAGAAGGGTGAGCGTTGATCCTGCTCAACGACGATTTGTTTCATCCGGTAAAACAGGCATTGAACTTCGGCCCCTGGGCCAGTCAAGATTCAATTAGCAGTGATCGCCGCTTCACGACAGAGGTGAAAGGGTGGGAAACCCACACTCATGACAAGGAGATTCAGAACCGCTTTCAAGGATGCCTTTCGGGTACTACACACGCTGACGCTCGAAGTTGTTGGTGGATTCTTCCTTGCGTTAGCAATCATCGGAGGCGCCAGCGCTGTTCCGGAATACCAGCGGTGGGCTGTGACTCCAGACGATGGCGTCTGGCGCCTCGTCCTGACCGTCGTCTTCTCACTATCCATGTTGGGTTTCGGACTGCACAATTTCTGGAAAGCCCGGAAAATCCGGAAATGAAACCGGACGCCTATAAGAAGTTAACTGACCCCGAGCTTGTCGAATGGTGTTTGAAGGGCGAGTCTGTGGCCTGGGAAACACTGATCGCGCGGTATCGCAGGCTCATTTTCTCCATTCCGAACAAGTTCGGTTTCGCCCCATCCGATTGCAACGACGTGTTTCAGACGGTTTGCGTCAAGCTGATCGAGCATCTTCAGGATCTAAAGGATGAATCCAAGGTCAGTTCATGGCTGATTACGACGACGACCCGTCACTGCATCCACTTCCGGGCGATGAAGCATCGGGACGTTTCCGACGAAGAGGGGATGGAGGCAACTCCGGATCCTGCTGAAACCAGCGAGGAGATCGGTATACGTTCAGACCGGGAACAGCGGGTGCGAGAGGCAATCGGCGAGATGGCCGACCGATGCAGGCGGCTGTTAGAGCTCCTTTACTTGGACCCCTCCGGCCCGCCCTATGTTGAAATCAGCCAGAGACTGAAGATGCCCGTTCCGAGCATTGGCCCAACCCGCGCTCGATGTCTGGACAAGCTTCGCACTACGCTACGCCGGCGGGGGGTCCGGTAGGTATTCGTACCGGTCGACTTTCTTGTATTTCCACGGTGGGAGGAAGCTCTATTGTTATGTTGCGGCCGGGATAAGTCCTCCGATTCCCGATAGAACCGTCAGTTTGAGATCAGACTTAAGGAAGTAGATTCGAAGCGAGCACTAGTTAATCGTTGCAGACCCTGGATTCTCGTTACCGACGCGCTAATAAGATGATATGGGCACGATGATCTGGATTGCGATATGGAGATGATGATGCGCCATCCATCGGTTGAAACACTCATAGGACAAATCGAAAACACGGGGAGTGCTGCGGCCTTAGCCACCACAACAAAGCACTTGAGTGCGTGCTTACCGTGTCAAGATAAGTCAGGCGAACTCAGCGAATTACTGCAATTCCTGCATTCTGACTCACAGAACGAGCCGCCGGCAGAAGTTCTGGAGTGGGGAACTCAACTGTTCCAGCCCGTTTTCCAACCGGCCGAAAGCGAATCCAGTAAGGTCCTGAGAATCGCCAAACTTGTGTTCGACAGCTTCGAACAGCCCACCCCGGTCGGTGTCCGTTATGTGGGCAGCGCACCGAGGCAGTTGCTCTTCAGGACCGGCAAGGTCGATATCGATGTCCGTGTCGAATCGGGAGACGACCGCGTGTCTCTGGCCGGGCAGGTCCTGTCCGAATCGGAGCGTTTCTTCGAAAACGCTCCCGTGCGATTAGAGTCTCATGGCGTGGTCCGTTATCAGACCCAGACGAATCCCGTGGGCGAGTTTTTGTTCGACCAAGTTCCGCATGACACCTATCATCTGTCCATGGACCTGCCTGACGGGCAGGTGACACTCTTCTGCGTCCATCGTCGAGAACCATTCTTGGCGTAAGATCTTTCCCTCATCAAACGGGAGGGGGTCGCTGGAGAACGTAGGTATTGCGCGTAAAGGAAAGACGCGCAGATAAACGCAGGAAGCGAACTTGCCGTGAAACCCTCCTCGGTTCAGGAATTCCTGGATGATCTGGTCCAGGTTCGTGATGTCGTAGGGCAAGGTGCGTTTGTTGCTGACGCTGAATTTCCCGCCTCCCAAGAACTGATTGAAGCGCTTTCCATTCTGATCCGCGAACGGCTGCCAAAAGACCCTCAGCTCGCGGAGGTTCTTGCTGAAACCAACTTCCGCCTGGCGACTGAACTTGGCACACCCCTTGCGGCTGGTTTTGCCCATCAATGCAAGGCCTATGTGTTTATGAACATGATGAAGGGCGTCGAGGCAGAGCCGTTCTTTGAGAAAGCCAGTCATCTGTTTGCCGAGGCCGGCGCGAACACGGCACTCGGCCGCACTCTGGTTACGCAATCGGAAAACCTGATGTCACTCGGTGAGTTCGATCGGGCCAAGGAACTTGCCGAGAATGCGAGGAACCTTCTGGAAGCGGCCCAGGATACGGAGTACCTGCCGCGCGTCCACGTCGCCCTGGGCAATCTGTGTTATCGATTGAATCAATTCAGGGATTCCCTGGTGGAATACGATCGGGCTTCCGAGGCGGCTGAGGAAAGCGGTCAGTACATCGTTGTTGTTGCCGTAGAAATGAATCGGGCGGAGGCGCTCACCCAGTTGAACCGGTTTGACGAGGCGATCCTCGGATATGAGAGGGCCCGCGAATACTGTGTGCGGCACGAAATCAGCCTGTGGTCCGACATCCTGGATCAGAACATTGCGGATCTCTATTTCAAGCGCGGCAGTTATTCCGAAGCGCTGCGGAGCCTCGAAAAGGTTCGTCCGCGCTACCGAGAACAGGAAGACGACCTCCGTTTAGCCCAGTGTGATCTCGAGCGTGCCGAGATATACCTCCAGTTGAATCTTCCGCAGGAGGCTGCCGAACTGGCCGTGAGTGCACAAAAGTTCTTTGAAGGAAATTCGAATCCAGCGGAAACGGCGCAATGTCTGGCTCTGGTCGGAATCGCGCAGTCGGAACGCGGTGACATGGCCGCCGCCGAACATACCTTCCAACGGGCTGTTGAGATGTTTCGGGATCTGGGTAAGGCTGTCGAGGCGGCCGGTGTCGATTTGCAGCTGGCCAGGATTGAATACCAAAAAAGGGACTTTTCTGCTTCCCTGACACTGGCGGGCGCGGCTGCGGCTGCGTTCGAGGCAGAGGAACTGGCCGTGCGCGGAGCATATGCACGGATCATATTGGCGCAGGCCCTGCGCGGGCAGGGGCGCGACAACGACGCAATCGACGAGGCGAACCGTGCGCTGGCGAGTCTGTCGGGTTATCACGCCCAGTGGGTTTCCTATCAATGCTACGACCTGATGGGGACTCTGCACGTTGACCGTGGCGCATTCCGCGAGGCGGAGCGCCTCTACCGAAAAGCGATCGAGGAAATGGAGGTCCTGCGCGGCAATATCCAGCTCGATGAATTCCGGATGTCATTTGGTAAGGACAAGTACCAGGTTTATGAGAATCTGGCTGGGCTGAAAATCCATATGGACTTGCCGGGCGAAGCCTTCGAGTTTGTCGAGCGGTCCAAGTCGCGGACCCTGATGGATTTGCTTGAGCGCAACACGGATACCCTGTGGCAGTCGGACCACTCGGATCCGAAACAGCAGGCGATCCAGAAGATTCGCCAGGATTTGAATGGGCTGTATAGCCGCGTGTCCCAGGTTGGAACGACGGTAAGCGCCCGGGCAATCGACAAGGAGCTTCAACAAGAAATTTCCAACCGCGAACAGGAGATGATTTCACTGCTTCGGGAGGCGGGATCTGAAAGGGAGGGTTTGGCCACTCTGGAATCAATGGCCACACCCTCGGTCGAAGAAGTTGGGCAGATGCTGTTGGAAAACGAAGTTCTGATCGAGTACTACACGATCCAGAATCAGTTCTGCGCATTCGTGATCCGGCCCGATGGATTTCATTTCGTAGTGGATTTGGCGGACACCGGCTCCGTACGGGCGAGCCTCAAAGGATTGAACCTCCAGCTATCGAAGTTCCATCTGGGTCAGGCCTACCAGACAGATCACGGACCGCTTCTGCTTCGGGGCGTGCAGCATCACCTTCACGATCTCTACCGCATGCTGATGGCACCTCTGGAGAGGTGGACCGATGGTCGGTCGCTCGTCATCATTCCGCACCATGTACTGCATTATGTTCCTTTCCAGGCCCTCTATGACGGTTCGAAATACGTCCTCGATAATCACGATGTTGTTTACAGCGCCAGCGCATCCGTCCTGAAGATTTGCCGGGCGAAGGTTCCGGTTGCGGGGGCGATGGATCTGATCCTCGCGGTTCCCGATCCGTCAACCCCCTCGATTGCCGATGAGGCGAAAATGCTTGGGGAGCTGCTACCCGATGCACGGGTATTTGTCGGAGAGGAGGCAGGAGCAGATGTCTTAAAGGAATTCGGGCCACATGCCGGCAAGTTGCACATAGCGGCGCACGGCGTGTTTCGTGCCGATAATCCAATGTTTTCAGCTCTCAAACTGGGCGACAATTGGCTGAACCTGGTTGATATTTTCAATCTGAGGCTGGGAGCCGAACTGACGACTCTCAGTGCCTGTGAGACGGGCATGAGCGCCGTCTACGAAGGCGACGAACTTCTGGGGCTGGCACGCGGTTTTCTTTACGCGGGGACACCGTCTTTGGTCGTGAGTCTCTGGCGGGTAAACGATCGATCGACCACGCTACTCATGAAGCGTTTCTACGAGGGTCTCTTGGACGGGTTGTCCAAGCCGGAGGCGCTGCGTCAGGCCGCGATCGAGGTAAAGACCCGCTTTCCGCATCCCTACTATTGGGCACCTTTCATCTTAATGGGTAAGTCCTGATCCCGGTCGAGCGGCCTAGACACCGCGGATACGGCGGTGTGGCTTTGTCCGGTCGAGCAGCCCAGACACCGCGGATACGGCGGTGTGGCTTTGTCCGGTCGAGCAGCCCAGACACCGCGGATACGGCGTCGTCTTTGCTTGGGCTTTCTCGACGTACTTGCCAGTACGCCTGCGAATCCCGCGCTTCAGACTCCTTGTCTCCACGGCGTCTGGGCCGCTCTCTGTGTGGGGTCGAGCGGCCCTTACGGCGTCGTTCGCGTGTTGGTGCTTCTCAACGTACTGAGCAGTGCGCCTGCGAAGTCGATGGTTGGGACTTCTTGTCTGCGGGTGGGGGCTGGGGTGGCCTCGATGCTGGGGTGAATCTGCTTTTCGAAGCTGTGCTAGGCCCTGAACAAGCGTGATTGATGAGGAATTGAAAGTGGAATAACCGCCGAAGTACCCGAAATGCCCCCTCTCCGTGCGAAAAAAACCTTGGACAGATTCTTTGGAGAAGGAGGCATTTCAGATGAACGATTATACGCGCAAGAACATGAGGAACCGCAAGCGGCGAATTGAGCGTCGGCTTGGGGATCGGAATTGGAAAGATCAGGCGAAGCCGATGCTGTCGGCGCGCAACATCCGGTACGAGATGGGAGACCGGATGAGGGGTCTGTCGGTGGGCGGCATCGGAATGATGCATCAGGTGGCGCGGCGGACCGGACTGATCGAAGCCATCGACAAGGACGTGCATGTGCTGAAGCGGCATCTGCCCTACCAGGAATCGGATCACGTGTTGAACATCGCCTACAACGCGTTGAGTGGGGGCACGTGTATGGAAGATATCGAACTGCGGCGCAATGACGAAGTGTATCTGGACGCGTTGGGAGCACAGCGGATTCCGGATCCGACCACGGCGGGAGACTTCTGCCGGCGATTTGAGGAAGACGACGTGGAGTCGCTGATGGACACGTTCAATAAAGTGCGGCTGAAAGTCTGGCGCCAGCAGCCCGATGCGTTTTTCGAGGAAGCGGTTCTGGAGGCGGACGGGACATTGGCCCCAACCACCGGAGAATGCAAAGACGGGATGGACGTGGCCTACGACGGGACATGGGGTTATCACCCACTGTTGATTTCGCTGGCGAACACGGCCGAACCGTTATACCTGGTGAACCGGAGCGGCAACCGGCCCTCGCATGAGGGAGCGGCCAAACGGTTCGATCAGGCAATCGCGTTGTGCCAGCGTGCGGGGTTCGATCAGATCCTGCTGCGCGGGGACACCGACTTCAGCCAGACCCGGTATTTGGATGGATGGGACGACCAGGGCGTGGGCTTCATCTTCGGCATCGACGCGATGAAAAACCTGGTGGCCCGGGCCGACCAATTGGAGCCGGACTGCTGGGCGCGCCTGGAACGTCCCGCCAAGTACGAGGTAGCCAGCCAACCCCGCCAGCGTCCCGACAAGGTCAAGGAACGGATCGTTCGGGAGCGTGACTTTGAGAATATCCGCTTGCGGGGCGAGGATGTGGCCGAGTTTGCGTATCGGCCCGGAGCCTGCGATCGGGACTACCGCGTCGTTGTGGTGCGAAAGAATCTGTCGGTGGCCAAAGGGGAGCAGGTGTTGTTCGACGACATCCGGTACTTCTTCTACATTACCAACCGTGCGGATCCTGCGGACCAGATCGTGATGCGTGCGAATCAACGGTGCAATCAAGAGAATCTTATTGAGCAGCTCAAGAACGGCGTACACGCCTTGGGGATGCCGGTCGGGGATCAGACCAGCAACTGGGCCTACATGGTGATGGCCTCACTGGCCTGGACACTGAAGGCGTGGTTTGCGTTATTGCTGCCCGAAACCGGACGTTGGGGCCAGAAGTATCAGGCCGAGAAGCAGACCGTGCTACGCATGGAGTTCAAAACGTTCCTGAACGCCTTCATGCTCGTGCCTTGCCAGCTCGTGCGTACTGGTCGGCGCATCGTCTTCCGGCTGATGGCCTGGAACCCGTGGTTGCCAGTCTTGTTTCGTGCCGTGGATGTGTTGCGTCAACCTCTGCGATGCTGACCCGATCATGGATCTGAGCCCGGGCGGTCGAGGTCTCGGTTTCTTTCAACCCTTCAAACAGACACGGCGAGGCGGCAACTGAAACAGATACAACACGAACCGCATACCTGGAAAAAGCGATCTGGGAACGGGAGCTTATGCCTCCAATTTTACGGCCGTGAACCGGCCGTTTGTCCACTGGTTATGCGCTTGTTTTGGGGCTAGGCTAGGCAGCGAAATTTGACACTCAAGTTTGGCGGTGATTGTTTGAGTTCTAATGTTCTGGAAGTTCGGAATCTGAAGACGCATTTCACGACGGATGACGGGATCGTCAAGGCTGTCGATGATGTGTCGTTTTCCATCGACCGGGGGAAGACGCTCGGATTGGTCGGTGAGAGTGGTTCGGGTAAGAGCGTAACGGCGTTGTCGATTCTTCGCCTTGTTGATGCGCCCGGGCGCATCGTTAGTGGAGAGATCCTGCTTGAGGGCCAGGATATCCTCAAACTGGAACCAGCGGAAATGAGAAGGTGGCGCGGTGGCAAGGTTGCAATGATTTTTCAAGAACCGATGACGGCGCTGAATCCGGTTTTAAAGATTGGCTATCAGATTGCGGAATCCGTACTGGCGCATGAGAACGTGTCCCAGTCTGAAGCCTGGAACCGCGCTGTGAAATCAATGCAGGCGGTTGCGATACCGGACCCGGCGGCCCGTGCCCAGGACTACCCTCACCAGCTTTCGGGTGGAATGCGTCAGCGGGTCATGATTGCCATGGCCCTTGTTTGCAGGCCCACCCTCTTGATCGCCGATGAGCCAACAACGGCGCTGGACGTTACGATCCAGGCCCAGATTCTGGAACTCTTGTTTGAGCTGCGGGAGGAATACGACCTTTCCTTGATGTTGATCTCCCACGACCTCGGAGTTGTGGCCGAAGTGGCCGAGACGGTCGCCGTCATGTACGCGGGACGGATTGTGGAGATCGGCTCGGCCAGTGCCGTATTCGACGAACCGCGGCATCCTTACACTGAAGGCTTGCTCCGCTCGATACCGAAATTGGGATCGAGCCTCCATCGGAACACACGATTAGACGTGGTCGAGGGAGTTGTCCCGAACTTGCACGATCTTCCTCCGGGGTGTGCGTTCGCACCACGGTGCCGCAAGGTGACGCCCGAGTGCAGCGAATCTGAAATCGGGTTCGATTGGATCAGTGGCGACCATCAGGCCCGGTGTATCCATGTCTGAATCGGCCAACCTCCTTGAAGTTCGGAACCTGCGTAAGTACTTCCCAATTAAGCGAGGCGTGTTTTCGCGGGTTTCCGATTACGTCAAAGCTGTGGACGACGTGAGCTTTTCGATTCGGCGTGGCGAAACGCTTGGGTTGGTAGGAGAGTCGGGTTGCGGGAAGACAACCGCTGGCCGGGCGGTCCTGCGGCTGATCGAGCCTGACGCAGGAGAGATCGAGTTCGATGGGATTGACTTGCGAGCACTCAGCACCCGCGAACTGCGCCGCCGCCGCCGGGATATGCAGATCATTTTCCAGGACCCGTATGCGTCACTGAACCCGCGAATGCCAGCCGGTTCGATCGTCGGAGAACCGTTCGCTATCCATGGTACGGCTCATGGGAAGCAGAGGGAGGAGCGGGTTGCGGAACTGCTGGAAACGGTCGGCCTGGACCCAGGTGTGGGCAGTCGATATCCGCACGAATTCAGTGGCGGACAGCGTCAGAGAATCGGAATCGCGCGCGCCCTGGCCATGAAACCGAAGCTGATCGTGGCCGATGAGCCGGTCTCTGCACTCGACGTTTCGATTCAGGCGCAGATCATCAACTTGCTGGCGGACCTGCAGAAAGATTTCGGTCTGACCTATCTTTTCATCTCTCACGGCATTCCCGTTATCGAGCA
The DNA here is from genome assembly GCA_965263045.1 of Terriglobia bacterium. Lineage (GTDB taxonomy): Bacteria > Acidobacteriota > Terriglobia > 20CM-2-55-15 > 20CM-2-55-15. The sequence continues at coordinate 5,211,562 of CBDHGK010000041.1, forward strand.
CATCTCCAACCGAATTGGCGTGATGTATCTGGGAAAGCTGGTCGAGATTGGGACCAGCGCCCAGATCTGTATGAATCCCAAGCATCCTTATACCCAGGCTCTTCTCAGTGCAGTGCCCATACCGGAACCGGGCCGGCGGCGGGAGCGGATTGTGCTCCGCGGGGATGTTCCTACACCCATCAACCCGCCGGCGGGTTGTCGTTTTCACACCCGTTGCCCCATTGTCATTGACCGTTGCCGGACCGAAGAACCGCCCCTGAAGAAGCTCGCAGACGGGCGCCTCGGGGCGTGCCATCTCGCAGATTGATCACGGAATCAACGCATGACCCATGAGCAGTGATGCGTGGCCAGCAACAGCAACAAGAAACAACGGCGACAATCGATGGAGCCGCAATTCACAACGGCGACAATTGATGGAGCCGTAGATGTCCCGCAGATGTCCCGCAGATTTCCCATTGTTGAATGCAATTTGAAGTCATCAAGAACGACATACAGACCGGAGCCCGGCGTGGTCGTTTGCATACGGCTCATGGGGTTGTCGAAACGCCCGCGTTCATGCCGGTGGGAACACAGGGAGCCGTTAAAGGTGTGACCCCGGAGCAGTTGCGCTCTCTGGGTGCCGAGATGATCCTGTCTAATGCCTACCACCTGTTTCTCAGGCCGGGCCACGATGTGATCCGGGCACTCGGCGGACTCCACCGATTCATGGGGTGGGACGGACCCATCCTCACCGATAGCGGTGGCTACCAGGTGTACAGTCTGAGCAACCTTCGGAAGATCGACGACGAAGGAGTGTCATTTCGCTCGCATCTGGACGGGAGCCCGGCGTTTCTGTCGCCCGAAATAGCTATCGACGTGGAACTGGCTCTAGGTTCGGACGTGTTGATGGTCCTCGACGACTGCCTGGCCTATCCGGCCAGCAAGCAGGAAGCTGAAAAATCCATGCAGCGGTCGATGAACTGGGCCAAGCGCAGCCAAACCCGATTTTGCGAGGCAGGTGCTGAGACTCAGTCTCTGTTCGGAATCGTTCAAGGTTCGGTTTATCCGGATCTGCGGGCCGAAAGTGCCGAGCGCTTGGTTGAAATGGGGTTCGACGGTTATGCGGTCGGGGGGCTCGCTGTGGGCGAACCCACTGCTCAGATGTATCTCACAGTTGAGCAGCTGGATCCGTTGCTACCGTCCGATCGCCCGCGATATCTGATGGGCGTCGGGACCCCGGAGAACCTGGTGGAGTGTGTCGCCCGAGGCGTCGATATGTTCGACTGCGTGATGCCGACCCGGCACGCTCGAAACGGGTGGCTTTTTACCCGTGACGGCCACATCGCTATCCGGCATGCGAAATTTCGCAGCGACGACGGACCGATCGATGATCGGTGTCTGTGTCCGGTTTGTGCAAAATACTCGCGTGCCTACTTGCGCCATCTGTTCATCTCTAAGGAGATTCTTTCCTCAGTACTGAACACGATTCATAACTTGTTTTTCTATCTTGACACAATGCGGAAAATAAGGCATTTTATTGAATCTGAAGGATTTAGTGAGTTTTTAGCTGTTACGAGGAATGCTGGGGCCCAGTAGTACTTGGGCCCGTTTTGTCGTTCCGGAGGTTCTGCGTGTTTTTGGTGTTCCTGCAGCAACCGGCGCCTCAGTCGGGAGGTCTGGCCGCGTTTCTGCCCCTTGTTTTTATTATCGGAATCTTCTACCTCATCGTATTCCTTCCCGCCCGGCGGCGGCAGAAGAAAATCCAGGAGATGATCGACAGCCTGAAGACGGGTGACAAGGTCATTACATCGGGAGGCCTGTTTGGCACTGTCGTTGCCCTACGAGGAGATAAGCTGGGGCTGAGAATTGCGGAAAACGTCAAGGTCGATATTTCCCGAAACGCCGTCGCTTCATTACAACAACCGGATCAAGAGTAAGCATATGTCCAACAGAATTCGCAATCGTATCATCGCCACGCTAGGAGTGGCCGCAGCCGCAATCATGTTGTTTGCGGGCTTTCCGCCGAGTTTGGCCAAAATGCAGGACAGGATTCGCTTGGGTCTGGATCTGAGAGGTGGGACGCATATCGTGCTGGGCGTCGTGACCGATGACGCCATCCGTGCCGAGACCGATCTGGCGATCGAACGCATGGGCGAGTTCTTAGAAGCCGACAATATTATCTTTCGGCAGGAGGAGCGTCTGGCAGACGGTCGTTTTCAATTCGTCGGAGTGGACCCGGCAAGGGATCAGGATGTACGCCAGATCCTGAATGACCAGTTTCCGGAATGGTTGCTGGCTTCGACATCCGGACCCCTACCCAACACTTACGTGATGCAGCTGCAAACGACGACGGAAAATGTTTATCGCGATCAGTCTGTGGATCAGGCGATTCAGACTATTCGAAACCGAATTGATCAGCTCGGGGTGACCGAACCGGTGATTCAGGAACATGGTGGTCCGGGTGAATACGAAATCCTGGTGCAACTGCCGGGAGTGGACGACCCGGAACGGGTTAAGCGCATCATGCAGTCTACGGCCCTGTTGGAGCTGAAAATAGTCGATGCCGGTCCCTTCCCGACACAGCAGTTACTGGCCCAGACCTACGGCGGAGCTTTGCCGCCAAGTCTTGAGGCGATGGAATCGGTGCAGCCCGAAGTTGTTGCGGATCTTGGAGGAGAAGCCTGGTACTCCGTCCAACGGCTTGCATCGATCACAGGGCGGGACCTGAAGGGCGCTTTTCCGTCGCGCGATCAAAATGGGCGACCGGCCGTTACCTTTAATTTGACGGCTGACGGATCTCAAAGGTTTGGCCGAGCCACCGAAGAGAACATCGGTCGTTCCCTGGCGATCATCCTGGACGGTCGGATTCAGTCGGCACCGCGGATCGACGCCCGAATCACCGATTCTGGGATTATCACAGGCGGTGCCGCAGGCTTTACGCTTCAAGAGTCGCAGGATCTGTCCCTGGTTCTTCGTTCCGGTGCGCTTCCGGCCTCACTGGAGTATCTCGAAGAACGGGTCGTTGGGCCATCGCTGGGACGGGACTCGATTCGCCAGGGTGTTTTCGCGGGCGTAGTCTCTCTTGTGGTCGTTCTGGTGTTTATGCTGTTCTACTACCGTTTGTCGGGTGTTAACGCATCCATCGCGATGCTGCTGAATATCCTGATTCTGTTTGGTGCGCTGTCGTACTTTGAGGCGGTGCTGACCCTGCCCGGAATTGCCGGCATCATCTTGACGATCGGTGTGGGAATTGATTCGAATATTTTGATATTCGAGAGAATTCGGGAAGAGTTGCGCTCAGGAAAAACGGCCGTGTCGTCAGTTGTTACCGGGTTCAATCGTGTCTTTGTCACGATCGTAGACACGCATCTGGCCGCGTTGATATCTGCCATGTTTCTATTCCTGTTTGGGACAGGACCGGTCAAGGGTTTCGCGGTGACACTGGTGATCGGACTGATAGCGAATGTGTTCACGGCAGTGTTCGTTTCGCGCACTCTTTTTGAATGGTTTCTCGGACGCTCCGAACGCGTTGCAACTTTGAGCATCTGATTTGGCGTTGAACCCGATTCGTGGGTCGGGATGGGAGAGTCAGAGTCGATGACAATTCTCGGGAACAACCACGGTTTCCCGGTGTCTACACAAATAGGTAAAGGTTGAATGGTCGAACTCTTCGGTACTATAGATTTTGATTGGCTACGTAACCGACGTAGGTTCTTCGGTTTATCTGCAGTTTTGCTCATCGTGGGTCTGGCATCCGTGGTGGCGAAGGGCTCGCTGCGCTATGGAGTCGATTTTCAGGGTGGTGCGATCGTAACTGTTCGCTTTGATGAGCCCGTAGAAATTGACCGAATTCGCGATCTGCTTCGGGAAGGTGGAGCGCCAGACAGCCAGATTCAGGAGTTGACCGGATCCGGTACCGGATACGACGTACTCATTCAGGTTGAACAGGCGCTCGTCGAGGAAGATCTTGGAAGGGGCCGAATGGTCATTACCGAAGCCCTGAACGCAGGGTTTGAGGGCCAGTTTGAGATTCTGACTTCGGAGTCCGTTGGCCCGAAGGTGGGGTCCGATCTTCGCAGGCAAGCGGTCCTTGCTACGCTTTACGCGTTGGGCGGCATCCTGATATACATTGCGTTCCGATTTGAATGGATTTATGGCGCAGCCGCAGTATTTGCGGTTTTTCACGATACGCTGATCACGCTGGGCTTCTTTTCTGTATTCGATAAAGAGATCAACCTTACAGTGATTGCAGCCTTGCTGACGCTGGTAGGGTATTCTGTGAACGATACAATTGTGGTTTTTGATCGCGTCAGGGAAAACCTCAGACTGAGCCGTAAAATGACCTTTGAATCGATCTTGAACAGAAGCATCAACCAGACGCTGAGTCGGACCATTCTGACCTCTGGGCTTACGCTGGTTGCGGGCCTAGCCATGTATTTTTTTGGTGGAGATGTCATCAACAACTTCGCGTTTGCGCTCGTCATAGGGGTGATGGTGGGAACGTACTCGTCCATTGCTGTGGCCGCGCCGATGGTACTGATTTACGATACGTACAAACTGCGTGCGAAAGTACGTGCGACAGCCTGATAGAAACATCGCTAATGCTGCAACTGGCGTGTGGTATTAAGTAGTTGACAGGCCATCGGATCGATTGATATAAGAATCGCTCCTTGGTTAGCCGCCAAAATTGTTGCTCTATTCGCCTTGTCGCGTAGCCTGTCGTTTCGGTTGAATGGAAATCAGCTGTAGGGCATCGAACACACATGCCTTCTCTGCCGGGACATTCGTGGTCCTAAGGGCAGTGAAGCTGAGAGTCTTATTAATAGGGAGGTAACCAGCGTTATGTTTGAAGATTCCTTGCTGGAAACTGCGGGAGGAGACAAGGGGAAGAAGCCTGCGACGGTGATGCTTTCGGTCGCCATACACTTCGTTCTACTCAGCGTGATGATCTTGATCCCGTTGATCTACACGGAAGCTTTGCCGGCCCAGGATTTGTTGACGTTCCTGGTTGCGCCTCCTCCACCTCCTCCGCCGCCACCCCCGCCGCCGGAGGAGATAATTCCTGAGGCGCCTGTCGTCGTGACCGAAATTCAGATCGATCCCGGAGCTATGGTTGCGCCAACCGAAATTCCCGACGAAATTGCCCGGATCGTGGATGAGGGCCCGCCGCCCGCAGTGACTGGCGTGGTCGGGGGAACCAACACTGGCGTGTTGAGTGGCGTTCTTGGAGGTGTGCTTTCCGCTCAGGCAGCTGCAGCGCCGCCGCCGCCGCCCCCGCCGCCGCCGCCCCCGCCCCCGCCGGCGCCAGAACGTCTCCGTGTGAGTGCGGGTGCCCAGGCCGCGAGTATTATCAACCAGATTGCGCCCCGATATCCGGATCTAGCCCGGCAGGCCCGGATCCAGGGGGTTGTGTTGCTGGAAGCGAATATTAATACGGAAGGAACCATAGAGGATCTCCGGGTTATCACCGGTCATCCGTTGTTGTCGCCCGCGGCGGTCGAGGCTGTGAGTCAGTGGCAATACCAACCGACGCTACTCAACGGCCAGCCTGTACCCGTGGTTACGACGATATCCGTTACGTTCACACTGAACTAGACACTGCGGCCTGGGTCCGCTGATGGTAGGTTGAAAGTGTTTCGAGTTTGTTCGCAATAGTGCGTACGACAGAGATTTAGTTTCGAATTCAGTAGGAGGGTTCTGATCTTATGCTGCTCTTTAAGCTTAACTTTATGGGTATGATGCTGCTCCAGGAGGCGGTTGGTTTTGACCTGCGCTCGATGTGGGCGCAGATGGGTTATGCAGCCAAAGCCGTTGTCGTTGTCCTGGCGCTCATGTCCATGTGGTCGTTTGGCGTGATGGTCGACCGCTATATCGCCTACAGCCAGGCTCGAAAACAATCCCGTGAATTTGCGCCGGCCGTTGCCGGTTGCCTCAAGGCTGGCAAAATCGAAGAAGCGATCAGCGTGGCCGACCAGAGCGCGCGCAGCCACCTGGCCAAAGTTGTGGTGGCGGGTTTGCAGGAATTTAAAGCCCAAGGGGTGTCGACAGAATTATCTGGCGAACAGGTCGAATCGTCCCGGCGCGCCCTGGAACGGGCCGAGGCGATCGTGAACGCTGAATTGAAGCGTGGCCTTTCCGGACTGGCAACGATTGGTGCTACGGCACCATTTGTGGGGCTTTTCGGCACGACGGTCGGAATCATCAATGCGTTCCAGGGAATGTCCAGTGAGCAGACTGCGGGTCTGTCTGCAGTGGCCGGTGGAATTTCCGAAGCGCTCGTGGCCACGGCCTTTGGCCTCTTCGTGGCCGTGCCAGCAGTGTGGGCGTACAACTCATTCAGCAATCGTGTCGAGGCGTTCCAGATCGAGATGGCCAACTCGTCTTCAGAGTTGATCGACTACTTCATCAAGAAGCGAGGTTAATCAGCCATGGCTATGAGCAGCAGCGGCGGGCGCGGCGAGATACAATCGGATATCAACGTGACACCGATGGCGGACGTCATGCTGGTGTTGTTAATCATTTTCATGGTAATCACTCCCATGTTGCAGAAGGGCGTCAGTGTCGAACTGGCTGGAACGAACAACCCTGTCGACATGCAGGAAGCCGATCAGGAAGATGCTGTTCTGGTTTCGGTAACCCGTGACGGAAGGTTCTATCTCGGACCGAACGTCGTCGGTCTGGAGGAATTACCGTCACTCGTCGTCAACATGCTATCGGGAAGGCTCGATAAGACGGTCTACGTCAAGAGCGACTTCCGGTCCCGGTATGGCGACGTCGTGTCGGTCGTCGACACCGTACGGGCGGCCGGGGTTGACCGGATTGGTCTGCTGACCGACCGGCTCGACTCGGCCGTCCGGCAGTAACTTAGGAGATCCGATGGGAGCAAAATTAGGCAAGAAACTTTCGTCGAATTCCGATATCAACATCACGCCGCTGATCGACATCCTGCTGGTACTGCTGGTGATCTTCATGGTCATTACTCCACTGATTCCGAGTGGACTGGATACTGCGGTGCCGCAACCGCCGCCGCCGGGCACGCCACCCCCGCCGCCGGATGAAGAGAATCGGACGGTCGTGGTGTCGATCGATGATCGGAACCAGATCATGATCAACAAAGCGCAGTCGGACCTGAGGACGTTGGGCACGCAGTTGCAGGATATTTTCAAGACCCGCAACGACAGGACTATTTTCGTCAACGCGGACCCGGAACTTCTTTTCAACGACGTAATCCAGGTGATCGATATTGCCAAAGGCTCCGGTGTCGATAAGGTTGGCCTGATGACCGAGCAGATTACTGCGGATATTGCGGGTGGCAACTAGAGCAACCTGGAGGTAGGGATTATATGCGGGACAAGAAACTGTTTTTCGTTCTCAGCGGCTTCCTGTCGCTGAGCATGATCGGTTGCGACTATCTTGCTGCGAGGGACAATCTGAACAAGGGAGTCCGCGCTTACGGTGAATCCGACTACCAGGGTGCCGCTGTTTTTTTCGAAGAAGCCACGACACTGGATCCCGAGTTGACGGAGGCTGAGCTATATCTCGGTATGGCCTATCTGCAGCAGTTTATACCGGGTGCCGTGGGACCGGATAACGAGCGAAACGCGGATATGGCTGTTCAGACATTTAGTAGCGTCCTTGAAGGCGATCCGAACAACACCACGGCCATGGCGGGGCTTGCCAGCATCTACCAGAACACGAACCAGATCGATCTGGCACGCGATAGTTATGTCCGGCAGGCAGAAATCGCACCGGACGATCCGGTCGCGCACTACAGCGTCGGAAGCGTCAACTGGATGATGGTTTTTAATAAGACGATCGAGAGAGATCAGGAAGAAATTGCCAGTTTGATCGAGGAAGGGCAGATGCATCTGGATCGTGCACTGGAACTCCGTGCGAACTACGAAGATGCGATGAGCTACAAGAATCTCCTCTACCGCCAGGCTGCCGAACTGATTCCGGAAGATACCGAAGACGAAGAAGCCCTGGCTCAGCGGGAAGAACTTCTAGTTATGGCGGATGACTGGTTCAACCGCGCCCTGGAAACGCGACAGCGGAACGCCGAGCTGGCTGCTGCGGGTCTTCCGGTCGAATAACTCCGGAGTTGTCCGCTGACGAAATTGTAAGGAGTCGCCTTCGGGCGACTTCTTTTTGATTGAGAGTAAAAATATTGAGTGATCGATCGCAGGCACCAATCGCCGCACCGTCGCCCTTAACTCTCAACTGACTCCCCACCCCCATTCCACCTGAGAGTCTCTGTCATTAGGCTTTGGCGCTACAATAAGGCTGGCTAGGTCTGGAAAAGAATGATTCGGCTGGAACAAATCTTAGAGAAGGTCCACAAGAACCACCCGGCTGACGACAGCGAAGTCGTCCGTCGGGCCTATATCTTCTCAGCGAAAGAGCACAAGGGACAGGTGCGTGCTTCAGGCGAACCCTACATGACCCATCCGCTGGAGGTGGCAAATATCCTGGCCGACATGAGGATGGATGCTGTGACCGTCAGCGTGGGGTTGCTGCACGACGTAGTGGAGGACACGCTGACGACCCTGGAGTATCTGGAGGAAATATTCGGTCCGGAAATAGCCCACATCGTGGATTCACTAACCAAGATCAGCCAGATTTACTTCACGTCAACCGAAGAAAAGCAGGCGGAAAACTTCCGCAAGATGCTGCTGGCGATGAGTGACGATATTCGGGTGATCATCGTAAAGCTGGCGGACCGTCTACACAACATGCGGACACTACGTCACCTCAAAGCATCACGCCGAGAAGCCATAGCACGAGAAACCCTCGAAATATATGCGCCTCTGGCACACCGCCTGGGAATGGGTCGAATCCGCGGAGAACTCGAAGACCTCGCGTTCAGTTTTGTGGATCCCAAATCGTATCAGAACCTCAACGCCATGCTGGAGAAGAAACGGAAGGTGGACGAGGCGTTTCTGGAGGAGGTGCGGGCCATTGTCCAGGAGAAGATGAAGGAGCACTCGATACCGGGCGCGACCGAGGGCAGGGTCAAGCGCATATACTCCATCGACCAGAAGCTGCGACGCCAGAGAATTTCGCTGGACCAGGTGTACGACTTGCTTGCCATCCGGATCATCACCGATGACATCAAAAACTGTTACGCCACGCTGGGCATCCTCCACAACACCTGGCGGCCCGTTCCCGGCCGGATCAAGGACTTCATAGCGATGCCGCGGCCCAACATGTACCAGTCCCTACACACCTCCGTAATTGCCAAGGGCCAGCCCTTTGAAATTCAGATTCGTACGGCCGAAATGCACAGGGTTGCCGAAGAGGGTATCGCGGCACACTGGAAATACAAGGATGGCAAACTGGTCGCCGACGACAGGGAAGATCAACGCGTGTCCTGGCTGCGCCATCTGGTCGAGTGGCAGCAGGAGATGAAGGACCCCAGCGACTTCCTGAGCACGCTGAAGGTGGATCTCTATCCAGAGGAGGTGTATACCTTCACTCCGCGAGGCAAGGTGGTCACTCTTCCCAGCAACGCGACGCCCGTGGATTTTGCGTACGCCATCCACACCGAAGTCGGTGACACATGTGTGGGATCAAAAATTAACGGGCGGTTGTTGCCCCTCAAGACACGGCTTTCGAACGGGGACATCGTAGAGATCGTCACCCAGAAGGGCCACACGCCCAGTCGCGACTGGTTGAATTTCGTGAAAACCTCTCGCGCTCGCAATAAGCTTCGCCATTGGCTGAGCGTCCAGGAGAGAAAGAAATCCGTCGAACTGGGAAAGAAACTGATCGAGAAGGAAGCGCGTAAATACAAAGTCAGCATCAAGGATTTGACCGAGAACGAGCGCCTGCTCCGAGTGGTGCCGGAATTCGGATGCGTCAAGCTGGACGATCTGTTATCCGGGATCGGCTACGGAAAGATATCCGTTCGGGCGGTGCTCGAAAAAATAGAGCCGGAATTGCGGAACTCCCCCGCGGCCCAGGAATCGAAGATCAGTTCTGTAGTCAAACGCGTCCTTGGGCTGGGCGAGAACGACAAGATACAGGTCAAAGGCATGGATGACCTGTTGGTATATAGAGCCAAATGTTGTAACCCCATTCGCGGTGAGAACATTGTCGGTTACATTACGCGCGGCAAAGGAGTGTCCGTCCATTCCAAGGAGTGCCCGAACGTACAGAACCTGATGTATGAGCCAGACCGGAAAATTGATGTGGAGTGGACGGGTCGGCCAGACGAAAAGGAGGCATACGCTGTGCATTTAGCCGTTGTCAGCCGGGACCGAACTGGAATTCTTGCCGAAATTTCGTCGGCTGTTTCGGACGTCGGCGCGAATATTCTGGATCTGTCCGCTCGAACTGACGAGGAACGCGGAGCGATCGACATGACGGTCGAAATTCAGAACATGAAGCATTTTGAGAAAGTCGTTGGGTCCATCCGACAGCTCGAGGGCGTTTACGATGTCATGCGGACACCCAAGTCCGTCAAAACCGCAATGCAGTAGATCGCTGGTACTGCTCCCGACATCCCAAACCGGAAGATCCTAATATGACGAGCAAGAAAGTAGTTTCAACAGAGCTGGGGCCGCAGGCCATCGGGCCGTACTCCCAGGCCATCCGGGCGGGTAACCTCGTCTTCGTCTCAGGACAGATTCCCCTTGATCCTTCGACCGGAAGCTTGATCGAGGATCTATCGATTGCCGCCCAAACCCGGCGGGTACTCCAGAATGTGCAAGGTATCTTGAGTGCGGCCGGGCTGTCCACCCGTCACGTCGTGAAAGTAACGGTCTACCTCGCCGATATGAAATCATTTCAGGAAATGAACGCCGTGTACGCCGAATTCTTTCCGGATACACCGCCGGCCCGTGCCGCCGTAGAAGTCGCCGCTCTACCGCTTGGCGTTGGCATAGAGGTGGACTGTATCGCCCTCGACTGAGAGCTCCCCTGGTGGCACGTCGCCTGCTGTTCACGAATGGTCGCTTCGGCCAATCCGCGGTCCGCTCATTGCGCGCTTGTCCCGCAGGGGATCATACTTCTTCGCAGGCTGTCAGTGAATCTTGTAGGACGGGTCGACTTTAGATGCCGATAGGCTTGTGACGACGTCGATCCGGTGGAGCAAATGGCTGGCAAGCTCTTCGAAGTTATCCACCTGTGAGATCTTGTCCATTTCTTCAATGATTTTGTCGAGCACAGACTCAATTTCTCCGTAAGTCTGCTCCGCAAAAAACGTTCGTTGAGTTTCCAGGCGGGACTTATGCCGCAAGAATTCCTGACGATAAAAATCTGATATGTGCTTCTTCCGCATGTCGTCAACGCCCATGTATTCGGGGGGACTATACCTTCAAAGTTTCTAAGTCGCAAGTTTCTTCCGAAGCAGTTCGTTTACGCTCTTTGGATTGGCGCGGCCCGCAGTAGCTTTCATTACTTGACCGACAAACCAGCCGATCGTGCCGGTCTTTCCGGATCGATACTGCTGGGCCGGCCCTGGATTCGCAGAGATGATGTCGTTCACGATTCTTTCGATCTCACCGGTATCGGAGATCTGTTGCAGACCCTGGTCCCGGACAATATTTGCCGGTGAGCGGCCTGAACGATACATCTCTTCCAGGACAGACTTCGCAATTTTTCCAGATATCGTCTGGGCATCGACCAGTTCGATCAATTCCGCCAACATGTTGGGTTTCAACTTGGGCGCACTCAGGTCCATCAGGTCAATTCCGTCGTCATTCAACAGGCGGAGTAGATCTCCCATGATCCAGTTGGCAACCGGCTTCGGTTTATTACAGAGTGCGACCGTGGATTCGAAGTAGTCCGCAAGCGAACGCGTAGAAGTCAGAACGCCCGCATCGTGATTCGACAGGCCGTATGTCTCGATGAACCGGCGCGAACGGTTGACGGGAAGTTCAGGTTGAGAGTTGGCGATTTCCTGAATCCATTCGGTGTCGAGAACCAGCAGCGGCAGATCGGGTTCCGGGAAGTAGCGATAGTCGTGCGCCTCTTCCTTGCTCCGCATGGAAACGGTACGCTCTTCTGCACTGTTCCATAAGCGTGTTTCCTGAACCACGCGAGCGCCGTCTTCGACAAGATCGATTTGTCGGTCGATCTCGTGGTCGATTGCCCTGCGGAGAAACCGAAACGAATTAATGTTCTTGATTTCCGTACGGGTCCCGAATTCTGACGAGCCCACCGGACAAATCGAAACGTTTGCATCGCATCGCAGGCTACCCTCCTCCATGTTGCCATCGCAAACCGCAAGGTACTCAAGAATCTGTTTCAGCCGCATCAGGTATTGCTGAGCTTCTTCCGATGAACGAATGTCAGGCTGAGTCACGATCTCGATGAGAGGCACCCCGCTCCGATTCAGGTCGATGTATGTGGTTCGAACGGAATCGGCGAAACCTTCGTGCAGGGATTTCCCCGCATCTTCCTCCATGTGGACCCGCTGAACCCGAATAGGTCGTACTGTTCCGTTGATTGCGACATCAAGATGGCCATTTTCTGCAACTGGCCTGTCAAACTGCGAAATTTGGTAACCTTTTGGAAGATCCGGGTAAAAGTAATTTTTCCGGGACCATTGAGAAACTGGATTAACGGTGCAATCGAGCGCGATCGCGGCCCGAACAGCCATCGCCAGAGCGCCGCGGTTGAGGACGGGCAAAGCACCGGGCAGTCCAAGGCAGACCGGACACGTGTTGAAGTTCGGGTCCTGGCCGAAACGTGTCGAGCACGAACAGAACAACTTCGATTGGGTCTGCAGCTGCGCATGGCACTCGAGGCCGATTACTGTTGTGTATTTATCGCCCATCCTGTTCCAGATTTAGAATTTAGCATACTCTTTGAAACCCGGTCCGAAGGGGCTGTTAAAATGATTCGTTCGAACGTGCAACACTCGATGGACGGATATCAATGATCAAGACGATCGAATGGACCGACCGGGGCGTTCGCATGATTGACCAGCGGAAGCTGCCATCAGTAGAAGAGTATCCGGTATTCGAAACTTATCAGGATGTGGCCGAAGCGATCCGATCGATGGTCATTCGGGGTGCGCCGGCAATTGGAGTGGCGGCCGCTATGGGCATTGCTCTGGGGATGAGAGGGTCGGGAGCCCGAACGCCGGATGAAATGCGGACGGAGTTTCGGACTATCGCCGAAACGATTTCGGCAACACGCCCGACGGCTGTGAATCTCTTCTGGGCGGTCAAAAGGATGACGGGCCGATTCGAGGCTCTGATGGACGATGGACGAGACCTCTCTGAGATTCGATCAGAATTAGTCGCAGAGGCTCTGGCTATTCACAAGGAAGACATCGGCAACAACAGAAGAATCGGGCAGTTCGGCCAGGACTTGATGCCGACGGGCGGAACTGTTCTGACACACTGTAACGCGGGGGCGCTGGCCACCGCGGGTTATGGCACTGCACTCGGTGTCATTCGCGCCGCCGTGGAGAAGGGTAAGCGCCTGCGTGTTCTGGCCGACGAGACGCGGCCGTTTCTGCAGGGCGCACGGCTTACTGCATGGGAACTCTGGAAGGACGATATCGATGTGCGGGTAATCGCAGACAACATGGCAGGGTCTTTCATGCACCAGGGATTGATCGACGTCGTTGTTGTCGGCGCCGACCGCATCGCGGCCAATGGTGACGTGGCTAATAAGATCGGAACGTATTCGGTAGCCGTGTTGGCGAAGCAACACGACATACCATTCTATGTAGCCGCACCCGTGACTACGTTAGACCTCTCGATCGCGCATGGGTCCGATATTCCCATCGAACAGCGGGATCCCGCAGAGATTACCCGTTTTGGCGGGAACCAGTTGGTGCCTGTAGAGGTAACCGCATTCAATCCGGCCTTCGACGTGACACCCGCTGAATTTGTAACCGCGATTATTACCGACCGCGGCGTTGTGCGGCCCCCCTTCGAAGAGTCCCTTTCACTTCTGGGCTCCCACAGCCCAACGTAGGAGTGCGCTGAGTCATTGCAGCTCAGATCGAAATAAATGCTGGTACTGGGCATAGAGACTTCCTGTGATGAGACAGCGGCTGCGTTGGTTCGGGACGACCGCGAGATTCTGTCCAACGTGATTCACTCCCAGGTGGACACCCATCGACTGTACGGTGGGATCGTTCCCGAGCTCGCATCACGCGAACACATTTGCAAGATCAGACCCATCGTCGAGGAAGCATTTACCGTCGCGGGTTCGACGTTAGATGACGTGGACGGTATTGCAGTCACCCATGGGCCTGGACTGATTGGATCGCTCCTGGTCGGCCTCACGTTCGCCAAAGCTCTAGCGCTCGCTGCCGATAAACCCATGATTGGTATCGATCACATCGAAGGCCATGTCTATTCAGTGTCTGTAGGGACTCCTGAGGCCCAGTTCCCGGCTCTAGCGCTCGTTGTGTCGGGAGGACATACGAACCTGTTTTGGGTTGAATCTGAACTGGGAGACTGGTCCTGTTTGACGTATCGACTGGTTGGAAAGACGCGGGACGACGCCGCCGGGGAGGCTTACGATAAGGTTGCCAAACTTCTGGGATTGCCGTATCCCGGTGGACCCGTCATTGATCGGCTGGCTGCGCTCGGGGAGAGAGGTGTCCGGCGATTCCCGGTTGCAAAGATATCCGATCAATCGCTGGACTTCAGCTTCAGTGGTATTAAGACTGCCGTGTTGCGTATCGTGAAGGAGGAGGGCCTGGAGCCGCTTGACGAGGCCCGAACGCGCGAAGACTCGACGCGACTGGACCTCCTTGCAGGTTTTCAGGAAGGGGTGGTTGACGCCCTCGTATCCAGGACGATGGCAGCAGCGGCAACACTGAAACCCAGGGCCATTCTGCTCTCGGGCGGCGTTGCCGCGAATTCCCGATTGAGGGAGGCAATGGGTGAAGCGGCTCTCGAACGTGGTCTGCGCTTCTACCATCCGAGCCCAATTCTGACCACCGACAACGCAGCTATGATTGCGGCGGCCGGGGGCTTCAAGCTTCGGCGCGGCGAGTACTCTCCTTACGACCTCGATGCGGATCCAACACTGCGTCTGGCACCATCGCCAGCTCCATCGAAGAAGGGCCGCTGGAGGGTGTGATTCTCGACCGGGGGATGCCGGGCGAGTAGACATTATGCCGCTGGCCTCCGGACTCCGGAGTTTTTGCGCAGTTGCGAATCGAATCAAAGTTAGACGGTGAGGATTTCCTCTTCTTTGGCTTTCGCAACCACTTCGAGTTTTGCGATATACCCGTCGGTTAGCTTCTGGATTTCGTCTAAGGCCCGATGTTCGTCGTCCTCAGACATCTCCTTGTTCTTGAGATGTTTCTTCATTGTGTCGTTGCCGTCACGACGAATATTGCGAACAGCTGTTCTATGGTCCTCAAGGACCTTGTGGACGTGCCTGGCCAACTGTTGCCGTCTCTCTTCGTTCAACGCCGGGATCGGGATCCGGATCAGGCGCCCGTCGTTGGACGGATTCAGGCCGAGGTCCGAAGCAAGAATGGCCTTTTCGATGTCGCCGATAAGGGAAACGTCGTAGGGTTGGAGAGTAACCATGCTCGGTTCAGGGATCGACAATGTCGCAACCTGGTTGACTGCAGTTTGAACTCCGTAGTAGTCGACGTGGATGTTGTCGAACAGGGCGATCGACGCACGTCCAGTACGAATGGACGCGAGTTCGCGTCGCAAGTCCTCGACCGCCTTTTCCATCCGCTCCTCAAGGCGTGCGATTTCTTCTTTGGCTGGCATGGCAGTGGTCTCCAGGTAGCCCGGGTGCCGGTGGTTACTGAACGAGCGATCCGATTTTCTCTCCTAGCACAACGCGCTTGATATTTCCTTTTTCGTTGATGTTGAAAACGATGATCGGAAGGTGGTTGTCCATACACAGGGATATGGCCGTGGTGTCCATAACCCGAAGGCCCTGTGTTAGAACATCGATGTAGGATATTTCGGGGACCATCTTCGCGTCCGGTGAGGTTTCAGGGTCTGCATCGTAGACGCCATTGACGCGGGTGGCTTTCATGATGACCTCTGCCTTGATCTCCATGGCGCGCAGGGCGGCAGTGGTATCGGTCGAGAAGTATGGGTTACCCGTTCCTGCGGCGAATATGACGACGCGCCCCTTTTCGAGATGCCGGACGGCACGTCGCCGGATATAGGGTTCAGCCACCTGCCGCATTTCAATCGCAGAGAGGACACGCGTACTGACTTCGGCATTCTCCAGGGCATCTTGCATGGCGAGTGCGTTGATCACGGTGGCCAGCATGCCCATATGGTCGGCTGACACCCGGTCGAATCCTTGTTCGCTCGCTGAGAGCCCACGGAATATATTGCCTCCCCCGATGACGATACCGATTTCAACACCGAGGCCATGAATGTCCTTCACCTGGCTTGCGATGCTTTTGACGATGTCGGGATCGATTCCGAACGGTTGTGAACCCACCAGTGATTCGCCGCTCAACTTGAGTAGAATGCGCCGGTATCGAGTATCCATAGAGATAAGCGGCTACCCGCCGAGTTGTTCCTGGACTTCGGCCGCCAGGTCCGTGACCCGTTTTTCCAGTCCTTCGCCCGTTTTCATGCGTACGAACCTTCGAACCCTGATGTTTTCGCCAATCTTACCGATCAGGTTGTTGATGAGCTGTTCAACCGTAACAGAGGTATCCTTGACGAACTCCTGTTCATACAGACAAGACGTCTTGAAAAACGCGCCGAGTTTACCTTCGGCAATTTTATCGACAATTGCCTCCGGCTTACCAGAAGAACGTGCCTGATCCCGGTAAATGTCGTTCTCCCGGCTCACGATGTCTCCCGGTACTTCCTCACGTCGAACATAGGCCGGGTTCTGTGCCGCGATGTGCATGGCGACATCTTTGACCAGAGCCTGAAAGTCGTCGTTACGCGCAGCGAAGTCCGTTTCGCAATTGACTTCTACCAGGACGCCAATGCTGCCTCCCCCATGAATGTAGTGCCCGATCATTCCCTCGGCAGCCACGCGAGCAGCCTTCTTTTGGGCTGTTGCGAGGCCCTTCTTCCGAAGTAAGACGATCGCCTTTTCGACGTCGCCGTCACTATCTGTCAGGGCATTCTTGCAGTCCATCATCCCCGCGCCCGTCTTTTCGCGCAATTCCTTAACCTGCTGGGCATTGATTGCCATCGACTGTCAACTCCTTACAAAAAAAAGGCGAAAATCGTTCAATTTCCGCCTTCGTATTAATTTAACTCGCTGAACCTGAACAAGCGCACTGCAGGAGGGTCATGTTGTCGCTGGAGTCTCGTCCGCTGTCTTTGCCGGATCTGCTGCATCTGATTCCGCAGGTTTTGCTGCCGAAGTCGTCGTTATTTCAACGCGTGCGGGAGTTGCCTTGGGCCCGTCCGTCGCATCGCCAGCGCCCTCCGCGTTCGTATCTTCAGAGCGTGCTGATCCGGACTGAGCGCTTTCTCCTTCGGATTGTTTTTCTGTTTCCTCTGCTCCGTCGTCAGCTTTCGCCTTCGAGGCGAGGGCCTGTCCTTCGAGGATCGCATCGGCGATTCTCGAAGTGAATAGTCGGATCGCCCGTAATGCATCGTCATTGCCGGGTATGACATGGTCGATTACTTCGGGGTCGCAATTCGTGTCGACCACGGCCATTACAGGAATTTTCAATCGACGTGCCTCGGCTACGGCAATCTCTTCTCGGCGCGAGTCGACAATGAATATGGCGTCCGGCAAGCTGGGCATATTCTTGACACCGGAAAGGTTCTTGTCGAGAGCTTTCCGGAGTCGCTCGAGGCGCAAGACTTCCTTCTTGGGGAGCAGTTCGTAACGGCCATCCTCTTTCATCGCCTCGAGATCCTTGAGTCGCTTGACGGATTTCTGGATGGTCGTGAAATTCGTGAGCAGTCCACCAAGCCAACGTTGGTTGACGTAGAACATGTTGCAGCGCAACGACTCTTCGGCGATTGCGTCTTGAGCCTGGCGCTTTGTCCCAACGAAAAGAAATGTTTTTCCCTGGGCGGCGAGTTCAGTAACAAACTGTGTGGCTACCTTGAAGAGGCGAAGTGTTTTCTGAAGGTCGATGATGTATATACCGTTACGCTCGCCGAAAATGTAGGATTTCATTTTCGGATTCCAGCGTTTCGTCTGGTGGCCAAAATGAACTCCAGCCTCCAGAAGCTCCTTCATTGTGATAGATACCAACTAGACCTCCGTAACAAGGATTCGCTCATCTCTCTGATCTCGAGAAATAAAATTGCCCGAGGTGTGAAGCTCAAGCGGAACCTTGACTACCGCTTCGAGAACTGGAATCGTTTCCGGGCTCCCGGTTGCCCGTATTTCTTCCGTTCAACCATTCGCGGATCACGTCTGAGAAACCCTGCTTTCTTTAGTGCCGGCCTGAATTCAGCGTTGGCTTCGACCAATGCTCTCGAAAGACCATGCCGCACCGCTCCTGCCTGACCGGTGACACCGCCGCCCTTAACGGTGATCAAAATGTCGAACTTTTCCAGAGTGTCGCAAAGTTGAAGGGGTTGTCTGATGATCATTCGGTGGACTTCACTGAAGAAATGGGTTTCGAATGTCCGACCATTGACCTGGATATTGCCAGTACCAGGTCTCATAAATACCCGAGCCGTGGATGTTTTTCGCCGACCCGTGCCGTAATACTGAACTAAACTCAATCAGCCTCCATGGTCTTATGCGATGACCTCAGGATTTTGCGCTTTGTGTGGATGTTCCGCGCCCGCGTACACGCGAAGCCGCCTGGCCATCCTCTTGCGCAACTTGTTTTTGGGCAGCATGCCCAGCACAGCTTTTTCGATCAGGCGTTCCGGCCGGCTTTCGAAGATCCGCCGGGCCGATATCTGCCGCAGTCCGCCAGGGTATCCCGTGTGCCTGTAATAGAGTTTCTGATCCAATTTTTGCCCAGTCAGTCTAATCTTACTGGCGTTGATGATCACGACGTGGTCGCCCGTTATCAGGAATGGTGCATAGCCGGCCTTGTGCTTGCCGCTGAGTAGTGTGGCGATTTTAGTGGCCAGTCGGCCCAACACCTGGTCTGCCGCATCGATGATGAACCACTTATCGTCGGCGGCTGCTTCGGCCTGACTTAAGAAACGGGTAGGCATACTTGAACGCTCTCCTACGTCTACGCAAAGTTCTGATACTAAACGGAGACTTAGCACCGTGTCAAGCAACCTTACCCACCCTGTAATGGCTCTCATGACCCTCTGGCTGCTTTCGTCTGTCGGCTTTGGGGAACCGGGGGGGCCGGGACCCATTCTGCATGGTGGCCCGCTTGCTCGACGGAGCAATTGACGAAGCTGAGGAGACTCTCCGGGGCTTGTCTGATGCCTGTTATGTCCTTGAAATTACCGGTTCGGGTGGGTTTCTGTGAACTACCCCGGGGTGGGGGACCGATCACCATATCGCGGGGATTGATCCTGCGCTCCGCAAATGTCATGGTGGGTGACCGGGGGCCGTTCGAATTCATAGCCGATAAAGACCTATGAGCGTTAAGCTCGCTACCTTCAGGACCGGGCAGTGAATGGATAGACTGAAAATAATCGGAGGTTCACCCCTGGAGGGCGCTGTGCCCATTCGCGGTGCGAAAAATGCCGCGTTGCCCGCCATGGCGGCCGGCTTGCTAACGGCAGAGACTGTCGATCTTCTGAACCTCCCGCTCGTCACCGACATCCGAACAACCTGCAAACTCCTGGTAAAGCTGGGTGTCGACGTTGCGCTTTCCAATGATGGCACCGCTCGGATTAAGGCGGCTTCAGTGAACTCTTGTGAAGCGCCTTATGACCTGGTGAAAACGATGCGGGCTTCCGTGCTGGTTCTCGGACCCTTATTGGCGCGGTTCGGCCGTGCGCGGGTGTCGCTTCCAGGGGGCTGCGCGATCGGGGCCCGCCCGATCGATCTCCATATCAGAGGTTTCCAGAGGTTGGGCGCTGAGGTTCGAACCGCACACGGATATGTTGAGGCGCTTGCGATGCGACTGAAGGGTGCGGACATCCTTTTCGATAAGATTACAGTGACCGGCACAGAGAATCTGATGATGGCCGCAACGCTTGCCGAGGGGACGACGACATTGCGCAATGCGGCGTGCGAACCGGAGATTGGTGACCTTGCGCGGTTGCTCAACTCGATGGGTGCCCGAGTCCAAGGTGCAGGTACGTCAACGATTTCAATTCAAGGTGTTTCCGTTCTGAATGGCGCCCGTCATCAGGTGATTCCGGACCGGATTGAGGCGGGAACGTTTCTCCTCGCAGGCGCCATCACGGGAGGCAATCTGGAACTGACGGGCGCCGATCCAGCGCTCGTGATGAACACGATTGAGGTTTTGCGCGAAACCGGCGCCAAGATCAGAACCGACGGCCACTCGATTCACGTCCGCGGAGTTCCCGATCCAAGAGCAGTGGATGTTCAAACACGGGAGTACCCCGGCTTTGCGACCGACATGCAGGCCCAGTACATGGCGCTAATGACACAGGCGTTGGGCACCTCGGTCATCAAAGAAACTATCTTCGAGAATCGCTTCATGCACGCGAGCGAGCTTGTCCGGATGGGGGCTGAGGTGAAAATCGAGGGGAACAGGGCCGTCGTCAAAGGTCCAAAGCGTCTGAGCGGGGCCCACGTCATCGCTTCCGACCTTCGTGCCAGCGCCTCGCTCGTGCTGGCGGGACTGGTGGCTGATGGAGAAACAGTTGTTGATCGTGTGTACCATCTGGATCGCGGCTACGAACGCCTTGAAGAGCGTTTGTCCGCAGTGGGTGCATCAATTGAGCGCTTGAAGTAATGCCCGATGACGAGCGAAATGCAGGTTTGAAGCGACAACGACGATCACTGACGTGTGGCGTAGTGGGGCTTGTTGCGTTCGTACTGTGGATGCCCCATGTTGGAGCGTCAGGGGGCCAGCGGTCGTTCCCCGACTCGACTTCAGGGACCGTTCTTGGACACGTGGCCATCGGAGAAGCTATCGAGTTTTCCGCGCCAGTGCGGGTTATCTTGATGTCGACGGAATGGGCAGACCTATGGAACGGAGCCGTCCAGCGCAGTTTGGATGGTTATTTCAGCCGCTATCGTGATGCTATCGCCAGAAACAGGGACGCATACAACGAGGTCGCCGGTTGGGCCTATCGCGACGCGGCCGGTGCTGTTATATCTGATATGCGGCGGTTGTTGGGCGAGGAGTTTGAAAATTGGGTAGGTGAGGTGTCCGTTGATGGCGTTTTTGAGTTTACGGGTGTTCCCCTGGGCAACTACCGTGTGGTGGTCGTTGCCGAGGCCGAGGAGCGGACGCTCATTTGGGCCGAGGCTGTGACGGTATCGGGCCCGATACCGCAGCTTATAGAAGTTCAGAACATTATCCAGTGACATCAAAGCAGTTCCTGATTGTTGCAGGTGAGGCCTCCGGAGATATGTATGGGGCCCAGGTTGCGCGTGCACTGAAGCAAAGATTCAGTGGATCCCGCGTTTTCGGGCTTGGAGGCGAACGGATGCGCGAGGCCGGGGTGGAGGCCGTTGCCGACATCACCCCTATGGCCGTCGTCGGGCCTTTCGAGGCGATTGGTCACATCGCAGCCCTCTATCGTGTTTTCCGTAGATTAGCCCGCATTGTTGAAGATAACCCTCCTTCGGCTGCCGTCCTGATTGACTTTCCGGACTTCAATATGCGGTTGGCTGGCCGGTTAAAGGCGCTTGGAGTTCCAGTCGTCTACTACATCGGCCCACAGATCTGGGCCTGGCGCCCAGGGCGGGTCCGTCAGATTCGCGAAGTTGTGGATAAGATGCTCGTGATTCTTCCGTTTGAGGCCGAGATCTATCAAAGTGCGGGCATCGACGTCGAATTTGTTGGCCATCCCCTCCTCGACACCGTCAGGCCTCGAACGACTCGTGATGCGTTCCTTGCCAGGTATCGACTTGAAAGAGATCGGCCTCTGGTCGCGCTGCTTCCAGGGAGTCGCCGTAAAGAACTGCGCTACATCTTGCCCACTGTGTGCCAGGCGGTGGACCTGATACTGGACCAGAAGCCGGACACGCAATTCGTTCTTCCAGTGGCCTCTGGTCTCTCCGAGGATTTTGTCCGGGAGTTCCTCGGCGCCCGGCCCATCCGATTAGTCGGGAATGACACCTACGATGCCGTTCGCTATTCGAGAGCGGCGATCGTTGCCAGTGGTACAGCTACGCTGGAGACCGCTCTGTTGGGTACGCCCGAGGTCATCGTGTATCGAATTGGTCGGGCAACGTGGATGTTGGGAAAGATCCTGCTGAAGGTTCGAATGTTCGGGCTCGTCAATATTATTCTGCGGGAAGAGGTCGTACCAGAACTCTACCAGGAGCGCATGACACCAGGGAACGTGGCTGAGGCCACGTTAAGATTGATGGACGACGTCTGGGCGCAGTCCAGCATTCGGGGAAACTACGAGAAACTTCGTCGGAAGTTGGGTACCGGAAACGTTGCCGAAAAGGTTGCCGAAGCGGTTGCGGTAGTTGTCAACTCTTCACGCCGATGAACGCAACGATGATCCTTGAACTGACGGGTCGACCGAACAGGTTAGCGGGTGTGAACTCCGCATAGTAAAGCAACTCCCTCAGCCAGCGCTCGACGCCCGGGTCGCCCGATCCAGAGAGAATGGTGTAGTCGATCATCCGACCGCGTCCACTCACCAGGATATCTACCGTTAACGGTCCGGCCAGATTCGACCCGTTATCCGCGAAACGTGCCAGTGTGGGATCGGTCGTCCGGACACTCTGATAGAGCGCAATAGGCGTATTCGAGACGCGGTTCGATGCGATTACAGGAGGTGCGATCAGGTCGCTTAACAGCATCCCGAAGAAGACCATTGTGAAGCATGTGCCCAGCAGGGCCGGAAGAGCAATGGGCCTCAGAGAATTCGAGAGACGGGTGCCCAGTTGCGCCAGGACATCGGAATTACGTACTTGGGAGAGACGCACGCGCGTTTCCAATGCCAGGTCGGAGGGCATAGCGAGATCGCCGACATTGAGCAGCAGGTTCTTTACGGAAATGTAGGCCTGGAGTTGCCGTCGACATGGCTCACAGGCAGAAACGTGTGTTTCGACCGCGACTGCTTCGTCGGGAGTGGCCATAGAGTCGATAAAAGAGCTCATCAGTCCCTGAATCTGCTTGCAATTCGATTCAATCGGTCGGATGGCACTCTTCAGTATTGATCTGAAATTCTTCATCGCATATTTCCTATTGCCGACGTTTGGCTCCGTTTTAGTTGCACTCTCCCGACATTAGCCAATGTGCTGGACGGACAGATAACGCATGAGACGTTTCTTCAATTCTGTTCTCGCGCGTGCGAGACGGGACTTTACTGTTCCGGGAGACACTCCGAGAATCTCGGAAATTTCGCTGTAGGTAAATCCCCGGATATCCCTCAGGACCACAACTGATCGATGGTCCGAGGAGAGCTTCCAAAGGGCCTGTTGAATAGCTTCGGCGCATTCTCTTTGTTCCAGGGCTGCTTCCGGAGTCGGCGCGACGTCGGCAATCTGTATCGGCGTATTATTTCCGTCCACGCTTTCGGCATGCTGTTCCAACGTCACTGTCGACGCGCGATACCGTCTGCGGGACCATCGGATTCGGTTGAGGATTTCTCGAATGCCGATCTTGAATATCCACGTCCTCAGACTGGACTGGCCTTTGAATCGTCCGATGTTCCGATACACTTTTACGAAGATGTCCTGGGTCACATCTGCGGCTTCGCCTGGATCCCGCAGCATACGGCACGCGACGTGATAGAGCGGCGCATGGTAGCTTCGGACCAACTCGTCATACGCCCTGTCCTCGTTGGATCGAAGCCGGAGGACGAACAGGGCTTCCTGAGGTGACAAGCCCTCCGCCGACTCAAGATCCGAATAGGATATCTCTGGACGAAGCATTCGGGGAAAAGTCCCTCCTCAGCTATTCGTGGACTGCATCCACAATTATACCAGCGGTGCAAGACTGGCCATGATTGGGTGCTCTTTGGTAGACACCGGTTGGAGTGAATTGTTCCACTAAAGTGGGCCCTGTTACAGGCCACTAGTGGCCTGTAACAGGGACATCGCCAGTGACGCCGATGGGTCTTGCCAGGCGAGATCGCGAAGCGAGGAGGGCTACCGAGGTTTGATACCGAGGCCGCAGGCGCCGCTGTTTCATCATGACCCAGCTTAATAATGCCGGACAAAGATATCGACGGCAACCCCCATCGGCCCAAAGGGTTCGGGCGGAACGGGGCCGTCTTCGTTGTCGCTCCTCCTCGGAATGTAGGAGCATTCCCTCGTCGTCAACTCCTAGAATCCGGCCCCGTTGCGCTCCGAACGCCACTAGCGATGTCTCTGTTACAGGCCACTGGGCCACGGTGGTGTCTGTGGACTTGCAGTCGATCGGCTGAATGGTTGCAGGTCCGGAATTCCGGAACAGAATCCAGGTGTTGTCTTCCAGCATCCAGTTGAGACCGTCCAACCCTGGGATTCAGTTTATTAATCGGTCTCGGGAACTCAGGCGAGGGTTCTTGGATGGGCTTAGTTTCGGGTCGTCTGCCTGCGGCGCCGCGTCAGTCACTGCGGGAGTGGCCGCAACTGCAGCGTTACCAGAATCATGCGATGAATATGGCCCGCATGGAGTTCAGGGTGTCTCGACGTCGTTGTGCATCGTTTTCGTTGAGCAGCGAGACCCTGGACATTTCTTCACCCAGGTAGGAGAGAAGGGCATCAGATACCAGGCCGCGAGCGTCCTTTCCGTATGTGATGAGTTGCTCATCGATCCATTCGGAGACGTTCGATTCTGTGCATTCACCAGCGACGGACGATTCTACCTTCTTCTCGAACCCGGGCAGGAATTTCTCGACCCACTCGATTCGCTTGTCCAGGGGCACAAGCCCGGATATCCGCAATGCGTAGTCGGGCAATCGCACACCGATGATCTCAAGCATCGTCCGGCTGAAACTTATCGCGATCTCCTCTGCCTTAAGGTCGCTCTGTGCCTTGAGATCGGCGAGATTGCCGACAACGGCTGGACCCGCCTTCTCTCCGATCGCCCTTGAGGGAACCTCAACGTATGCCTTGATCTTCGGTTCGGTGCCCGAAGGACGCGCGATGAGACGGCTACCGTCTTCGAGTAGGAAGATAATTACATTTCGGCTGACTCGGTCCGTCTCTGAGACGAAGGGTCCCAGCGGGCCGGTCTCATCCCAGTGATCCCGCATTTCGACCACTCGGAGTCCGGCAACTGTCGTGATGGGCTCCCGACGCAGCCCATCCTGGATTGCTCGAATATCGGCCATACCCTTGGCTCCCGTCATCACCATAGAGGTCAGGAGGTTGGCATAGTAACCATGGACGCTGTAAATGTCGTCGAGATAGTCGACCAGCGTGAGTTCCGAGGCGCGCAGTTCCGAGGCCAGTTCAGCCAACAGGATGGCCGCCCCTGCGGCGTCCTTGTCTCGAATCTCGGGTGTCACGAGGATCCCATGGCTTTCTTCCGCCCCGCAGACAAAGTCGGAGAGCGATCCTGGCGAGCCCTGCCAGGAACCGTCAAGCTCTAAATGGTGCAGGACGTTTGCGATGTACTTGTAACCGACAAGCAGATTTCCAATCAATCTGCCCCCGAAAGACTCGGTAATCGGCTCGATCAGGCTTGTAGTGACTTCGGTTTTGACGACCAGGGGGTTTTCGGGGAGCTTGCCCAGATCGCGCAGTTTCCGGAGCTTGTAGTGGACGACGAGAACAGCAATTTCGTTGCCGGCAAGGAAATGATAGGAGCCGTCCGCATTGCGTGAGACAACGCCGATTCGATCGGCGTCCGGATCGCAAGCCATCACAAGATCCGCATCGACCTCCCTGGCGAGATCAATTCCCCGCTGCATGGACTCCGGGACCTCGGGATTTGGTGCTCGGTACGGAACACCGGGAAACCCACCGTCGTGGGTCGCCTGTTCTTCGACCAGAAGGACTTCGAATCCGGCTTTCAACAGAACCTCGCCGGCCGTTGTGTCTCCAGTGCCGTGGAGCGGTGTGAACACGATCTTCGTATTTCGGGCGGTGGGCTGAAGTGACTGGCTCAGGTTGAGGGCGATGTACTCATCATGAATTTCCGGAGCAAGCCAGTGGATCAGGCCTTTCTCTTTCGCGGATTCGAAGTCCATTGTCGCCACGTGGTCAACGTTTTCGACCTGATCGACCATGCTCTGGTCGTTTGGGGGGATTTCCTGACCACCGTCGGCATTGTAGAACTTTCCACCGTTGTCGTCCGGATGATTGTGAGAGGCTGAAACGTTTAGTCCGGCGGACGCGTGAAGTCTCCGGATGGCGAACGACAGTTCGGGAGTGGAGACGTAATGTGGGGAATCGTCGCTCGACATGTGGACTGTGATGCCGTTTGCGGCGTAGACGCTCGCAGCAACCCGTGCGAAGTCTCGTGACGTCATTCCATCGACAGGGTTCGGCAGGTCCGCATTGTGAATTCGGCGAATGTCTTGAAACTCTCGAACGTCGTATGCAATCACGACGGAAAGACCGTCGTCTCGGACACGCTCCGTTAGATAGTCACAATGCCCCTGAACCGACGATGAGAGGGTCCACGGATTGAATCGATTGGTGCCTATTCCGACGGGACCCCGGCGGCCGCCTGTTCCAAACGGAAGCACCTGGTAGAAGCCGTCAAGGAGCAGGCTCCAGCTCTGATTTTCAATCATCCAGCCGAGCTGCGGCCAGTAGGCCGCAAATTGAGAGTCGGTCAGCCATCGCTTGAGGTTTCGCAACGCGACGCGACGCGTCGTTTTGTCGATCGGGAGTTCATTGATACCCGCCTCTGCTCTCTTGAAGAGCTCCCCCCCCCCGGCATCTTCTTGAATGGGTGGTTTATGAATGTTCACATCCCTGCCGGATCGCTTTTGACTTTCACCATCGCCTACAGAACCGAATATTCGGTGACAGCCGATTTCCCTCCCAGAAGCGTCCCGGGCCGAAGTGTTGCCGACCGACCCACGTAGCAGCCACGTGCCAGAATCGTACCGGAAATACGTGCATCCGCGTCGATCGTATTGCCTGACCAGATGACGGAGTCCACGATGTGCGCCCCCGAATCTATTTTGCAGTTAGGCCCGATGACCGACGACTCGATGCGGACCCCTTTACGGATCGTGACTCCTTCGCCAATGCGTGATGCGCTGTCCACAAAGGCACCGTCTGGTATGAGGTCTCTTGTCAACATCGTTGGAGGAATTGTGGGCGACTGGAATTTTCCTCCGAGAATGTCGCGGTGGACCTCCAGGTATTTTCCCGGAGTACCAATGTCGATCCAATACTGATCTGAAACGACCGCGTACATCGATTCGCCTTTTTCGAGTAGCGATGGAAACAACTCGCGTTCGAACGAGAACGGTTTGCCCGCTGGCATGTGATTGAGGACCGACGGATCGAGGACGTAAATACCTGCGTTGATGGTGTTGCACGTAATTTCTTCCATTCCCGGCTTTTCGAGAAATCGATGGATTTGGCCCAGGGCATCCGATTCCACCAGACCATATGCGGTTGGGTCTTCAACGGGCGTGAGGACGAGGGTCGCCACCGATTTCTTCTCGCGGTGCGTCGCGATAATCGCGGGGAGATCGACAGACGTCAGGATATCTCCGTTGAACACGACCGTTGGGCCGTCGATCCATTCCTCGGCATTCTTGAAGGCGCCTGCGGTACCCAGTGGGGCACCCTCCACGGCGTAACGAATGAGTACGTCGAAATCCGCTCCGTCCTTGAGCAGATCTTCGATCTTTCTGGGCTGATAAGACAGGCTCAATATGATTTCTTCGATACCGGCGCTTTTCATGAGATCGATCTGGTAGAGAAGAAACGGGCGATTGGCCACGGGCACGATCGGCTTGGGAAGGTTCAATGTCAGTGGTCTCAGTCTGGATCCCTTGCCACCAGCGAGGATAAGTCCTTTCATATGCGTCCGCATATGATACAGCACGTGAGTCCACTGCCCGTCCCGGGAAGTTGAAACGTGGTCCGTTCCTGGCTAAATCTGATAGACTGAGCGTCCACGTTATGAATCTCCCAAACGCGGTGACGTTATCGAGGATCTTCCTCGTGCCGGTCTTGGTGGCGCTGCTGTTGACCAAATACAGCGTACCAATTGCGGCCAGCGTATTTCTTGCAGCATCGCTGACCGATTTTCTGGACGGATATCTCGCCCGGGCCAGGAATGAGGTGACGACGCTGGGAATGCTTCTGGATCCGGTTGCCGACAAGCTGCTGGTATCTTCGGCCTTTATAGCGCTCGTCCAGCTTCAAGTCGTCCCTGCCTGGATGGTCGTAATAATCATCGGTCGGGAGTTCGCCGTTATGGGTCTGCGTAGCATCGCTGCCTCACAGGGGTTTACGATAGAGGCGTCTGAGCTGGGCAAGCTGAAAATGGGCGCGCAGGTCGCGGCGATTACGCTGTTGATTCTGGGAATTCAATACCCGATTTTCTTCAACGCTGCCGGAAATATTGCGCTCTGGATGGTGGTCCTGTTTGCGATCCTTTCGGCGGTCGGATACTTCCGCGCCTTTTGGTCCAAAATTGACTACCGGTTTAAGGCCCAGGAGGAGCGTCGCCGCCATGTTCTCGTGAAGAAGAGGCAGGGTCGGCATGCTCCAATTCCGTAATCCGCTAAACGCATCAAATCCCAGAAAAGCAGCTGAGGCGGTGCGTGCCCGTACGGGCGGCGCACCGCTCTGGACGCCCCATATTTCCGCCGCACAGCCGGTCGTGTCTGAATCGGTGCATTCGAAAGGCAGATCTGCCCGATGATGCTCCAACTCCCATTCCACGGAGTCGATCCGGTATTTTTTGCGATTGGGCCGATCGAGCTCCGGTGGTACGGCCTGATGTACATGCTGGGATTCATCGCCGGCTACTTCGTGATGAAAAGGGCGGTTCGGCAGGGTCGTCTGTCCCTGACAAAAGATGATCTCTACGACCTCCTGTTTTATCTGATCCTGGGCGTCATGGTCGGCGGCCGCCTCGGGTACGTCTTGATCTATGACGTGGGCGGCTATATTGACGATCCCTTATCGATCCTGGCGATATGGGAGGGTGGTATGTCATTCCATGGCGGTCTGGTTGGTACAACCGTCGCTACGCTGCTGATTGTGAGAAAGCGCCGTTGGGATTTCTGGCAAGTGGCCGACATGATTGTGCTTGCCGTTCCCATTGGTCTGGGATTGGGGCGTGTTGGAAACTTTATCAACGGTGAACTCTACGGACGGGAAAGTACACTGCCCTGGGCGATGGTTTTTCCCGGCGGCGGGAGTGTAGGGCGCCATCCATCTCAACTCTATGAAGCGTTTCTCGAAGGACTCGTTCTGTTTCTGTTTGTGCGCTGGCTCTACAAGCGGTCGTTCCATCCGGGAGCCGCGCTGTGGGGGTTGATATCGGGCTACGGTTTCGTCCGGTTTATGGTGGAGTTTGTGAGATCTCCCGATGCACAGATTGGCCTGGATCTGGGTCCTCTGACTCGCGGGCAACTCCTCAGCCTGCCGATGTTGGTAGTCGGGACGTTTTTCCTGGTACGGGTATTGAAAAAGGGACCGGTGGCCGTGCCTAGCGCAGCTCGACCGAATCGCCCGAGAAAACGCCCCCCGAAGTAAAGGTAATCAGAGCTGTTGCTGACCGCTCTTCCACCTTCAGAACAACGAGTTCCCCGACCACTTGTCTCTGTCCTGCCAGCAGGCGCTTGGCTTCGCTCGACATTTTATGAAGCGGCGAGCCCATATCCAGGGGGCGGTAGATCAGAAACAGATCCCCTGACTGGATTCCCTCCCGATCCCCGATGTCGATATAGACGACCTGCCCTTCAGCGACCACGCCTCCCGAGATCCCGCCCATGCGACCGCCGGGAACGCCGGGAACAACCGTAGTCCCGCGAAACAACTCTGATCCGGAGTTAGACAGCGTGTCGCGGGATATTGCGATCGCCCCTGTCAATTTTCCCGTGCTGGGCATCATCGAGTCAAACGGACGGTCGGACGGGAGTTCGGGGAAATCTATTGCATCAAATGCAACCGTAATGTCGCCGACTTCAATGCCATCGCAGGAATGGAGCACACGTGCCATTGAGAAGTCAGGCTGCACCATGACCGTGCGCATCTGTCCAATTTCGAGGTAATGCTGTCCCAATTCGCCGACCGTTTCCCGGGTGCTGCTGAGCGCACGTGTTCCCCGAACCGCGGTAAAGAGATCTCCGGTTTCAATTCCTGAATTCGAGCCCCGGCTCAGGTAGACATAGTCACCTTCGGTGGCAATGACGCTTTCGGTCACCGGGAACTTCGCCATCACATTCAATTCTGAAGATACGTCGCGGGTTGTAATGAAGCCCGAGCAATAGAGATCGGAAGCCTTGACCTCGAAAACGGGGGGAAGATCCGGCAAGTCAAAGACGATGGAAGGTGTTTCCGGAACCTCGTCGGGTGTCAGCTGAGGCGTCGCAGGTACCCGCACTTCGGCGACCGGCTCCGGTTCGGCCACTGGATCGGGGTCAGCCACCGGTGGTGGTGGAACCGCCTCTGTGATTTGCGTGATAGCCCGGATCAGAATCGGGTCCTGAGGATAGATCCAGTGCGGATTGACGATGTGCTCGTTGGCTTCCCAGAGCTGGGGCCACAGCATCGGATTGCCGAGATACTGGCCCGCAATTGCCCAGAGGGTATCCCCTTCCTGAACGATATGCACTTCAAAGCTCTCCGTGGAGGGGGGCGCATTGTTTGCGGACACATATCCATCCCGTTTAGTCAATGTTGTCGGGGGCAGGCCCTGTTCGGGGAGCGGTGTCTGCTGGCTGATTCCGATAACTGAAACCCAGCAAATGAGAACCGGCACGGTGAGCAATTTATTCATAGCGCACCCTTTCTAACAGAAGGCCGCTTCCCAGTCAACATATTGATAATACGCCGTTGATCCGGGGACCCGCGGTCCTTTGTGGAGTCGATCACGCCCCGCCCCGCCTCGGATTGCTTTCAAGGAGCCGGGCCGTCCCGATCTGCAGGAATTCGCGGTGCGGGTTGACCCGGCATCTGCGCTCCCGGCTGAAGGTGACGCGCAAATTTTGCGTTTTAGTGCTGTTGTGGTCAGGAACCGGCTGGGATTTGACTCGGCGGCCGCTATCTACTAATGAATTGAGCTGTTTGAGGGCTATTTATGGTATCGTCAGAGGTTTCTGCGCCACGGTAGACGTCGTCCTGGTGAGAGTCTACCCGTGCGCTTCATGAGTTGGTAGACGAACGATGACGAACCGGATTTACAACAACATTTGCGAATTGATTGGGAATACGCCCATTGTGCGACTCAACCGGATCGCCGAGCCGGGCTGTGCGGAGCTACTGGCCAAACTGGAATCACTCAATCCGGGAGGCAGTGTAAAGGACCGGATTGGCCTCAGCATGATCGAGGCAGCTGAGAAAGACGGTCGGCTGAAACCGGGAGGTACCATCGTTGAGCCGACGAGCGGGAATACGGGAGTTGGCCTGGCAATGGTTGCTGCGGCCAAGGGCTATGGCGTGATCCTGACAATGCCGGAAGACATGAGTGTCGAACGCCTGAATTTGTTGCGGGCCCTTGGAGCCGAGATCATTTTGACTCCCCGTAACGACGTCATGCAGGGTGCGATCGATAGGGCCGAGGAGATTGTTCGCGAAAACCCCGGCTATTTCATGCCGCATCAATTTCGAAACCTGGCGAATCCCGATGCGCACCGCCGAACGACGGCCAAGGAGATTCTTGATGTCGTGGGTACGGATCTGGATGCTCTCGTTGTGGGCATTGGAACCGGCGGCACGGCCACGGGATCAGGCGAAAGCCTCAAAGCTGCAATTCCGAATCTTCAGCTGTACGCGATCGAACCCAGTGATTCCCCGGTGCTATCGGGGGGTGCCCCGGCGCCTCACCAGATACAGGGTATTGGCGCCGGCTTCATACCGGAGATTCTGAATCCCGACGTCATCGATCATATTGTGCCCGTTCAGTATCGGGATGCGCGTCGGCAGGCACGCCTTCTGGCTCAGAAGGAAGGCATTCTGACCGGCGTATCCTCGGGCGCGATTCTCCACGTCGCGATGGAGGTTTCCAGGGAGCTCGGACCCGGAAAACGGGTGCTTGCAATACTATGTGACACGGGGGAGCGCTACCTCAGCACAGAGTTGTTTGCTTGAAATGTTCCCTGGCCCTATCTGCATTTCCCTGACACCCGAAAACGCGGCCGAGGTTTTCACACCGGTGACGGAAGGGGCCGATTGCATCGAAGTGCGCCTCGATTACTTTGAGGATCCCGAAGCATCGGCCGGAATTAAATGGCGTGATCTGCCGGCGCCTGTGATAGCCACCTGCCGGGGACGTGACCAGGGGGGGCGATTTGCCGGCTCGAGGGCCGACGAGTTGCGAATTCTTGAGCGTGCGGTTCGGGACGGAGCCCGCTATGTGGATGTCGATTACCGGTTCGCAGGGCAGTTCTCCGCAGCCGCCGTAATCGGTTCTTATCATGACTTTGAATCCACTCCAGATGATCTTGAAGGATTACTGGATGCGGTGTGTCGGAGTCCTGCTGCGGTTGCAAAGATTGCAACGTTCGTTCGGACATGGTCGGACAACCGCAGGTTGCTTGAGTTGCTGGCAAAGTCATGGCCGAAACCCGTGATCGTAATAGGCATGGGTCCGATGGGGCAGATTACCCGAATCCTCGGGCCATCCCGCGGTAGTGCGCTGACATACACCGGGATCGGGGACGGATCGGCACCGGGTCAACTCGCCCTGCGGGAATTGATCGAGACGTATCGGTTCCCGGAGATTGGTCCGTCGACGAAGCTGCTGGGAATCATCGGGAATCCGGTGGAACACTCCCAATCTCCGGGGCTGCACAACAGGGCGTTTCATGCGGCCGGACTCGACTACGTTTATATGAAGTTCCCTGTGGAGTCTGTGCGCGATTTTTTAGACAATGCGAGGCTTATCGGCATCGAAGGTTTTTCGGTAACCATTCCGTTTAAGGTGGAAGTGATGCCGTATCTGAACCACCTGACAACGGAGGCCCGGGCCGTTGGCGCTGTCAACACCGTATATCTGGATAGGGGCCAGTGGATGGGCGACAATACCGATGTGCACGGGATACGCCAAGCGCTGACAGGTTTTGACGCTCGTGGAAAAAAAGTGGTCGTTCTTGGA
Source organism: Terriglobia bacterium (assembly GCA_965263045.1). GTDB lineage: Bacteria > Acidobacteriota > Terriglobia > 20CM-2-55-15 > 20CM-2-55-15. Next base: position 5,244,680 of record CBDHGK010000041.1, read on the forward strand.
TCCGGTGGTGCGGCCCGGGCTGTCGTTGCCGCCCTGGATTCGGCAGAATCGGTGACTGTGTTGTCGCGTACGCGCAAAGCGGGGACCTTGAACTGGTCTCGGCAGGTCCGTATCGATCGCCTCGATAACTGCTCACGTTACGCAGCGGATCTGCTTGTAAATGCAACACCTGTCGGCATGACTCCGGACGTTGAGGCAGCGCCGATATCCGGCCCGGTCCGTGCGAACCTCGTATTCGACATGATCTACAACCCGCCGATCACCCGTTTGTTGCGCGATGCGGCGGCACAGGGCATACAGGTGGTTGGGGGTACGGCGATGCTCGTTGCGCAGGCCGCTCGCCAGTTCGAAATCTGGACCGGCCACCCGGCTCCTGAGAGTGTTTTTGGAGCGCCCGCGGCCTTATAGGGAAAGCCTGCGGCCCCATAAAAAGCGCCTGCGGCCCTGCTGGGATCATCCACGTCGTGAGTAGAATCACTGGAGTCTGTGTGCACGCGAGGGCGTCGAACCTCGACTATAGCTTCGATGCGCCGGGGATGGTCCGGGCGATATACCTGACGAAGGAAGGGTGAAGAATTCTCATGCACTAGTGGTCTGTACCACCGGAATCGGGTTCCGATTCGGGTGGTACAGGTCGGTAGGAATTGGTGCCAGGGCGTGACGGTAGGAGCCATGAACAAAATTAAGACCGCAATATTAGGAGCGACCGGTACCGTGGGTCAGCGGATGATCCAGATGCTCGAGCATCACCCGTGGTTCGAGATCGGGGCTGTCGCTGCCTCGGACAGTTCTGCCGGGAAAACGTACCGCGAGGCCGTCCACTGGCAGTTAGATTCCGAGATTCCAAAGAATATTGCGAAGATGACAGTTGGGGCTTGCCGTCCGGGACTGGACTGCACCTTCGTTCTGTCCGGACTGCCGTCTTCGATCGCGAGCGAGACAGAAACCGAGTTTGCTGAGGCTGGTTGTCCCGTTATCAGCAACGCCGCGAGTCACAGAATGGGTCCGGACGTGCCACTACTCGTTCCTGAAATCAATGCGGACCATATCGGAGCACTTGAGCAGCAGCGCACACGTTTCGGAGGCAGTGGATTCATTGTGACCAATCCCAACTGTTCGACGATCGGCCTGGTTATTCCTCTCGCCGCCCTCGAAAACGCGTTCGGATTGGAGGCCGTTCACGTCGTGACCATGCAGGCCCTGTCTGGAGCCGGATACCCGGGTGTGGCTTCCCTGGATGCAACTGACAATGTCCTACCCAATATAGGGGACGGAGGGGAAGCTGAGAAGTTGGAGACCGAGCCGCTGAAAATACTCGGGAAGTGGAGCGGAGGGAGTTTCGAATACAGTCAGTTTCGAATCAGCGCCATGACCCATCGTGTCAACGTGCGCGACGGACATTTGGAAGCCTGCTCGGTCAAACTGAAGCAGGACGTCACGCCACAACAGGTGGAGTCGGCGTTTCGGGATTACAGGTCCAGCATCGACTCACTGGATTTGCCGTCCGCTCCGCGGCCTGTGATGATTCTGGAAGGGGATAACGACAGGCCCCAACCCCGGCTCGATCGCAACCGAGGCGGCGGTATGGCTGTCGTGTTGGGTCCTGTCTCCCGTTGCGCCGTACAGGACCACAAGTTTCGAGTGCTCAGCCACAATACGATCCGTGGAGCGGCCGGAGCGGCCCTCTTGAACGCGGAGTTCCTGTATTGCAAGGGACTAATCGGATGAAATCGCTCACCCAGATACCGCCGGGTACCCAAATCCTGATTGGTGGTGCCGCCCGTCGTCGTCGGGCTGTTGAGCGGACCCTGTTCTCCGTCTTCGAGGGGTGGTCGTATGAGGAAATCATACCGCCAATGCTCGACTACTTTGATGTTTTCGTTAGAGGCATGGGGAGCGAACTCGAGGACAGGATTTACAGGTTCATCGATCGTGAAGGTAACATTCTGGCCCTACGGCCTGAGTTCACGTCTTTGCTGGCCAAGATGGCGGCCACACGGCTGTCCGGGGAACCGACACCGGTCCGGCTGTCCTATTCTGGAGAAGTGTTGCGGTTTGAAACGCCGAAGGGTGGCCAGCAGCGGGAATTCGCGCAGATGGGGCTGGAACACTACGGAGGCACGCCGGCCTCTGCAGATATAGAGGTGTTGCTGGTCTGCATCGAGGCCCTTGAAAAACTCGGGGTGGTGGATTTTCAGATCAACCTCGGCAGCGTCGATTTCTTTGGTGGAATCGTTGACAAGATCGACCTGCCTGATGCGGTCATCGACCGGCTTAAGGAAATGCTGAACCTCAAGGACCAGGCTGGCCTGGAGCGTATGATGGTCGGTCTCAGTTTCGAAAAGCGCAGAAAGGACATTCTGCTGGCAATTCCGCATCTGACCGGAGGCCGGGAAACTCTAGCCCGGGCCCGACAGCTGGTCAAGAATGAACGGTCCATCGGTGCCATCGAACATCTGGAACACATATACGGAATACTTGAACGGCTGGGGCTGGACCGTCGTCTGACGATCGACCTCGGAGAAGTCCGGGGATTCGACTACTACAGCGGCATTCTCTTTCGGGCTTACGTCCGTGGTCTCGGGTTCGAGGTGGCCAGCGGTGGCCGATATGACGGTCTTCCGGCCCAGTTCGGTCATGACACTCCGGCGGTCGGTTTCTCGTTCAGCCTGGACCGACTGGAACAGATTGTTGATCCGAAGGCGTTCGGGGCCGATGGTTCTCCCGCGCCCGGAGTGGAGGAACGTAGCTTTGACGAAGCGATACGGTTGCGTCGTGCAGGCAAGCGGGTGCGGCTGTGCTTGTAATTGCGATTGCCAAAGGGCGCTTTCTTGAGCCGTCGCTGGACCTATTGGCACGCGCCGGCATCAGGTTCGGCGAAGAAGTCGCTGAGTCCCGCCGGCTGATCTTCGATTCGACCGACGGAAAGTGCCGGGTGATACTGGTGAAGCCGATGGATGCACCCACCTATGTCGAATATGGCGCAGCAGATGCCGGTATTGCCGGCCGGGATGTGTTGCTGGAGTCGGGGGCCGACGTATTGCAGCCTCTTGATCTGGGATTCGGGCATTGCAGGATTGCGGTGGCGGCCCCCGATCAAATTGCACTGGACGAGGAACCCGCCCAGACAGTCGTCCGCGTTGCGACCAAGTACCCGCACATCGCACTGGAACATTTCAATGCGCAGGGGATCGCCGTCGAGATCATCCCTCTGTCCGGTTCAATCGAGCTGGCGCCTCTCGTGAGTCTAGCCGATCGAATAGTGGATCTAGTGGAATCCGGGCGGACGCTTGCCGATAATGGCCTGCGAATTGTGGAGGTCATTGCAGAAAGTTCAGCTCGTTTGGTCGTTAACCGCGCAAGCTACCAGACGAAGAGACAGGAAATCCTACAGATGGTGGAGACCCTCGAGGCCTTAGTCTGATGCGGATCGTCGATTTCAGTGAAGTGTTCGATCTTGAGGTAGTCGACAGTTTATTGCCGCCCGTCGCAGCACAGACAGAGGTCAATCAGACTGTCGCCGACGTTGTCGCCCGGGTGCGTGAGGGGGGTGACGAAGCGCTCCTCGAATATACGCGGCGCTTCGACCGTTGCACACTGAGTCCCAACCAGTTGCGTGTTTCAGCGCAGGAAATCGCCCGGTACGCAAGTGGTGCGGATGACGAGCTCGTAGATATTCTCAAGCTGGCCATTTCCAACATCAGGCGCTTCCATGAAGAACAGTTGCAACAAAGCTGGGAAATCTACGCTGGCGATGGAGTCCACCTGGGTCAGAGGGTTTCTCCTATCAGTCGTGTTGGGATCTACATACCGGGTTTCAAGGCGGCCTATCCCTCGTCCGTGCTGATGAACGCAATTCCAGCTCAGGTGGCTGGTGTCGAGCGGCTCGTTGTCGTCACACCTCCTAAATCACTTGAGGAAAACCCGCTGGTTGCAGCGGCACTCAACCTTCTCGGAGTTCACGAAGTCTACCGCATAGGCGGTGCACAAGCGATTGCCGCTCTGGCCTTTGGGACCGAGTCAATCCCCAGTGTCGATAAGATCGTCGGTCCGGGTAACCAGTACGTGCAGGGGGCCAAGAGACTGGTATTCGGCCAGGTACACATCGACATGATCGCGGGCCCGAGTGAAGTGGCCATCGTCGCGGATGAGACTTGCGATCCGGGTTGGATTGCGGCTGACCTGCTGGCACAGGCAGAACACGACGAGATGGCCCGGGTCTGGCTCATCTGTTGGTCGGAGGATCTGGCGGCTGCGGTCTTCGACCAGGTCCAGATCCAGCTAGAGACCCTGGACAGAGATTCGATTGCGCGGACGGCGGTGGCAAACAACGGGATCAGCTTCGTGGTCAGTGGGCCGGAGGACGCGATCCGCCTGGTCAACCACCTCGCGCCCGAGCACGTCGAGGTCCTGATGGCGGAACCGGATCGTATCGCAGACGGCATCTCCAACGCAGGCGCCATTTTTGTCGGACGCTATTCTCCGGCCGTCGTCGGCGATTACTTCGCCGGGCCCAATCATGTATTGCCCACTGCACGAACGGCGCGTTTTTTTTCGCCGCTCGGCGTATACGACTTCCTGAAGCGCACAAGCGTGGTGCGATATTCCGGACGAGCGATCGAACACTCCGGAAGCCTCATCGAGAAATTTGCAATTGCGGAAGGTCTGACTGGACATGCCCGATCGATCACCATCCGAGGTCATTAAGCCTGAAGTGCGAGCGGCGGCGGCGTATACACTGACCCACTTCGAGGCGGAAGTGAAGCTCGATCAGAATGAGAATCCGTATGAGATTCCGGAGGATCTCAAGCGGAGGATCGTGGATCGTGTCCTCCTACGAGACTGGGGCCGCTACCCCGAATTCGTACCCGTCCCGCTCATCCACGCGCTCGCGCGGTATTCCGGGTGGACTGCCGACGGCATTCTCGTGGGAAACGGTTCCAATGAACTGATCAGCGCCGCGGTGACGGTCACCCTCGGTCCGGGGAAAACCGTAGCTATCCCGCAGCCGACATTTGCCCTTTACGAATTGATGGCAAAGGTGGCAGGAGCGACCATCCAATCCGTTCCGTTGAAGGCAGCGGATATGTCGTTCGACGTAGAAGAGTTGGTGCAAGCTGCACGCACGTCGGACGTCGTGATCGTCTGCTCACCCAACAGTCCCACCGGTTCGCTACTCAGGAAAACGGATGCCAGGCGACTCCTCTCGGAAGCTCGCGGCCTTGTCATCATTGATGAGGCGTATCACGAGTTCAGCGGGCAAACACTCTTACCGTTGCTCGAGGAGCACGACAATCTGTTGCTGTTGAGAACACTTTCAAAGGCGTGGTCGCTGGCTGGCATCCGGTTCGGTTACATGTTGACGAGCGCGGCGATCGCCGCTGAAATTCAAAAGGTCAAACTGCCTTACAACGTGAATATATTTACCCTGGTGGCGGCGGAACTGATCGTGGGGGAACTCGGCGTTGAGGAGCCGGTGAGAAAGCTCGTGACCGCCCGAGACCGACTTGCGGCCGAATTGACCGGCCGTGAAGGCGTCGTGGCATATCCCTCTCAGGCCAACTTCATTCTCTTTCGCACCCGGTTCGTCGCCCGTCGATTGTTCGATGCCCTTTATGAGTTTGGAGTCCTGGTCCGGGACGTGAGCCGCTATCCGATGCTGGAGCGGTGCCTGCGTGTTTCCGTGGGTACTGCCGAGGAGAATACCCGATTTCTAGAGGCTCTTGACCGGGCACTCGAGACACTGGAGAAACACGAATGAAACCGCGCATAGCTGAAAAACAGAGGACGACGAAAGAGACCGATATTCGCGTTCGACTGAACCTGGACGGGTCCGGGCAGCACGAGATTGCGACTGGTATTCCGTTCTTCGATCATATGCTGGCGCAGCTGGCGCGGCACGGGCGGCTGGACCTGGAGATCGCAGCTAAGGGAGACCTGGAAATCGACGGACACCATACCGTCGAAGATGTGGGCTGGACGCTGGGTCAGGTCATTAATGAAGCGCTGGGTGAGCGCCGCGGCATCGCCCGTTTTGCTCATGCGTACGTTCCCCTGGACGAGGCGCTCAGCCGAGTGGTGGTGGACTTTTCCGGTCGTGGTTATCTCGTCTACAATGCGCGCTTCGAGACTCCCCTGCTGGGAGACTTACAAACGGAGCTCATCGAGGAGTTTTTCAAAGCCTTGGTGCAGGAAGGCCGGCTGAACCTCCATGCGGAAGTGCTCTATGGACGCAATCAGCACCACATGGCCGAGACCATGTTCAAGGCCGCTGCCCGCGCGATTCACCTGGCAACGCGGGTGGTGTTTGATGACGGTGAAATACCGTCGACTAAAGGAGCTTTGTAGCGGTTTCAGTGTTCCGAGCCGAAATATATCCGGTTCGGGTCATAAGGCAACCGTTCAGCAATATATTCCTTGCCCCGGACACTGGCGGTCCGGAACTGCAGGGGCCCGGTGGGCCCAAGCAGCCCGCCGCCCTTGAGACTTATGCCACGGGCTGCTTGATCATTCGAATGCGTATCGTCATCGAACGCACCTGAAGTCGACTCGATGGCGGCATTCGATCGGAGCCGATCGCTCCAGCTGATGATTACGATTATTGATTACAAGTTAAACAACCTCAGGAGTCTGGAGAACACCCTACACCGGCTGCGACACGACACCTCGGTCACTTCCCGCGTTGAGGACGTTGCACAGGCGGAGAAACTGATCCTGCCCGGCGTCGGCGCTTTCGGTAAGGCAATGCGAAACCTGCACGACCTCGGACTGGCCGAAGCGGTGGTTCGGAAAGCGTCGGAAGGGACTCCGATCCTGGGCGTCTGTTTGGGCATGCACCTCCTCTTTACCGAGAGCGAGGAATTTGGTACTCACTCCGGGCTGGACATTTTGTCCGGGAAAGTCCGTCGCATTCCTGAAGGCGTGCACGTTCCTCATATGGGATGGAACCAACTGCATCGGAAACGAGTGGACCCGATTCTCGAAGGCATTGACGAGGGCAGCTTTGTGTACTTCGTACACTCGTATTCCACCGTGCCCGAGGATCCCGATCTCGTCATCGCCACTACGGACTACGGCGTTGATTTTCCTTCTGTAGTCGGGCATGGAAACGTTTGGGCGACACAATTTCACCCCGAAAAGAGCCAGCACATTGGGGAGCGTATCCTCGAGAACTTTGCCCGATCATGAATATCTATCCTGCAATCGATATCCTGGGAGGGAAGGCGGTCCGACTGCGACAGGGGCGGCCCGAGGACGCGACCGTGTACGGAGTGCCCGTCGAGATGGCCAGCCGATGGAGGGACCGAGGTGCGCTGTGGTTGCACGTCGTTGATCTGGACGGGGCTTTTACTGGAGAGCCTCAGAACATCGATTCGATCGGACAGATACGTGCGCGATGCCCGGATGTCGGGATACAGGTTGGCGGGGGTATCCGGGACATGGATGCAGTGGAACGATTGCTGGGCACGGGTGTTGACCGGGTCATCCTGGGTACCGTGGCTGTGAACAATCCGGACCTGCTTGGGGAGGCCCTGACACGCTTCGGCCCCCGCATTGCCGTCGGCATCGACGCGCGGGATGGAACCGTTCGCCTGCATGGATGGACTAGTGAAGCCGCGCTGACGGCCCTCGCCCTGGCGGCGCAACTTGAAGCGCAGGGCGTCTCGCTTGTCATTTACACCGATATTGCCAGGGACGGCGAACTTGGGGGTGTCAATGTAGAAGCGACGCAGGAGATGCTTGATGCGACTGGCCTTCGGGTCATTGCCTCCGGGGGTGTGTCGGGCCGAACAGACATCGAAAACCTACAGAAACTGGGGCATCCGCGTCTTGACGGTGCAATTATCGGAAAGGCCCTGTATGAGGGGCGGATCGACCTGCGAGAGTCCCTGAACATTGCGGAGGCGGGCCGTGCTGGCTAAGCGCATCATTCCCTGCCTGGACGTGAAAAACGGACGTGTTGTCAAGGGTGTCAATTTTATTGAGCTCCGGGATGCAGGGGATCCCATTGAAGCCGGTCTGCGCTATTCTGAAGAAGGCGCCGATGAGTTGGTCTTTCTCGATATTACGGCATCCTCCGACCGTAGAGATATTGTGACCGACATGGTGAGGCGTGTCGCCGACTCGATCAACATTCCGTTTACAGTCGGTGGCGGACTGCGAACAGCTGACGACATTCGAGACATCCTCAGGTCAGGCGCTGACAAAGTATCGATCAATACTTCGGCCCTGGAACGGCCGGAGTTGGTGAGCGAGGCCGCTGAACGCTTCGGCACCCAGTGCATCGTTGTCGCCATCGATGCCCGCCGGGAGCCTGCGTCGAGTGCGGGCTCGATTAAGTGGCAGGCATACACGCATGGCGGCCGCACCCGGACCGAACGCAACGCCGTCGATTGGGCCACGGAAGCGGCACGGCGTGGAGCCGGAGAGATCTTACTCACGAGCATGGACGCCGACGGTACCAATGATGGTTATGACATAGAACTCACCGCGGCGATTGCCTCGGTCTTGGAGATCCCCGTGATCGCATCCGGCGGTGCGGGTAATCTCGACCACCTGTTCGACGCGTTGGTCGATGGAAGGGCCAGTGCGGTCCTGGCCGCATCGATCTTTCACTTCAGAACGTTTACGATCGAACAGGCCAAGACCCACCTCCGGGAGAGGGGAGTTACGGTTCGATGACGAACAAACAGAAGATCCTGGACGGTGTCCGGTTTGATGCTCAGGGTCTCGTACCAGCGATCGTTCAGGACAGCGCGACGCGAGAGGTTCTGATGATGGCGTATATGAACCGGGAGTCGCTTGAGCTGACACTCGAAAAAGGCGAAAGCTACTTCTATAGCCGGAGCCGCCAGGAGTTGTGGCACAAAGGTGAAACCTCGGGGAACCTGCAGTCGGTCCAAAAGCTTCACCTGGATTGTGACTTCGACACTCTTCTGGTTGAAGTCACTCCGTCAGGTCCGGCGTGCCACGAAGGGACGTATTCGTGCTTCGATGTCGAACCTCAGTTTGAAGGTTTCATGGGTCAGCTCTTCAGGCTCATCCAAGGTCGAAAGGAACTGCGCCCCGACGGCAGCTACACGACCTACCTGTTCGATAGCGGGATAGACAAGATTCTCAAAAAGGTTGGTGAAGAGGCGGCCGAAACGATAATTGCCGCGAAGAATCCGGAGTCCGCGGAACTGGTGTCGGAGGCCTCCGACCTGATCTATCACCTGATGGTCCTGCTCGTTGAGCGCGGTGTGTCCCTGGAAGAGGTCACCCGAGAATTGAAGAACCGCCATGCATCCCAGTCTCGAAGAAGCTAGGCAGCTCTGCCGGGACGGCAACGTCGTTCCGGTCTACAAATCGGTCATCGCTGACCTTCTGACCCCGGTTTCTGCCTTCCTCAGGCTGCGGGAGGGCAGCCACTACGCCTTTCTCCTCGAGTCTGTCGAGGGCGGGGAGAAGCTGGCGCGTTTCTCGTTTCTGGGTCGCGATCCTTTCCTCGTGACCAGCGTCGGTCCAGCCGCCCCCGACACATCGAACGGCCGGACCCGGCACAGACACTTTGCCCCGGACAGGCGCGCAGATTTCTTTGACGATCTCCGTCAGACGATGCGCGGATTGCGGTCTGTACCGGTCCCCGGACTGCCCCCTTTTTCTGGAGGTGCGGTTGGGTATTTCGGCTACGGGATGGTCCGCCTGATCGAGGACATCCCTGATTCCGGAGTGGACGATCTGGGCAGCAATGACGCCACTATGATGTTTTTCAAGACTGTTCTGGCGTTCGATCACTTGAAAAACCAGATCCATATCGTTTCGAATATTTTCGTTAAAGAGAATGACGAATCGATCGAATCGCTCTATGCGAAAGCGGTCGAAGAGATTGATGCCACACAAGCATTGCTGGAGGCGGCGATCGAGATCCCGACTCCGATCAGCAGCCAGGTGGCGGTCGAAGTCCGATCGAATTTCGAGAAACCGGACTACCTGAAGGCGGTCGCCCGGGCGAAAGAGTATATTACCGCCGGCGACATTTTTCAGGTGGTTCTGGCCCAGCGCTTTGAAGTGGACTTGCCGACCCCCCCGTTTGAAGTCTACAGGGCGCTCAGAATGATCAACCCATCGCCGTACATGTATTTTCTTCAGACGCCCGATGCGTCGATCGTGGGCGCCTCCCCTGAAATGCTGATCCAGGTCCGCGCTCGAAACGCTGAATACAGGCCCATCGCGGGAACCCGTCCGCGCGGGGACAACGAAATCGAAGACCGTCATCTTGCAGATGAGTTGCTCGCGGATGAAAAGGAACGGGCCGAGCACGTCATGCTGGTCGATTTGGGGCGTAACGATTTGGGACGGGTATCCAGGTACGGTACGGTTCGCGTCGACGAATTCATGTTTGTTGAACGCTATTCCCACGTGATGCACCTGGTTTCGTCTCTATCGGGCGAACTCCGTGAGGATGTGGATCGCTTTGACGCACTGATGGCCTGTTTTCCTGCCGGAACGGTGTCGGGTGCGCCAAAGGTTCGGGCTATGGAGATCATCGACGAACAGGAACCGACACGACGGGGGGTCTATTCCGGCGCCGTACTGTACGCAGATTTCAGTGACAATCTGGATTCGTGCATTGCCATCCGAACGCTGGTTGCGAAGGGTGGTCGTGGCTATATACAGGCCGGTGGTGGAATCGTTGCTGATTCGGTACCTGAATCGGAATACATGGAAACCGTCAACAAGGCCCGCGCCCTGGTGCGTGCGGTTGAGTTGGCGGCCAGAGGCCTGGAACTGTGATCGTCGTTATCGATAATTACGATTCGTTCACGTACAACCTCGTGCAGTATCTCGGAGAGTTGGGTGAGCAACTCCATGTATATCGTAACGACAAGACGACGGTCGAAGCGATCCTCCGAAGCGGACCCGATCGCATTGTCATTTCTCCCGGACCGGGTGTCCCATCCTCGGCTGGGATTTCTGAGCAGGTTGTCGAGTGTTTTCATGGCAAGATTCCGATCCTGGGAGTGTGCCTCGGGCATCAGGCGATCGCGGAAGCCTTTGGTGGGCGCATTGTGCCTGCTCCCGAACTGATGCACGGCAAAGTCAGCCGTATCCACCATGATGGCCGAACAATTTTCAGGGGTCTGCCTCAGGATTTTTCTGCTACGCGTTATCATTCCCTAATGGTCGAGGGTCTGCCCGAAAGTCTTGAAATAACGGCAAAGACTGAGGACGGAATTGTAATGGGTGTGCGTCATCGGGATGGTTCGACCGAGGGTATTCAGTTTCATCCGGAATCGATACTGACAGAAGTCGGACACGACCTGCTGTCAAATTTCCTGGCTCTATGATCAGCGACGTTATCGAACGCCTGGTGGAAGGCATAGACCTCGATGAGCACGAGGCCCGCGATGTCATGAATGAAATCATGACCGGCCAGTCCACCCCTGCGCAGATATCGGCCTGCCTGACTGCGCTTCGAATGAAGGGTGAGACACTCGACGAACTTGTGGGGTTTGCCCGGGTTATGCGGGAGAGGGCGACCCCAATCTGGGAAGGGGATGTCCCCGATACGCTCGACACCGCAGGAACGGGCGGCGACCGGTCAGGGACGTTCAACATTTCCACGGCCGCAGCTTTCGTAGCGGCCGGAGCAGGGGCCCGCGTCGCCAAGCACGGAAATCGGTCTGTCAGTAGCCGTTCGGGTAGCGCTGACGTCATGGAAGCTTTGGGTATCGATATTCAGATGACGATTAAAAAGCTGCGGAAGGCAATCAATGAGGTCGGAATTGGTTTCCTGTTCGCGCAGGCGTTCCATCGATCAATGCGGTATGTCATGCCCGTGCGCTCTGAAATTAAAGTGCGGACCGTTTTCAACATCCTCGGCCCTCTTGCCAATCCCGCCTCGGCGCGGTTCCAGGTGATCGGGGTGAACACGCCCGACATACTGGAACTGATGGCGAACGCAGCAACCCGCCTTGGCGTAACACATGCTTTCGTCGTGCACGGGACGGATGGCATTGACGAGATTTCTGTCGCTCGGCCGACGCGGATCGTCGAGTGCCATCAAGGGAAGTTGAAGAGCTTTGTTCTTCGACCCGAAGATCTCGGGGTGGTACCCTCCCCGCTTGACGCGATCCAGGGTGGTGACGCTCGAACGAACGCCGGCATTGTCGAGAAGGTGCTCGAGGGTGTAAAGGGGCCCTACCGTGATGCCGTGTTGATGAACGCAGCGGCTGCGATCGTGGCTGCAGGTTTGGCGAAAGACCTGAGAAGCGGCTTTGAAATTGGATCAGAAGCCATCGATTCAGGGAGTGCTCTCGGAAAACTCAAAGCGCTTCGGGCTCTGTCGGCCACATGAAGCCACTGGCCCAGACCCATGTGCTGGCGCGGATTACGGAGGCCAAGCGTGCCCGCGTTGGAGAATCCCGAGTCCGTGTCCCTGAGGCGATCGTGCGGAAGATGGCGGCGACCTCAGACCCCGTGCCGTCTTTCCGAAAGGCTCTCGTGGCGGGTACCCGGACGCGAATCATTGCGGAAATCAAGAAAGCGTCGCCGTCAGCCGGTGTCCTGATTGATGATCTTGATGTCGGGGCCTTAGCCGGAACGTACGCCCGGGCCGGGGCCTCGGCGATATCCGTCGTCACCGAAGAAGACTTCTTTCAAGGAAGCCTCGGTTGGGTGGGTCTGGCAGCCAGCAGTTCCGGATTGCCAGTCCTGAGAAAGGACTTTGTCTTCGACTCCTACCAACTGGCTGAAACACGGGCCGCCGGTGCCAGCGCGATCCTGCTGATTGTCGCGATGCTCGAACCCAGTGAGCTTCAAGAGTTGATGGAAGGGTGTGTTGAGTTCGGGATCGACGCGCTGGTCGAGGTCCACGACGAGGCTGAGCTCAGAGAAGCGCTTGGGGCAGGAGCCTCGATCGTGGGTGTGAACAACCGGGACCTGAAGACGTTCGAAGTGAGCATAGAGACAGGTATGCGTCTGGGCGAGCAGATACCAGAGGGTGTTGTGTTTGTGGCGGAAAGCGGCATTCGGCAGAAGGGAGATCTCAAACAGCTCGGCGATGCCGGTGCGGATGCCTTTCTGGTGGGCGAGAGGCTGGTTCGTTCCGAAGACCCCGGAGCCGCATTGAAGGAGCTGTTGTGACCCGGATCAAATTTTGTGGCGTCACCGAAGTCAAAGATGCGCGGGACGCTGCGTTTCTCGGGGCGGCTGCCATCGGGTTGAACTTCGCGAAAGAGAGTCCGCGGACTGTCACCGCCGAACGTGCGGTGAACATAATCGACGCCTTGCCTCCGTTCGTAACTTCCGTAGGCGTATTTGTCAACTACCGGGACCCGCGAGCGCTGGAAGACTTTGCACTGTCAATCCGTCTGGACGCCGTTCAATTGCACGGTGATGAATCTCCCGACTATTGTTCGATGATCAGCCGTGTCAAAGTCATTAAAACCTTTCGGGTGAACGAAACGTTTCGAGTGGCGGCCCTCGGGCAGTATCCGGTCTCTGGCTTCCTGCTGGACGCATACAGCAGCCGGGCGGTTGGGGGGACGGGAGAGACTTTCCAGTGGTCCAGGGCGGTGGGCGCCAATGCGTTCGGGCAGGTTCTGCTCGCAGGGGGCTTGAGACCGGAGAACGTCGGTGATGCTATTGGTGCATTGCATCCGTTTGCCGTCGATGTCGCCAGCGGGGTCGAGGACTCTCCCGGAAAGAAGAACTACGAATTGATGCGTCGTTTTGTCGAGGCGGTTCACAACGCGGACTTCGAGTAAGGATCGACTAGGGACCAAAATTGGCTGAGAACGTTCCAGAGAGCAAGGGGCATTACGGGGCATACGGGGGACAGTTCGTACCCGAAACCTTAATGTATCCGTTACAGGAGCTCGATGAAGCGTACCGGCAAATCAAGGCGGATTCTTCCTTTGAAGCCCGGCTCGACGATCTCTTCCGGCACTATTCAGGTCGGCCGACGCCCTTGTATTTCGCGAAGCGGCTGAGTGATTCTCTGGGAAAGGGGAAGATTTATCTCAAAAGGGAGGATCTGAACCACACCGGAGCGCACAAGATCAACAATTGTCTGGGCCAGGCCTTGCTGGCCGAACGCATGGGTAAGAAGCGAATTATCGCCGAGACCGGTGCGGGTCAACACGGGGTCGCCACAGCCACGGTGTGTGCGCTGTTGGGGCTGGAGTGCGACGTCTACATGGGCGAAGAGGATATTCGACGCCAGGAGCTGAATGTTTATCGGATGAAACTGTTGGGGGCCCGCGTGCTTCCTGTCGGTTCGGGGAGTCGGACGCTCAAGGACGCGATCAATGAGTCCATGCGCGACTGGGTTACAAATGTCCGCACAACATATTACATGCTGGGTTCGGTCCTCGGACCGCATCCCTATCCCGAGATGGTCCGGGACTTCCAGTCGGTGATCGGGCGGGAAGCCCGCGTCCAGATAATCGCACAGGAAGGACGATTGCCCGACCTCCTTGTCGCGTGTGTGGGTGGCGGTTCCAACTCCATCGGGCTCTTTCACCCGTTCATTGAAGAATCCGGCGTTCGAATGGTGGGTGTTGAAGCCGGAGGACGCGGCGCGGTGCTGGGGGAACATGCCGCTCGATTTTCCGGAGGGCGGCCCGGTGTGCTTCACGGGACGTACTCCTACATTCTCCAGGATGACGACGGTCAGGTTGTACCGACCCACTCGATTTCAGCAGGCCTCGACTACCCGGCGGTGGGTCCCGAGCACGCGGCGCTCCACGAATCTGGCCGGGTTCGGTACACATCCGTCGATGACGCCGGGGCTTTGGAGGCCTTCAATGAATTGAGTCGCCTGGAGGGCATCATACCGGCACTGGAGAGTGCCCATGCCGTGGCGTATCTGAAGACGGCAGATCTGGGAACCAATGACGTCTCGATCCTGAACCTTTCAGGTCGCGGTGACAAGGACGTGACAGAGGTCGAGCGCCTGGAGCGGGAACCACCGGAGTGAACCGAATCGACCAGAAGTTTGAGCGGCTCCGTTCAAGAGGACAACAGGCGTTCATTCCTTATCTGACCGCAGGCGATCCCGACCTCGATTCAACGCTCGAAATCGTCCTCGCGATGGAGGATGCGGGTGCGGACATTGTTGAACTCGGAGTTCCCTTTTCCGACCCAATTGCCGATGGCCCCGTTATCCAGAGAGCGACAGAAAGAGCTTTAAATTCTGGAACCTCGGTGGAGAGTGTTTTGGATCTTGTCCGCAGAATTCGCTCAAAGTCTGAAATTCCCCTGGTCCTCATGAGCTACTACAATCCTCTTTTGAATCAAGGGTTAACCGAACTTGCCCACAAAGCTTCAGATGCCGGCCTGGACGGTATTCTGGCAACCGATCTCACGGTTGAGGAATCAAAACCGTTTGTGGACGCGATGAGGGGTGCAAGTCTGAGTTCGGTCTTTCTGGTTGCACCGACGAGCCCCGACGAAAGGGTGGAGAAGATTGCCCGCCGGTCGACGGGCTTTCTGTATGCCGTATCCCGGACCGGTGTGACCGGCGCCACCCACACATTGTCCGACGAGCTCGTTGGCTTTATCCGACGCTTACGACAACACACCGATCGACCCCTAGCCGTGGGTTTCGGAATATCGGGACCGGAACATGTCCGGGCTGTCTGGAAAGAGGCCGATGCCGCGATCGTCGGCAGCGCCATCGTTCAGCGGATTGAGCAACGACTCGGCCAATCGGATATGGCCGCGGGTGTTGGAGAACTGATTCGCTGGATGCGGGGGCCACAGCTGGCGCCGGAGGCCCGGCGTTTATCGCAGTGATCGTTTCGGACAGAGCGATGCAGGCGAACAGCTTCGTTATCGTCAATCTTCACAGCCCGAAGGAGCGATTCGTCGGCCGGTTGATAAACATCGCCGCACCCGGTGTTACACTACGCGGTCTGGACCTGATGTCCTTTGACGATTGGATGAATGATGTCTCGAAGGAAGAAGAGAGCGGTGTCCAACCGACAACGATATTCTTTCCACTGCATCGTGTCGAAAAGATCATGCTGGACGAGAATCTGGGTGGCATACCGTCGTTGGCCAACACTTTCTTGACAAGAATCGGATCCTCAATTGATGACTTTCTGGAGTGAGTATTGAATATCACTGTGATCGGTACGGGGTACGTCGGCCTTGTCGCGGGCAGTTGCTTTGCCGAGAGCGGCAACGACGTCATTTGTGTAGATAGCGACCGCGAAAAGATCAAGGTTTTAACGAAAGGTCAGACTCCCATTTACGAGCCGGGGCTGCCTGAGCTAGTTCAACGGAACCTGGCCCAGGGTCGAATCAGTTTCACGAGCGACCTTGCGATGGCCGTCCGGAAATCGTTCGTTCTTTTCATCGCTGTTGGAACGCCCCAGGCAGGGGGTGAGGCCGATCTCACTGCTGTTCGGAAAGTAGCCGCCGATATCGGCCGCTCGATGAAGGATTTCAAAGTGGTCGTGATGAAGTCGACCGTTCCGGTCGGAACGACCGAGCAAATCCGGGATGTTATCCGTGCAGAAACGGACCAGCCGTTCGACGTCGTTTCGAACCCCGAATTCATGAAGGAAGGAGCTGCGGTCGATGATTTCATGAAGCCCGACCGCGTGATGCTCGGAGTGGAAGATGAGCGGGCTGCCGAAGTTCTGCGCGAGCTGTACGCACCCTTCGTTCGCACCGGGAGTCCGATTCTCATTACCGATATACGGACCGCGGAGATGACCAAGTATGCGTCCAATTCGTATCTGGCAACGCGCGTTTCGTTTATGAACGAAATCGCCAACCTTTGCGAACATACCGGTGCGGATGTCGATGTGGTCCGAAGGGGCATGGGCCTCGACCGGCGGATCGGACCGTCGTTCTTGTTTCCGGGAGTCGGATTCGGGGGGAGTTGTTTTCCCAAGGACGTCGATGCCCTGATTGCGAGCGGGCGCCGCAATGAATACCCGCTTCGCATCCTCGAAGCGGTTGCCCGCGTCAACGCCATGCAGCGGGTACGGTTCCTGGAGCGAGTCATCGCTCATTTTGCTGGTGATGTGGCCGGGAAACGTTTCGCCGTGTGGGGTCTCGCTTTCAAGCCGAAGACCAACGACATTCGGGAAGCTCCAGCCATCGATATCATCGAAGGTCTCCTCGAGGCTGGCGCCAGCGTCGTCGCCTACGACCCGGAAGCCATGGATGAAGCTCGGAATGTTTTTTCAAGCCGAGTGGAGTTTGCCGACAGCGACTACGCATGTCTTGACGGGGCCGATGCGCTCCTCGTGGTTACGGAATGGCAGGCCTTCCGCAACCCGAATTTCAACCGAATGAAAGATGCCATGAGGCAACCGACCATTTTCGACGGCCGCAATGTATACGATCCCCAACAGATGAGGGAAATGGGATTTACGTACTACGGCATCGGCCGGAAGTAGCCCGACAGAGCATTCAACTTACTTAGAGAGCATCCAGCATAGTCAATGAAACGTGCAGTGATCACCGGTGGTGCCGGGTTCGTCGGAAGTCACCTATGCGACAGATTGCTCGACTCCGGCTACACGGTGGTCTGTCTCGACAACCTGCTGACAGGCAGTCCCGACAATATTCAGCACCTGAACGGCAATCATCACTTCTCATTCGTCGAACATGACGTCACCACCTTCATCAAGGTCGACGGGGCCGTCGATGTCGTCCTTCACTTCGCGTCACCGGCCTCCCCCATCGATTACCTGGAGATGCCGATTCAAACGCTTAAAGTCGGCTCCCTGGGAACACACAATTCTCTCGGGCTCGCGATGGCCAAGAAAGCCCGTTTCGTTCTCGCCAGCACGTCGGAGGTTTATGGCGATCCACTGATGAACCCCCAGACCGAGGACTACTGGGGAAATGTGAATCCGGTTGGGCCGCGGGGTGTTTACGACGAAGCAAAGCGATTTGCTGAGGCCATGACGGTTGCGTACCGCAAGCACCATAGTGTCGACACACGCATCGTCCGTATCTTCAATACCTATGGTCCCCGAATGCGCGCCCTCGACGGACGTGTGGTGTCCAACTTCATCGTCCAGGCTCTCAATGGCGAGCCTCTCACCGTCTATGGACACGGCAAGCAAACCCGGAGTTTTGCCTACGTCACCGATACGGTTGACGGCATCATGCGCCTCGCCGAGGCTGATTTTACAGGCAACATCGGAATGCCGTTTAACATCGGAAATCCCCAGGAGTACACTGTCCGGGAACTTGCCGCATGGGTACTGAAACTCACCGGCAGTTCGAGTGAAATAATCCGTCGCGACCTTCCTGAAGATGACCCCAGGGTTCGATGCCCCGACATCAGTCGGGCCCGCGAGTTTCTTGGGTGGGAACCGCAAATCAACGTTAACGAGGGCCTCAAACTCACGATCGACTACTTTCAGAGGGCATTGAAATCGTGATTCTCGTTACGGGCGGGGCCGGTTACATCGGACGGCACACCGTTCAAGCTCTTGGGCGGGCTGGGTTTGAAACTCTGGTCTTCGACGATTTCTCGACGGGGCACCGGGATTTTGTAACCGACGTGCCGTTCCTCGAAGGCGACATCCGCCGCCCGGAAGACCTCGAGAGTGCGTTTTCCCGGTATCCGATCGAAGGAGTCCTGCACTTTGCCGGGAAGGCCCTGGTTGCCGAATCCCGGGACCACCCCGAACTCTACTACGAAACCAACGTTGTCGGTGGACTGAACCTCCTGCGAGCGATGAACCATGCCGGAGTCCATCCGCTGGTCTTTTCTTCATCCTGTGCGACCTACGGCGTCCCTCTGACGGATTCAATTGCTGAGGATCATCCCCAGAGTCCCATCAATTCTTATGGGGAAACGAAGCTCGCCTTCGAGAAGGCGATGGCATGGTTTGGCTCAGCTCATGGCATCCGGCATTTATCTCTGCGGTATTTCAACGCCGCAGGGGCCGATCCGGCCGGGCATTTCGGAGAAGACCATGTGCCTGAGACACATTTGATTCCGCTGGTACTGGAGGCTGCGGCCCGACTCCGGAGTGGGGTGGCGATCTACGGTACAGATTATCCAACGCCCGATGGCACTTGCGTCCGTGACTACGTGCACGTCACAGACCTGGCCGATGCGCATGTCGTTGCGCTGGGCAAGCTGATTGAAGGAAGCGTCGAGTCTCAGGCAGTCAATCTGGGGACGGGGAAGGGAGCCTCCGTTCGAGAAGTCATAGATGTAGTGCGAAAAGTGACTGGATTCGATTTCAACGTAACGGAAGGCCCCCGTCGCGAGGGCGACCCCCCGCGTCTTGTCGCCGCGGCAGACAAGGCGCGCGCATTGCTCGGTTGGGTGCCCGAGCACAGCGATGTGCCGACGATCGTGGAAACGGCCTGGGCCTGGTTGAACAAGAGGAAGGGAGTCTAATCCTGGGAGTGTCGGAGGCGATCTTCATTCCCTTCATTCCCTTCATTGTCGAGCCGATCCAATGGGAGTAGCTCCAGAAGTGCCTTGATCCCCTGAACCACGGTTCCGGTACGGAACAGGGGTTCGGATACGGCTGCCTTGATCCGGTCCGTCCCGGCGGTGATTTCATTCGAGACGCGGTCGACATTGAAATCGATTTTCGCCATGCTGTATCCCAGCCAGTTCTCCACCCGATCGACGTTTCCGCCTGCCTCGACGACTCTCTCCCGGACTTGTCCCGACCAGTCGGCGGCCCTGTTAGAGGCCAGTTCGGCCTTTTCGAGAGCCATGCCAAGGCCTCTGAAAAATTGATCCCAATGGTGCTGATATCGGACGACCTTTGCTGTGGAAGTTGCGAATGCCCGATAGATAAACCACAACAGCAGCGTGTTCCAGAAAAGAACCACGAAGACGAGGGCGACAAACAATGCGAGTCGAGTCTCCATTCCAGGGGTAAGAATAGCCCAGGGACTTCCCCGACGGAGACCTATTTATTCCGAAGTTCACGACCTTCCGATTCAATGTGTGAGAAATGGTTGTCCGTCCCGGATCGCATTCCGATCTCCTCCAGGTGGTTATTTGGATAGGGGTCTCCTATAATTGACAGGAAATTTCGAGCGGACACCTCGTTCATCGCGCCGAAGGCGCGTCAGTCCAGGGCTGCTGGATTCGGGTGTGGTCCCAGAAGAATTTCCCTCGGAGAGGTGCTGGAGTGGTTGAACAGGGCTGCCTGCTAAGCAGTTGCATGGGTAACCGTGCCGGGGGTTCGAATCCCCCCCTCTCCGCTTTGATTTGTGTTTCTGAGTACTACGGCCGGGTGCGCAGCCGTAGTCTGAGGAAGACCGTCATACCCGCCGGACGGTCACCGTAGAACGGCTTCAACGCATCATCGATCATGTACGTGGATATGTTGGCTCCAATACCGATCTGGCCGTGATCGGTCCGCAGTACGTCGCGTGTATAGCCTGCCGTGAACGCCGTCACGCTGAACGTATGGGAACCCTGCTGATCTTCGATCTGCTCTTCGAGTGCATGATCGTTCGCAAATAATTCATCCCGCTGACTCCATTCGAACCTTCCACTGAGAAAGTTCTTTTCGCCGATCGGTACGACCGTTTCCGCCAGGAAAGCATGGCTGGCCTCATGCTCGATCGTCTTGTAGTTGCGACCCCAGACGAAGCTCGTCGCGGCAGCGTTTCCGACCGCATCCGGGTTGATGTGATGGAGGGACGCGGTGACCCGAACGACATCGTCTCGGTGAAACTGCTCGGGTCGCTTCAGGCGTCCGAGGGAGATCTGGGACTTCCAATTCCTTGTCGGGAAAACACTTAAGCGTGTGGACCAGGAGTCCATTTCGCCGTAGTCAATGTTCCAGCGACCCTCGTCGGGTTCGAAGCCGTGAAAGCTGGAAGCTTCGATCCGAACCTTGTCGAAGCCGAAGCCCACTGTGAGCACGTTGCTGGCGATGTGAGTGGAGTCCTGCCAGTGATGCGCCAGCACCGCCTGGGGAGTCTCCATGGCCGAGGCCCGGTGCGGAAACGCAGTGGGTCCCAAGGCCGGATCGCCGATGGCTCCGTAGTAAACGTTGAACATGCCGCGCTCACCGAGCGGATGCGCATATTGGCCCGACAGCTCCATAAAGAAGTCATGCGGGTGCTGCCCATCGACGATCGGCTGACCGAATGCCGCTTCCCCGGTTTGGAACATGAGCGGATAGAAACGGTCCGTGATCGTGGCCGGTTCCAGGCTCAGCATGGTGCGAAACATCAGACTGCCATTTCCGAGTTCATAGGCCGCACCCAGCATTCCCCAGTTTTGCGCGTAGATTTTGTCCCCTCCGCGTGGACCACTTTGCTGAGTGACGGAAAGGAATCCCTGTCCCATCCACATCAGGTTCCAGGCACCGGAGCGGCTCATCACCATCGGCATCGGCCATGCCTGGGGCTGAAGGCTGGTTCCAGAGCTCTGCAGCAGCAGAAATGTTGCCCCGCGATTGGTCTCCACCATCGTCATGTCCGACATCGCCGGAGCCTGTTCAGCTTGATTCGCTCCGGGACTCGGATTCACCGGAGCCAACCCGGAGGCATCCGCAGGCACAATCGCAAGCATCAGTACACAGAAATATTTCTGGAACATATCTCTCCTTCACGCCAGTCAGCTTGTTCAAACGAACGCTGTCGTCGGACGGGGAGGATCAGATTATTAGGACGGTGGTCCGGATAGCCGGTGACGAGGCAGTCGGTGGGGGGTGGTGGATCCGATGGTGATGCGGGTGAATCGGCTGTACTTCAGTCGTGAGAAATCGCGACAGTGTGCTGTCTATTGTCTCCAGACCCGACTGGCCTGAATAACCGGTATCCTGCGCGCTCCGAACCGCAAGGTGTCCGGAACCGCAACATGGAGCCCCGTGGTCCTCTTCTGGTTGATCCGGGACCGAATGGCACGGTGGCTGGGTGGTCCCTTCAGTGGCCAGATCTGCGCGGGTGAATTGCGTCGCGCACACGACCAGGCACTGGGCAAACAACACCGGAATGATCGCCATGGCGACTGTGAGGACCCGTCTGTGCCGCGCGGTCATAATCGAATTATTCTACACCCGTCAAACGCATTCTCCGAGTTGTATGGACACTCGCCCTACATTGATGCGACTCGATTCCTGAAACTTTCGGGTGAATGGAAATCCCCCGATCCCAGGCGAGCGGCATTAGTGGAGCCCGCGCTTTTTGTTCCCTGTCGTGTGGTCTTTCATTGACAAAACAACATCCAGTATCGATAACGGTCGAAACAATAGAGGTGAACCATGAAGGATTATTGCACCTGCGGTTTTCGAAGGATCGAGCAAACGTTTTTGAGTGGAGGCTTTGTCTTCTGCGTCAAATGCCGGCAACCCCTCTGCTGCGATGTTGTTCCCATTGATCCGGCCGTCCTGCCACATCCGGCTGAGACCTGCGACGAAGGGCGCTTTGCCTGCTGGTCCCACTGGAACGGTGTTGCGGCTCTGGCCGTTGCTCACACTGTGCCTTGACCATGTCGCCGGCCGGCAGGGCTGAGATTTGCTCGGGCGACCGGTGCCCACTTCGTTTGTGAATGGATTCCGTGTCCCAGCTTGACTGCCAGCTGCGGGCATCGGATTCGGCCGGGACCGCTATGCCTGATCCTGGGATTCGGCCGTGGCCCCGATGCTCTCGAAGACGGCGATGCCGCGTACTCGCGATGGGGATCGGACGAGCTGTCTAGAACAAATTACCTTTCTTCTGTTTTAACAGGACGATAAAGAATGGCCCGCCGAGCAAGGCCGTTATCACTCCCACGGGCACCTCGGTTGGTGCGAACAGGGTCCGTGCCATCGTATCGCAGAGAACCAGAAATCCACCTCCAACGAAAAACGCTCCCGGAATCAGAATGCGGTGATCCGGACCCGCGATCAGGCGTAGCGAATGGGGCACGATCAGTCCAACGAACCCGATCGGACCCGTGACGGCCGTAATCGTGGCCGTCAACAGCGACCCCCCGACATAACATACACGCTTCAGATGTTCCACGTTGACGCCGCGGGTGGTGGCCCAGTCCTCACCTGCAGCCAGTGGATTCAACCGGGCGGCGTATGCCAGCAGCAGCAGGACCGATACGATGATGATCGGAGCGGATTTGGCGATCATGGAGTAGCTGACGTCGCTGACGCCGCCCATCATCCATCGCACCATCAGGAACGACTCGTTGAAATCCGCGGCTGCAAAATGGATGAACAGAATGAGGGCCGAAAACACGAAGTTCAGGGTGACGCCGGCAAGCAGCAGGGTAAACGTGGGTAGAGCGTGGCGGCTCCGGGCGATCATGAAGACGAGCAAGATCGTAAACAGGGCACCGGCGAACGCGGCGACCGAGACGATGGGGATTCCGAAAATTACGATATCCAATCCGAGCCATATCGCGAAGACGGCCCCGAAAGAACTGCCGCTGGATACCCCAAGGGTGAACGGGGTTGCGAGTGCATTCCGCAGAATTGCCTGAAAAAGAACTCCTGCTACGGCCAGGGATCCACCGGCCAGCGCACCGAACAGAATCCGTGGGAGCCGTGCAATGAGAAAGATCTCGCGATCGGGACTCAGCCCTTCCCAGACGCGCTGCCACGTTACACCGGCGGATCCAATCCACGGAGTGACCAGGACAACCAGGATCAGAAACAACGCACATGGCCCGACGGTGGCCAGGAACCGGGCCGGTGTGAGTTGGGCCTTACGTGGTCGGGATGACGTATCGTCCACCGTCAGGGCGCTCGATGATGTCTGCTGTGATTCCAAAGATTTCATGAAGCTTCTCTGCCGTCAGCACTCGGTCGGAACTTCCCTCGACCACGATGGCGCCCTCACGCATGGCCATCATTCTTCCCGCGTAGCGGGACGCCAGATTGATGTCGTGGGTGACCGCTACGACCGTCATATGGTTCTCGGCGTTGAGGCGGGCGAGAATCTCGTAGAACCCAAGCTGGTGCTTCATGTCCAGATAGACTGTGGGTTCGTCCAGCAGCAGGACTGCAGGCGTCTGGGCCAGGGCACTTGCCAGGACTACGCGTTGCCGCTCACCGCCGCTGATTTCGGTAAACATCTTGCCCGTCAGGTGCTCGGTTGAGGTCAGCGCCATTGCCTGGCTGACGCAGCGCTCGTCGGCTTCCGTATCGAACAAGAAGCTCTCCCGATAAGGCATGCGACCCATCAGGATCATTTCATCAACCGTGAAGGGAAATACGACGTGTGTCTCCTGTGGAACGAAAGCAACTTTGCGGGCCAGTTCGACCGGTTTGTAATCGGCGATGGGTTGGCCCATGAAATCGACTGATCCCTGGAAGCCGGAGAGCAAACCCGCCATCAGCTTGAGCAGGGTGGATTTCCCAGCCCCATTGGGTCCGATAATGGCAAGAAATTCGCCGGCTTCGACACCGAGGGACAGACCGTCGACGACACGAGTCTGGGAGTAGGCGAAAGAAAGATTGTCGATTTGATACGGCAAGCGCTAAGGATAGCTCAAATGCCGGCTGCCCATCGGGTTTCAGCTACCAGCGGGATGACAATGGAAGGTGTCGGGGTGGTTTCAGGACGACGGAACACAGGTCGGAGCCGCTTCGATTTTCCGGGCGCGCGTGTTCGCCCGCGAGGGCCGGTCTGCGGTTGATTCCCTATAATGCGGGCCCGGCCCGGTCGAGGATGCGCTGCGCCAGGAGGTTTTCAACCCTCGCGGTGTTCCGGATCGTCTCGTAATAGGCCGTTCGGAGTGTCTGGTCCTGCTGATCGAACAATATCTGCCGTATCTGGGCTTCCACCTGTGGATCAGACAACTCTTTCTGGCCGCCTTCGTCTATTTCGAACAACTTGAGGAGATGGAATCCGAAGCGTGTGGGCAGGATCTGCGGGTAGGTTTCGCCTTCTCTCATCTCAAGAATAGCTTCAGCTATGACAGGATCGACGGCGCCAATGGATTCGATCGGCTGGAATCTCAGATCGCCGCCTGCAGGCGCGGACGAAGGGTCTTCAGAGTATTGCCGGGCAATGGTGCCAAAGTCCTGACCTCCCTGGATATCGCGCAGGAGACGGGTCGCTTTCTCAAGCGCCTCCTCATCCGTTGTTGCGTCGTCGCCTTCGAGATTGTTGAGTCCCTGATCGGCAGCCGGAGTGACCAGGATGTGTGCGAAGTGGAACGACTCCGGGAGATCGAAGTTTTCCCTGTTCTCCTCGAAGAACTCGGCGATATTGGCATCTGAAACCGAAATCTTGGAGGTTATCTCCTTGTTGAGCAGCTTATCGATCGTCAGCGACATCCGCAGCTGTTCCCTCAGGTCGTCCGTTGTCATCGCTTGTTGACCGAGGACTTCTTCGAAACGTTCCTCGGAGTACTGATTTTTGAAGTTGTTGTACTCCACGTCCACTTCGGCGTCGGTCGCCGTCAGCGCGTCTCCAGCCGCAAGCTGCAGAAGAATCTCGTTGCCGATCATCTCGGTCAGAAGCCCCATCCGGAGGCCTTCAAGCGCTTCCTCGTCTGGTACCGGGTCGACTCCTACGAGGCTTGCTGCGAGTCTCATTTCGAGATCGTCGGAGGTCAGGTCGATGTTGTTCACACGGGCAACGACGTCTGCAGAAGGCGTGGATACGCCTGCACAGGCAGAAAACAGAAACGCTATGCTTGCTGCTAAGATGACTGGAAGACCTGATTTCACGGATAATGCTCCAATATTAAAAGAATGTCTGAATATTCTAGCATCTGCCAGAGGTCCTGGATCAAGGATTTCTGGCGTTGTCGCATTGAGCCCAACTGCCCTGTCTGGTATAATTTACGGCTTGGCGGAGGTAATGGACCATGGCGGGTCCACCGCCACTTATCGCCAGACTGAGGAATCACTGTTCATGGCAAAGCGGTGCGATATCTGTGGGAAAGGCCCGATGTATGGGCATCGAGTCAGCCACGCCCACAACCTTACCAATCGACGATGGAACCCCAATCTGCAGCGGGTGAGAGTGCTCGTGGGCCGGACCCCAAAGCGGATGCGAGTATGCACGAGCTGTATTCGAAACGGCCGCATCGTCAAGCCCGCTTGAGTCCCTATCGGTCGAGATCAACGCGAAAAGTCCTGCGTGAGTAGGGCTTTTTTCCGTTTGCGCCGGGCTTTTTCTGTGGATGGTCGGCATTTTTCATGGTGTCGATCGGGGGTTGGCTGCCGTCTAACGTTCTTATGCGGACGATCTGCCTCATCACCTGGGTCCTCGTCCCCCTGGCGCTGGCCGCGCAACAGCCCAACCCTGCGTCCGTCGGGGCCGTTCATGTCGAAGGCGCTCCTGAAAGCGTCCTTGAAGTCATCCCCATCCGGTCTGGCGATATTCTGACCGCCGAGGCTCTCCACGCGTCCATACAGGCCTTGTATGACACGGGCGGTTATGGCCGAATCAACGTTGACGCTTCTCCAGCCCCTGACGGCACGACTGACCTGACTTTTCTTGTCGAAGAGCCCTACTTTCTGGCGACGGTCGTACTCACTCCACCGAACCTCCTGGAACGACCCCTGTCCAGTTATCTGGATCTGCCTCACGGTGAGCGCTTTTCCAGAACCCAATTGGACGATATTGTAGCTGCAGTTGGCGAACAGCTCGGGAGGGAAGGGTATTTTCAGGTGGAGATCGGACCCACTTACGAGGCTGACGACGAGAGTCGGCTTGTCACCGTCACCGTTGCCGTCAATGTGGGTAGCCGGGCAGTGATCCGGAATCTTGTGTTTGACGGCGGCGAACAAACCTTCAGCGAATCCGAACTCGGCGACGCTTTCGGTGTACGAGTGGGTGACGCCTTTGTTGCCGAGCGTCTGGAAGCGGGTACCGAAAATATTCGCTCTAACTTTGCCGAACTGGGATTTCTGAATACCGCAGTCGATTTCCTTGAACGCTATGACCAAGCCGAGAATGCCGTGGACCTGCGGGTCGTTGCTCGGCCCGGACCGTTCACACTGGTACAGGTTCGCGGCTACGCGTTGGAGGATTCCGCACTCCGCGAACTGATTCCCGTATTTGACGAAGGCAGTGTTGATCCGGATCTGATCGAAGAGGGTCGGGTCAATCTGTTGGAGTATCTTCGCCGCGAGGGGTTTTTCCAGGCTGCGGTCTCAGCGGATCTGATTGCGGCACCCCGTGACAATGCCTTCCAGATCAACTACCAGGTAACCTCAGGTGAGCGCTACTCGGTTCGCGAAGTGAGGATCGAGGGCCATACGTTTTTCGCTGACGCAGTCCTGTACGACGCAATCGGAATTTCGCGAAACGGCCTGTTCAGCCGTGGGATCTTCAGCCCCGAACTCCTTGAGGGCACTGCGGAGACGGTCGCGAGAATGTACACGGCTGCCGGCTTTGCGGGGACTCGCGTCGAACCTCAATATTCGATCGAAGGGAACCGAATCACAGCGGTACTGCAGATCGCAGAGGGCACCCTGCTCGAAATTGGTAGCGTCGGATTCCGGGGAAACACCGTGTTCGACGAGGCCGACCTTTCCCGGATCGCCGGTCTGCTTGCGGGAAGCGTCTACACTCCAGCCGCAGTAGACCTAGCCCGAAGCGCGATCACCTCAAACTATCACCGGCATGGATATCCAGACGTCCGGGTGCAATCCAGCGTCGATCGTACTGCCGGCACTGACCGCGTGGAGGTGAGCTACAGTCTTGAGGAGGGTGCTCCGTTTTCGATCGGTGCGATTTTCGTTGCCGGAAACACCCGCACACGGGACAAAGTAGTGCACCGCAACAGCCAGCTGGGTACGGGTCAGGCTTATGACCCGGAAACGATTCTTGAGGCCGAGCAGCGTCTATACGCAACTGGGCTTTTCAATCGGGTTGACATTGTGGCGCTTGAACAGGATAAACCCGGCACCCGCGATCTGTTGATCCAACTCGAGGATGCCAGTCCGTTGTTGCTGACGTATGGTGTTGGCGTTCAGGACAGAGAGGGTCCTCGAGGCACCGTCGAACTGACGCACAGCAACCTGTGGGGACTGGATCGCTCTTTGAGCTTCAGGATTCGGGGTAGCCAACGCGAACAGAGAATTCAGACCACATTCAGGGAACCGAGACTCTTTAACTGGGACCTCGACGGATTCGCCTCGCTGTACTTCGAGCGCACAAGCGAGCAGTTTTTCGATGCCAACCGAATTGACTTCTCGATCCAATCTCTAAAACAGTTCACCAATCAGGACAGCCTGTTGTTTTCGGCCAGTTTTCAGACGGTGAACCTTCGCGATATTCGGGTGAATCCCCGTGCCGGAAGTTTTCCTGACGAGACCGGCACATTTGAAATCGCAAGTATCGGGGGTTCCTATATCCGTGACACCCGGAACGATCCCATCAACCCGAGACGGGGAAATTATTTTACGGGAACTCTTCGGGTGGCGAACCAGCACTTTGGTTCCCAGGTGAACTACATGTCATTGTTCACCCAGGCAAGTCTGTATCGTCCGGCCAAACAAACGGTCATTGCCGGCTCGCTGCGGTTCGGCTGGAATCAACCCTACGGAAATACGGCATCGCTGCCCATAACCGAGCGCTACTTTGCCGGTGGATCGACGACGCTCCGGGCTTTCGGGCTGGATGAAGCGGGAATCGAAGGCGGAGGCAATGCGCTTGCAATTTTGAATCTGGAGTACCGGTTTCCGATTCCACTGTGGATCTCGGGTCTTGGAGGCGCGGTGTTTTACGATACGGGCACCACTTTCCAGTACGTTTCCGACTTCAATTTTGGAGATTTCACACACACTGCGGGTTTCGGAATGCGGTACGAATCGCCGCTGGGTCCGATCCGCCTGGATTTCGGTTTCAACCTGAACCGCCAACCGAACGAGTCAAGGAACCAGGTTTTCCTTACTCTGGGGCATACGTTTTGAACGATCGACCGACGTCTTTCGTGGTGGTTCACTGTGTCCCGCTGACCTGTACCACCCAGATCCGGCCCTTCGGGTGGTACCGGTCATTTGTTGCCGCTATAGCGATCGGAATTGTGTCCTTAGCCGGGGTTAGTCATGCGGATGTGATTGACCGTCTGATGGCCGTCATCGACGGACGTGTTGTGACGCTGGGCGACGTCAACCGTTACCGGGAGGTCTCGCGTCTGTTCGGCGATCCTGTCAGGCAGGAGGAATCCGACCTGCTTCAGGAGGTGATCGAAGACTTACTGATTCAAGATCAGATTGATCAGTTCCCGGGCCTTCAGGTGGTCGAAGAACGGATTGATGAATACATGGCTCATCTCCCGGACTCCGAAGCACTGACATCCACTGTGATCCGCGACGCCGTACGTAAACGATTGCAACGAATTGATTATTTCGAGTTGAGGTTTCGGCGATTTACGGAAGCAACGGACGAAGAAATCATTAACTACTATGAAACGGTATTTGTTCCAGAAGCGCAGGCTCGCGGTTTGGAGCCGTTGCCGGCAGTGGATGAGGTCAGCGAGTTGATCAGTGAGAACGTCACGACCGAAAAGGCAGATCGTGAACTATCGATTTGGACGGATTCGCTCATCGCGAGAAGTGAAATTGAAGTGGTGGAATAAAAAGAGAACACTCAAGATCCTGAGTGCTGCCGCGCTGGTCTTGCTGGCAGTGGTCGGAGGAGTCGTGTACTTTTTGAGTTCTCCGGACTTCGAAGAATTTGGTGCCGACTATGTTGTT
Source organism: Terriglobia bacterium (assembly GCA_965263045.1). Classification (GTDB taxonomy): domain Bacteria; phylum Acidobacteriota; class Terriglobia; order 20CM-2-55-15; family 20CM-2-55-15. Next base: position 5,274,283 of record CBDHGK010000041.1, read on the forward strand.
GGTTGGATCGAAGAACGCACCGGTACGGCCGCGACGCTGGAGCGCTTCGACGCGGACTTTCGCCTGCAGCGGTTTACGCTGGAGGGCCTTGTCTTGAGGGGAGAAGAGGATCCATCCGGTCCCCCCCTCGCCTCGATCGAGCGTGTCGATATAGGGTTCTCATGGGCAAGACTGTTTCGGAGGGATTTGGACTTAACCTCGCTTTCTATCGAACGACTCGAGATCTTCATCGCGATTGATGCCGATGATGCCACGAATGTTCCGCTTCCAACCAGTCCAGCCGAATCTGAATCCAGAGGCTTTCAGCTGTCCATTGATGAGTTCGTCGTCATCGACGGTTCGCTCAATATCGACGAGCAGCGCGTCGATGTCGATTTCAGTGTGGCTTCGCTCGAGGGCGAATTCGAATATGCGGGCAGCACGGGAGTTCTCTCGGGTCACATCGACTATGACGGCGCCCTGGCGCGAGTGGACAGGCCTCTTATTCCCTATGCCCTGTCTGCTGACTTCGACTACACGCGGGGTACGGTTCTTGTTCAAACGGCCGAGGTGGCATCCGGTGATAGCCGCATGACACTTCAGGGCAAGATCGACCAGGTATTCAGTGGGCCGGAGGTGCAGCTTGGATATACGGGGACTGTCGATCTGAGATTTCTGAACTATTTCTTTGTCGATGAAGACCTCGAAGGCCGGATGGAGGCAGTTGGAGACCTTGAGTTTGCCGCTGCCCGGTTCCGCTCTTCCGGCCACGTCCGTTCAGATAGGCTCCGTGTTGGTGTGTGGAGCGGAACCACCCTCTCCTCCGATTTCGAGTATTCATACCCGGAGAGGACGCTTGTAGCGACCGGGCTCGACGCCGATCTCTTGGGAGGTCATACCATGGGTACGGCGGCCGTGTTGTCGTTGCCGGGGCCGTCCAGGCGGGTTGAGCTCGATCTGAATTACGAGGGCATCGACACGACGGCTTTGCGTCGAATCTATCCATGGGCCGCTCCCTATGTCGTGACGTCCACCGCTGGTGGAACACTGGCCGGATGGTTCGAGGGGAAGTTCTCCCGCTTTGACTTCCAGGGAGATCTCCAACTTGATGCTGTAGCTGGGACCGATAGCGGGCGGGATATTTCTCTGCCGATCTCGGGCTCGACCCGATACCACGGCGTTCCAGGCGCCGTTCGGGTCACTGGACTGGTTGCACAGCTGGGTTCGACCGCCTTCGAAGCCGACGGCCTGATTGATCGAGAAGTCACGGCGCTCGATTTCGCAGTCGACTCGGAAAACTTCAGAGACCTGGCTTTTCTATACGGTCCTTCAAATGGAACCGGAGGGCTGCAGGGCTCAATCGAAGGTCGCATCGCCCAACCTGTGATTTCTGGAAGATTGACGGTTAACGGTCACAGGTATGGAGACCGGATGATCGATCGACTCGACGGGCATGCAACGCTGACTGCGGATGGAATCGAAATGGTGAATGTCCGCGTGGTGGACGGAGATTCAGAAATATTGCTGGACGGGAGAATTGATCGAGCGCTGGCGCTCCCCGACCTCACAGTCGACATCGTGAGACTCGCCGCACCAGAACTCCGTCGCCTGGTCGGCCAGCCTCTGGAAGGTGTTGTTTCCGGTGACCTCCATCTCTCTTCGTTCGATCCCCTGCAGTTCGATGCCCGGTTGCAGTCGGCGGCGATTTCCTATGACGGACAAGCCCTCGGTCGGGTTGCGGCCGGTGTGCGGTTCGATCCCGATGCCGTCGCGATCGCGGATATCGTCGTCGAGCAGGGAGCAGCGGAACTTACAGGAGAGGTTCTGTATGAGCCTGGGACCGGTGGTCTCTCCGGCAGCATTGTTTTTTCCGGACACCGGCTAGAGGATTGGCAATGGCTGGGTGTCCCAACCGGACTTGCCGGATCTGTGCAGACCGCTGCATTACGTGTAGACGGAACCGTGGGAGCACCGCGGGTTGACGGCACGGCGGTGTTTGAGGACGTTCGGTTTCGCGAGCAGTACTTTCCCGAGGCGGTCTTCGAGATCGAATCCCTCGCTGGCGGTATGCGCGGCCGGATCCAGGCAGGTTCTGAACTTTCCCTGACGGTTGAGATCGATACAGCTATGGATGGTTACCCATTCCAGGGAACGGCAAGTCTTGTCGACTATGCGGCCGACCGACCGGCCGGATTGAGTAGTGGGTCGTTCACCTTAACTGGCAGCGCGTCGTTCGGGGGGCAGTTGCTGAATCTGGCAGCACTCGAGGGCAGCGGGCAGGTGACCCGCCTGACAGCGCTTTTCCAGGATCAAAATCTCAGCGTCTCCGAGCCCTTCACTTTCGACTTCAATACTGAACGTGTTCAGGTCTCGAGCGTGGAGCTGACCGGTGATGCGACCGCTTTGGTGCTGGAGGGATCCGTCGCGCTTTCGGAGCGGGTGCCGCTGGACCTTTCAGTGCAGGGAACCATCGACCTGTCTCTGGTCGCCGGCGGATATGAAGGACTTGAAGCAGAAGGCATCGTCATCGTAGATGGCCAGGTGGGAGGCAACCTCGCCAGCCCGGACCTGGGTGGTATCGCGTCGCTGGATGGTGTTTCGTTGGGTCACGAGAGCTTGTTTCTGAGTTTGTCCGCCCTATCAGGAGATCTTTTCTTCGATGGCAACCGTGTGAACCTGAACGACATCCGGGGCAACGCCGGTGGAGGTGATGTCACGGTCAGAGGGACGGTTGGCGTGGATGGTGTCGGTCCGGGCGACTTCGACATCCGGCTCGATGCTTCGAATGTCCGGGTTCGGACCGGGGACGGCTTGCGCACTGTCGTCGACGGCGCTTTGGCGTTGCGTGGTACGCCCGAGACACCTTCGCTCGAGGGAAACCTTCAGGTGATCGACCTGTCTTTCGAGGAGGATTTCGACGCATTCCTGGCGATGTTCGCCGGCGGACCGAGAAGAGTTGGCGCGCCGGGCCCGCTCGATCAGCTAGCGCTTGCGCTGCATGTTTCAGGAGATCGAAACATCAGCGTTGAGAACGAAGTCGTCAGCGTTGACGCAAGACTGGATCTTGATGTTTCAGGGACGCTGGGCGATCCCACCATGACCGGTCACATCGAAAGTACGGCCGGCAACCTCAATTTCCAGGGGTCCCGCTACCGGATTACGCGGGGCGCTGTCGATTTTGTCGATCTACAGGGCATCGAACCCTTGATCGACATTCAGGCAGAGACGGAGTTGCGGGACTACAGGATAATTCTGGCGATCACCGGTCGCGGGGACAACGTACGCTTGGACATGCGTTCGGATCCTCCGCTGCCTCAACTGGAAATTGTCAGCCTGGTAGCTGGAGGGCGCACCCGGGAGGAACTGGCCGAGGACAGTCCGGATGCGAGTCTCTTACCGACGAGCGAGCAGCTATTTACAGGGGGCGCTGCGACAATTCTCACGGACTTGCTTCAAGAGCGTGTCGGCTCACGTCTCGGTGTACTGGGGCGCGTGCGGATCGATCCTTTCCTTATCGGAGCCGACAACAACCCTGTCGCGCGGGTGACAATATCCGAGCAAATTACACGGGACCTGGCGATTACTTACTCTCAGGACCTGTCGTCGAATCGTCAGCAAATTATTTTGATTGAGTATTTCCTGAACAACGATACGTCTTTTATCGCCTCCCGGGATGAGACCGGAGCGTTGGGTGTAGATATCCGGCTTCGGAGGCGATTCAGGTAGCTCAAGAGGTTCTGTCATCGCCCCGGTCACGACGGGCGCTTCAAATCCTGTAGGCCAGCCAATCCGGTATCACCTGAATAGCCCAGGCAATCATTCTCCATCGCCGGGTTATATACACTCTCTTTCTGCCCTTGCGGATCGCCTCGTAAATCTGGCGGGCGGCTTTTTCAGGCGGGGCGACCCAGAATTTTCCGTCTCCTTTTGCCATGGCTGTGTCGACGAAGCCCGGGAGAACGTCGGTGACAGTGATCGGCATGCCAAGTTTGACGTACTTGTGGCGCAGTCCGTCGAGATAATTCGATATGAACGCCTTCGAGGCTCCATACGCAGGGGCTTCACGATTTCCCCGAAGTGCAGCGATGGAAGAAATGCCGACCAACTGGCCGCTTCCCCTGGCTTCCAGATGACGCGCGGCGACGTTGACTACAGAAGTGAACCCAAGGACATTGACTGCGATCGTGTCACGTTCCGGGGGCCAATCAAGCGCGTGGTTGACGAAACCGGTACCGGCGCTGAGGACAAACAACTCGACGTCCCCCATTTCTTGCACCAAGTCACGAAGAGCGGGCATCGCATCGATCGGTTCGGAAACGTCGAGTGTCCTGACAAAGGTCTTTGTAGGGATTTCCCCGGCCAAATCATTCAGCAAATTTGTCCGACGCGATGCCAGTCCGAGCGCGTATCCCTCTGAAGCGAGAGTCTTGGCCAGGGCCCTTCCGATACCCGACGAAGCGCCGATGACGATTGCACCTTTCACTGAATCATGGCTCAACGTGAACGTCTTCAGGTATCCGAGGCGAACCCTGCTTCACTCGGCATCCGACTGAGATACAAACTCGTCGAGAGTGAGTGCCTTCGCGTATCCCCACCCCAGGGATGCCATGAAAGAGCCATGCACTTCCCGGGCTGGGATTGTTCGACCTCCGAATTCGAGATCTCGAGTCGCGCAGGTGTCATGGATGAGGACGCAGTCCAGGCCCGAATCGGCGGCGGCTCGAGTTGTGGCGTCAATGCACATGTGACTCATCGCACCACAGATGACAACGCGGCCGACTTCAGCTTTACGGAGTTCTTCCGCAAGTGCGGTCTCTCTGAAGCCATTGGGATAGTGCTTCTGGATGACGGTTTCGTTCGGCAGCGGTTTGATGCTGTCGTGCAGTTCGACTCCATCGGTATCGGGCAGAAAGAAGCCCAGCCCAGGATCTGATGCGAGGTGCTGGATGTGGAAGGTGGGCAAATCTTTCTCACGAAAATAGGACAACAATCGTCCAGCCTTCGTACCGGCCTCATCCATCCCGACCAGTTCCATCTTCCCTCCGTCGAAATAATCGTTCTGGATATCGACAAGAATCAGTGCGGTATTCATTAAATGTTCCTTTCTCCAGGTTTCGGATGTGTGTGGTCAGCAATTTCAGGTGGTCTACGATCGAACGCGCCGATACTGGAAATAACGTGGTGACGGGGGCGATTGGTCGCCCACTCTGCTCGAGCGTTCCGTGATCATCTCTTACGGCGTCCCAGCTCGTTTTCGTCGGTGTGTTCGAAAATTCGCCCATAGATTTCTACGATCGTGGTTTCAGAATAGCGAAGTTGGTCGCCATCCAGGGTGACAGTGTGCCGGAATTCGAGTGTGCGGGCGTTGTCACGCATGAATGGCGATTGAATGATTCCCCAATCCGGATCATCCAGCCGCGCAGCCACCTCGAATACGATTGGGCCTGCGCCTTTGAAGGACCCACCAGCGAGCACGCTGACAGCGCGCGGGATTGTCAGCGAATGCATGATGACACTTTCAGCCGGGTTCCACATCCAGTAGCCTGTTTCGTTGTGAAAGACCGCGTCATTGGATTTGCGGCTGACAATCTGATGGTAGTGCACGGCAACGAGTGCCTGTGCCTCCGCGTTTTCGACGTCGCCCACGGGTGAAAACACGATCGTCTCGTAGAATGGGCTCTCCTCACTCCCGTCGGGTTCCGGCGCTACGTCGATCCCCTTGTCGCCTTCCCATCGACCGATCAGTCCCCTCAGCGGTCCGAAGTCCACGGTCGAATCAGCACTGTTCCCTTTCATACCCGGCCTCCGGCAGGAAGAATCGATATCATCTCTCTTGAAGTCTGCATCACGCGCCTCCAGGTGTTGCCAGTGAGTGGAGGTCCTTACCCGTGAGTCGGCAGGTTTTCCAGTCATCCATCGTTCGGGCTCCAAGCCTCTGATAGAACTGAATGGCCGATTCGTTCCAGTCCAGCACCGACCATTCCATCCGGCCATATTCCCGTTCGACGGCGATGCCTGCCAGATGCTGCAGCAACCGGCGGCCAAGCCCACGATTCCGCCACTCGCTCACAACGAACAGGTCTTCCAGGTGGAGGCCCGGTTGGCCGAGAAATGTCGAATACGTCGGGTAGAAGAGGGCGAATCCCACGGGTTCAGCCCCAACGTGGCCGATGACGACTTCAGCTCCCGGGTTGGGCCCGAAAAGCGTATCGCGAAGTCTGGGTGCGGTTGCCGTCACTTCGTGGGACAGCTTTTCGTATTCAGCAAGACCACGGATCAGGTTCAGGATGACGTCCACGTCCTCCTCCCTGCCGGGTCGGATATCGAAGAGCGATGTATCGAGAGTTGCCAGGTGAAATCCTCCTTCACTTCGAACGGAAGGCGAGGTGGATCGTCCGACTGACCCATTCGCGAATTACGCTGTCATTGTTACAGGCCACTATGAAGCCAGTCATCGTGAATGAATATGACAGTTTATCGGGGACGCGCCTGATCCCGCAGTTGCTTGCATACAGCGACAAACCGGTCGGGGTCATCCGGTACAAACCGAATCCTGGGTGGCCACCCTTTGCGGCGGAGCCACACGTGCCGCGAGAAGGCAGCCCTGTCGTTGTTATAGGACCACAAGGTTTCCACAGGGTGATGGAGGAAATCAACTGCCGTCGGTTTTGGCCGTACTGTGATTTCGAGAATATTTTCCAGAGGAATCCGCAGCGTGCAAAACAGTATCTTCGCTCTCAACTCGATACGATCGCTGTAGATGCGATATTCCTGATTCCAGCTGAGGCTGTGAGGTTTGGAGATGTAGAGTGCCTGTGCAGCATCCATGAGTCCACGTCCTCCCGATTATGCGTCGGCCCCGGGCACGAACAGTCCGGAGCCAAATCCGATACGCCGATACGCAGCCGCAGACGACCCGCTGATGCAGGGCATATCCGGTCTCGATCCCGACGTCCGAGGTGGGTCCGGCGCTTCATAAAGTGGAGTCCTCCTCGTCGGGGAAGTGATCGTTTACGGGAATTGACAGGATCGCGGCGACTTCTGCCGCTAAAGCCCGCGCTCCTTTGATCCACGTGCACGTTTTCAAAAGTACGCGCTTTCCATCCGTTGTTACCAGACACACGGGGCGATACACCATTCTCCCGACGTGCGCTTCGCCGGGTTTCGGACCGAGCTTTCGGGGAATATCGACGAGGCTGAAGGATGAAAAATCGGTCGACCTTCTGAGAATCGGCTGATGTACCCATCCCCACCACCGCGTGACCCGTTGAGTCATACCGTCGACGATAACGCCCTGGCCAAGGGGAAACACCAGTACGGCAGCGATTGCCGATGCGAACCCGTTGAGAAATTGACCCCCTTCGACGACAAGTCCAAAGAACCACAAATCCAGAGTAAGCGCCACAAGCCCAATCCCGGAGAGCAGGCAAACAGGCGTGCTTCGCCGAAACTCGTAGCGCAAAGAAAGCGGCCTGCGGACTTGCGCATATTCATCCCAGGCGCCCCACTGTTCCGAGACACGGGTCAACATTTGGGCGTAGGCGGTTGGGTTGTGGTTCACGTCGGATGCGCTGCCCGACTGATCCCTGATTCGGGTTTCAAGCGCAGCGCCTGGCCCACCCCGGTTGTTTCCAAGGAACAGCGCAATGCCGGCGGTCGCCGCCAGGACACCGTATGCGGCCCACTCAATCCGACCCGTCATGAAACTTCCGGGGAGGACGTTGACGCCCTGCAGGAACCAGACGCACCCGGTGAGTATCAGCAGGAAAGCGACGCCGCTCAGAAATACCTTCATTGGCCTAACCCCGGTTGAGGTCTACGACGGGATCACGACCCTACCTTCGGCAGCATAATGAACCGTGGTATCCACCTTAACCTGGCTGCCGCGCTGTCCAACGATTAGGGTCCACTTCTCTCATGCTCATCGGCATGGACCTGGCAGGGTTAGTGGCATCGCGGAAGCGCAAAGCGTAACACGAGAAGTTTTTCCATAAACGGACCGAATGGGCTGCCGTCTCGAATAGTGGTGTTGCCGATCGCGAGTAAGTGAAGTTTATTGAACCCGCGCGGTCGGAGGCGTGGACCGGGCGAAATGGTGAGGTCATCGGTTCGAGCCCGGTCGGTCCCATTTCACAGCAGCTTAGGATAACAGCTTGTCGTAGTCTGCATGGCTTCCGATCCAAATCCAAAGAGCTCCATCCTGGCTCTCCACTCCAAGGGCCCGGTATCGCAGGCCGATCCGCACCGAGTACATGCGGCCAATTCTCTTGAAATGTAACGAAGGGTGGTTGGCGTCGTCCTTCAGCAGGTCAAAGTTCTTGCGGGCCAGATCCTGAATTCGTAGAGGGAGTGCGTCTGAGAGCTTCCAGATTTCCTTCGACGCGCTGTGCTTCAAAGCTCCGAAGTGTCGCCCTGGCTATGCTGGCGACGGGCTTTATCCGCCAGGGAGTCGAGCCGTCCTCCTCTCGCATCCGCTTCGATCTGTCGATCCCAATTATCGCTGTCAAATTGCTGGAACCAGTTCCTGAAGGCTTCCAGTTCTTCCGGCGAGAGTTTTCTTACCTCGCTTTCGATATCGTTGACGCGGCTCATTGTGACCTCACAGACTCCGAGTTTAACAAGTATACTGCGAACAAAGTGCGAACAAGATTTCGCCGAATACGCCAAGTCAGAACCATCGAGCCCATATCAGAACACCTTAGAACCCACATCATGAGGTCATCGGTTCGAGCCCGGTCGGTCCCATATGCAGCAGTAACCACCTGGTTTGTCTAACGCGACTTTCTAGCTGCTGCAGCCCTTCGCGGTCTCTTCGAACCCGTCGAACAGGCGACCCGCCTGGGTACCCCTCAATGTTTCAATGCCGTGGGGTTGGCCTTGCTCGACAATGTAACGGGCACGGGTGCCTTTGGAGCTCAGGTAGTTGGCCTCCTTCTCCATTTCGTTGTGCCACATGTATCGATCGAATTCACCGACGTACATAAACACACACATATTCGAAATCGCGTCGAGCTTGGCGTTGCTGGGTCGCCACATGTATCCGGGAAAGGCTGTGACCGAAAGGAAGTACGTTGGATAGGCAGATGCCACATGGAACGCCGCGATCCCGCCGTTGGACGGTCCCGCGACGTGGAACTTCCGATCCTGAATACGATACTCGGCCATGATCAGGTTGAGAAATTCCGGAATGAGACGCTCCCCGCCCTGAAAAAACAGCTCCCCGTTCGGCGCGGCTGGCGCGACAACGATGTAACCCCGCTGTTCGGCCTCCGTGAGGAAGTTCCGATCGAGCGTGCGATCCACTGTGTTCATCGTCTGGGGCCCGCCGCCGAAGACGAGAACTCCGGGATATGCCTTTGCCGGATCGTAGTCATTCGGCAGCACGACCTTGTAGCTCACGGTCGTCCCCCCGACGGTCTTCGTCGCTTCCTTCACTTCGGCGTGGAGAGGCCGAACTGTAAAGAAGATGCAGGCGACGATTGCAACAATCGGAGGCATCCACCTCGTCGAAACCAGTCGATTCATCTGATATCTCCTTACCTTAGGACCAGTAAGCTCGGCTTCCTCTTATAAGGTGTTTCTCGACCTAATGGCATTGCTAAGGGTTGTCGGCGAGATCCTGAATGGTTTGTAGGCGTGTCGTTAGAAGCTGTCAGTATCCCTTCAACGCCAACCGCTTTTGGAAAGCTAACCACGCTTCCGGTGAAAGTTGCTCGACTCGACTTTCCAGATCATTGACACGTCTCACCAGCACCTCGCTGGCCGTGATTATAGCAAGCGCCCTGCGAACAAACTGCGAACAAAATATTGCCAAACGCCCCGAATTAGCTGTATTGAGCCCGGACCAGAACCCGCTAGAACCATCAACACAAGGTGTATGTGAAGAATTCACACGCAGGAGGTCATCGGTTCGAGCCCGGTCGGTCCCATCAAACCTCTCCATCGAAAGTACCTTCTAGTTGCCCCGTTCGCACCCCACCCCGGGGTGAGAAGAAGATGTGAACAGATCTCGTCTCGATCCTGCCGCGACGGCGGATCAGCGGAATAGGCAGGGTCTGACGAATATGGAAAGAGGGACAGTTCCACCCGTCGTCGCCCGCCATAGGTATTCGCACTGTGCGAACCTTTCCCTCGACATATTCGCATAATGCGAATATTATAGGGTTGTATTCAGCAAGGGTTAACCCGTGCACTTAGTTTCAAAAAAGAGATTGATTGAGTTTTGGAGCAAGCATCGGGACGCCGAGAATCCGTTAAGAGCGTGGTTTCAAGTGGCGTCGATGGCGAATTGGACGAGCCTGGTTGACGTTCGGAACACCTACCCGCAAGCAGATTCGGTCGATGGGTTTACGGTGTTCAACATAGGCGGTAATAAATACCGCCTGATCGTATCCATTCGATACAACAAAGGCCGCATCTTTGTTCGAATGTGTGCCAATCTTAGTTGGAAATTGAAACGGCTCCAAACCCCATGGTTTGATGGTATTGGAAGAAACAACATCAAGCCTGTAAGAGAAAGGAGCCGAGATGAGGAGTCTGTTACGTTCGGTAAAGAAACGCAAGAAGTCGCGTGTGCTGGGTGAGGTCGAGGTCCTGAGCCGGGAGGAATACTCGGGACTGGAATTGGACTCGAAGGTGGAGATGATTCGGGCGTTGATCCCACTGGGGTTGATGCACGTGGAGGAGTTGCTCGACGAGGAAGTGAAGTCGTTGGCGGGTGAGCGATACGCACGAAAGGAGGCGGCGTTGCGGGGCCGGCGACACGGGAGCAATCCGGGGACCGTGGGGCTGGGTGGCCAGCGGGTGCCGGTTCGGGTGCCTCGAGTGCGCAGCGTGGCGGGCGGGGAGATTCCGCTTCGGACCTACGAGGAACTCAGTCCGGGTGGCGCGGTGAACGAGCTACTGCTCAGACGTGTGCTGTATGGGATCTCCTGCCGGAACTATGAATCGGCCGCTGAAGCGATTCCGGGAGCGATCGGACTGTCGAGTTCGACGGTGTCTCGAGGATTCGTCCAGGCGAGTGCCGCGAAACTTCGGGAGATGCAGGAGCGGGATCTGAGTGGCGAGGACGTCGTGGCGATCTTCCTGGACGGGAAGGCGTTTGCCGACGCCCTGATGGTAGTGGCCCTGGGCGTCACGCTTTCGGGCGACAAACGCTTCTTGGGCTTCGTGGAGACCGACACGGAGAACGAGCAAGTGCTGACTCCGTTTCTCCGTTCGTTGATGGAGCGGGGCCTGGACATCTCTGAAGGCGTGCTGGTGATTGTCGACGGCGGCAAAGGTCTGCGGGCGGCGGTCAAGAAGGCATTCAGGAATCGAGCCCTGGTCCAACGCTGCCAATGGCACAAACGCGAGAACGTCGTGAGATACCTATCGAAGACCGAGCAAGCCGTGTGGCGACGCCGGCTGCAGCGGGCCTACGAGCGCCCGGAGTACGACGAAGCTCGGGCGGCGCTCGGAGAGCTCCATGGAGAGCTCGAGGAGCGAAACCAATCGGGGGCTGCGAGCCTTGAGGAAGGCCTGGAAGAGACCCTCACGTTGCATCGGCTCGGCGTGTACGGGGTCTTGGGCCGTTCGTTCAAGACGACGAATTGCCTGGAATCGGTCAATGCCCTTGTCGAGGAAAGGTGTGCGAAGGTCGATCATTGGAAGAACTCGAGTCAGCGGCAACGCTGGTTGGCGACGGCGCTCATCGACATCGAACCGCGCCTGAGGAAGGTGATCGGCTACCGTCATCTTCCAAAGCTCCGCGAAGCCCTCCAGCGAGAGCTGAAAATTGAGGCGAAGACGTCGACGAGATCGAAGAAGAAGGTTGCATGACCCATCGTGAGCCGTGGAGAGTTTCAACTAAGAATGGGCTTGACTCCTTTGTTCGCCATATCCTGGCCCATGCCGAATACGATCGAGGCGACTGGAAGCAGTAGCTCCGGGGGTTAAAAGGGGGTTGCGATGCGTAGCAAAGAACGGTTCCAGAATTATCTGGAATTGATTAGGAGATTTCCGCTCCGAGCCATTCGATCGGATCGGGACTTGAAGGCCGCGAATAAACTGGTGGACGAGTTGCTTGATCGTAAATTGAGTAAGGGCGAGGAAGACTATCTCGACGTTTTGAGCATACTGATCGAGCAGCACGAGTCGCTCCGACATGCGATCCCACCTGTGTCGGATCGTGAGGTGCTGTTGCATCTGATTGAAGCGCGAGATGTGAGCAAGCGCCAAGTGGCACTCGCGGCGGGAATCGCAGTTTCAACAATGTCCGAGTTGGTGTCGGGCAAGAGAGCGATCAACCGGACCCACATCGAGAAGCTGGCCGCGTACTTCAATGTCGAGCCGGGGGTGTTTCTGGACGGCGGCAATGTTTCGTCGCCGGGTTTACGGTTTCCAGGAGCACGGCGAGCGGTGGCAGCGAAGCGGGTGGCAAAGTAGGGAGCTTATGATCGTGCTGGCGCGGAGTGGGTAATGATTCGAAGCGGGCGATTCTCACAGCGCCTTAAGGCTCGTGGTCGCGAAGCCATATTCGAATCTGTCGCAGATCAGGATCGATCAAATTTTCAAAGTCCAAATTTTGTCTGACATTACTGCTAGCCAGTTACACGTTGGCGATCAGCTTGATTGTTTTGTCAATATGTAGATTTTCGCGTTGCCTTGCGGTGCCTGTTTTAAACGACACAATGAACAACGACCTATCGGCGTCAATGAGACTGTCTCGAACATCTTGACCCAAAAGGACAAGATGTTGTGTGTCTGATGGCCCGATGAATACATCACCTTTAGTCTGGTTCAGCCATATTCCCTGATGAATCCTCTTGAAAAACTTCCCATCAGCGGATAAGCGGAATAGTCAGGGTTTGACGAAAATGGAAAGACGGACAGTGTCGCCGTATGGGTGTTATGTCAACCCGTGCGCGGCCGCAGTCCGGCGCGCGAAAGCGCCACACCCTCCATTTACTTTGTCGAAATACCGCATATTCAGACTATTCCCGCCACATTGTCATTCCATATGCTCGGGTACGGATCGGAATGATCGCTGCATCACTTTGAAGGTATAAGAACCAACCACTTACATTAGGACCAGCCCGCAATCTACTGGAGCACGAATTGCACTCAATGAAGTGTTGATGAAGACCGAAAGCATGTGATTATAGTGGCAACGAGAAGGCGGTTTCCATGTGGAAAACTCAAAAGGATATCGTGAACGAAGGAAGCGCAAGTCGATGGCCGTCCAGTTCGACCGTTCATTGTGCTGATGGTGGTAAAGCCAACATTAAGTTGGTCATTTGGGACCCTTACGTCAAGCTCTCGAATTCCCACAGCCTAACAACTCCACTTGACGAGCGTCGTCGTGATTTGTGGATTTCCTTCGATGCGGATGAAGTATTCGTACCCGACCTCAGCCCGCCGTACGTGAAGCAAGCGGTTCCCATCGTCCCAGTGGTATATCGAAGGAGAGTCTACAGCAGCCCCGACGTCAAGTTGCATGCCTCCGAGAGAACTTTGTCACTGGAACCTGGCTACCGCCGCATTCTGGAGATCGCTGAGTCCGTTAATGAACCGATCGATCTGCCAACCGGCGAAGCATTCCTCAGGCGCCACCGTGGCGACGTATACACCACCCACTGTGACGAGCCGAACGATGCGATGTTCGCAATTACAGTCCTGAAGCAAGCTGCATCGGAGTCCGAATCCCCGCAGGCTTTTCTGGAGATGCTGCTGGTTCCACCAAGACTTGGTATCTTGCGACGTCGGCCTATGGTCGTTGTATCTACTGCCGTCGCGTTGACGCTCGTATCGTTGCTCTGCATAGCAGCTCTGATCCTCAGTTCGTTCAATCCGGAGCTGGCTTTCCTCGAAGCCGTCCTTAATGTTCTGACTGCCATTGTCGCCCTTGCTATTGTTGGGGGTTTGATACAAGCGCTGAGTCGGGTATTGGGCATCGATGACTGGTAAATGCGCTTCACGACGGAAACGAGCTACACGGTGCGGATAAGCGATTTAAGCAGGGTCCGGCACCTATTGCAGCGCTGACAGTGTCGCCCTATGGGCGTTGAACTAAATCCGCTTCGCGGATAGATCCAAAATGCTGCGTTGAAGATCCTGTCGATTATTGAAATTCGCGTTCTCGATGCGTTCGTTTCAGTATCTCTTCCGGGGAAAGTCATCACCCTGTTTCCAGAAACGGAGTTCTCAGCACCGGACGTGTTGCAATGGTATCGACTCCGATGGCCGGTCGAACTGGTCTTCAAGAGATTCAAGTCGATCGCGCAATTGGCCATCTCCCAAAGTACGATGATGAAAGCGCTAAGGCGTGGCTCTACGGCAAGCTTTTCGTGGCGCTGCTTACGGAGAAGCTGATTGCCCATGCGGAATCTATTTCCCCCTGGGGATACGGCATGGAAGAATCGCCGCCCACAGAGTGCGTGGCGTGAATTCGGAATGGTGCTCAACCAAATAAAGCGCACAATCGAACCGCGACTGCGTTTGTCGGAAATGCTCCACGATTGGGGACACATCTCGAAATCCTTGGCAGAGCGTCCTCGACAACGAACAACGCAGTTGACGCGCTATTTCGAATACTGATAAACAAGTTAGCGCTTATGGGGAAATGCCCCCCAGCTCGTCGCTTGTATGAAGTGAACTGTGGTCGGAATGACATACACGGAGCACCTTCCCATTTACAAAAGCGCGGGTCGTGTGCTCCTCGCAACCTCGATCTTCAAACCATTGACGACCCAGATCACCCACCATCGAACGTAGTTTCCGATGCATCGACCTGCAGGATATCCTGAGTCAATTGCGTCTAGTAATGGCCTCGAAGTTTCCTGCTGCGCGCTTTCTGCCTCACGTCCACCCCGATCATGCCGATATTCGCCCCACCGAACCGCCACGGCCATCAAACTGCGCCGTAGCCGCTTCCGCCTCGTTCGAACATGAATAGTGAATTTTCCTCGCCGGCTTCGTTTACAGATGTGTGTGAATCCAAGAAAATCGAAGGTTGTAGGCACGTGATAAATTTCGGAATTGTATCCTCGCGGCCCACTCCTTCGCTGTCTGCGCTTCTCTCCCGCCGATCACCTGGCGACAGGCAACCCTCGCTACCGGCCTGCCTGCTACGACTCTAGCCGGACTGGACTTTCACCCGTTGGATTCATTTCGAAAAGTTTAATAGGCTCACATCGAATTCCCCTTTTCCCAACCGTTGCTTGGCGCGATAGATCGCTTATCCGCTGACTCCATCGAGCCCAAGTTGATTATGGCCGCGTGACACACCGATACGCTGATTACGATTCGACTTGACAGCCCTTGGGTCCTATGTAAAATCCCGTCAGATAGCGAAGGTTTACTATTGCTCGCAAATTAACTGAGGGAGGGCGTTGCATGAAGAGATGCGTGTGTATGATTTTGGCGGTCTTGGCTCTGGCGGCTGGCGCTTTTGCACAGACCTCGAACCCAAACTATGAGGTCATGCTATTTGGCTCGCCCCCGCCGGGACAAGATACATGGGGTCGGCCACGTTGGGTAGCCGCTGATGGGAAGGGAACGATCATCGTAATCCGGCCTTCCGGCCCACCGATTGCGCCGGCTGAGCAGTCCTCGGTCCTCATTTTCAACCGTGCGGGAGAACTCCAGAAAACCTGGGGTGACGGTTTGTTTCCCAATGCGCACAGCGTCGATTTTGACGATGAAGGAAACCTCTGGATCACCGATCGCGGCATCCATATGGTTTACAAGTACACGATGGACGGACGGCAACTTATGGCGCTCGGGAAGAAGGGTGTGGCCGGCGACAATGAATCGACGGACGCTTTCAACGGCCCTACCGACGTCGCCTTGACTCGGAATGGTGACTTCTTCGTGTCCGACGGTCAGGCGGACGACGGTGATGGGAACTCCCGAGTCGTGCACTTCTCGAAAGATGGAGAGTTCATTAAGATCATTGGCGGTACGAAGGGATCAGGACCTGGACAATTCGATACGCCTCATGCCCTCGCTATCGATTCGAAAGACCGCCTGCTCGTTCTTGAGTGGCAGAGTGAATCGGGCAAACCGCGCGTTCAGGTTTTCGATCAGAATGGAGAGTTTATCGAACAGTGGGCCAACATCGGCTTTGGGCGACCCACCGGAATCGCAATCGCGGCAGACGACACGGTCTACATCGGAGACACCGATGCTAATGCGATCTTTGTCTTGAAGGACGGGGAAGAAATCGATGTGATTGGAGATCTGGGGGCACGGCCGCACAGTGTCGCGCTGGATCCGCAAACCGGGGTGATGTACTTTGTTGATCCCCCCACAGCACTGTCGCAGGGCCAGGGAGGCGGTAGCTCGTCGAACATCCGGGTTGAAGGCCAGTATGGAGGGTTCGTTAAGACGGTCGTAAAGAAGGAATAGCCTCCGGGTGGAAGGCTTTCGACCTCCCCTGCATCCGCGTCAGTGTTTCCAGGACTCAATAAGGCGATTCGCATGTGAATAGGAACATGGTTACGGACCGTTCTAGCCCTAGGAGTCTGCGCCGTAGAAAAAACCCGGCACTACATATCGACGCTAAGCGCTGTATACCCACAACATACCGTGGCCATAATGGCCTAAAAGCGTTCTACGGCGCAGGCTCCTAGTGGGCGGCCGTCAACCCGACACTCGACCTCAACCCACGGCTGCCCGTCGTCGGTCGCATCAGCCGCCCACCGCCACCGGCCGACGTGCAGCGCGGGCGCTGTCACACCCCACGTCCACCCAATTCCATACTCATCGTTGGACGTGATTACCTCGGGGAGCTGATACAGGTCCACGAACGGCGACGCTGTCTCATCCGGCGCGCCCTGCATCGTAACGAGACTCAGGGCGGCCAGCATCGCGTAACTCTGTGCTGACCTCATGTTCCTTTCTTCTCTCTATTCGCAGACCACGCCATCCCCGTCGCCGTCCAGCATGAACGGGTATGCCGGATGCCCGCGCCTCACCGGCACGATCCCGTGCGCCCGTGCTTCAGCGCATGAAATCCGCCTGTTCCTATTGGTGTCCCATTGGGTGAGCGTAGCGCCCCCTTCTCGCCCCCCTTGTGGGGTGTTGGGGTGTTGGATCGAGGTGCGACGGGAGACGGCGGTGCGGTGGCGAAGATCATGGCCGTCGAATTGCATCCGGCCAAGATCCGATCGAGGGCCGTGGCTTCCATGCGGTCGATCGTTAGACCGTATTTCAGCCGTACCCCCAGGACGCGGCCGGCGAACCAGCATCTATTCAAGGTTGGTATCCATGCCGCGGCATCCCGGTCGTTCTTCGCTGCTCGATTGACCTCCGGGGAAGCCAGAGTGATATTCAAGAAGCCAGAGTGATATTCAACAGGTCATTGGCGAATGCCCGCTTTGTGGCATCATCCGCCGCACATAGCCCGGAATCGTGCGCCGCGCTTCGTGCCACGATATGCTCGATGTCGGTGTCCGTCGGCCGGGAGAAGGTCCGGCTGGAGTAGGGTCCATAGATCCGCCCCCCATCGCGGCGATCGCCGCGCGCTCCAAAGTTTGGGAATATCCATAGTCATCGCTGTTGTAGGGTGCGCATCGGTTTTCCGATGCCACAACCAGACCACGCCAACTCCCCTGGCCCCAGGCGGCCGGGGTGGCCGCTAGGCCGAGGATGGCACCGGCGGCCACCCACAGGGCGTTGTGCCTCATTCTCATGTGTCCTCTGTAATCGGCTGATACCATAGATCATAGACAACACAGACACTGTCGTTATCTGTCTATAAGCTGTCCTTGTTCATGCTATTATGCCCCCGAGCCCTGTGTGGCTCTACTTCCGATTGCGGGGGAGACAACATGAAAGGCGATCAATTTTCCGATTGGCTCTCGAAAGCCACGGCGGCGCAGATACTTGGGTGTTCCGAGAAGACTATTGAGCGGCTGGCAACTCAGAAGAAGATTCAAAAAGTCATGCGGCGCATTCCGGGGAGGCGGTCCACGCCGGTCTACCATCCCGGAGACGTTGAAACGCTCCGATCGGCGTCCGCACGGCTTGAGCCGTTCCCGGTGGCCTCACCGGCGGCCCCGCGTGGCAAGGCCGCCGCGCTTGTCCCGGCCGGCCCCTCCGGACGCAGCGCGGGTGACATGTTCTTGCAGCTTTTGACATCGGGCATTCCCCGACCATCTATCGGTCCTAGGCACAAGCTCTTTCTGACTCTGAAAGAAGCAGCCGAATATTCGGGCATGTCGCGCGGCTGGCTACTGAGCAAGATCAAAGACGGGGAGCTGGCCGCCATCAAGGTTGGTGGTTGGAAAATTCGTCGGTCAGACCTGGAACAACTGTAAGGAGAGCGTTGTTGCATGGATCGGGGCGGAGATGGAATTCCCCCTTTCCCCAAGCCGTAGCGTCAGGCGATGCGTTCGAACACAGGCCGTCCGGGTGCGGTCATTGTGTTCAGAACTTTCTGGCCGACCTGGATCTCCGTGATTTGCCTGGAGAAGCTGCGGGATTTGAGCTTGGGGCCGATGACACCCTTCCAACGGCCGATCTGCGTTTCTATCCGGCTGCGCTGGTTGTGCCCTGTGGCCAGTTGCCATGCCATGCGGCCGTTGCTGCGGATCTGGGCAATATGGCGATCCCGAACGGTTGGATCCTGCGCCGATTGCGGTCGGGTCACTGCGTTCTTTGGCGGCGGTATAACCACATCCAGGGTCTCCCCATACCGTTCCCTCAGCAGATCCCGTGTGGACGCTCCATCATAGGCGCCGTCAGCCAGAAAGCCCGTGACCGGGGCATCGAGTTGATCCAGGAGCCCGTATCTGGACTCCTCCTGTCAAGTAGGCGCAGCTGTCCCATATCCTTTTCCCGAAGATTCTTTTCAGCATCCTGATATTTGATTTTCGAGTTGAGTGACAGATCGACTGCATCCGTATCTTCGGCCTCTCGAATGGAACGTTTGAGTTCCGGGCCATGATGAAATTCGCGCGCGGGGTGCCAACCGGGTAAACGGCCTCCAGGGGCCACGGCTTCTCCGGCGTTTCCCCGCGCCGGTCTGACCGGTACGTCATCAACTCGAACGTCGTCGCAGTCTACTGAAAGGATGTTCCTACAGTCATGGTGTCAGGCCGCCCGTCGGTCAGCCTCGTACGCCGTGTCCTGTGTCCACACGGCCCAAACCGTGCGGGCCAGTTTGTTGGCTAAAGCAACCGTGGCCGTGTTGTGCCCGCGGAGTGTGTGGAGACGGAGACCCCATTTCTGCAGAGCCGAAGGTTGCGCCCCTTTTCGATGCGCACTCCATAGCAGAGTGCGGCCACCGTGTATGAGCAGCATCCGCAGGTAGACGTTGCCTTGTTTGCTGATCGCTCCCAGCCGACGCCGGTTTCCGCTCGAACGCTCACGCGGGGTGAGTCCCAGATAACTGGCAAAGTGGCGACAGGATCGAAACCGTCGGGGGTCACCGACAAAACCTACCATCGCCGTGGAAGTCAACAGCCCGATTCCAGGGATCGAGCGCAGACGGGCCACCTCGGGCATCTGACGGGCCCGGGCTTCCAACTCCCGCTCCACCGATTGAATGCGTGCCTCCAGCTCGCGGATTTCGGTGCACACTTCCGAGAACATGACGCGTACGGTCATGGGGATCTCAACATCCGCATCTTCGATCAACCCCATGACTCCGGGCACCAGCCGCCGGGCTCCCGTCGGCAGCACGAGCCCAAACTCTCCCAGCAGCCCCCGCACCATGTTGATGCGCGCCGTCCGGGTCCGCATCCAGGTCGACCGGATGCGGTGCAGGGCGGTGAGTTGCTGTTGCGCCACCGTCTTAATGGGTACCGCCCGAATATCGGCATTCCGGTGGGCCTCCAGCAACCCTTTTACATCCGCCCGATCCGTCTTACTCCTCGGTACGTAGGGCCGGACATACTGCGGTGAAATCAGTACCACTGTGTGCCCCAGTTTCTGGATCTCTCGTCCCCAGTGATGGGCGGCACTGCAGGCTTCCATCACGACCGTCGCCAGCTCCTGATTCGCAAAAAACGACAAGAACTTTCCCCGGCTTAAACGGTATGTCTTCGTCATCTGCCCGGGGCGGTCGGAAATCCCAATCTCGAAAACATTCTTTGCCAGATCCACTGCGATCGTTTTACTCTTCATCTCGGACTCCTTCTTGTTTACACGTCCTCGTGTTTAGCCCGCACCATCGCGAGGCTTCACAATGACTTTGGCACTACGATGCCGACTCAGTCATCAAGGAGGAGTCCATCCCATCAGGTAAGGCGGTGCTGTCTCCAACGTCATCGTGAGTCAGATTGGCGCAAACAATCGCACCGCTGGCCAGGTCCAGTCCGAGGTGGAGTTTGCGCCAGCGGCGGCGTATTCCCCTGGTTTTATGCTTCTGCGCGAGCCATTCCCTCTCGCCGAAGATCTTGAGGCCGGTACTGTCCACCACCAGGTGGACAGCCACAGACCCGGCTTGCCTCATCTGAGCAATACTCAAACCGTTTGCGCGACGCGACAGTATGGAGTAATCCGGCACCCGTATATCCAGCCCCATGAGCGTGCCGATGGATCCCATAAGTCCCTGCGTTTGTCGCAACCCCAGCCGATACGCCGTGCGCAGCGTCAGGCATGTCTCGATCGCCAGATCCGAGTATCTCCGCTGGCCACCCCGCGACGTGCGGCGCGGCGCGCTCCACACACTTTGAGCCTCCTCACTGACCCAGATCGTCAGATCACCCCGCTGGCGCAGGCTCTCGTTATATTCTGCCCAGTGGATCACCCGATACTGCGCCTTATCGAACTTGTGCCGTCGCGCTGCGTTGAACTTATGTGGCATCCAGGTTATCCCCTGTGTTGAAAAACACGATGATAAGGCATCCTTCGGGATGATCCATGCAACAAGGTCGCGGAACTTCCTACTAAGATTGTCTTTCTGTGGACAGACGTTCATTAAAAGGATCTCACTGTTGCTGGAATAGTAGTGAACACCACCCCGGTGAACCGCAAGCCGACCACGTAGACCGACTCGGCGGACCATATGAGAACCTGCCCGCTATGGCCCGGTGGGATCGTTCCCAACTCGTCGACAAAAAAGGCCTTGGAGGAGTTCGCCGGGATCCTCACGGTCGCAGTATCAACGACGACCTGTCCTTTCGTGTCACCCACCGTCACGAACACGTCGAGCGGCTCATTCGACGGGTTCGCCACCGCCATTCCGAACCGCGCGTTATCCCGGTGATCGGCAAGGAATACCGCGAATTCTCCGGAGGCCACAACCTCTTCGGATGGCTCGACTAGAGCCTCGGCAACCACTGAACCGCCAACTTCCAGCGAGAACAGCGTGTTCGCTGAAACCTCCTTGTTGCAATCGAGAACTGCCATACCAGACGAGACCACACTGACCGGCGGGGCCGCTGTCTTGAGAATGCGCCAATCGTTCATTCCTGGGAGGAAGAACGACAGCTCCGTTCCTGTGTAAGTCTCGCCAGAGGAACGCTGCATCGTCAAAAAGCGGTCCTGCGCCGAAAACGTGCAGGTCGTGTCGCCATCTAGAGCCTGCAGCATCAGTGTCGATTCCCAGCCCCCGCCAAAGGGGAACTGCGGAAAAATGTGCTTGTGCGAAACCTCCTCCGCTTCTTCTTCGAGGTTCCAGTTGAGGACGATACTGCCCTCACTGCCATCGAAACTGGCAACCCGCAACCAATAAGCTGTCCCCGCCGTCACGCTCAGAGTCACGCGACTTTGCAGGTCGAGGCCGTCGGCATCATCATTCTCCGCAACCAAGGTCAGCGCATTAACCTGTGTGCCCGTGTAC
This sequence comes from Terriglobia bacterium, assembly GCA_965263045.1. Lineage (GTDB taxonomy): Bacteria > Acidobacteriota > Terriglobia > 20CM-2-55-15 > 20CM-2-55-15. The sequence goes on from CBDHGK010000041.1 coordinate 5,296,034, forward strand.
ACGCCCAGGGTCGTGTCGAAACTGCTGCCTACCGTGTCGATCGTTACCGTCCCGCTCCCGGGGGCCCGCCACTGCCACCACACCGACTTGCTCCCGGCTCCCGGCTCGTTGGTTTCCCCGGTGGCGCCTACGTTGCTGCCCGTCGTCATTCCCGACGGCCCGGCAATTGGTCGCGCGTTCGAAAACAGGTCGTTCGCCGGCCTCAAATCCATTGTCGTGAAACGGTATGTAGCAGAGCTGGAGGTCCCTGACGCATTCCTTGCAACCACGCGCCAGTAGTAGGTGGTGTGGGTCGCGAGCGGTCCCGGGCGATAGCTTAAACGCACTAAGTTCTGTGCCAAGGAGGGATTGCTGGAGGTGCCGAAGTGCACATCGTAGGCGTCGGCGTTCGCAGACGCACGCCAGTCGAGACGCGGGGTCAGAGAAACCCCCGCCGCCCCATCGGATGGACTCACTAAAACCGGGGCCGATGGCAGAGGCCCGCCAGAGTATAGGGCGGCGACGCCGGCGATATCATCGGGTTGCGGCCCTATGAGGGTGTCGCCCCTGCTCAGGGATGTGGCCATGATGGCCGGGACATCGTCCTCGTGACCCAGCCCAAGCGCATGGCCGAGTTCGTGTACGGCGACCCGGCGGAAATCCTCTATCCCCGCCCATTGGCCTGTCTTATACGGACCATCATAGACGTTCCAGGAATACGCATCGTTGAAGTGAATATTCGATTGGAGCGCTCGGGTGCCTTGAGACCACCACTGGTTCACGGCGACGACATTGTCACCAAAGGCTTCACCACAGGCATCACTCGCAAAAGCCACTCCATTCTCAAAGTCCCCGTCGCTGGTTCCGGTGGGCAGGCCGTCACAGGGATTCTCGAAAGTGTCGCGCCGTATCCTGAATTCGAAAAGGGTCGCTGCATTCCAGCGGCCCATCGCCTGCTCGAAGGACGTATTCCACTTGCCATCGGCCCCGGCTATGTCCACGTTAAAGGTCGTCGTCGCGGAAGGCCAGCTGTGGTCGTAAAGGACATAGGCCTGGGCCGCCGCCGCAAAGATGACGGCCGCACCCAACACCAGCCATGCCCGCGCCACGGACGGCCGTCTCAAGGCAGTTGGCCCGAGTATTGCCGGATCGCCTGCTTGAACTGGAACACCGTGACGCCGGCCGGGGGGCCTCCAGATTCGTCTACGGACAGTCCGCGCGCGATCCCATCGCTCAGCCCTGCCCCTGCCGGCTGATCATCGGAGCGCAACCCGGTCACAACGCGCCTGTTCCGAGTGACCATGATGCGTTGGCCATTGGATTCGAGGATCAAGAAGTGCCCCTGATCCATGCCGTAGAGTGGATTGACCTGAAAGCGTTCCAGCGATTCTACGAAGTAGATGCCCGCCTCTCCGGGTCCGGGCAGCGTTGAGTCGGAAACATTCAGGCTGATTTCACCGACCGTGCCTCCCAGGAACCGTAGCGTGATTTCCGTTTGGCTGTAGGCGCCTTTGATCACATCCACCACTCGAAACCTAACGTAGGTGTGAATGCTGGTTTGATTGGCATTGAAAGCCGAAGCCACCCCGATGACCTCACCTTCAAAAATGAGTTGGGAAGATGTGGAGAGTTGTTCCAGGCTGACGGCCAGGACGCTGGAAGAAGCTGGAGGGGCCGCACAGGCACAGAGTGCCAGTGCAATCACTGCACTGACGGACCTTCTACGCGCCGCCATGTCCAATGCATCCCTCCTGCGCCCCGCCCCTGGGGCGGTCCAACCGCGCGGTGCCGGCCCTGGTTTTCTGGCCGAGTGAAGCCACTATAATCAAGCGGCGGAATCCAGCGCAAGGCGTTGCCGCGCCTGAACCCGGGATTGAACGCCATGGCGCCCGATCAAACCCTGCGTATCGTATGATAGATATCGAGAGCGGAAGTCCGGGAGCGCTTGAACCTGTTCCGGAATGGAGCAGCAGTGACGGATCCCGGGGCGTTGTTCGGGACTGCGATGCGTGACGGCGTACCCTCACGCTTCTCAGTCCCGTTTATTTAGTTGGAATCGGGGGGGGTGAGGATGATAGGATTATTGTTGACACCGCACTCCATCTGCGTTGTCTCGTAGCTTGCTGCCGCGCGTGGCAGAAAGAACGCGAGAGCCGCCTGAGAAGGTGGCTCTTGTCGTTTAGGGCGGGTAGCGGCCGGCGATGGCCGGTCCCGGAGGCCCAGACCGGCCCCAAAGTCCTGAACACAATGACCGCACCCGGACGCCCGTGTTCGGACGCCTCTCCTGACGCTACAGCGGGGGCGGCGGCGCATGCCGCCCCAGAGGTTCGGTCTGCTTTCGGGCGCGGCCTGGGAGTTTTTTAGCGCAAAATACACACTTGCCGGCAGCCGTGAGTCAAACGGACACACTTGAGGATGCTCCTGGATTCGCCAAACTATTGACATAACAATACATTTGATAATGGTCCAGTAAATGCCATAAGTAAATGGCGGTGCTGGGTCCATGGCCGGAATTACGGGTATCCCGTGATACGCACTCCGTGTTAATGTGCCCTGCAGAGTTTTGATGGAGAACTGTGGCCAGCCGAGTTTTGACATGGAAAAAGGCAATCATCATCGATGGAGGATATGAACGCATGACTGTACTGGATTATTCGAACCCCAATGGCTTGAGACGCACTTTGACCGGATGGTGCCGCAAGTGGAGCGATTCCGGATACACGCCACCGCGTGAGCGCAGTGCAGCCGCCCGAGCGATGGGTGCCTCGGTGGTCGTATTCGCGCTCACTGCACTGTTGCTGGCAACGCCATCCACGGCGCAGGCGCAGAGCCTGGTTCTGGAGGGGGGGGCGACCATCAACCTTACGGTTAATGAGAATCTTCTCGGTGACCAACAACCTTTCCATACCTTCGGAGTGACCAAGTCAGGCATAACTGCGGATCCGGAGTGGGCGATAACAGGCTTTGATAGCGATAAATTTGTTCCTATAGCGGCCGGGGACGGAGGCGCACTCAGTTTTACTGTTGCTGCTCTGGCAGCGCTGGATTACGAGGACCCGCAAGATTCTAATAGTGACGGGGTCTATGAATTCACCTTAAAAGTGTCGGCTGAAGGCGTCAGCGACGAAGCTGCGGTGAGAATCAGGGTGCTGGATGTGGATGAGGAGGCACCGAAATTCACGAGCGGGACATTGAGCGGCAATACCGTTGTCCTGACGTTTGACCAGGCGTTGGACGAAGACTCCGTGCCTGAGCCGGGCGTTTTCACGATCGCGGGCGCTGTTCCTCCACCTACCGTCACAGAAGTTGAGGTGAGTGGCCGTACGGTAATCCTGACACTCAGCGCCCGGGTGGCGAATGACGTCGAGCTGACAGTCGCCTACGACGCACCAGGAACTAATCAGCTGCAGGATGAAGCAGAGGAGCCAAATGCAGTGATGAGCTTCACGGGCGAAGACGCTGTGGAGTTGACGAACCAGAATGTGGGGCCACGGTTCCGGAGCGGGACAGTGAATGGCAGGGACATTGTCCTGAGGTATAGCGAGGGATTGGAGAAATTTTCCGTACCAGCGGTTGAAGCGTTCATGGTCATGGTCGAGGAGACTGCTCGGACGGTCGAGCTTGTGGTCATCAGTGGCAGCACGGTGACCTTGAGGCTGGTGGGCCGTGCCGTGACTGAGGACGAGGAGGTGACAGTCGTCTACAGTGTCCCCGCCGCCGATTTCTTCCAGGATTCAGATGGGAATCCCGCCGCCGCCCTCGGTACCGAGGACGACCCCTATGAGCCGAGGAACAACACGGTGTCCCCAAGGCTTTCCACTGCGACAGTGAACGACAACAAGCTGGTCCTGACGTATAACGTGGCATTGGACGAAGACTCCGTGCCTACGACGAACACGGCTGAAGAGGGCTTCACAGTCAGTGTTGCCGGCGATCCCATCGAGCTTGCTGCCGATATACTAGATGTCGACCCGGTAGACGTGGACGGAAACATGGTGATCCTGACGCTCGCCGCTGCGGTGCCGGCTGACGCTGGGACAGTGCGGGTCAGCTACACTGTGCCTGGGTTGTCAGGCCAGATCCAGGATTCTGCGGGAAAAGGTTCAGCCGCTGCCTTCGAAGATGAGGAGGTGAGGAAGCTTAGTAAACCGCCGGAGCTCACCAATGTGACTTTGGATGGCGACCGGCTGGTCCTGACGTATAGCGAGGATCTGGACGAGGGCTCCATACCTGCGGCGGGTGCTTTCGACGTCACGGTTGCCGGCGTGCCCATCCTGATTACAGGCGACGCGCCGGTAGACGTGGTCGGAAACATGGTGATCCTGACGCTCGACGAGGAGGTGGAGTCTGACGGTGGCGTGGTGCGGGTCACCTACACTGTGCCTGATGCAAGCCCGATCCAGGATGCAGGAGGGCTTCCAGCCGCTGGCTTCAGAAATAGGGAAGTGGGCAACATCACTGATGAGCCGAGGTTCATGAGCGCGACAGTGAAAGGCGCCACCCTGGAAATGACGTATAGCGAGCCATTGGACGAAACATCCACGCCTGATCCGTCCGATTTCACGGTCATGGTCGAGGGGGCGGCCCGGGGGGTCGACCGTGTGGCCGTGAGCGGCAGTCGGGTGACCCTGACGCTCTCGTCGGCCGTGATGTTCGACGAGGCGGTGACGGTCAGCTACAGGCCCGGCACATATGAACTCCGGGAGAAGGCTGCGGCAGGTGCTGAGGCCGCCGCCCTCTCAGCGACGACGGTGACGAACAACACGCCCTCAAGCACCCCTCCAAAGCTCACCAGCGCGACCGTGGACGGGGCCACTCTGACACTGACCTATGGCGAGGCATTGGACGAAGACTCCGTGCCTGCGGCCACCGATTTCACGGTGATGGTCGGGAGTGACCCGAGTCGGGCGATCTCCAGTGTGGCCGTGAAAGGAAGCGCGGTGACCCTGATGCTCGCCACCCGTGTGAGGGGTGACGAGGCGGTGACGGTCAGCTACAGGCCCGGCACCAATAAGATCCAGGATATGGAAGGGAATCCCGATCCCGGCTGGGTCGGCAAGGCGGCGGAAAACACCACGGATGACCCGATGTTTACGGAAGCGACCGTGGACGGGGACACTCTGGTCCTGATGTATGACGAGGAGCTGGACGCAGGCTCCGCCCCGGCTGCAGGTGATTTCACGGTCATGGTCGCGAGCGATCCGGATCGGGCGATCTCCGGTGTGGCCGTCAGCGGCAGTGCGGTGACCCTGACGTTGGCCTCAGCGGTACTGAAGAGTGAGAAGGTGACGGTGAGCTACACGCCCGGCACCAACAAGATCCAGGATGCGGCCGGGAATCCCGCCGCTGCTCTGAACGAAATGGCGGTGCACAACACCACGGACCCGCCGGCACTGATAACAACGGACGGCGCGACAGTGAAGGGCGACACAATCGTCCTGACCTATAACGAGCCGTTGGACCCGAGCTCCCAGCCCGCGGCCTCCGATTTCACGGTCATGGTCGCCGGTGAGGCCCAGGCGGTCTCCAGTGCGGTCGTGAGCGGCAGTGCGGTGACCCTGACGCTGGCCTCGGCGGTGATGCCAGGCGATGCGGTGACGGTCAGCTACACGCCTGGAACCAATAAGATCCAGGATAGTGCCGGAGATGCGGCCCCCGCCATATCCAACATGACGGTGACGAACAAGACGATCGTGGAGACTCCGCCGAAGTTCAGCGGAGCGACCGTGGACGGGGACACTCTGACACTGACCTATGACGAGGAGCTGGACAAAGACTCCGTGCCGGCGCCCTCCGATTACGTTGTCATGGTCGGAAGTCAGCAGGCACCGGTCTCCAGTGTGGCCGTCAGCGGCAGCACGGTGACCCTGATGCTCGCCGCCCGTGTGCTGGATGGCGAGTTTGTGACGGTCAGTTACACGGCCGGTGATAATCCGGTCCAGGATATGGAAGGGACGCCCGACCCCGGGTGGCCTGCCCAGAAGGTGGATAACCTCACGGACCGGCCGGAGCTCACGGAAGCGACCGTGGACGGGGCCATTCTGACACTGATGTATGACGAGGAGCTGGACGAAGAATCCGTGCCAGCGGCCTCCGATTTCATTGTCATGGTCGGGAGTACCCCGAACCGGGCCCTGGTCAGCCCGGACGGTGTGGCCGTCAGCGGAAGCGCGGTGACCCTGATGCTCACCGCGGCGGTGCGGGATATCGAGCCGGTCACGGTCAGCTACACGCCTGGAACCAACAGGATCCAGGATCCGGCCGGGAATCGCGCCGCCGCCATATCCAACATGACGGTAAGGAACAGTTCGGTGCCCCCTGTGGGTACCGAATCGTTTGAGATCACGGACCGCGGGGGTGTCTCAATCACCAGTAGCGGAACGGGAGGGGCACGGAGGTCTGGCTATGCACGAATCCGTGCGAACGACGGTGCGACCACGCCTTCCGGGGTCGCAATCTTTGCATTCAGGAACAGCGCAGGAGTGCTCATCTCTGAAGCGGGTGTCCCGGCAACGGAAACGGTCATGGAAGGCCGGATATTTGCCGAAGTGGGTGGCCTGGTCAATACCGGACTGGCGATCGCCAATCCGAACGACGGGCCGGCAACCATCGACTTCTACTTTACCGACACCAGTGGCACCAGTTTCAGAAGCGGTAGCTTCGAGCTGGGTGCGCACGAGCAGATGGCGAAATTTCTGAATCAGGACCCATATGCCGGATCTTTGCCGCAGGGTGGAGATGGGGTAATGGGAACCCTCACGTTTACTTCATCGGTGCCTGTCGCTGTCGTCGCCCTCCGTGGATTCACCAACGAAGCCTTCGAGTTCCTGATGACGACGCTCCCGGTCGCATCGCTGTCGTCGGCCTCTACCGGTACGGTCTACTTCCCCCACTTTGCCGATGGCGGCGGCTGGGCGACTCAGGTCATTCTCGTGAATCCAACAAATGCAAGGATCACTGGAACGGTCGGATTCCTTGGAACGGGCAAAGACGCGCTCGCGGCGGCTCCCGTAACCCTGACGCTGGATGGGGAGATAGGATCGAGCTTTGATTATTCGATTCCTCCCAATAGCGCTCAGAGATTCACAACATCGAATCCGGGAACACTGAGTGTGGGTTCTGTGCGAGTGGCTCCCAGCGGAGGAACCATCGCGCCCTCCGGCCTGGTCGTCTTTTCTCTTATCCAGGACGGAAAGACCGTTTCGGAAGCTCCTGTGGCCGCAATGCCAGCAGGACGGGCATTCCGGGCCTATGCGGAAGTGTCCGGGGCCGCGGGCGAGGCGGGTTCGGTAAGAACCGGACTGGCCATCACCAACGCAACGGATACATTCAATTATGTGGCTCTGGAGCTCATGAATCTTGATGGCACCAGGGCTGCCGCGACGGAGACAATACTGATTCCTCCGTCGGGTCAGGAAGCCACATTCCTCGACGAAATCTTTGACTCACTGACTGGAACATTCTCTGGAGTGCTCCGGATCGAGGGGAGCGCTGAGGTCGCAGTCGTTGGACTGAGATTGCGGCACAACGCAATGGGTGAGTTAAAGATGACCACGACCCCGCCATCGAACGAGATGGATGCGCCGACATCGGATGACCGATTCTTCGCACATTTTGTGGACTCGGCGGGCTGGTCGACGCAGTTCATACTGTACAACGGGACGCCAGGCCAGGCCGCGTCCGGAACACTGAGCCTTATCGGTGAGTCCGGGCTACCGCTGGAACTGACCCCCCAACCCTGAACGGATTAAGCATCCGTTCTGACTAATCGGGGCACGAAGGAGAGGCCGCTCTCCCTCGTGCCCCGATGTCGTGTAGGGGGGTGTATGTCCAGCGTCCGCCTGAATATCGGCCATGCGTCGGCGCATCGGCCATGCCCCGTTACTGTCTGAGGGCGAAGCCCGCGCCGGCCAACGTTGCGCTGTCACGAGTCCCATGGCGGCCTGGAGAATCCCATTTAGCCGTGAACTCTTTATCCCCCGACACCGTCCTTGAAAGTAGCGATCCGGAGCAGGTTCTTCCCGCAGCGGCAGAGAGCCCTATCGATTTCGACGGGGCCGCTGAAGAACATCGACCCTACCTGATGCGCATCGCGGTCGCTTCGACACGGAATGTGTCTGACGCCGAAGACATCGTCCAGGAAGCGCTGATGCGAGCCCACCGCGGACTTAAGAATTTCCGTGGCGATTGTCCGCTCCGGATGTGGATGGCGCGGATCGTTGTGCGCGTCTCAATCAACCACCGCAAGAGTTTCATGCGGAGGGTCAAACGGTGGACGTTTTTCAGCGACCTTGAACGGGAAGATTACGACGGGGAGGTACGCGCGTTTGATCCCGCCGATGGATCGACCCGCATCGACCGTGAGGCACTCATTGATGTGGACCGGCAGATGAAGCGCTTGCCCGAGCAATTCCGGGTACCGCTGCTGCTGCTGGCGGTGGAAGGCATGACGATCCCTGAGATTGCGGAAATCCTGGAAATCCCCGAAGGGACGGTGAAGTCACGGATTTTCTACGGGAGAAAGCGCCTCAAGAAGGCCTTGAAACTATGAGCAACGATTGTCAATGGGTCGAATCCAGACTGGAGGACTTCCTCTCCGATAGTGCCGATTGGGAAGTCCGAACACGCATCAAATCACACCTCGAAACGTGTGGCACATGCCGGCAGGAGGTGGAAGGATACGGTGAGATCGACACGCGGTTGCGTGCTTATTTTGACCATCAACTTGTCCGGGCGGAAAGTGGCGCTCGCCTGAGCCTTCGGCCAATGCGCCTGGAGGGAGCCTTTGCGGGTGCCGGAGCCATTGCCCTCGCTCTTTGGACGGGAATGGGAATTTCTGATCCGGAGACAGCACCCGCGCTTGAATAAGCGGCGCTGGCCGGCTCTACGTATGAGGTATGAGGGCCCTGTTTTGAAGGCCGCTGAAGGAACGGACGTTCTTCGGGCCAAGCCAGCAGAGGGCGCAGTGGTGCCGGATTTGGATGGCCTGACGACGGGTTCCAATGCGGGGGTTCCCCTGCTCCCGGAAGCAGTCCGGGATTTCTACGTCACCGATACGGCTGGCTATTCGCAGACGCTGGCCGACTACTCGGGATCGATCATCGTCCTGGGTGTTTTCGACGCGTCCGGACATGACACGTTCGAACAGGCATACACCGCCTACGGTACGGACGCCCGCTTCAGCTTTGTCGGCGTGTCTTTGAATTCGGACATACGTCCAGGAAACATTACGTTTCCTTTGATGTCCAACCGCGGTTTCTCGCTGCTTGGGACACCGGCCGGAGCATTCACGATCGTGGGGCCGGATGGGGCGCTACTACGACGCGGACTGTTCGATGTGGATTCGCTGGCCGACGTTCTGCAGGCCAGTCTTGAGGAGTTGGGAGCCCGCTAGTCCCAAAACAAGCGCATAACCAGTGGACAAACGGCCGGTTCACGGCCGTAAAATTGGAGGCATAAGCTCCCGTTCCCAGATCGCTTTTTCCAGGTATGCGGTTCGTGTTGTATCTGTTTCAGTTGCCGCCTCGCCGTGTCTGTTTGAAGGGTTGAAAGAAACCGGGACCTCGACCGCCCGGGCTCAGATCCATGATCGGGTCAGCATCGCAGAGGTTGACGCAACACATCCACGGCACGAAACAAGACTGGCAACCACGGGTTCCAGGCCATCAGCCGGAAGACGATGCGCCGACCAGTACGCACGAGCTGGCAAGGCACGAGCATGAAGGCGTTCAGGAACGTTTTGAACTCCATGCGTAGCACGGTCTGCTTCTCGGCCTGATACTTCTGGCCCCAACGTCCGGTTTCGGGCAGCAATAACGCAAACCACGCCTTCAGTGTCCAGGCCAGTGAGGCCATCACCATGTAGGCCCAGTTGCTGGTCTGATCCCCGACCGGCATCCCCAAGGCGTGTACGCCGTTCTTGAGCTGCTCAATAAGATTCTCTTGATTGCACCGTTGATTCGCACGCATCACGATCTGGTCCGCAGGATCCGCACGGTTGGTAATGTAGAAGAAGTACCGGATGTCGTCGAACAACACCTGCTCCCCTTTGGCCACCGACAGATTCTTTCGCACCACAACGACGCGGTAGTCCCGATCGCAGGCTCCGGGCCGATACGCAAACTCGGCCACATCCTCGCCCCGCAAGCGGATATTCTCAAAGTCACGCTCCCGAACGATCCGTTCCTTGACCTTGTCGGGACGCTGGCGGGGTTGGCTGGCTACCTCGTACTTGGCGGGACGTTCCAGGCGCGCCCAGCAGTCCGGCTCCAATTGGTCGGCCCGGGCCACCAGGTTTTTCATCGCGTCGATGCCGAAGATGAAGCCCACGCCCTGGTCGTCCCATCCATCCAAATACCGGGTCTGGCTGAAGTCGGTGTCCCCGCGCAGCAGGATCTGATCGAACCCCGCACGCTGGCACAACGCGATTGCCTGATCGAACCGTTTGGCCGCTCCCTCATGCGAGGGCCGGTTGCCGCTCCGGTTCACCAGGTATAACGGTTCGGCCGTGTTCGCCAGCGAAATCAACAGTGGGTGATAACCCCATGTCCCGTCGTAGGCCACGTCCATCCCGTCTTTGCATTCTCCGGTGGTTGGGGCCAATGTCCCGTCCGCCTCCAGAACCGCTTCCTCGAAAAACGCATCGGGCTGCTGGCGCCAGACTTTCAGCCGCACTTTATTGAACGTGTCCATCAGCGACTCCACGTCGTCTTCCTCAAATCGCCGGCAGAAGTCTCCCGCCGTGGTCGGATCCGGAATCCGCTGTGCTCCCAACGCGTCCAGATACACTTCGTCATTGCGCCGCAGTTCGATATCTTCCATACACGTGCCCCCACTCAACGCGTTGTAGGCGATGTTCAACACGTGATCCGATTCCTGGTAGGGCAGATGCCGCTTCAGCACATGCACGTCCTTGTCGATGGCTTCGATCAGTCCGGTCCGCCGCGCCACCTGATGCATCATTCCGATGCCGCCCACCGACAGACCCCTCATCCGGTCTCCCATCTCGTACCGGATGTTGCGCGCCGACAGCATCGGCTTCGCCTGATCTTTCCAATTCCGATCCCCAAGCCGACGCTCAATTCGCCGCTTGCGGTTCCTCATGTTCTTGCGCGTATAATCGTTCATCTGAAATGCCTCCTTCTCCAAAGAATCTGTCCAAGGTTTTTTTCGCACGGAGAGGGGGCATTTCGGGTACTTCGGCGGTTATTCCACTTTCAATTCCTCATCAATCACGCTTGTTCAGGGGCTAGTGTAGCCCGCCACAAATAATGTACTCGTCTGAGTCGCCCTATGTATAACGCAGGCAAGGCCCAGAGCAAGCCCGAAAAGTTACGATCCGTTGGGCGGGCCTATCGGTATGCGCCTCATTCGTCTGGCGGTGCCTCATGAGCCCGGCCATGGTCCGTTTCCACATCCCGCTCATCGAACCGGACATGCGGTTTTCCCGCATCCGGCTCTCGGACAAGGGGCTACGCTTTTGCCCACGGGAAGTTGCGCGTTCGGCTTTCCAGGCGGATCAGTCCCAACCTCTGATAGAGATACTCGTCGGGATACTGCATCACACCCGGGCGGCTCTGTCCGTGATGTTTCCGGCGCAACCCCTGACGCAGCCGATACCGCGCGTGCTGATCCACCGTGCGGCAGGCTGAGCTTACGGGTCCCAGACAGAAGTAGTTGGACCAACCCGCGCGCTTCCGATTCAGAGCGTGAACCATCTCCGATGAACGTTCAGATCCATCGTGCGGTCACGGATCTGACCCGCCGCACCGGTATGGCGGTCGTGCGTGCCATTGTTGCCGGAGAGCGGGACCCGATTCGACTCGCAGCGCTGCGCCCCGGGCGGTGTCAGAAATCCGGGACCGAATTCGCCGAGTACCTCACCGGCAACCGGCGCGGTGAACATCTGTTCAGTCTGGCGTCCGCGCTCCATCTCTACGATGCGATTCAGGAGAGGATCGCATCCTACGAGGCGCGCCTTCTCGGCAAACTCCACGCCCTCGAACCGGACCCACGCCGGGACCCGTCGATCCCCGAACATCCGAATCCTGCCAAAGAGAAGGCCATTCGCAATCGTGGTGAACAGAAGGCCCGCACCACGCTATGGCGCTTCGGCGGGGCCGACCTGACCCGGATCGATGGGATCCGCACCGGCGCCACGCAGGTCATCCTCACCGAGGCGGGCCTGGACCTCACGTGCTTGCCATCCGGGAACCACTGCGTGAGCTGGCGCTGCCTTTCGCCGCACGGCCCGGCACACAGGGGCGGCGGCCGCCGTCTTTGCCATCGCCCGCAAACTCGCGGCCCGGGTCTGACGTATGCTCCGTTACGGTCAGGATTACGTCGATATCGGCGAGCCGGCCTGCGAGGCCCCGGCCCAGCGCCGCCGCCTCGCCAGCCTCAATGCGGCGGCTCAATCCCTCGGCTATGCGCTCATCGAAAGGGAGGCCGCATCGGTTCGGTATCAGGTAATTAAAATCAACGTCCTACAGCCAGGTTTCAGGTCGGCAATAATGATCCGAGTGAGTTGGCGGGGTCCACGCCGAACCGGCAAGAATCAGAACTGAAACTGAAGGCTGGCCTCAATCTGGTCGGTGTCGATCGGTGCCCCCCGGCTGGAGCGAAAGCGATAGCCAAGCTGGAACTCCACGCGCTGGGAGACCCGGGCCGAGAGGCTCCCATGATCTGATAGGCAAACCGGAAATCCTCGTATGCGACTGTGGTGCTGAGAGCTTCAGCGGGAATCTCGATGATGGGAACGCCGCTGGGTCCGGGTCCGTTCTCAATGGTGAGGGTGGAGGTGAAGGCCCCATCATGGAAGAAGGTTCCCAGACCGAACCCGGCATAGGGACTCACGCTCCATCTGGGATAGCGGTAGTAGACATTGCCCATGAGAGACTGGGTCTTGAGTTCTCCGTCGATTTCGATGGTGGTGGCGAGGAGTTCGAAGCCTTCAGAACCCGCGAAACCCCCAAGAGCGAGATCCTGGGAGAGGTTTTCAGTGGGGGCGCCGATGCCGGCTTTCTGGTATCCCCATTCCATCTCGGTCGAAAAGCCCTCTGTGAAGGCCGCTGTAAAACCGGCCCCAGCTTTAAAACTAGCCCCCGCACCGCCGGAGTCCGGCCGGCCATTCGGTTCGTATGGGAAAACGGCGGATCCCGAAAGATCGAGGTAGAACTGACCGTATTCGGCAGTCTCCTGCGCGCTCAGAGGACTATAGAGGGAGAAGATGGTAAGCAGGACGAGAAAATATCGCGGGCGGTTCATTGGTGCAATCCTCTTTCCACCTTGCGTACGAGCCGTGGTCGATTGCAGCGCGCTTCGGCGATCGAATGTGTGTCCGTCATCGTTCCACCCATAATGTGGCCGAACATGGGCCGTGTGGCATGGATCATTCCGAAGAATCTCTTATGCTTGGTTTTTCCAACGCTGAGGATGGTTCAAACACCTCCTCGGCTCAACGCTGCCCGGCGGCAGCCGTTCGATAAGGCGCGGCCGCCGGGCAGATTCCAGGACCGGACTGGTCTGAAGCTAAAGCCATACGGGTCTTTATGACAACAGTATCGATTGCTGAGTTGAAGGCGAATCTCTCGCGCCATGTTCGCGAGGTCCGCCGGGGAGGCGCGGTTCAGATCCTCGGCCGCGCCACGCCGGTAGCCAGGCTTGTCCCGGTCGCTGCGGAGGACAACCGGGGAGTGTCCCGGAACGGCTGATCAGCCAAGGCCGGCTGAGGCCCGGCCCGGCCAGCGTTGCCATTATTCTGGGCGAGCCATTGCTGGGGCTTCCGGTGAGCATTGCAGAGGCGTTGGCCGCGGACCGGAATGACCGGCTGTGAGGTATTGGGACGCTTCCGCGATGGTGCCGCAGGCCGTTGCTGAATCTGCAAGCAGCTTGGTGCGTGAGTGGTTGGCCGAAGACGAAGCACATCTTTCGCTAAATCTTCCCCGTGCGTGGTGTCCTCGCCCTCGATCTCCGCGCTCATATCAGTCCAGTCAGCTGGGACAGCGCCGTGCGCCACGGGGAGTGCAAGCTCCGGCCAGAGCCTGAACTCTACCGTATACGGTGACACGTTTCTGCTGGGCTACCCGCCCGCGCGCTTTCAAATCGTCGCAACTCGCTCATCTATTGATGCTTTACGGATTGGCGGGGCTAACATGGACTAGGAGCCTGCGCCGTAGGAAGTGAATGAGATAATTGTGTCGCAGTTAGGAGGAGATTGCGATGCCGACGACGTTTCGCCCGTACCAGCCGGATCAGGGGTTGCTGCTGCCGCCGGATATGCGGGATTGGTTGGCGGAGGGGCACTTGGCGCACCATGTGAGCGATCTGGTGGACGGATTGGACTTGACGGCGTTTTACGCGCCTTACGAGGGGGACGGTCGTCGCAAGTCGCCGTATGAGCCGCGGATGATGGTGAAGGTGATGATCTACGGGTACGCGACGGGGGTGTTTTCCTCCCGAGGGCTGGCGCGGAAGCTGGAGGAGGACGTAGCATTTCGGGTGTTGGCGGCGGGGAATTTCCCGAGCCATCGGACGATTTGCGAGTTTCGCCGCCGTCATTTAGCGGATTTCAAGACGCTGTTTGTGGAGGTGGTGCGTCTGGCGCGCGAGACCGGCGTTGCGAACTTCGGCAAGTTGTCGATCGACGGGACGAAGGTTCGAGCCAACGCCAGCAAGCGCAAGGCGATGAGTTACGGTCGGATGCTGGAGGAGGAGCGGCGTCTGGAGGGCGAGATCGAAGCGTTGCTGTCGCGCGCGCGGGAGACCGACGCGGCGGAGGACGCGCGTTTCGGGGAGGCGTATCGCGGCGATGAGTTACCCGAGGAGTTACGCCGCCGGGAGGATCGGCTGGCGGCGATTCGGGCGGCCAGGGCGCGATTGGAGGCCAGGCAACGGGAGGCCGACGAAGCGCAGGGACGCGAGCCCGGTTCGAAGCGCAACCGGAAGGGCGGGCGGCCATACAAGCGGGAATACGGCGAGCCGGCCGAGAAGGCGCAGGACAACTTCACGGATCCCGAAAGCAGGATCATGAAGACCTCATCGGAGGGTTTTCAGCAGTGCTACAACGCGCAGGTGGCGGTGGAGGGAGAGAAGCAGTTGATCGTCGCCACCGAGGTGTCGTCGAACGCCAGCGACCAGGGTCGACTGGTCCCGCTGGTGGACGAGGTGGAGGCCACCCATGGGGAACGGCCGGAGACGGTGCTGGCGGATGCGGGCTACTGCAACGAGGACGACCTTGAGGCGCTGGAGGCGCGCGGCGTGGACGGCTATGTGGCCTTGGGCCGGGAGGGCCGGCGCGCGGTCGCGGTGGACGCGGCCAGGCATCCGGCGAAGGCCCGCATGGCCGAGAAGCTGGCGACCTCGGCGGGACGGGTGCAGTACGCCCAACGCAAATGGCTGTCGGAGGCGCCCAACGGGTGGATCAAGGAGGTGCTCGGTTTCCGCCGATTCAGCCTGCGCGGCCTGAACAAGGTCCAGGGCGAGTGGAACTTGGTGTGTCTGGCGTTGAACGTCAAGCGGATGCAGGGGCTTCAGGCAGCCTGATGACAGGGATACCGCCCGCAAATCAGGCCGAACGAGGCTCGATTCAAGCACCCGTGGCGCACCCATCGGCGCCTCGTCGTCCAAAACGCCCATTCCCCGGTCACCGATACCGATTGATCGCCATCTCGCGTAATTCGCCGAGTCGAAAATCATCCTACGGCGCAGGCTCCTAGCCCGCATAAATCACCAGATGGACCAGAAAAGGCCGCCCTGTTTGGCATAAAGCGTTTGTCGAAGACGTTTTAGCAACCAAACAAAGGCGGCCCTTATGACGACAGAGTGTAACCAAACGACGTTCGAATTTCACGGACTTAATCAACGAAAAGTGAAGGCTCGATTCGACGGAGGGAAGATCACATCCGACGCGGGTGTCCTGCTGTTGAGGGAAGTCGAAAAACGAACCGGACTGGTCGGGGGACTTGCCGAATGTTTCGCCGATCATCGGGACCCGCGATTGATCGAGCACACGGTGAAGGAATTGATTGGGCAACGGGTGTATGGCCTGTGTCTGGGATATGAAGACCTGAACGATCACGACCAACTACGCACCGATCCGATGCTCGCCGTGGCCATCGATAAGGCCGATCCGCTGGGAGGCAACCGGCGGCAAGCCAGCGACCGGGGAAAGGCGCTGGCGGGCAAGTGCACGCTGAATCGGCTGGAGTTGACCGGTGCCGAAGTGGGGGCGGAGGAACGATACAAGAAAATTGCGATGGATGCCGACCAGATTGACCGCTGGATGGTCGATGCATTCATCGCAGCCTATGAATCGGCGCCTGAAGAAATCATTCTGGACCTCGATGCCACCGACGATCCGATCCACGGGCAACAGGAGGGACGATTCTTTCATGGCTATTACGGCAACTACTGTTATTTGCCGTTGTATATCTTCTCGGGTGAGCATCTGCTGTGCGCCCGATTGCGACGCTCCAACATCGATGGCGCGGCCGGATCGGTTGAGGAGCTGACCCGCATCATCGGACAGATCCGGAAGAGCTGGCCGGATGTGTCGATCATCGTCCGTGGCGACTCGGGTTTTTGCAGAGATGATTTATTGACCTGGTGTGAATCCCATCAGGTGGATTACGTGGTGGGATTGGCCAAGAACGAGCGACTCCAGGAGGTCATCGCTGAATCCATGGCTCAGGCGAAATCGGAGTTTGAATCCACCGGTAAATCGGCACGGATATTTAAGGACTTCCGCTATCGCACACGAGACAGTTGGAGCCAGCAACGGCGCGTCGTGGGCAAGGCCGAGGTTCTGGCCAAGGGCGCCAATCCCCGATTCATCGTCACCTCCCTCACACCGCAACGTTGGGAGGCCCGTGCGCTATATGAAGATCTCTACTGTGCGCGCGGCGACATGGAGAACCGGATCAAAGAGCAACAACTGGATCTGTTTGCCGACCGCACCAGCGCGGCCACCATGCGCGCCAATCAACTCCGACTGTATCTGTCTTCGGCCGCCTACATGATCATGCAGGCCCTGCGTCGACTCGGGCTCCAGGGCACCGAACTGGCGCGCGCTCAATGCGGCACGATCCGGCTGAAGCTGCTCAAGATCGGTGCCCGCATCCGGTTCACGGTCCGAAACGTCTGGGTGTCGATGGCTGAAGCCTGTCCTTACGCCGAGGTCTATGCCGCCGTTGTCCGCAACCTACAAACAATGCCACTGCGATGCTGACACCGACGCTGCGGCTTCGTCCCTGAAATCGATTCGCTTACCCAGTCCGAGCCGAGGTGTGTCTGATCGCGATCGTCAACGCTCTATTGAGCACGAAAATCCGCTTCTCACATCGCCAAAAACTCGTCAATTCACCCTGAGACGCTCCCCCCACACCATCTCGCGCCCACCCAGGGTTCTTTTACGCAAAATCGCAATCACGCGTCGATTGGTGATCTATGCGGGCTAGGTGTCGTTCTTGCATTTGGAGTTTCGCCGCCGATGGCGCAGAGCAATCCCGTTTTCGTACCGCTGCCCAACCGCGCCAAATCAATGTACTACACGCCAGACAATAACCCGTCGCCGCGGGTGGGCGTGCTGACGGTCCACCGCACGGGGAACAAATTTACCGCTATGGAATGCAGCGAGTTGTCCCGGCGCGGCATCGCGGTCCTTTGCCTGAATACGCGGTTTGAGAACAACGAGGCAAAGGTGGACTTCGAGAAGATCCCGCTCGACATCAAGTCGGGCATGGAGTATCTCAAGGAGCAGGGCGTGTCCACGATCCTTCTATGGGGACATAGCGGTGGTGGCGCGACGACATCACTCTATCAGGCCGTAGCAGAAGGGGGCCTGTCCTTTTGCCAGGCACCGAACAAGGCGACACAGTGCGACGACAGCCTGGCCGGCTTGCCACCGACGGTCTGTTTCGAGTGGGCGGGCAACGTCTAAGGTCGGTTTTTCATCGAATGTTGCGAGCGCGGTCTTTAACTGCGTGGGCCGCGGTAACCGCAGCCTGATCTTCTGTTCACTCGACCTCGTCCTGACCTGGCCTCGTAAACTTGACAGTGCCGTCTTGTCTGCACCGACTAGTCTTGAGAGGTAGCGCGGCTGACGAGGTTGCCATAAACTTCAAGCGGATAAGCGATTTAAGCAGGGTCCGGCACCTATTGCGGCGCGGACAGTGTCGTCCTATGGGCGTTGAACTAAATCCGCTTCGCGGATAGATCCAGAATGCTGCGTTGAAGATCCTGTCGATTATTGAAATTCGCGTTCTCGATGCGTTCGTTTCAGTATCTCTTCCGGGGAAAGTCATCACCCTTTCCCCGGAAGGAGATACTGATGTCGCCACTACGCGAACGAATGATCGAGGATATGCAATTGCACGGATTTTCCGCAAGTACTCAAGAGCTGTATGTCCGGGCGGTCAGTGAGTTGTCCAAGTATGTTCACCACGGCCCAGACAAAGTCACCGAGGAGGAACTCCGCCGCTATTTTCTGCATTTGACCCACGAGAAGAAGTCCTCCCGTTCCACCACAACGGTCGCGATTTGCGGCATCAAGTTTTTCTACAAATACACACTGCGGCGGGATTGGCCCACACTGCGGCTGGCGCGTCCGGCGCCGGAGTACAAATTGCCCGTCGTGTTGAGCCGTGAAGAAGTGCGCCGCCTGTTGGCCGAAGTCCGCAAGCCTGTCCCCCGGGTCTGCCTGACGACGATCTAGCCCGTATAGATCACGAGATGGACCAGAAAAGGCCGCCCTGTTTGGCATAAAGCGTTTGACAAGAACGTTTCAGACACCAAACAAAGGCGGCCCTTATGACGACAGAGTGTAACCAAACCACGTTTGAATTTCACGGACTTAATCAACGAAAAGTGAAGGCTCGATTCGACGGAGGGAAGATCACTTCCGACGCGGGTGTCCTGCTGTTGCGGGAGGTCGAAAAACGGACCGGGTTGATCGATGGACTGGCCGAATGTTTCGCCGATCACCGGGACCCGCGATTGATCGAGCACACGGTGAAAGAATTGATTGGGCAACGGGTGTATGGCCTGTGTCTGGGATATGAAGACCTGAACGATCACGACCAACTACGCACCGATCCGATGCTGGCCGTGGCGGTGGATAAGGCCGATCCGCTGGGAGGCAACCGACGGCAGGCCAGCGACCGGGGAAAGGCTCTGGCGGCCAAGTGCACACTGAATCGGCTGGAGTTGACTGGGGCTGAAGTCGGCGGGGAGGAGCGATACAAGAAGATTGCGATGGATACGGACCAGGTCGACCGCTGGATGGTCGATGCCTTCATCGCAGCCTTTGAATCGGCGCCTGAAGAAATCATTCTGGACCTGGATGCCACCGACGATCCGATCCACGGGCAACAAGAGGGACGATTCTTTCATGGCTACTACGGCAACTACTGTTATCTGCCGTTGTACATCTTCTCGGGTGAGCATCTGCTGTGCGCCCGATTACGGCGCTCCAATATCGATGGCGCGGCCGGATCGGTTGAGGAACTGACCCGCATCATCGGACAGATCCGGAAGAGCTGGCCGGATGTGTCGATCATCGTCCGTGGAGACTCCGGCTTCTGCAGAGATGACTTACTGACCTGGTGTGAATCCCATCAGGTGGATTACGTGGTGGGATTGGCCAAGAACGAGCGACTCAAGAAGGATATCGCTGAAGCCATGGCTCAGGCGAAATCGGAGTTCGAATCCACCGGTCAATCGGCACGGGTATTTAAGGACTTCCGCTATCGCACACGAGACAGTTGGAGCCAACAACGGCGCGTCGTGGGCAAGGCCGAGGTTCTGGGCAAGGGCGCCAATCCCCGATTCATCGTCACATCGCTGTCACCAGAACGTTGGGAGGCCCGTGCGCTATACGAGGATCTCTACTGTGCGCGCGGCGACATTGAGAACCGGATCAAAGAGCAACAACTGGATCTGTTTGCCGACCGCACCAGCGCGTCCACCATGCGCGCCAATCAACTCCGACTCTATCTGTCTTCGGCCGCCTACATGATCATGCATGCACTGCGCCGACTCGGACTCCACAATACCGAACTGGCGCGGGCTCAATGCGGCACGATCCGGCTGAAGCTGCTCAAGATCGGTGCCCGAATCCGGTTCACGGTCCGCAACGTCTGGGTGTCGATGGCTGAAGCCTGTCCCTACGCCGAAGTCTTCACCGCCGTTGTGCGCAACCTACAGGCGATGCCACTGCGATGCTGACGCCGACGCTCCCGCTTCGTCCCTGAATTCGATTTGATTATCCAGTCCGAGCCGAGGTGTGTCTGATTGCGGCCAACCACGCTCTCTCGAGCACGAAAATCCCCTTTTCATGTCGCCAAAACCTTCTCGCTTCACCCGAAGACCCTCCCCCACACCCCATCTCGCGTCCGCCGATGAGTCTTTCATGCAAAATCGCGATCAAGCGTCGCTTGGTGATCCATGCGGGCTAGGGTTGTGGATTACGTTTGATGGAAGGCGTACAGCTCCGTGTCGGAGATGTGGACAGCGCGCGCATGGTCTTGACCATTCACGGCAAGGGAAAGCGGGACCGCCATGTCGCCTTGCCGGAATCCACGCTGAGGATGTTGCGCGAGTTTTGGCAAACGCACCGCTCCCCCGAGTGGCTATTCCCGTCGACGCGTTCGGACCCACGGGGCGGGCCGATCACGGGCCGGAGCCTGCAGCACGTGTTCTGCCGTGCCTGGAATAAAACCGGCATTGCCAAACGCGCGCACATCCACAGCCTGCGCCACTCCTATGCAACGCACCTGCTGGAAGCGGGCGTGAACCTGCGTCTGATTCAAGACACGCTCGATCATCGCAGTCCCAGAACAACCGCGATCTATACGCACCTGACCCAGCAGGTCCGGGACTCGCTGACCGACCCGGTTCATGAACTCATGAAAGACCTCTAAACCCGGGGTCTTCATGTTAGAGGTGGCCGATATTGTGCGCCTCCACCCCGCGGCGTACCGCCAACAGTCCGGCGTCTGTCTGAGCCCGGTCCAGAAACGGGCTCTGCCCGATATCGCCGCCTGCCGCACGTCGTTCTTTGGTGGCCACCCTCATCAGTGCGATCACTGCCAGGAGAAAGTCTTCTCGTATCACTCCTGCGGAAACCGCTCCTGCCCGAAGTGTCACCAGCGTCAGAGCGATCGCTGGATTGAGAAACAGCGCAATCACCTGTTGGGATGTGCCTACTTTCTGGTCACCTTCACGCTCCCCGCCCAACTACGCTCACTGGCCCGCTCTCATCCCAGGATCCTCTACGGCCTGTTGATGAAAGCCGCCGCCGATGCTTTACAGAAACTCGCCAACGACCCCCGCTACCTGGGCGCCCGCATCGGCGCCCTGGCCGTCCTCCATACCTGGACCCGGGCCATGCTCTTCCATCCACACGTTCACATGCTGGTGACCGGCGGCGGCCTCTCTGGGGATGGCTCATGGGTCGATTCCAAACACCCCAGGTTCCTCATTCCCGTCAGGGCCCTGTCGGTGATCTTCCGCGCTAAATTCTGTGCGGGTTTGAAAAAGGCGGGATTACTCCCCGGATTGCCACCCTCACTCTGGAAGAAAAACTGGGTCGTCCACTGCAAACCGGCCGGGTGCGGTGCTTAGGTCCTCGACTATCTCGGCCGCTACGTCTTCCGCGTCGCCATCGCCAACAGCCGACTGGAATCGTTCAACAATGGTCAAGTCTGCTTCCGCTACCGCGACAATCGCACTCAAGCAATGCGGCGCGTCATGCTTCCCCCTTACGAGTTCCTCGACCGTTTCCTCCAGCATGTTCTGCCACGAGGCGTGGTCAAAGTCCGCTACTACGGAATCTGGAGCCCTTCTCAACGAGCCCAACTCGCCCGCGCCCAGGCTCTGCTGACTGGCAATCCGCACGCCGCCGATTCACCCGCGTCACCCGCAAAATCGGATGCCCCGGTCCCGACTCCCCCGCGGTGTCCTCTTTGCTCAGCCGGGCTTCTCCGTCTCGTTCAGACACTGCCTCCTCAACGGGGCCATTCCCCATGACGACAGCTCTCACCCATCGTCCCCCAGCCCAGCGCCCGCCGTCCTCACCACCGCAGACGCTCCAGCCGACGTGTGTCTTGAACCCCAATCTGCTCCTTTCTCTGCAACGATTCATCCCCGATATCTTCCCCCGGCTCTGCGATTCTTTCCATCACCGCCCTCTTCCACAATCCGCAAACCACCCCGCCTTGGTGCATTACCCTGCTCCGATGGATTGAAAATCCTTACCTCAAAATTCCTCTCCGGATTTCGTCCAACCAGGATTTTGCCGCGGCTTCGCGCTGCAAGAATCCTTAATCTGTTATGTCAACCCGTGCGCGGCCGCAGGCCGGCGCGCGGGCTTCCCACGGCTGTCGGTGCGGCGCTCGCCCACAGGCCATATGGGCGGCTGTGTATCGGCATTCAGAATGACGGAGACATGATGTATGCGCCGGGGGCCCTGTGGACTGCCGCACACCACCGCATCCCGCTGTTGCTCGTCATGCATAACAACCGCCCGTATCACCAGGAAGTCATGCAGATCCAGCGCATGTCCAACCGTCGGCAGCGCGGAGTGACGACGGGAACCGCCGGCGTCGGGACGAAGATTGAAGATCCCAATATCGATTACGCGATCCTTGCCCGAAGCATGGGTCTGTACGGGGAAGAGCCCATTTCCGATCCCAATGACCTGGGACCGGCGCTACGGCGCGCCTTCGACCGTGTGGAACAGGGCGAGCCGGCAGTGGTCGACGTCGTGACCCAACCCCGATAGGAGGACGGCGCAGATGTCAGCTGCCATGCGATTCTTGATCATCATGTCCCCCACATCAGCGATAGGCTCGGCCCTGAGCGCGCCGACGCTGGCGCATGCTCCCGACGTCGTGGCGCCGAGCGGCGACGTCGAATACGGCAAGAAAACTTAAGTCACGTACAGATGCTACCAATGTCACAATTACGCGGCTCATGGCGGCAGCGCCGGTTCGTGGCTTGCTCCACGTCCCATAGCCTTTGCGGCGTTCGCTCGTTACGTGCGCTCGCCGAGCAATCAGATGCCGCCTTACACCACTGAGATCGTAACTGATCAAGAGCTGGCTGATATCTATGCTTTCCTGCTGACTGTGCCACCTCCACCCGATGTAGGCAGCATCCCGATTTTCAAGGACTAACAGCGACGCCGTGATACGCGCCGCTGTGCGTTTCCATTGCTGAGACGTCGACGTTGCCACGAAGTTGTTCAAAAGCGGTAACCCCAGGACTACCTCGGGACCGCCGAGGCGCTGCTCCAGGCGTTCCTGAAGGAATCGGGAGTTGCGTCGCGCAACGCGGGACATGCAGGCCAAGCAGGACCACGCATCCGGGCCCTCAGTCACCTCCTTGGCGTGTAAGTCTTGCTGAAGCCGTTCCGCGCGTTCGTGACCGTAAACGTCCCGTCCTGCTGCGCAGATACCTTGACCCAGTAGGCGACTCCGTCGTGCGCCGGCGGTGGGGGGGCGCTGGATCCAGGCAGCGCCGGCAGCGCCGGAGCGATGGGCATGGCCGGCCCTTGCTCGTCGACCATGTTGGCGATGAAGAGTCCAGGCACCGTGTACTCCTGGCCGCTCCAGAGTGAGAAGTGAGCCTGCCAGAGATCCTCAAAGCCCGGAGATGAAAAGATGGTTCTCATCACTTCAGGGTCGCCCCCTTTGCGAGTCCCGTTGTTCATGATCCCCACGCGCGGACGCAGCGCATGAACGAGCACTTCCGAATTCGAGGTGACCTGTCCGTGGTGCAAACCCATCAGAACATCGACGGTGCCAAGGCGGTTATTCGGGCACATCAGTTCGAATTCCTTGTTTCTGGTCAAGTCCCCCAGATGAATCGTCCGAAAGTTCCCGAACGTGATGTGGATCCCGACCGACAGCGGATCTTCGATGTTGTTCTGTCCTGGCTTGAAGCTGGCGCAATAGGGATTCGCGCCGCCCCCGCCAGGGAGTGTCGTCGTGATCGTCTCACCAGCGGAGGTCACCACGCGCACATCGAGACCGGCCATGGGAATCGTGTCGCCGGCCTCCACGGCTGTGTGGGTCGCCTCCGCGTAGATCGCCTTGTAGCCCTCCTCGAAGCTTGCACCAGAGCCATCGGGCTGCTGGTTGGGTCCATGATCGATGAAGTGCCTGACGGGAAAGCGCTCCGTCAGCTCGGAGAGGCCACCGATGTGATCGCGATGATAGTGCGTCGTGACCAGGTGATCTATCTGCGTAAGGCCCGCATCCCTGGCTGCCGCGATAATGCGACCCGCGTCACGGCCATCGCTCGGGTAGCCGGTATCGCTGAGCAGCGATGCACCGGAAGGCGAGAGGAACAGCGTCGCATTCCCGCCCTCGACGTCGATCAGGTAGATGTCGAACGTGTTCGACGTCCGGTTCTGTGCTGTCAGAAGCGGCACTGCGAGCACCGTGATTGCGAGAACCGGCAGAAGATTCCTTGATATGCGCATCATCTTACCTCCACTTTCTTCGCTTAGCCCAGGTACGCCATGACGCGATGGCGCTGATGTATTCTCGGCTCGTCGTGAGCCCCTCGACTCCGCTTATCCAGGCTCCGTTCAGAACACGCCCTTCGACCTCGTGATCGAGCTTCTCGTCGCCGGCGCGATAGACTTCGTCCGTACCGCCTTTGCCGATCTTGGCGGTGACTCTACACGGGCCGAGGAGGTATGGGCGAGGTCTATCAGGCCAAGGACGAAAAGCTTGGCCGGCAGGTCGCAATCAAGATTCTTCCCGAAGACTTCGCCAACTTTTCCGCCTTGGAAGGGACGATACCGGACTAATCGACGGCGAAACAATAAAACAAGCCGTCCCCTCCGGTAGTCCGCAGCTGTTCCTGGGTGCACCCACGGCTGTCATGAGCTGAATTCCAGGCCGCGCGGTCATGATGGCCAAGCCGGGCCTTGCCATCGCTGCTGCTCGTCCAGTTTCTGCAGGTCATGTCGTCACCGGCGGGGTACGCCGTGCCGTCTAGCTGCGAGCCCGTCAGGATATCGTGCCGGTTGGGCACATATGTGCTACCGGGTATCAGTCGGCCTCTTTCGTCAAGGGCGGTCGTGAAACTGATTCGATGCTCCACGCCGTGAATCTCCTCGACGCTCCGACCGACACGCCCCCCAGTAGCGTTATGCCATGGACCTGTTCCGATGCGGTCGCGAGCGTTGACGGCATTCGGCCCCTGCGTGCTGAGGTACGCACGCCAGGTGCGGTCGCCGGCGCCGGCTTCGGTGGCAAGCATCTGACAGTGAGCGTCGGCTCCAGCCAGACCACCCAGATCAGCCCCTTGGCCTGGCCCCATGCTTGTGATGAAGAACGTCATCGGAGGATTCTGGGCGAAGACTAAGCCTGAGCCGAGCAGAGTGAGGCCGATCACGGCGAGAGTGGAAGCCATCTTACTCATGTCGCTTCTCCTTCTTCTGATGAGAATATGAATAGGCTGATATTTTCGGGAAAGGTTAAGTTTATCAATGAAATCATAGTCGCGATTCGAGAGTCAACGTAAAGGGCTCGGATCAACGGCTAGAAAGAAACCTTCCTTACATTTTGAGCCCGGTTCGCCGAAACCGTCTCACTGCACCCACGTCGGCCAGCAATGGGCCTATCTTTGGCAGACCGGCAACATCTTCGACAACCACAACATCGAAGACAACTACATTCCGACTATCGAGAAGAACGTCGTGGTCGAGACGAACAGGCCACTGACTCATCCCACCTCGTGCGTGTGTTAGACAGCGAACCTACTGCAGTGGGAGAGGGGTACAGTATCCTGTTTCCATCGAGTGATCGCCTCACCCGGTTTCCGAGAACGCGACAGCCACGGCGCCGGGTCCCACGTGAACGCCCAGGGCGGGTGAGATCGAAGTCACGGTAACGTTTTCCTCGCCGAACGCGTCGCTCAGGTTCTCGGCAATCCCCTCGGCGACTTCCCGCGCTCGTGCGTGTGCGACAACGAATTGACAGCGGCGCATTCGCGCAGCCTCTTTTCGCACAGCCTCCATCAGTTTCCTTCGGCTCTGCCGCGAACCGAAACTACGGGCAACGACGGTGGGCTTGCCTTCGGCATCCAGCGCCAGCATTGGCTTCAGCCGCAGCAGGCTGGCAAGCCGTGCCTGAAGCCTCGGGATACGGCCGCCCTTCGCGAGAAAGTCTACGGTCTCGACGATGACGAAGAATCGGAGCTTGAGGATGACCGACTCGACATGACGGCGGACGTCCTCAACCGACGCGCCAGATTCGACAAGGCGCGCCGCTTCGCGCACCACGAGAGCCAGCCCGCCGGAAACCGATTTCGAATCAATCACGTGAAGGCGCACGTTGTCCTGGACCGTTCTTGACGCCAGTTGCGCCGCCTGCCAGGTCCCACTCAGACCGGCAGACACTGTAATGATGAGAGCGTCGCGATCGCCGGTCCCCCGCACACAACTCTTAAGGAACTCAGCTGGTGTTGGCTGAGATGTCTTCGGATGGAACGGCGAAGTCTCTAACATTCCGAAAAAATCACGCTCGGTGATCGTCACCTTGTCGATGAATGTGTCGTCCCCAAAGATCACCTGGAAAGGCACAACCCGGATCCTGTGTCGAATAACCTCTTCCGCCGGCAAGTCACAGGACGAGTCGGTTATCAGCGTGATGCCGCCCGGCTCGAAGTGATGGCTGGCCGCTCCTTCCTGAGCGCGCATGTCTTCTATGCGCGGATCGAGGGGTTCGCCGTATTCACGCAGCACATCCACGACACTACATGGCTCGTTGGTGTGAATGTGAACGCGCGCCTTCGACGCAGACCGGACAATCACGATGGAGTCACCGAAAGGGCGAAGTTGTTCTGTGAGGACGGCGACCGCTGCGGTACAGCTATCCACGAGAATCTGTGTGCAGAACTGAAAAGGAATGTCGGTGACTGCAGCCACGACGGGGGCGCTCAGGCGCGCCGTGTTTCGTGGAGGTAGATTCACAGAACCCGACCTCATCAAACGTGCGATCCCTTCAAGCATCGAAACGAAGCCCTGCGCCCCCGCATCGATCACTCCGGCCCTAACCAGCACGTCCAGTCGTTTTGCGTTTTCACGCATCGATCTCGTGGCGAGTCCAACGGAGCTTCGGAACACGCGTACGAAATCGTCCGAACTTGCGGCCTGAGCGCGGACGTAGGCCGCCCAATCGGCCATCACCGTGAGGATGGTCCCTTCACAGGGATCGGCCACTGCCTCGCGCGCCGCACGCGCCGCCCCCTCAGCCGCCGAAGCGAAAGCCGGCAGGCCGGCGTTCTGACGCGTCTGGCAACCTTCTGCCAGTCCTTGAAAGAACTGAGCGAGTATTGCACCCGAGTTGCCCCTTGCGTGCAGCAGGCCGGCGTTCGCGATCACAGCCGTCATTCCGGAAAGAGAGGAGTCCTTGCATTCCAGAGCGGTCTCGGCAACATCCCGCATCGTCAAAGCCATGTTCGTGCCCGTATCGCCGTCCGCAACGGGAAACACGTTGATCCGGTCCAACTCGTCCTGCATGTATATGAGTTCCCGCGCAGCCGCGACGATAGCCTGCTGCAGGAGCAATCCGTCGATTCGTGTCAGTGCCATTCAGCTCATTCCGCGGGGCCATGAGATCCGGACTCTTTCAAACCTGTTCTCGGCCCCGCGAAGCAACCTCGAGATATTCGCCTTGTGGGTCCATGTAATGAACACGGCCACAGTCAGACAGAAATACCCCAGTGGGCTGCGAATCCCTTCATATAGAACGAACGCTGTCAGAGGAAGCGACAATGCGGCGAGTATTGTTCCCAGGCTCACATATCCGGTCAGTACAACAGTGGCGATCAAGATCGATGACCCTGCGGCCAGACCGGCCGGAAAGACATGCAACAGGACACCTGCGAGTGGCGCCCCCCCTCTGCCGCCCCGGAAGCCCGCGAACACCGGGAAGACGTGCCCGGCTATTGCTGCACCACCGCAGACCATCGCGGTTGCGTCGGGAGAAAGCGGAGGGCCGGCTGCCCATGCTGAAACGACTCCGGCACAAAGCCAACCCTTGAACACGTCAACGGTCATGACTAGCAGCATCGCCTTCCAGCCCATCAGGCGCAGAACATTCGTGGCTCCTGCGTTGCCGCTTCCGAATGATCGGATGTCCACATCGCGTAGGAGCTTCGCAGCGACGATGCTCGTCGGAAAGCTCCCAACGACGTAACTGACTGCCAACACAAGGGCTACTTCATTCATTGACATGTCACCTGGGCCTGACATAATACACGACGACTTCCGATACATCGCAACAAGAGCGGTCGAGAAAACTGACTATGAAGATTGGAATTGTCTTCGCCTGCACGGATAACCGACGGGTGGGAAAGAAGTACAACGGTGCAGTCCAGCCGGTCACCGACGCATTGATCGCAGCGCTTCTCCCCCTAACGGTCGATATCGAAGTCATCAATGAAAACAGCCCACACGATTTGGACTGGAGTCAGGACTTCGACCTTCCCTTCATATCCAGTATCCACTCCGACTTCGACCGGGCACGGCAGATCTCACACTACTGGCACAGGCGTCGAGCGAAGACCGTCTATGGCGGTTTCATGGCAAGCACCTATCCCATGCTGTGCGCTCCCTACTTTGACGCGATTGCCAACAGTGATGCCGAAGGATGCTTTCCAGAGCTTTTCCGCGACTTCTGTGACAACGAACTGATGCCGGTCTATCTGTCAAGAGAATATGACTCTTCCCTGGTTCCGGTGCCACCCTTCGACATGCTGGCTGACAGCAACCTGCTCCCCCTGAGCCGGAGCATACTCGAACCTTTCCGTGTTACCGATTCCCGGGGTCGGGTCCTACCTGAATGGGTGGAATCGACATCCTTATACGAGCACAAGGGGATCATTTCGGACGGGCTGAAACAGCTCGTCGCTACCGCAACGGGGCGGGCATGAACACCTCGCTCGCCGAATATCTCAGGGATCCTCTGCTCTGCCGCATGTATGACGAGATACGTGCAGTGGAGCCACTTCGCCCGATTCAGGTCGACATCACACACGTCTGCAATATTCGCTGTGACGGATGTTACTTCTTCGAAGAAAGCCTGGACCAGTTCGAGAGCCCTCGAGCCGAATCCGATTTCGACGCCTTCATCACACGCGAAAAGGAACGTGGCACGAACTATGTGACTGTCGTGGGCGGGGAACCGAGCCTCGTGCCCGAGCGGCTGAAGAAAATGTATGACGCATTCTGGATGGTCGTGGTGACCAACGGACTGCGCAGGATACCGCTCGAAGGTTTCGAGAATATGCCGATCGTGGTGTCGGTCTGGGGCGATCACGCCACGGATACCAAGCTGCGGGGCGGCGGCAATGTGGACGTGTTCGAGAAGGGCCTTGAGAACTACCGGAACGACAGACGCGCAATCTGGTATTACACAACCAGTCCAGGGAACGTCGGTGAGATCGAGAGCGTCGTCGATCAGATTGTCGGCAATGGCAATTTTCTCGCGTTCAATTTTTACGGCGATATCGCCGGCTTCGGCGGCGCACTCGATCATCGAGCGGGTTTCCAGCAGGTTCGGGATGAGATGGATCGAATGATCGATCGATATCCAGACCGGATACTTTTTTCATCCTACCTGTCCAGCACGATCAGTTCGGGTCGGCTCTACGACGACCAGTGGGGTTTCGACGTCTGTTGTTCACTCAGCACTGATCTCGAGCATAACCAACAACGATTCAAGAACGGCAAGCCGTACCTGCCCCACTTTCGCGCATACAATCCCGACTTCAAGACGACTCGAGGCTGCTGTCGTGGCGATTCCTACGATTGTTCCAACTGCTTCGACACTTGGGTCCACATGGCATGGGTGATGGTCAATATCGAACAGCACCTGGGATCGAAGGAAGAATTCACGAACTGGCTGTCAACCGTGTACATCTTCTACCTGACGAGCAGGCTCGTTGATTTCGATGCGGGTGTGACCATCATGCCGGAGATTCATGCGCGTTTGTCTCGTCCGCCGGCTGACTCCATCGAGCGACTCATCGAGGAAACCCTGTGACGTTCGTCGACGTTCTGAGGCAGCGAGCACACGACCAAGGCAACGACCGCGCATACACATTTACCACTGATGGAACCAGTGATGAGTCTCAGCTGACCTACGCCGAACTCGACGTTCGTGCACGATCGATCGCGGCGGAACTCCAGAAACAGGGGATGGAGGGCAAGCCCATCCTCTTGCTGTTTCCACCTGGTCTTGACTACGTGTGTGCACTTGCCGGCTGTCTCTATGCCGGATCGACTGCGGTTCCGGGGTACCCTCCGCGCGGGAAGGAGAAGGCCGACCTGATTCGTTCGATACTCGGGGATTCTCGTGCAGCCGCCGTGCTCACGAACCGCCGTTGGCAAGCCCGTTTCGCGGGAGATCCTGTACGACCCTCGATCGCAATCGAGGATGTAAAGCCGGAGCTTGCGGATGGCTGGACGTTTCCCGCTGTCGAAGACGAGAGCATAGCCTTGCTCCAATACACGTCCGGCTCCACGAGCCTTCCACGAGGCGTGATGGTGAGCCATGAGAATCTGGCCCACAACTGCTCAATGATTCGCGACGCAATGGCGAGCAGCAGCCAGACCCGCTCTGTAATGTGGCTGCCGCCGTACCACGACATGGGACTGGTGGGCGGAATCATGCATCCGCTGTACACCGGCTTTCCCGCTGTCCTGATGTCTCCGTTTGCATTTCTGCAGCGGCCTTATCGTTGGCTGAAGGCTGTATCGGACCACCGCGCAACAGTGAGCGGGGGGCCCAACTTCGCGTTTCGCCTCTGCACTGAGCGAATCCTCGCGGAACAGAAGGATTCTCTGGATCTGAGTTCTTGGAATGTCGCATTCTGCGGCTCGGAACCCATCCATGCCGCCACGCTGGCGAGCTTTGCCGATGCGTTCGAATCGTGCGGTTTCCGCCGCGAATCGTTCTTCCCCTGTTACGGCATGGCCGAAGCAACGCTGATCATTTCAGGGCAGCTCGGTGAGCCGGTGTTGCATGAGGCGTCGAAGGCCGGACTGGAGCGCGGGCAGGTCCTTGACGAGCCAACCGATCCTGAGGACACCCAGACGCTCGTGGGCTGCGGGGGTCCACTTGGGGGTGAAGAGATCCTTGTCGTCAACCACGAAACGTCACAAGAGTGCCGTGCCGGCGAAATCGGCGAAATATGGGTGGCGAGCCCCAGCGTCGCACGTGGGTACTGGCATCGCGCTCGGGAAACGATCGAGACTTTCAAAGCCTTTACCTCCGATACGAGGAAGGGCCCCTTTCTCCGGACCGGGGATCTGGGTTATATCCGTGACGGTGCATTGTTCGTTACAGGGCGTCTCAAAGATCTGATCATCATCCACGGCCGGAATCTCTATCCTCAGGACATCGAGCTCACGGCGATCGAGAGCCATCCCGCCTTGCGAGGCAAAACCGCCGCTGCCTTTTCGGTCGCTGCGCCAGAGGACGAGGGCGAACGGCTGGTTGTTCTTCAGGAAACCGGCCGGCACCAGGAGGAAGCGGTCCTGGATGAAGTGCTGAACGCGATTCGGCGGGACATCGCCGGTCAGTACGACATTTCCGCGCACGCAATCGTTCTGGTCAGCAAGAACAGCCTGCCAAAGACTTCCAGCGGCAAGATCCGCCGCGGGACCTGCCGCACACGTTTCCTTGAGGGTCACCTCGACATAGTCCGGGAGTGGAAACAAGAGGAGATCCTGGACATCCTGCTCTCAGAACTCTCAAAACGTCTGAACGCCGATGCGAGCGGCTTTGATATCCGTCTGCCGTTTGCCCACTGGGGACTGGATTCGCTAAAGGCGGTGGAGCTTGCTGCTGGGCTCGAGACTGTTCTCGGCAGGTCGCTTCCTGCCACACTCGCATATGACTATCCGACGATCGAGGCTCTGGCCGCCTACCTCAGCGGCACTGCTTCTCGTCCCCACCAGGCGAGGCTGAACGGGCAGCGACCCAAAGTTCAATCGGCTGAACCGATCGCCATCATAGGGATTGGTTGCCGACTGCCCGGGGCTCACGGCCCCGACGCCTATTCGGCTCTTCTGCGCGAGGGCCGTGATGCAATCTCCGAGATCCCACCGGATCGTTGGAAAGCCAGCGCCTACTTCGATGCGGATCCCGACACGCCGGGAAAGATCAATACGCGATGGGGCGGGTTTCTGACAGGCATCGACCAGTTCGATCCCGATTTTTTTGGAATCTCGCGTCGGGAAGCTGCTCGCATGGATCCCCAGCAGCGCCTCTTGCTGGAAACGGCCTGGGAAGCGTGCGAGGACGCTGGCCTCTCGGGCGATCGCATCGCCGGAAGTCCCACAGGCGTCTTCGTGGGCATCTCTACGAACGATTACGGCCGAAGAGTACTTCAGGACTCAGACAGGATCGACGCGTACGCCGGCACCGGCAACGCATTCAGCATCGCCGCCAATCGCCTCTCGCACGTATTCGACCTTCACGGGCCCAGCATCGCGATCGACACGGCCTGTTCGTCTTCCCTGGTGGCGGTGAATCTCGCCTGTGCCAGCCTGAGAAGCAACGAATGCTCGCTGGCTCTTGCAGGAGGCGTGAACCTGATTCTGTCTCCCGAAATCGCTATGAACTTCTCGCGCGCTCACGCTATGGCTTCCGACGGCCGGTGTAAGGCGTTCGATGCTCGCGCTGATGGCTACGTTCGCAGCGAGGGGGCCGGAGTGGTCGTGCTCAAACCGCTCTCGCGGGCCGTTCAGGATGGTGACCCCGTTTATGCAGTGGTTCGGGGCACCGCCGTCAATCAGGACGGCCGTACCAATGGCATCATGGCGCCCAGCCGCCAAGCGCAGGA
Source organism: Terriglobia bacterium (assembly GCA_965263045.1). Classification (GTDB taxonomy): domain Bacteria; phylum Acidobacteriota; class Terriglobia; order 20CM-2-55-15; family 20CM-2-55-15. Next base: position 5,328,881 of record CBDHGK010000041.1, read on the forward strand.
GGATGTCATTGCGGCCGCCTATCGGAATGCAGGTGCAGACCCGGCAGATGTCGAATATGTCGAGACCCACGGCACGGGAACTCTGATCGGCGATTCCATAGAAGCGGCGGCGCTCGGAGCGGTGATGGCCCGCGGTCGCAAGCCCACACAGAACTGCATCATAGGATCGGCCAAGACGAACATCGGCCACCTGGAGGCGGCCGCCGAAATCGCAGGTCTGATCAAGACGGCGCTCATGTTCGATAGGGGCGAGATTCCGCCCAACCTCCACTTCGAAACACCCAACCCTCACATCCACTTTGAGGAGCTGGGACTGAGCGTACAGCGGGATTTAAGCTCTTGGTCGTCCGCGTCAACCGCGATCGCCGGTGTGAGCTCGTTCGGATTTGGCGGCACCAATGCTCATGTCGTCGTATCTGCCGCCTCCCCCCTCGCAAATGGCAGCAGCCACGCGACGTGGGGCGGCCCATACGTTCTTCCTCTTTCGGCTCACAAAGACCGCGCCCTCGAAATGCGGGCGGAAGGACTTCATGGATGGTTGGCCGCCCTCGCGCATCGGGACAATTCCTGGTTGCACCATCTCTGCTATACCGCCAGCGTCCGCCGCACACATCACAAGCATCGCGCGGCATTCGTGTTCTACACAAGAGACGAACTTTTTGCCCAGTTGCGCCATTTCCTTCAGGGCGAAGAACATCGATGGTGCGAACCGCAAGAGGACGGGCCCGACGAAACGATGGCACGGTCGCTGGCATCGGGTTATCTCGAAGGCTCTGACGTTGCCTGGGAACGACTCTATCCGGATGGAGGAAAGTGCATTCGACTCCCGGAATATCCGTGGCAGGGCGAACGATGCTGGTTCGACCCCACGCCCATCGCGACCCCTCCCGCGGATTCGTCACACCCATTGCTGGGGTCGCGACTGGCGCCGGAGTCCTCCCCGATCGTCAAAGTCTGGGAGAACAGAATCGGGACCGGCACCGCAGCATTCCTCAGGGGCCACCGTTTTCAGGGCGTCCAGATATTCCCTGCCACCGCGTATCTGGAAATGGCCTTCGCTGCCGCCCGGGAGGAGTTCGGTTCAGAGACCTGCGTGGTGAAGAATGTGGAATTCCAAACCCCGCTCGTCGTTCCTGAAGAAGGGCAACGGATGGTGCAGTTCGAACTGTCGTCGGAAGATCCCGACAACAGGCGTTTCCGGATTCTCAGCAGCGAAGCTCATGACCAGTGGGTACTACACGCGTCTGGCACCATAGCTCCCGGTCGCCCACCTCAGAACGGGCTGGATGGAGAAATCGTCAAAGAGATCAGGGAGCGATGCCAGAACGAGATTTTGACCGGGACACACTATTCGAGTCTGCAAGAGAAAGGGTTGGAGTACGGGGCTTCATTCAGGCAGATGCAACAGCTCTGGACAGGCCCGGCAGAGGCCCTCGCCCGTATCGAGATCAGACCTGAAACACGGAAGGAACTCGCTGCGTATCGTTTCCACCCTGGTGTACTGGACTGCTGTGCACAGTTTCTTTCGAGCATCGATACCTTCGGAACCGAGCATGGACTTCCGGTCGCACTGGGCGAGATCCGTCTCTACGGAAGCCCGACGGGCGAACTGTGGAGTCATGCCGTTTGCCCGAGTGAGGGAGTCGGAGACGTCCGGGTTTTTGACAGTTCGGGACGCGTCGTGGTCGACGCCGACAGACTTCAGTTTCGTCGGTTAGATTCGACGGACTGTCAGTACGAGGTTGAGTGGCGCGAGCAACCCGAAGCCGAACCGCTGGCCACACCAGAGGAGTGGTTGGTCTTTTCGGCCTCCGATGGCCTCGGCGAAGAACTCGCAGCCAACCTCAAACAGGGTGGCCGTCGCTGCACCCTCGTTTCGGATCGGGAACCGGAGAGCTCCACGAGTGTTCTTGACACGCTCCGCGCTGAGAGGGGCGTACGCACTCTCGGCGTTGTCTACCTTCGGGCTGTCGGGGTCACCGAAGCGACAGCCGAGGATTGCAAAGCCGTCGCCGGTCTGGTGGGGCAGATGGCCGAGTCGCATCACGACTCTTCGTTTCGCCTGTGGCTGGTGACCCGCGGTGCGCAGTCCCTGCCTGGGGACGCTGGTCCGGCACAAGGGGGACCCCTCGACGGAACCCCCCAGGCGCCTCTCTGGGGATTGGGCCGCACGATCGCACTCGAGCATCCCCAGATTTGGGGAGGTCTGATTGATCTCGATCCAAGCGACGGGGTCGATCACGCGCGTGCGCTTGCGAACGAGTTCCTCAGTCCGTCTCCTGAGGACCAGATTGCGTTTCGCAGCCTGGGGCACTATGTCCCTCGGTTTGTGCACCGGAGAGTTCCTGCCTCTCCCGCGCCTGTGGAGTTGCGACCCGACTGTACGTATCTGATCACCGGGGGGCTGGGTGGTCTGGGACTGCAGCTGGCTCGATCGATGGTCGAACGCGGCGCAAGGCGCCTGGTTCTCCTGGCCCGAACCGCTCTACCACCTCGTTCGGCATGGAGTGGCACCGATCGGTCAAGCCGGACCGGACGGCAGATAGCGGGTGTCCGCTGGCTGGAACAAATGGGGGCCAGCGTCCATCTGGCATCTGTCGATGTAGCCAATCAAGGACAACTCTTCGGGTTCCTCGAGGATTTTCACAACGAGGCCTGGCCCCCTATTCGCGGTGTCATTCATGCCGCAGGGGTCCTCAATGATCAGGTTTTGCTGAAAGTACACGAGGGGGCGCTGGAGGAAGTCTTCAGGGCTAAAGTCTACGGTGCAGCACTGCTGCATCGGGCGTTCGGGAAACAGCCGCTGGATTTCTTCGTCCTGTTTTCTTCCGTGGCGTCGCTCCTTGGTTCGGAGGGACAGGCGAGCTATGCGGCTGCCAACGCGTTCCTCGATTCCCTGGCACATTCCCGACGCCAAGAAGGATTGCCGGCGCTTGCCATCAACTGGGGACCATGGGCCGAAGCGGGTATGGCGGGTGAAACAGGAGCCGCTTCGAGGCTCTCCCGACGTGGTATTGAGGCCATACAGCCGCAGCAGGGCCTTGCGATCTTCGAGCGGCTCCTCTGTGAGAATCCAGTGCAGGTTTGTGTTCTCGGTGTGGACTGGCCGAAGCTCCTCCGACACCGGCCCGCCCTCCGAGGGTGGAAATTCCTCTCCGAGATGGAGCGCACCACGAGCGACACGGATAGCGATGCGCTCGCCCGAATACTGCAGACCGCCCCCGAGGAACGGCCCTGCCTCGTCAAGTCATTTCTGATAGCGGAGGTCGCGAGGATCGTGGCCGCATCGCCTGAAGATCTCGATCCCGGCTGCCGGCTCAGTGATCATGGGATCGACTCGCTGATGAGCATGGAACTCAAGACCAGCCTGGAAGAACAACTGGGGATTGAAATCCCTGCCGTAACCTTTCTGAAAGATCCCACGATTGCCGAATTCGCCCAATCGCTTCTGGAACGAGTGATTTCCAAGGAGCACACGACGGAAGTCAGAGGTTCGCCCGTTGCCGTGCAGATTGCGCGCGGTGGGCAGGCCCCTCCAGTATTTTTTATGCACCCCGGGGGGCTCGACGTTCGATTGTACGATCGACTGGCGTTTTACCTGGACGATCGGCCCCTGTACGCGTTGACGCCCGGCCTGGCCAACCCGACGATCGAGGAGTCCGCTACAGCGTGTGCTGACGAGATATGCCGCATACAGTCCGAAGGCGCGCTGGCTGTGGGTGGCTGGTCGCTTGGAGGGATTCTCGCGTTTGAAGTTGCCCGGCAACTGCGCTTGCTTGATCGCGATGTCGAAGTCGTCTTCTTTCTGGACAGTCCGGCGCCACCGGCAGCCCATTTCCCGGTTGCCGATGATCCAGGTCTGGTGTCTGCTTTCGGAAGTTATCTCGGCACCCGGCACGCAACCCTCGTCAGGTTTGATGCCGGAGGAGGGCTTGATCGCCTGTTCCAGCAGGCGAAGCAGGCGGGAGTGATTCCTCAGGAGCAAGGTTACGACGAAATCGTTTCATTGTTTGAAAGCTACAGGATCGGACTCGAGGTTTCAGCGGCCCAGTTTCAGGACTACGCACCCGGAACGTATGCCGGACGGACTGCGCTGTTTCGGGCCACCGGAAACCAGGACTCCGATACTCTGTTTCCGCCTGACGCGTTTCACTGGCAGAAACTGACAACCCGAGAGCCTGAAATCTACAGTGTGCCAGGCGATCACTACACCATGTTCCTGGAACCTCATGTTCGAGTTCTGGGAGCGCTACTGAACAAATGCCTCAACGGATTGGACCAGACGATGCAGGCGGAGAACACGGGCGCCGGCCTGAGTGTCCGACAACAGTAAGCGAACACCCTGGGCGGGCTCAGGCGCCGACCGAAGCCCGGGGTACAACGCAGTTCCACGATCGGCGAAGAATCCACAGCTCCTCTCGCCCTAACTCCCGGCTGCTGCTCTACGCGGATTCGCCACGATCTTGAGATCCCCCTCGATCGTGTTCCGCCAGTGTTCGAGAATCGGCTTCAACTCCTTCGCCGCTTTCTTGACCACCTTCGCCTCTGTTCGGCCCCGTTTCGCATATATCATCGACCGCTCCTCGAACGCTTTGACCTCCGCGTCGATGCGCTTCCGCGCTTCCATGACTTCCGGTTGGCTGAGGTCCGCAACATGCCTCTTCCTGCAATGGGAACCCATGACTTCTGCGATTGCCTCCTGAAACGGATGCTGGATGTCCCGAACAAATTCGTCCACTTCAGCTTTCTTCGATGCACAGCTTCCAAGCGGGACCTGGGTCGAACCCAGCAGGTGGAGATACGTCCTGAGCGCATGCAGGCAGATGGGCTTCCAGCTGATTTCCTGGCTCTTCAAGGAATTGATCTCGAATCCGGTCGCAACCTGGTCGTAGCCTTCGGCCAGGGGCCATGGGAAAAACCTACCGGATCAAACAAGTTGTAGACTCGACAGCTCTTGGGCACGAGTGAATCGAATTCCCGGACGAAGTCGCTGTCGCCAACCTTCGCGGCCGCCAGCGTGTAGACTTCGAGATCCGGAAACCGTTCCGTACTGGCAAGGATCGCCCCGTGGAGAATGGCAAGGGCAGCGCCCAGGCTGTGTCCAGTTACTGTAACTGATCCCGCGTCGGGCAGTAGCTCGGCCCCGTTGCCCGAGGTTGGGTCCGAGCCTGGATTCTTCGGATCCCAGAATTCCATCGTGTGGTACATCCGGGTGAACCCTTCTTCTGTCTTTCCGACTAGCGGTTTCGGAGCAGGCATCTGGCGGACTTGGAGGTCTGTCGCCAGGTCGGAAATATCGTTGGTCCCGCGAAACACGATTCCGTAGTCGGCCAGCTTCGCATTCTCCTTTCTGGCGATGAATCCAATCAACTCCTCGGAATCCTTCGGGACGTGTGTCGGCGACGTGTGCTCGCTTCTGCACGCCTTAAGGATTCCATGCTGCATGCTGATATTTCGGTACAGTGCCCAGCCGTCCGGGAAGACGCGAGGCTGCGACGGATTTAGATCTTTCTTATCGTCTGCGAACATCTGATAAGCGACCTGAACGAATTCTCCCCAGAACGCAGCTCTGCCTCTGTCGAGCGTGGCACCCATTACGGCCTCCCTGGACATTGGGTATCGATAATCGGTGCGCAAGTATAACGCTCGTAGTAGAGTCTGTGCGAATAGAATGACTGATCACGATTGGTAATTCCATTTCCCACTATCGAGTCCTGGGCAAGCTTGGACGCGGTGCATGGGGGTCGCGCGACGGCCTGCCACCGCGCACGGGATGACAAGACACCCAAACACCCAGATTTCCACCGTGCGTCTCGTGGCTTTTACGTATCGGGAAGCACCGCCCGACTGTCGGAGAAGCTACACTGAGGCGCCAAATCGCAGATAACGCGACTTCATCACCGCTCCATCCGCGACAAACCCAACAACGCTTCAGCTAACCGATACTCCCGACAAGCCTCTGTATTTTGTAACGCGCCTGCATACGAATCGGCATGAACATCAAGCTCATTGCCGTTTCACAGGCCACAGCCCTCAAGGCCCAACGCCAGGTCCTCGGCTGCAAGTCCTGCACCGATGAAGCTGAGATCCTGCTGTGCTGGGTCCTGGACCGCGTCACAGGCCGGAGTGGAGCCAACTCGGACTACGGTGCTGTCAGAGCCGCTGAAGTGCCCCAGGTACGCGGGAGGGGTTACTGATGAAACGTTGGTGGAGTGGGAGTAGAAAGGGCTAGAGACGTAGCAAGCATGTCATCGCTGCCTCCTTTCAGTTCACCCATGAGAGCTGCTGGGGGGTCAAAGCCCGGCCCAGACCCCCAAATCAGATAAGCAAATAAGACATCACCGGACGTCTGGTACCCTGCGCGCGGAGAACCTGACGGCCTTATCGAACTGGGCCGCGTTTCCAATGCTGAAGTGGACGACCACCGCCCTGGTCAGATTGGCGGCGAGGGTAGTCGACGACGAGTGGTAGGTCGACGCGCGGGAAGGCAAGCCCAGCCACTCCAGGATTCTTACTGTGGCCGTAGGTGAACGAATGGCAGCGAGGATTTTCATCCTTCTGCCACAATGTTCACACTGAAGTACATCCACCAGGAACAAACGTTTCATCAACTCCGCCCAGGTGTAATTGCGATCGTGGACAGATGACTCCGTGTAGGGCTCAGTCTCAACAGGCAAAACGGTTGATTGTTGGGTCCCAGTCTGCGGTATCACTTCGGTTTCCCTGCGGTTGTCATTCCCGGTTGGAACGATTTTGGGCCTCCACGCTGCAGCAGGGCCAAGGACTCCGTGGTACCGCGTCAGGTGCGCGCGCAGCGCCGGCACCAGGACCGCCAGTTTGGCGATGAAGTCCCGGCGCTCGAAAATGACAGCGGTGGTTCCGTCACGCCATGGACGTTTTAGGCGGTAGTGGATCCGGCCATCGGCGAGCTCTGCCAAACGATCTGTGGCGACGGCCGGACGGGCCGCATAGCGCATCAGCCTTTCCAAGCGCATCCGATCGCGAGCCTCCACACAGATATTGGCGTGCACGCTGAGGCCAGAGACCATGGCGCAGCGGGGGCTCTGGAAGGCAAGGATGCTGTCTGGATCGATGTGATCTCCCATGCGTACGACGCCGTGGCCGGTATTGGAGCCGACCGCAATCCTACTGCCGACGGAGTTGTGTAAGTCGTTGACCTGGGATCGCGGTAAAGAAATGGGAGACCATCGGCGGTTTCGCTTGGCGACCGATAGCGATGTTTACTTCTGCGATCCGCACAGTCCATGGCAACGAGGTTCCAATGAGAACACGAACGGGCTGCGCCGACAGTAGTTCCCGAAGGGAAGCGACTTATCGGTGCACTCGCATGCGCATCTGAACAAGGTGGCGCGTGAACTCAACGAACGGCCACGCAAGACGTTGGAGTTCGAAACTCCGGCAGAAAGATTTAACGCTTGTGTTGAATCGACCAGTTGAGGTGGCAGGACCATAAAGGCATGTGCATTCTAGCAGCCCGACCTTTAAATTTTTTGCGGCTGGATCGCGATGTTCACAATGTCAACGACTCACAACGGGATGCTGCAGTACTTGAACCCGGAGCGGTGCGTCACGGCTCAATGCCCCTGTCGGGCATCGTTGCTGCGATTGCCATCGCGGCCCATGCGGTCCCTGCCGATGAAATCCATTGGTGACGTCCAAACGGAAAACCGCTCTCAAAATAAGACTGAGACGGAAACGAACGGCTCTTAACAAGCCAGGATCCATCCTGATACTGGCTTTCTTGAAGGAACTGAACCCCACGGCGGTGCGTATCCTCGGTCACGGAGACACCGGCCTCACGCAGGGCGAACAAAGAGAGTCCAGTGGCGTATGCATCGATCTCCAAGCCGGTAAGCTGGTGCCAACCTCCGTTGGCCTCCTGCAGGGCGATTACTTCGTCGATCGCCCGCCCCACATCGTTTTGAGAGGCACCGCTCCAAACCAGCCCCAGCAATCGCATGGCCCTTTCTTCAGCGGCAGTGGCTTCGGCATCCGTCAGCCAGCGTTTCGCCTTTTCGAGGCTTGCGGTGACCTCATCGTTCCGCCCTGGAATCGGATACAAAGAGAGGATACCGACTCCCATGGCCGTGTGGCTGATCGAGCTGTATTCCATAGGAGGCCGATTGACACCATTGCCAATCCAACTGCCGTCGGGTAATTGCTTCGCTAAAGCGTAGTGAGTGAACGAAGCTGTCATCTTATCCATCGGATATCCTTCCGCCGCGAGTGCCATCGCCACATAACCGACGGTCAAGGCGATCTGGCCAATACGCTGCTGGCCCTGCATCATTTCATCAGTTCCTGGTTTGTAGACTGCGAGAATGTCATCTAGTGTAGTCCGTCACAATTAACGTAACGGCTCTAGCTGTCCCATTTCTGATCATATATGCGGAAAATAATGCCCATTAGATCGGAAATCCCTGTGCGGAAGGAACTCGAACGGCTTGGCCGAAGCCGCAGTGTGTCGGTCTGGCTCGGGGAACGATCTGAATAAGGTACAGTCTGTTAGACGGGGACCACTAGATTCTGGCGCACCAGCTCCTCGTTCACGGCAATGCTCTTTCGACGTGCAACGGCGGCGGCCATAGCTGGCAGCGTGTTGTTGTGACATGTAATGCAATTTCGCGTCTCAAAGGAAGGCGGACTGGCCTCGAGCAATAGTGAAACGCTCCTGCTCACCGATGTACGGGGATCTGAAATTCCCCCGGCTTGCGGAGAGGGAAAGGTCTGTTGTCGCGGTCCATTGCCTCGCGTCGCACCGTATCTCTGCAGTACGCCGATTCTAGCCTGGTCCGACCGATACAATGCCCAGTCGAGGGGTCGCTCTCCTTCTGTGGTCTCTGCGTTCGGATCCGCACCGTTCTCCAGTAGCACTTCCAGGATTTCTGCTGTACCGGATTCGGAGGAGGCCCCTGAATGTAGCGGCGTCCGACCATAGGAACCCAGGCTCACATTCACGTCCGCGCCCATTTCGACCCATCGCGTGATCAATCTGGGATCCTGCCAGCGAGCGGCGCCGTCCAACGATGCCAGATCAGCGGTCTCACGCAGCGACATCAGATACTCGATAGTCGGCAGGTGGAGCCGCCCATGCGCGATTGGTTCGTTCGGGTCCAAGCCTCTGTCGACCAGAAAACGGACAACTCCTATGTCAGCCTGTCTGATGGCGAGCAACAACGCATTGGCGCCGGCCGAGTCCTCAGCATGGACATCTGCGCCGTGTGCGATGAGCAGTCCGAGCACCTCGACCGACTGAGGAAAGGTCGCGGCTACAAGTAAGGGAGTTCGCCCGAGCGTTGCCGACTTCGCGTTGACTTCCGCCCCGTATTCGATCAGGAGTCGGGCCTTAGCGAAATCAGATATCGCCCAAATCAACGGCGGTGTTCCGGCAGCATTCCTCCGGTTCGGATTCGCACCGCCTTTCAGCAACACCTCCACACACTCAGCGTCGGCAAAAAGCGTCGCGAGCATCAGAGCGGGAACACCCTCTTCGTCGGTGATATTGGGATTGACGCCGCCCTCGATTACTTGAGCGACGGTCTCGGTGTCACCGCGACGGATAGCCGGCAACAATGCGTCCTGCCCGATATTGCTCTGGGCCGAAACCGACAGCGCGGAAAACGCGATCAGCAAGAGTCGAAAGAACATCGCCGTTCCTCCTTTAATTGCTATTTGGGGCAAGCATGGTCTCAAGTGCACGCCAAACTGCCCCCATGCCGTCTTTGCCGAGCGGTGAGAAGATCTCGTAGTGGGCGAGTCGTGCGCCGATAGGCATTGGATGAATAAGACTACAGGCAGGATCGGAGGTCAATTAAAACAGTCCCGTTCTGATAGCGATACTTCGTCCAGATGGACGAGTTTCTACAAGTGGTTATCTCGGGATTCCAATTCAACAAATTGCGGAACTGGCGATGCATTGCCTACTGATCGGCAGGCTCTGGGATCGTCGACACAGTGCTACATGGCACAACGGAAGCCGATGTTACGGTGACCGGAACGGGGGTCGCGTGAAAGATTCCCGCCCCGTTCGGTCGACCGGATCTCCTCGGCTGACGAGTCATGGCCGCCGCCCCGGGTCACCCTGACCGATCCCGGCTCCAGGTTCTCGCGACCGTCAGAGGCGTCATAGGGATAGAGCGCATAGGCACTGCTAACCCACTCCCAGACGTTACCGGCCATGTCCAAAACACCGTAAGGGCTGGCACCTTCAGGAAAGAGCCCAACGGGTGACGTCTCTGCCCTGCCTTGGTTAAACTGCGCCCGGATCTGATCCGGGGCCTGATCTCCCCATGGATATTTGCGGCCGTCGCTGCCGCGTGCCGCCTTCTCCCATTCCGCCTCCGTGGGAAGGCGCTTGTCAGCCCAGGCACAATAGTCTCTTGCGCCGACCCAGCTAACCTCCAGAACGGGGTGGTTTTCCAGTCCGGGTTCCACAACCCACGAGCCGACTCTCTGGTGGATACTCGCATCCGAATCGTCATCCTCGTAGTAAGTTTCACCCATAGGACTCACCGGTCCCATGGCATCGAGGAATAAAGCGAACTGCGCTTTCGTCACGGGATTCCGGTCTATGAGAAAAGCGGAAAGCTCGACGGTATGGACGGGCCGCTCGTCCGGGGAACCGGCGTCCGTGCCCATCATCAGGGCTCCGGCTGGAATCGGCACCAACTCGTTCGTCGATTGGCTCCGGACTTCGCTGAATTGCCCGGCGATGAGAACCGTCAGACACATCGTCCGGACAATGTTGTGAATGCTGGACATAGGAAACTCCCTGGGTTCGGAACCGGCACCTCTTATCGGAAGATCACGCAAGGATTCTAACTGTGAATTCTGTGAAGGTTGTTCACACGGGCTAAATCCGAGAAGCTGATAGGGACCTAAACCATTCAGCTAGAGGAGAGAGACCGTGTGAACCTTCATAAGAATGCAAGAACGTGCCCGAAGAGTCGAGCATTGATGGCGATTCGAGTGATCGAGGAGCGCGCTTCGGTATCTTCAGTTGCCGAGCAGTTTGGAGTCAGTCGGAGCACATCGAGCGGATAAGCGATATAAACCGGGTCTGACGACCATGGCAGCGCGGACAGTGTCGCCGTATGGGTGTTATGTCAACCCGTGCGCGGGGGCAGGCCGGCGCGCGGGGATTCAAGGCAGGATTTTTCGCTCGCTCGGCCATTATAAATGTAAGGACAGCCCCAAACTGGTAGTGCAGATGCCCTCCCAGGCGGGTTTGATTTGTGTCTGAAGACGTCCGCGCCCGGTCATTGATTCGCCATGGTTTGAAGTTGACAGCAGATAGGGTGGACGCTTAAATAGCAGCATTGCGAATCGACAACAGACGGAATTCTCCTGAATCATCCTCTATATATTGGACTTGAGGGGTGCAGGGGGCGTGAATTAGAAAGGTTTCCCCACTCACCTATAGCGTGAGCGCAACAGGTCAATTTCGGTTGGCTTCAAATACGGGACGGGACGATCGGAATCGAGAGGTTCAAGCATGAAAAGTCGTTGGCTCAATCCCATACCAGTTGCGGTGTCAGTGCTCTTATCCTCTCTAGTTATACTCACAGCAGCCTGCTCACCGCCCGGAGAACAAGCAGCTGGCGGGCAATCGGCGGCGAACACCTACGATCCGCGTGATTTCTCCGGATACTGGATGCTAACCAGTGGTAACGGCGGTCTGATCGGCCCAAACGAAACGGCGCCAGACTTGACACCGGAGGGGCAGGCGCGGATGAGCGAGAACATCCCAGCCTCCGACGTTTCCCTTCCCGCGCTTTCAAACGATCCCGAAAAGACGTGTAATCCAGTCGGTTTCCCACGGCTTCTTCTCGATTCCGAACCCCTTGAGTTCCTTCAGCTCGATGACAGGCTGATCCAATTCTTCCAGTGGGAACACAGAGTGCGAGTCCTCTGGCTGGACGGGCGAGAATTGCCCTCGGGCGAGAACCTCGAGAACCTGGGCCCCGCGTGGTATGGTCACTCGGTTGGCGAGTGGCAAGGCGATACGCTCGTCGTCAACACGGTCGGTCTGGATGACAGAGCATGGCTCGACGAGAATGTTGGGCGTCCGAAGAGTTTTTACGCCCGGATCGAAGAGCGGTACAGACGGGTTGACGCCAACACGATCGAGCTTCAACTCACGTTCGATGACCCCACTTATTACACGTCCACATGGGTGGGCGACACGAAAGCATTCACGCGACTGCCACCGGAGGCCTACACCTTTTCCGGATGGGAAGGGCTTTTCGCGGGAATCACGGAGGGGATCTGCGCGCCCATAAACGAAGTCGAGGGATATAACAACACCTTTCGCGATGCCGTGGCGCCCCCTGAAGTCGGTCAGTAGAAGTCAGTTCTAGCTCAGAGTCTGAGTCGGCCTGTACACAATGCGGGTGAGGGCCTGCTCGATAAACCAAATTTTCAGCGGATAAGCGATATAAGCAGGGTCCGACACCTATGGCAGCGCGGACAGTGTCGCCGTATGGGTGTTATGTCAACCCGTGCGCTGGGGCAGGCCGTCGCGCCAATCCGGTTCCAATTGGCCGTAACGCGGTCCGCGAAACTTCTGCCACGGTTTGCCGCCCCCACGAAAAAACCCGCCAGCAGTGCCGGCGGGTTTCGCGTTCTTTCACAACCATGCTTCTTTACGCCGCTGTCTCCCTCTTTCGCCATTGGGAGGCGAAAAGACCAATGATAGCGATGGCGGTCAAGGCCAGACTGGATGGTTCGGGGACCGCTGTGCCGCCCGCACCAATGATGACCTGAATATTCGTGTGAGCTGCAACTTGCCCTTGAGCGTCGATAGCAGTCAGGGAGATATCGTAGGTGCCATCTATTGTCGGATCATAAGGGATCGGGAAGAATGCGTGTCGCCAGGAGAGTCAAGCCCATTCTTAGTTGAAACTCTCCACGGCTCACGATGGGTCATGCAACCTTCTTCTTCGATCTCGTCGACGTCTTCGCCTCAATTTTCAGCTCTCGCTGGAGGGCTTCGCGGAGCTTTGGAAGATGACGGTAGCCGATCACCTTCCTCAGGCGCGGTTCGATGTCGATGAGCGCCGTCGCCAACCAGCGTTGCCGCTGACTCGAGTTCTTCCAATGATCGACCTTCGCACACCTTTCCTCGACAAGGGCATTGACCGATTCCAGGCAATTCGTCGTCTTGAACGAACGGCCCAAGACCCCGTACACGCCGAGCCGATGCAACGTGAGGGTCTCTTCCAGGCCTTCCTCAAGGCTCGCAGCCCCCGATTGGTTTCGCTCCTCGAGCTCTCCATGGAGCTCTCCGAGCGCCGCCCGAGCTTCGTCGTACTCCGGGCGCTCGTAGGCCCGCTGCAGCCGGCGTCGCCACACGGCTTGCTCGGTCTTCGATAGGTATCTCACGACGTTCTCGCGTTTGTGCCATTGGCAGCGTTGGACCAGGGCTCGATTCCTGAATGCCTTCTTGACCGCCGCCCGCAGACCTTTGCCGCCGTCGACAATCACCAGCACGCCTTCAGAGATGTCCAGGCCCCGCTCCATCAACGAACGGAGAAACGGAGTCAGCACTTGCTCGTTCTCCGTGTCGGTCTCCACGAAGCCCAAGAAGCGTTTGTCGCCCGAAAGCGTGACGCCCAGGGCCACTACCATCAGGGCGTCGGCAAACGCCTTCCCGTCCAGGAAGATCGCCACGACGTCCTCGCCACTCAGATCCCGCTCCTGCATCTCCCGAAGTTTCGCGGCACTCGCCTGGACGAATCCTCGAGACACCGTCGAACTCGACAGTCCGATCGCTCCCGGAATCGCTTCAGCGGCCGATTCATAGTTCCGGCAGGAGATCCCATACAGCACACGTCTGAGCAGTAGCTCGTTCACCGCGCCACCCGGACTGAGTTCCTCGTAGGTCCGAAGCGGAATCTCCCCGCCCGCCACGCTGCGCACTCGAGGCACCCGAACCGGCACCCGCTGGCCACCCAGCCCCACGGTCCCCGGATTGCTCCCGTGTCGCCGGCCCCGCAACGCCGCCTCCTTTCGTGCGTATCGCTCACCCGCCAACGACTTCACTTCCTCGTCGAGCAACTCCTCCACGTGCATCAACCCCAGTGGGATCAACGCCCGAATCATCTCCACCTTCGAGTCCAATTCCAGTCCCGAGTATTCCTCCCGGCTCAGGACCTCGACCTCACCCAGCACACGCGACTTCTTGCGTTTCTTTACCGAACGTAACAGACTCCTCATCTCGGCTCCTTTCTCTTACAGGCTTGATGTTGTTTCTTCCAATACCATCAAACCATGGGGTTTGGAGCCGTTTCAATTTCCAACTAAGATTGGCACACATTCCGCCAGGATTGTTGGAGAACGTTGTTTGCCGCAATCAGCGCGATATAAGTGGCCGCATTCGTCGCTTCGACGCCCTGGCCGTTCAGAGTAGAGTTGTCCCCAATACTGTGATCAAAAAATGGAGCGGCTACACTCGGAGTGATCGGATCACCCGTAACCAAGTTGGCCGCCAGACCGGGATCGACGTCTATCCCGAGCAGATAGGTCAGATCGCCGATCTTAAGCCCCGTCCCATTGATGTCTGTATTAACCGTCCAATCGAAGTTCCATGCCGGGTTGGCTTCTGCCAGGGTGTAGCTGTAGGTGCCGTCTCCATTGCTGTTGACTCCTGGAAGAAAGGGAATCTTGGCGCGAAGACCGAGTTCGATGCCGTTATTTCGATCGACGGTGAAGCCTCCGTTGGCGTTTCCGCTACCGAAAATTACGTCCGGCGTCACGTTCTGATCGAATAACAACGGTCCCGCCTGGCTCGGCGAAGGCAGTATCGCTATCGATACTGCTGCAAAAACAAAGCCTAAGCCAAGCCGTGAGAACACTTCAGTCACACATCTGATTGTTTTCGATACTCGTATTGTTGAATTCATGACCTCTCCAATCCGAATCGCTGCGGGTTCCGCTCCGGTGGTCTGCAACCCCATATAGGGCACACTTGACATCAATGTCAGAGCATTTTGGTGGCCGATTTCTACATGAACTTTGATCTTGACTCTTTTATGTCCAGACCCATTATGGAATCAACAACTTATGAAGTACCGCAGTTGCAATGACCACGCCGATTGTGAGTTACGCCTTGGAGCCTTCAAAAAAACCGTAACAATTCCCAACGGCCGGCGAAGCATTCGCAACTTCATGTTGATGAATTCAAACGCTTTAGCGCTGGATTTGGTTGGTGTCGGAATTCCTTACGACATTCCGCTTTTTTCCGATCGGAGCATGGCGTTATTCTGAATTTCTTCCGATCGGCCCCCCCTTACAGCACATTGGGGTGACCCCCTCCCTGCATTCCACCCAAGCGGTCGGGTTCTGAACACGGCTTAAAAGCCGACGCGTCTTTCGTGCGCTCACGATTTGCCAGGCGCTCGGCACCGAATCAAGGCGCCGGGATTTGCCGGCCTTAACCATGCTGAGCGCAGGGATTGTGGACCGAGAGTGCTGAGACGGGTGTTGAACTAAATCCGCAGCGCTGTCCGATGTGGTGCCGCAGGCTGCCAATGATATAAGTGTCTCAGCATTCTCCTCATCCCCAATCAGCGATAGTCGGGATTGGGGAAGTCCATACGGCAGCCCGCGTCCCAGGCGGAACGCTGGTTTCCATGGGCGGGGATGCCGCCGGCATCTTTGATCATCCGCGCAATGTGCAGCAGGTTCCATGTCATGAACGTCGTGTTGCGGTTCGTGAATTCGTTCTCCGGGCCGCCAGAACCATCATCGAGATAGGACGGCCCCGGCCCGGCCTCACCCAGCCAACCGGCATCGGCCTGGGGGGGAATGACGTATCCGAGGTGTTGTAACGAATAGAGGATGTTCATGGAGCAGTGTTTGGCACCGTCTTCATTGCCCGTAATCAAACAGCCGCCCACACGCCCGTAGTAGGCATATTGTCCCGCTTCGTTCAGCTGGCCGGAGGCGGCATACAAACGCTCGATCACCTGGGTACACACGGAAGATTTCTCACCGAGCCATATGGGTGACGTGATCACCAGGATCTGGGCCTTGAGCACTTTCTCGAGAATAGTTGGCCAGTCGTCGCTCTCCCATCCGTGCTCGGTCATATTTGGCCAGACTCCGTGTGCCAGATCGTAGTCAACGGGTCGGAGAACCTCTACGCCGACGCCGTTCTTCTCCATGATTGTCTTTGATATATCGATCAATCCCTGGGTGTGGGACGTTTCCGGTGATCGCTTGAGAGTGCAGTTTAAGAATACTGCCGAGAGGTCGGAGAAGTCCCAACGACTTTCGGTGCACATTGCTTCTTGTTTAAGATTCAGTTTGGCCATTCGTTTCTCCTCATGTTGCTCATCAGATTGTCGTTCACGGGCCTCACCCGTGAACTGACCGGTCTTGTGTGGAAAACGGTTCATCGCTGACAGGGCGGTTCTCCTCACACTTGCCCATCCCTTCGGTCATCTTACCGTAGCGTGCGGCTGCTGAACCGGCGGTCACTCCGTGGAGGACGATGCTCAAAACGACTGTGGCCACGACGACCGTGAGGATTTGTTCGTACTGCGGGATGGCATATTCCTCTGCGATCAGTAGCACGAACAGAATCGACGCGAGGCCGCGCGGTCCGAACCAACCGAGAAAAGCTACGGTAGGCGCGCGGAGCCGGGTTCCGAGTAGCGATAGACCCACAGGCAGCATACGCAGAATCGTTAGGGCCAGGAAGCCGAACAACACGGCGATCCATGACACATGATCAGTGGCATGAGGCATCATCGTGTTACCGAACATGAGGAACGTCAGTAAGACCAGGATCTGTCCTTCCGATTCCGCAAACTCGTAAAGGAACATGCATTTCTTTTGTAATGCGTTGCCGAACGCAATGCCGGCGGCGAACGCAGCGATGAAGCCGTTTCCACCCACCAGTTCCGCCAGTCCGAACGCGCTGAAGGCAAGCCCGATAGCGATCATCCCCTCTGCTGATTCGGCCAGCCACTGGTTGGCAAACGATCGAGCGATAAGTATTGCACCCAGATAACCGACTCCAACTCCCATTAGGGGACCCAGCACCACTTGCATCAAGGCATAGGTTGACCACGCCGTCGCAGACTCGGCGCTTGCCCCGGCGCCAGCAAAGACCGCGAAAAACAATACGAACGGGAGCGCGATACCGTCATTGAGCCCACTTTCCACATTGAGGGCCTGGCGGATCCGAACGGGAACCACTGTGTTCGAGACGACCGCCTGGCCCAGTGCTGCATCGGTAGGGGTCAATATGGCCGCAAGCAAGGCCGCTTCCCAGATCGACAATGCAGGGAATAGCAACAGAGCCACGGCGGTTCCCAAACCCATGGTTAACGGCATGCCGATCAGCAGCATGCGTACCGGTATGTTGTGGTCGCGCCGTAGCTGTCGCAGGTCAATACTGGCGGCGTCTGAAAAGAGCACGAGGACGAGTGTAATTTCCGCGAGAAAGTGCAGACCCTCGTGGGTGATCGGTAGCGAAACGATGTCCAGTACGGCCGAAACCAGAGTGAATCCAACAAACGTGAACACCAGCGGACCGGTCACTGGAGAGCCATCCAGGAGGCGTGTCACCAGGCCGAAGCCGACGAGAGCCAACATGATGATCGACAGAGTGAGCGGTTCCATTGCGAGTGCTTGAGTCGTCTCCGCGAAAAGCCCAGCTTCGAATTATCCGTGAACCGGCCGTGGGCACCTACATGTAGTTTCCAGAAGGCCTCTCCTCAGCCGAGCCGGGTCTCAGGCACCGCCACTGGCGAGCAGGAACAGAACGAATGCGACTCCGCTGACGATACTGCGCCATGCGTGCCTGGATCCCCACTTCTTCAGCATTTGCGCAGTTTCTGACGCGTGGGGCTTGGCGTCGGCATTCAAGAGCACGTCGTTAACGGGTTTGATGACGACCAGCGTGATCGGGATGACCAAAACGAGAAAAAGCGATCCAACGAGCCACATCATTCCGTTGCCCATACTCCACCGAGTGAATCCGGCGAGTGAGCCCCCGAGGGCAAGAACGACCTGCATGGGTGCTGCGCGTCGGTACATGGGCCCGAAGAACTTACCACCCACCTGTGCGCCTGCTTCCAGCATCGCCGGGTGCTGCGCGATTGAAACGTAGAAAGCGGCGCCGAAGAACACGCCAGCGCAAAACGTCGCAACGATTTCAAGAAATAGCATGGTGTGGTTTGTGGAGCATTGCTGATGCGCAGACGGGCTGCCGAAGATTTCCGGTGCGTAGCCTACGAAACGCGTTGATTCTGTTTCGCTATAAAGCGTATGTCAAGAGTTCAGGGCCTTTTCCACCTGCCACCCACAGATCTAACGTTCGCGGTGGTCGTCGATTACCCGTACAGCAAAGATGACGGTGTCTCTCTGTTACGGTAGGTCTTCTGACTTCTGGCCCTGAACCATGGAGTCGACGAGCGCGGCAGTGATATCGATCGTGTCATCGTTGAGGAGAATGCTGACCATGGGATTGGAGAGGTCTAGAATCAGAACGAGGCTGTTTTCTTCCGCGAATTGTTGAATCGCTTGATCGACTTTCGCTGCAATCGGCAGGATGAGCTGTTCTCTCAAGTCGTTCAATTGGGATTGAACATCCGCGTTCATTCGGTCGAACTCTCTCTGCAACGCGTCCACGCTCT
Source organism: Terriglobia bacterium (assembly GCA_965263045.1). Lineage (GTDB taxonomy): Bacteria > Acidobacteriota > Terriglobia > 20CM-2-55-15 > 20CM-2-55-15. The sequence goes on from CBDHGK010000041.1 coordinate 5,347,549, forward strand.
GAACCAGCGCTGAGCTTGCAGAATCGTTCAGCGCTTCTTCTGCGGCCAGCATTTCCCTGGCCAGGCGAAGTTCCTCCTGTTTCGCGGACACGCCGGCGGTTTCCGCATGCATCGCCGCGGTCCACTGTTCCGCCGCTGTTCGAAAATCGGCTGTGCCTTCGATCGCGTGTTGAAGATCAACCACTGCGATCACGTTCGGGCTGATGGATTGAGCTTGTGTGAAAATGTTGAGCAACAGGGCCAGGGCGGGAACGGCAAGGGCCAACTTCGGCCGCGTTTCGAATCGCCACAGGGTCATAGGTCGAATCCGCCCGCCTGTTCAAATTGATGAGCCGCGCGCAGGAGCTTCCCTTCCTCGAAATGGTTCCCAAGCAGTTGAATGCCGATCGGCATGCCGTCGGATCCCTGGCCGCACGGCACTGAGATTCCAGGCAGACCGGCGAGGTTGCACGTGAGGGTGAAGATATCGGTCAAATACATCGAGAGGGGGTCATCTGTTTTTTCGCCGATCTTGAAGGCCGTCGTTGGGGAAGTCGGCGTAACGATAAGATCCACCTCTTCGAATGCGTTCTTGAAATCCTGGAGAATGAGCGTTCGTACTTTCTGTGCCTTCAGATAGTACGCATCGTAGTATCCGGTACTCAGAGCGTAGGTGCCCAGCAGGATACGGCGCTTCACTTCGCTGCCGAATCCATGCATACGCGTCCGACGGTACATCTCCTGAAGTGTATCGCCTTCCACTCGAAGCCCGTAACGCACGCCGTCATAGCGCGCGAGATTGGAACTGGCTTCCGCCGTCGCGATCAAATAGTAGGTCGCGACCGCATATTCGGTGTGTGGCAAGCTGATCTGCCGGACCTCGCAACCCAGCCCTTCCAGCGCGGCGACACCGGCCTGGATTTTGTCCCGGACGTCTTCTTCCATGCCGTCCACGAAATACTCTTTGGGTACACCAATGCGCATGCCCTGTACGGGTTGATCGAGTGCCCCGCTCCAGTCTTCGACCTCGACCTCGGCCGACGTCGAGTCCATCGGATCAACACCACATATCGCCTGCAACACCAATGCAGATTCTCGAACTGAGCGCGAGAACGGGCCAATCTGATCCAGCGAGGATGCAAAGGCCACCAGTCCATAGCGCGAAACCCGTCCATAGGTTGGCTTGATTCCCACAACACCGCAGAATGACGCCGGTTGACGAATGGACCCTCCGGTGTCGGAGCCCAGCGACAGGCTGACCAGACCGGCACCAAGCGCCGCTGCCGAGCCCCCGCTGGAACCTCCCGGAACACGGTTGTGGTCATGGGGATTGTGAGTGGGAAAGAACGCCGAGTTTTCCGTGGAAGATCCCATGGCAAACTCGTCCAGATTCGTCTTGCCTACGACGATGGCGCCGGCCTGCTGCAACCGAGCCACCGCCGTGGAGGTGTAGGAGGGGACGTATTCTCCGAGAATCTTCGAACCGCATGTCGTTCCCTCGCCCCGGATGTTCATATTGTCCTTAATCCCAACGGGAACACCGGCCAGGGGGGGCAGCGATTGTCCGTTGGTGATGGCCTGATCGAGGACACGGGCCTCCCCCAGCGCTGCTTCCTTTCTCGTGTGAATGAAGGCTCCCAGGTTCGGGTCGACGCGATCGATCTCATCGAAGACGCTTTCGATGACTTCGTGGACGGCGATTTCCCGATTCCTGTATTTTTCTACGAGGGCGTCCGCCGTGATGTCTTTTAGATTCATCGCTCGGTAATCACCCGGGGGACCTTGAACAGCCCGGGCGTTTTTGCGGCTTCGTTGCTTCCGGCTCGAGTCTCAACGCGGTCTGCACGTTCGGTATGTGTTGCCAGGGTGACCACTTGGGCCGTGGGCTCGATCGAATCGGTGTCGAGGGTATTGAGGAGTTCGACGTATTCGACGATCCGGCTCAGTTGCGCCGCCAGTGCCTCTTTTTCCCCGTCGGGGACCTCAAGGTTGGCCAACGCGGCGACGTAGGCGACGTCAGTTGCGCTTATTTTCATAGATAAACCCGATATCGGTAATCCATCCGTTTGGCCACGGTTCGTTCAAACGCCGCACCAGCCATGGCTTGATGGACAGCAGTTGTCGCTTCCACGTCGGATCGGGAACGCGGATGACGACGCGCGTGCTGTCGATTGCAACGGCCGCCGTCGATTCGGCCAGTGAGCTGCCTACGAGCTGTGGCCAGAGACTCTGAAGCAAACGCAGGTCCAGTTCCTCGTCCCATTCCCTGGAATTCCGCAGCCCGGCAATAATCTGGCGAAGTGTTGGATCGAATGGCATAGTCTGTGAAGTACCGGCGGGATCGTTCAGCTGCCACTAAGGCCATTATCCTTTTAGCACATTTGAGTGGTCGGCAGGGTCACAAGTTCTTACAATCAATGCATCAGCGAACGGGCTTCGAGGGGGTTTCATGTTGAATCGTAAGGGATGCAGTATTGCGCTCGTGCTGGTCTCCACCCTCATTTCATCGAACACCTTTGCACAGAGCGCGATCACGACTCCCCTCGAACAGTTCGGCTTCAATCTGGGTGACGACCACCAGATCGCAAGCTACACACAGCTGGAGGGCTATTGGCAGCGGCTGGCGCGGGAATCAGACCGCATGTCGCTGGAGGTGATCGGGACGACGGCCGAGGGCCGCCCGATCTATATGGCGATTATCACCGCTGCCGGGAACCACGAGAACCTCGCTCGGTACAAGGACATATCGCGTCGTCTGGCCCTGGCAGAAAGTGTCTCAGAGGTGGAGGCGCGGGAGCTCGCCGCAGAGGGACGTTCCGTCGTCTGGATTGACGGAGGACTCCATGCGACCGAGATGCTCGGAGCTCAGCAACTGATGGCATTCGTGTACCAGATGGTCAGTGGCACGGACGATGAAACCATGCGGTTTCTCGATGACACGATCCTTCTGGCGACTTGCGTCAATCCCGACGGTCTGGAACTGGTGGCGGACTGGTACATGCGTGAGCCGGATCCCGCCCAGCGCTCGATCTCCGATTTGCCGAGGCTGTACCAGAAGTACACCGGTCACGACAACAACCGCGACTTCTACATGTCTTCCCAGCCCGAAACGCAGGCAATTAACAGGGTCCTATACCGCGAATGGTTTCCTCAGATCGTTTACAACCACCACCAGAGCGGTCCGGCCGGAACCGTTCTGTTCGCACCGCCTTTTCGTGACCCGTTCAACTACAACTATGATCCATTGGTCGTGACGAGTCTCGACCTGATTGCCGGCGCCATGCACAGCCGTTTTCTCGCCGAGGGAAAACCGGGTGCGACGATGCGTTCCGGTGCGAACTATTCGTCGTGGTGGAACGGGGGTTTGAGAACGACTCCGTATTTTCACAACATGATCGGGCTGTTGACAGAGGTGATCGGGAGTCCCACCCCTCAGGAAATCCCGTTCGTTGTCGAGAGGCAATTGCCAGACGGTGATTATCCTTCACCGATCGAACCGCAGACGTGGCATTTCCGGCAGTCTATCGAGTATTCAATGACCGCGAATCGCGCCGTTCTCGATGTCGCTTCGCGATACCGGGACACCCTGCTGTTCAATATATGGCGGATGGGCACGAACTCGATTGAGCGCGGCAGCCGGGACAACTGGACCATCACTCCGGATCGCGTGTCTTTGATCGATAGGGCCGTGACTGCCGATGGGAAACTCTCTCCCGATGGTCGGGACGCGCGGGATCCGAGGTACTTTGAGATGCTCCGGGATCCTGATCTCAGGGATGCCAGAGGTTACATCATTTCATCTCTGCAACCGGACTTCCTTACAGCTACGAAGTTCGTTAACGTATTGATCAAGAACGGAGTTCGGGCTTATCGTGCAACCGCCGAGTTCCAGGTTGGCGGGAGATCCTATCCGGCTGATTCCTTTGTCATCAAGACAGCCCAGGCGTTTCGCCCCCACGTGTTGGACATGTTTGAGCCACAGGACTACCCCGATGACTTTGCATTTCCCGGGGCGCCGCCGACCCCTCCGTATGACATAACTGGCTGGACACTCGCATATCAGATGGGAGTGGAGTTTGACAGGGTCCTCGAAGGCTTTGACGGTCCCTTTGAACGAATCGATGAAGCGGCCGTCCCGCCTGAGGGGAAGGTTGTTCCGGTTCCCGACCCCGCGGGCTATTTCCTGAGTCATGCCGTCAACGATGCCTTTATTGCCGTCAACCGTCTTTTGAAAGAAGGTGAAAGCGTTCATTGGCTGCGTGAAACCATCAGGGCGAACGGTAAAACCTATCCCGTCGGCACGATGTATATTCCGGCCGGGGCCGGCACGCCGGCGCGGCTGGGGCAACTGGCGACAGAGCTTGGGCTCATGTTCGAAGCCACAAGGGCGGAACCCAACTCCGATGCCTTTGAACTCAACGCGGTGCGTGTGGGACTCTGGGACCGTTATGGAGGTTCCGAAGCCTCCGGTTGGACTCGGTTTCTCCTGGAGAATTTCGAGTTTCCTTTCGACATCGTGTATCCCCCGGAACTTGATCGCGGCAATCTGATTTCGCGATTCGACGTTCTGATCTTTGTCGACGACGGGATACCGTCAGAAACCGGGGAGACCCCTTCGCTGATCAAGGACCGCAACATACCACCACAGTATGTGGGTCAGGTGGGAGACGTGACCCTCGCCCGGACCGTACCGCGGCTCCGGGAGTTCATCGAAGCCGGTGGCACTATTCTGACGATAGGAGGGTCGACGGTTCTCGCCAGCCATCTCGGGCTGCCCGTGATCGATGCGCTGGCCGAGGCTGGCCCTGACGGTGCGGCCCGAAGATTGCCGGAGCAACGATTTTTCATACCCGGTTCAATCCTGCGGGTCCTTGTGAACGACGAACATCCGCTCGCATTCGGCGTGGGTCCCAACGTCGACGTTATTTTCAGCCGGAGCGCCGCATTCAGGCTGGATCCCGACGCTGGTGAACGCCGGGTCGAGCCGGTCGCATGGTTCGGAGAGAACGCCCTGAAAAGCGGTTGGGCCTGGGGCGAGAACTATCTTGCCGATACGGTCGCAATTGTCGACCTGACGATGGGGGATGGAAAGCTCTTCCTGTTTGGTCCTGAAATCGCATTTCGAGCCCAACCCCACGGCACTTTCAAATTTCTGTTCAACGGCATCTACTACGGCCACGCAGGGGCAGTCACACTGGGCGGTCGGCCCAGGTAGTGGCTAGCCGTGAGGAACTGGAGGCGCTGCCCAAGGCTTTCGCTGTTCCGCACTTTCAAACAGGCAACGCCGATCCCATCACAGCTGGTACAGCATAAAATAAACGACGACGCCGGTGATGGAGACGTATATCCAGACTGGGAACGTCCAGTGCGCGATTCGGCGATGCCTGTCCAGCTGACCGCTGTATCCCAGATAGACGGTTCGAAGCACCATCGGAACGACTGCCGCCGCAAGAACCGTATGAGTCAACAGAATCGACAGGTATGCGGTCCGAATCCAGCCCTCCCGCTCAAAGCGGACTGAACCCACCTGGTAATGGTAAACGAGGTAAGAGGTCAGAAAGACGGACGAAACAAGCACGGCCCCAACGATGCACACCTTGTGAGCCGAGATCCGTCGTTTATATGCGAAATAGACGCCGAGGCTCACCAGGGTGCCACTCGTGAAGTTCAGCAGAGCGTTTACGGCCGGGAGGTTCGTGTAGTCCACTAACCGGCTCCGGCAAGAAGCGTCCTGACGTCATCCTCGATGAGGGCATGGGAATCCTGCGTGGTTCCGTCGTAGTAGTTTCGAATGCGTCCCTGCTGATCTACGAGGACAAAGCGGGTGCTGTGAGTAATCGGTTCGATTTCGGATCCGAAGGTGTCGTCCACCGCCAGGTGAAAACCTTCCTGCGACAATCGGTAGATGTCGTCCCGCGCTCCAGTCAGAAACAGCCACCGCTCTGGATCAGCACCGTAAACATTTGCGTATTCGGTAAGCACTTCGGGTGTGTCCCTGGCCGGATCCACCGTAATCGATACGAACCGGACTGCGTCGGGCAACACGCTCTGCAAAGAACGCATCTGGACGCTCATCATGGGGCAGGTACCGCCGCAGTGAGTAAAAATCAGATTGGCGACCCAAACCTGGCCGATCAAATCGCCCAGCGTGACGGCCTCTCCATTCCGCTCGACAAGTTCGAACTCGGGAACGCCACCAAAATCGTTCAACGGCTCGTCACTTTGCATCGAACGAAAAACGACCAACATGCCGATTCCCGAGACGATAATGGCGATCGCTGCAAGCGACGACCAGTGCGGTAGGCGGAACACTCTAATACACCTCTTTCGACAACGGATCAACTATGGTGGTACGACAACAGTCGAATCTGCTGTCGGAAAATTCCAATCGCACATGCGACTCCCGGATAGAGATCGATAACTTCGCGGGCACAATCAATCGCCGGCGGCTCTCAGCGTCGGTGCGTGACCCCGAGGGCAGCAATGAACATCGCCACTCCGAACGTGACGAGCACCGCCAGGGAGACCACGGGCGCCGGGCCTCCAATCGCCGCATACGTTGTGGGCCCGTACAGACTCCAGCGAACCGCGGCGACGCCATAGGTGACCGGGTTCACGGCAATAACCCATTGTAACCAGCCGGGTGCACCATTCGCCGGGAAAACCGCTCCCGAAAGCAGCCACATGGGGATCAGAAACAGGTTCATGATCGCGTGAAAGCCCTGGGTGGAGTCCAGGCTCCAGGCGATCACGTAACCGAGGGCCGTCAACCCGAAAGCGACAAGGCCGAGAACGACCATTGTGATAAAGACTGCCGCGGGCGAAAGGCCAATCACAAGCGGAGCCAGAGCCATGAAGACCATCCCCTGAATCAACGCCAGCGTCGTTGACCCGCTCACCTTCCCGAGGACGATCGTTGAACGGGGAACCGGTGCGGCAAGGACGGATTGAAGGAAGCCTTCTCTGCGATCCTCGATGATCGAAATCGTTGAGAATATGGAGGTAAATAAAAGGATCAGGACGATAGTTCCAGGAAAAAAATATTCCATGTAGTTGATCGTTCCTTCAGGGGAGGGAAGGCTGAAGGAAGTGCCGACACCCGACCCCAACAATAGCCAGAAGACAACGGGAGAACCCAATGCGCCTACGATCCGGCTCTTTTGCCGGAAAAAGCGGACCAGTTCGCGCTGCCACAAGGTCGCAGAAGCCAGCAGGATGTTCATGACTCCTCCCAGAGACGATGCCCCGTGCTGTCGATAAAGACGTCTTCCAGGGTCGGTTTCGCCAATGTTACCGAGTCAATCGTTCCCGGAAACGCTTCAATCAACTGTGCAATAAACGCGTGTCCATTCGTCTTTTCTATCCGTACAGAACCGTTCAACACTGTGGGTTTCAGGTCGAACGTTTCGGCAATCTGTTTCGAAAGTATTTCCGGATCTTTGCTGGTTAAAGCAATGATATCTCCGCCGATCCGTTGCTTGAGAGATTGCGGGGTACCCGACCCGACAACGCGTCCCTGGTTCAGAATCAGGACGTGATCGGAACGATCCCCCTCATCGATTAGATGGGTTGTTGCCAGGATCGTGACTCCTTCGGAATCCCTGAGTCCTTCCAAGTATTGCCAGAGATCGTGTCGCGCCCCGGGGTCGAGACCCACGGAAGGTTCATCCAGGATCAGCAGCTTGGGTTGGTGGAGCATGCCCTTGGCCAGTTCGACCCGGCGGCGGAGCCCGCCCGATAACGTTTCGACCAGGCTGGATGCCCTGTCGATGATCTTGAGCCGACCCATCATGTCGTCCACTCGTGATCGGAGGACGTGACTGTAAAGGCCGTAAAGGTGGCCCTGATGAATGAGATTCTCGCGGACCGTCAGCTTGATATCGAGGCTGGGGTTTTGAAATACAATTCCGATTTGCTGCCGAATCCGGGCGCTGTCCCGTCTGATATCGAGGTCGAATACCCTGGCCGTGCCTTCGGATGGTAGAAAAAGCGTTGACAGTATTCGAAACAACGTCGTCTTGCCGCCGCCGTTCGGACCCAGCAAGCTGAAGATCTCGGCCTCTTTGACCTCGAAGCACACTTCCGACAGCGCCATACGTTCTCCGTAGTAGTGCGTCAGGTTTTCTACTTCGACGACCTGCATTGATCGATTGAACCTGGTCAAGAATTCTTGGGTCAGCTTGCCTTGCCGATGACCATCATCAGAAATACTGCGGGAAGATACAGGATTGAAATCCTCAGGAGTCGCCGGGCGGCGACGGGAGTCCGGAACAGGGCGAGGGCTACGCCATAGCTGAGATAGACCAGGCCTGCCAGCAGCGCACCGAACATGTAAACGTTGCCCGTCACGCCGATGCTCGTCGGCAGCAGGCTGATGGGAATCAACGCGCAACAATAGAAAATGATCTGGCGGCAAGCGCTGAGCTCGCCACTGTTGTGGATTGTCAGGCTTCGGAATCCGCCTCGGACGTAGTCCTCATCGTACAGCCATGCGATCGCAAGGAAATGTGGCATCTGCCACAGGAACACGACCGAGAACAAGGCCAGAGCCATCGCGTCGACCGGACCTCCAGCCGCCGTCCACCCCAGAACTGGCGGCGCCGCGCCTGGAACTGCGCCAACGAGTGTCGCGAATGCGGTGTGGCTCTTCAACGGTGTGTACAGAAACACGTATAGCAGCAGTGTGACAGCCGCGAGGATGCCCGTGATGATGTTGGTGAACAGAAGGAGGTAGGTAATCCCTGCCAGTGAAATAGCCACGGCAAAAACCAGTGCATCGATGTCACCGATGCGACCCGACGGCAGAGGCCGGTCCCGGGTCCGATGCATGCGTCCGTCCTGGTCGCGCTCCAGGTATTGATTGGACGCGCTTGCCCCTCCAGCCACCAGGGCCACACCTACGATGGCGTGGATGAACAAGATGCCGGCCATGCCGCCGGCTGAGGCCATATAGAAGCCGACAGCCGTGGTAACCAACACCAGGGAAGTGATTCGAGGCTTGGTGAGTTCGAGATACTCCCCAATGCGGCTACGCCGGATCGTAGCATCCGCGCCAATTGCTCTCATGGTCATGCCGGTTGAGGGGACCGGGCCCTCGCTCGAAGTCCGATCGGAAGCATCGCAAAGGCGCGCAGAGTGAGCAGGACGGATACGCCCAGGATCATGGCCCCTGTCACGACATGAAACGTCGTGACGACTGCGCTTTTTTGTGTCCAAATCGTGAAGGCGCCAAGCGTAAGCTGGATGCACAGGAGCGCGGCCATGGTCACAGACGGCCGCAACAATCGGCTGTGAATTCGGTATTCGGAAAGAATTCGGATCAGCGTCCACAAAATCATTGTCGTTACGAGCAGGGCTCCGAGCCTGTGTGTGAAGTGAATCACGATGGAGGTGGATTCAAAGGGCGGCACGATCCGACCGAGGGCGAGAGGGAAGTCGGGAATGGCCAGTCCTGACCGGGTGTGCCGCATGAGAGCACCCAGCAGCAATTGCAGGTAGATCGCTGCCGTGGTGAGCCCGCACAACCATGGGAGACTGGGAGTTCCGCGTCGCGGGCCGGCCTCGGGCAGGCCCTGTTTCCAGTCTGGCGATGTAAACAGGGCCATCGCGACAATCATGCAAAAGAACGTTTGAGCCAGCAGGGCGTGACTGACCGACACCGGTGTCGGTAGAAGAAACAAAACCGTGATACCGCCCAGGATGCCTTGGGCGATCACCGCTCCGAGAGCCCCGAGAGCCCACCAGCGGACCCAGCCTCGCGTTTCTTTCCTCCAGGCCCAAACAGACAAGATGACGGTGAGAAAGCCGACGAATGAAGCGACCATGCGATGGCCGTGTTCGTAGAAAATTCCGCCGACCATCGGCGGGAAGAACATGCCGTAGGAGAGAGGCCAATCGGGAACCGCGAGACCGGATTCTGTGCTCGTCACCATGCCGCCCGCAAAAATCAGGAACGTTGTGCACAGTGCCGTGAATACCGCAAACCGGTGAAGCCCGACATTGTCGGGTCCCGGTCCCGCCGCTCCCACAGACATTGGCTATTCTGCCAAAAACGTGAAGTTCAGTTCGGCCGCTTCGCCGTCCGCAACGGTCACCGAGGCCGTCTGCTCGCCATAGCGCTCATGCCAGGCGACAATTTCGTATGTTCCCGGAGGCAGGTCCAGTGCGAAATCACCCGTTTCCCCTGTGGATGTGTGGAACGGGTGGTCGAATACGCCGATGAAAGCTTCCATCCACCGGTGCACGTCGCAGCGCATCGGCAGCGGCATTTCAGGCTGGGCGAAGACTTGCATTGTTTCCATGTCCTGGACAGGCTGCCCGATGTTGAACGCGGTGTTGACTTCGGCCCACGCATGGATGTTGTGAAGCGTCGCGTCGCTGTTGCGAATTGTCAGCGTCTGGCCCGACATCATCGTGAACGCATGCGGTGTATAACTGCATCCGGTCTGGTCGATTACGGCAGCTTCGGCCGGAACGCTGTAGCTTGGGCCTTCGTGGCCCGAACGCACGTAAATGATCACGAACTCGAGCTTGCCGTCTTCGGTAACGAGAACTTCCTTGCTCGTGGCTCCAGCAAATCCGTTCTGACAGAATGGATCTGCAGCCATCTGGATCAGTGGCATCTCGGGCGGCGTGCCATCGAACATGATGCTGCCCGAAACACTTGCAGTGGCGGTCGACGGGTCGTAGGCGGGTCCACCGCCACCCACCGGAGCCGGGGGCAATCCCGAATCATCTCCGCCGCCGCCGCATCCGGCAGCCACAAGGACGCATATCGATAAGATCAGCAATAACGCTTTTTTGTCATACATTGGACAAGTCTCCCAAAGAACTTAGAGTTGAATAATGCCATTTATCGCAGATTAACGGCGATCATCCGCCCGGGCAGACGGACCGGCACCGAGCCTAAACCTCATGTGTCTCTCGCAGTGCGAAATTCGATATCAATCGTCCGTCGACTCTGCCCGTACCCCTTCACCTACGGTGAGGAAGAGGTAGTCCCGGATTGCCTGGATCTGTGCAGTCACGTCCCCATCGAGAACATTGGGTAGGGGGGACTGTCCGTCTGGAAAGAAGGTCGGCATCCGCGTTCCCGGCGCTATCTGCTGTGGATCGATCAACCAATCCAGAACCCATTCGGGTCGCAGCCGTTCGTGGGCGATCTGCAGGTCCGGCGCCAGATCCGCGGCCTCAACGCCTGGTGGGAGCGGGCCATCCGCGGGATGACACCTTGCGCACTGCATAAGTTCGTACAGCTGTTCGCCTACTTCGAGACGATCGTTCGTCGTGGTAATCGCCGTGTCGATGAACGGGAATTCGACCTGGTCGAGAGCTGAGAAATACCGCGCGATCGTCGTGGCCTCGACCTCATCGAAATAGAAGGTCGGCATGCGCGCCGTCAGCCAGGGCCGCAGGGTCTGTTCCCCGGGGCTTTCCAGGAAAGGATGGAGCCACAGGGGCTGCGTCTTGGCGCCCTGCGTATTCAGCAGGGGTGGCCAGAACGCCTGATCTTCAATCGTTGAGCGGATATCCCCGCCACCGGCCTCTATTTCGTGGCACCCGCGGCAGTTGCGCTGAGCGACCAGGGCTCGGCCGGCCTCGATATCGGCCGTCAGGTCGTTCCTCATTTCCGGGATGACCTCGTCCTTGACGAGGCCGGTCAGTACGAGGACGATGGAATCGATTTCCTCATCTGTAAAGCCGTAGTCAGGCATGCGCGCCAGCTCTTCAGGCCGCTTCACGCGCCCGACATCAAAAATCCGGGGATCTCTGAGTTTCTGCTCATACCATGCGCTGCGTTCGTGTTCGATCTCGAGGAAGCCGAAATCCAGCCTCGGAAGCAGCTTGCTTCCAGCTTGGGTCAGTTCCGTCCCGATGGGCTGGGTGGCTTCAAACCCTTCGATCAGGTGGCATCCGAAACAGCCATACCGGGCAATCAGGCGTTCGCCCGAGTACAGCGACTTTTCTTCGACCGACATCGTCTGAACGGCCTCTCGGGCTTCGATGCCCGTCAACCCGGCTCTAAGGAACTCCAGAGTGATTTCGTCCAGAGCTGCGACGTCGATTTCGGGAACGGCCTGGGATTGAAATTCAGGGTTCGTCAATGACGCGAGGTAGGCGGCCACATCGGCGGCCTCCGCGTCGGTCAGGCGAAGATTCGGCATTTTCGTGTCGTGCCAGACACTCCGCGGATCCCGGACCCAGTTGTACAGCCACTCGATGGAAACCTTGCTGCCCTGGCTGGCCAGGTTGTATCCGAAGTGTCTGCGATGTTGGGTTCTGGATGGATCTTCTTCCATGGGTCCGACCGCATGGCAGCCCATACATCCAACGTTCTCGATCAACTGTTGCCCCCGCGCTGCGTTTCCATTCGTTTGTGCCGGCGCCAGGGGGTTGGGTTGAGACTTTGAAAACAGGAATTCGGTTATGACACTGATTTCAGTGTTGTTACGGGCTTCAAAATCGGGTCCGCTGTTGTTGGAGTTGAACCAGAACTTAGGCATCCGCGCCTCGGACTTAAATGCCTTGGGGTCACGGAGCCACCTTTTGACCCAGTCGGAATCGAGCTTGCTGTCGATCGTTGTCAACTCCGGTCCTACGCGCTGCACATCTTCGTAGCCCGGGATTCGATGGCACCCAAAGCAGCCATAGGTCCGGACGAGGTCCCGGCCCAGGTTCAAGCGGGGCGCCTCCGGAACATCGCCGCCGCCGGTGTGGCATTTGAGGCAGCTGGCTTCCACTCGATTCAGAGGCAGCATGGGAGTTTCCAGAAAATGCTGCTCGACCCATCCATATGCCTCTTCCCATTCTTCCCGTTGTGTGCCGTCAACCGGTGTGTGTCCGGCGCGCGTGAATTCCACCGCGCGGTCTAGGCCGGCATGGCAGGTCGTACAACCGAACTGGTCAATGGCGTGCGGTGAATTGCTGCCGACGAACTTATCCAGTTCCGGGTGCGTCGTGAACGGCTGGGGTGCATCGGCGAACGATTCCTGGTCTATTCCCAGATGGCAGGTCGTACAACGGTCCACGCGGGGGACCTGCAGGAACGGATGGTCATTGTGTAAATTGGGTAACAGGAGCTGGTTGATCTTTTCCGACGGATTGAGCATATCCAGGACGGGTGCGTTCCGAAATGATGTGACGATGAGCCCGGGGTCGAGGGTATCCATAGTCCCCTGCAACTGGCTGAAGTCGTCCAGCAAATCGTCAATACCCTCCTGGAACTGGTCACGCTGGCCGATATAGGTGTTCAATTCCTCCCCGGCTTCGCGCATTGCCAGCGTCAATTCCTCAACGCGCTGTTCGATTGCGTTGATTTGGGCGAAAGTTCCTTCGGCCGTCAGTCCGTATGCCTCCGCGTTGTCGGGGTCGTTGACTACTGCCTCTTCGAATTCGTACCGTTCAACGTCGTATCGCGCCCGTGCGAAGCGGAAATCCTGATCGGCGGCATAAAACTCCGCGTTTAAGTCGTCCAGAACGCCCTGGATTCGATCAACTTCGCCCTCGTTTCCGGCCAGATTCGTCTGAGCCTGGGTGAGCTGGCCCTGGAGCTGATCGAACTGATTGCGATCGATTGCGTTGGCTGCCGTGTCCATCGCCTGCTGCGTTTGCTGGATGGACATCTGATTAAAGGACCGCTGGTACTGCTTCCACTCCCGGTTGTAATCGTAGAGGATCATCCAAACCGTGAAAGCGAACAGAAGCAGGCTGGAGATCGCGAACCACTTGTGGAGGTTGTTCACCTCATACAGCCGATCCCCTCGAAGTCCAATGTTGAGTGCCGCATCCTTTTTCGCAGGAGGCGGAATCGCGGGTTTCTTGGCCCCGCCGTTCGGTGTTTCGCTACTCAATGCTCTCTCCAGTACGAACTATGCGCGTGTAAATCGCGGCTAAATATTAAAGAAATACTCCGGAATACCAATGATGTATTTCATGTTCAACAGCCATCGCAGCCCCATCTTGATGGGCAGCGATGCCATCGATAGCAACAGCAGGACCATGACGTGATAGCGCGCCGGTCCCAGAGTTTGATAAAAGCCTTTGAACCAGGTCTTGGCCAGCAGTGCCGGCACGGCAAGCAAATAGGCCAGAACGGCGATGAAGCCGAACATTTCCCGCAACAGGATGTTTGAAGGTAATCCCACGCCAAGCATCCGGACCCAGATGTACTCGGACAGGTTGACGTTGACCAGGGCCTCCAGCTTGTGGATGTCCCAATACTCATACGGCCCGAAGAAGTTCCAGTTCGGGCCCCTGAGGAAGGTTCCCAGAATTACCAGGAGCACCCACAGGATCAGGAAACCGAAGAGAAAGATCATGATCTCCCAGCTCCGTTCCTTGAAGGTGTAGTACCCGTTGCCTTTGGGATTCGTGTCGAAATACGGGATGGCCATCAGTCCGACGATGATGAGGCTCGGAAAGACGACCCCGGCAAGCCACGGGTCGAAATAGACCAGCATTTCCTGGAGCCCCAGGAAGTACCATGGAGCCTTCGACGGATTCGGCGTGTTGGCCGGGTTTGCCGGCTCCTCGATGGGTGCGGCGATCAAGATCGACCAGCCGATCAGCACGAAGGTCAGAATGACCATGCAGATCAGTTCGGTATAGACAAGGTCGGGCCAGGTGAGCACCTTTCCGGCTGTTTCCTCTTTCTCGATGACGGGTTTGCCCGCCGCGATACGCTGGTCGTTTCGGACTCCTTCGCGCATCGCGAACCAGGTGAAAAACGGGATCAGGAACAACATGCCCACGATCGGAATGTTGTCCGGCTTGGTGACGATCAAATAGAAGTCCGCATCGAGCATGCTTACGGCCAGGAAGATGGTCATGCCCGGAAACAGGATCATCGCGGCTTTGTTGCTGTAGAAGATCTCCCGATATCTGGCAGACACGAAAAGAAGGATCGCGGCCAACGTAATCAGAATTTGCGGGGCCGCCAGTAAGTTGATGATGTCTTTGATGAATTCCATGGCTTTGCCCGCTTTCTATAGTGGACCGGAAATTCCGCCGTCTCTGCGTATGCGCCAGAAATGAACGGCCATTAGAAATCCTGCGATCAGAGGAAGGCCCACACAGTGGAGAACGTAAAACCGCAGCAATGCGCCTTCTCCGACGAACGTGCCGCCCAGTAAGGCGAAGCGCGCGTCACTGGTGCTGTTGACGAGGCTGACGTTGCCCAGTTGCAGCAACGCCGCGCCAGGCCCTTCATATCCGAGAAACGGTGTAGCCCGTGCCATGTTGGATCCGACCGTGATCGCCCACATGGCCAACTGGTCCCACGGTAAGAGATAGCCGGTAAAACTCAACAACAGCGTGAGAACCAGAAGGATCACGCCAACGCCCCAGTTGAACTCACGGGGTGGTTTGTAGGATCCGGTCATGAATACCCGGAACATGTGCAGCCAGACGGATATGACCATGGCGTGCGCGCCCCACCGGTGCAGTTCCCGCATGATCCCGAGGGGGACCTGTTCGCGCAGATCGATGATGTCGACGTAGGCATATTCCAGTGTGGGCCGATAGTAGAACATCAGCAGAAGGCCCGTGAACGTCAGCACCAGGAACAGGAAGAACGTTATCCCTCCCATGCACCACGTAAAGCGAAGCCGTATGCCGGACTTCCGAACCTTTACCGGATGAAGATGCAGAAACACATTTCCGAGCATCACCAGCATTCGCTTGCGGTCGGAACTGGGAACGCCGACTCGGAATATCGACCGGTAAACCTGACTCTTTTGTATGGATTCGCCGATGTTGGCCGGCGAAAGTTTGGACAATAATTCTTTGAGTTGACTCATATAGAAGGATCTGACTGCTTAATAATTATCCGAAAACCCTAGAGCTCCAGATAGGCTCCAGGAAGTTCCCACTGACCTTTTTCCTGCTGGTACTTCTGACTCTTGTCGACAAGGATCTGACCGTCTTCGGCCAGACTGATTGTATGGCGTTCCAAGGGCCTTGGGGCCGGCCCCTCAAAATTAATGCCAGTCTTGTAAAAACCGCTGCCGTGGCAGGGACACTTGAATTTCTGCTCCGCTTCAAGCCAGTTGGGCGTGCAGCCCAGGTGGGTGCATGTGGTCGACAGGGCGTATAGCCCGGTTTCGTCACGGACCAACCACACTCCAAATTGATCCTTGAATCTCTCGTCGACCTGTCCAACCTGGATTACGTCCGGCGTTCCCGCGCGAAAGCTCGATGGAGGTTCGAACAAAACGTTGGGAAACATGAAGCGTGCCGTCGCTGTGCCGGCGGCCAGCATGGAGGCCGTAAATGCCATCCAGGCAACGCTCATCCAGGAAAGAAAAGACCTGCGCGACTCAGCCCTGCCGCCCTTTGCGGCCGGAGCCTTCGCCTTCGGTGTCGGAGGTTTCGGCGGCGTTTGAGGACTCTCTTTGCTCATGCCATGACTCCTCTTTAACTGCTTCGCTTATTTAATTCTTTCGCGGCCAATAAAACGAATATGAACTAACAGCTTAATACTTTGCCAACGCTTCCAGAGCGGCATCCCGCACGCTCAGGCTCGGATCGTTCTGGCTCAATGAAGCCAGCTGGCCCCGTGCGTTTTCCAGTTTTAGCATGCTGAGACTCTTAACAGCGTTTACGATGACGTTGTCGCGCTCTTCTCCAGATATTTCTCCAAACTGCAACAAGTACACACGGTCGGTGAGTTCGAGGAGGATCCCCGCACCTGCATCGTCATTCATCTGTGCCAACGCCATGGCCGCATTCCAGCGAACGTCGGCCGCCGGATCGTTGAGCGCAACCTGAAGATCGCGGATCGTCGATGGATCCTTCAGCGTACCCAGTATGTATACGGCGATTTTCCGTACCCCGGAGTCGCTGCTACCCACCATGCTGACGACGGACCGCGCAGCCGACGGGTCACCGATGGCTCCCAGCGCCCACAATGTCCAGATCTGAGTTTCAACAGCTTCATCAGCCAGACCCTCGATCAGCGCGGGCACTGCCGCCGGATCGCCCAAATGACCCAGGCTGATGGCCAGAAACTGTCGAATTCGCGGATCGTCAGAGCCCGCATTGCGGTATACCCGGAGGAGTTCGTCGCCAAAGCCTGAGTTTCTGAGTTCCCCATTGTCGGCCGCAATCACCTTGGAGAGGTCCAGCGCCGCCTGCCAACGGCGGGTGTCGAACGGCGAACCGGCCGAACCCTGACTCAATTCCCGGAGGTAGGCTTCCGGTGCTTTCTGATCGTAGGTGATATAGCCGAACAGGACGAAGATTCCGATCCCAAACGCGATCACGATGAGGGGGAACAGAAAGAATTGGGCTATGAGCAGCGACGTCGGTTTCTCCACCTCGGTCAGGTCGTCGGCCGCAGGCATCGAGATTGGATTGTTGTTGGAGTCCATTTATTAAACGCAAAAACGGGCAAATTTCGCCCACCGTGACCGACTTTGAAGCATAGAAAATTGACACGGCTCCGTCAACTCCTAACTGCAGTTGGAGCGGGAATTTAGCCTGCTTTCAGGGGTACTCGCAGCGAGTTTTCAACCCCGGGGATATCGCTGCATCGTGGTCAAGATCCGGGGCGTCTGGTAACCGGCCCAATGACTGCCGTGTCTGTTTCATCGCTAGAAGCTTTTCCGCGTATCGAGCAGCAGCGTAACCGGTCCGTGATTGGTCAGTTCAACGTCCATGTCTGCCCGAAAAACGCCAGTAGACACCGCGACACCGGCGCAACCGGCGGTATCCACAAACAGTCCGTATAAGCGCCGTGCCTCATCGGGCGGGGCGGCCCGACCGAACGACGGTCGCCGCCCTTTCCGGCAGTCTCCCAGCAATGTAAATTGTGAAACGGCCAGGAGTTGGCCGCCGATGTCGAGAAGGGAGCGGTTCATCTGACCTCCTTCGTCCTCAAAGACCCGGAGTTCGACTATCTTCTTCGCGAGAGTCACTGAGTCGGCTTCCGTGTCATTGTGCTCCACTCCGACCAGCGCAAGGAGTCCCCTGCCAATGCTGGAGTGTTCTTTGCCCGCGATATTCACGCGTGCGGAGGTAACTCGCTGAACAACGGCCCTCATGGTGGCCTCTATTTGTTTGAGTTCAGCAGGCTCTTGAGGAAGTGCCGCCGGAGTTTTTCGTTGATCAAGCGCGTATTCCGGGCGTTGGTTTTCCACTTGGAGCGGAGTATTGAAAGGGGGAGAATCGCTTTTGCCATGGATCCGTGCCCGCCGGCCGATCCCAGATGGCCAAAAGCGTCCTTGAGCACCTTGCCGGCCGCTTTGACGTAGCCGACGTTTCGGACCGACACTACGAGATCGGTTTCAAAGATCCCGCTGACGACGGCCCATTCGATTCCTTCAAACTGTAGACAAAAGTCTGCGATCTGGGGGATGAGATCTTCTCGCTCGACCCGACCCAGATTCACGAAGGCAACTTTGTCGGTGATCTGGCGAGTCTTCAGGGCACGGCCCAGGGCATCGATCGAAGCCGGAGGCAGCTCGGGCCGCTCGATTCGCCGCAGCAGGTTCTGATTCGCAAGTGGATAAACGTAGGAAAAGGCTTCGACGTCCCACTCGTTGGTGTGTCGCCCCAGAAGGAACGTATCGCTCTTGATTCCGTACAGCAAGGCTGTTGCCAGGCGCGTCCCCACGTTGTTGCCAAGGCACAGCAGGTATTCGAGGAGAATCGTTGCCGTTGCGCCGTAGTCAGGGCGGACATCCCGTATTTCAGTCTCGTAGTTGAACTGTTCGGGATGGTGGTCGACGACGAGGTCGATCCGGGGTAACGCGGTTCGGATATGTGGTGGCTGCAGGTCAACCAGAGCGATGCGGTCGAAGCGGGCGCACTGTTCGGGCGTAATCCGTTCGACATCGATTTCCAGGAGCTTTGCCATCGCGATATTTTCCGGCCGTGTGATCTTGCCAAAACTACCGATCGTGGCGGTCTGTTTGTTCCGACCGAGCGCCTGACGCAGTGCCAGGCCACTGGCTATAGCATCGGGGTCGGGGTCGTCCTGAAGCAGGATGAGCACTGTATCCGCCGATTCAAAATGCTCCCGGATGCGTTCGATGTTGCGCGCCGTTCGGGCCAGCACCATCTGCCACCGAAGATTGCCTTCCAACAACTCCTGCATGGTTATGCACCGCGCAAATCGGGCCTGCTCGGCAACTTTGTCCCGTTGGGCCGTGATGACGAGCGTTGGCACGCGCTGGCCGTGTTGGCGGACGAGGTCAACCACGCTCTCGATACGGGCTAAGTCGTCGGACTGAACCAGCAGCATGTCCAGATTGTCTGATCTGAGCCGCTTTTTCAGCGAAGCGTTGTTGCGTCCGGGTAAGGATACTTCCTGGCCGTGTGAGGCAAGATGCCGTTTCGCCGTGGGATCGGTGACGATGTAGGTGGTGTCACCGTTGTCGACGAAGTAGTCTTTGAGCAGTCCCGCAATATAGTCTTCCTCGATATAGACGACAGACCGCATAAGGTTTCAGCGACGGGGCCAGTTGCGGGCAACAAAAAATGCACCTTCAACACGAGGGTGCCTTCCCATCACCCATGTCGAATCCGGGTGGCTGGCCAAACCTCAATTTTAGGTCTCCTGAACTTGGGATGTCAAACTGGGGCCAAGTGGTGATGTCGTTTCAAAACTCGCGGAGTTCTTCGGCTATTATATGGCGATCCGTTCGATCAAGCCCGCGACGATGGCCGCACGCCACGGAAGAGAGGATATTTCAACGCGTTCCTCGATCTGATGGGCGCCCAGGCCGACGGCGCCCAGGCCGTCCAGTGTCGGCACCCCCATGGCCGAAGTCAGGTTACCGTCAGACGTGCCCCCGGTCGATCCGCCAGCGAGTGGGCGCCCCATCTCGGCGGCAATTTGCCGCGCGCAGTCGAAGAGCTTCATATTCGCGGGTGTAGGTTCGAGAGGAGGCCGTCGAAACGCCCCTTCGATTTCGAGCCGTGCGCCCTTCAGAACCGGTTCGAGCGCATTGATCGCGGCGGTAACCCGTTCGGCCTCCTCCTGGGTCGGTGTGCGTGCGTCAACTTGCAACGTGCATTCAGCGGGAACGACATTGGGACGGGTACCGCCTTTAACTACGGCGACAGTGACGGTCGTTTTCTTTCCGACATCACCGAGTTTTCTGATTCGCAGTATCTGGTGGGCGATCTCTTCAACGGCGTTGACCCCTTCATCGGGATTGATGCCGGTGTGAGCTGCCTTTCCTACGGCCTTTACGACAAATCGTCCCATGCCGTTGCGGGCCGTTTTTAGAGTGCCGCCCGGCAGAGGCGGCTCGACGACCAGCACGGCGCCTACTTCGGCGGCTTGACTCCGCACCAGGGCTCTGGAGCCGGGACTGCCGACCTCCTCATCGCTGATTAGGAGAATTGATACGGGGCGTGCCAGCTTTCCCCGGACTTGAAGCAGTGCGCGGATGGCCATCCACATCATTGCGATTCCGGCCTTCATATCGAACACCCCGGGGCCTGTTGCCATGTCTCCGTCTATGGTGAACGGACGTTCGATCAGCACACCCTCCGGCCATACTGTGTCGGTATGTCCGAGAAGCATGATCGGCGTTGAGCCTTCTCCCGGAAAGCGGATCAACATGTGGTCACCCCGATCTCCCTCAGGAATGCGCGTGGTTTCGGCGCCAAGTTTTCCGAATTCTTCGGACAGAAATTCAACGAGTTGATTGACCAGCGCCCGGTCGTAGGTGGGCGATTCGAGATTGACGATGCGTTCGAGGAAGTGAACGCCTTCCGGGAGCATGGTCTCAAGTGGGTGGAGCAGGTCGTTCATTGGTGTTCGGACTCTTGTCCGTCGACGGGCTGCGGCTATAATGGCACGCTCGGAGTTGCTCGATCGAAAGATCTTTGATGTCAATCAGACGCAGGCGGCTGTCCGATGTCGGTCTTCGCGTTCCGGACAGGGGCCCTCATGTTCAGATGCCGGACAATGACCGACTACCATCCCGTTCATTTCGCTGACTTCCAATGAACATAGCCATCGTCGGCACGCGCGGTATTCCGGCCAACTACGGAGGCTTTGAAACCTTCGCCGAAGAGCTTTCCACACGTCTGGCCAGCCGCGGCCATCGAATCACCGTCTATGGCCGCAGCAACAATGTGCGACATGCGTCCCGTCTGTATCGCGGTGTCCGGCTCGTGATTCTTCCGACGATCCCCACGAAGCACCTGGATACGATAGCCCACACTTTTGCCTCAGTCTTCCATGTCTTATTTGAGGACTATGACGTCGTGTTGATGTGTAACGCGGCCAATGCGGTTTTCTCGATTGTACCCCGCCTGGGCGGGATTCCGGTGGCGCTGAACGTTGACGGAATCGAGCGAAAGCGGGGCAAGTGGGGACTCGCCGGACGGACGTTCTATCGACTCTCCGAGCAACTGGCGAGCGTCCTGCCCACCGTGGTGGTCACCGATGCCGGTGTCATTGAGGACTACTTCCTAGATCATCACGATACGCCATCAGTGATGATCGCCTACGGGGCGGATTGCCGCCGACAGGAGAGCACCGCGTTCATAGAGACCCTCGGCCTCAGGCACCGTCAGTACCTCCTTTATGTGAGCCGACTGGAGCCGGAGAACAACGCTCACCGGGTGATCGAGGCTTACGGGAAGGTCGAAACCTCGATGCCACTGGTCATTGTCGGTGACGCTCCGTATGCAAGGAGCTATATCCATCACCTGAAGTCTATGGCCGACGATCGGGTGAAGTTTACTGGAGCCATATATGGAGACGGTTGCCTGGAGCTGAGGTCCCATGCATACCTGTATTTCCAGGCGACGGAAGTGGGTGGAACGCATCCGGCGCTCCTCGAAGCGATGGGCGCCGGGAACTGTGTTCTGGCCAGGGACACCCCCGAACACAGGGAGGTTCTCGGTTCCACCGGTTTTTATTTCAAAAATACCAACGACCTTGTGGAGTTACTGCGGCAAGCGTTGACGGATCCAGACAACATTTCCCGCTACCGAACCCGAACGCGTTCGCGGGTTCGGACGCTGTATTCCTGGGAGACCGTTACACAGCAGTACGAAGAACTGTTCGCCTGGATGGTGGAAACGAATATCCGGCAGGCATAGCAGCCCGTGGCAGAAGTCTCGAGGGCCGCGTTACGGCCAAACGGGGCCGGATTCTAGGAGGCGACGACGTTGCAATGCTCATTCATTACGAGGAGTCGGCGACAACGAAGACGGCCCCGTTTCGCCGTAACCCTATGGGCGCAGGGGGGTTCGGGCCCCAGGCTTTGTCGTTCGTCGGTCACGATGAAAAGACATCGTTCCGCTCCTCACTTCGCGCCTGCAACCCGAAGACCCCTGCGCGCGGCCCTCGAGACTTCTGCCACGGGCTGCTAGCCGAAGGCCAGGGACGGGTCTGACCATGCGGCGGTCACCCCATTGTGCGATACAATTTTCCTCCACGTCACAGTCCACTGGAAAAAGCGGAGCAAAACTATGAAAACTCAATTGATCGGTTTCACGATAGCCGTCCTGCTTGCGGCTCCCGCCAGCGGCCAGGATTTTGGTTTCAGTCCGGTATGGCCTCAACTGAGCCCACAGGAACGATCCGACGTGATGACGTTCGCGGAGGACTTCAAAGACTTTATGGGTCGGGCGAGAACCGAAATGTGGTTTGTCCGCGAGGGCGTCCGGTTTGCCGAATCGGAAGGATTCGTGGCATGGTCCGCCAACGTTAATTCTGAGGATCTGGCTCCCGGTTCCCGGTGGTACGCGGTTAATCGGGACCGCACGCTTGTTCTGTTTGTAATCGGGTCGGAACCGCTCGAACAGGGGCTGCGAATTGTTAACACTCACATTGATTCGCCGAGGATAGAATTCAAGACCCGACCTCTTCGCGAGCGGAGCGGTATCGTTACGGTTGATGCCCAGGTGCATGGCGGCATCAAGAATTATCAGTGGGCGAACGTCCCGTTGGCCATGATCGGACGGGTGGACAAGACAGACGGAACGACCGTCTGGATCGAGGTGGGAACGGAACCGGACGATCCGATTCTTCTGATAACAGATCTCGCGCCTCATGTGGACGCCGATTACCGGGACAGGACGCAGCGCGGCGTGCTCCGTGCCGAAGAGTTGGAGCCCATCATCGCTTCGCTGCCTCCGGATAAAGATAGTGATCACGAGGATGCGACGGCACGTCTGCTCGCGCTGCTTGATGACGAATACGGTATCGACGCCAGGGATTTTCTTTCCGCCGATATTCAGATTGTCCCCGCAACCCAACCGAGAGATGTCGGACTCGACCGCGCACTGGTCGCCGCGTACGGACAGGACGATCGCTCGACCGGATATGTCAGCCTGCGGTCGATTGCGGAGACTGCAACACCACTCCATACGGTCGTTGCATATGCTGTGAACAACGAAGAGACTGCGTCCTGGAACACCGGTGTCAATTCCGCGTGGTTTTCGACGCTGGTGTCCGAGATAATCGCTGTGCAGTCGGAAGAATTTAACGACTTGCTGCTGCGTCGCGCTTACGCAAACTCCGAGGTGTGGGTCAGTGACACCACGACCGCCTTGAATCCCTTGTTTCCCGGGCCCCAGAACGAGCGACTGACCTCTCGGCTGGGCTACGGCCTGGTCGTGAAGGAGTACGGTGCAGGACGGGAAGCCAACTCCGAGTTCTTTGCCAAAGTGCGAGGGGTACTCGACCGGTCCGGCGTTCGGTGGCAGACGCACTCCTATGACGCCGGATACGGCGGCGGCACGATAGCGGCCTGGTTTGCGGGGCAGAACATGAACGTGATTGACGTCGGTATCGGTATCGTCAGCATGCACTCTCCCCTGGAAGTGTCTTCCAAGGTGGACTTGTGGGAACTCCACAAGGGCTTCCAGGCATTTTTCAATCAATGAGCGGAGAATCGATCAGTGCACTGAACAAATCTGCTTGCGTGTGGCAAGAGTACGACAAGTTGTGGAATTGCGATGAGACGTTCGACTCTGATAGGGGATGATGATGACCGGAACAACCGGTTCCGACGCCAGCCATTCTCTCCGATCTGACGAAAAGACGAAGGTCGGTTCACCCGACTCGAATCGAATCGAACACTGTGATCTGTGCGGCTCGACGCGTTCATTCCATGTCCTGAATTCAGCAAACCTGGACGGTCCGCTGGTCCGGTGCGCGGCCTGCGGAATGCACTACATCGGTGTACGGTTTTCCGGTTTGGCATTCGGTGCGGAGTCTTCCCGATTGACTGCGGCCCGGCTTCGTCGAGCAAACGCGCGCTTCGACCATCTTCCAGTCGCCGAAGAACGCCGTTTGAGCGCCATGAATGCCCGCTGGCGACTGGATCTGATCCGCCGCCATCGTTCATCGGGACGCCTGCTTGACGTTGGATGTGGTTCCGGCGACTTTCTGGCAGCGTCGGCCAACTACTTTGACGCGTATGGTGTCGAGCCCAATCCCGAACTTGCGAGCGAGGTCGGAGATGAACTCCGTCTACATCGTGGGGTAATTGAGACAGCTCCCTGGAGTGATTTTGACGTGGTCACGAGCTTTCATGTCATCGAGCACGTGGATTCTCCGGCCGGACTGATTGACTCGGCGGCACAGCGCCTAAAATCAGGCGGGTTGCTCGTTCTGGAAACGCCGAACATCGGTTCATGGCCGTATCGGGTTTTCCGATCCCGGTGGCGACAGTTTATTCCTGAGCATTACCACTTCTTCGACCGGAATACCCTGACCCGCATGCTCTCTGAAAGAGGATTCCGGATACTCCAGACGATGAACATCGGAAAGTATGCCAGTTTCGGGCTCGTTATGAATCGCCTCGGTCGACTAATACCTGTCTTCTGCCGCGTGCCGACCGGCGACGGATCGTACACGTTTCGTTTCAACCCGCGCGACACTCTGCTGGTGCTGGCCACGCGGACATGAAGAGAGGATCTGGGAGCGTCCGAGCCTGTCAGCGCCTCCTAGCAGCCCGTGGCAGAAGTCTTCGGGCCCTATGAATGTTTCCGTTCAGATTGTCACGTTCAATAGCGGATCTGACATTGCGCAATGTCTGGATAGTTTGGCTCATCAGACATACCGAAGTATACGTGTACGTGTTCTCGACAACGCCTCTGAAGACGATTCCGTCGATGTGCTCAAAGACTGGGATGTCGACATTGTCCGTTCGCAAACTAACGTGGGTTTCGCGGCCGGACACAACTGGCTGGCCCGCGACTATCCGGCACCCTACGTCCTGTTTCTCAATCCCGATACCATTCTCGATCCGAATTTTATCGAGGAGTTGATTCGTGTCCTCGATAGCGCGCCCCGGGCAGGATCGGCGACCGGAAAACTTCTGCGAATGGATGGTCGCACACTTGATTCAACGGGTATTACCATG
Organism: Terriglobia bacterium; assembly: GCA_965263045.1. Lineage (GTDB taxonomy): Bacteria > Acidobacteriota > Terriglobia > 20CM-2-55-15 > 20CM-2-55-15. The sequence continues at coordinate 5,372,868 of CBDHGK010000041.1, forward strand.
ACTGCGAACCAGAGGCATTTGGACCGCGGTGCGGGAGAGTGGGATGCCGGGCAGTATGAGGATCCAGGCGCCGTCTTCGGGCCAAGCGGGGCAGCGGCAATGTATCGGTATGCGTGTTTGGAAGATGTCGCAGTGGAAGGCGACTTCTTTGACGAAGATTTTTTTGCCTACCGGGAAGACGCGGATCTGGCATGGCGCTGCTGCTTGCTGGGATGGGAGTCCCGGTATGTTCCCGGGGCGGTTGCCCGTCATCGCCGCCGGGTGACCCCGGATGCACGGCCGCGTCTTCCATCGACAATCAATATGCATTCGGTGAAGAACCGATTCATCCTCCGGATCAACAATATGACACCGGGAGTGTATCGGAAGTACTTCTGGTCGATTACTGCTCGTGATCTGGCTGTCCTTGGATATGTGTTCCTGAAAGAATGGACTTCAATCCCCGGGCTGCTGTACGTGATCGGTCAGTTTCCGCGGCTATGGCGAAAACGCCGGATCATTCAGTCCCGCATTCGAGTGGATCCCACTGAGCTGGAAAAATGGTTTCCGGTAGAATAGTGCACAGCTATGGTTGAAAAAATGATTGGCAGCCTCATTTATGGGGACCACCCGGAACCTCGCAAGGCCCGCCCGCTCAAGGACCGACTCAAGGTTCCGGTCGCTCTGCTGCTGGCACTTCTGGTGATTGGAGGGGGCCTGTACAAGTTTATGAACTACCGGGAGGAATCCCGGGTCTATGCCTTACTCGAAGCCATCGCCGCGGATCGGTTTGAGGATGCGTATGCGATGTGGGATGGTGACGAGCGCTATACCCTCGAGGATTTCCTTGTCGATTGGGGGGAGGAAGGATTCTATACCACGGGCATGGAGAGCTTCGATGTGATCGATTCCAACAACAGGGGTTCTTCGGTGATTGTTTACGCAACCGTCAACGACGGATTTCCGATCGCCGTTCTGGCCGACAAAGAGACGCTCCTGCTCTCGTTTTCACCTGATAACAAGTACTCTGGCAGAAGATAGTGAGTTCCTGAGAGCTCGATCGTGACGGCAGGTTCCCCCGGGACGGGCATCGCAATCGTGGTCCCTGGCCCGGAGGGTGGACTCGGAAGAAGTTCAGTCCTCCAACCACTCAAAATTCCATGACACCCATCACTGCTGTCGTCATAACGCTCAATGAAGAGCGCAACATCGGGCGTTGCCTGGATTCTCTCGCTGACGTTGCTGCCGAGGTGCTGATCATCGATGCGGGCTCCACAGACCGGACGTGTCAGATCGCGGAGGAAAAAGGCGCTCGTGTGATTACCCGCCCCTGGAAAGGGTATGGCGACCAGAAGAATTTTGGCAATTCGCAGGCGACACACGCCTACATCTTGTCGCTCGACGCCGACGAAGCCTTGTCGGATGACCTTCGTGCTTCGATAGTTTCGAGTCGGGACCATGGCCTCGATGGTGTCTACGGTTTTGCCCGTCTGGCCAGCTACTGCGGGCAGTGGATTCGGCACGGCGGGTGGTATCCCAACCGGAAGATCCGTCTCTTTCCCATGGCTATCGCGAAGTGGGGGAATGATCCTGTCCATGAAGGGTTGACGTTTCAGGGTAACCCACGTGTGACGTGGTTACGGGGCGATCTATACCACTATTCGTATTACACCGTTGCCGAACACCGGGATCGGGCCCTCACGTATGCGCGACTCGGTGCCGAAAAGATCTGGAGCACCCGTCAGGCAGGTCTGTGGTGGCGTTCCCGGTTCGGCCCCGGACTGCGTTTCCTCAAAATGTACCTCTGGAGGTTGGGTTTTCTTGACGGTGCGGCTGGCTACCGAATTGCTCAGATCACAGCGCACGAAGTTCGATTGAAGTACAGGCTCGCCCGCCAGCGTCGGCATTAATGCGCGGCCAGGCTGGGAGCATGTGTCCCCGTTTCCCGAAGCAGCAACTGGATTGCTGCTTCGACTTGCCGGGTCGTGACCGACTCAATGCACAGCGGTGTTTCAGCAACGGCACACTCGTAGCCCGGACAGGGATTGCAGTCGAAGTCGTTTTGAACGATTCGGTGAGCGACGCCCCACGGCCGCCAGCGGTTGGAGTCGGAGGAACCCCAAACGGCGAGCGTGGTGGTGCCGACGGCAGCCGCAAGGTGCATCGGGCCGGAATCGTTGCCAATGTAGATGTCGGCGCCACGGATCAATTCCGCGAGTTGTGGAATTGTCAGGCCAAAAAGAATGATGCTGTCTGGCAGACTGCGTGCGGTCTTACCCACGATCGCTTCCTCCCCGGGTCCTGACGTCAACACCGTGGACCAACCGGCTTTCCCCAGGAGCTTGCCGACTGACGCGAATCCAGACGCGGACCACTGCTTTGTTGCCATGCGTGTCGCCGGGTGAATCACAACGTAGGGTCGATCTCGGAGCGTCGCACGCACCCACCGGGCCTCTTCCGGATGGTGTGGGTAGTGAAGCGGGGGGACGGAGTCCTGGCGCACGCCCAACCAGCGAAATATTTCCATCGTGGATTCGACGGTGTGCAGATTGGCCCCGGGGCGAGGGATGAGGCCGGTATACAGCCGGCCGTACTGGTAGCCTTCAAGACCGATTCGGCGGCCCCATGCGGCACATGAATAAGACAGGCTGGTGGGACCGCCATGCAGATTTACAATCACATGGAATCGCCTGATGGCAAGGCGGGCAATAGTCTGGTACTTGTCTCTACTTGTGATCAGGATTTCATCGACGTCCGTATTGAGGTCGAAGCACGAGGCAAACGCGGGCTCCACGAGGACCGAAATTCTGAACCCGGGAAACTCCTCCCGGAGTGCCCGCAGTGGACCCGTCAGGAGCAGACAGTCGCCCATGGAGCGGAGACGGACCAATAGTATTCGGGCGTTTGAAGGGAGAGTATGGAAGACGTCTCGGATTGGACGAGACACTCGATTAACCGTCCTCTATGGTCGCTTCGCTCACCAGCATTACCGGAATGTCATCCCGGATCGGGTAGACACGCCTGCATTCGCTGCATTTGAGCCCTTCGTCGTCATGGACCAACAACACCGCGGCTTTGCAAAGCGGGCAGACTAAGATCTTCAGAAGCTCTGGATTCACCGCCACAATGCGTCGATGGTACCATAGCGATCCGTCCTTCCGACCATGCCGACCGAGTGGTTTTAAGGAACGAAGGCACGCTGGCTACAGAGACATATCGTCGGCTTCGTTGCATTCGTTTCTTTGCCTTGCGATAGTTTTCGTATTGACAGGCCTGTCCAACGAACCTTGTCCGTTCGGTAAACTTTCTGGAGTGCTTCCGGTCTGAACTAGAAGTGGGGTGAAATGTCATGCGAGCGTTGATTCTAACCGTCTTGTCTCTGCTGGGTTCTGTTCTCTCAATCAATGCGACGACGGTCAAGCGGCTGGATCTGGACGGGCTGGTATCGGGTGCGCACGAGATCGTTGTCGGCAGCGTCAGAGCCTCGGAATCCTACTGGAGCCAGGACGGCCGTTTGATTCTGACCCGGCATACGATCGAAGTATCGGAGACCCTTAAGGGAGCCGGCGATCAGACCATTGAAGTGACAACGATCGGCGGAACGATGGGTGATCTGACGCTCTATGTTGCCGGAATGCCAGTCTTTGAGCCGGGCGAGGAGACGGTGGTATTTGTAGAGGCAGCGGGTCCTTTCCGGACGGTCGTCGGCCTGGGACAGGGAAAGTTTTCCGTTGCCGATGGCTTCGTGTCCAACAGCGTCTCGAGCCTGGAGTTTGCAGACCCGGGTCCAGGTCGTGTGACTCGGATGCGGTTCCATCGATTCAAAGACACAATCCGACAACGACTTCAATCCGGAAAGCCGCGTTGAGCAAGCATCTGGCACTCCTGATGCTGCTTGTGTTTCCGTGGCAAATCGTGTCCGGTTATGTGAGAATCACGACCTCGTCTGGCCAGTCTCCGAAATGGCTCGAAGCGTCAATTCCATACGCGGTCAGCGCTGCCGGTTCGCCTCAAATACCGAACGGAAGCGAGTTTCTTGCAGTTGCGGCCGCCTTTGACGTCTGGGAATCGGTTCCCAGCGCGGCCGTCGATTTCGAATTTCAGGGGATGACGCCCATCCGCACGGCGGGTCGTGACGGAATCAACCTTGTTACGTTCGTGGATGACGTCGGATTGGGAGCCCTGCTGGGCACGACGACACTGGCGGCCACATTTTCGTTTTTCAAAACCGTGGGGGGGATCGGGTTTTCGAAGAAGCGGACATTGCCTTCAATCCTGCACACTTTCTGACGACCAGCGGAGAATCCGGCGGATTCGACATCCAGGGCGTGTTGACCCATGAGGTGGGACATATGCTGGGACTGGACCACAGCGGCCTGATTTCATCCGTGATGGCCCCATTTGCCATTCAGGACCAAACCGATCAACGGGTATTGCTTTACGACGACATTGCCGGCATCACCGAGATATATCCGGATCAGTCTTCGCAACCTGCAGTCGGTTCGATTCAGGGCAAGGTCACCTCGAACGGGGCTGATGTTTTCGGAGCGCATGTTGTCGCAATGGACTCGGGTGGAACGGTCGTAACATCCGCAATGTCAGGGCGTGATGGCACCTATACCATTCGATTTCTTCCGTCGGGGGACTATCGGGTGTACGCGGAGCCTCTGGACCGGCCCGTTTCGTCACAACACCTCCCCCAATTCTTCTCAACTTTGAATACGGACTTCGGAACCACCTACTTTGGAGACACCCGCGTGCTCAGCGACGCCCGCACGGTGGCGGTGACCTCCGGGGACGCATCCGGCGGCATCGATGTCCATGTCCTGCCCGCGCCAGTATCGGAATTTAATCTAACCCGGCCGGTATTCGCTCCACGGATCAGTTCCCGAAGTCCAGAGACGCTTCGTGTCGGTGGTGTGAATGTTGTGTCTGGAATGACGTTCTCTGTGTCGACGCCCTTTATTCGTTTCGACACCATCACTTTCGGTGATCGTCTTTCGACCACAGCGCTCACAAGCGCAACATTGGAAACGGTGGTCGACCCGGCCACGCCCATCGGTCCCAAAAATGTAACCGGGGCTTCGGGGTCCGACACTTCCGTGCTGAGCGGTGGCGTTGTTGTGACAGATGTGCCCCCTACGGCCATCGATGTGTCGCCATCTTCCGGTTTTTTTGAAGGCGGAACCCCCGTGACGATCACGGGCCGGGACTTCCGTTCTGGAATTCAGGTCTTTCTGGCCGGGCTTCCGGCAGAAAACGTCGAGTTCCTCAACTCCGGACTGCTTCAGGCGACGGTTCCATTCAATTCTCCCGGTCTGGCGAACCTTCAGTTGATCAACACCGACGGCACCTCGAATCTCCTTGAGACAGCGTTCAACTATACGGCGCCGCCTCCAACGATCGCCGCCGTCGATCCCGCGAGCGGACCCCCCGGCTCTCTGGTCATCATCGATGGCACCAATTTCGACACGCGCCCTCAGAATATCATCGTGAGCTTCAACGGATCCCGTGCCCGGACTCTCAAATCGACGCGAACCCGGATCGAGACAGTGGTGCCCTTCGGTGCGACGAGCGGACCTCTAGTTGTGTCGGTGTTTGGCGTCGATGCCGATGCCGGAACATTCTTTGTTACCGAGCCTGAGCCGAGTGTGAACATAGCGCCGCCCGTCGCCGCGTTCGTGGATGCCTCCGTGGGAGCGGGCGGTACGCCAGCCACCTTTCCGATCCAGCAGCGCGACGGCTGCGTCAGTAGCCGAGACGATGGGATTCATTTTCTGGATCTTCCGTTCAACTTCAGTCTTTTCACCGATACTTTCGTGAGCGGGACAGCGGTATCGATTGCGACCAACGGATGGATCAGCCTCGATGGGACTTCATTTCCAGAATTCCAGAATGCGGCGCTGCCCGCTGCGACAGTGATCCGTCCCAGTGGAGGGGACGGCGTCATTCCGCCCGCGTTGATTGCCCCATTTTTTGACGACCTGATGCTGTGCGGCGGTGCCTCGGTGACAACGCGCGTGATTGGAAGCGCGCCGCTCCGCCGTTTGATCGTTCAATGGTCGGGGGTATCGATCCTGGACGAAGTCGGCGAAGACCTGGATGCCGATCTGACTTTCCAGTTGATTCTTTACGAAGGTTCCAATGATGTCCGTTTTGTCTACCAGAGTATGTCGGGAGCCCGGTCGGAGGGCTCCAGCGCCACCATCGGGATGCAGAACGTCCGGCGAGACCAGGCGGTTCAGACCGGGTTTGATCAGAGCGTTGTCGGAAGCGGCACCTCGGTCACCTACAGGTTCGATGGAGGTACCTATGTCGCGGAAGTGACAGACGTGTCACCGCCCGGCAGACCTGTTATTTCCGACGGAGGTGCCCGAGTGGCCAGTCTCTCAGAGTTGCTCGCTTCGTGGACGACCGAAACGGCCATGTCGGCTGCGGTCGAATTCGACTACGCGATCGGGTCGATCCCCGGTGGCACGGATGTTCGCGAATTTAGCCCGTCCAAAGCAATTCCGTAGTGGCCTCTGGGCTGGCGCTCGAGGACGGACGGACCTATTACTTCGCCGTGCGTGCGAGGAATGCTACGGGCCTGGTTGGTGAGACGGGCGTTTCAGACGGCATCCAGGTTGACACTTCGTTTACAGCGACGACTTCTGTCTTTCCATCCGTGTCCGTTTCCGGTGGTAGTTTTGCAGGCCTCGCCCTCCTGGCTGAAGTCGCAATGGACGTCGTTCTCCGCGCAGTGACCGCAGATGGCTCTCTTCCGATGGGTCTCGGCATCCGTAATCCCACGACAATCCATCTCGATGCCGGGCAGCAGTGGGCGAGACTCGTATCCGAAATATTTGGTTTGCCCGATTTCAACGGATGGGTCGAACTGGAAGCTTCCGAGATCGATCTGTTAGCCTATACAGCGACCGGTGCGAATGATCTCAGTGAATTCGACGGCGCTTCACCGGCAGTGCCCGCCACGGACTTCTTTTTGTTTCACAGCGGTGCGAACGCCATCCTGATCAATCCGGCCGCCCAGTCGGTGACAGCTACAATCACGAACCTCAATTCCGGACAGAGTGCGCCGTTAGCCATTCCGCCACGATCGCAGAGAACGACGCCGTTGGCCGGTCCGGTCCGGATAACGTCGCCGACACCCGTCGCGGGCATCGAGCGCTTCGGATCTGATGGCAACCTGGCGCTGGGCGAGTCGGTATCCCAGCCCATGGCATCTATGATATTTCCGCACGCGGTTGTGGGTGGGGGGTACCGCTCATGGATCGCCCTGGCCAACGCGAGTTCCACGCCGTCGCGCGCGTCGATCACATTCGGGTCGAGAACTTCCACAGTCCAGCTTGCCCCCCGGGCGGTGACCCGCGTTTCACTTGGAGAATTGTTTGCGCTTTCCGAAACCGAGATCGAAACCGATGCCGTTCGGGTGGACGCGACCCGATTGTTCGGCCCCGGAATTATTGCGGCCGTTATCGACATTGAAACCGATCAGTCCGTCGTTTCGATTGCACCGGTCGAAGCAGCAACCGAGATCATTTTTCCACATGTTGCGAACGAAAACGGCTTCTTCACCGGGCTTGCGATTGCGGCGGGCGGTCCAGCGGCCGAGGTGATGATCGAAGTGTTTGAGGCTTCAGGAACGCGATCTGGAAGCGGGGTGGTATCGGTCCCTGCGAACGGCCAGGTGGCCCGTCTGCTCGGCGAGATGATACCGGGCTTCGGGAACCAGAGTGGAGGGTATATCCGCTTGACCTCGGATCAGCCTGTGGCGGCATGGGAGATTTATGGGACCGCGGCCGCGATGGCCTCGGGGCCGCCTTTCTAAGGGAACGGATCTCGACATTCGAGCTTTGCCGCCCCGGTATACCGCGGTTTTCGCACCACAGCGGGGCGTCGCGTTATGTTATTCATCCGCCTCTTCTGTGCCTGTCGCCTCTGCCTTGGCATGGGCGATCACCTTTTCGGCCAGCTGCGCCGGGACCTCATCGTAGTGATCGAATGCCATGGTGTAGTTCCCATGCCCGCCCGTCTTTGACGTCAGATCCGAGGCATATGTCAGCATTTCGACGAGAGGCACCTGGGCCTTGATGACGGTTGTGTTCCCATTCACTTCCATCCCCTGAACGCGCCCCCGCCGACTATTGAGATCGCCCATCAGATCGCCGGCATAGTCTTCGGGTGTGTCGATGACGACGTTCATGACCGGCTCCAGAAGGACCGGTCTAGCCTGCTCGATGGCTTTTCGGAAGGCCAGCCTTCCCGCAATCTTGAATGCCATTTCGGAGGAATCGACTGCATGGAAGGAGCCGTCATAGAGGGTGACTTTGAAATCGACCGTCGGGAACCCAGCGAGCATTCCCTTGGCGCGGGCTTCCTGAATGCCTTTTTCGACGGCGGGAATATACTGCTTCGGAATGGAGCCTCCAAAGATTTCGACGGCGAATTCGAAGTCCCCACCCCGGGGGAGCGGTTCGACGCGGATCTTGCAATCGCCAAACTGGCCGTGACCGCCGGATTGTTTCTTGTGCCTGCCCTGTACGTCGGCCTTACCGCGAATCGTTTCCAGATAAGGTACTTTGGGAGGGTGCAGTCGCACCTCCACCCCATAGCGCTTCCTGAGGCGCGAAACCCCGACCTCGACGTGCATCTGCCCCTGACCGGAAAGCAGGAATTGTCCGGTCTGCGGTTGGCGGGCGTAGCGGAGACCCGGATCTTCCTCGATGACTTTCTGTATCGCTGTGCTGATCTTCTCTTCGTCGCCTCGGGACTTGGGTTCGACCGCAAACGATATCATCGGTTCGGGCCATTCCAGAGCCGGGTAAATGATGGGTTGGCTTGGGTCAGTCAGCGTATTGCCAGTATGCGTTTCTTTGAATTTCGCTACGGCTGCAATGTCCCCCGCATGTACGCGGGGTACCTGGACTGAGTCTTTGCCCTGAAGGAGGATGATCTGTCCGATCCGCTCGGTCGCATTGGTCGTGACGTTGTGAGGTTGAACTTCGGGGGTCAACGTTCCCGAGTACAGCTTGAATATCGAAATTCGGCCTGTAAACGGGTCCGACAAGGTCTTAAACACGTATGCTGAAAACGGCGCATCGTCGGAAATGGGTCGTTCGATCGGAGCGCCACCGGCATCCGTGCCCTCGGCTTTCTCACGGTATGTGGGGTCGGGTGCGATATCCACAATGGCGTTCAGCAGTGAGGATACGCCGATATTGCCCGTACCCGAAGAGAACAGTACGGGATAGACCGCGCGGTCGCGCACCTGTGCTTTCAAGCCGGTAATGATTTCTTCATCCGACAGGCTGCCTTCCTCGAAGAACTTCTCCATGAGCGCATCGTCAGTTTCAGCGACAAGTTCGATCAGCTTTTCCCGGTATTCACTGGTGAGCCCTGCATACTCTTCCGGTATGTCGGACTCGGAAAACTTTCCGCTTCCATCGGCTTCGTACAGGTGCGCTTTCATTCGAACCAGATCCGCAACCCCACGGAAGCTCCCCTCACTACCCAGTGGAACCTGTATCGGCACGCATGTCCGACCAAACCCGCTTTGAACTGAGGCCAGGGATTGTTCGAAACTGGCCCGTTCCCGATCCACACGGTTGACTAGAACGAACCGTGGCACGTCGAACTCTTCCGCAAATTGCCATACCTTCTCCGACTGCACCTGGATACCGGAATTACAATCGACGACGATGAGGGCTGTATCGGCGACGCGCATTGCCCCGCGTGCTTCCTGGATCATGTTCCCGAAGCCCGGAGTGTCGAGCATGTTGACCTTGTGCTTCTTCCACTCACAGAATGCCATCTTTGTAGAAATGGTCATTTTGCGTTCGATCTCTTCCTCGTCGTAGTCGGTCGGTGCGTTTCCGTCGTCGACGCTTCCCAGCCTGTTCGTTGCTCCACTCGCGAATAGAGCCGCCGAAATCAGAGAGGTTTTTCCCGTTCCCCCGTGTCCAACGAAACAGACGTTGCGGATGGACTTGCCCTCGTAGACTTTCACTCAGAACTCCTTCCTCGGTTGGCCCGTTCGGACCGTATAGATCTATAGAGGATCGACCACTGGGCGACCGGCTATCCCACGCGCAAATTGGGTGGAAGGTTGGGTCGGGACCCATCCCGGTGAGCCTTACGAACCTCGGTGCAGAATTGAACTGCCAACACTAGCACAATCGATCGCCCTTGAAAATACTGCCCTACAGCGGATAGTCTCAACCGGTGTCCGCGATCAAATATCTCAGGATCTTCATATTCTTGATGCTGGCGGCCGTCCTCGGCACCGTACCCGAAGCCCAGGGAGTGGTTCAGGTCCCCGGCCCGGGGCCACAGGCGGAACTCCCTTCGATTTCGGTGGAACGTCTCCCAAACGGCGTCCGTGTCATTCACCTGCCGCATGCATCCGTCGCAACGGGCGATGGAAAAGAAGCAGAAATCGCATTCGGCTACACCGTGGGGCCCAGAAACGAACCCGGATACCCCGTCGGGGTGGCAGACCTTGCTCGATTCTATCTGTCCGCCTCCGTAGCGGCGCGGTCGGTCGCGTTGGTGGCCCATCTGGGAGGGGGAGACTTCGAGTTCGTTGACGAATTGGACCGCATCGGGATGCGCGTCCGTGTGCCCGTCACCCTGGTTGAAGCCGTATTGGCAGAGGTCGTCGCATATTTTGCCGAACCCTCGTACGACCCCGAGATGTTCGATTATGCCCGCCGTCGACTTCGGGCCGGTGCAGAGGAAGAGACTGATGCGTTTGGCTTCGAGTTGGATAGAGAAATCGGCACCGATCTGCTTCGGGATTACCCGTACATCTGGTCCGATCCGGCAAGCGTGAATCAAATCGATCGATTGCAGATCGTCGATTTGGAGACGTACTTCGAGGAGAATTTTGGAACCGACCGGGCTTACGTCATTACGACGGACACTGTGGGGCAATCCTCCCTGACGGCGCTCGCGGATATCGTCGCCCGCCAGTCCAGCCACGATCCGGTTACGAACCGCCTGTCCGAACCCGTCGAGAGGGTGCTGGACCTGCCTTCGCGTATCGACGGCGGTGTCGTTGTCGCCCGGGCGGTTCCGAGCGTTCACTTTGAAGACTGGTTCCGGACACTGGTCGTAGACCGCTTATTGCGGCAGGTTTCAGAGCCGTCGGCCAGATTCCGGTTCAGACCCGGTGTGGATCCGGTCCTGCACCGCATAGAGGTATCCGTTGCGATCCCTCTCTTTGCTGAAGACGTGCGCGACAATCTGCTGGATCAGATTGCCCAGATGCAGTTTCGCAATCCGGATCCGACCGTACTGCGTCGTGCGGTGGAATCAGCCCAGGCCTTTCTGGGGCGTCGGTGGACGCTCGAATGGTTCGCGGCGCATGACCTCTGGGTCGCGCTGCGGTCGGGTTGGAATGCCATCAACGGCCTGGGGGCGGATGATTTTCGCTCGGCCGCGCGGGACTTTGATGCCCTGCCGCGAACCGTTGCAACGTGGCCACCTGCCTTCGAGCAGGCTCGGGTGACCGTTGAGAGTCTGTCCGAGGAGATTGAGCCGGTGCCCGAGGCCGCCCCGCCGCTGGGCCCCGCACCCGGGCGCATCCCGGTTCCTCGGTTCGACACGGTCGTTTTCCCCGATCCATTGCCGGTTCAAGTCGAACTCCTTGATTCTGGTGTCACACTGGCCGAGGACCTCGGATACGGCATTTTCATCGCCGGCCGATTCGACGGCGCCCTGCAGGGAGGTGACTCGCAGTTTGGGACCAACGGAAGCTACTGGCAGTTTACAGCTCCCCCGGACGACGCTGTGTTTGAACAGCTTAGAGACGTTCGTCCCGACCGTATTCTGGTCTTTGCTCCGCCTGCAGAAATTCCGAACCTTCGCCGGAGATTAAACCGATGGACCAGCGGAGCACGGGATTCCACCCCGAGCCTTTCCGCCGGGCGGGTTGCTACTGGTGATCTACCAGCTCTCCTGGTGCTGAAGACATGGCTCGATGCCAAAGTAGTCGAAGCGGGGTGGTGGGGGCAGATTGATCTGCGAATCGAGGGCATCGGAGGTTCAGGCCTGATCATCGATGCGGATGACGAACAGGAGGCCGCGGTCCAGATATGGATTCAAGAAGTCGAGGAGATGGGGCTTGAAGAAGGAGAATTCCTTCGCGTACGGAGTGCCGCTCTCGGTTATTTCAACCGCATTCGACGGGAACTTCAGATCCTGTTGTGGCAGAGAGATCCGCGGGGAACCATTCGACCGCCGACTTCAGTCAACCCGACTCGCTTACGGGATGTTGCTCGAATTTATTTCTGATCTCGATATCGTGGGCAGAGTGTACCGAAGGGTTGGATAGGGGTAATGCCTGCTATGCCTCTGTGTGGCTGTGTTCTGTTCATCCCACGTTTAAGAGGAGGTAAATGGCCACCCCGGACCCTACCGTAGCGCCCCCGTAAGTAAGAACAACGATCACTTCATTGAGGTGCTTTATTTGTGCACCGTCGTAGAGTGTGTAGCGAAACCGGTGCGCCCAGTGAAAAAGCGACAGTACGCAGAGGACGAGCAGGTAAATGCGCGTCACAGGCGATTGGAGAAAACCGAGCAGACTTTCGTGGCTGGGAGAGGCAATCCAACCCAGTGGGAACGCGAGCCCGAACAAGAACACATGCACGGGCAACAGGAAAGCGGAGACGACACCTCCAGCGCTGAACAGGGCCCAGAAGAAAGCTACATATGATCTTTTGGCCATATTAGCCTCCCACGATAACCCAGGCTAAGACACCCGATATCACCAGCCATGCGACGTAGTTTGGGGCGATGATCAGAATGTCGGGAACGCGTTTTCCGCCGAGACGGAGAACGATCGCCCGTGGCGTTAGATTGAACCAGGTTACGGTGTGGAGAAGTAGGAACAGAAACCCAACGATATTCAACACGATGACGAGGGGACTACTCAACCAATCCTGCAGTTCGGCGTAACTGGACTCCCCGAGGGTCAGCGCCCGAACCTGCAGGAGCGTAATCACAATGAAATATCCGACGAATACGCTGCTCAATTCCCTCAGAATGAACTTGGTGTAGGACCATTGACCAAGCCACCAGTAGGTGGAAACGCGAGCGCGGTACCACTTTGGACGAAATTCCGTGTAGGCGGACCTTTCGGTCATTTGCTTCCCCGTGGCATGAGGAGGGACTTGAACCATTCCGTTGTCGCAGTCACCTTGTACTGCTGAATCGCTCCCGCCGGATCTACGTGCTTGGGGCAGACCTTTGTGCACTCGCCTACAAAAGTACAACCCCATATCCCGTCATGCTCCGACAGGATGCCGAGGCGTTCGGCGGCCCCCTGATCGCGTGAATCCATGTTGTAGCGCTGAGCTAAGGCTATCGCCGCCGGGCCCGAAAAAGCGTCATCCAGGCCGTAAACAGGACAGGCGGAGTAACACAACATACAATTGATGCACATACTGAACTGTTTGTATGTATCGAGTTCCGCAGGAGTCTGGAGATATTCTCCTTCCTCGATGGGCTTCTCGTCTTCCCGGACGATCCAGGGCTTGACGTCCTTCAGTTTCGTCATGAAGTCCGACATTTCTATCGTTAGATCTCGGATGATCGGAAAATTCTTGAGCGGTTCGATTCGCACCGGACCGGGCGTATACTCGGAAAGAAACGTGGCGCACGTGAGCTTGGGTTCGCCGTTCACCATCATCCCGCAACTCCCGCAGATCCCCATCCTGCAAGACCATCGGTACGATAGCGACCCGTCCATCCCGTCTTTGATGTAGTTCAAGGCATCGAGGATCACCCAGTCCTGGGTGATCGGCACCTCGTACTCCTGAATCGTCGGTTCAGTTTCCTGTTCCGGTCTATAGCGTGTGACTTCGAGGACGATTTTGTCTGGCATCCGTACCTACTTTCTTCCGTAAACGCGTTCGGCCGGCGGCCATCGCGTGATGTTCACTGGCAGATACTCCATTCGAGAAGAGCCGTCTTCGTTTCGAAACACCAGAGAATGTGCGAGAAACTTTTCGTCGTCCCGGGAGGGAAAATCCGTTCTCTGATGCGCTCCACGGGACTCCGTGCGGTTGGCGGCACATTGCACGATCGATTCGGCAACGTCGAGCATATAAGCCAATTCAAGTGCTGAAACCAGCTCGGTGTTAAACGTGCGACTGTGATCCTGGATTGCGATGTCTTTGAAGCGATCCTGTAATTCCCGAAGCTTCTCTGAAGCCCGTTTAATAGCTTCGCCGTTACGGTAAATGCCTGCGCCATCCTCCATCGCTGTCTGCATCTCGTTCCGGATTGTAGCGATGGGTTCCCGCCCATCTGTCTTTCGAAGAAACTTCTCTTCCAGGCGCCTCTTTTCATCGTTGGCCTGAGCGATAATGTGATTCCCGGGCGCCTTCCGAGTGGAAGCGAGAGTTGCGGCTGCCGTTCCCGCTCGGCCGCCGAAAACGAGTAGTTCGGTCAGAGAATTCGAGCCGAGTCGGTTGGCGCCGTTGATGCTGACACACGCGACCTCTCCAGCTGCAAACAATCCATCCAGCAGAGTCGCGCCGTCTTTGTCGGTATGCACTCCACCCATCACGTAGTGAATGACGGGCCGCACGGGTATTTTTTCCCGAACCGGATCGATGTTTTCGTACTTGAGACACAGCTCCCGGACAAAGGGAATTCTGGAGTCGATGCGTTTTTCTCCCAGATGGCGGAGATCGAGGTGCACGTAATGCCCGTAAGGACCCTCCATAGTTCGTCCTCGCTCCTGCTCTTTGACAAACGCCTGGGAGAGCCGATCCCGAGGACCCAGTTCCATCGAGCGCAGCACGGGTTCGGGCTGTGGGGTTCCCAAGTCGTAATCCTGCAGGTACCGGTAGCCGTCCTTGTTTACCAGATACCCGCCCTCGGCCCGGGTTGCCTCGGTGATCAGGATTCCGGTAAAGGGAAGACCCGTCGGATGGTACTGGACAAATTCCATGTCCTTTAAAGGGACGCCCGCCCGGTAAGCCATCGCCATGCCGTCGCCGTTCTTGATGTTGGCGTTCGTGGTAAACGGAAACACTTTGCCGCACCCGCCCGTGCAGAGGATCACTGCTTTTGCAGTGATTGCCTGGATCTTCCCGGACATCAGTTCCAAGGCTACGACTCCCTGAACCTGACCGTCGTCAACCAGCAACTTCGTGACAAACCACTCATCGTAGCGGACGATGGGATCATATTTTAACGACGTCTGGAAGAGGGTGTGGAGCATGTGAAAACCCGTCTTGTCGGCGGCGAACCAGGTGCGCTTGTTCTTCATACCTCCAAACGGCCGCACGGCGACCCGGCCGTCGTCTGTCCGGCTCCAGGGGCAGCCCCAATGTTCCAGTTGCAGCAACTCTTTCGGGGCTTGCTCGACGAACAGTTCGATGGCGTCCTGATCAGCGAGCCAATCGCTTCCTGAGACCGTGTCGTAAGCATGTTCATCCAGGCTGTCGTCGTCGGCGATCACCCCGGCAGCACCCCCTTCCGCGGACACCGTATGGCTCCGCATCGGGTAGACCTTCGAAACAACCGCAACTCTGAGCTTCGGATCGAACTCTGCAACGGCTATGGCCGCACGCAGACCGGCGCCCCCACCGCCAACCAAAAGAACATCGTAAGAAGAGACGTCCACTACCCCTCCGCACCTTAAAAAAAATCGTAAAAATGCTTTTTCGATCAGTAAACCGTCGAGAATCTACACGTTGTTACGCGCGCTTGTCAAGAGGTCGGCTGCAAAGTGGTGAATTACGGAATGTCGAGGTTTGGTCTTTTTAATTTCCTCGTATCCGACTCCTGCTATGTCTCTGAGCGCGATGTGATGGAAGCCTTCAAATAATCCTTGTTCATACGTGCGATCCACTCGATCGATATCTCTTTCGGACAGGCAGCCTCACACTCGCCAGTGTTTGTGCAAGCCCCAAACATCTCCTGGTCCATCGTCGCAACCATCTTCAGTGCACGTCCATCGCGCTCGGACTGACCTTGCGGCAACAGGCCAAGATGGGATATTTTCGCCGCCGTGAACAGCATCGCGGATGCATTGGGACAGGCCGCGACGCAGGCCCCGCAACCGATACAGGAAGCCGCGTCCATCGCCAGTTCAGCCGTTTCCTTCGGTATCGGTACGGCGTTGGCTTCGGGCGCGCTTCCGGCTGAGATCGAGATAAAGCCCCCGCCTTGAATGATCCGATCAAGGCCTTGCCGATCAACAACAAGGTCCTTGATGACAGGAAAGGCCCTGGCCCTCCAAGGTTCAATTGTGATCGTATCGCCATCCTTGAACAGCCGCATGTGGAGTTGACAGGTCGTTGTGGCAGATGAGGGGCCGTGGGGTCGGCCGTTGATGACGACTCCGCACGTTCCACAGATTCCTTCACGGCAGTCATAGTCGAAGGCGATTGGGTCTTCTCCTACCCGGATCAAGTCCTCATTGACGACATCCAACATCTCCAGGAAGGACATGTTGGGGCTGACGTCGCGGGCGGGGTAAGTCACAAATGCACCCTGTTCCTCTGCGTTTTTCTGGCGCCATACCAGGAGCGTTAAATTCACTACCGGTAGCTCCTCTGTGTTGGAGTGACAAAATCAAAAGCGAGGGGTTCCTTATGCAGTATGGGAATTTCGCTATCTCCCTTGTATTCCCAGGCAGCAACATGGGAAAAGGCCTCGTCATTCCGTAGCGCTTCCCCATCTGGCGTTTGGTGCTCTTCACGGAAGTGGCAACCGGCTGACTCGTTTCTTTCCAGCGCATCGCGGCACATCAGATCTGCCAACTCCAGGAAGTCGGCGACGCGCCCCGCGCGTTCGAGTGAGTGGTTGAGTTCTTCGTTGGACCCGAGCACGCGAACATCTTCCCAATATTCCTGGCGCAGGGAAGGTATCTTCTCGAGCGCATGTTTCAGACCTTCGGCGTTGCGGGACATCCCACAATAATTCCACATGAGATCGCCCAGTTCACGGTGGAAGCTGTCGACCGTACGTGTGCCACGAATTGCCAGAAGCTTTCGGGTTCGCTCGTTCACCTCCTGTTCGACCCGCTTGAACTCGGCGTGATCAGTTTCGATTCGATCGCTCCCGGTCCGCGCCAAATAGTCGCCAATCGTGTAGGGAATGATGAAGTAGCCGTCGGCCAAACCCTGCATCAGTGCACTGGCTCCGAGTCGGTTGGCCCCATGATCGGAAAAGTTAGCCTCTCCGGCAACGAACAGTCCAGGGATCGTACTCATCAAGTGGTAATCGACCCAGAGTCCGCCCATTACGTAATGGACGGCGGGATAGATCCGCATCGGCGATTTGTAAGGGTCCTCATCTGTGATGCGGGCGTACATGTGGAAAAGGTTGCCATAGCGTTCGCGGATTGTTTCCTCGCCAAGACGTCCGATAGCGTCGGCGAAATCCAGGTACACGCCCAAGCCCGTCGAACCCACCCCGCGGCCGTCGTCACAGACTGCCTTTGCTGCACGAGAAGCCACATCGCGCGGAACGAGGTTTCCGAAGCCGGGATACCTGCGCTCCAAATAGTAGTCACGCTCTACCCCGGGAATGTCCGCAGGAGACCGCGTGTCTCCTTTTCGCAGAGGCACCCAGATACGGCCATCGTTACGAAGGGATTCACTCATCAGCGTTAGCTTCGACTGGTGCTCTCCGGATACTGGAATGCAGGTCGGATGGATTTGAGCAAGGCACGGGTTGGCCAGAGCCGCGCCGCGTTTGTAGGCACGCCAGATGGCCGTCGCGTTGCATCCCTTAGCGTTGGTCGAAAGATAAAATACATTGCCGTAACCTCCAGTGCACAGGACAACGGCGTCAGCCGCATGTGATTCGATCTTCCCGGTCACCATATCCCGCGTAACTATGCCGCGCGCGTGACCGTCCACGACGACCAGATCCAGCATCTCCGTACGCGAGTTCATCTGGACGCGCCCTGCCCCTATCTGTCTAGAGAGAGCCTGATAGGCGCCCAGCAGCAACTGTTGTCCAGTCTGGCCTCGGGCGTAGAACGTCCGAGAAACCTGGGCCCCGCCGAAAGAACGGTTCGACAGACCGCCGCCGTACTCGCGTGCAAAGGGAACGCCCTGGGCGACACACTGGTCGATGATGCTGCGGCTGATCTGAGCCAGACGATAGACGTTTGCCTCGCGGGACCGATAATCTCCGCCTTTGATTGTGTCGTAGAAAAGACGAAAGACGCTGTCGCCGTCGTTCTGGTAGTTCTTGGCAGCGTTGATTCCACCTTGGGCCGCGATACTGTGTGCTCGGCGGGGGCTGTCCTGGTAACAGAAGCACTTTACGTTGTAGCCGAGTTCGGCCAGAGATGCCGCCGCTGACGCACCCGCCAACCCAGAGCCGACGACTACAACGTTGTACCGGCGTTTGTTCGCCGGATTGACGAGCCGCAGTCGAAACTGTCGGCGGTCCCACTTCTTCTCAAGAGGGCCCGATGGAATTTTCGTCTCGAGTTTTATCATCTGATTCAGCCGACGATGCCGATCAGCACGGCCAACGGAATGGACAAATAGCCGACGACGATGAAAGAGCTGATGATGATTGATCCGCGCCGCACGAGCGGATCATATTTTGAGTGATTCAGACCGATGGATTGAAACATGCTCCAGATCCCATGGCCCATGTGCAGTCCGAGGCTCAATACGGCCGCGACGTAGAACAGTGCTACAGGCCATTGCTGGAACCCAGTAGTCACATTCTGATACACGGCTTCCGGGTTGAAGTTCGGGTACGATGGATGGACTGAGCCAACCGTAAAGTGCAATAGATGGTAAACCACGAAAAGCGCAATGATCGGCCCGCTCCAAATCATGGTGCGGGCTGCATAACTCGCGTCTCCGTACTTGTGGCGTCTGTAACGCACCGGCCGGGCCGATCGATTCCGAATCGTAAGTTGAGTTGCGGCCAGAAGGTGCAAGCCGACAGCGCCAGCAAGGGCGATTCGTGTGGTCCAGAGTAACTGGGGTGTTTCCTTCAGCAGCCTTGCGTAAGCATTGAGGGTCTCCGGACCCGCGAAGATCTGGAGATTTCCGGCCAGGTGCCCGATGATGAACCCGAATAGGACGATGCCGCTCGCGACCATCAGAACTTTTTTGCCGAGCGATGAACGATAGAAGCGGAGAATCCACATAGCCCTTTCTATTCCAGGAATGGTTGAATGGTGTCCTCGGTTGCGGCTTCGAGATCGTGTTCAATGATGGTGCGGGCGCAGGCGTTCCACCTCAACAGTGCATCGTCGTTGCCTGGAGGGCGGCTCTGCTCCGATCGCTCATACCGGTCCATGGCCTTACGGAGCCAATCGTAGGCGACGTATCCGGACCCATGGGATCCCTGCTTGAGATGAGCTCGGCCCCGTCTTTCACAGATGAGGCCTGAATAATAGGTTTTCTTGTAGTCATCCCGAATCTTGGGAAGCAAGTCCCGGGCTCGGCTATAGGTTTCCCGTTCCGCATGAGAGAACGCGTCCGTGAGTGCCAGGAGGAGTAAGACGAGCGCCTCCTGGTTTTGCGGATCGACCTCGAGAATGTCCAGGCAGATACTTTCCGCCTGCTCGGGTTCGTTCAAAAGGCGGTAGTCTTTCGCCCGTTCAAGGTCTCGGGGTATCGTTTCTCCGGATAAAGGCTTGAATCGAAACTGCATCTGTAGTCCCCAGACAATAACTCGAAGGCCCATCGATCAAGATGAACATACGACCATCTCTCGGAATTTTCTAAAAGGGCGGAATGTATTTATGAACATCCGCCTAACGCATTTCACAAGGCTTTCTTGGGTTTGTCAACAAGTCCCCGTGGAGTTCTTTTGAGGCGTGAGGTGGAACCCGTCAGGTACCGCGCCCTAAGAGTTAACGGTCTCAGGGAGCGCGAAGGAGAATTCCACAGGCCTGCCGTATTGAATTCGCTGCCTTTTCACCGCTTACGTCTCGGCATTCTCGACGGCTGTCCGCCAAACCGTACGAGGTTTCCGGCCCACTCACAGGTGCACGTGACCCTGCCCTGGTATGGCGTCGGTAAGACTCACCGGGCCCCAGCCGCGCTATGGTCTGTCCTGTGAGGCGAGTTGAGCGACCGGGGAGTTGCCGGGTTACCCCGAGAGCCGGAAAGCACAACACAGCTTGCAGACCTGTGGTCGCAAGAGCAGCTTGAGATCAGCCGAAGTTGTGGGTCGGATCTGTTTACACCTTCGCTGAATTCGCTCATCCCGAACGTTGGACTTGTTCCCATCGATCAGGGGCCATCGCTGAAATGTCAAAAGCAACCTGAAGAGCTTAGACTGAGATGAGCGCCTGAGGCGGCCTGCCTGCACATCGGTTTGGGGGGCACGCCCGACGCTGCTGGCGCGATCGAACACAACTTAGTTCCGGCGTATCGATCCGGTGGTGGGGCAGACCCCTGGTGAGCAATGGAGGTCAGCCAGTCTGCCTCATCTGCTTCACCGAAGCGGAGATCAACTTCTTGAGCACGGCCCGGTCGATGTCCCTCAGAAGTGGACCCCAATCGTTGGACAGCGCGGCAGCCAATTTAAGGTGGATTCCACGGTTCATTATGCTGCCGAAGGTACGATCGTGATCCCGTCGTAGACCTCGCCCGGGGTGAGATCGCCGAGGGCGGAATGGGGCCGGCGGTCGTTGTAATATTCCATCCAGACCCTTATATGAAAATCCGATTCCCTGAAGTCCTTGAAAGCATTCAGGTAGACGCACTCATATTTCAATGAGCGCCAGAGCCGCTCGATGAACACGTTGTCCATCCACTGACCTTTGCCGTCCATCGAGATCCGGACGCCGTGATCCTTGAGAACGCTCGTCCAGGCGGTGCTGGTGAACTGGCTGCCTTGATCGGTATTGAAGATCTCGGGACAACCGTATTTTTCGATGGCTTCCTCCAGCGCTTCGATGCAAAACGCGATGTCTTGCGTGTTCGATAGTCGCCAGGCCAGAACCTTTCGGGAATGCCAATCCATGATCGCTACCACGTACAGAAAGCCATGGGCCATCGGGATGTAGGTCAGATCGGCGCACCACGCCTGATTCACTCGCGTGATCCGGATGTCGCCGAGCAGGTACGGGTACACGACATGTCCGGGTGCGTGCCGGGACGTGAAGGGCCTGGGAGCGACCGATCGCAGGCCCATCAGCCGCATCAGACGACGGACACGCTTCCGGCCGACATGATGCCCAGCGCGGCGCAGCTCGCGCGTCATCTGACGCGAGCCGTACCAGGGCATCTCCAGATACAGAAGGTCGATGACACGCATCAGAGCGAGATTCCGCTCACTCTCGCCGCGTGGCCGGTAATACCAGCTCGACCGACTCATTCCCACCAGCTCGCACTGTCGCGCGACACTGAGCTTCCGGTTCTTGGGTTTGATCATCCCTCGCCTCCGATCCACGCTTACCGATCGAAGGCTCCGGCCAAAAAATCCCGCTCCACCACCAGTTCTCCAATCTTGGCCTGGAGCCGTTTGATCTCGTCCTCGTGGTTTCGGTCCGCTGGGTTCTTACCGCGCTGAAACGTCTCCTTCACCCCGTCGAGCGCCTCCCGCTTCCACTTCCCGATGATGTTCGGGTGCACTTGGTACCGTGACGCCAGTTCGGCCACGGTGCCGTCTCCACGCATCGCGGCCAGTGCGACCTTCGCCTTGAAGTCCGCTGAAAAATTCCGTCGTTTCGTCATTGTCGTAAGGTCCTCTCATCTGTGTGAAATCCACCTTACAACGCTGTCCGAATTTCCGGGTCCACTTCTCTCAGCCGTTTGACGTACAGGCAACACTTGCCGGTGTTGTGTTTCCCGAGCTTCATGAGGAGCGCTTCAGAACGCTCAAAGCCCGCCATGATATAGATCGTCAAGTCTCGCTTGCGGGATGCGAATCCAGCGAGAAACCAATCGCCTTCACGACCACTTGCGTATTTGTAATGGTATTCGCCGAAGCCTACGATGCTGGTCCCCCACATCCGGGGTTCGGATCGGGTGGCCTGCCTCATGATTCGGACCAGGGCCAGGCAGTCCTCACGTCGACAGTCGTCAGCGATTTCGCTAATAAACTCTTCTACGCTTGCCTCGGTGCGTTTGGTCTTAAGCTCTGCCACCTGGTCTCTTCCTGACTGGTCCGGGCCCTGTGGGAACTTGTCGTACCGATACCTACCTCTTCGTCCCCACGTTATCGAAGTGTCTCGTGAGACATCTGATCCGCCAACTCGATTCCAGGGCGATGCGCAGTGGATTTTTCAGCCAGTGTCCACAGGGTTTCGGAATCAACGAAAAGGACCCTCATGTCAAAGATCGCAGCTGTGATCACGGGTCTTCCAGTCTTCATTTTCCTGATGCCGTACTCTGGCCGAGTGGGGCCGAAGGCGGGTATGGCCACCGCCTTCAGGCATCAGGATGTGTATTTGTCCTCATACTCGCGCGTCGGGTCGACTGCCTGCACCACGTCGATGACCATACCGACCGGGTCTTTAATCATGAAGTGTTTCTGGCCCCATTCCTCCGTTCGTACCTCTAGGAGAATCGGGACATCACCGCTCTTCAGTCTTTCGTATTCCCGATCGACATTTTCGACCTCGAACGAATAGATCATGCCATGTCCCGGGTAGGCACGGTGGACGTACTCGGGTTGCGATGGGTGGTCCGGTTGCAGGAAACCCAGTTGAATGCCTGTGTCTGAAACAAGGTGAATGTACCAATCAGCTTCGAAAGCGACACGGAACCCGAAGTGCCGGACGTAGAAGTTTCGACAATCCCTGAGCTTTTCGCTTGTCAGAACAGGGAAGAAACCGGTTGGATTCACGGCTTGCACGGTTACCTCCTTCAATTTTTCGATTTCCGTTTGAGACGATTTCAGCCTCCTGGTTGAACGCCTGTCACTGGCGGAAGTCGGTTCGGGCGAGGCTGAACAGCGCCTGCGACCTCACAGCTGGGCAGGATGATATCCGCCTGCGGGCACGATGGCTCTTCGCGATCGGACGTCTTGCCGTTCGAGAATCCGCACGGTCGCTGCCTCCTGCGATCAATAGGCCGTTCACGCAACCGGCTGCAACACCATTCGAGCGCCCGAGGGGTGCTGTAAGCACACTTCCTTCTCAATTCTTCCACCGGGGACTCACTCCTCGGTTTTTCCACAGATGATAGGTAAGGGCCGCTGCTATGCATGTGCCGATCGCTTCCTCTGGGACGGCGTCATCTTCCTCAAAAACTATTGCTCGATTATCCTGCAAGTTCAGTTCAGGAAACAAAGTGCGAAACGTGTCGACCAAGTTCGTCCGGCAATTGAAGTACAGACCCACCTGACCAGGTCGCTTCTTACTCCAGGCTACCCGGATCGTTGTGCCTTTCCTCTTCTCGACAGACATGTAGGCCGGCTCTCCCCACTTCAGGGTTTCTTCCAGCAATCCGATTCCCGGCGTGCTGGTCGCGACCTGAAAAATCAATTTGCGCAAGGCGAGCGCCTTCGTTCGGGCCCACGGCGGATATGAGTCGTATACCGCACGGACCTGGGGTTTGGTGGGTCGTCGGCCCTCGACATCCATCATTTCACCCGACGAGTCGCAGGGGATTCGGGAAACTGATTCCGGATCTCCCCTCTCTGCGGTCCAGACTGGAGTTGAGGCGATGCGCTTTCATGCGGTGCCCTTCAGATATGCCTGCCGTAATCTCTCCGGAAATCTTTCGATCGCATAGCGAAGCATTGTACGAGGCATAATCCTGTAGTGCTTTCGCAGAAACAGAGTTTCCGCCTCGTGTTCACGGTTTCCGACTTCTCTCAGCATCCAGCCGACCGCTTTGTGGATTAAATCTTCGGCATCATTCAGCAGCAACGCGCTCAGTTCCAGCGTTGTTCCGAAGTCGTTGTGTCGAACGAACGCGTATGTGGACATTATCGCAATTCTTCGTTCCCACAGTGAATCTGATTTTGCGAGTTCATAAAGAAGCTGTCTGTCCCGATTTACCAGGTGAGCGCCCGGAATGTAAGGAGCGGAGGCGTCCACCAGATCCCAGTTGTTGATCCTGTCGGTGTTTCCCAGATACAGATGAAATATTTCATTCTGTAACCCATCGGATCCAGACTTGTACTTTTCGACCAATAACACCAGGCTAAGTAACCTTTCTTCGTGATACTCGGATTGCAGAAGCTGTTCGACGACACCCAGGGACACTGAGCTGTTCTTTTTGGCGTAGCGTCGGACAGTGGGGACCCGGATCCCGAGGAACGCATCTCCCTCCCCATACTCACCGGCGCCTGTTTTGAAAAAGCGACTTGAATGCCTGGCGATTTCTGCATCTCCTTCGCCACGAAATTCAGCAGCAAGCTGCTCGTAGCGACCCGTCATGCAGCCTCGAAGAGACCGATGGACGGCACACAGGATGCCATCCGACATGGTCCCGAGGGTCTGTTGATCAAGTCGATGCTCCTGTTGCCTCTCCTGTTGCTGAGCGATGATTGCCTCGTTTCGATCCCTGAAACGGATTATCACTCGCAAGCTGCGGCTGTGCGTACGGTTTGTGTTCGAAACCCGCCTCTCTGCCATCAACAGCAGGTCAGCCTGCCGATTCGCCAATCATTTCAGAGACGTGTGCAGGTATCGCGGGCCGAGGGCAGACGCAATCAGTGGTGGGCCATGGGGTCTTCTGGACCCGCTTCACGGCCTGGCTACGCCTCGCTGGAACGCGGGTCGCCCCGGCTCATTTCTTTGTATATTCGTTGAATGACCTCTGCGCCGTACCGCCGCTCCAGCCGTCTGACGGTGAAATGGCCGCGTGCCATGTCTTGAAAATGATTGATGAACACGAGATTGATGGCGGCTCCACCGGCGCCGCCGATTGCAGGTACGGCCTGTGCAGCGAATTTCCCGGACACCGGTACACTGAATCGAGCGGCGACGTTTGATATGAGCCTGGCAATCGCAGGCGCACCTTTTGCGGCAAGTCCCTTTTCGGCTACGTATTTTGCGGCTTCAGAAACAGCTTTGGCCAGCGCGGCCCGTGTGGCGTAGTATCCGGTTTCTGCGCCATCGTCGGATTGGGAGTGCCCCCCAAGTGCGAACACCTCGAGGCAGGCCATCTGGCTATCCGCGACTCGAACATTCTCACCTTCACTACGGGCAATGTCCGCGATCGAACGGAGCATGATCGTTGTAGAGACGGGGAGTTCTATCGCCAGTGCAGGAAGGCCAAACACCCCACCCACTCCACCACTCAATGTAGTCAGAACTTTATGCATCGTGTTGGACGGTCTTAGCGCACGGTCGTTGTTCATCGTGGAGACGGCCACGCTTAGGGAAGATTGGAGGGCGCTCCGCGAAGCTTCACCGATCCGCCGGGAGATGGACGCGGGGAGATTATCCACGGCATGCTCGATCGGTTTTCCGATCAGGTGAGTGATTTGCATTGCGAAACCGGGATTCTCAAGTATGTCGACTGCATCTCTAAGAGCTTGCACGTCATCGGCTTCAAGTTTCATAGTGTTGCTCGCTATCATGCGGCGGCATAACGGACCGTCTGGAAGCGGCACCTCGTGGGACCTGTCCCACGAAGCCGCGGTGACCGTCCGATTCTGCTGGGTCCATCGGGTCCGCGAACCCAAGATCGCCAGACGCCTGGTTCCCCGCCGTCTCAATGAAAAGAGATCGCAGAGAAAGACACATGTCTACATCGACATTAACTCATAGATTCAGATACTCGCGATAAACGGGTTGCTCTGGGTAAGTTTTTCCGCGGCCTTCGGACCGATCGCCGCAAATGCGTGCGGGCTATCGCTGCGCAGCACATCCGGAAGTCTCCAGAAGGTATCCGCTACGATTCCCATCCCCACACAGGGAGTGCCATTCACATCAAAAGGCTCATCGTCATTATCGGTCATGCTGGGCATCACGAGAGTGCCTTCGGACCCAACAGCAGACTTAAGCGCTTCAATCAGTTGCAGTGGGCCGCCTTCCAGTGGAGCCACATTGGAGAAAGCCGTGTGTACAACCAGCACGCTGCCGTGCTCAACTCCCAGCGAAAGAAGCTGCTGGATCAATTCTGGCTGACCGATGGTACGACGCATGGTGGTCTTGTCCTGAGCCGGCCCAACCCCCTGTGGCCGATGTGTAGTGCAGCCTCGGTCAGGTGCCGGCAACTCTGTATAGATTGGCCCGGCCCCGCTTGCCCATCAGGTTGGTCACTCCCGCATTTCGCAAACAATAAGCCATCTTCTGTGCCAGTTCCTGGCTGATATCGATCGCTTCGGCAAGATCTCTTGCAGTGAACGACTCCAGCCCCGCCGGAATAAACGTCAGCCAGTCTGCCGACTCCTTGAACAACTTCCGGTCAACGACTTCCAGCAACCGACGTTCTTCAACTACAAAGCCTTTCCTGTGCCAGTTCCGCTTCCCCCCGTACCGCCGCGCCTCTTCTTCCCGGATTATCAATACTTCGAGCGAGAAACTGCGGTTCAACAACAACTGCGGGATACTCACCATTTCCCAGAACACGTCCTCGAGACGCCCCCTCTTGGGTGACTTGCGGCGCGTGACTCCTTTGCTTTCACCCTTCGCCAACCGGACAATCCATTTCTCCAGGGCAATCGGATAGATCAGACGTATCGGGTGTGAACGCACCAGATGAATGAGCTTTGGTTTGATGGATGCGAAATTGCCCGTCTGAATTTCCAGCAACTGATCATCGCGAACAATATCGATCACGAACCCTTCAACAGGGACTTCGAATCGATCTCCCGGCTGCGCGTACCACCTTTTCAGCGACGCGTGGAGCGGTTTTTCGTTCAGCAACCCGATACCTGGCATTTCTGTTTCGTTCGTATCGATCCTTTTGGCACCAGACGAACTGCAGATCACCCGCAGCTTCAGAAATGAAGACGGTGCCCCGGTCGTGCGTCTCGATGTGTCGGACCGCGACACGTCCCTGTGATGACGGCCATACGATCAGCCTGGCATCAGAGCCCGAGGAAGGAGGCGCGTGCTGTTGCTGTCAGCACGGCAGAGGCCTGCAGTGACAGACCAGTAGCGCTCGTCGGGGACTCCGCAGCAGCGACATGTTAGCCGGCATCGAGTGTAAGTTTTTCGGGCCGAATCGGTGTTTCTTCGATTTGATCGCTGACCATTTCAACCCGGTATGCCTGCGCATCGGTACTTGAGGACACCACCTTGTGCAACCGGCCACCGACATAGTGAAGGGCGACGCCATCGTCAGTCGCAATTCCGGCCGGCATACCTTCACTTACCAGCCGATGGTAGGCGGGCCGACGGGTGACCTCACCATCGTAGTGCGGACAGTTGCTGCCTGAAAGAAAGCCGAGGCAGTCGAGCCGGCCAAGCTCCGGGCCATAGGAATCCGTGACTCCGACATCGAACCAGCAAATGGATCCTGCACTGAGGCCGGCTAGAATCGTTCCGGAGTCAAGAGCGGCTCGCAACGCTTTGTCAAATCCATGCAGGTGCCAAATGAGGAGCATGTTGGCAGTGTTGCCGCCACCGACGTAAATCACATCTTGAGATCTGGCGAAGTCCATCAGATCTCTCCCATCGTAGCGAAACAACTCAAGGTGAGTGGGTCGGCAGGCGTTCTCAGAGAATCGGCGATAGAAGCGCACGATGTAGCTTTCGCTATCGCCGCTCGCGGTTGGTACGAAACAAACTCGCGGGTTGGCATTCCCGGCAAGGCCGAGGATGTAATCGTCGAGCGCCGGCGTCTCTTCCATCGAGAATCCACCGCCGCCCATCGCCACAATTTGTTCTTTGATCATGTTGCTGCCGACCTGGACAAGACTATTTGACCCGTTTAACGATCAGCCGCGCCGAACTCGCGTTTCCCCCGAACCGGGGAAAGCGACCCGACTTCGGAGGGGAGCGCGCAGGCTGCATCGGTGTCTTATCGGGCAGCCGGACCCAAATGTTCAACGAACAACTTCCATCCGTCATCGTCGCGACGCAACACTGAGGTGCCGCGCCCGGAACCACTTGCCCGACGACCACCAATGCGTCCGGTCCAGCTGAAGTCAAACAGGTGAACTGCGATCTCCGACCCGCGATGCACCCAACGCACATTCGAGATTCGGTATTCCTCGTCCGCGATGGCTGCGAAGTTGCTCTCGAAGGCCTTCCGGACAGCCGCTTTGCCGATAGGCACAGGGCCGGTCGAGAAAGTCACGCAAGCGTCGTTGTGGACTAAAGGATCGACCGCATGCCAGCCCCGCGAAGCGAGCGCACTCTCGTAGAGTGGGATGAATTCCTCGACCCTCGGGGCTCCAGTAGTGGTCATAGCGGTTCGCGGTTCACCTGCGACGCTCACAAGTATTAGGAATCAAGAAAACACCGTGGCCCCCGCCGGCCACATCGTCCTGTTAGTCAGCCCCGAGTTCGCCCTGCAACAGAGTCTCGATTTCGCCCCTCGCCTCGCGCAACGAGGGCAGTACCCGAAAAGCCACAGATCGCGCTTCCGGTGAAGGCGCATTTAAATCCGGGACAATTATAGGGATCATTCCGGCGGCGCTGGCTGCGAGGGCGCCAACGTCGGAGTCTTCAATAGCAACGCTATGTTCGGGCAGTACGCCAAGGCGGTTGGCGGCTTCAAGGTAGATGTCGGGTGCGGGCTTCCCGTTCGTTACTTCGTCACCCGTGATGATCTGGTCGAATCGATCTTCCAGGCCAGCCGCTCGCAGGCTCAATGCTGTGAACTGCCGATCGCTCGATGTCGCGATTCCAATAGGAATCTGCTGCGTGCCCAGGAAGGCTAGTAGTTCGCCCAGTCCTGGCTTTCGCGGAATACCGGAGTTTTCGACCTCTGTTCGCCAGAGCTGGGTCCATCGGAGACGAAACGCCGGCAGTGGAAATTCTGGACCATAGCGCTCCACGATCGCAGACTCGCAGGCGTCGGTCGGTTGACCAATGAGCGTAGAGTAGAAATCGTCATCAATGATGTGGCCGCAGTCGACGGCGGCACGCTGCCATGCCCGCTTGTAGATCGATTCTGTGTCCAACATCAAACCATCCATATCGAGCACGACCGCTTCAACTGAAACTCGTTCCACCGGGATACCTTTTGTCTGAACTACAGATTGGTGCTCGCCCGCGCCGAACGAGCATGACGTGAGGGGAACCACCGGAGCAGAGCCCAGGGGCAACGCCGTGTCAGGCGCCTTCATCGGACAAAGTAACCCACAAGTCGATAGACACCGTCCGCCTCACGCACCACAGTCACTGTTTCCTGAGCCCGCTGTTTTTGTTCGAAGCTGCTGTCAAATTGAAAGATGAAATATTTGCCGTCGGGCGCACCTGGAAGAGTGTTCGCTGCCGTTGTACTCGTGATTCCTCTTGAAATCATCCTTCCGAGCGGGTTCCGAGCCGCCTCGATTGCCACTTCCCATCCATCCCGAGAGACTGAAGATTTGAAGTATGCGGCTGCCACTTGCCAGCTCTCCGAATAGCGGCCGGCGTCGACGACAGTCAACCAGGAACTCACGGATTCCTGCGCTGCGCTCGACTCAGGTGACTGCAATGCCGCAGTTGTCGACAGCGCCACAGACATGATCATGGGTATCGTGAATCGTGCCGATCTTAAAATCATCTCGACCCCTTCTGGGAACAGCAATAGTGTTTCGGTACCGAGTGGCCAGTGTGCCGCACACCTTATTGGGCGGCACTGTCTGCTAGCCATCTTGCGCTATCTGCAACTCGATTATCACTCGTTTGTTGTAGCGGCCGATGAGCTTCGAGAAAACGTCAACGAGCTGCATCTTCCATCCGTACTTGTTCCGTAGCGCCCGATATGCAGCTTCTATGACACCTGCCTCGGTTACGATTCGTGCTCTGGATTCTAACCAGTCGCTGCGAATATATCCGCGAGATGTGCAGGCCGCCAGGCGGGCCCGGCCATTGGCACGAATCCGTTTGACTTTCCCGGCTGTCCCCTCGCTAAACACGTAGAAGTAGTCTTCGACCTTTGCAATCCAAACTGGCGTACGGACCTCATTTCCATTGCGGCGATAGGTCGCGAGGCTCACGTAGCCCTCGTCAGCGGGGTCAAACAGCAACGGGTTCATCTATTCTGGCGCCTAAGGCCTTGGCGATTCACGCCGGCCGATGGACGGCCGCTGTATTCGCTTGTTCGATGGCGGATCGCCGGCCTCACTTGCTTCCCGCGGCTCCGGTCTGTCCTGGCCCAAACTACGGATGGCCGCCCATTTCGCTCAAAGAACGTGACCTGTTGTAGATCACCGGCATTTGTCCTTTCCACTTGTTCCATATGTCATCGTCAGTGATCAGAGCAGCCATGAAGTGGCTCACGTTGATTCGACTGGTCACACCAGCGTTAAAGATCGCGCTTCTAGTCGGTGAGGGATGCACTGCGTACTCGGTGACGTCGTCCTCATTGACCAGCTTGTCCGGACGAACCGCAGCCCACTCGATTGCATCGTCGTTCTGACCAATCGTGATTCGCAGGTGGTCGGCAGCCTTTTCATTGTCCACGTGCGGAGGCAGCAGTAGACGCAGAAGCCCAATGACGCACTTTTGACCAGACGAAATCCATTCGTCAAGATCGCGGTTGCTGCTTCCAGCCGTGTTCATGAGCACGAACCTGGTTGGCTTTTCGGACTCGTTTGCCTTGATCGCGTCGCACAATCGCCGCGTTGCATCGGCCACAAGCCGGCGCGGGTGTCCGTAGATGCCATTCACACTCATGTTGTGTCCCAAACAAGAAGCCACAGCGTTGCACCCTTTGACGTGCCAGGCCATCTCGGCGTCGCTGAGACTCAGGATGCTTGCGCGGATCATAGATAAGTTTCTGTGATTCTTGAAACCTTCGGGCAGCTTGTTTGGCGATCGTACAATCACCTTGACGCTGCGTCCGCGAACGAGCAATTGCTCCACCAGCAACCGTCCGGTCGCCCCGCTTGCTCCAACCACGAGGATCGCCATTGCAGCAGCTCTCCTGTCCCCCCAGCTATCTAACGGGTCGATATCGCAGTGCAGTGGCCCCACATTCATCGAATCAACAACAATCGCAACCGTTGCAAACTCCTAGCGGTTGTTTTCCAGCCGGCCGTTGATAGACAACGGATGCTCTTCAGATCGGCTTGCCGAAGAAGAGTACGTAACCGTCGTTGTCTTGGACCTCAAAGCCTCTGAGTCCATCGTCGCGGTCGCCGACTTCTTTGTGGAACATCACGTCTCGGGAAGCGAACTCACTCGCCAATCGGTCCGGATCGCCGACCGATACGAACGCATCCCAAGGGGCCCATTCATGCCGTGTGTGATTCGGCTGTGGGTGAACATCACCGGAAACCTTCTTCAGGAACAGCTGCGAGCCTCCACGACCGACGATCGCAAAAAACGGATCGTCATCAGGTGTAATAAATCGCACGACGAATCCGAGCTGACCCTGATAGAACTCGACTGCCTTTTCCACGTCGTCGACAACGAAGAACGGACTGATGGGGCCAACCTCTTGGATCATCTGTTTCACGATCGTTCCATGACGGCTGCGTCCGGCCAACGGTCCGCGCAATACTGGGAAACGACTGGTAGACACCACGGAGAATGACAGTGACACCGCTCGTGCGGGGCAGTGCCAATCCGGTCAGGCCGATCCGCCCTTGGTCCGGTGCATGCCCTCGTGATGCCGCCGCTTGTTAGACGGCGTCCCACTCGGAGCGGAGGAGGCCCATAATACAGTTGTTCCAGTACTCGTCACCGCTCCTTCGTGATTGACTTAGCGTGCCCTCGAGCTGGAATCCCACGCGCCGATAACACTTGATCGCCGATTCGTTGAAGTCGAATACGTTGGGGCTCAGGCGATGGAGGCCGAGTTCATGGAACCCTACGCGTACAAGCTCGCGAACGATGCATTCGCCGAGACCAGTGCCCCGCGCTGATGCTGGACCAACCAGGACCCGCATCAGCTTGGCACTGAGATTCTTCGTGTCAACTGCCCAAGTTCGCCGTGTCCGATAAGTGTACCGTCGGAAACACGACGCGCCATGAATAAGTGAGATGTGGGCGGCGTGCCTCGACTTGAATGGAGCAGTCGCTCCAATTGATCCTTGCCGAGTGGATACGTGAACTCGGGCCCGGCCCATTGAAGGAGGAATTCCGGCGTCGGAGACCATTCAATCAGTAAATCGAAATGCACTGCTTCGAATGGGATCAGCTCGATCATGTCTTGCGAGTCCATCTAGCGGCTCCGTAGTGAGCCGCCGGCGCAGAATGCCGCGCGCACAGGAGTACTGGTCAACCCGGTCGGGTCCATTGCCTTGTTAGCCTGCCGTTGGACGGCCGCCAAAGCAGATGATATTGCCGTCGGGATCCTCCACAGAGAAGTCCTTCGTGCCCCAGGCGGTCGGCGTGAGCGGCTTCAGAATCGTTGCACCGTTGGCGACGCACTGCCTGAAGAAGGCTTCGATGCCGTCCACGCCGGCTGCAGCGTCGAGGTGCTCATTCTCCCGCCGGTGTCGACGCTCGTCCTGGTTCTTCGGCGCTTCCTTCAGGTGTAATTCCAGTCCGTCCAGATGGCCGATGGCGTAAAAGCCGTCCCACGGCTCGCCAAACGTGAAACCGAGCTTTTCGTAGAACCCGATCGATCGCCCAAGGTCATCGACAAGGAACTGTGGAGCGAAGGATGTGAGGCGCGGTTTCATCTGAGGGCCTGAACGTCGATGTCATCGTCCGGCCTGACCTTCACATGCCGCATATACTTGCCAGCGCCTTCCAACAGGCCGGCCGGGTCCGCAAGCTCGGCGCCGCGAAAAAAAACCGACATTGACGTGCGCTGTGAATGCGTTGACGTATGCGAACGCCGCGTCAGCTACACATGCGGTCGGATGGCCGTCATGCAATAGTTCTCGGACATCGTCCCCACTCTTGCGCATGGCCTCAAACCAGTGGTGCGCCATTGCCCCCAAGTCATCCGAATGTTCCGCCATCCAGGCATCGATAGCAGGATCCCGTTTAACCGAACTGGGGAACCGTAAGAGTTGATTCACTGGGTTTGCGCTCAGTGACCCTGTCCGCAATGCTTTGACGGGCGACACGCAGTAGGAATGTGCTACGACGAACACCAACAAAACTATAGTTCATTTCATGCTCCCTCGCTCCGATCGACTACCCTGTCTGGCTGACGGATTGCGCATTAGCTGCGGGCCGTGTCGGCGGCGCCGCCCACACGGATTGATCTAGAGTAGCCGGCGGCGCCCGCTGCGCTTGACGCCTGTCAGCTTCATGCGCGCGTGAGCCGTCTTGCGGGTACCAACTTTGACCCTACTGCATTCTCTCGAGCGTTGTTCCCGGATGGAGACCAATGTGCTCGCTCACAACTTGGTTTAGCCTCTCTTCACCCATCAGAAAATAATGCCCCTCCGGCACTACCTGTGATCTCCACACTGCCCGGGATAGAAACTCGGACGAAAATCCCGTTACCGCGACATCATTGACGTATATTCCCGAGTCGTTACTCCGAATGCGATCGTTGGGAATGGCCACAATTCTCAAAGCGGTTGGCCTTTCCATTTCTTGCACGCGAACAATCTCGCCGCGCAGAAACGTCGTGGACTGAGCCTGGACCGTTGCCGTCGCCAGAAGGAGTAGGGCTATCAGTAATCTGCCCACTATCACTTCCTCCTATGAGCCTGGTTTGCGTTCGCCCGACGGATTGAGGCCGCCGTCTGGTGCGGCCGCGTGTGGGGCCGCTTCGCACTGAAAGCAGAGGTCATAGCCGTCAGGATCCTTAACGTAGACTTGCTTCATGCCGTAGTGCGTGACCACTGGAGCTGTTGCGTTCAAACCCTTGGATTGAAAGTACGCGTGCGCTGCGTCCGGCTCGGGGCAATTGAAGAAGAAGGCGGTATCGCCGTGGGCTGCGGTGCGGGCAGCATCTGCTTCGAGGGGGCGATGCTCTGGCTCGTATGCGGTATTGAGCATTAAGATCATGCGGCCCCTTTTCAGCATGGCCCAGCCGAAATGTTTCCCCGGTTCCGATTGTGCAACGATCTGAAATCCAAGGATGTCACGATAGAATTTCACGGATGCCGGCATGTCGAAGACCTGGATCAGAGGAGTAAATTCTTCGATATCAACGCTCATGAGCACACCCTTTCACTGTCCGCCTAACGATTCGTGGCTCACCTGTGGCGGCCGCAACAATCACAGTCAAACGATACCAGGCCGCCGACAGTTGCAGCCACTTGTTAGGCCTCAGGTTGGCGCAGGGCAATATCAAGCCGGATTATGTCCATGCCGCCAGGATACCGCCAATGAGAACACTGTAGAGGACTCGATAGCCTGATTGAATCAGAAAAAGAGGCATACCCCACCCGCAAAATGCGCTATCAGAAGCCATCGCAGTCGCGATAAGCCCTACACCAGTTGTAGCACCGAGGAGCAGGCCACCACCAAGCGTGTTGATGCCAAGGCTCCTGATCAGTGCCGCCAGGACAATGGTCGTAATTAACGCTGTGAAGAAGCTAACGATGAAAGGTGCCGGACTTGGCTGAATATAGTCTTCGGTTTTTCCGATAGCGCTTAGCCATGCTTTTCCGAAGATCGGGCCGTACCATAACCCACCGAGCACGAACGCCGCTGCGGTTGCTACGAGAATTGCCCACCAATTGAATCCAGTGAACTCAAGCATTGTTTACCCCCATTCGTCAGCCCAGTACTGTAGCAAAAGGATAGTCACCGGAGGAACTGAGCGATTTACGTGTGTCACTCGGCCGATCTTCATCCAACTTAACTAGCGCGTGAGTCCAGCTGTGATGGCGCGTAACGGATCGGCAATAAGCTGCAGGCCGTGCCCAGCGCGAATGTGTGCCAATCTTAGTTGGAAATTGAAACGGCTCCAAACCCCATGGTTTGATGGTATTGGAAGAAACAACATCAAGCCTGTAAGAGAAAGGAGCCGAGATGAGGAGTCTGTTACGTTCGGTAAAGAAACGCAAGAAGTCGCGTGTGCTGGGTGAGGTCGAGGTCCTGAGCCGGGAGGAATACTCGGGACTGGAATTGGACTCGAAGGTGGAGATGATTCGGGCGTTGATCCCACTGGGGTTGATGCACGTGGAGGAGTTGCTCGACGAGGAAGTGAAGTCGTTGGCGGGTGAGCGATACGCACGAAAGGAGGCGGCGTTGCGGGGCCGGCGACACGGGAGCAATCCGGGGACCGTGGGGCTGGGTGGCCAGCGGGTGCCGGTTCGGGTGCCTCGAGTGCGCAGCGTGGCGGGCGGGGAGATTCCGCTTCGGACCTACGAGGAACTCAGTCCGGGTGGCGCGGTGAACGAGCTACTGCTCAGACGTGTGCTGTATGGGATCTCCTGCCGGAACTATGAATCGGCCGCTGAAGCGATTCCGGGAGCGATCGGACTGTCGAGTTCGACGGTGTCTCGAGGATTCGTCCAGGCGAGTGCCGCGAAACTTCGGGAGATGCAGGAGCGGGATCTGAGTGGCGAGGACGTCGTGGCGATCTTCCTGGACGGGAAGGCGTTTGCCGACGCCCTGATGGTAGTGGCCCTGGGCGTCACGCTTTCGGGCGACAAACGCTTCTTGGGCTTCGTGGAGACCGACACGGAGAACGAGCAAGTGCTGACTCCGTTTCTCCGTTCGTTGATGGAGCGGGGCCTGGACATCTCTGAAGGCGTGCTGGTGATTGTCGACGGCGGCAAAGGTCTGCGGGCGGCGGTCAAGAAGGCATTCAGGAATCGAGCCCTGGTCCAACGCTGCCAATGGCACAAACGCGAGAACGTCGTGAGATACCTATCGAAGACCGAGCAAGCCGTGTGGCGACGCCGGCTGCAGCGGGCCTACGAGCGCCCGGAGTACGACGAAGCTCGGGCGGCGCTCGGAGAGCTCCATGGAGAGCTCGAGGAGCGAAACCAATCGGGGGCTGCGAGCCTTGAGGAAGGCCTGGAAGAGACCCTCACGTTGCATCGGCTCGGCGTGTACGGGGTCTTGGGCCGTTCGTTCAAGACGACGAATTGCCTGGAATCGGTCAATGCCCTTGTCGAGGAAAGGTGTGCGAAGGTCGATCATTGGAAGAACTCGAGTCAGCGGCAACGCTGGTTGGCGACGGCGCTCATCGACATCGAACCGCGCCTGAGGAAGGTGATCGGCTACCGTCATCTTCCAAAGCTCCGCGAAGCCCTCCAGCGAGAGCTGAAAATTGAGGCGAAGACGTCGACGAGATCGAAGAAGAAGGTTGCATGACCCATCGTGAGCCGTGGAGAGTTTCAACTAAGAATGGGCTTGACTCCCCAGCGCGTCACGGACTGCCGGCATTGATGGCTTGTTCGGCAGCGGCTCACGTCTGCTCACCAGATTCTAGGCACTAGGCGTTT
Source organism: Terriglobia bacterium (assembly GCA_965263045.1). GTDB lineage: Bacteria > Acidobacteriota > Terriglobia > 20CM-2-55-15 > 20CM-2-55-15. Next base: position 5,409,171 of record CBDHGK010000041.1, read on the forward strand.
GGTCCGAGCCGAATAGTTCCCGTACTGATCCCCAAACTCATCGACCATGATCTGTTCCTCCGGGCCGAGTCGAAGCGCAACTAATAACACAATCGAAACGAGATAGAACGGACCAGCGATCCAGTTCGGGAGCAGGAGCGACTGACCGGCTGCGCAAAGCAACAGCGCGGCGTACATCGGATGACGGACACGCTCGTAAATCCCGGTCGTCACGAGCTGATGGCTTTCGCGGACCTCGAGAGTGACCGACCAGTTGATACCCAGATCCGCATGCGACCGCCAAAAGCACCAGAGGCCGATCGCGAGGCAGACAGTCCCTCCCAGGTATGGAACGACGCGAAGCGGATAATCGGCGAACCGAAGCCAAGGAGATGCGATCCAGATCAGCGGAACGAGGAATCCAATCGACACAAGCGTGAGCAGTATCGTCTCCATGGGACCCATTCGGCTCTTAACAATCTTCACGCTGCGACTGCGACGCCCGTGCGGGGCCCGAATGGCGAGCGTTGCGATGATGCCTGTGAGGACAAGCGCTTTTGCGAACCAGGGGTTCAGAATCAGCATAAGCCCATGATCTCAGTTCAACCACGTCATTTGCGGACGGTTTTGGCAATCAGCGGCGGCACAAAGCTCTGGCCGTCTGCGTCCCCTTCTTGTGTGCCATAGTCACGATTTAGATTCCCCCTCAAGTAGTCGCTTGAGGAGCGCCAAGTCCTTGCGGTTGGCTCGTCGCATCATGAACGACATGAGCGGAGAAAGCAGTGCCGAGAATCCATGCGGACGCCCGCGGTTTCGCAACGTCATCCGAGTTGACGACTCGCTGATGATTTCCCACGCGTAACTTGTCTCCATCGGAAACGGGCCTTCAGAGGTCCGCATTAAGAGCCCTTTAGCGGGATCAAGTTCGACAATCTCGTATGTGTATTCCAGACGGCGCCCAAGGAAGTGGGCCACGAACGCGATCCGCGAACCGACCACGGCGGGCGGTGGGGTCTTCCATTCGACCGACTTGATGTTGACGTACCACGCGGGCACGTTGTCTGGATTGCCCGAGTAAGCTGCGACTCGATCGCGAGGGCAGGCGATCACGATCTTCGAAGTGACATCAACGTTTGCCACCCGGAGTCTCCTTCCTGTGCACATATCGGCTCACGAATGAGCTGCGCCGGCCGACGGCCGGCTCCAATTGGATGTTAGTCGGCATTTCGCAGTTGAGGCTACTCTTGGCCACGTTCCAAGGCGGCAATTGAACTTCTGGCATCCGCCACGTACTTTGAAGAAGGATGGTCCTGGAGAATCTTCTCGAACAGTCCACGTGCAGTTGCAGTGTCGCCACTGACCTCTGCTTTTACCGCCGTCTCGAATACAGTTTGCACTTCGGCGTTCTTCATCTCCGCCGGATCCTGTCGCTTTTCGTGAGCAAATGTGGCTCGCATTCCATTGAACAGAAGAAGCGTTATAACGAGTGTCATCAATCCGAAGCTCTCGGGCAACGTGATGAGCACATTAGCGCCGTATAGTCCAAAAGCGCCGACAGCCGCGACCCGTGACTTTTTGCCAATTCCATACCGGAGTGCGGAGTAGAGCACAGCGTCGATTAGTGCCGCGTGAACCTGAGAAAGCAGAGCGACGCCAGCGGTTAGAATGGCGACCACGAAACTCGTAACCTTTGCCAGGTGGAGTGTGCTGTCGATTTCTGGAGCGACGCTCAGGTCTGGCCAGATCCAAGTCCGCAACCGTGATGTAGGCTTTGGCGTAGGGGACAATCCGAGCGATTGCATTCGGTTCTCCTAAGGCGTTTGTCCGTCTAACGGATCGTGGCTCAGCTGCTGCGGCCGCTTGTGATGCGGTTGTGTCAGAGACGGGAAGCTCCTGCACACTGGAGGATTTCTTCGACCACTTTCGACTTTGCCTCAGCGTAGTGATCAACATCGCTCCATGTACGTGCTGCGAGTTCATGTTTCGCTCTCTCGTACAGTTCTCGATCTGCATCGTGAGTGCACAGCCAGTCGCGGAACGCCAACATCCGGTCGATCTCGCCACATCCTCGCGAAAACACATGAAGATTGCCGGTGATTCCAGGCGCCTTAAGGAGTCGGTGCTCAAACCAGCTCGGTTCACGAATTCTCAACACGAAGCCTTCAGACTCGAGGGGCGGAACATAGGATGGTTCGTCCGTCGAGTCCGCCACAACGAGAAGCATGTCAATCACAGGCTTAGCGGAAAGACCAGGAACTGACGTGGAGCCCACGTGTTCAAGCAGGAGCGCGGTTCGGGAAAGTGCGTGTCGAATTCGTTCGGCGTATCCCGAGAAATACTGCGGCCAGTTCAGGTCATAGGGAGCGAGATGGATCGTACCGTTGTGAGGGGTACGCTCGCCGATCGTCACAGAGCGCAGATACTCGTCCGTCGTTTCGGTCTTTGCCTCACAGCGGGTCTGCTCAGAATGGCTCATCTCAAAGTATCCATCGGCACGCCAGCAGCTTTCGTCGGTCGATCAAGTCCGCATAACGGTTTGGCGATGAGCTGCAGGCTGTGGGATGGGCAACGACGACCGACAGCATCCTTAGTAAATGGCGGCGCCCGTCGCGTTTACAGACTGGCAGCTCCGTCGGCGGGTTATGTGTTCTACCCGAAGAAGCAACCAAACTGGTCAGCGTCGACGGCTGCGAGCGCTTTTTCCAGAGATGAATGTTCTGGAGCTGGATCGTACCGATACCAACGGAGATTGGCGCGTTGCCAGTACAGCTTCCAGATTTCCTGTGTCTTAACATACGTCGTCTTCGCGACAGCGTTCTCAAGAATCTCGTTCGGATTCCGCCAGTGCGGCCGAACCTCGAAGATCAACACACTCTGGCCGTTCATTCGGAACCCCAGATCCAGTTGCACACGAACATGAACAGGCGGCCGACGTCTCTCGACGAACCGCTGTACGATCGACTCGTAGCGCTTCGACTCGAAATCACTAAAGGTCATAGCTCAGATACACACAACGGATTGGGCATCAGCTGCAGCGCGTCTTTTTCGCCGGCTGCTGCATGCCCATGTTAGGCCGCCAATCGCTGACCAGAGGGAACTTCTCAGGATGGTCGATAGACTCGACTTCAAGATCAACGTCCAGATCAGGCCAGTACAAATGATGGGACTGGGGCAAGGTGACGTTGAGGATCTGGCCGATCGGCGCGTCTCGGAACCAAGGGAACGCCTCGAAGGGCAAGAACACCTCGCGATCTTCGATCAGCATCCGAAACCCGTTCTTAGACACGTTGGTGACTTCAACCCGGGAAATGTTTGTTCCAGACTCCGTGGATTTCATCTTCGTGTTCCTTGATCAGTTGAAGCGCCTGTTTCAGACTTCGTTGACTTAGACCATAATTTCGAAACAGTTCGATTTTCGGTTCGAGCCAGAATTTCGCTTCCCCGTCTGCCCCCTGAACTTGGATGTGCTTTCGCCCTTACTCACGTGAAAAGAAGTAGAATCGCAACCCGCCTTCGCGAAAGACCGTCGGGCTCATATGAACATGCTACACCCTCGGCCTGATGATGCCCTTCGTCAGCCTATCGGCTTGTCAGCCGGTGCCTTGCGCGCAATGGAGATGTTTGACCATGATAAGGCATGGGTTTGTATCGCCCCAGAGAGCATTCTCTTCGAGCGGCCTGAAGCCCAAGTGATTATAGAATCCACGGGTTCGTTCGTAGTGGACGCTCTCTCGGGATGGGCCAAGCGTCTTAACTTGCAAGAACTCGACTGAGCGCGAGTGCAGAACATGCTCTGCGTGCTCAACCAGCTGTCGACCGCAACCCCGCCCATGGAACTTGTCGACTACGGCCATGACATGGATCTCGGCAGAGCTTTCGTTCCGCTGGTTGATGGTCAAAAAGCCAACAGGTGTCCCGGCGACTTCAGCGATCCACGTCTCCATAGCCTGAAGGTCCAGGACGTAGTCAACAATGGCCTGTTCGATTCCAAACCATTCCGGCAGAGAGCGAAGGATCTGGTCGCAGGCGAGGTGCTCCCCAGTCTTTAATTGGCGAATCGCCAGCTGCAACAGGCTTCCTTTTTCGCGCGCAATTTCCATCACAAGTTTACTCGTCTCCGTCCGGATAACGGCCTGGCAATAAGCTGCAGGCCGAGGCGGCGCGGGACGTGCAGACGCACGGACCGTGACGCCGCAGCACTGGCAGCCTCATTGCCTTGTTATGCCGCCGCTGGCTTATCCTGGAATTGCTTCGCGTTCCAGTTCAATCTTAGAAACGCTGAACCCGGCGTGTTCGATGTCGGAGATGGCTGACTGAATGGCAGTTTGCAGTGAATCTGCGGATCGCTCGAACAATAACTCCATGCCGTCGACGTGCCCTCGGATTGATGCATCGCTACACCCAGCGTTTCCAAGCGCGTCGGTCGCATCGAGAATCTCGTCATGCGTTAACGACGTGGCCTGGACGATGACCGCAAACCGATAACTTGTCATGATCGGTTCACCCATCACCACCTCGACAACGATCCACGGTTCGTCGAATGTTCTGTGCGTGGTTCTCCGGATTTTTCGGCGTCGAATAGATTGCCATCCAGCACTCCTGATGACCGAACGAGCAGTAAATCACTCCCCAGGCATGTGCGCGTGGTCCAGATTTCTTGACTGCCCATTCCCGATCGTCTGCGTATCCGAGCGCTTCCCGAATGTGCTTGTTCGGATGATCCGCCACTGCCTCGGCTTCATTCGTTGGAAAGGCCTGTTTCGAATGTTACCACGCCTTCAAGGAGACATGACCTTGCCTGATTGGCAGCTTGGAATTCCACTCGCCGATGACAATCACGTTGTCGGCATAACGGATTGTGGTTCACCTGCGGCGGCCACTTCGCTTCGATTAAATCAAATACCGTGGCCGCTGTCTGGTGCCGCCACGTGTTGGACAGCTCTTCTCGATCGAGTCAGTCCTTGGGCGCTCTCGTAAAAAAACCGTCCGCGTTTCCACCGGAACGGGCGTGTATCTTCGACACGAAGATACGTGATTCTTGAAGCGTCTTCGGAGATCTTTATTTACAAGGTGCCCCCGATTCCGGAACCGCGCCGGCCGTGTACGTAAATCGAATGGCCAGCTACCAACTCGTGTTCGGAGGCCCTACGGCCCACTTCCTCAGATCGGGGCCATTGATCTGCAAAGCTGTCGGCCAGATTGACGTTCTGATCCAGTGCGGCAAATGCCGATGACAGGTATGTGCTGTAAAACCGCGAAAGTTCCTCACCCGACGCCAACCAGTCTGCACGAAAGCGTTCACGCCGTGTTTCGTTGTCGGAACGCCGTGCATGCAGGAGTTCTCGAAGCAACGTACTACATTCATCACAGGGGGAATTGTCCCGACTATTTCTGCTCATTTCAGTGCCCTGTAACTCGAAGGTCAAACCACTTCGTATAGCTGGACAGTTATGACTGCGTCTGCCCAACGGACTGGCGATCAGCTGCATCGGCGTGTTGGGCAGCAACTCGCGTCCCGTACTCCGCGTATGTCCGATGACCGCTTCCCTGTCGGTCAGGTCTGTCCGTGCCCTAGTGGTCCCCGTCTAACAGACTGTACCTTATTCAGATCGTTCCCCGAGCCAGACCGACACACTGCGGCTTCGGCCAAGCCGTTCGAGTTCCTTCCGCACAGGGATTTCCGATCTAATGGGCATTATTTTCCGCATATATGATCAGAAATGGGACAGCTAGAGCCGTTACGTTAATTGTGACGGACTACACTAGCACCTTGGCGATCGCGGCCACTGTATTCCAATTGCGAGTCGTGGCCGGAACCCCAAAGAGCCGGTCGATCTCGCCGAGATAGCCGATAGCCTTCATCTGGCGCCGGTACACGCCGAAAACGAACTGGTGTTCCCTCGCGAGGACCTTCATCAGCCACTTTCCACTCGCGGGAAATCGTACAGGTGTCGACGGCGCCGAGCGGGGGCTCTTGGAAAGGACGCTCAAGAAACGGACGACGTCAGATCGCACGGGCTGATCCGCAAAATGACTCTGAATCATGAGCCTGAGGACGTCCCGTCCCTGGCAAACGATAATCTCGACATCAAAGGGAAGCCTGCGTGCCAGTTCCGCGCTCAGTCGCGCCCGCGTCACTGGTTGACGGATCACGAAGGTGCCCGCCGCGCCGATGTTGACGACACCGAGGTCTGCCAGCTGTTCGGCGAGCTCCGTGGGGCGAAAGGTTCTGTGACCTCCGACGTTAACGCCCCTCAGAAGAACCACGAGTGCCATAGGTGTCCTCGCGCTGGTTCCCTCCGAAATCTGCTCCGTGACCCTCTGGCCTGCCCAACGGATTTCCACTCAGCTGCGAACGGCGCAGAACAACCCGCGACCCGCATCAACCGTTGGCTCGGTTCGGCCGCTGCAGCGGCGTGTTGGACTACGGACGCGCAGAGCAAATCTCCTCATCGAGCTGTTGCATGCCGGCAAACCCCGCGCGTCACCCGTCAACACCAGCACTGGCGCGTTCTTTCGCCATGTAACGCAGACCATTCTCGATACGATCGTCCTTCCACCCATGTTGACGGTAGAACGAATAGGCCTTCAGTCGTGTGTCGACGTCTGTCGTGAGCCACACTCGCTCGCACTGGTTCCCAAAGAGCCACGCTTCAACCCTGCGCAACAAAACGGAACCAATTCCGCGGCCAACATAGTTTGGGAGAACTGCGATGACCCACAACTCCCCCGTCGATCTATCGCCCATTGCGAATCCAACGATACGGCCACTGTCCTCGCACAACCAGCCGGTAAAGGTCCCAGCCAGTTTTTCCCGAACAGCATTCTCGTTGATGCCCATGAACGCAAGCTCCTCCCGCGACAGCCGGTTCTCGTGTGTTGCGACTCTCACGTCGAAGAGATCTGGAACGTCTTTCGCCTCAATCTCGCGGATGTTCATATTTCCGCTCAGGAGCCTGCAGCGACCGTCCAACGGCTCGTGGCTAACCTGCGGCGCCCGCTCCTTTGAAGAATCAAGAGATCACTGTGGCCGCCGTCTGGTGCAGCCACTTGTTAGCCAGCATTTCTATTCCTGGACGAACACGCGATAGGCTGTGTCCAGTTGATCTATCCAGAAAGCAGCATCGGCGATGTTCTCGATGCCAAGGATGATTTTCGTCTGGTTCAATTCACGCTCGCCTTCTTCGACGGCGGTCCTGCTCGCTACTTTCGCGATTCCCTCGAATCCTTGTGACAACAGTTCCGCCGAACGCTCCCCTCCCGACCTCGCCAATTCAGCGGACTGTTGAAAATACTCGATGGCCTCGGCGAACTCGCCCGCCGCTAGGGCATGAGCACCCAACAACCAGTAGGCCGTTGACATTGGTGCCGGTCCACGATCGAGTTCCTCGCCAAATCGAAGGTTCAATCGCGCGGCTGCAAAGCCCAGTGCTCTGTCCAGGGGTTGAATCTGGATGCCCGGTTCATCCCAGCCTGGCCACGTGTACGAACCGAGATTGTACGCAAGGTCTTTGGCTCGTCCTCGGAACTCGTCCGCAAGATCCGCTTGATGGCGGCCACTCGCCTGCACAGCTTGAGACAAACAATAATCGATGCCCTTCTGAGCGACGAGAACAACAGCCTTGAGATCGTGTGCGTTGTAGTACAGGTCGCGCACAATGGAGTTGTATAGGCCTGCGACTGTCTGCGGATCACCCTGGCGCGCTATCACTTCAGCGATAGCCAAGGAATCTCCCGCGCGGATCAATGCTCGGATCTCCTGCCAGTGAGCGTCGGAGTTCTGGGCGTAAGACACCGTGACAGGAATCAGGCTGCTGAGCCCAGCACCACTTAGAGCGGCGACGACGACGATCACTTCCAAGACAGCCTTGTGTATCATCGATGAATGGCCTCCGTCTGGCTAACGGCTCAAGATTGAGCTGCAGCGGCCCCTCAACCCTTCTTTACAGACAATAACCGTGGCTGCGGCCAGCTCCAATCGGTTGTTATACGGCCGTCGTTTGGGTGTTGCTTCTTTAAAGATCCTTCTTCATTGGAACCGCTCCGCCATTTTCCGGAGGTCCGGCTCCCAGGTAGCCAATACCCTTATAGAAGTTTACGGCGTTCGGACTGGATTCCAGCTTCGCGAACGCATATCCATCGTCCTTGATCCGGAATTCCAGCCAGGAAATTACCTCGCGCCCGATGCCTCTGGAACTCACGGATGGCCGGACGTAAAGTGCGGTGACGCGGTTCCAGGAAAAGCTACCCCACCCGACCGCGCGTCCTTCATAAAAAGCGACGACGACCTGGTTGGCGGCAACCCGTTCTCTAAAGAATCCGACCGTACGCCTGTCAGCCCATTCCCGAAGGTCTCTCTCAGACAGCGGCTCAAACTTGACCCCAAGGATTGCATCTCGACGAATATCGTGAATGACATCGAGATCGCCCACAGTTGCCTGGCGGAGCGTGACCATTCGTCGTGGACCTACCTCCACTCAGAGTCCGTATAACGCTAGGATAGCCTGCGTGTTACAGCGGGCTTCTTGGAAGCGAAAATGCGCAGCCGCTGGAAAGAAGCCCGCTGTAACACGTCAGGTTGATCCACTTGTTAGGTGCAGCGGTTATCACTTGATGCGCCACGGCGGGTTCAGCCGATTTTCGCCCGCGGAATAGAGTCGGATCTGATGTCCGTCTGGATCGCGTATTCGCGCCTCCCGCCAAAGATAATCCATGTTGGTTGGCTCTTGTTCAAACGCCAGTCCTTTTCCTTTTAGTTTTTCGCACCGCGCATCGAGACTAGAGCATTCCAAATAGAGTTGCACTCTCGAATCGGTCGGTTTCTCTCCTGTCACTTCGAGCGAGAGCGTTTCATCACCTGACGGTAGACTAAATCGTACGTATCGAGGTTTCTCCAAGACGATTGCTACGAATTCGAGTTTTTCATAGAAGGAAATCGATACCTGGAGATCTGTGACGATTAACGTTACGTGGTTAAGGCGCATTGATGTAGTTCCTTCCGCGAACCCTTCCGAAAGTCGTAGCTAGATCCACCTAACGGATTGCGGCTAACCTGCAGGACGGAGTGGCGTGCGGCTTGCACATTCAAGCCGCGTGACGCGCAGTACTGACTGGTTCAGCCGCGTATAAGCCGTCTCTCATACCTGCTTCATTGCCATAGCACACAATGCGCCCACCGGCGCGTTTCCATCCTGCTCAAGGACATTGAGCTCCAGCTCTGTTGCCTGGCGTCTGATCAGATCGTTATACCAAAGGCTTCGCCCGAGAAAGTTCTGCAGCATCTGTTCTGGATCGGGTGACCGGCCGAAGAACTCGACGTTTCTCCGCTCGCGTTCCTCTAAAACGGCAGGCTCTGCTACCAGCCAGAACGATATCACCCTCTCAAGGTCCAACTCCGCCACCTTCGGTGGTCGTAAAAACCAACCGTCGATAACGATCGGAGGCCCCCACGCGGCACGCTTTCGAATGACCTTCTCGATCGCTGGCCATATGGCTTCGTGTTGTACGGTGGCATCCGCAGTGAGCTGGTCCACAGAACTTGTGGTGAAGTACTCAATGGAATTCACAGCGGTCATGACATGCAGCCCAGGATGAGAATTAGGAGTCGTGACCGCCTTCGCGGCTGTCAAGAGGTCATCAGCAGTCAGTGAAGTTGCGTCGACCCTAGTCGCGAGTGCTCGCCCGAGAGTCGTCTTCCCAACCCCGGGTGCACCTCCGATCAAGAAAACGCCGGGCTTTGTCACTGCTTACTCCTGGCCGAGTACGGCTAACGAATCGTGGCTCACCTGCGGCGGCCACTCCCCTCACGACTCGACGAGACCGTGGCCGCGGTGTGGTGGAGCCACTTGTTAGACGGCAACGTTACCAGTTCACGAGCCAGCCTGCGATCGCAAGCCAAACGCCAGTTCCCCCAATCGTAAGACGACCCTGCTGCAGAACCATGAGGATCAGGCCGCCCCAGAGAAACGCCGGATGCACGCGACGGCGAGTGGCAAAGTCGTAACACATGCAGGCGACTACAAGGACATGCCCAAACCCTTGGTCGATGATAAATCCGATGAACGGTGGCACCCAGACTAGAATTCCATGGGGAGGTAAAAAGAACCTACCGACGGCCGGCGATAGAAGCGCAAACGTGCCGAGCAACATCAATCGCTTGTGCGCTTCGGGTCGGCGTCTGTTGTAGAAGCCGACGGCGACGAATGACGTAAACAAGAGCAAATCCATGACCGGGACCGCCATGAACGTGAGCGGTGGGATGTTGGGAGGCGCACTGGCTGAACCATTCCTGGCCGCGGTAATCGCAACCGCCAGTGAGACCGGGAATATGGTCAAAGCTAGCACTGCGCCGGCCCCGCCCAAGCGGCGATGTAGGTCGGTTCGGTTCGACGCTACGAGTGCAGTCTGGATAAGAAAGAGCGCGATCCACGACGTAAGGAGAATACCGTGGACATGCACAAGTTGGCTTGGAAGTGCTGGCGTTCCGTAAAAAGTCTTTAGGAAGTATGTCGGACCAAAGCCGACAAACGCGACGACAGTGATTAGGATTGACATGCCGGAGAGGAACCGGCGGTCTGTTCGAGCCAGTCCGCTCGCCGCGTTCCCACGGGTTGTGATAGCCACCATTCAGCCTTTCTCTGCCGTCTAACGGTCTTGCGGTTCTGCTGCGGGCCAAGATGGTAGCCGAGCGCCGCAGGTGCGAACCGAGATGCCGACCCCCGACAGCAGCAACCGCTTGTTAGGCGGCCCGCCCCAACACCGCACCAATTGAATGGGTAAGGCGACGCGGCAGTCACTCTACCGCTCAATGCGATCGGGCTCCACTATGCCGGCATGGTGTAGGTACAGGGCAAGACTCTCGAGAGGGATGGCTCCTCCAGACCCAGGCCGGCCAAGACCACCTTGTGAAGGCCAGGCAGAATATGGGGGGGTGTCGTCCCGCCGTCGATCGTCACGTGCCAACAGCAACCACCAGGCTCGACATCAACATCATAAAGGCCACCGGCGCCCACACCGCGCGTTCCCACTTACTCGGAGTCGCCAGGTTAAGGACCAACGAAAGTGCGCTTACGCCAACCGCTGCCCAAGTCACGCCCCCTAGCCACGATGGCACCGGACTAACGATCACCTGCGCCCTAGCAAGCACCGCCGCTCCAAAGCCCAATAGCACTATCGCTTGAACGACTGCGACGGCTCGCAGATTCCCGGGTAGCTTCCCCTCGTATTTGCCACCCATCGTAAGGTGACCCCATGGGGCTCCCATCGCCATCGCTCCCAGGAAGCACGCCGCGCAAGAGACCAGCACGGCGAAGACGACTGCTGACGACTGGACGGGCATGCTAAACATGAACTCGGGATGCGTGTCTCTGCTCCGGCCCGGACGAGTCTCAGCTCAGGCCGCCTAACGGATCGTGGCTCACCTGCGGCGGTCACTTGTTAGGCGTCACGTTCACCGCTGTCAGCCTGTGAACGACGACTCTTCGCTGCGCCAAGCGAGTCAAGCCCATTCTTAGTTGAAACTCTCCACGGCTCACGATGGGTCATGCAACCTTCTTCTTCGATCTCGTCGACGTCTTCGCCTCAATTTTCAGCTCTCGCTGGAGGGCTTCGCGGAGCTTTGGAAGATGACGGTAGCCGATCACCTTCCTCAGGCGCGGTTCGATGTCGATGAGCGCCGTCGCCAACCAGCGTTGCCGCTGACTCGAGTTCTTCCAATGATCGACCTTCGCACACCTTTCCTCGACAAGGGCATTGACCGATTCCAGGCAATTCGTCGTCTTGAACGAACGGCCCAAGACCCCGTACACGCCGAGCCGATGCAACGTGAGGGTCTCTTCCAGGCCTTCCTCAAGGCTCGCAGCCCCCGATTGGTTTCGCTCCTCGAGCTCTCCATGGAGCTCTCCGAGCGCCGCCCGAGCTTCGTCGTACTCCGGGCGCTCGTAGGCCCGCTGCAGCCGGCGTCGCCACACGGCTTGCTCGGTCTTCGATAGGTATCTCACGACGTTCTCGCGTTTGTGCCATTGGCAGCGTTGGACCAGGGCTCGATTCCTGAATGCCTTCTTGACCGCCGCCCGCAGACCTTTGCCGCCGTCGACAATCACCAGCACGCCTTCAGAGATGTCCAGGCCCCGCTCCATCAACGAACGGAGAAACGGAGTCAGCACTTGCTCGTTCTCCGTGTCGGTCTCCACGAAGCCCAAGAAGCGTTTGTCGCCCGAAAGCGTGACGCCCAGGGCCACTACCATCAGGGCGTCGGCAAACGCCTTCCCGTCCAGGAAGATCGCCACGACGTCCTCGCCACTCAGATCCCGCTCCTGCATCTCCCGAAGTTTCGCGGCACTCGCCTGGACGAATCCTCGAGACACCGTCGAACTCGACAGTCCGATCGCTCCCGGAATCGCTTCAGCGGCCGATTCATAGTTCCGGCAGGAGATCCCATACAGCACACGTCTGAGCAGTAGCTCGTTCACCGCGCCACCCGGACTGAGTTCCTCGTAGGTCCGAAGCGGAATCTCCCCGCCCGCCACGCTGCGCACTCGAGGCACCCGAACCGGCACCCGCTGGCCACCCAGCCCCACGGTCCCCGGATTGCTCCCGTGTCGCCGGCCCCGCAACGCCGCCTCCTTTCGTGCGTATCGCTCACCCGCCAACGACTTCACTTCCTCGTCGAGCAACTCCTCCACGTGCATCAACCCCAGTGGGATCAACGCCCGAATCATCTCCACCTTCGAGTCCAATTCCAGTCCCGAGTATTCCTCCCGGCTCAGGACCTCGACCTCACCCAGCACACGCGACTTCTTGCGTTTCTTTACCGAACGTAACAGACTCCTCATCTCGGCTCCTTTCTCTTACAGGCTTGATGTTGTTTCTTCCAATACCATCAAACCATGGGGTTTGGAGCCGTTTCAATTTCCAACTAAGATTGGCACACATTCCGCCAAGCGCCGCGCCCAATGCAACGCCGAGCGCAACACCGATCCCAACGTCACCAAACACTGCGCCGAAAGCAGTACCAAGAGCGGTGCCAATCCCGACCCACTTTCCAACCGTAGTCTTGGCCGACGGATCTACGCTCATTGTCCTTGGTGCCTCGTTTGTACGCCTAACATCTAAGTCGACTGCACGGCGCCCGGTGCGAAGCCGCTCCTCAGAGCGACCTCTGTGTGTTCCCGAGACAGTCGGCCAGCAATGTAAATGATTTGCTGAGCACATCTTACACCTCGAACGCGGTAGGTGGGGCACTGGAAGTATGCTGCCCGATGAGCGGCATAGTTACCTAACTGATTATGCGACTCGGTTTATAGGGTGTCGAAAGGGCTGCGGACAGCGAGGCCGCGTCGGTTGAGGACATGGGTGTAGATCATAGTGGTCCTGACGTCCTTGTGACCCAGCAATTCCTGGACAGTTCGGATGTCATATCCGTCCTCCAGGAGGTGGGTGGCAAAGCTGTGCCTTAGCGTGTGGCCACTTGCAGGTTTAGCGATTCCTGCGCGGATGACCGCAGACTTGACTGCTCGTTGGACTACGGATTCGTGCATGTGATGGCGCCGCGCGATTCCAGATCCGGCTTCGATGAATCGACGGGACGCCGGGAAAACGAACTGCCAGCCCCATTCACTTTCTGCGTTGGGGTATTTGCGAGCGAGACCATCCGGTAGTTGAACCCGTCCTGCTCCGTCCTGCAGATCCTGACTGTGAACGGCGCGAACCGCCTTCATATGTTCCTGAAGTGCGGCGCCGATCGCCTGTGGAAGGGTTGTGATACGGTCCTTGCCGCCTTTGCCATGACGCACTGCAATCTCAGACCGTTCGAAGTCGACGTCTTTGATTCGGAGTTGTAGACACTCCATCAGTCGGATGCCTCCTCCATATAGGATCGAGGCCACCAACGCCGGAGCACCGTGCATGTGGGAGAGAAGGGCGCGTACTTCTCCCCGAGTGAGGACAACCGGCAGGGTCTTGCGTCTTTTGGCGCGAACAGCCACCTCGATCCAGCCGCAGGGTCGGTCGAGTACGTTCCGATAGAGGAACAGTAGAGCGCTGAGAGCCTGAGTTTGGGTCGAGGCGCTCACTTTGCGGTGCCGTGCAAGATTTACCAGAAATTCGTCAATCTCACTTTCTCCCATCTCCGCCGGGTGACGCCTGTTGTGAAACAGAACGAATCTGCGAATCCAGCCGACATACGCTTCCTCCGTCCTTGGACTGTAATGCCGGATGCGAATTTCGCTTCGAACACGATCGAGCAGCTTTCCCTTTCCAAAGCGTTGGTTTGAGCCAGGTCGTGTCATGTGTTCCGGATACCGGTAGAGCACGTGAACGACCATGATTCCGGTGCACTGCTGCCGACGCTCAAGCGCCTCGCCGGCTGCCTCCGTATGTGGGCCATTGCGCGGAGATAACCGAATAAGAAGTCGCACTATCGGGGAACTTCGCAATCAGTGGACTAGACAAGTGTTCTGCTGAAGACGTTTCCAGTACCATGGTCCCCGATGCGCATCGGGATCGACACCGGAGGGACGTTCACGGATTTCGTGTCGATTCGTGAGGGCGGAATCGAAATCTTCAAGGAACCGTCAACGCCGAAGGCTCCCGAACAGGCCATCTTGAAGGGCCTGGATCGCGTCACGGGTGCCGGAGATGGGGATAGCCGACCACTCTCGGAGATTGTTCACGGATCCACGGTGGGAACCAACGCGCTGTTGGAGCGCAAAGGTGCCCGAACCGCTCTGGTGACCACAGCGGGTTTCGAGGACGTTCTGGTCATTGGACGCCAGACACGGCCGGACCTCTACGATATCTTTACAAGCCGTCTGCCACCTTTAATCGACGGTTCGCTGCGGATCGGTGTCCGCCAGCGCACGCTTCATGATGGAACGAACGCAGTCGAGTTGAAGCCGGCTGAAATTCGGAAGCTGGCATCGCGACTGCAGAAGGCAGAGGTAGAGTCGATCGCGGTAACGCTGCTGTTTTCGTTCCAGAACCCCACCCACGAAATCCAGATCCGGGACGCCCTGAAAAGCCTCAAAGTGCCGATCTCCTTGTCTTCGGTGATCCTGCCCGAATACCGGGAGTACGAACGGACATCGACAACGTTGATCAACGCCTATCTCGCGCCCGTAATGGGCCGCTATCTGGGTCGGCTCGAACGCGCGGTGAGCGGCCCATCATTGCGCGTCATGCAGTCCAATGGCGGTGCGGTGAAGGCGGAGACTGCCGTGGCCGAACCGGTCCGGACCATTCTGTCCGGACCGGCCGGTGGCGTCGTCGGGGCGTTTCACATCGCTCGACGCGCCGGGTATTCCAGGATTATCACGTTCGACATGGGTGGGACGTCGACGGACGTGGCTTTGTTCGATGACGCGATCCGGGTCACCCATGAAAGCGAAGTCGGAGGCATGCCGATCGGTATTCCGATGATGGATATCCACACGGTGGGAGCGGGTGGCGGTTCGATTGCCCAAGTTGATGCCGGTGGGTCGCTCTGCGTGGGTCCGGAAAGCGCCGGTGCGGATCCCGGACCGATCTGTTACGGAAAGGGGACCGCGTTTACGGTGACCGATGCCAATGTCGTACTCGGTCGATTGCTGCCGCGCTTCTTCCTCGGCGGCAGCATGCACCTGGCAACGGAGCGGATCGGGCCTGCTCTTCGAGGGGCACCGGAGAGCCACCAATGGAAGAATGTCGAAGGCTTGGCCGCCGGAGTGATCGACGTGGTCAACAACAACATGGAGCAGGCGATCCGGTTAATATCGATCGAGCGCGGTCACGACATTCGCGAGTTCACCCTGGTGTGTTTCGGTGGCGGCGGCGGGCTCCATGCCGCAACGCTGGCTGAGGGACTCGGTATCCCCCGCGTCGTCGTGCCCCCTTACCCGGGGGCCTTGTCGGCACTGGGACTTCTGCTGGCCGACGCGCGCAAGGACTATTCGAAAACCGTGCTCGGGACCCGACCCAGTCGGTCCAACCTCCGGACGGCCTTGTCCCGCTTGCATCGGGAAGGACTGGCGGACTTGAAGGAGGAGGGTTTCCGCCGGAAGGACATCATGGTGATGGACTTTCTCGACGTCCGCTACGCCGGACAATCGTATGAGCTGAGCATTCCGTACGACACCGGATGGTGCGACCACTTTCACCGGGTGCACGAGAAACGCTACGGACACTCTGATCCACACAGCGCTGTCGAAGTCGTCAATGTAAGGTCGACCCTGACGGGAACAACCTCCAAGCCGGAATTGCCATCGTTTCGCCGTACCCGACGTCGCTTGGTTCCTATCGATACCGTTCCTGTGTGGCACGGACGGGGGCGCTTGAAGGCCAGCGTTTACGACCGCCTATTGCTGCGTTGCGGCAACGTCATCGAGGGTCCGGCCATTGTCGGTGAGTACAGTTCGACAACGTTTGTGCCCCCCGGTTTTGTTTGTGAAGTCGATCAATTGGGGAACCTCGTGCTCACAAAACAGAGGACGCGCCGCAAAGGCACGAAGGCGCGAAGCACGTAAACGAGTTTCCTGGAATAGTACCTTTACTGACTGCGTTTGAAGCCATTGGTCCAACTATGAGTGTTGACCCGGTAAAGCTGGAAATATTCAAGAGCCTCTTCCATTCAATCGCGGAGGAAATGGGTGCGGCCCTGAAACGAACGGCATACTCGCCCAACATTAAGGAGCGGCGCGACTATTCCTGCGCAGTGTTCGATCAGCGGGGACGGATGGTCGCGCAGGGCGACCATATGCCGGTCCACCTGGGTTCGATGCCGCTTTCGGTTGCCGCGGCAATCGGGAAACGGGATCTCGGTCCCGGAGACATGATCGTTCTCAATGATCCCTACGAAGGCGGCACTCATCTTCCTGACATCACGCTCGTTTCCGGCATTCATCAACAGCGAAGGCTACTGTTCTATGTCGCATGCCGCGCACACCATTCCGACGTGGGAGGAATGTCGCCGGGATCGATGCCGCTGGCTGAGGAAATCTACCAGGAAGGCCTGCGGATTCCTCCTGTCAAGCTCATGATCGAGGGCAAGATCAACCGGGATGTATGGGACATCGTCCTGGCTAATGTTCGTACGCCGGGAGAGCGAGATGGCGATCTGGCGGCCATGCTTGCCGCGAATCGGACCGGAGAACGGCGTTTGATCGAAGTCGTCCAGAAATATGGCTGGAAGGAAGTCGAAAGTTACATTGCCGCACTGCTCGACTATACGGAGCGGATGACGCGGCACGTTATCTCTCAGATACCGAACGGCACCTACCGTGCGGAAGACGTTCTCGACGACGACGGCATATCCGCCGACCCGATCACGATACGCGTACGGATCGACATCCGCGGGAACCGTGCGCGCGTCGATTTTTCGGGATCCGATCCCCAGGCCTCCGGCAGTGTCAATGCCGTATACGCGATTACGGCATCTGTTGTGTTCTATGTATTCCGGACCCTGGTTCCCGTCCCCATCCCCTCGACAGAAGGAGGCATGCGCCCGCTGGAGATCGTTGCGCCCGAAGGGACGGTTGTAAACGCCCGTCCGCCAGCAGCCGTTTCCGGCGGTAACGTGGAAACTTCCCAGCGGATCGTGGACGTTCTCTACCGATGTCTGGCCAAAGCATTGCCCAGCCGGATACCGGCGGCCAGTCAGGGGACGATGAACAACGTGACCTTCGGTGGTACAGATCCCGTGACCGGCCAGCCGTTTGCCTACTACGAAACCATTGCCGGCGGAATGGGTGCCCGGCCGGGAATGGACGGGATATCCGGCGTGCACACTCACATGACCAATTCAATGAACACGCCGATCGAAGCCATCGAATATGCCTATCCGGTCCGAATCGAACAGTACGGCCTGCGTCCGGCTTCAGGCGGCAACGGTCGATGGCGCGGCGGCGATGGGATCGTGCGCGAGATTCGGTTCCTGGCGCCGACACACCTGACCGTAATCTCTGACCGGCGCCGTTCCCTACCGTACGGCTTGAGTGGCGGTCAGCCGGGCCGGGCCGGGCGAAACCGGCTGCGCCACCCGGATGGTTCGGTGGACGAACTACCATCGAAGTTTACTCTTCGCGCCGCGGCTGGAGATGTTCTCTCCGTTGAGACCCCGGGCGGTGGCGGGTGGGGGCGAAAGGGGAGTCAGGCGACCTGAGGTTAAAGCTGAAGTCGGGAGGCAATAAGCGGTGGCATTGAAGAGATGGCGTCAGCGGACATATCCCGTATGAAGCGCTTCGAGAACGTTTACACTGACCTTTCGGATTGTTCGACCCGCTCGTGCACATCACGTGGTCAGTCCACTAGTCGATGCTCCGTCAAGCCCTCCCAGCTCCCCTTCATCGCTCCCCCGCTAACTTCGCACTTGTGCGGGAAATCCAGGTCGCACTGGCCGATCGGTTTATGCAGCTTCGGATCCATGAGTTCGTGGATGTCGAGCTGCATGGCCTCCCTCGAGTAGGCGGCCAGGTCAAGAATTCCCGTGTCCATCCGGATCGCGTCCTCAGGGCATACCTCGACACAGTAGCCGCAATAGACACACATCCCCAGATCGATGTCGAAGCGGATCGGATACTTCTCCACGTCGGGATCGGGGTGTTCTCCGGCCACGATGGTAATGCACCGGGCCGGGCAGACCGTCTCGCAGAGCATGCACCCCACGCAGCGCGGCGTCTTGTTGTCACGGACCGTCAGCCTGTGGCGGCTCCGGTAGCGCGACATGAGTGGCCGAAGTTCCTCGGGATACTGGATGGTGGCTGCGGCGGAAAGGTACTTGAAAAGGCCCAGTTTGTGGGCCGTATGCAGAAAGAGGTTTCGGAAGAAGTGTTTGGAAGTGATCTTGAAGCCGGAGACGATCTGCGGGAGGTACAACTTCTCCCAGAAAGTCAACACGGGCCTCGCGACAACCTTTACAGTCACTATACCCCCTCTCCGAAAAACATCAGTACCCCGGCCGTGACGATAATATTCGCCACCGCGATCGGGAACAGCCCCCGCCAGCCCAGTTTCATGAGCTGGTCATAGCGGAAGCGCGGCAGGGTCCAGCGGAGCTGCATGAACACCCAACAGAAAATTACAACCTTGGTCGAAAAGCTGGCCACGCCCAGCAGGACGTAAACCCAGTTGGACATGAGAATCTCCCCGCCCCAGGGGAAGTGGAAGCCGTCCGGCATCAGGTATGGCACCTGCCATCCTCCGAAAAAGAGCGTGGTCGATAAACCGGCCACCATGATCGTCTCCAGGAAGTCCGTGAGGAAGAACATCCCGAACTTCATGCCGCTGTACTCCACGAAATATCCGATGATTTCCGATTCGCCTTCCGGCATGTCGAAGGGCATCCGCTTGGTTTCGGCCAGCGCCGCGGTCAGAAATACGATAAAGGCTACCGGTTGGGTGACGATGCCCCATAACGGTATCCAGCCGCCGAGCATCTGTCCCTGGGCCCGCACCAGTTCCCCCAGGTCCATGGTTTCGTAAACCATGATCACGCCCACGACGGCGACACCCAGCGCGATTTCATAGGAGATCATCTGCGCGGTGGCCCTGAGGCTTCCCATGATTGCGTAGTTGTTGCGCGAGGCAAAGCCGGCGAGGATCACACCGTAGACCCCGAGCGACAGCATGGCAAAAATGTAGAGGAGGGCCGCGTCTATTTTGGCAACCTGGAGTTCAATGACCCTATCCCCGATAATCAGTGTGTCCCCAAAGGGAATCGCGGCGAAGGCCACGAGGGCGAAGAAGACTGAAAAGAAGGGGGCCAGCGTATGGAGGGTCCGGTCAGCTCCGGTCGGGACGATGTCCTCCTTGGTGAACAATTTGACTGCGTCAGCGATGCCGTGAAAGAGTCCCAGTACCCGAAAGCCGAAAATGTCCGCACGGTTGGCCCCGATCCGATCCTGGATTAGCGCCGATTGTTTTCGTTCCGCCCATGTATGAAGCCCTGCGAAGTTCAGGACGACGAAGAAAACGATTCCCGCCAGCGTGATCTTGATCAGCAGAATTTCTATCACGTGACGGATATCCCCTCGGCGGGCTCGATGGGCCGGACGCTGGCCCCCAGGTCTCCGATCGTCTCGTAGCTCAAACCGGCGAAAGCCGCTTCGGCGGAGGCCAGGCTCGCGAAGATAGCCTCGGGTTGCTGCCACTCAACATCTAGCTTCAGCAGCCGGGCCAGATCCAGGAAAATGCGCCAGTCCTCACGGGAGTCCTCAAGCGGAGGAAACACCTGTCCGATTCGCTGGACGCGTCCGTCACAATTGACGAAGGTCCCGTCTTTTTCCACATAGGCCGCACTCGGCAAGGCCCAATGGGCCAGGGGGACTGTCCGGTTTTCGTTCGGTCCGGAGAACACGATCAGACCCACTCTGTCGCGGAGTTGGCTAACCTTCTCTTCCCCGAATAGTTCAACCAGGTCGTGCCCGGTCACCCATAGGGCGTCAAGGTTCCCTCTGAGCGCCTCGTCCAGGATCTGTCCTGAATCGGGCCCGCCCGGACCCGATAACCCCAACAGTGCTGCTCCGGCTGTGTTGGGATTCTTATCCGCCTTGATGAGGAAATCGTCAGACGAGCCGGGTTTTTCGGGAACAGATGCACTGACCTGGGCGCCCAGGCTGCGCTGGAAAATCTCCCGAATCAGAAACAGTTCTTCGCTACTGAGCGCGGCTGAGGCGATCACGCCGATCCGTCCCCTGGGCAGGCTCGAGAGAGCCGCTGAGATCGTTTGGAGGGCTTCGTCCCACGTCGCACCCGTTGTTTTCGTGGCATCCTCAGCTTCCACCGCGTTGACCGAAGGCCCGCGTACCTTCCGAAGCCGTCCCTGGTCGATCCAAGTGAGCCCGTAGCGTCCTTCATCGCACAACCACCATTGGTTGACTTCCGGGTTGTAACGTGGTTTCACACGGACCACCCGGGCGCCGTCATTCAGGTGAGGGCGGTCCAGAACGTAGTGCATGTCCATGTTGCAGCCCTGACTGCAGCCGTTGCAGACGGTCGGTGCGCTGGAGAGGTACCAGACCCGCGTCTTGAATCGGAATTTCCGCTCGGTCAGTGCACCGACGGGGCATATGTCCACGACGTTGGTCGAATATCGATTGTTGAGTTCATCGCCAGGGTAGAGCCCCAGCTCCGCGCGGTCTCCGCGATTGAATATGCCGAACTCGCCGGTCTGGGTGATCTCGTCGGTGAAGCGGACGCAGCGGGAACAGAGGATACAGCGCTCCTGGTCCAGCATGACATACGGGCCGAGTGCCACTGCTTTCTTCTTCTTGACTTTATGTTCCCTGAAGCGGGGATTGTAGAGGCCGAAGTTCAGATAGAAATTCTGCAGGTCGCACTCGCCGGACTGGTCGCAAACCGGGCAGTCGAGCGGGTGGTTGGCCAGGAGGAACTCCAGTACCGCCCTCCGTCCGTCCTGAGCCGTCTCGCTCTGGGTGTGAACCACCATCCCCTCGCCGACGGGGGTGTTGCATGCGATCTGGAGCTTAGGGGCTCGCTCCACTTCCACGAGGCAGATGCGGCAGTTGCCCGCGATGGAGAGTCCGGGGTGGTAACAGTAGCGCGGGATGAAAATTTCAAGCTTTTCCGCCGCCTGGATGACAGTCGTTTCCTTTGGGACCGTCACCTCGCGGCCGTCAATGCTTAGCTTAGGCATGTGCGGTTTCCTTTCCCTGGACCCGCTGACCGGAACGGATGAAGTCCTCGAACTCGTCCCTGAATTTCATGATGTAGGACTGGACGGGCCAGGCCGCCGCGTCCGCGAAAACGCAGATGGTATTGCCTTCCATATCGCCGGCGATCGCGAGCAGGTCGTCCAGGTCCTCGATACGTCCCTTCCCTTCGGTGATGCGGCCAACGATGCGATGCACCCAGCCGGTCCCCTCGCGGCAGGGTGAACACTGTCCGCAGGATTCATCGGCGAAGAACCGTGCCGCGGACTCGAGCGCCTCGACCATGGAAGTGGTTTCGTCCATGACGATTACGCCCCCGGATCCGGCCATCGTTCCAGCGTCCCTGAGCGAGTCGAAATCCATTCCGACATCGATCTCTTTCGGCCGTAAGAATCTTGGCTGAGATTCCCCCTGGAATGACAGCCTTGAGCTTCTTGCCATCGGGTACACCCCCGGCATGCTGCTCGATGAGTTCTCGCAGGGTGACACTGACGGGCGCCTCGTAGACGCCGGGCCGGACCACGTGGCCGCTCACACAGAACAGACGGGTCCCGCCCTGGGTAGGGGATCCTATTTCGGCAAAGCGTTCGGCTCCGTTCTGCAGAATAAAAGGGACGCAGGCGAGAGTTTCCACGTTGTTGACGATCGTAGGGCATTTGAAGAGGCCTGAAATAGCCGGAAATGGAGGTTTGATCTTGGGAAAACCTTTTCCGCCCTCCAGTGACGTCAGGAGTGCAGTTTCTTCACCGCATATGTAGGCGCCGGCACCGCGATGGATGACCACTTCGAGGTCAAAGCCCGACCCCTGGATGTTCTTGCCCAGCCAGTTCGAGCGATAGGCTTCGTCGATGGCCCTCTGTAAACGTTTGGCGGACCTGAAATACTCGCCTCGAATGTAGACATAGGCCTTGTGACTGCCGATCGCATAGGCTGCGATGATCATGCCCTCGAGAAGGGCGTGCGGGTCCCGTTCCATAATGTAGCGGTCTTTGAAGGTTCCAGGCTCGCCTTCGTCGGCGTTTACGACGAGGTACTTGGGCTCAGTCGAATCCTTGGGAACAAAGGACCACTTCCTGCTCGCCGGGAAGCCCGCCCCGCCTAGACCGCGAAGATTGGCGTTTGCGACCGTTTCGATCACCTCGGCCGGTGTCATGGAGGTGAGAACCTGTCTCGACGCGGTGTATCCGGCATCGGCGACGTAGCCCTCGAACCAGGTGCCATCCGGATCTTTGAAGCGTGTGGAGAGTACCGGTCCATCCGTACAAATATACGGTTCGGGCTCGGGGGTCGACTCCAAGCTTCCGGGTTCGCTGAGCGCGTCCTGGATGAGGGTGGCTACGGCCGGACCCTCTACAGGGCCGACAAAGCGTTCGTCGAGCTGGGCCATGGGCGCCATCTCGCAAGCACACAAGCACTCGACCTCCGTAAGAGTCACCTCCCCTCCTGGGGTGGTCTCATCCGGGCTGATCTTTAATCCGTCCTTGACCCGATCCAGCAGATCGGCCCCTCCCCGGAGGATGCATGGGAGGCTCGTGCAGACCCGGAGTTCCCGCCGGCCGACCGGTTGCGTATGGTACATGTTGTAGAACGAGACCGCCTCGCGTACATGAGCAATAGACACCCCCAGAAGGCGGCCCACCCACGCTTCTGCATCTGCGGAGATGTAGCCCTGGTTCTGCTGGACAAGCCACAAGACCGGCAGCATCGCTGCCTTCGGATACTCGTAACGTTGGAGGATTTCCGCTGCTGGGCTTTCAAGTTCCTGGAGCGTCACCGGTCGAGTTCTCCGCCGATCATGTTCACCGAACCAAAGGTGGGGACCATATCGGCAATCATGTCCCCGATCAGGAGCCCGGGCAGGGCCGACATGATAGCGAAGCAGGGCGGGCGCACCCGGACCCGGTAAGGATGTCCCTCTCCGTCGCTGATCACGTAGAAGCCGAGTTCTCCGTTGGCGCCTTCGACCGGGAAATAGACTTCACCTTTCGGGGGGCGGATGCCGTGGCCCAACATGACCAGCTTGAAATGGTTCATGAGCCCTTCGATGTTGCCGTAGGTGTCCTCTTTAGGCGGTAGAAAAACGCGCTTTTCATCCGAAGCAATGGACGGATATTCGGTCCGACTGGCTCCCTCGAGCGTCGGACCGACTTCGGCCTGCCTGCCTGAGAAGGCCCGGATGTCGCCGACTTTGGCGAGGTCCACCATTTCGGCGGCCGGGATGGGTTGCCCCGTCTCAGGGTTAACCATCACGGGGCCGGGCGGAATGTCGGCAAGCGCCGTTTCCACGATGCGCATGGACTGCTGCATCTCCTCCATGCGCACGAGATAACGGTCCATGTTGTCGCCCTTACTGCCCACCGGCACGTCAAATGGTATCTGGTCGTAGACGGCGTATGGACAGTCTTTGCGCACGTCGTAGTCCGAGCCGCTGGCGCGCAGGAAGGGGCCGGTGATCCCGTATCCGATGGCGTCGTCGACGGAGATCACGCCTGTGCCGTTCATGCGGTCGGTGAAAATGCGATTGCGTGTGAGGAGTCCGTCCGCCTCAACGAGGACCTTGCGGGTTTCCTCAAAGGCCTTGTGGCAAGGTTCGGTGAAGTCGTCGGGAAGGTCCGCTTTGACACCGCCCACGCGGCAGTAGCTGACTGTCAACCGAGCCCCGGTAACCTTCTCGACCAAATCCCACAGGTATTCCCGCGCCTTGATCATGTAGAGAAAGACGCTGAAAGCCCCTAGCTCCATGGCCGTTGCACCGACGCAGGTCAAGTGGTCCGAGAGCCTCGAAATCTCGGAGACAATGACCCGAATGTAGTGGCAGCGCTGGGGGACCGAGATCCCAAGGAGCTTTTCCACAGCCATGCAGTAACCCATGTTGTTGATGAGCGGCGAGACATAATTGAGCCGGTCGGTGTAAGGCATGACGCCGTTGTAGTCGACCGTTTCCGCCATTTTTTCGAAACCGCGGTGAAGGTAGCCGATCTCGACTTCGGCATCTTCAATCTGTTCCCCGTCGAGCTTGGCTACGATCCGGATGATCCCATGCATGGCAGGATGGGCGGGACCTACGTTGAGCAGCATGTCCCGAGTCTCGAGTTCCGCCCCCTCACCTTTGGGTGTCGGCGGCGTCTCCGGCAATGGGATGTTCTCTTCCATAGCTTCCCGATCAGTGGGTCGGTTCAACCAGCGGCTGACGTTTTTTGACGGGATAGTCCTTCCGCAGAGGGTGGCCTTCAAACTCGTCGTACATGAGGATGCGCTTCAAGTTCGGATGCCCTGTAAAGCGGATGCCGAACATATCCCAGACCTCGCGTTCATACCAGTCGGCGCCCGGCCACAATGAACTCAGGGAATCCACCTCGGCAACAGTCTCTTCTACTGGCACAACCAGACGCAGTCGATGTTTGTGAGTGGTCGAGAAAAAGTGGTACACGACCACAAACCGTCCTTCATCCGGAGGGCCGGGCCAGGGTTCGTCATCCGGGATCTCCGTAGACGGCTTGACTGCCACTCCTGAAGAAGCGAAGAAACCCGGCGTGGGGTGTTTCCCGAAGGCGGAGTAGTCGACAGCGGTCAGGTCCATGAGGAAATTCATTTGTAAGGCCGGGTCCTCCTTGAGAAACCGTGCCACCTCGACGAGGCTCTTCGGACGCACAACCACGGTGGCGTCGCCCCGATAGGCGTGGAACGCGGTCACCGCATCGGGAAAACGGCCCGTGACGGACTCGATCAAAGAGGCTGTATTCATGCTTCGAAGAGGTCCGGACGCGGTTCAGGCGCGGCGCGCTTGCCGCTCACCCCATGGTCCTGGATCTTGTCCTGGAGCTTCATAAGGCCGTCGAGGACCATCTCCGGCCGCGGTGGGCATCCGGGTATGTACACATCCACCGGCATGATGGTATCGATGCCCATCACAGTGGCGTAGTTGTCATAGAAACCACCGGTGCACACGCACACGCCGAAAGCAACGACCCACTTGGGATCCGCCATTTGCTCATGGATGCGTTTGAGGACAGGCGCCATCTTGTGACTGATCGTGCCGACGACGAATAGAACGTCCGCCTGACGCGGAGAGAATCTCGGGAAGCCCGCTCCGAATCGGTCCACGTCGTAGTGAGAGCAGGCCGTTGCCATGTACTCCATCCCGCAGCACGCAGTCACAAACGGATACTGGAAGATGGAGTATTTTCGGGCCCACCCGATCGCGTCGTCGAGCCGGCTTGTTAGAAACGATGAGTCGTTGAACATATTTATTCAGAGAATTGCGGGTTCGTTACCCGGAATGGCCAGTCACTACCTGGGATTGCCCATCATTGCCAGTCTAGAGCGCCATTGTCCCAGGCGTAAACGTAGCCCGCCATCAGGATGCCCAGAAATACTCCCATTTCGACCAGTCCCAGCATCCCCAGTCGGCGGTAAAGCACAGCCCATGGATAGAGGAACACAAGCTCGACGTCGAAAGGGATGAACAAGATTGCAGTCAGATAGAACTTGATCGCCAATTTGCCGATCGGGAGGGAAAAAGGATCCTGCCCACATTCGAACGGCGACAACTTTACGGGTGAGGGATTCTTCTTTCCCAGCGTGGAACCCAGGAACACCATCAAACCCGCGATCCCCGCAGCCAGGACAAAAGTGACTGCGATCCCTATATATTCGTTCATAAGTCGTAAGTGTACATCATTGCCGGCATCACGGCGAAACCGCCCAAACCGTCAAGCTACCCGGAGAAATTCCGCCGATCAAAGTGACGAGAGCGGCTATGGCGAGCGCCGCCGACACGGCTACAGGGAAGTTCCCAGGTGCCGGCTCCTGGGGCTCTCTCATGTACATGAAGACGGCCACCCGCATGTAAATGAATGCTGAAATCACGCTGCAGGCAACCGCAAGTACAGCCAGTCCTACGTAGCCTGCGCGCACAGCGCTCCCGATAACGACAAACTTGGCGACGAATCCCCCCGTAGGGGGGATGCCGGTCAGAGACAATAAGAAAAGTAGCATGACAGCGGCCGTCCCGGGCTTCTGCTGGGCGAGGCCCTGGTAGCCATCCAGATTTTGACCGCGCTCGCCCAGAGCGATGACCACGCCGAAGGTTCCGAGCGTCATGAAGACGTAGAAGAAGGCATAGGTCATGGTTGCTGACGCCCCTTCCGCCGTCCCCGACACGAGGCCGAGCAGGGCGTATCCGGCGTGCGCGATGGCAGAATAAGCCAGCAAACGTTTCATGTCGGTCTGGGCCAGGGCCACGATGCTCCCAACGATAATCGAGAGGGCCGCAAACGAGGCGAGAACCAACGACAGGACGTAGGCTTCAGAGCCGAAAGCGGTCAGGGTGACCCGTCCCAGGGCGGCCAGGCCAACGGCCTTGGAGCCGGCTGCCAGGAAGCCGGCGACCGGCGCACTCGCACCCTGGTAAGCGTCCGGCGCCCAGGCATGGAAGGGCACAGCCGCAACCTTGAAGGCCAGCCCGGCCACGACCAGACCGATCGCCACCACCAGCAGCGGGTTTTCCCCCAACCCCTGGACGGTAATTGCCGAGGCAACCACTCGAAAGTCGGTCGCTCCGGTCAGGCCGTATGTCAGGGCGATCCCGTAGAGAAGCAGGGCCGACGCGAAGGATCCCAGAAGGAAATACTTGATCGCAGCCTCGTTTGACGTCGGCCTGTCCACTGCGATTCCGACGAGGATGTAGGAGCAGAGTGTCATAAGCTCGATGCCCACGTAGAGGGTCAGCAGATCCAGGGATGAAACAGCAAGCATCATTCCCGTCGCAGCCAACAGGAGCAGGGCATGGTACTCGCCGCGGGGAACGTCTTCCGTGTCGTGGCTCCTCACCGAAAGCAGGGCGACCAGGGCCAGTGTGGCGGCAATGACTACCTTGAAGAACTGGGAATAGCCATCCAGAATGAGCATGCCGCCGAATCCGATCTGGGTGCCTTCGGCCAACACCGTCACCGAGGATATGCCGGCGGCCACAGCGGCAATGACTGTCCCTGTCCCCGCAACCGATGTGTTCCGAACTCGTCGCGCGAAGACAATCAATGCGAGGGCCATGCCCACCAGAATCAGTTCGGGGACCAGTAGAGCGACGTCAGAGAGAGTGGCACCGTTCATGGCGTCACTCCAGTTGCCAGGAGTGCGGCGACGGGAACTCGCAAATAAGAGAGAACAAGATCAGGGTATAGGCCGAGACAGATCGCGGATAAGACCAGGGGGGTCAGGGTTGCCACCTCGCGGGCGTTGAGCTCCAGCCGGAGGGACTGGAGCCCGGGCTTGATCTCTCCCATAACAACTCGGTAGTAGAGCCAGACCAGGTATCCCGTTCCAAGCACGACGCCCCAGACTGCCATTACCCCAAGCAAGGCGTGCGTTCTGAAAGCACCACCGATGATCAGAAACTCCCCTACGAATGAATTCAGACCCGGGAATCCCGTCCCGGCCAGACAAAACAGGCCCAGGAAGGCGGAATAAACGGGTGCGCTTCTGGCAACCCCTCCGTAATCGGAGATCTCACGTGTGTGCGTCCGTTCGTAGATCATGCCGACGCACAGGAAGAGTGCCGCCGAGATGATCCCGTGGTTGATCATCTGCAGGATCGCCCCTTCGACCGCGCCCTGGTCGAGCGTGAAAATTCCCAGCGTGACGAAACCCATATGGCTGATGCTCGAGAAAGCGATCAGGCGTTTGACGTCCGTCTGGACAAGGGTCACGTACGCGCCATAGACAATGGCGACCACGGAGATGACGAGCATCGGTGTCAAGAAAAGTTGCACGGCGTCGGGAAGGATTGGAAGCGAGACGCGGAGAAAACCGTATGCGCCCATCTTGAGGAGAATCCCGGCCAGGATTACGCTACCGGCCGTCGGGGCTTCCGTGTGGGCGTTCGGGAGCCAGGTGTGTACCGGAAACATGGGCACCTTCACCGCGAAAGCGGCGAGAAATGCAACGAAGAGCCAGGCTTGCTGTCGGGAATCGAGGCTCTCCCGGGCCAGTGCCAGGGCCCTGAAGTCCAATGTGCCCAATGTCTGATACAGGGCGATCATGCCCACAAGCATCAAGACGCTTCCGGCGAGAGTGAAGAGCAGAAACTTGATCGATGCGTAGACGCGTCCCGGTCCGCCCCAGACGCCGATCAGCAGAAAGATGGGGACAAGGATGAGTTCCCAGAAGACATAGAAGAGAAAAAGGTTCGAGGCCGCGAAAAGGCCAATCATCGCTGTTTCTGCTACAAGGAGCGCCGTATAGAACTCTCGTGATCGCGTTCGGATTGCGGACCAGGAGGCGCCGATGCACAAGATGCCGAGCAGCGATGCCAGGAAGATGAACGGAAGACTGATACCGTCCACACCCATGCCGTAAGCGATGTTCCATGTTGGGATCCAGTCTCGCGACTCTACAAACTGCAGGGCGGCTGAGGTCTTGTCGAACCCCATGTAGAGCGGAAATGAGACGGCGAGTGTGGCCAGGGTGGTGGCGAGGGCGACCCAGCGAGCCAAGCGCTCGCTGGCCAGGACCAGGATCAGTACACCGCCCGCAAGCGGCAGGAACGTTGTCACTGTCAGGACCGGATAACTCATGAAAAGAACACTGCCATAGCCAAAATTACGAGAATTCCTGCCGCCATGATCAGTCCGTAATACTGGACCTGGCCGTTCTCCACCGTCTTCAGGATTTGACTCAAGCTCTGGGTTGAACGACCCACGCCCACCATTGCGGAATCAACGACGAGGCTGTCGAGTTTGCGCAACAGATTCGCCACCCCCAACACGGGGCCGCGAACCAGACGCTCATAGATCTCTCCAATAAAGCCGTACTCGAGACGCGCCAGGGGCCCCTGGGCCAGGCTCACAATCCAACGCGAAGGGCGGCGATAGAACCAATCCGTGTCGAGGCTGATCTTGGGTTCCGGGTCGAGGTGCGTGAGCAGGAGGCAAAAACCCAGGGCCGTAAATCCCAACATTCCGAGTGTGCTCATCACGTGCGTCAGGGTATACGGGACGAAGTCCACCGGGTTCGGAAGGTGCGCGTACAGAAGTCCGGGAAACACCCCGATCAGAACACATCCGAGGGCACCCAAACCCATGGCCACGAGCATGTTCGTGGGCGGTTCCTTGGGGCGCAGGCCTGAGTCCTTGCCAAAGAACATGTAATATGGCAGTTTCAGACCGGTGTGCAGGAACGTACCGGCTGAGGCCAGAGTCAACATCAGGAAGATCGTGGCCAGGTGTTCCTCCCCGGCTGCGGCGATCACCATGGACTTGCTCACAAAACCGCTGAAGAGCGGGACCGCCGAAATTGCAAAGCCGCCGATCATATAGAGACCGAGCGTGATCGGCATCGTCTTGTAGAGTCCCCCCATATCGCCCAGCTTTCTCACCCCCGTCATCTGGAGGACGGCTCCAGCTCCCATAAAGAGAACTGCTTTATAAAGGATGTGAGCAAAGGCGTGCGCGGTGGCGCCATTTATGGCCAGCGCCGTCCCAATGCCGACCCCGCACACCATGTAGCCGACCTGGCTAATGATGTGGTACGCCAATAACCGGCGCGCGTCGTTTTCAAGTACGGCGTAAACCACGCCATAGACTGCCATTGCCGCTCCCAACCAGATCAGGAGTTCCGTTCCCGCAAAGCCTCGGATCAAAACATAGACGGCGGATTTGGTTGTAAAGGCCGTCATGAAGACCGCTCCTGTAACGGTTGCCTCCGGATAGGCGTCCGGGAGCCAGGCCCCCAGAGGCGGCACGGCCGCGTTGAGAAGGAAGGCCACGAGAATCAGGGTCCAGGCCACGCCGCCGGAAAAAATACCCATATCCTCGAAGGCAAGCGATCCGGTCTGAGACCAGTGCACGATGATCCCTGCCAGCAGGACGAGGCCTCCAACCATATGGACCAGAAGATAGCGGAAGCCGGCCGCCACTGCGGAGTGCTCCCGTCGCAGCCACACCAGGAGCACGGATGAGATCGCCATGAGCTCCCAGAAGAGGTAAAGGGAAAGGAAATCCCCGGCAAACGTGACTCCGAGTGCGCCGCCTACATAAGTCAGGGCGCTGATGTGCTGGAAGTCGTCTTTGACATGGAGGGCGTAGACCATTCCCACGCAGGCCATGAGCGAGAAGACGTAGGAAAACACCAGGCTCAAACTGTCGACCCGGCCCAGCACGAGGTCTTGCCCCAGGAAGCTGATTTCGCCATAGGTTCCCGGCGACATCAAGACGCAATCGACCAGAGCTGCGACCGGCAGGACCACCATCGCTACGCGTTTGATCGGGCCTTTGAGGAAAACCAGGATCCATGCGCCCACGATAAGCAGGAGCCCCGGGTGTATCCACTCAAGAGTCATAGTAGTTCTCGCGGCGCATCAGCCACACCTTTCCGATGAGTTTCGACACGACGATGATCGCCACGCAGGAAATCAGCCCGTAGAGCGAGCCGAACGCCGGGAAGCCTTCGAACGCAAAGTGGTGTTCCTCGCTTTCGAAGAGGTGCGGCAGCACAATTTCGCCGACGGCTGTTACGCCGAGGACGACATAGAAAATGCGCTTGATCCGCGCGAAACGCACCTTATTTTCCAGCTGTCTTTCCAGGAAGCTCATTGAAACACCCTCCCTGCCAGCGCCAGGACCGGGGCAGGGAAAATGCCCAGCAAGAGGCTCACAGCTGCACTAATCGCCAACGGGGCAACGATCCACGGTATTTCCCGAATTTCTTCGTGGGGTGTCGATGACTCGGTCTCGAAGTAGGCCGTGTACACAATCGAGCCGAGGTAAACGGCGTTCAGGAGCGAGCTGACCAGAAGGACGGTCAACAGGACAAAGCGCTGGTCCTCTACAGCGCCGCTCGCAAGGTACCACTTAGAGACGAATCCGCTGGTCACCGGGATGCCCACCACGCTCAAGGACGCAAGCGCAAATGCGGCCATCGTCCAGGGCATGCGCTTTGCGAGGCCGGACATCTGGCTGATTTCGGTCTTGTGGGCGGACACATAGATTGAGCCGGCGCAAAAGAAGAGGGTGATCTTTGAGACGGCGTGGTTCGTAATATGAGCGACGCCGCCCAGCACTCCGCTGGAGTTCAATAGGGCTGCCCCCAGGATGATGTAGGAGAGCTGACTGACCGTGGAAAAGGCCAGCCTGGCTTTGAGGTTATCCTGGCTGAGCGCCAGAAGCGATCCAACCACAATTGTTACCGCGGCAAAGCCCAGGGCCAGTTGGTCGGCGCCGAGTTCTCTCATGGCCTCGGGACCGAAGATGAAGAGAAAGACCCGGAGCGTAGAGAAAACACCGGTCTTAACGACAGCCACCGCATGCAGCAGCGCACTCACCGGCGTCGGCGCAACCATGGCAGCCGGTAACCAGCTGTGCAGCGGCATGAGTGCGTTCTTGGCGAACCCAAACAGGAACAGGACGAAGATCATAAACAGAAGTGTGGGCCGCTCGCTCACCTGCTCCGCCGACATTATCCCGCCGCTGCGGAAATCCAGGGTTCCCGCGACGTTATAGGTCAGCACAATGGCGGCGACCAGGAAAACCTTGGCCGCACCGAGAAGATAGATTACATATTTGCGGGCGCCGGCTCTGGCTTCGGCCGTTTCTTTGTGTCCTACGAGCGGATAGGTGACCAGTGTCAAGCCTTCGTAAAATACGAACAGCGTAAAAAGGTTGGCGGAGAAAGCCACTCCAATGGTAGTGGTAAGCGCCAGTGCGAAGCAGGAATAGTAACGGGTCTGCGCGTGCTCTTTGAGAGAACGCATGTAGCCGATCGAATAGAACGAGGTTAAGACCCAGAGCAGCGAAGCCCCGGAGGCAAAAAGCAGACCAAAGCCATCCGCTCGAAAGGCGAATTCTATGCCCGGGAGAACGTGGAAGAGCACGAATTCCACCGTTCCACCGGCCAGGACTTCCGGGATCATGCTCGCGACGAGAGCCAACAGCCCGACGCCCGCCGCAACGGACCAGAACTCCCTTAAATTTGCGCGACGCTCGCCGGTCCATGCGATCAGGAGCGCCGCCAACGCCGAGACGAGCACCGCGAGCAGCGGCATGACCGAAGTCGTTACCATTTGAGTTCGGTCAGGTCTCCTACCCGGACCCCAGGCTTGTTCCGGTTCAAGGCGATCACGAGCCCCAGACCGATTCCCGCCTCGGCGGCAGCCACGGCGATCACGAAAAGCGCCATGATCTGGCCGTTCGGGTTTTCGAAGTGTTGGCTGAAGCCGACCAGACTGACGTTGATTGCATTGAGCATGACCTCTATCGAGACGAGCATGAGGATAACGTTACGCCGGGCCAGGAATCCGAATACTCCGATCCCAAAGAGGACGGCACTCAGTCCCAGAATCACGTTGGTGGGCACGATCATGGCCGTGGCACCCTCCTCCGGGCAAGGACAACAGCCCCGACGATGGCGGCCAGCAGCACCAGGGAGGCCATTTCGAACGGCAGGGCGTATGGGCCGAAGAGAGCCATTCCGATTCCTTCCAGGCCCCCCTGTTGCGGCCCATCCCCCAAGGATGTTCCCCTGATTCCAGCGATGTTCGACCGCTCCAGTTGGGCGATAAAGGCCATGGCTACAAAGAGGAGTCCAGCTCCCGCGGCGAATGGCCAGTGATTGCCGAACCGCGGCCGAGTGTCCTCGTCGGACAGGTCGAGGAGCATCATAACGAAGAGGTAAAAGATGAGGATGGCACCGGCATACACGATGACCTGCACGGCCGCCAGAAACTCAGCCTCCAGCAGCAGGAAGATGCCCGCGACGTGGCCGAAGAGCGCCAGCACCCAGAGCAGGCTATGGAGGGGATTTCTCCGCGTCACGGCCAGTAGAGCGCTGGCGACTGAGGCAGCCGCCATGTAGTAGAAGGTTGCGGTGAGCAAGGTCATTCGCCGTCGTAACTACTCGATGTCTTGATCCTCGAGGTCGCTGATTGTGAGGTCCTCGGTGGGATTCCAGTCGATAATTTCGTCGAGCGATAACCCATTCATGATTCTGCTCGATCTCTTCCTGTCATCCTAAGCGCAGTCCACTGATGGCGCGGGCCGCCGGTAGTTTACACTTCTTTTTCCTTCGAGTGGTACTCAAAGTCCAATTGGGCTTTCCAGGGGCCGGAGGCAGGATTCTTCGGGATACAAATCCCGACAATTGGGGGACTCTCCGGAATTCGCCTCCCGCCTCGATTCCCCGAATCACAGCCCTGCGCTTTTTCCTATGACTGACAACAGTGACAATGCTAGGCTGCCCGAAAGTTACGAGAGGCTACCTGTGAACATGATTTCTCAACTCCTCGACAACTAAGGTCGGGACGTGTGGTCTTTGTCCCCCGACGCGTCGGTTTACGAAGCGATTGATCAGATGGAGCAGAAGGGGGTCGGTGCGCTGCTGGTCATGGAGGGAGAGTCCCTCGTCGGTGTCGTATCCGAGCGTGACTACGCGCGCAACGTGATTCTCAAGGGCAAAGCGTCCCGTCATATACAGGTCCGGGAGATCATGTCCCATCCCGTCATCTGCGCGGGCCCCAAGTTAACGGTCAGACAGACGATGGCCATCATGACCGAGAAGAGGGTCCGACACTTGCCCGTGGTGGTCGACAACAAAGTTGTTGGAGTGCTCTCGATCGGGGACGTGGTGCGAACCATCATCGAGGACGACAAATTCAATATCGACCAGCTGACGAAATACATCACCGGTTGAAAGAGCCGACTTTCATCGCAGCCTTCAATCCAGCGGGTTGGGTCGGGCGCAACCGGATTCGTCATGCAGATGGATCGGTCGACGAAGATCCGTCGAAGTCTAGGTTCCACGGCGGCGCCGGAGAGGTTCTTTCGGTTGATATGCCCGCCGGTGGCGGCTGGGGAGCGGGTCGCTCGAAAGCGCTTGGACCCGACCAGTGAAGCGAACACCCACCCGCTCGGGGCGCCGCAAGCTCTCAGTTGGATTCCTGGCCCTGGTAGTGGTCGCAGGAATCGCATATCTCGTGATTCCCGAACTCCTGGTCTGGTCAGCGACTCTGCTGATCGCCGACGTCGAACCGTTTTCAGCCGATGCCATTGTGATCCTGGGCGGTGGGGGCCCCGACCGTGCGCGGGAGGCGGCAGACCTTTTCAATGACGGCCTCGCGCCCCGGGTGGTGATCACAACGGAGGAGCCGCCGGACAACTATCGCGAACTGGCCGAGATGGGCATTGAGTTGGTGCTGCCTCATGAGAACTATCTGCGCGTCCTGTACGGGTTAGGAGTCACCGACGAAGATATCTTTCGGATTCAGGAGGCAAGCAGCGAATCCATGGCCGAGTTGGTTGGAGTGCGTCGGTTCGCGCTTGATCGGGGTTGGCGTCGACTCATCGTCGTGACATCCAACTACCACTCGCGCCGCGCGCTGCTCATCACGGACTATGTGTTCGATGCCGGTTGGCAGGTCGCTGTAGTGGCTTCCCGGTACAGTGAATTCAGGCCTAGCGGATGGTGGCGGGAAGTGCGTCACGTTCGCACGTTTCTTATCGAATTTCAGAAACTCGTGGCCTACGAGCTTTACTTGCGGCCGCGGATGTTGTTTTAAGGGGCGGCCGTATAGCCGGTGCGGTTACGAACCGAGTAGTCGTCGTGGTCCCGGATATGCACCTCTATCTCATGGAAACGTCCGTCCCCCCGATTCGATGGATAGTATCCCAGTGAGTATTGGTTTCGAAGTTCTGCAGATACCTCGTCAAGTACCCGGTCGATGTCGTCGGCTCGTCCATTCTCCCATGTCCGCGTAACGCTGAAGGCCTGGCCGCCACTGGCTTCGGCGAAATCTTCCAGTACTTCCATGTCTACCGGTACCTCCCTGGCCGGCCTCTGAAGAATGTTGGCCGCGCCGGACAAACCCATTCCCGGCCAGTCGAAACGGACATGTTCGCTGGGGTTTCCGAAACGCATGGCATCGATACCGAGTCCATAGACAAGAACCTCGGAAGCTTCGACAGCGTCGAGGGCATCTCCCAGACCGAACTCACTGGAGGTATCGGTCCCATCGGTAAGGACCAGGATTGCCCGCTTGTCGTGACGCCCGGTGGCCACAGTTTCAATACTGCGGACCAAGGCATCGTAGAGGGACGTACCACCCCAGGGGCGGGCATCCAGCAGAGCTCTCGAGAGCCTTCTGCGATCACGGGTCAGGCCCTGGACCAGCGAGACGCGATCGGCGAATGTCATGAAGAACACGTCATCGTCCTCGTGGAGCGTGCCCACAAAGCGCTCGACTGCAGCCAGAGCCGTGTCGATCCGTTTCAGCATGCTGGCACTGGTGTCGACCACCAGGCCGACACTGAGTGGAATATCGTGATTCGCCGCAAAGTGGGCGACGGTTTGTGGGATATCTTGATCGGTGATGATGAAGTCGTCCGGTTGCAGCCCGGTCACGTAACGTCCATTGCCATCCGTGACCGTTGCCACGACGTTGACGAGTTCCACGTCGACCCGCAGCCTGTTCTGTCCAGCCGCTGCCCCTGCCGTTGTCGACCCGAGAACTACGATCAGCGTTAGCATCGCCCGAGCTGATTTGAGGTTGGTCACCATTAGTGGGTCATCGAATAGACGACAAAATTGATACCCATCCGGAAAGCTTCCGTGGAGGGCCGGAACGGGTAGCGCGCTTCGTCGATCCAGTCCCAGAAATTCGCCAGATCGTTGTTGTAACACGCAATGACGGCAATGTCGCCCTGATCGTTGAGCATTCCGAAATAAGCAGAGTTGCCTCCAGGCACATAGGGGGCCATAACATTCAGATCCTCGAGATCGAAGAAGGCGTGGAATATCGGATGCCCGATCGTTAAGGCCACAAATTCCTTGTCGGGAAAAGCCCGGCGGAATTGTTCGCGCATTGTTGCGAATTGGTCCGGTCCGTCGAAATCGTCGACCAGGATGAAGCCACCCCGATTGATGAACTGGTGGAGATTCTCGACTTCTTTTGGAGTGAGGGCCATTTCTCCGGGTTCGGAAACGTAGGCGAACGGGTAGTCGAAGACATCATCGGTGCCGAGTTCGACGATCCGGTAGGACCTGAAGTTGACGTCCACGGAGGTCGTTTCCGAAATCAACTGGGCAATGTGTTGTTCCGAATACGGGTAGTTGTGGGACCAGCCCATATTTCCGAACCGGCCGTTGGTGCCGAATCGCCAGCGCGCAATGATCAGCTCCGTTGCCGGAGGGTCGTTCTGATCGATAAATGTCCGTCCGAAAATGCCGAATCGCTGACCATATACAAACAGAGATCCAGCAGTGATCGACACAGCCACCAGCAAAGCAATGAGTTTGATGCGCGTCATTCTTCGTTAACTCAATCGTGCGATTGCAGACCAGTCGTGCCTCGTCCCCGCTCCTCAGACGAGCGTGCGTTCCAGCAGCGGATTGATCCGGGCGAATACCTCGTAGGGAATTGTTCCCGATTTCTCCGCCAATTCGTCGGCTGTAATTTCACTCTCACCCTGACGTCCAATAAGAACAACCTCGTCATCGGGGCCGGGCGAGACGTCTGTCACATCCAGGACCGTCATATTCATAGCTACCCGACCTACGACCGGGACGGGAGTTCCCCCCACCAGCGCATGGCCGGAGTTCGAAAGCGTACGATCATAGCCTTCATAATAGCCGACGGGAATAACAGCGAGCGTCATTGCGCGGTTCGCCCGGAACGTCAATCCGTAACCGACGAAGTCACCCGCTTCGATATTCTTCAACTGCACGATTCGAGTCTTCCACGTCAGCGCGGGTTCAATGTCTACCCCCCGGCCACGCTCTCTTGCCGCGATCCGGGTCTCGGGCGACGGCCAGGTACCGTAGGCGCCAAGGCCGAGGCGTACCATGGTGTAGTGTGTTTCCGGATAAAGCAAAATGCCGGCTGTTGCGTCGGCGTGGACATGGACTGGCCGAATACCGGTCTGTTCGAGCCGGGCAACCGCGTCCCTGAAGCGCTCAAGTTGCAAGGTTGCGAATGTTGGGTCCAGCGTGTCCTCGATATTGGCGAAGTGGGTATATACCCCTTCGATCTCAATCCCGGGGAGTTGGGAGACGAACTTGCCGAACGCGGGGACGTCGTCGAGCGGGACGCCCTGGCGGTTCGTGCCGGTCTCGATCTTTAAATGGACTCGTGCCGTCTTCCCGGTCTCTTGAGCCGCCGCCGACAGGGCGATTGCCGTGTCCTGCCGGTAGGTAACCTGCCGGAACTCCCGCCCTACGATTTCAGCCCTGTCTTCGACATTCGAATACCCCAGGATCAGAACGGGTTTTCCCGGGGCCACGTCTTCGACCTCGAGTGCCTCGACCAGCGAGTCGACACCAAACCAGTCGACCTGGTTCCGGATGGCGTCTGAGACAAGACGCAGCCCATGTCCGTAGGCGTTGGATTTGACCACGACCATCAGACGGGTGCCGGGCGAGAGGATGTTGCGGAATGATTGCAGATTGCTCTGGAGCCGACGGCCACTGATTTCGATCCAGGACAAATTCAAACTCAAAGGACACTCCATCTTCGGTGGCGCTGGGTCCGTCCCCCAGGCTTTGTCCGGCATTAACTAAGATCGGTCACGATGAAAAACCAGCGCCCGCGGCCTCGGTTTCAAACCTCGGTGGCCGCTCCTCACTTTGCGCCTGCGATCCGAAGACCCCTCCGCGCGGCCCTTAAGACTTATGCCACGGGCTGCTAACCGGGTGCGGGTCAATTATACGGTATGCTTAGGTACCCAATGTCCGAGGCCCACAATCCGCCTGCCAGCATCGAATTCGAAAACGTGGACTACCGGCTGGAGTCTGGAAAGTCCATCATCGAAGGGTTCAATTTACGCGTTCCCCCGGGCACGTCTGTCGTTCTTCTCGGGCGCAGCGGTTCGGGTAAGACAACGACATTGAAGCTTGTGAATCGGCTGCTGGAGCCTTCGAGCGGCCGGATCACGGTCGACGGCAAATCGACGCTGGAATGGGATCCAATCCGCCTGCGCCGCCATATCGGGTATGTCATTCAGGGCGTCGGACTGTTTCCGCATTTCACAGTTTCTCAGAATGTTGCCCTCGTCCCGTCCCTTGAAGGTTGGACCGAGGCACGCACCCGGGAACGCGTCACGGCGATGCTGAATCTCGTGGGTCTTGACCCGCTTCTTTTCAGCAATCGTTATCCTGACGCATTGTCGGGAGGTGAACGTCAGCGGGTTGGCGTAGCCCGGGCCCTGGCGATCGATCCCGTGCTGCTACTGCTCGACGAACCCTTCGGCGCGCTCGATCCGATCACCCGTGCGGATATCCGGCGCGAGTTTCGGAGATTACAGGGCCGATTGAAAAAGACAATGATCTTCGTGACGCATGATGTCGCGGAGGCCTTCGTTCTGGCAGACCTCATCGGACTTATAAAAGAGGGGCGGCTGGTTGCGTTGGTGCCGCCCGAGGAGTTCGAGGCGCTT
This sequence comes from Terriglobia bacterium, assembly GCA_965263045.1. Lineage (GTDB taxonomy): Bacteria > Acidobacteriota > Terriglobia > 20CM-2-55-15 > 20CM-2-55-15. The sequence continues at coordinate 5,448,208 of CBDHGK010000041.1, forward strand.
GACGACCCTGAGGCGCAAGAATTCCTAGGGTCCCGGGCATGAATGCCTTCGAGTACATGATCCGGAATTGGGCTGAAGTGGCCGAATTGACGCTGGAACATCTGGTCCTGGTCGGGATATCCATCTCAATGGCGGTTTTGATCGGCTTTCCACTCGGGGTATTGATGACGCGGCGCGACGCACTCTGTCGCCCTGTCCTGACGTTTGCCAACATCATGCAGACCATACCCAGTCTCGCTTTGTTCGGATTTCTCATACCTATTCCCTTCATCGGTGGAATTGGTGCCCGGACCGCGGTTGTGGCATTGCTGCTTTACTCGTTGCTGCCGATCATTCGCAACACCTATACCGGCATTGCACATGTGGATCCGGACGTACGTGAGTCGGCGATGGGCATGGGTATGACGGACTGGCAGATATTGCGGCAAGTCGAAATCCCTCTCGCCATGGGTGTGATTTTCGCGGGGATCCGTGTGGCCACCGTCATCTCAGTTGGATTGGCCACGATCGCGGCTGCGATCGGGGCGGGCGGTCTGGGGACCTATATATTCAGAGGTGTCTCGATGGTCGATTCTCAATTGATTCTCGTCGGGGCCATTCCCGCCGCAGCGATGGCTCTGGTCGCAGACTTCGGTCTGGGTCGCGTCGAGCGTCACTGGAGCCGCCACCGGGCGAGGAGTGAAAGTTGAGTCAGGCAATCTCGAGATCCCGGCCGACGCTGCTATCGAGTGACCTGTACCACCCGAATTGGGACCAGCGCCGATGGGTCTTGCCGGGGAGATCGAGGCGCGAGACGGAAGTCGATGTCTCCACATCGACGACGGTTCGCAACGAAGATATCGCCGGCAACCCCCATCGGCCCAGAGGGTTGCGGCGAAACGGCAGTGTCTTCGTCGTCGCCTCCTCACAATGTAGGAGCATTCGCTCGTCGCCGACTCCTAGAATACAACGCCGTTTGACCGCAACGCTGGTCCCAATTTGGGTGGTACAGGCCACTAGAATCCTGCTGTTTTCTGTCGGGCTGGTCCTGTTCGCGGGCTGTTCGGACCCGAATCGGATTGTTATTGCATCGAAGAACTTCACTGAACAGATCATCCTGGGAGAAATGATCGCCCAGCATCTGGAAAATCAGACCGACCTCGAAGTGGACCGACGGTTGAACCTGGGTGGTTCCTTCGTGTGCCATCAGGGTCTGATCGCGGGTCAAATCGACATTTACGTTGAATACACCGGAACGGCGCTCGCCGCGATCCTGGGAGAGCTTCCTTCGACCGACCCGGACGCGGTCCTTGCCCGGGTCCGAGAGGTGTATCGCGACAACTTTGATGTGGAGTGGATGGAGCCTCTGGGGTTCAACAATACGTTCGCGATTCTTGTCCGCGGGGTGGACGCCCGCATGCTTGGCCTCGCAACCATCTCGGACGCTGCGGCACACACATCGGACTGGGTCGCGGGCTTCGGTTACGAATTCGCGCAGCGAGAAGACGGCTATCCGGGTTTGGCCGAAACCTACGGCTTCCGGTTCCCGGATACGCCGCGGGTGATGGAACTGGGTCTCACCTACCGGGCTCTGGCCGACGGACAGGTCGATCTGATTGCCGGCAACTCAACCGATGGTTTGATCGATGTCCTGGATCTGGCCATGCTCGACGACGACCGGTTGTATTTTCCACCCTACGATGCCGTTCCCATCGTCCGGCAGGAAGTGCTGGACCAGCATCCCGAAGTTGTCGAGGCGCTCAGACTCCTGGGTGGTCTCATTTCTGAAGCGGAAATGCGCCAGCTCAATTACCGCGTTGACGGTGCACGGGAGGATGTGAAGGTTGTGGCCAGCGAGTTTCTGGCTTCGAAAGGACTCTGACCTGAAAGGAAATCGTAAACTGTTGATTTCACTCGATCATGAAGTTTCATTCTGAATGGTCTGCACCCCGGCAGCGACACTCGCCCAGCATTCCGCCCGATCATTCAGCGTTCGCCCTCGCCTCCTTCATCTTCTGTTGCTGCGGTATATGACCGCACCCTCGATTTAACCACCCGTACCAACGAACGTTGCCACGTGCCTGCGTGCCGGGGATGATGGAACATGCTCGTGGGGTCGCAATGCGTCAGAACGCGTTGACGACATCCTGCACGGCGATGACGACGAAGAATACCAGGACCAGGACGAGGACTGTATTCGTTGCCCAGCCGTTTTTCTGAACGGGCGAGTTCCACGCTATCCTGTTATTCAAGTACAGCAGCGTTGCCGCCAGAAACGGGAAGAAAAAGCTTCCCACAACGGTATATGTGATCACCAGCAAGAGAGGTCTGTTGAGAAAAGCGAACGGGATCGGTATCAATGCCATGGCCGCGAGAGCGATGCGGTAGGGTTTGCTGCTGACTTGTTTGAGCTGGTCGCGGACATCTTTCGGATACTTGCGGAGGATGCCGTAAATATCGGCGTACATATAAGGCACGCCCTGCCAGACTCCAAGTAGAGAGGATGCCGTAGCCCCCCAGAAACCGATCGAATATGCCAGGGATCCAAGCCCCCCGACCGTCGCGCCAAGCATTGCAGCCATCTGCGGTACAGCCGTCGCGCTGTTCAACTCAACCCCGCTGATGAAGAACGCGCGGTTGGCCATCATTAGAACGGCAATGGCCAGGACTGCGGTCATCGTATAGGCGATCAGGAGGTCGATCCGTACATACCGCAACGATCCCGCGCCCGTTATCTGTTCTTCCCGCATCCAGTAGTTATAGTTGATCACCGTAATCGTACCGCCGACGCCGCCGATGAGCGCCAGCAGGGAAGTTGTGCTCCCTCTGGGAATTGTGGGAACAAACAGGCCACTGAGTACGCCGCCGAGATCCTGAAACGTCAGGACCGCACAGGTGACGATTCCGACGACCATGATGCCGATCAGCGCCCGCATCAGTTTCTCAAAGCCGTGAAATCCGCCAATCCATACGAGAGCGCCGCCGACGAGGCTGTGGACCACGGCGCCCCAGGAAGTTGGGATTGCTCCGCCGGTGAGGTTGGAAATTCCGAGTCCACAGGCGTTTGCCATGGCCACGCTGACGGCAACCGTCCAGAGGAGGAGGTAAGCGCCAAAGTAGATCTGAACCCACCGGGGAAGGTACTCGGCCCAGCCTTCCAGAATCGTTTTGTCTGTGGCGAGTTGCCACCGCGCAAGCCCTTCGTTGAGAACGAACTTAAAGAACGCGCCCAGAACGATCGCCCAGATCAAGATCAGCCCAAAACTGGCTCCGCCGACGGTCGCCGCCGTCAGGTCCCCCGCACCGACCCCCGTAGCGGCCACCATCATTCCGGGGCCGATCAATGTCGCCAGACCAAACTTCCGGGCCGTGCCTGTTGAGATTTCGGACATGAGTTTGTTCAGTTGCCTCGCACGGACATGGGCGTCATGAGATTCCGCCGGTCGAGAAGCCGAAGTTTTCCAAACCCCGGACGGGTTCGATCATAACCGTAAAACGTGCAGGCGGGATCGTACTCGAACAAATAATGCCTTCAAGTTTCCCAGCCGGTAATCTTTGGTCACTGGCCGCGTTGGCCCCGCCCCATCTGCGTGGTGTGTCGCAGATTGCTATTCCGATTCGGCGCCCGTGGCAAGGCTCTGGGTCTGGGCTGCGCGGGTGACGCTCGAGAACGGCTCTGATTGTCCGTGTATGGGCAATATGCGGTCTACCCGGAGATCGTAGTTCTGGATGTTGTCCATCAGGTTGGGCACATGGGGAAAGCGTGGGTTTGCCGCGTTCGGATTGGGCGTGGAATAGACATCCGCGACGACAAGAGCTCGTTCAGCTGGAAAATAGACCATCAGGAGAGTATCGGCGTGGGGACTGCCGGCGATCGGAAATATTTCAACGGTTCGCATCGCGTCCGTAAGTTCGTATGGTTCACTGACCGTTTCGATTCGAAGGGGTTGGGGATTCCTCTGAAGTGCGTCTGGCGCGAGCAGGTGCGGTCGCGAAACGGAATCTCGATAGAAATCCCGGTTGAGTGCGTGTGTTATTACCGTTAAACCCTCCGACACCGCGGCCCGTATTCCACCGGAGTGATCAAAATGGTGATGCGTATTGATCACTTCAGTGAGCGGTTTGTCGGGGTTGAGCAGGCGTGCAGCGGCAATCACCGCCAGGGTTCTGATGTCATCCTGTGGGGCTTCGACAAGGGTCATGTGGTCTTCGAACTCGACCACAAGGCTGTGATGCGACTGACCCGTCAGATACCACAGGCCTTGCCCGACTTCTTCGATATCAACGATCGCGCTGGGTACCGGCTCAGACCGGGACTTCACCTCATCTGCAGCCGCCAGATTTCCGGTATTGCCGTTAACGCTGTTCGACACCGTGACCGAAAGCACCTCGAATCGATCCAGCATCGAAGTCAGAGTCGTTGGCAGTTGCAGGCCATTGACATCTTCATACCCTCCGAACTGGGTTTCGATCAGGACGTCCCCCAGATGTCGGTTGTAGTACGCCATCGACTGCACCCTGGAGGGAAGTCCCGTCTCCCGGTTGATGTAGAGCGTGAGTTCCGTGCCGTCGAATGCAACAAGGTTCACGCTCTCCTCGGTGCCTGCCGACCGCGGATTCGAGATTTCGGTGGCGGGATCGAGTGCCGCCTGGAGGATGCCAATCGGATGGTGGTACAACGCGGCATGCCGGACCCGGCTGTCGAGGTCAGACGCCCGGTTGATCGTCCCGTCGATCCCAGTGTCGAATCCGATGCCGTTGTCGACGGCCGTTATCTGGGACTGTGGACTCAGGTTCGAGGTGACATAGCGCGGGATGCGGACGAGTTCCTCCCGCCACTGCATGTTGGAGAAGTCCACTACCTTGCGGTAGCGGGCGACCTCGAGTCGCGGAAGTTCAGCATCAGGATTGGAGTTCTGACCAAGATTGTAAGCGTTTCCGGTTCCGTCCAGGAGCAGCGTTTGGACGGAGCGTATCGCATCGGCACCGCCAACCGCTTCTACAGCCGTGCTCATCAACTGCACCTCCGGGCCCGAGGCGGAGCAGCCCATCAAAAGCACCAACCCTACGACAAGAATGCGTTTAACACGCATAGTCGAGTTCTTTCCGGGTTGAAGGCCCGGGGCGCAGACAATCCGCGGCGCAATGTGCGCTTTTGTGGGCCCCGTGCTGGCAAATGTATGCGATTGGGCAGTATTTCCGCGTGGATAGAGCCGGTATGCGGTACCGGTCTGAGGTGTCAATCAGGAGCCGGAAATTCATCGCGCGTATGCTAGCATGTGTGGCTTTGGCCTAGGGAAGATTCGTTCCACTGAGGGCCCCCAGCGCAAGTCATGACTAAGCGAATTGAAGTATCCGGAGAGCGGGCCCATCCGATATCCGACACCTGGTTTCTTGAGAAATTTGATGAGTGGGTCTTAAAGGATCCGGAGCGATTTGCGTTTGCGGTGGATCACTCCGATCGCGTTGAAGAATACTCCTACCGTGACGTGTCTCGCCAGTCTCTTCGAATAGCCGCAGGTCTGGTCGCTACAGGCATCGGCGCAGGCGACCGAGTGGGTATTCTGATGGACAACAGTCCGCACTGGGTCTTTGCGTTGCTGGGGATTTTGCGGATCGGAGCCGTCGGCGTACCGCTGTCGACACTCCTGCCGGCTTCGTCGGTGCAGAGGCTCGTGGATCATGCAGAGTGCAGCCTGGTGTTTACGGACAAATCGAATCTGGGCACAACGCTGGAGGCCCTGCAGGCAGAGGCGGCAGAAGAGGCAGCGGAGGTCAAGGGATTGAGGCCGGGACCTCGGTTACCCGTTGTCGCGACCGCAATCGAGCCGGGCGTCTGGCACTGGGATACGTTCCTTAAGAAAGGGGATGATGTGGACTGGAGCCCATCCGTCGTGCCGGACCCCACTGCCGTGTTGATGTACACGTCGGGTACGACCGGCGACCCTAAGGGCGTACAAATACCTGCCCAAGGCATCTCTCAGGACATATATGGGCTCGTGGAGTTGCTCGAATTATCGCCCGACCACCGAATGCTGTCCGTGCTGCCTTTCTCCCACGTGCTTCCCCTCGTCGCCAACGGCCTGGGAGCCCTCGCCGCCGGCTGCGGTGTGGTCTTCCTGCCGGTGATTTCTCCCCAGCGAATTGTGGAAGCCTTCAAACGTCATCGAATCACTTTCTTTGTTTGCGTGCCCCAGTTTTTTTACGCCGTGCACAAGCGGATCTTCGGACAGGTTGCGGAGCTTTCATGGGCTGCACGGCAGAGTTTCAGTATCTTGATCCGAGTTGCGCGGACCGTGCGGAGCCCACGGCTCAGTCGCCTGCTTTTTTCCAGAATTCACGAATCCATCGGTCCCGAACTCGACTTGTTGATCACAGGTGGGTCCCGGTTCGAACCGCGCGTGGCCCGCGACTTCCAAGCCCTGGGATACACGATGGTACAGGCCTACGGGCTGACGGAGACCAGCGCCGCCGCGACAGTGACACCGGTGAGCCGAAACGCAATCGGAACAGTCGGGGTACCTCTCAGAGGCGTGAGTGTCCGTATCGACAGTCCGAACGGTTTGGGTATCGGCGAAGTGTGTGTCGCCGGCCCGGTCCTGATGCAGGGCTATTACCGCAACCGGGAGGCGACAGATCAGGCCGTGCGGAACGGATGGCTCTACACCGGGGATCTCGGTCAACTGGACGACGATGGCAATCTGACCCTGACGGGGCGAAGCAAGGACGTCATCGTCCTGGCGAGCGGGAAGAACATATATCCCGAAGAGGTTGAAGAACACTATGAAAAGTGCCCCTATATTAAAGAAATGTGCGTGATGGGGATGCCCGACAGCGCGGGGCCCGGGGACACGCTCCATGCGGTGGTCGTCCCCGACCTGGATGAGTTTCGAAAACGCAAGCAGACGGCGATTGCCGAAATGATCCGCTACGAACTGGAGAACCGGTCGAAGGAATTGGCGTCCTTTATGCGCGTCCATTCATTGACCGTCCGGAACGAGGCGCTCCCGCGCACGGTGACGCGCAAGCTCAAGAGATACCAGATTTATGAAGAAGAAACCGCCCGGTCTCGGTCCCGGGCGAGTCCGGAGGGATTGACTTCAGATCATGGACGTCTGGCAGAAGGAATCGGAAAGGCGGTGGCCGGGGCCATCCACTCCGCAAAGCCGGATCTGGGCGCGTTGGGGCCCGACATGAACTTCGATCTCGATCTGGGTTTCGATTCCCTGGGACGGATCGAACTTCTGGCGGCGCTTGAAGCTGAGCTGGGTGTTGAGATTCCCGAAGAGAGGTTGAATCAAATACTCACGGTCGGAGAACTCGTCCAGGCCCTGGAGGATGCGGGACAAATTGCCGTTGCCGGTCCCCGGGGCTGGAAAGACAAGCTAACAGCCGATGGGGATGAGGATCTTGCGCGCCAGTATATCCGGGAGTCCCGCCGGAGCCTCACGTTTTTCGGCTTCCCAACGATCCGGTTATTTGGAGCGATCGCAAGAGTCCCTTTCCGTACGAAGGTGCGGGGGCTCGAAAAACTGCCGGCCGCAGGACCTTTTATCATATGTCCCAACCACGTGTCGTATCTGGATCCGTTCCTCCTCTGCTCGGCTCTCCCGTTTCGTGTGATTCGCGACATCTTCATCCTGGGATATTCCGATTACTTCGAGGGGCCCGTGATGAGCCGTCTTGCAAACAGCGTCAATATTGTGCCTGTTGATCCGAATGCGAACCTCACGCGCGCAATGCGGATCGCGGCCGTGGGGTTGCGAAGGGACCGGATTCTTCTGGTCTTTCCCGAGGGTGAGCGAAGTTTCGACGGCAACTTGACGGTGTTCAAGAAAGGTGCGGCAATACTATCGGTGGAACTGAACGTACCCATCGTGCCCGTTGGCATACGCGGTACGTTTGAAGCCTGGCCCCGCGGCGGGAGCCTGCGTGCGTATCCGGTTCAGATCGATATCGGCGACCCCATTTATCCGATGGACAGGGACGAAGTGGCAAATCCCTATAAACAATTGAACGACACCTTAAAAGACGCTGTTGCAGGACTGCTCGCTTAGCAGCCCGTGGCAGAAGTCTCGCGGGCCCCGTTTCGCCGTAACCCTTTGGGCGCAGGGGGCCCACCGACGTTTCGAACGGAGGCCGCAGGCGCCCCCCAGGCTTTGTCGTTCGTCGGTCACGATGAAAAGACGGCGCCTGCTGCCTCGGTTTCAAACCTCGGTGGCCGCTCCTCACTTCGCGCCTGCAACCCGAAGTCCCCTGCGCGCGGCCCGCGAGACTTCTGCCACGGGCTGTTAGCGCCGACGCGATAGTCGATCGTCCGGTCAGTTCTTGCCGGAACTCGGCCTGAAGGCTCACTGGCGGGCCTGTCCGGCATCGGGCTCCCAGTCCAGAAAACAGGATCACGCGTCGATTTTACCTTTGCACTCGCTGAACATATTGCTGTCCCTGGGTTATACTGCGCGGGACTCCCCTTGTTTGACCCCTTTGTTGCTAACACTCATCAAAGCTGCTCCGGGAGGAGCCTGTGGGACGAAAATATAAACAGCAGGGCTATCATGATGCCGGCCAGGAACGGAAGCCCGGTCAGCGGCAGCAGGGACCACGCCAGCAGCCAGGACGCTCATCGGAAGGCCCAAGGTCGCCTCGTATGCCGGGATTTCAGGAAGTGATGCGTTGTTCGATGTGCGGCAATATCATCCCGGCTCTCACCGAAATCAATGCGGAGAGTCAGTGCTCGAAATGCGGCGGGGATCTTCGAAGTTGTAAGCACTGCCGGTATTTCGACACCGGGGCTCAGTTTGAATGCACCCAGGCGATTCCGCAACGGATCGTGGCAAAGGATAAGCGTAACGACTGCGAATTCTTCGACGCGCGCACCTCGATCGAACGTGAAACTTCTTCTCCAGTTGGTGCCGGAAGTTCCAATAGCTCTGGAAGTCCCAGCACGTCCAAGGCTGCGCGCAATGCCTTTGACGACCTGTTCCGCTAGCCCCACGAAGCGCTTGTTAAAGGGCGCCGGCCATTGTCACAGTTCCCTCCCATGCATTAAGCTTTTCGCTGACAGTTAATTCACACCATCTGCCTGATGTTTGTCCGGCAACCATCCGGACTCAATTCTGGCTCAACGAAGTGCAGATGCCGAGGAGAAAATTTGGCAGTAGATCGTTTGAAAATCGCAGTGTTTGTAGACTTCGACAACATTGAGATCGGGGTCCGGAACACACTGAATAGAAACTTTGACATATCCGCCGTTCTGGAAGCGATCAAGGAGCGCGGCGAGATCGTCACGAAAATCGCGTACGGCGACTGGAAGCGGTCCGGCGACTATGGCCGGACCATGGGTCAGCATGCCATTCACATGGTTCAGCGGAATATGACACCCGGTGGGGACAAGAACGGCGCCGATATCAACCTCGCCCTCGACGCATTGGAAATGGCGTTTACCCGTGACCACATCAATGCGTTTGTCATCGTCAGTGGCGACAGTGATTTCATCACTCTGGTCGAGAAACTGAAGCAATATGACAAGAAGGTGTTTGTCGTGGGCGGGCGTGGGTTCACCAGCGGCATTATGCAGAGGAACTGCTACGAGTTCATTGCATACGAAAATCTAATCCGATCTCAGAGTTCGGGCCGCCGGCCCGTGAGTCGGTCGCGATCAACCAGCGAAATACCCGTCGAGAAGGCCATCCCTCTGGTTCGCAGGGCGCTTACGGTACTGAGTGATCGTGAGGTTTCGCCACAGCTCGGACTCCTCAAGAGTACGTTGTTGCAACTGGACTCCACGTTTTCCGAGCGCGACTACGGTGTGACGACGTTTCGCAACTTCATCGAAAAGCTGGCCCGAACCGGAGTGGTTAGCCTGAAGCAGGTGGATCGCAGTCTGCTCGTTGAGTTGAACGAAGAGTTCAACGAAGAAACCGGAAAGGAAGCGGCCGATCGCCCGAAAGCGTCTTCAACTGCCCGGAGTCGCTCTCCTCGATCCGTTGCGTCCGAACGGTCCTCCGGGCCTTCCGCCCGATCGCCGTCCCAATCGACTTCCAAATCTGATTCCGAATCTGCCGATGCGGTGAACGGCTCCGGGCCCGCAAGCAGTGAAGCCAAAGGAGCACCGGAATCCGAGGAGACACCTGGGAATGCATCACCGGGAACCGAGGAAGGCATCCAACTGATCCGGTCGGTGTTCGAGAGAGCGGAAGCGCCGTTGAAATGGCCCATGTACGTCCGCGGTGTCAAGCAGTTCATAAAAGCGGCCGAACCGGATTTCGACGAAAGGGCCTACGGTTTCGCGGGTCTTTTAGATGCACTGCGACAGGTCCAGAAGGCCGGCGTGCTGCGCCTCGAGCGAAATCGTCAGGGGGTACTTCGAATCTACCCAGGTGAAGAGATCGAGCGACTGGTCGCGAGCGTGCAGGAGTCATCGGAGGAGTCCTCGAGAGCTGTGGAAGGGCCTGGGGCAGCCACCGAACCTGTCGCCGCTGATGATGAAGAGACGGCGCAGGCCGCTGGGGATTCGACGGCAGGGGATGCTAAAACTCCGAAGGTTCAGGCCAAACCCAGGGTCAAGAAAACGACCCGGAAAGCCGTCACGAAGAAGAAGAAGAAGACAAAGAAGAAGCCGTCCGTAACGAAGAAGACCACAGCAGTCAAAAAGAAGACGACGCGGAAAACCACAAAGAAAGTTTCAAAGAAGGAAGAATCTGCGTCGGGCGGGTCGTCAGTCGAAACGGATGGGTGATCGGTTGAGGAATAGCAACCCAAATGGCTCACTGTTGGCTTCAGGGAGCCTGAGTGCAGCAGCAAAGAGTCAAGACTGGCTCACTTGATGGCAAGCGTTGAATGTCTGTTTCGCAACGGTTCGCTCCCGATCCCTGAATACTTCATTGCGGGAGACCGAAAAACCCGTCGTTGGACTATTCAGCTTTGCCTCCCAAGTCGCGTGATTCCCCCTCGACCCACATTTTCAACTGCATAAAGCCACCCAAAACACCCCACATCGTGTGCCGCGCTGAGGATCGCCGACAGACGCAGTTGCTCCGCCGCCTGTCAGTGCACACCAAAGTTGATGGTTTCCAGCACTGCTTCCACAACTTCCGGGTCAAACTGGGTGCCCTTGCCCAGAATCAGTTCCTCGCCGGCTTCCCGTGCAGTGCGGGCTCGGCGATAGGTCCGTACTTCAGTCATCGCATCATATGCGTCCAGCACGGCGATGAGCCGGGCACCAAACGGGATGTCATCGCCCGCGAGACGATTCGGGTATCCCGAGCCGTCATACCACTCGTGGTGGTGCAGGACCATGTCCGCCACCTGCTTGAAGCTTCCGGTTTGATGGAGCGCATCATATCCAAACTGGGCGTGACCTTGCATGATGTCGCGTTCTTCCGTGCTGAGCGTCCCAGATTTATGAAGGATCGGATCGGGGATCGCGATCTTACCAAGATCGTGAAGATGCGTTGCAGTTTCGAGAAGACATGTCTCTCCCAGAGACAGCTTGAAGCGTTTGGCGACCTTACTGGCCAGCGACCGCATACGTGAGCTGTGCATGCCGATTTTGCGATCCCTCATGCGCAACAGGTTGGCAAAGGCGCCGCTCTGCGCCTGGATACCTTCGATCTCCGATTCCTTAATGATCGCCGACATTCGCAACTCCAATGATCCGGTTGTGGGACGTTCTTTTCGCCTTCACTACTCTTCATCGGCCAGACCAGAGAAAACTTGAAATTGTTTTGCCCGATACAGGACGGCATCCGTTCCGCCGATAGATCAGAGAACAGGAGATTTGCTGAAATTGAGAAGAGACCTGACAAACAACAACCTGTCCATGGTCCGCGCCATAGTCCTGTTGTGTTTGGCTATGGGACTCCCTGTGGGGGTCGGCGCTTTCGTATTCGACGCCCGGCTGGCATATGCGGCTCTGGGGGCATTGTTGCCGATGTTTCCACTTCTCTACCTCAACTTCCGCGCCCACCGCGCCCACACCGAACAGCTCGAAAGCAGAAAACGTCACGCCGAACGGATGGCCCGGCTGCACGAATCGACTCTGGAGACGCTAGTACTGGCGATCGATGCCAAAGACCAGAACCCCGGTCACGTGATTCGTGTTCAGGCATACGCCCGGTCGCTGGCTCGGGCGATGAAGCTGGATGACGACGAAGTGGATGGAATTGCTGCCGCCGCGCTCTTACACGACATCGGAAAACTGGCCATACCGGACTATATTCTGAGAAAAAAAGGGTCATTGACGCCGGAAGAGATGACGAAGATGCAGCTTCATCCGGAGGTCGGTGCGGAGATCATATCCAACATCAAGTTTTCTTACCCCGTCACGGAAGCCATTCGCTTCCATCACGAGCGTTACGATGGTTCCGGATATCCCAGGGGGCTCCGACGGGATTCGATCCCGATTGCCGCCCGCGTCATCGCGATCGTGGATTCTTACGAAAGTTTCATTTCCCGTCGTGACAACCCTTCAGCAACAGCCGAGGCGGCAATCGAGATGCTCGAGAATGGGGCCGGCAGCCTCTTTGACCCCGACATCGTGGTTCACTGGAAGCGCGTCTACCGGGATGCCACAGGCCCGGAATTGGGTGGGAACGCCTCCGAGTGCCGGACAGACGCCTATTCCGACATCGAGAGAGCGGCATCGGAGGTCAATTTCCTGGACACGCTCTCCGAGGCCATCGCCGGTTTGTCATCTGTGCCCGAAATTGCTTCAGAGGTCACCGGTATGCTGGAAGGCCATTTCCAGTCAGCCACTGCAGTATTGTGGCTCGCAGAAGGTGATCAATTGGTTTCCAGCGCCGGGAGCGAAGATCACACTACTGTCCTCGGGTTCGGGGTAGGCGTGGCGGGTTGGGTCGCGGCCCAGCAGAGCGCATGCGCGAACCTCAGCGTGGATTCCGGACAGTTCGAAGGGGCCCGAGTCGTGGCAGCCCCTGTCCTGTTCGATGGTTGCGTGCTGGCTGTTCTGTCGGTGTACCGCGAGGCGAAGTTTGGTGACGACGAGGTGCGTCATGTGACAGCGACGGCCGAACGTATCGCCGGAGGCATTCATAAAGCCAGAATGATCGAAGTCGCACACCACGACGCAATTTCCGACCGATTGACGGGCCTTGCCAATCGACGTGCACTCGAGCGTGCATTCAAGGATACATCCGGAGAACCCTTCTCCATCGTGCTGATGGATCTGGATTCCTTCAAAGCTGTCAACGATAGCTTTGGACACCCGGCTGGTGATGATGTACTCGTGCGACTGGCTGCTCAGTTACAGTCAGTGTTTGCATCAACTGATCTCCTCTGCCGTTTTGGCGGCGACGAGTTTCTCGTAGCCAGCAAGCGTTCGGCGTTTGAATGTCGGCGCGCAGTGCGGGAGTTTCTCAGGCTGGTTAATGAAGACCCTGAATTCGAATCTTATCGGATGTTGGGCTTTGGCGTCAGCTGGGGTGTCGCGACGGCACCCCAAGACGGGCTCACCTTAGGTGACGTCACGTCGGTCGCCGACCGACGTATGTATCATCTCAAATCGCAGCAGAAGCTTGCGGTGAACGACCGATTGGCCGGTTCTCACTAGAACACCAGCATACAGAGATCAGTGGGTTCACGTATAACTGTCCTCGTTTCTGACATCTGGGCCTTTCGATTCTGTTTCGACACATCGCCTGCTTCTGAGTCGTTTCAAAAGGTTCGCTGTCTCAGGAGATTGGAGAGGGGAGTCTGTCCGGTTTTGTGCGATCCGTGTAAGATGACGACATGTCGAGCGCGCTGGCAGTTCTGAACCAGTATCCGATCCTGGAATCGATCCTCGGTCTGCTGGCCGTCGTACTCGTCGCTTACCTCACCGACCGGATTACGAAAAACATTATTCTGGCCACGATCACCCGGATCGCGCGTGGAACTGCCTTCCAGTTCGACGACGTCCTTCTCGAGTACAACGTATTTGGCCGGGTGGCACACCTGGCGCCGGCATGGACGATATATTTCGGGATCCGCCTGGTACCCAACGTTCCCCTCGATCTTGACACCGTCGTCCAGCGCTTGGCTTCGGCCGCGATGATCCTGATCGGGTTATCGGCTATTGGAGCCTTTCTCAGTGCAGTTGCCAAAGACTACTCAACGAAGGCGATCGCCCAGGACCGGCCAATCGAAGCCTATGTCCAGATTACGAAGATCGTCATCTACCTGATCGGCGCCGTCCTCTTTATCGCAACGCTGACGGGACAGTCCCCGTTACTACTGTTCAGCGGGATTGGCGCGATTACGGCCGTCCTGCTGCTGATTTTCAAGGACACCATACTCTCGTTCGTCGCAAGTCTCCAGATGACGAGCTATGACATGGTCCGTGTTGGAGACTGGATCGAAATGCCCCAGTACGGTGCGGACGGTGATGTGATAGAGCTGAGCCTCCATACCGTTAAGGTTCAGAACTTCGACAAAACCATCACGTCCATACCCACCCACAAACTGGTTGAACAGTCATTTAAGAACTGGCGCGGTATGCAGGAATCGGGTGGACGCCGCATCAAGCGATCGTTCTTTATCGATACGAACTCGATTCGTTTCCTGAATGAGGTGGACCTCGATCGACTCGAAAACTTTGCCGTCCTGCGGGACTATGTCCGTCAGAAGCGGGCTGAGATCGCCGATTTCAACGAATCATATGCCCCCGATCCCAGCCTGATTGTGAATTCCCGCAGGCTGACCAATGTGGGCACGCTCCGCGCGTATCTCGTTGAGTATTTGAAGAAGCATCCCAAGATCCATCAGAATATGACCCTGATTGTCCGCCAACTCGATCCGACTGCCGAAGGCCTGCCGATCGAGTTGTACGTGTTTACGAACGTCACCGACTGGGACGAATACGAGGGTATCCAGGCCGATATCTTCGACCACATCTTCTCGATCGTTCATGAGTTCGGCTTGAGTGTTTTCCAGGGGCCGTCCGGGACGGACTTTGCAAAGTTGGGTGAGAGCCGGGAGCATGGCTAACGTCCGAGCAACTCTTGAAGGCAACGTAGCTGGAAATTTCTTCGTCGACGATACGTGTATCGACTGCGACCTCTGCCGTCAAATCGCTCCGGAAACCTTTACCGCTGATGCCGGACAGTCCGTAGTTTCTGCCCAACCTGAGAATGGGGCGCAAACTCACCAGGCTCAGATGGCTCTCGTGACCTGTCCGACGGGTTCGATTGGCACTCGCAAAACGACAGACCTGAAGGCTGCGATTCGGTCCTTTCCAGAGGAAATCGAAGACGGCGTTTATTTCTGCGGCTTCGCTTCCCGTTATTCCTACGGGGCGTCGAGCTACCTGATCGTGCGTCCGGAGGGGAACATTCTGGTCGATTCTCCTCGATTCACCGCCTCTCTGGCCGGGCGGATCAACGAACTTGGTGGGATCTCCATGATGTTTCTCACTCACCGTGACGACGTTGCCGATCACAAGAAGTTCCGGGAGCATTTCGGTTGTGAACGGATCATTCACCGCAGTGAGGGGCGTGTGGTGCCCGCTGAACGCTTTCTGGGGGGTCGGGCGCCCATCCCACTGGGCAAAGACGTGACGGCTATTCCTACGCCAGGACACACGCGCGGCCATACCGTGCTGCACTACAAGGACCGTTTCCTGTTCACCGGCGATCACCTGGCGTGGTCACCCCGACACGAACAGTTGGTCGCATTCCCGGAGGTCAACTGGTATTCCTGGACTGAAACGATCAAGTCGATGTCTGAACTCACTCAATACCGCTTCGAGTGGGTGCTGCCCGGACACGGCCGCCGCGCCCACTTTGCCCGGGACGTCATGTCGACGAAACTGGCGGAATGTGTGGAATGGATGAAGCAGGTCGAATAGACTGGCTGAGATTTCCTGTCAACTAGAGGTGAAAGCATGCTGAAGAGACTTCTTCTCTCGTCATTCCCGTTACTTGCCGCCGTAATCTTGCCGCAGGTCGGGGCAGCCCAGTCGTTTGACGTTCCATTCGAAATTTTTCGTTTGGACAACGGGCTGCGGGTCATTATTTCGGAGGATCATTCGTCACCGACCTATTCCATTTGCGTTGTTTACGACGTTGGATCGCGTAACGAACGCCGCGGGAAGACCGGGTTTGCCCACCTGTTCGAACACATGATGTTCCAGGGCTCGGAAAATGTCGGAAAGGGCGAGCATTTCATACTGATCCAGAACAACGGCGGCAGCATGAACGGAACGACCAACGCCGACCGGACCAACTATTTCGAAACCCTGCCTTCGAACCAGCTTGACCTCGGCCTGTTCCTGGAGGCGGACCGGATGCGATCCCTGGACATTTCCGAGGCGAACCTTGAAAACCAGCGACAGACAGTAAAGGAAGAACGCCGGCGCAGCTATGACAACAGGCCCTATGGCCGGACGTTTCTGACTGTCAACGAGACGGCCTATGAGTCATTTGCCTACAGTCACTCCACGATCGGTTCCATGGAGGATCTCGATGCAGCCACGCTGTTCGATGTAGAGGACTTCTTTACGGAGTATTACTCACCGAACAACGCCGTACTCGCGCTCGTCGGAGACTTCGACAGTGAAGAAGCGCTGGCCAGGATCGAACATTACTTTGGGGATATTCCATCGCAGCCGGCGCCGCTAGAGGCATTCATCGTCGAGCCCGAGCAAACACAAGAGAAACGGGTCACGCTTCAGGATCAGTTTGCCCGTCTGCCGAGAGTCGACATCGCCTATAAGGCGCCCGTGGGCAACACCGGCGACTGGTACATGCTGTCCATGCTGGCAGACATCCTTGGCGGAGGACAGTCGGGCCGTCTTTACAAGAGGCTGGTACAAGAGGAACAGTTGGTCCTCAGCGTCCGTGCAGGTCTCGGTGAGCGACGCGGGCCTTCTCTTTTTTCGATTTCTGCGACTCTGAGACCGGGGGTCGACCTGGAAGCAGTGGAGATAGTGATCTATGAGGAAATCGAGAAACTGAAAAGCGAACTTGTAGAAGATTGGGAGATGGAGAAGGTGCGGGCCCAGATCGAGCGCCAAAATGCACAGCGGCTCCAGAGCACCCGCTCACGGGCCAATGCCCTGGCTGAAAACGCAGTGTTCTACAACGACCCGGGACTGATCAACACCTTTCAGGAAAAGTTTGACCGGGTGTCGAGGGACGAGATCCGGTCGTCCGCGGGAATCTACCTGAGGGAAACCAATCGAACTGTGGTGCTGACGCTACCACAAGCGAGGGATGGCCGTGCATCTGCAGGGGGGGATCAGTAATGCGACCGAGGGCGATTGTGTATCTTATGCTGGTCGTTATCGTTGTCCCGTCGTTGGCGCATGCTCAGGACCCTGAGGCGCCCGACGCATCTTCGGTGGTCCGCAAGAACCTGGCTCCGGTTTCCGATGACATTCTGCAGGTGACGCTCCCGCGTGCTGTTGAAGCCACCCTGGATAACGGTCTCAGAGTGTTGGTTCTGGAGGATGACCGCTCGCCGATCGTGACGATGCAACTGACGATCAGTGGCGCGGGCCCGCTGCATGAATCCAGGGAACTCGCCGGTATGGCGGAAATGACAGCCAGGATGTTGCGCGAAGGGACCACAACCCGTTCCAACAGCGAAATTCGCGAACAGGTCGCCCGTCTCGGGGCGAACCTTAATAGTGTGTCGTCGTTCGGATCAGATGTGGCCAGATTGAGCGCTACCGGGTTGAGTCGCAACATGGACGAATGGTTTGAGCTGATGCGTGACGTTTTGTTGAACCCCACGTTTCCCGAATCCGAATTCGAGCGTCTGCGCCAGGAGGAGCGAGCCGCACTACGCCAGCAACGCACGTCATCTGGATTCCTGGCCAATGAGCGATTCGCTGCCGCAATCTTCAGCGACCATCCCGCCGCGACCCGCTCGGCGACGGAGGCTTCGCTCGACGCGATGTCGACCGAATTGCTGGCCCAATGGCATCGGGAACGTTATGCGCCTCAGAATTCAATCCTCAGCATTGCCGGTAACATCGATACGGCCGCAATCGTCGCCGAACTGAACGACTGGCTGGCAGACTGGGAACCCACCGACCACGTGGTTGAACTGCCCCCGAATCCGGAGTCGCCGACGGTAGGTCAAATCCTTCTGGTCGATCGGCCAGATTCTGCGCAGACGACGATATATATAGGTAGTCTGGCTCTGGATCGTCGCGATCCCGACTATATCCCATTCACCGTCATGAACGCAGTTCTCGGGGGTGGCCCATCTTCCCGCCTCTTCCTGAACCTCCGTGAGGCGAAAGGCTACACCTACGGCGCTTACAGTTCCTTCTCGGCCCTGAAGTATCCAGGATCCTGGCGGGCATCAGCGGATGTACGCACCGAAGTCACTGATGGAAGCATGACCGAATTCCTCTATGAGCTCGGACGCATGCGGGATGAACTGGTGGCGGGGGCTGAACTGGACGAGGTCAAGCGATCTATTGTGGCCCGATTTGCCCTGTCGCTGGAACGTTCCACGAGTCTGCTCAGCTATTCGACGACCCGTGAGATCTATGGATTTGCACCGGACTACTGGGAGACCTACCCGGAACAGGTCATGGCTGTGACTCCTCAAGAGGTTCAGAGTATGGCCCTGAAATACCTGGATCCTGAAACGATGACCATCGTTGCCGTCGGAGATGCGAGCGAGATTCGTGCCGTCATGGAACAATACGGGCCTGTGACAGTTTTCGATACTGCAGGAGATATCGTCCAGGGGGAGTGAGTGGCAGGCGCGTCTTTTCTCAAAGACTCTCAAAATCGCGGCGTTATGCGGTGAGCATGGCGGGTTCCTGAGAGCCCTCGAATCTCAATCTCGAATGCTTCGTAAACATGTGCGCGCTCCGATAACAATGCCGCCGCTTCCGGGTCGTCGTAAATTTCACCGGTCACCACGATGTCCCCTCCCAGACTTCCTTTCTGAACTCTGGCCGCAATGTTGACGGTGGTACCGAAGTAATCAAGGTTCTCGTTCATGTTGACCGCGAAACAGGGCCCCTGGTGGAGGCCGATCTTAAGCGTCAGCGGCGGCCTGTTCTGCTCGTTGTCCAGCCGCATCCGATTGTGCATATCGAATGCTGCACCCAGTGCCCGGGACGGGTCGGTGAACGCCGCCATTACCGCGTCACCGATCGTCTTGACGAATGTTCCATCGTAGGTTGCAACCACGTCCCGCAAGATTTCGAAGTGTCGGTGGACACGCGCATACGCAGACGTGTCCCCGATCTCTTCGTACATCGACGTCGACCCCATCAGATCGGTAAACATCAGGCAGAGGGTACCGGAACTCACCTGCGTGTCAGGCGCCAGGACTTCGGATGCGAACCGGGAGCGGAACTCCGGCATCGTAGTGACGAAAGCTGCCGTCGTTGCCTGTTCTGACTCCGAGGTTCTTTCGAGCATTACCGTTTGTGTTATTTCCGTGTGGTTCTGAATGGTCAACGTAATTTCTTTGCCGAGAACGATTGTCTCTGGTGTAATTCCGCTGGGTTCCAGAGTTGCCGTTACGCGAGCCTCCTCGATTTCGTTCCCGATTTTGATCTCCATAGAAGCTGGAAGCTTCAGTGACCGCAGCCTGTACTGCCACGGCCGGAGAGTGAGCCTCAGGACCCGGACATCTCCGGGCGGAATCTGCTGCTGCACGACGATGTGCGGTGACTTGATCGGGCCACCGCTGCAATAGTCTGTTGTCTCGATGGTGCGAATGCCCGGGTTGGGGAGAAAGGTGACTTCGACGGACTCGGCGAAATCAGCGGTATACCGTATGTTGCAGGCGTCACAATGAGCTTCCCTGCGGAGGTCTATCAGCTTCGAAGTCCGTGCTTTTGCACCCCGGCAACTCGGACAGATTACATCCCACGACAGATCCAATAGTCCCGCGGCAGCAGCGTGTAGAAAAAGCTTCAGGACACGGACGCGATCCGCGCCCCATTCGTCTGCGAAGGCGAAAGCCCGCATTCGGCGCAGTTCCATATCGGAATGCGATTCCAGCGCATCGAGTAGGAATGGCAAGTATTCCGCACCGTCAACGTCCTGTAATCGTTGTTCGAGTCGCTCGACGCGAGTTACAGGGACAGGGATCGGATGCCGTGGCCGAAACGGCGCCTGGGTTTGCCCCCTCAGATCCGCTTCGATGTTTCGATAGACGCGCTCGAAGCGGTTGCGCGACCGGTACCCGAGATCCCAATAGACTGCCGGGGCCACCAGAGACCATCGTGGTGCGACCGTTATGTCCTCCTCCAATAGTGATCCACCCTCGGCGGGTGAAAGCCGAACGGCCAGCCGGAACCAGCGTAGGGGTCCATTGTGGTAGACCCTCAATATGTCGAACCGTTCGCCTTCGATCCACTCGAAGGGGTGCTCGTCCCACTTCAGGCGCCAACCCAGATAACGGGTCTCGCCAACCTGCCGGGATCCGCCGTCGTCTTCCGGGATGTACTGAAGTTTCCACTCGGGCAGTCCGGCCGCCTCGTTCAGGCTGCCGGTATCGGCGATATACCGCCACAACCGAATGTGTGCCAATCTTAGTTGGAAATTGAAACGGCTCCAAACCCCATGGTTTGATGGTATTGGAAGAAACAACATCAAGCCTGTAAGAGAAAGGAGCCGAGATGAGGAGTCTGTTACGTTCGGTAAAGAAACGCAAGAAGTCGCGTGTGCTGGGTGAGGTCGAGGTCCTGAGCCGGGAGGAATACTCGGGACTGGAATTGGACTCGAAGGTGGAGATGATTCGGGCGTTGATCCCACTGGGGTTGATGCACGTGGAGGAGTTGCTCGACGAGGAAGTGAAGTCGTTGGCGGGTGAGCGATACGCACGAAAGGAGGCGGCGTTGCGGGGCCGGCGACACGGGAGCAATCCGGGGACCGTGGGGCTGGGTGGCCAGCGGGTGCCGGTTCGGGTGCCTCGAGTGCGCAGCGTGGCGGGCGGGGAGATTCCGCTTCGGACCTACGAGGAACTCAGTCCGGGTGGCGCGGTGAACGAGCTACTGCTCAGACGTGTGCTGTATGGGATCTCCTGCCGGAACTATGAATCGGCCGCTGAAGCGATTCCGGGAGCGATCGGACTGTCGAGTTCGACGGTGTCTCGAGGATTCGTCCAGGCGAGTGCCGCGAAACTTCGGGAGATGCAGGAGCGGGATCTGAGTGGCGAGGACGTCGTGGCGATCTTCCTGGACGGGAAGGCGTTTGCCGACGCCCTGATGGTAGTGGCCCTGGGCGTCACGCTTTCGGGCGACAAACGCTTCTTGGGCTTCGTGGAGACCGACACGGAGAACGAGCAAGTGCTGACTCCGTTTCTCCGTTCGTTGATGGAGCGGGGCCTGGACATCTCTGAAGGCGTGCTGGTGATTGTCGACGGCGGCAAAGGTCTGCGGGCGGCGGTCAAGAAGGCATTCAGGAATCGAGCCCTGGTCCAACGCTGCCAATGGCACAAACGCGAGAACGTCGTGAGATACCTATCGAAGACCGAGCAAGCCGTGTGGCGACGCCGGCTGCAGCGGGCCTACGAGCGCCCGGAGTACGACGAAGCTCGGGCGGCGCTCGGAGAGCTCCATGGAGAGCTCGAGGAGCGAAACCAATCGGGGGCTGCGAGCCTTGAGGAAGGCCTGGAAGAGACCCTCACGTTGCATCGGCTCGGCGTGTACGGGGTCTTGGGCCGTTCGTTCAAGACGACGAATTGCCTGGAATCGGTCAATGCCCTTGTCGAGGAAAGGTGTGCGAAGGTCGATCATTGGAAGAACTCGAGTCAGCGGCAACGCTGGTTGGCGACGGCGCTCATCGACATCGAACCGCGCCTGAGGAAGGTGATCGGCTACCGTCATCTTCCAAAGCTCCGCGAAGCCCTCCAGCGAGAGCTGAAAATTGAGGCGAAGACGTCGACGAGATCGAAGAAGAAGGTTGCATGACCCATCGTGAGCCGTGGAGAGTTTCAACTAAGAATGGGCTTGACTCCCACAACCGGTCCGGTTCGACGCTCAGGGGGAATTTCCAGTGGAAACGCAGTTCCATCTAATCTCCATTATCGACGCCCTGCTCGGGCAGGCAGCTAAGTATCTCGATTGTGCTATCTTACAGGTGATTCGCAGACACATTTACCAAATGGTTGTTGATGATAAAAAGGAAGAATAGACTCCGGCTTCGGTGGCGCGAAACTCGAATGATAGTGCGGGGCCTGGCCTCCACCCAGCATCCGCTCCTGGCTCATATCATCCCTATCCGACGTTGCAATCTGGCCTGCGCGTACTGCAACGAATACGACGACTTTTCTCCTCCAGTTCCAACCGACGAGATGTGCCGGCGGCTCGACAAACTGGCGGAACTGGGGACTTCAATTATCACGATCAGTGGTGGCGAACCGCTGATGCATCCCGAGATAGAAAAAATCATTGCCAGGATTCGAGACCTTGGAATGATCGCCGGACTGATAACCAATGGGTATCTGCTTGTTCCGGACAAAATCCGGGCGCTCAATGAAGCCGGCCTTGAGTATTTGCAGATCAGCATCGACAACATTGAGCCGGACGAAGTCTCAATGAAGAGCTTGAAAGTTCTTGAATTGAAGCTCCAGAATCTTGCCGAACTTTCCGAATTCGATGTGAACATCAATTCTGTGATCGGCGGCGGAATCAGGACCCCGGAAGATGCCCTTCACATCACGGAACTGGCGCAACACATGGGTTTCTCCACGTCGTTGGGAATTATTCATGATGGCTCCGGACAGGTAAAGCCACTTGAGAATATGGAAGAGCGTGTCTATCGAAAGATCCGGAGTTACGGCAGCCGAAGTTATACGCGCCTGAACTGGTTTCAGGAGAATCTCGCTCACGGAAAGTCGAACGACTGGCACTGTCGCGCCGGTGCGCGTTACCTCTACATTTGCGAGGACGGTCTGGTCCACTATTGCTCACAACAGCGCGGCTATCCCGGCATCCCTCTTGCCGAGTACACGGCTGAAGATATTCGCAGGGAGTTTTATACCCGGAAGCCGTGTGCGCCGCGATGTACGATTGGTTGTGTTCAGAAAGTGTCGGTCATCGATCACTGGCGGGCGCCCCAGAATGCAGTGGCCTCTCTCCCGATCCAGAGTGACGAAAAGGTTCTACAAACCGTCGAATAGATCCCATTCCGAAAGCCGTGCCCACCCTGCATCCGTTATCCGATTCGACACTCGATGTACATCGACGCCCGCCCGCGTTTCTAAGGACTGGGACATCTTGCAGGTCATTTTGTTACGGTCATATCAACAGAACGTTAAATCTTTGGGAACCCACCGCCGAGCCTCTTTCCTATCCCAACGATTGCGTGTATGTTGCACCTATTGAAGTAGAGCGCTCTAATGAAACTGAAAATCGAACAGGTTGTCGTCGTTGCGCTCATCATTTGGCTGACCCCTGTCGAATTCCACGCAGCGCCATCTCAATCGCTGGCGGCACAGGCGCCATCCACTTATGACGACATCTGGAGATTCTCCCGGTGGTATGAGAACGACGAGAACCCCGTCGTCCAGAGTCTGCTGTTCAGTGGACGGTTTCAATACGAGTACGCGTCGGTGAGCGACGATCCGTCATCGCATTCGGAGTGGAATGTCCGGCGCCTTCGCCTCGGTGTCAGGACGAGGCTGTTTGACCAGTTCACTGTGCACACCGAAGCCGAGTTCAACCCGCAGGAGAGAGATCCGGTTTTTCTGAGGCTCACAGACTTTTATCTGGAGTGGAGCCGCAGTGGTCGGCTGGCATTGACGTTCGGGAACCAGAGCGTTGGGTTTACGGTGGACGGTTCGACATCATCAAAGGAACTTCTGACCATCGACCGCAGCAACCTGACCAACAACCTGTGGTTTACCCGGGAATACATGCCCGGCGTCAGTGTTTCAGGTACGCTCTCGCGCTGGGTCTATCACGCAGGCGTCTACTCGGGGGGGGAAGCGAACCGCGAATTCGGCAGATTCAACGGAAGTTATTTCGGGCTTGCCGTTATCGGCTACGATTTCGCCGACGCGCTGGGAGTGAGGGAGGCGTTGCTGACCGGTAACTACGTTTTTCAGAATCCGGATTCCCGTAACACGTTCACGCGAAACCTCCGACACGTAACCTCAGTCAATTTCAGATTCGAAGACGATCGGTGGGGTTTTCGAGGCGATCTCGGCACTGGGTCTGGCTATCTTGGTCAGAGCGATCTGTGGGGTCTGACCACCATGCCCTTTCTCAACGTGACGCGCAAGTTCCAAATTGTTGGCCGTCACACTTTCATGAGCAGCGAGAACCCGAATGGAGTCCGACTGGCTCGGTACGAAAACCGGGCCATCTCTGGACGGGGCGATGAATACAGCGAGGTGTATCTTGGTGCCAACTACTACTTCTACGGTCACAAGCTGAAGCTTCAGAGTGGATTGGCTTTTGGTGAAATGACCGACAGCGCCAATGACGGTGGCGCCTACTCGGGTATTTCGGCCACCACAGGTATTCGCGTAAGCTGGTGAGGCCTCTCCTGAACCCGGGTCCCCGGTCGGAATGTCGCGGCATTTCAATCCGCCGCCGCGTCCATCAGATGGCGATCTCTTTCGCGTTCCAAGCGAGGTCTGATCGAGGGGCAGCCCCGCCAACGTCCTGATAACAAGGCTCACACGGAGCGGCGACCCAAACTGCAACGGTGCGGTTCAGCTTCCGGCCACACGCCGCCCGGAATCACGCGCCGAGGACGTTGTACCCCCCGTCCACATAGATCACTTCCCCGGTGATTCCGCGCGACAACGTGCTTGCCAGAAACAGGGCTGTATCCCCGACTTCGCTCGTTTCGGTGGCTCTCCGGAGAGGCGCTTTCTCGGCGTGCATCCGGACCATGCTGGTAATGCCCGACACTGCAGAAGAGGCCAGTGTGCGGACCGGGCCGGCCGAAATCGCATTGACGCGAATGCCGTCGGGCCCGAGATCGTTAGCCAGGTAGCGGACCGACGCTTCCAGAGCAGCTTTGGCGACACCCATGACGTTGTAACCCGGGACCACGCGCTCACCGCCAAGGTAGGTAAGCGTCATGATGCTGCCGTCACGATCCTTCATCAGCGGTGCCGCGCGGCGGGCGAGGGCAACCAGGGAGTAAGCGCTGACGTCGAGAGCGATCCGGAACGCTTCGCGGGACGTGTCGGTATAGGGGCCAGAGAGTGCTTCCCGTGGAGCAAACGCGAGGGCATGAACGAGAAAATCCAGAGCACCGACCTCGGCCTGGATGCTCTCCAGCAGGCGATCGATTTCATCATCGCTCTGGACGTCGCATGGAAGGAGCAGTGGGTTGCTGAGTTCCGGCGCAAGTTTTCGAACGTTCTCGCCCAGTCGGTCATTCTGGTAGGTCAGGACCAGCCGGGCTCCGGCCCCGGCAGTGGACTGAGCGATGCCCCAAGCGATGCTCCGCTTGTTGGCCACGCCCATGATCAGTCCAGTCTTGCCTTCGAGCAACATCGTACGCTGGTGCGACCCGATTACCGGGGGCCGGCGGCAACGACTTCATCCGCCATATCGTCGGCGAATATCAGAAAGTTTTCTTTGAACCGACTGGCCAGATCACGGGCTTTCGCGTCATATGCGGCTGGATCGGCCCAGGTATCACGCGGATTCAGCACTTCTTCGGGAACGCCGGGACATGATATCGGAATCTGAAGATTGAATATCGGGTCGGCCTCGGTCGGTACCTCTTTCAGTGTTCCATCGAGAGCCGCCCGTACCATGGCTCGGGTGTGAGCGATCTTCATACGAGTGCCCACGCCGTAGGGGCCGCCGGTCCAACCGGTGTTGACGAGCCAGCAATCGGTCTTGTGTTTTTCCATCCGGTCTCGCAGCATATTCGCGTAAACGGTTGGATGGAGCACCATGAACGGGGCACCGAAGCAGGTGCTGAAGGTCGCCTGCGGCTCTTTGCCCATGCCGGCCTCGGTGCCGGCTACCTTGGCTGTGTATCCGGAAATAAAGTGATACATCGCTTGTTCGGGCGTCAGGCGCGCGATCGGCGGCAGAACGCCGAACGCGTCGGCCGTCAGCATAATAATGTTGTTAGGGTGACCCCCGAGTCCGCTCTCTTCTCTGTTCTTAATATAGGTCAGCGGATACGCCGCCCGCGTATTTTCGGTAATCGAGTCGTCGTCCAGGTCCAGAGTCCGCGTGTCATCGTCGATGACGACGTTTTCGAGCACCGTGCCAAACCGGCCGGTGGCGCGGTAAATATCCGGCTCCGCTTCCGGCGAGAGTCGAATCACCTTCGCATAGCACCCGCTCTCGAAGTTGAACACACCTTTATCGCTCCAACCGTGCTCGTCGTCGCCGATCAAAGTCCGTTCGGGATCTGCGGACAGCGTCGTCTTCCCGGTTCCCGACAGGCCGAACAGAATGGCTGTGGATCCATCTTTCCCGACGTTGGCCGAGCAGTGCATCGGGAATACGCCTTTCCCGGGCATCAGGTAGTTCATGATCGTGAACGCCGACTTCTTGATTTCGCCGGCATACGCTGTTCCCGCGATCAGGACCATCTTCTGCGCAAAATTCATAAGAACGAACGCTTCCGAGTTGGTTCCATCGAAGTCCGGTATCGCATGGAAGTTCGGCAGGCTGATTATCGTGAACTCCGCCGGTTCTCCTGATGTCCGCTTCGGAAAGAGATTTCGCGCGAATTGGCCCTGCCATGCTTCTTCGGTAATGACCTCGATGGGCATGCGGTAGTCCGGATCCGCCCCGACGAAACAATCCTGGACATAAACGTCCTTGCCCTGCAGGTATCCTTCGATCCTGTGCAGCAAGGTGTCAAAGCGTTCTGTCAAGAAGGGTTGGTTGACGTCGCCCCACCACACCTTGTCTGCGCAAGAAGGTTCCATCGTAATAAATTTGTCTTTTGGAGATCGGCCCGTCCGGGCTCCCGTGTGAGCCACAATCGGGCCGCGATGGGCCACGCGCGCCTCGCCCCTCCGAATGATATGTTCATAGTTTGTTGCCGTAGACAGATTGCGATAGATGTTGCGTACGCGACGCAGGAGCAGTGAGTCATTCATTCAAAAATTGTCCAGTCTTTTGGGGGTTGAAAGGCGGTTTTGAACGTGTTTCGGTAGGGTCGCAGGTTGGCGTGTCGGACATGCTGGGTACCGGAACGTTCTGAACTGAAAGCTGGTGTCTTTTGTATCATAAGTGTCAGGCTGATTTCACCAGAGGATCTGCAAAACGGGCCTTTTTGGCCTGAAAACCGACCGGTTGGGACAGTGGAGGTCCTTCAATCCCCGTCGGGGTCGAATGGTATACTTCCGGGGATGACGAACCGTTCCGGGCATAGCATCTTTAGAGCAGCCGGACTGGTCTTGGCCATTGGGTCCGGACTGATCCTCACCGGAAGTGGACTCGGCCAGCGAATGATCTTTATTGAGCCGATCCCTCTCGACACCAGCGAAGCGATTCCTTTCTTCATAGCCGACGGTCGTGATATTCCCGGATACAATATCTTTGACGCGGATCTCGTACGTGCCGCCCTCCAGGCGTGGTCTCGGGAAAGCGGAGGCCGCCTGCGTTTCGTGGAATCGGAAACTGAGAGCGCAGCGCTCATCCGCCTCATCTGGGTCTCCGGGGATGACGGGCTGTTTGGTGAAACCCGGCATATTCGCGTCAATGGCAAACCCGGTGCATTCGTTTACGTGCGGCCGGGCGCTTCGCAGTCGGGGAGAGATCTTGCCATTCGGGCTGCGACAGACAAACTGCTCCGCGACTCGATCGTGTACCTGACTTGTGTTCACGAACTGGGGCATGCGTTGGGCCTGGGGCACACGGACCAGTTCGCAGATATCATGTATTCGTTCGAGTACGGCGGGAATTTCACCGAGTATTTCATGCGATACAGGAGGCAGTTGACGACTCGGACCGATATTCTGGCCCATTCAGGGCTTTCTCCCAGCGACACCGCCGCACTCCGGTCCCTCTATCCCCCTGAGGGCCGCTAGCGCATGCATCATGGATGAGGATCACCAGGGCCTCCTTGAAGTCATCCGCGAACATTCTCTCCGGATCGGCGAGTTCGTGCTGAGTTCCGGAAAGAAGTCTTCCTACTATCTGGACTGCCGGACCACGACGCTCCATCCCCGCGGCGCGTTGCTGTCAGCGCGGTTGATTCTCCGGTGCATGCGTGACAACGGCATTCAGGCCGACGCCATCGGAGGCCTGACTCTGGGGGCCGATCCTATCGCGGCTGCCGTCGCCGTAGTGAGTGAACTCGAGGGAACGCCGCTCCCGGCTTTCATCGTTCGAAAAGAGGCCAAGAAGCACGGGGCGAAGCGGCAGATTGAGGGATGGACAGGATCGCCCGGATCACGGGTCATCGTGGTGGACGACGTCTGCACCAGCGGAGAATCTATCCTGGAAGCCTGCGATAAGGTCGAAGCCGCAGGCTATACGGTCGTGGCGACACTGTGTGTCGTGGATCGCGAGGAAGGTGGAACCGAGGCCATCCGATCCCGATATCCCTTCCACGCGATCGTTACCGCAAAAGACTTGTTGTCGGGAGCGGAAACGCCAGGCACGTAGTCGTGTTGTTCATGTTTTGCGGTGATTGATACCGGGCAGATTGGATATTGTGCGTTTTTCTCAACCCCGAGATGGGCACATTGAAGGAACCTCCGAATGTCCACTGCATTGATTGATGATCCCCGCTTTCTGGAACATGACACCGGATACCATATGGAGACCTACCGTCGGCTGGAAGTCATCCGGGCCGCACTCGAGCGCGATGACGCCTTGTGGGGGCAACTGCAACACCTCGAACCGAGGGTGGCCTCAGAGGAGGACATTTTGCGGTGTCACTCAAAGGAATTATTCGACTTCATTGGCCGGGCCAGCAGTGAAGGGCATGACCGGCTTGATCCCGACACCGCCATCAGCCCGGAGTCATTTGACGTGGCCCGTCTGGCGGTGGGCGCGGGGCTGCTCGCTGTGGATCAGGTTGTGGCCGGCGAATCAGACAATGTGTTCGCGGCAATCCGACCGCCGGGACATCATGCCCGGCCGGAGGCTGCGATGGGATTTTGCCTCTTCAACAATGCTGCCATCACGGCACGTTATGCCCAGGCCCGCCACGGAATGGAACGGGTACTGATTGCCGACTGGGACGTGCATCATGGCAACGGCACCCAGGAAATGTTCTATTCCGACCCCGACGTCTTCTACTTTTCAACGCATCAGTACCCGTACTATCCGGGGACCGGACGGGCCACTGATGCCGGCGCCGGCGCCGGGGAGGGAGCCACACTCAACGTGCCTCTTCGATCAAACACCGCCGCGATGGTTCACCGCGAGGCCTTCAGCAGCGCCCTGAGGCATATCGAAGAGCGATTTCATCCCGACTTGATTGTCATCTCGGCTGGTTTTGACTCACGGATCGAAGATCCCCTGGGACAGTTGATGCTGGATGATTCCGATTTCGCCGAGATGACGAAAGAGTTGATGGGCATGGCGGAACGCCATTGTTCAAACCGCATCATCGCACTGCTGGAGGGTGGTTATAACCTCGACAACCTGGGTGGCGCTGTCCACGCCCACGTACAGGCCTTGACCGGGACGGTTTAGCAGCCGCGATCTGTCAGTGAACTGATTCCGATATTTCAAGCGATCGAAGGAGAACCCATGGTTACGATGCACGAGGTGGACTACACGATCTTTGGTGACGACATGCAATTCGTCGAAGTGGAACTGGACCCGGGAGAGGCGACTGTAGCCGAGGCCGGAGGCATGATGTACATGGACGACGGGATCGAAATGGAAACGATATTCGGCGACGGATCTCAGTCCGACAGCGGAATTCTGAGTGCTCTGGTCGGCGCAGGGAAACGACTGCTGACAGGTGAATCCCTGTTCATGACCGTTTTTCTCAATCCCAGCGGTGGCAAGAAGAGAGTCGCTTTTGGGGCGCCCTATCCGGGCAAGATTGTCGCGATTCATCTCGCCGACATTGGAGGCCACTTCATTACCCAGAAAGATTCGTTTCTTGCAGCGGCGAAGGGTGTGTCGATTGGCATTGCCTTCCAGAAGCGTCTGGGCACAGGCTTGTTCGGCGGCGAGGGATTCATCATGCAAAGGCTCGATGGCGATGGCTGGGCCTTCGTCCATGCGGGCGGAACACTCTATGAACGCGAATTGGCAGGTGGCGAGACACTGCGAGTCGACACCGGGTGTATTGTGGGATTTCAAGGAACGGTAGACTACGATATCCAGTTTGTCGGTAAGATCAAGTCGGCGCTGTTTGGCGGCGAAGGTCTTTTCTTTGCGACCCTCAAGGGGCCGGGCCGGGTTTGGCTCCAGTCCCTTCCATTGAGTCGGCTGGCGAACCGGATCGTTGCCGCAGTCCCCGGGCTGCGGGGCGGGCGATCGCGTGGCGAAGGATCCGTGTTGGGCGGAATCGGGCGTGTGTTGGACGGAGACAACTCTTTTTAAGGATTGGGCAGGTGATTCAATGCCGGAACTGATAGAGAAGCCGACAATTATTCAAAGTGCGGGCAACAAGCCCAAGCGCATCGAAGAATACACTGGCCGCGTTAACTCGGGTCACGAAGCGGTCAGTGTGGCGCGCATGGTCTCTCCCCAGGGGTGGTCCGAGCCTGGACAGCGCCCGGAGTTCGAAGAAATTACGGTTGTTCTTGATGGGATGTTGCGGGTTGAATTTGAAGGTGGAAAATTCGATGTGCGTGCCGGCCAGTCGGTGGTTGCGCGACCCGGAGAATGGGTATGTTACAGCAGCCCTGAAATCGGGGGCGCCGAGTACGTTGCCGTTTGTCTACCGGCTTTCTCGCCCGACACGGTTCACCGGGATTCCGAGTCGGCGTAGGCCCCGCGTTGGTCCGGTCAGGGCCCTGCTGGATCTGATATTGGATCTGGTAAGGACCCGGAAACGGCTGGACGTTCTGGCCGTCTGTTTGGATGACGTCTGTTGAAATATAGGTGGGGCCGTCTTGAGCACGAGTTGGATATGGCATGCGTTGCTGGTTGGTACTGGGGGGTTTCTTGGTTCCATATGCCGGTTTGGCGCGGGCGGTATCGTCTTCCGGCTGTTGGGTTCGACCGGCCTGCCCTATGGCACGCTGCTGGTCAACGTTGCAGGCTGCTTTGCAATCGGCGTTTTGGGCGGTTCGGGCGACTCGCGCCAGCTGATCGGATCCGAGTTCCGATTGTTTTTCTTCATCGGAGTTCTTGGCGGTTTCACCACTTTTTCGGCCTTTGGATATGAAACCCTCGCCCTGGTGAGAGCGGGGGACCCTTCCCGGGCAGTCGTCAATGTCGCCCTGAATGTCGTCGTCGGATTGCTGGCCGTTTGGGCCGGTTACGGCCTGGGCCGGTCGTGATCAAACGTGTCTGTGTGTTTGCCGGGTCCAGTTCGGGCGCTCGAACTCAGTATGGCGATGACGCCCTGAATTTAGGGGCAGCACTGCTCTCGCGAAACCTGGGTCTGGTCTATGGCGGTGGCGGGGTCGGTCTGATGGGCCTTCTGGCGGACACCGTGCTGGAGGGAGGCGGGCAGGTCATTGGGGTCATTCCGCAGCCTCTCGTGTCGCGGGAGGTAGCCCATACGGGCTTGTCGGAACTGCTGGTCGTGGACTCCATGCACGAACGGAAGGCCCAGATGGCCCACCTCTCCGACGCCTTCATCGCGTTGCCGGGCGGTCTGGGCACGCTCGAAGAGCTGTTCGAAATCTGGACCTGGGCGCAACTCGGTATCCACAGAAAGCCCTGCGGCCTGCTCAACAGTGAGGGATACTACGATCGCCTCCTGGAGTTCCTGGACCATGCTGTCGCTGAGAGCTTCATTGCACCGAAGATTCGCAGCATGCTGACCCTGGCCGAGGGCTCGGATGCACTGCTCGATCGCCTGGAGAACTATCAGGATCCTGACGTTCCCAGGTGGGTCGAAGAGAGCCAGATTTAGAGTTCGGAGTGTTGGGAGGGAGGCTAGATTTTCTTACATGCATCGTGGAAATGACGACGTCGTTTGGTGCAGCCACTTGCTACGCTGTCGTCGACTTGTTGGAACTCTGCAGGATTGCAACGACGGCTGATACAATCTGACGAAGACTGGGATCCGTCAGGACACCAACGTGGGTGACCATGTGGCTACTGCTTGCAGTGAGCAGCTGGTCTGGTCGAGCACTCTGTCCGTTCTGAGTGAGCATTCCGAGAAGCTCTGGTCAGTTGCAGGAACGGCATGTGGATCACCATAGGGATTGCTGGTGACCTGACACGGAATTCAATCTCCTCGCCCCGCACCTGCCAAGACAATGGCTGGCCTCAACTTCGATTCGGAAAGGTCGGAAAAGGGGAACCGGACAAGAACTACTTTGCCGGCTGCAGCTTGCTCTTCAGGATCGCGTATACCAATTGCCCGGACGCCTCTTGGCATGGGCGACTGCAACGACTTGCACGCCTTCACCGACCTTTCGATAAATGACCGAAAAGGGATACCGATGCAACAGAAAGCGTCGAGTACTGTGGAGGTAGGGAGGCCAGACATCGGGCGATCGGGAGATCTGCTCGATTGCCCGCTCAAGCTCCGAAAGAAATCCCGCAGCCGCTGCGGGATTTCTTTCTTCATACCACTCCCGAGCCACCCGAGCTTCATTGATTGCCTCCGGGTGAAAGTTGATTGATAGCGCTTTCAACTTCCGATAATGGCTCTACGGGCTTCTGACCAAGGGACGGCTCTCACGCCACCTGAGTCCAAATCGCGAACTCGCTGCTCAATTTCCTTTGCCCACAACTCCTCAGCGTCAACATCGACGACTTCGTCCAAACTTTCGATCAAAGAGCCCGCCAGGGCAGCCCTTCCTTCGGGCGGCAACTTCAGCGCTTGGTCGAGCAGTTTTTTCGTTTCCTCGGTCATATCACAAGTTTACCAAAAGGCGTCACTGCCGTGGGTTGGGCTCTGTCAATCCAACGGTCCGCGGCTAACCTGCAGGCCTGAGTGGCGGGCGGCTTGCGGATGCAGGACACGTGACGCGAAGGACTGACTGGTTTAGCCGCGTGTTGGCCAGCCTGAAAAGGCGCACCATTGCGGGCAGTTCAGTAGCCTGCTTGTTCCATCCTGCGTTGCATCTCTACTGGATTCACCGCTTCGTTCAGCGTCGCGATAGTCCACACGTTGCCGCAGGGATCTGCGACTCGACCCTTGCGTGAGCCAAGAAACATATCCGTCATCGGCATGATCACCTCCGCACCTGCTTCAACCGATCGCTGAAATAGTGCATCCGAATCCTAAACGTAGATCTGTGCAAGCAAGGTACTAGCCGGAAACCCGTCCATCGATGCTCCCAGATTTACGATCGAGTCGCCGAGCTTCAGTTCGCAATGTGCGATCGTTCCACTCGATGTCGTCATACGATAGTTCTCGACGAATCCGAAAGCCTTTTTCACGAATGCCACTGCCTCCTCGGCATCATCGACGACTATGTTTGGGGTTATCGTGTGAAATCCACTCGGCACCCACCTCGGGGCCATGCCTGTATCCTCCTGCTCGCGATGATGTTGTCTGGCTTCTAAGTCGACTGCATGGCCCCAATCGCGAAGCTGCTTCTCACAGCGGCTTTCGTGTCGTGAGGAGGCTCTATTGATGAGTGACTTAGCGGCATGTCCCATGCCGTCCGCGGGCTGTCAAAAACTGATTGTTTCAGCACTCCGCTGAGCCTTCCGACCCCTATTGATTCAGTTCGAGTTCGGCATCGATGATTGCCGAATATGCCTCAAACGGCTGAGCGCCCACAACCGGTCGGCCATTTATGAATGCGGCCGGGGTTCCGCTTACGCCGGCCTGTGCTCCCGCTCTGAGGTCGGCACTGACACGGGCCGCTTGCGCGCCCGAGTCCAGACATTCGTTGAAGAGATCTGTGTCCAGCCCTGCAGTGGCGGCTTTTTCCCGCAGGCTGGCGACTTCCAGTTCGACCGGGTCCACGAAGAGGACGTCATGCATGTTCCAGAACTGGCCCTGTTCATCCGCGCAAAGTGACGCCTCTGCGGCTTTCTGAGCGCGCGGGTGGATGTCGTTGAGTGGAAACTGGCGGTAGACGAAACGGATCTGATCGCCATACTGTTCCTGAATCCGCTTGAAGACCGGCTCGGCCTGGCGGCAGAACGGGCATTCGAAATCTGAAAACTCCACGATGGTCACGGGCGCCTGGGCCGAACCCTTGCTCGGATGTCCTTCGGTTTCGACTTCGATCCGATAAGGCCCGAGAAGAGACTCGACCCCGTGGGATTCGCGCAGACTCTCCACATAGCGCTCTAAGCCCTGATCATAGTTTCGTTCAGCGAGGAAATCTCTCACCTGTCCCATGCCCACTTCGAGCGGAACTCGAGACAGTTGCTCCCGATTGAGGTTGTAGATGTTCTGCATCTCCTCTTCGGTAGGCTCTGGTGTATTCGCCGCGACTTCGCTCTCCAGCAGATCGCTGACCGATATGCCGCGATTATCGGCCTCTGCCGTCAGCAGGTGGTCGGCAATCATGCCGTTGAGAGCCTCTTCAATTATTTCGTGCTCTTCCGACCTCGAGTTGGCATCGAACTGCAAGCGGCGGGTCTCGAGTTTCTCGAGTTCGTCGATGGCCAACGCTCTCACATCGGCTTCGCTGAAGGCAATGCCACCGACGGTGGCCAGCGTCCGGTCCGATTGCGCCGTCGCTATCGGGGAAAGAACACACGCTATAGCTATTCCGGTTGCGAATCGGATGATTTGAGAATCCATGTCGTATTCCTCCACCGTAATTGAACGTTTTGACACACTTAAGTAATCGCTGTGTCGAGGGTCCGCAATCAGTCGCCGAAAACTTCGTCCAGAACATCGAACGAACCCGCGGGTCCTCCGTGCCCTCCAACGACGATGTCTACCTCCAGCCCAGCGTTGACGATTGCGTCATAAAAAGCCTGGGCGTTGGCATTGTCGGGCTGCGGTGCGGCCGGCGGCGAATACAGGTCGCTGACGAATGCGATCCTTTCATTGGGAAGGTAAGTCATCAACATGCCCGTTGCGTGCTCGTTAGGGACATGCCAGACCTGCACCGCGCGCGCTGGGTCACTCAAATCCATCGACTCGGCAACGGCTTCGACAACGGGTGTCACACCGGATTGGGCCAGCAAGTCCGGCCGAACCGTGCTGGGGCTCTCGAGTGCCGAAGTGATGAACTCCGCGATGTTTTCGTGGACTACGGCTGTCGCTCCTTTCGCGGCGTACGTTCGGATTCCACCGCTGTGGTCAAAGTGAAAGTGTGTCGTCACGATGTAGCGGATGGGTTTATCTGGGAACGATTCTTCGATCATGCCGATGACGGCCGTCGACCGTTCTTCAAGCAAAGGTGCTTCGACGACGATGACGTGATCTTCCATTTCAATGGCCATCGAGTGGTGGCTGCCACCACGAATGTGGAGTACGCCGGGTGCCACTTCATCGGCGATGACGTTAGGTTCAGGATCACCCCAGGCCTGTCCTGCTACACCCAGATGTGCCCGACGGAGCGTCCACTGACCGACGATGCGTTCACCGGGCTCTGGCGCATCCCGGACGTCCGGAGGTATGTCGAAGGTGTCCTCAGGGAAGGTGCCATTGTTGATCACGTTCCGGTAGGCTTCTTCACGCAAGGTCTGCCCGTTCATCGCCATCCTTTGACCGAACGGCATCCGGGCACTCAGGGGTTCTTCGGCCCCGGTCGGAACCTGCGTGTCACGCCAGTCCAGGTAGCTGATTTCGTTCTCGTAGTCGCCCAGCAGCGGTTCGGTTTCGGTGTAGATCACCCGCGCGGGCAGGCTGCTGAACGTGTCCACCAGGATTTCAACGGGGTTGGGGCCATCGGTGTACTGGAGTACCGCGTAAGTCTGTCCATCGATTGTGCGATCCTCTCCGCGTGTGAGATCCCCCGCGTTGCGGGCTGTGAACGGCAACTGTCTCGGCAGGCGGTTGTAGTCGCGGAGTCTGGCCGCTACCCGGCTACCCTGCATGCGGGTGGCCGCTGGTTCACCGTCGGCCTCTCCAGACAAGGCTCCGGCGTCGCCGTCGATCGTTTCGGCAAAGACAATGGAAGCAGTGGCCGGGGGCGTTCTTTCACCGTCGAATTCGACCCGTATGGAGGGCCCGCTATAATCGATCAGAGTACTTTGGCCAAAACCGTTAGCCTGGAAAACGGCCCCCGGCTCCGTCGCCTGAAGTGGCGAAAAATCGTTTCCCTGTGTGACCAGTTCCTGTCTTTCGATCGCCGTCAACGTTTCCCATCCACCCATTGATTCGGCGACCTCGTCGAGGAGCGCCTGTCCCGCTTCCGGGCCCAGGGCAGGTTCCGGCGCGCAAGCCGCTAGGAACCCGATACTGGCCACCGCAGTCAAAATCCACGTGGATCTCATCTGTTCACCCCCAGCTAATTGGTCCTTCAAGAGGGCAAGGGTATCCAATGCAGGATCAAAGATCAATCAATGGCATCGGGAACCCCCGACCGCTGCGGCGGGCTGCTACCCGGTACCGGGTAGCCACAGGGAACGTCCTGTCAACTCCCGGTGATCGAGCCCGGCAGCCTTGTCCATGAGCTTCAGCCGGTCCGGCAGAGCGGCTTCGAACCGCCAGTCGTCGTTTCGGCCGCCGGCGCTCTGAAATGCATGGGCCCATTCATTCCACCAGGGTGTCAAGCGTCGCGCGATCGGTTCGGTGACCAGAACAGCCCCTCCCCGGGAAGCTGTTTCGAGTAGCGTTTTCTTGAGCCTGTCCCGGTCCCCGGTGTTCAGTTCGTTTGCCACAAAGGCCGCGACAATGACACTGCGTTGCCCCGGCAGGACGGTCCGGATGATGTCCCCGGTGCGCGCGTTACCGTGCAAGCCGAACGCGCGGTAGGTCCATTCGGCTTCTCGCACCGCCCAGATATTCCGGTCAATTCCGACGATCTCGGGCTGGTTTCGGGCCTCGAGCGCGCAGGCCGCACCGCCCACTCCGGTGCCGCAACCCAGATCAACTATCCGATCGTAAGTGCGTCCGGATATTTCGAGTTCTATACAGATGTTCCGCAGCAACAGGAAGTGTAGCGGTCCGTAGAAGACGGCGAAGCCGGCCCGCTTCCCGGCGCTGGCCAGGGCGCCGGAAACGTGTTTTCCCCGCGTCTCGACGTAGCCTCGTGAGAGAGCCTGTACTGCCTTCCGTATCTCGCGAAAGGTCAGCTCCGTCGAGTGGCGTTCCCATAGTCGTGGAAACCAGGACTCAAATGTTGCGGGATCAGGACGGGGCCCGGGGTTTCTGTCGACTTTCATGGTGCCAATTGAACGATAATACAAACACATAATGCCTGTATTGTTCCTGACATTGCTGTTCCAGAGCTTTCTGCCGTTGTTCAATAGCGGTTCAAGCGACTATGCCGGACTCTCATTCGTCAATTCAACCGACTCGGCGGCCGTCGTTCGGGTATCGGCCACGGATGGTCTAACCGGAAGTACAGCCGTCGGCCAGGTCGTGCTCGCTGCAGGCGAACAACGCGCCTTGCTGCTGGAAGAAATCCTGAAAGGCGGCGACCGTCCGACGGCAGGTTGGATCCGCGTGGATTCGGGCGCCGCTGCCGTGGATGTCGTTCTCGCACACGGTAATACCGAACGGCTCGTCATCGCGAAGCCCGCCGCACCCACTACGGCGCTCCTGATCCCCGACGTGCGCGTCGACACCGGATTCAGAGAACTGGGTCACATCGATACCGTTATAACAATCGCTCGACCGGGAGGCCTGTTTCCCGCCCCGGTCCTCCTGGACCTCGTTGGAATCGATGGCGTTCGGGTGGGCGGCGTTTCCGTCACTCTGGGTGCATCCAGGAGCCGCACGTTTCGGGTTTCAGATACTTTTCGTGATGTTCTGCCCGACAACGGCGCAGGTGGAAAGTCGTTCGAGGGATACCTCCGATTGAGCACCGGTGCCGGAATTGTTGCGTGGCAGATGGTGGAAACTCCCCTGTTCGCTCATGTTCTTGATGCCCAATCCGTTTCTGAGACCGCAGGCATTGTTCTTGCGCCGTTCTTCGTTTTTGGAGGCGGGTATCGGTCCACACTGAACCTCGTCAATCCGACCGATGAAGAAATCACGGTTGAACTGGTTGCTCGGGACAGGTCCGGAGGCGCTATTGGAGAAGTGGTCCAGCGCACCCTGGGTCGAGGGGAAGGATTTCGAAGCGACGTTCAGACGCTCTTTAAAGTTGCTGTAATCGCCGTATTTCCGCCCCCCCTGATCGACGGTTACATACGGATTCGTGATGTGGGGAATCAACTGAATTCACTGGTGGGGAACGTCGAAGTGGGCAGCGTCGGTCAGGGCACGTTTACTCAGTCCGCGATGTCGTACGCGCTCGGGCCCCCATCGGCGACGCCGTGGGTTGTTCCTTTCGCACTTGGGGGGAACCGCTACTATACCGGGCTTGCAATAGTGAACCCGAGCGAAAATTCTGACGCAGGGGCCGAGGCCACGGTCGAAAGCGTTCAAGCCGATGGAACGGTCGTGAATGTTCAGGAAATATCGCTATTGCCAGGCGCACAGTACGCCCAGGTTCTACCAGAAGAGCTCCAATCGGGGTACCTTCGGATCCGCTCGAATGTGCCGATTGGGATCGTCGTCGCGCTGGGCACTCGGGATTCGCGCGTTTTGGAGCAGGTGCCTGCCCTTCAACGGTGATAGCTGGCGAAGCGACGCGTGACCGGTTAATAGTGACCCGCGCTGCATGCGGCCCCGCTTGCGCGCTCTCAACTTTTGATCTCTCTCTTCTCCGTCAACGCGCGCCGCAATATCTTTCCGGAGGCTGATCTGGGGATTTCTTCGATAAATTCGATGCTGCGAATTTTCTTGTAGGGCGCGACACGTGCGCCCACCCAGGACATCAGCTCAGCCGCATCCAGTGGCTTCTCTCCGACAATGAATGCCTTGGGGATCTCGCCCGCGGTATCGTCAGGGGCCGGAACGACCGCAGCGTCACGAACCAACGGATGGGAGAGCAGTAGCGCCTCGAGCTCCGCCGGGGCGATCGAGTATGCCTTGTACTTAATCAGTTCCTTGGCCCGATCGACGATGTAGAAATTGCCTTCCCTGTCTGCGTATACGACGTCTCCGGTCCGCAGCCAGCCCTCCGAGTCAATCATGGCTCTGGACTTCTCGTCGTCGTTCAGGTATCCCTGCATGACCTGCGGACCTCTTACGAAAAGCTCTCCACGCTCTTCGGGCCCGAGCTCGCGCCCCGTATCCATGTCGAGTACACGGCAATCGGTGTTTGGTACCGGTGGTCCGATCGACTCAATCGGAATGTTTCCAGATGCGCGCCTGACGAGGTGGGTGACGGGACTGGTTTCCGTCATGCCGTAGCCTTGAAGGACGCGGCAGTCGAAGCGATCGGCGAACGCTAAAGCCGTCTCCCTCGGCAGTGGCGCCGCGCCGCTTTGAACGGTCCGCAGGCTGGAAAGCCGTCTTGGTTCGAGCGTAGGATGTTTTGCCAGCGCGAGGATCAACGGAGGAACCAGGTTGACGTGGGTGATCTGGTACCGTTCGACACTATCCACAAAGGCGTTCATCTCGAACCGGGGCAGGATCACGTCCGTCGCACCTAGATAAAGACCCAGCTGCAGGACAACTGTGAGGCCGTATATGTGGAAGAAGGGCGGAACGCCGGCAATGACGTCCGATTCGGCGAATATCCCGGTCGCGATCTGCCCCAGATTGGCGACCATGTTCTGATGCGTCAGTTTGACGCCCTTCGGCATTCCCGTGGTTCCGCTGGAATAAGGAAGGACCACGATGTCTTCAGCTGGATTGATGGCCGTGACGGGTGCTTCGGCATTGGATTCCAGCAGGGCCACGAACGGAATCGTGTCTGGAACGTCTCCCAATACGATCGTCTGTTTCCATTCTCTGGTGGCGCCATGAGCGGCCCGATCCAGCACTTCGGGGGTGGTGAACAGATACCGGGCCCCGGAATCCAGGGTCTGTGAGTCCAACTCCAGCGTCGTTGCTGTTGGATTGAGGGTGGTGATGATTCCGCCCAGCAGTGCCGTTGCCAGGAACACCATTCCGAACTCGGGACAGTTCGGGCACATGACTGCCAGGACATCGCCCTTCTTGAAACCGAGCCCGGCGAGATTCCCGGCGATGTGACGCACCAGGACAGCGAACTCGGAAAACGTATAGCTCCTGCCGGTCAATGCATCGATGAGAGCGGGTTTGTCGCCGAAACCCTCGGCCCGGGTGAGGATGAGTTCCGGCAGCGAGACGTCAGGAATTCTAACCGGGGGATGGGGACTGCGAAAGATCATGGCACTCGCTGTTCGGACGGCGAGTGGTCGGCCGCGGAATTGGTCATCTGGATGGACGGGCTGCTACTAGGCAATAGGCCGCATTTCCCCGGAACGCAGGCGCCCGAGATATTCGTGATAGTGCGACATCGCCTGTCGGCTGAAGATCAGGATGATCGGGATATTGGCGAATAACATGACGCCCGTACCAATTCCAGTCAGGCCGTCCAGTTGCTGGTCG
Source organism: Terriglobia bacterium (assembly GCA_965263045.1). Lineage (GTDB taxonomy): Bacteria > Acidobacteriota > Terriglobia > 20CM-2-55-15 > 20CM-2-55-15. Next base: position 5,488,686 of record CBDHGK010000041.1, read on the forward strand.
GTCGTGACGAAGCCCGAAGTGGCCACGATGATCAGCATACAGTATACGAACTTGTACGCCCGAACCCACTGGGCACCGAACATGAAGACGATGCCCTGCTCACCGTAATAACTCCAGGAGATCATTGTCGATATCGCAAACAGCCAGGAAGCCATCGTGACCAGCCAACGGCCGAGGCCCGGCTGGACGCGGTCAAACGCGTAACTTGTCAGGCTGGCACCGGTATAGTTCAAATGAATGCCGTCGCCGGCCAGGGTCGGGGCCTGGGACCCGGTCCATGTGTTCCAATCGACGGCGTGTCCGGTACCGGCAGCAACGACGACCCCCGCAATCTGATCCACCGTTGCGCCGGTCTGATCGTTTCGGATTCCGGTCTCGATCACCACGAAGACGTTTTGTCCGGCTTGCCACTCCACGCCCGGGTCGAGGGCCGACGTTTCTAATGTCCATGCCCCGGGCGAAACTTCTATGATCTCAGGAAGCGTTTCGAACGCGGTTTCAGGACCGCGGTTCCAGGCCCCGCTGGCGAGGATCACCAATGCCGTCAGCGTACACACGACGATCGTGTCGATAAAGGGTCCGAGGCCGGCCACGATACCCTCACGGACGGGTTCGTTGGTGCGCGCAGCGGCGTGCGCGATCGGCGCAGAACCCTGTCCCGCTTCGTTTGAGAACAGCGCCCGTCGCATGCCCAGCAGAAACGCATAGCCGAAGGTGCCGCCCAGAAACGCTCCCTGTGCCTCGACGGGGCTGAAAGCGGAAACGAGGATCAATCGAAACAGACCCGGAATAGCACTGAAGTTCAAGATCAGCACATACAGAGATGCCAACAGGTAGAGACCGCACATGAAGGGTACGAGGCGACCGGCGACCGCTCCAATTCGTTGAATGCCCCCGATAATCACGAGTCCGGTGATAATCGCCAGCACGGTACCCGTCAACAGCGCAGGGATTCCGAAGTTCAGAGAGGTGACGTTGCCGACATTCCAGGCTTGAAACATGTTGCCGCCGGTGACGGTGGACACCATCAACGTGGTACAGAAAATATAGCCGATCCATCGGCCCAGGCTCTTGAATCGAGGATTCATTTCCGCAAGACCGCGGCTGACGACGAACATCGGGCCACCGTGCGGGTTGTCGGGATCCGACAGATTCCGGTAGAGCATCGACTGCGTCACTTCCGTCGTTTTGATGGCCATTCCGGCTATACCGACCACCCACATCCAGAACACGGCGCCCGGCCCTCCGAGGGAGATTGCCAGCGCGACGCCTCCGATATTCCCAAGCCCGACGGTGGCCGACAGGGCTGCTGACAAGGCCTGGAAGTGATTGATGGCCCCCGGGTCGTCCTTGCGGTCGAACTTGCCGCGGATAACGGCGATTCCATGGGTAAACACAACAATCGGAGCAAATCTCGTCCAGACCAGCAACAGCAGTCCCAGACCGAGGATGACGAAGAGCACAACGTTGTGCCAGAGCACGTTGTTCATCACGGTCAGGATTTGGCTAAACGTATCCATCGATCGACTCCTGTTATGCCGGAGAGGCGTGGCCTTCGGTGCCCGAAGATTCCTGACTGGCGAGAGATTCCAACGCTGCCAGCCGTTCTTTATAAGCTCTCTGGACGGCGCTTCTGATGTCAGTTGCCATATCCATCAGGGTCTCGAGATTGCGACGGCGCAGTCGCAGTATTGTACACGGGCTTGCAGCCCGCACCGTGGCTGTCCTGGGTGATTCGGCGAGCAACGCGATCTCTCCGAAGAACCCGCCCGCTACCAGAATCGCCAACAAATCGGCGGGTTGATCCTCCACTTCCTTAAGGATCTGTACTGCACCCCGTGCGATGACGTACATCGAGTCTCCCGATTCTCCCTCCCGCACGATCCGGTCGCCTTCGGCAAATGACTCAGATTCGAGAAGCTCGGCCACGCGCTCCAGATCGTCCGCACTGCAGTGTTCGAACAGAGGTATCTGGGCCAGCAATCGGGCGGGATCGAGTTGCAGAGCTTGAACGGGCCGTGTGCGGAGTCGTGCGAAGCCAGTCTGAATTTCCTCCTTGTGCTCGAGGTAAACCTTGTCGGGAACGATCCCCAGTTCCCTCAACATTTGCAGTGTGGCTTCTTGGTTGTGGAGGCAGCTGCGCGTCAGCAGGAACTCCTGGGTGCGTTCGACATACTCGGGATAATCCGATGCCATCGATGCCAGCTCGCGTTGCGCCTTATCGTGACGGAACTGGTATGCGTCCCGGACAGCGTCATATGAGTCTTCGTCAATAGTTTCTTCCTTGCGGAGCCGGTCCAGCAGCGACACCACCGAACGGGCGCCGGCAGCTTTTGCGGTGTTCTGCTCGAATCGGTCCGCCATTTGGCTGACTTTGCATGCCTGAACATAGGAACTGAATATACCGAGTTTGTAGAGGAGGCGATCCAGCGCGCTCTCGCGTGTGCCGGCTTCTTCGAAAGTTCCCGGAAGTTCACCGTACGCCTTGACGTGATCCGTCTGGTAGTCCACGTCCTGGACGAGTTGCTTATAGGCCGTTTCGCGCAAATGGCCCTCATAGAATTCTTCCCAGTAGTGTTGTTTTTCGGCACACAGGGCCTGATGTGCGACAATCTGCAGGCGGTCTTTTTCATTGAGCTGACCTTCGCCCGTCATGGATGTCGCGCGATCTGTTTCGATCTGTGATTCCCGGTGCAGGTAGTTGGTGCGGACTCGATCGACGATACTGGGCGCGATCACTCTCTCCTCGGCAAACCTGCCCAACTTGCGGCGGGTCTCGCGCTTAAGCATCAGCAGGCTTTCGAAACGGGCGAACAATTCGGCGGGCGAGAGGCGATCGAAGCCGAGTAATCGAAGCAACGGTCCGATCGTCACTGCGTTGACGAGTAGTGTGGCCATGACTACGCCCATTGCGGCAACGAGAATCAGTTCCTTCGCTGCAAAATCCGGTGGCAGGCTCAGTGCCAGGGCGAGTGCCAGCGCTCCCCGGAGTCCTCCCCAAAACATGACCAGGCGATAGCGCATATCGATCGGCTCGATCATCCGGGTTCGGTTAACCAGAGGCACCGCCAGGGCGATGCTGAACGCGCGGGAAAAATAGACGATCGGTATCGCAAGAACCAGAGCGAGCAGGGAGTCGCGAATTAGGGCCGGGCTCAGTGCCAGTCCCACCAGGAGGAAAATCAGAGAATTGGCCACAAAGGCCAGGTATTCCCAGAACGAGTGCATGAAATGGCCGACGGATGGAGAAATCTTTGTGCGCCCCCACCCTCCCAGAATGACGCCCGCTGTTCCCGTCGCCATCACACCCGAAACGTGGAGATAGTGTTCGGCCACGATGAACGACATGTACGCAACTATCGTCGTCAGCGTGATTTCAACGAGCTCGTTGTCGCGCACCATAGACAGGATCTGGGCGAACGTGAAAGCAATAATGGCGCCCACCAGGATTCCGCCGATGAAGACGATCAGGAAGTTCATGACGGCTGAGGTCAGCGACAGAGTGGCGGCCGCTCCACCCACCGCGATCCCCAGCAGCACGTTGAAGAGGACGATCGCCGTCGCGTCGTTGAACAGGCTTTCGCCCTCAACCAAGACCATCAGTCGTTTTGGGGCCCCAAGCTCCTTGAACAACGCCACGACGGCCACAGGATCGGTAGCCGAAATAAGAGCTCCAAACAGAAGGGCTGTGGTGAGGGGTATGCCCAGCGCCCAGGATCCGAGGTAACCCACGATCGCGGTCGAAAGAAGAAAGGCGGGGATTGCGAGCGTTAGGACCGGGACGATGTTCCGGAAGAGAAGCTTGGAGTCGAGATTGAACGAAGATTCGAATAGCAAGGTAGAGAGGAAAACGAACAATACGACTTCCGTCGCGATCTCCGATTCGAGGAACGCAAAACCTTCCCATTCGGCGAACATCAACCGGAGAGCGAAGCCGAAGACAACCAGAAGGACCGTATATGGCAACACCGTGCGGCTTGCAAGAAGCGATATCAGCGCGGAGGCGAGCAGGAGTCCCGCGAGCAGAAGTACGACGGATACCAGGTCCAGTTCCATGAGTCTCCAATACCTGCTTCGCGTGGAACCGCAGGCTAACGGATCCGCGGCACTGCCAGCACCCGTTGCAATCGCGTCCGGACACGCCCAATGAGAGCGTTCACCCTTCGCCCGGCAGATCCTGCATACCCATGCCATTGACTAGGGTGGTCATGAATATGATGCCGCCGTGAGGCTGGTCCATTTCGCCCTTGAAGAACATGAACTCGAATAGGTCGTCCGCCCTGTCGGCGGCCACGTTGACTTCAAAAATCTCCTTTTCCTGTTGTTCGCCCACACCCCTGGCTGTCAAGGGTGAAAAGCGGCCAACGCCACGACCGTGGTGAAAATTGGCTGTGTGCAATCCCTTTTCTTCGACCAACGCTTTCTGGACCAGATGTGCCTTTCCTTTTGGAAGGATGCAGGTGATCAGCTTGGCATCTTCGATAATGCCCTTCACCGGTCCGACTCCGATGCCTTGGCGTTTACGCGCTCGATAATTTGCTTGGGGATGTATGTGGCGGCTTTATCGAGTTTGGTGACATAGATAACGCCGTTCCCAGGTACGTCTAGTTCAGCCGCGAAGTACATCCGCTCGAAAATACGATGGACCTGATCATCGGCAACCAGTGTCACGATGATTTCTTTTTCGACTTCGATCGCGAGCCCGAGAATCCCCAAGCGCTCACGAACGCCGCTACCGTAACCATAATAGATCGTCGCACCCTGTGCCCCGGCATCCTGGGCGGCCTGGATGACACGGTCCGCTTTCCCGCGCTGGACGATGCACGTGATCATCGAAACATCTGTGAGTGTCGTAAATTCTCTAGTCATACCATGGCATCCGTGGGCTCTTCGTATTCTTCCGCTTCAGCTCTTGCATGCCTTCGGGCAATTTTCCAGCGAATATAGAGTCCGGTTGAAAGAACTGCAATGATGGGACCGATCGACGCCATAGACAGGATACCGAATCCTTCAATTGACCCGAGTGCATTGCCAAACCCGAGTCCCATCGCCAGAACCAAAGGGACCGTCACCGGCCCTGTCGTGACGCCTGCACTGTCCCAGGCGATGTTGACGAACTCTTCACTCGATAAGGCGGTCAATCCAGCCGCGATCAGGTAACCCGGAATCACAAGCCACGCTATTGGAATGTTGAATATGATCTTCGCTACGCCGATTGCGACACCAAAGCCCACACCGACAGACACCGCATACATCAGCGTCGACTTCCTGAAAGACCCGTTGGTGAGGTTCTCAACTGTGATACCCAAGGCGTTCAGCGCAGGTTCAGCCAACGTGGCTCCAAAGCCCAGGAGCCAGGCAAAGCTGATGGCAATGCCGAGTCCCAGAGCCAGGAAATACATAGGCGAACCGTCCACGCCCGGTATGCTTGTAAACGCCGCGGGAACCAACCCGCCGCTCTGTCCACCCAACTTCGAAAGACCATAACCTAGTCCCAAATTGAAGATACACATACCGAGCACACAGAGCAGAATGCCGAATCCAATGATTTTCGGATTGGGCAACCGCTCCCTGAGCAGCACGAGCAACACCAGCAATAGAAAAATCACCAGCGGGACGATGGCGCGGATGCCGCCAATGACCTCCACAGCCGGCGTCAAATGATACCAGGGCAGCACACTCGTTTCGGCCTGGAGTGCGTTTGCGGCGGCGAGGATCGATTCCGGGTCTGTCTGCCCGGCGACATAGAGGGTGAGCCCCATCACTGCGATAATGGGGAAGAGAGATGCGAGCGTGACGATACCGAAGCCGGACAACGAGTCCGTTCCCTTACCCGCCGCATGGGCAATGCCGATTCCCAGGGACAAAACCAGCGGTACGGTAACGGGTCCCGTGGTAACCGCGCCAGAATCGAAAGCAAGGCCGAGAACTTTAGACAATTCCGGATCGAGCGCCATGTACGTGCTGATTGCCAAAACCGGTGCAAGCGTGATGTAGATCAGGGGTTTCAGGCTCCATCCGAAGATGAAGCGGATCGTGCCTAGAACGGCGGCAAGTCCGACACCAATACCCACCGCGAGTACAAGCGCACCCGCCCAGTCCGTCAGCAATGTGTAGAGATAGGGCGCCTGGGAGACACTGACCAGTGAGCCCGCTGTCTGTAGCGCGCCAATCGCAGGTTCCGCAAACGTGACGCCTATGCCCAGCAGAAACACGACAACCACTACGGTGGCGAGCGTTGCCTTGGCCGGCAGCGAAATGCCGAGCGTTTCCCCGAATGGCATCAAACCGACCTTTAACCCCTCCATAAACAGCATCAAACCCATGACGACCGCGAGCAGGCCGACCGAAATAATCCAGGCATCCTGCACCGCCTGTCGCAGAATGAGAAGCTGGAACAAGACCAGATACAAGACTAGCGGCATCACCGCCTTGAACTGATCGATGAACCTGAGAGAAAGATAGGGGCGCAGCAGACGATAGACATCTCCTGCACCGAGTGAGAGCGCTTCCGGTTTTTGAGGGAGTTCGTTGCCGACCGCATCGTAGGTGACGGGCGGGATCAATTCGTTATAGCTGATCTGGTCCAGGTGGATGTTCAGTTCACGGCTAAAGCTCCCGAACCGAATGTGTTGGGTCATGCGGCCTTCCCTAGCGTCGCTGTTATAACTTCCGCGAATTGCCCGCTAGTCTACCTGAAAATCGCCGCGCTGGCAGCTGTGGTGGGTCGCATGCGGGCTACAGCATCACACCCATGCCGTTCAGGATCAAGGCTAGAGTGTTGAAACTGTCGAAACGCGTTTACGGACATCGGACCGTGTCTTCACATGCGTTGAAACCGTTGTTAATGTAGTCTTTCGGGACCATGCAGATATCACGATGACTGTAATGGAGCAATTATCAGCAGACGGCAGCAGGCCCAGTTCCAAACGCCTATGACGACATCCGCGCGCGCACGGTCTCCACTGGACCATAATCTCCAAACTTACTTTGCGGATCTGGCCCGCTTCGAAACCACTGATGCATGTACAGGCTCTCCGCTCTTCGAGGAGTTGAGACCCGAATTGGACCGGGTGCTGGGTGGGCTCGAGCTCGGCAGCTTTCCGCCGGTTACACCGCCGCCGCTGCGCCGCCCGATCCGGATCGCCGCCTGGAACATCGAGCGCGGGATTCAACTCGACGGTATCCTTGAGGCTCTTCACACTGAGCCGACACTGGCTTCAAGCGACGTTTGGCTGTTCACGGAGGTCGACTATGGGATGGCGCGAACAGGGAATCGCCACGTGGCTCGTGAGATTGCCGCCGGCATGGGCGTTCATTTCGTGTTTGCGCCGTGTTACCTGGCGCTCAACAAAGGCGCGGGCGTCGAAGCCGAGGCAGAGGGGGAGAATACGCAGGCTCTCCACGGTAATGCGATAATGTCCCGATACCCGCTGCTGGGCGCGCACACGCTGGCGCTACCGAACGGGAAGGACAAGATGGTTGGCCGGGAAAAGCGTCTCGGTTCTCAGCGTGGCGTGATTGCAGACGTTGAGCACCCCCATGGCATGTTCCGGGCCGTTGCTCTGCATCTGGATGCCCACTCCTCCCAGCGCCACCGGCATCGACAAATGCGTTTACTCTTAGATCATCTGGACAGCCTCGAACCGCGGTTGCCCGTCCTCATTGGCGGTGATTGGAACACGACGACGCACAATGCCCGGCGTGCGGTATATTCCATTCTCGGATACGTCCGACGGGTATTGATGGGAATCCGTGGTGTTCTCAGACGGCACTACCCTTATCCTGACCGATGGTTCGAACGGCATCTGTTTCGGGAGCTTGAAGATCGCGGTTACAACTACCGAGATCTGAACGTAGCCGGTGAATGTACTCTGCATTACTCCATTCGTGATCTGGCGGCGAACAAGAACATGGGGGAATGGATTCCCCAGTGGTGCTTTAGGTTTATCAATTGGGCATTGGAGAAGGAGGGAGGACGTTGTTCCCTCAAACTTGATTGGTTTGCCGGCAAAGGCATTCAAGTGGATTCAAGTGATCCGGAGCAGAGCCCGGCAATTCTTGAGGGGATGACGGCAAGAAAACCGCCGTTGTCAGACCACGACCCGATCGTGGTCGGTTTTACTCTCCGGCCATGAATGTCTTTCAATACGTTTCGTTATTTATCCGAGGCATGTGATGAGAAAGCTTACGATCGCACTCTTGTTCTGTACCGTTTCGTTCGGCTGCGCGGGTGGCGACGGTCGGGCGCCCGGGGCCGCCGATGACCCGGCGCGGCTCTATGGTCAGGCCGTTGCCGCAAACCAGGCTGGCCAACTCGGAGAAAGCGAGCGCCTGCTGGAAGATATCGCTTCGCGTTTCGCGGCGAGTCCTGAGGCGGGGGATGCGCGATCGTTGCTCGCTGTGGTGCAGACGGCGAGCCAGGCCCGTGCGCTCCAGGCCGTCCGGAGTGCCAGCCAGGCTCAAGCCGATTTTATGGTGGTCCGCCGCCGGTACGCTTTGACATTGGACGAGCTGGTCCAGGAGGGATCGCTGGCACAGGACCCATCCCTCGACGACAACGGTTACCGGATACGCATGCGGGGCAGTCCAGCGGCTGATCGGTATAGCCTGACGGCGGAACCCACTGCGGTAACGGAATCCAAGAGATCTTTCTTCGTCGATTCGACGGGAATTATCCGATGGGCACTGGGTCAGGCTGCAACCGAAGAGAGTCTCGTGCTCGTTGAAGAAAGCGACGAGTGACGGGTGGGGCCGGGTTGCCCGTCATCAGTCAATTACTCTTACTCTGCAGATTCCAGATCCAGGGCAGCGGAGTTGATGCAATAGCGGAGCCCCGTTGGCTGTGGACCGTCGGGGAAAAGGTGACCGAGATGAGCGCCGCAGCCGTTACAGAGGACTTCGGTGCGACGCATCCCGTAGCTGCTGTCTTCCTCGGTCGCCACCGTCTCGTCCGAGATCGCCTGATAGAAGCTGGGCCAACCCGTTCCTGAATCGAATTTCGTCTTCGAATCGAAAAGTTCGATTCCGCAGCAGACGCAGCGAAACGTTCCGGCTTCCTTCGAGTCGTGATACTTCCCTGTGAAGGGGCGTTCGGTGCCTTTCTCACGGCAGACCTGATACTGCTCCGGTGTCAGTACCTCCCGCCACTTTTCGTCTGTTTTTTCTGTCTTCTTCACTTTTAAACCATTCTCCGCCTGATATAAGTCCATCCGGACATTCCGCAGAAAAGTCTATCGCAGAAGACCGGCATCCGTCCCAACCTCTAAAGTTTGACCTGATCCTGGCTCCCATCGCTCACGAGTTGTCTGCTCCGGCGCCTCGCGACGTAGACTCGAGAGATTGGCGGCTAGAAACGATGGGTATAGACCAGCTTGGACGCGAGTTGGCGATCCAGTGTCGTCATCCCCTCCGCCGGGTCGTTCATCCAGCTGTGGTTGTAGACCAGGTAGAGATCGTTGCCGGGATTCAGGATCCATCGGAAACGGGCCTGCCAACCCAGATTCCGGCTGTCGTTGTCGTATTGAATACTGTTGGCCATCGATATCCAGGGGCTGAACTGGACGCCCACGCTGGACTCGAAGACACTGACGGAAAAGCTGCCTTCGGGCAATTCGATCCGCGTCCACTCGTTGCTCAGGTTTATGACCAGACCGTTCTTAGGCCGGATGGCCAGACGCGGCTCAAAATCGCGGCGCGTGCCGCTGTAGTAGTTGCCGCCGCGGAACTGTCCTCCCAGCGCGACGGGCCGCTGGTTGCTCATTCCCCATTCGATTTCGTAATTGTTGAACCGGTATTGGTTGCCCGCTGGCAGGGCAATGGAATTGTCCGGGCCCATGCGGAAGTCTTCTTCGAGCCGTTCGAACTCGCGTCCGATATCTATTCCGAATCTGTCTCCAGAATGAAAGTTCATCTGGAATATTCCGAATTGAAGTCTTTGCGACAACATCACGTTTCGACTATCGCTGACCTGGTTATAACCCATGTTCCATTGGAACTGCCGGATGACGGGGTGGTTCTCGGGACGGGGAGCAAAGCGAACAAAGGAATTGTACTGCTTGATCCCCCGTCTGTTGATGAATCCCAGAGCCGGGTCAAAGTTCTCCTGCGTTTCGGTCATCCCGAGCCTGCCGGCCCACAGGTCGTTGAAATAGGTGAGTCCCGCGCCCCAGCGCCCGCTCTTTCCGGTATCGTCCGGGTTTGTCGTTGTCACGTAGTGTGAATTGAATGAGAGATTCTTATTCCCCATGAAGGCTTGCGTGGCAAGATTGAGATCGAAACCGATGGTTTGAAGCGCGGGTGTGGTGACGACGGTCGGGTCCGTGAACTGGCCTTCGCGGGCACTGCGTCGGGTGTAGATCATGCCCACGTGAGATTCGTTGAAGAAGCGCCGCGTTCCCCTGAATACAGTGAAGTCCTCGCCCAGATTGCCGCCTTCATGTGCCGTACGGACCTGCATTACACCGATATCATGGGCTCCTGCTTGTCCCGTCATCTTGGCCCCGTACTCGATGCGCTGGGGCTGACCGTTGTTCAGGCCGATCCGGCGACTGAAGAACGCGTCACCGAAACCGTTGAACGAAAAGAAATTGGTGCCTTCAAGGAAGAATTCCCTTTTCTCCGGAAATCGAAGAGAAAATCGAGTCAGATTCACTTGCCGATCATCAACCTCGGTTTCAGCAAAATCGGTGTTGATGGTGAAATTGGCCCGGAGGCTCGGTGTCACGTTGTAGACGAAATCAACTCCGGTATCTCCGGTATATGAAGCGTCCGTCCCCCTGCCGGGAGACGACTTCGCCCGTCCGGTTGCGTATGGCCTGACGTCCAGACCGACGCCCTGGCTGATTTCCGTCATGCCGACGATCAGACCGGCATTCGTCATCCGCCGCAGGCCCCCACTGTCCCGCTGATATCCGTTCCAGATGGTTTCTTCATTCTTGCGGCGCACTGTGCGTTGGAAATTGATGCCCCAGGCCTGCCCGTTCGGGTCGAAGTTCAGCGTCCGGAACGGCATTTCGATTTCTATGACCCAGCCGATTTCGCTCCGGTTCACCTGGGCGTCCCAGATGCCGTCCCAGGCACGGGCACCGCCGCCAAATCCGCCACGACCACCTCCGCCACGACCACCTCCGCCACGACCACCACCACCGATTAAACTATCGCCCATGGCTCCCGACGGGTTCATTTCGAAGAAGTATCCGGTGCGTTCATCCAGATAGGTGTCGAAGACCCACATGAATCGATCATCGGACCCCAATGTAGCGTCGCGCAGCATGGTGTTGCCTCTGAGTTCGTCCGGTTCGGAGTCATATGCAACGACTCCCATATACATGCTGTTCTCGCTGAAGAGGATGTAAACCTCTGTGGGCTCTGTGGGCGCCGCCCCATTGTTGGGATCGATCTGAACAAAGTCCGCAGCCGGTTCGGCCCGTTCCCAGGCAGCTTCGTCAAGACGCCCGTCGAGTTCTATACTCTCGCCGGGTTGCAATCGGGCCGCGGTCATGATGCGGCGGCCTTCAAAACCGGCGAGACCTTCCTGGGCGGTGGCCTGGGGTGCGGTCTGTCCGAAGAAGATCAGGAGCAGCAGTAGAAACAAGATCGGTCGGCTTCTATTCATATCGACGCAAGTCGTTCCTGTTTCGTGCGGTGGGGTCGTGGCAAACCTACTATTATATTCCAACCGACAGGGATCAGTGAAACTTCCAGGCACCACATGTCATTTCGACCGTGCAGGCGACCTTGCGGGTCACTGCAGATCAATAGTCGGTGGAGTCAGGTAGACAGCACAGTCTGTGTGGATTAGCGTTTACCGGTCCCATCCCCGGGGAGAGGTGTCGCGGGAATCTCCCCAAGCTATTGAATACGTTCGGGAGTGGGCAGAGGTTACGTGTTTCACGATCACAACTGGGGATTGGACGCTGCCGATCAACGGAGGTGAGCAACCGGTTTGTCACCTGCCAACTGACGCCAGCGATCTCTCCCATGGGAGCGGGGCGAGATGATGAGGAAATGGCCTTTCCGGGGAACGATCGGTCTGATCCTGGTCGCGGCATTCTGGACCCTGAACTGGTCACTCACCGGGCTGAGAACGCACTGGGGGTTCTTCCCGCTGTGGCTGGGTTACTGCATGACCGTCGATGCGTGGAACTACCTGCGGGTGGGAACGTCGCTGTGGACTCGGAGCCGGGCACAGTATGTGGGCCTGTTTCTGGTTTCGGCTCCGACCTGGTGGCTTTTCGAGTTCATCAACGCGCGCACCGGAAACTGGGTCTATGAAGGGCGGGCCGAATTCACAGATCTGGAGTACTTTCTCTGGGCATCGCTGAGTTTTTCAACGGTCATTCCGGCCGTCTTCGGCACAGCAGAGTGGATTGGAGGGATGCGGCGGATCGCGACGCTTTCCGCCACCCCAACATTCGCAATAGGGAAGGGGATGCGTCTGGGATTCACTATCACAGGAATCGGCATGCTCGCTTGCCTAATGGCCTGGCCTCTGTACTTTTTTCCGTTCGTGTGGCTTTCGGTATTCTTCATCGTGGACCCCATCAATGACGCGCGGGGAAGCCGATCGCTCTTGCGCTCGATCGCGGATGGAGATTGGCGGCCCCTCGTTTCGCTCGGTCTGGGGTGCTTGATTTGCGGGTTCTTCTGGGAGATGTGGAACTATATGTCCTATCCGAAATGGACCTATCGCATTCCTTTTGTTGACTCCTACCGCGTGTTTGAGATGCCGATCCTCGGATACGGGGGTTACCTGCCGTTCTCGTTCGAGTTGTTTGCCCTGTACCATCTCGTGATCGGTTGGCTCCTGCCCGTTCAATCAACATCGTATCTTCGATTGGTCCCGTCCACGGATTCAGATACCCGGTGAGTCGAAAGGCTTCGGAGTTGTAAAATATGGACAGTTGAGCCGGTTGAATTGTTTCTGTAAGGATGACACTGACGTCAGCCAGGCGCCGTTCCGGACATCGTTGTTGCGGCACGCGATGGCGCGCTACAATCGGCCGGCGACGGGATCGACAACCGGCTTTGCATTCGATGGTATGGAAATATGAGGAATAAGTTCATCCCCTGTCTTTCGTGTCTTTCGAGGAAGCCGCTCGCCATGCTGCTGCCTCTGTTGATTGTTTTCAGTTCCTGTTCTCGGGAGCCGCCAATCGAGACCGAGGTCCTGTGGGATTCATGGGGAGTGCCGCACGTGTTTGCCGATAGCTGGGAAGGATTGTTCCATGCCTTTGGTTCGGCACAGATGTACAGTCACGGCGATCTCATTCTGCAACTCTACGGTGAGGCCCGGGGCCGCGCGGCAGAGTACTGGGGAGAGGCATACGTCGAATCGGATACGTATATTCGACGCATGGGGGTTCCGAAGCGAGCCGAGGAATGGCTCGAACTGCAGAACCCTGCGATTCGTGCATATCTTGAGGCCTTTGCAGCAGGGATCAACGACTACTCGCGTTCCAACCCCGAGAGAATCGATGACCGTGTCGAGGTCGTGCTCCCGGTGACAGCGTCAGACGTGCTCGCACATCTCCAGCGCGTGATTCATCTGGAATTTCTGGGCGCGTCGATTCGCCGAACAGCCGAACGTGTGGGTTGGATGGGTTCAAACGGATGGGCGATCGCGCCGTCCCGGTCCGAGAGCGGGAACGCGCTATTGCTTGCCAATCCCCATCTATCCTGGTCTGGTTTCAGTACCTGGTATGAGGCCCACCTCGTAGCACCCGATTTAAATGCGTACGGGGCGACTCTCGTAGGCTTTCCCGTCCTCGCGATCGCGTTCAATGACCGTCTGGGTTGGACCCACACGGTCAACACAATGGACGGAGCCGATCTTTATGAAGTATTTCGTTTGGGTGACGGGTACGCCTGGCCCGAAGTCAGAGAGGGCCCCAGCGTGGTTCGCGACTTCGAAACAGGAATCGAGTCTTACCGTGTTCGACAGGCCGACGGTACCATTCTTGAAGAACAATTAACGCTTAAAGAAACTCTCCACGGCCCCGTGATCGCTGAAAGGGATCAAAGCGTCTTAGTTGCCCGGCTCGCCGGTCTTGATCAACCCCATTTCGTTGAGCAGTACTGGGACATGATGCGCGCCACGAACCTTGAGACATTTGAGGCCGCACTGCGACGGCTACAGAACCCATTCTTCAACGTGATTTATGCGGACCGGGACGGTCGAATCATGTATCTGTTTGGCGGGCAGAACCCGGTTCGTAGTGACGGAAACTGGCAATTCTGGCAAGGCATCATACCTGGCAATCATCCCGTCTTGTTGTGGGAACGGACCCACGGTTACTTCGAATTGCCTCGGGTCGTGGATCCGGAGAGTGGATGGGTTCAGAATGCAAACGATCCTCCGTGGAGCGCGACTTTTCCAACAGCGCTCGCCGCGGGCGACTACCCGGCATACATGGCGCCTCAGGGGATGGGCTTTCGCCCACAGCGCTCGGTCCGAATGCTCGATGAAGACGATTCCATCACCCTCGAAGAGCTTGTAGAATACAAACACTCCACGCGGATGGAACTGGCCGACCGCATCCTGGATGATTTGATTCCCGTGTCCAGACGACGCGGCGGGTTGGCCCGTAGAGCCGCCGATGTCCTGGAATCCTGGGATCGCGAAGCCAATGCGGATAGCCGGGGGGCCGTCCTGTTCGAAGCCTGGACCCAGGAACTGGGAATAGGTCCGGGGGTGTTTCTCATGCCCTGGGATGCGGCAGATCCCCGCTCGACCCCGGATGGTCTGGCGAATCCACAGGCGGCGGTTGCGGCCTTAGAGGAGGCAGCCCGACGAATCGAGGAATCCTACGGCGCTCTCGATGTTCCCTGGGGAGAGGTGTACCGTTTCCGGCTTGACGACATCGATCTGCCTGCAAACGGGGCTCCGGGTGCGCTTGGAACATTCCGTGTCATGTCCTTCGTTCCCGGTCCTACCCCGTCGGGTCCGGTACAAGGCGATACCTTTGTGGCTGCCGTCGAGTTTTCCGATCCTGTTCGCGCCCAGGTGCTCCTAAGTTACGGCAATGCCACGCAGCCGGATTCCCCCCACCGTGGGGACCAGTTGCAGTTGCTGGCTGAAAAACAGCTGCGTCCCGCATGGCGGACGCGTGATGAAGTCGAGTCGAATCTCGAACGGTCGGAGCGGCTGGAGTACAGGCCGTAGTTTGGCAGATGCAACGGATGAGGCGGCTCTGATTATTTCAACATTCGGCTGCTGTCCCACCGTATGTTGGCCGGCTTCTGACGATTGTGAAGGTTGAGTTTCTTGATTCGATAAGCCAGAGTTGTGGGTCGCAAACCCAGCCGCTCGGCGGCTCCGAGATCCCCGTAAATCCGGCCTTTTGATTCTTCAAGGCTGCGCTGGATGATGTTCCTCTCAAGCCGTTCCAGATCTTTCAATGTCAGATTCTCTTCCCAGCTCGCTGCAGCGCTGTCTGTTGCCGGTTCTGATTTCGGCGCTGGGGCATTGCGGCCGAATCGAGGGTGGCCACCGCTTGATCCGACGACGGCCCTCTCGATTTCATTCTGTAACTCGCGTACGTTTCCAGGCCATGGCTGTGATTTGAGAAATTCAAGATCCGTCGGGCTGAGATCCAAGTTGTTGATTTCGTGACGTTGGCACGAATCGTCCAGGAAGTGACGGGCTAACGGGGGTATATCCTGCGGTCGGAGCCGGAGTGGGGGCACTTCGACCGGGAAGACGCTCAGTCGGAAGTACAACTCTTGATTGAAGCGTCCCTCCGCCGATTCTCTGGCCAGGTCCCGATTCGTAGCCGCGATGATGCGGGCATCGGAGCGCCGCACGAAGTTTTCTCCGACGCGCTTAAATCGTCCTTCCTGAAGAATCCGGAGCAGCTTTTCCTGAAGTGGAAGGGGTAGGGCTCCAACCTCGTCAAGGAACAAGGTCCCCTGGTTGGCCACTTCGAGGCGTCCAATCCGGTCCTCGAGAGCCCCCGAATACGCTCCCTTAATGTGACCGAGGAATTCACTCTCTAGTTTATCGCCAGCGATTGAACGGCAGTTGAGGCGGATCAGGGGCTTCGCAGCCCGGTCACTCCCCAAGTGAATTGCGCGTGCCACGAGTTCCTTGCCGGTACCGGCCTCACCCGTGACCAGGACGGCCGCGAGGGTGGGGGCGACGAACTTGATCTGCTCGATGCTCCTGGCGATTGCCGGGCTATGGCCGATGATTTTCTCGTAACGGCCGTCGATGACCCAATCCTGTTGCAAATAAAGGCGTTCCGCTTCTAATCGTTCGCGATTCGAGACGTCGCGAATGATGGCAGCCACCGCCTGGCAATCCCCGTACCGGATCGGAGCGGCCAGAACGTCTGCCAAGACGCAGTCACCGTTTTTTGTTACATAAATCACTTTTTTTAAATCAGTTATGTCACGTGTCCACGCCGTCGAGGTGTGGTCGAATGCCCGGTCGAAGCCTTGTGCCATATCCATCCCCTCGGGGTGCAGCTTGGATATCGGTAATGCGATAAGCTCTGCTCTGGAATAGCCCAGGAACCGGGATGCCGCTGGATTGGCCGTCAGAATGCGTGCCTCCGAGATATCGACCACGAGGATGGCGTCGCCAGAATGTTCAAATATCGTCCTGAACTGTGATTCATAGCTGAACAGTTCCAGGTTGTGATCGTGCGATTCCTTCAGTTCGCCTTCGAGCCAGTCGACCCTGTTTTTGAGCATCTGTATGTCTACGAGCAGTTCTCTTTTGGATCTTCCAGCGCTGGGTTCAGCGGAACTCATAGATGCTAAAGTACAACGAAAATATAGGGATATACAACGGAAAATACTTGAACACGAAAAATCGTTTTTTCGAGGAATGAATCGATTGGTACCCAAGCGATTGAAATGGTATCAGTTATCGGAGTTCGAATCTTCGCCTCGGGTCATTGTACCTCCGGCGTCAATCAACTGAGATGAATTCCGATAGAGACACATACAGACAAGCTAGAAATGAACCAATTGGCCACGCAGAAGCCGGTTTTCGAGATGACAACGTCAGGCTTTCTCCCCGGCATTCATTGTCCGGTTGACCCAATCCGGTTCTGAAGCTGTTGTCCGTCGATGGCGGGCCCGTTCGGAAATCAGATCGTATCGTGAAGGCACGGGAGATTTGTGCTTGGTTCGACATCCGGTGACTGGCCGGACTACAGTCGTCAAATTCCTACAGGCATAGTAATTACTCTCGGATGCTGGAAGGCGGGTTTCCTGTCAACTTGATGGAAGGGTATAGCATCCTGATGAAAGAAGAATTAGTCGACACTCATCAACCAGTTACTGCACGAATCTTCAGTTTGAATAGCATTCGAACCTGGCTGATGAAAAAACGCGCTCGACTCCACTTAAGTTCAGAGGATTGAAAGTATCTGCGACCCGGTGAACTGCCGCGCGCCCTGGTACGACAAGATCGAGCGCCGAGAGACCTGATGACCCGGTTCCATGTGAGCCAATTGCCGGGACACTCTGTGGCTTTCGAAGAGCTGAGCCAAGGGCTGCTGGACTGGATACCGCGTTCCACCGCGACATCAAGCCCAGCAACATTAGGTATACGAGCGACGGTATACCCAGGCCGCTGGATTCTGGCCTTGCCGAGAATGATGTCCAGCTGGTATTCCGAGCCTTCAGCGCATTAGCGGAGTATCCCGATGCCACTCAGATCCTGGTCGTGCTGAATGGTCCCCTGGTTGGGACACCGGTGTATTGGCCACTGGAGTATTTGGCGACACGCCCCGGTGTGTCGTTCGACCTCTGGGCCGCATCCCCAAGTAGGGCGCCAACCTCAGGGAGCCCCACCATCTCTTGAGCTACGCAGAGATTCCCGACATCCGGAAAAAGATCAGGCCATGCCCCGAACCTGTGACTGTGCTGATCGAATGCGCACGTGCACGGGATCCTTCCCTCAGGCCCGGTAGTGCAGAAGACATCCGAGATGGATTGGAGGCGACGAAATCCCTCTTGTAAGACCGAAGCCTAAGCTTTCGGTTCACCTTCCAGGACGGCGTCGACGGCTGAGTCATTGTGGAGGCTGAGACCGAGTGTATCGCCAACGGATCGGGAGGAACAGAATTCCGCAGCGTTCCGATTGTACTTGCAGGATTCTCCGCTCAGACAAACATGTCAAACGGCTCGAAGTTGCCGTTCAGGACGGCCCCCGGATCGGGATGGCCCAGCCAGCCCTCGATCATCGTCGCGTAGACACGGCGGAAGTCCGTTGTATAGACAAGGTTGTCGCCGTCGTCCAGATTGGTCAGGCTCGGCGGGGTGCCGTAGTGCCCGCCCTTGACGTTCTTGCCCACAACGAACATCAGATTCGCGGCTCCGTGATCAGTCCCCAGGCTTACGTTTTCAGGTACACGGCGACCGAACTCGGAAAACACCATTACGGTGACGTCGTCGGCTCGTCCGATCCGTTCCAGGTCCTGCATAAACGCGGAAACGGCGTCGGAGGCGTAGGTCAGCAGACGCTGGTGTAGGTCGTTCTGGAATACATGGGTGTCGAACGCGTTGTTACGGTAGGCGGTGTAGTACAGATGTGTGGGCATACCGGCATCGATCAATGCCACGACCTTGGGCAGGTCGAGCCCTGTGATGCCGTAGTCCACCGGCGAGCTATAGTCGCTCCACGCCTCCTGAACCAGGGCGGACGCATCGCGCGCGCTGCGGGCAATGTCCAGCAGGAATGCCTGCGAAGGGTTTCGAACCTGATCGTTGTCGGCGACGCGGTCGAAAAACGCTTCCTCCTGGTAGAAGCCTTCGCGCGCGAATTTATCGGGTTCATCGAACACGACCGGCACGTGCGTGCGGCTGCGAACCGCCAGGGACTGGCGGGAGTCGATGTTTATCAGGAAATTCGCCGGCGCCGAGGGCGCCATCGCGTCCGCAAGCTGGCCGACCCATCCGTATTCAGATCCGCTGTTTGGAGCTGCGGTATGCCAGTAAGCCATCGAGGTGAAATGCGAGAACGATGGATTCTCGTACCCGCAACCATGAACGATGGCCATCTGGCCTTCCTTGTAAAGCCGCTCAAAACCGGCCATACCCTGATTGAAACCGAAGTGGTCGTCAATCTTCCGGGATTCCGCTTCGCGGATGCCGATCGTCGGCCGGTGCCGATAGTAGGCATCGTCATTGTAAGGAATCAAGGTGTTGAGCCCGTCGTTTCCGCCCGACAACTCCAGCACCACAAGGATCCGTCCATCATCCGCCGCCTGAGAGGCGATCGACTCGGCCGCGCGCCCGAATAGCGCGGGTATTCGCATTGTTGAGGCGGCACCGACACCGATACCGTACAATCCGGCGCGCAGAAGATCCCTGCGGCTGAAGTTCCTCAATGGTGAATTCGATTTTTTCATAAGTGGGTTTCTCAACTGAGCTGGTACTCAGGCTGGCTCATGAGCAGGTGCAGCAACAGCCGGAGCGGGTCTTCCAGGTAGGTTTCGGCGACTGCGATATCGGACGTACCCAGTTCGGAGTCCAGGAACTCCAGGAGCATCTCCCTGACCTGGGAGCTGGGGCCGACGCGCAAGAAACGCTTGATGAAGAAGTCGACGATATCCGCCGTGTTCGTGAGTTCCGCCTCCAGAACCATCCGGGAGAGATCAATCCGGGCTGCATGTCTCGGGATCGGTATTACCTTCTGAATCGCCATCTGCCAGCCGCGGAAGCTGCCGTAACGGGTGTTAAAGTCTTCGTCACGATCCGCCAGCATATTCGATTCAGCCATGATCTCCCCGCTGCTGGGCATGGTCGCCGACGTGATGTCCATGCCCTGTCGAATCCGGTCGGCCACACTGCGGATCTCCGGGCTGCCGTTGATACGATCCGGAGGCACGAAATTAATGTCGGGAAACAGCACGTCACGCGCAAAATTACCCCGTTCGAGCAACAACCCTGGCGTGATCCAGCTCCGGCCCTCAGCCCAGCCTGCGACCGTCGGCGGGTGGAACAGTCGCTGACCCAGTGCGCTGGTGGCTGCCGTGAAATCGGGGACGCCCGGAGCGTCCGTCAGGCCGAGCTTGCGGTACGTTGACACGGCCAGCTCGACGGGACTCTTGATGTGAGTGCCCACCGAAGGTTCGCTGTAAAAGTCCCTTGAAAGGAAGATTGTCTCCAGCAGCGGTGACAATTCGTACTCGGCGTCGCTGAGCACCCGACCCAGCTGTTCCTGGAGTTCGGTTGAGAGGTCTTCCCGCACGAAGTAACGGTAGATTTTTCCAGCAATGTAGTTGGCCGTAACCGGCTGCTCCATGATGATGTCGATAACATCGACACCGTCGAAGTTTCCAGTTCGTCCAAGAAAAGTTTTGACGCCATCGTCGTGCTGGTTTCGGTTAACAACGAAGTCGAGGCCCACATAGTTCCAACCCGTGAATGCACGGGCTGCCTCACGGATATCTCTCTCCGTGTAGTTTCCCACGCCCATCGTGAACAATTCCATGATCTCGCGGGCGAAGTTTTCGTTGGCAGCGCCTTTGACATTAACGCCGGCGTCTAAAAACGAGAGCATTCCCGGGTCCTGCGCGATGGAGACCATCAGATTCCGGAAGTTTCCGGTTCCATGTTCGTAGAACAGTTCGAGTTGTCCCAGCAACTTTCGATAGTCACGCACTTTGCCCTCGCTGACCGCGTAGTGACCGTGCCAGAACAGCGCCATTTTTTCTTCCAGCCCGCGGTTGCTGGCGACCATTCTGTTCGCCCACCAGTAGGCGACACGGTTTGTTTCGAGGACACTGGCACGGAGCCAGTAAAAGAACTTGTTGACTACGGGTTGAAGGCGGCGATTTCCCGTCGGTTTAACCCTGATCCCGAGTGCTTCCCCGGTCTCCCTGGCCAGGTCCGTCGTTGCCGGCCGGCCGGGTGGAAACGGTTCCAGTCCAGGATCGTGAATTCCGGAGTGCTCAAAGATCGGCAGGTGGCTGTTGTCGACGTTCTCGAAGTATACGATCCGGCGTATGACTTCTGCCGGTGTCATGGAGGCCAGGGTTTCAATGTCTTCAGGCGTCCCACCGAATCCGCTGCGTTCGAGCAGGTGGGCGGCAAAGTCATAGTTCCAATCTGGGGCGCCGATCGGTGTTAGGTCATTCTGCCATCCTACGGGTCCAGTCTTCTGCGCACGAACTGGCGCGACTCCCATCGCAATGATCAGTAACAGCGTGAAAAGCCACGTCGATCTTCGAATATCCATTATCGACCTCCGGGATAACTCCCGAGTATATCTATGCCTGGATTTCAGAGTCGTTATTTTAGGCCGCAGAGCTTCTACCGATCAATCGTATTAGCAGTCTGCTGAAGAACTCGGTCTTCGGGCAGCCTGCGGCGAGATACCGGGAGGGGTCTCTCGGAAAGTCATTAATGGTTTTTCAAGGATACTGTCAAAGCCCCATGCTGGGTTGGATTTGCATCATTCGGATGAGGGGGCCGGGTACTCTGGGCGACTGCAATAGTACGGGGCAGGCCCCGAAACACCGGCAGTGGACTTCCGTGTTCACTCCGCGGTACGCGAGTTTTAAGACACACCGTCTTTGACAAACGACTGGTTGACGTCGGTGGCACGGTCAGCCTCAAGCTGCTGCGGACGGCCGTACGCAACGGGAAGCTCGCACCGGCGAGGGAGATATTCGCGCAGCTGAAGCTGCGCGCCGCCGGTATCGAACTAGTGGCCTGTAACAGAGACATCGGCAGTGGCGCCGATGTCTCTGTTACAGGCCACTGGATGCTCTGGACAGCAGTCCGACGATCCAAACCATCCCCTGCGCGGCCAGCTTCCGTCTGCCAGCCATGTTCGCTGAGTCGACCTCCGATCCAATCCAGTCTAGAGTGCTCCGCCGCTGAACACCGATCTTTCCCCAACTACGCTCGCAATGAATCATAGTCGCTTACTGATCATAGTCGTTTACTGATTGAGTAACGCGACGAGCGCGATCACCACCACCAGAACCAGCGTGATGACTACCCCGTCACCGACCGGAAAACGGCTCTCGTCCGGGTCGAACGGTCCAGTCGGTAATCGGAGCTCCTGCCACGCCTCGAGGGGATTGGACGCGATGCGCGCGGCAACCGTCGCCAGCCTCCCGACTCGAGCCGACGCCTGGTCAAAAGCGCGGTTCACTGAAGTTACGAAAACGGGGACCAGAACCCGTCCCCAACGCCTGTAGACCCAGTCCACGTCAAGCGCGATCACTCGGCCGCTCTGGGCCTGGGACCGCATCAGCCAGAATGCGACGAACGTTAACGTCAGCAGTTGGACGGTCTCGACTAGGTGCGCGACTGAATAAGGTTGAAACTCCATAGCGTTCGGTAGCCATCCATACAGCATCTGTGGATATACGCCAAACAGCGTACAGAGAGTAGCCAGAATTCCCATTGCGACAAGCATGTTGCGGGGAATACTCCGTTCCGGCTCGATGCCACGGTCGGGCCCGAACCAGGTCCAGTAAGGCAGCTTGAGTCCCGTATGCAGGAAGGTACCCACCGAAGCGAGGAGGAGCAGCAGTTCGACCGCGTAGTGCCCTTCCTCTCCCGCCGCTGTCATGATGATCGATTTGCTGATGAACCCGTTAAAGAACGGAAACCCAGAAATCGAAAACGCTCCAATCATGTACAAACCCACCGCCAGACGCATGTGTTTTCCGAGACCGCCGAGGTCGGTAAGCTTGCTCTTTCCTGTCGTATGGAGGACTACGCCTGCGCCCATGAACAGCAGGGCCTTGTAGAGGATGTGACTGAACGCGTGCGCAGCCGTCCCGTTGAGGGCCATAGCGGTGCCAATGCCGACTCCCGCCACCATGTAGCCGACCTGGCTGATGATGTGATACGCGAGAATCTGGCGAATGTCGTTGACGAGCACGGCATACAGGACGCCGTAGAGCGCCATGCCCACGCCCAGATACATCAGGATTTCCCAGCCCGGAAAGAGACGTGCCAGGACGTAGACCGCCGATTTCGTCGTCAGGGCGCTGAGGAAGATCGCTCCCGTCACCGTGGCTTTCGGGTAGGCGTCGGTGAGCCAGGCATGGAGCGGCGGAATGGCGGCGTTGACAGACACCGCGGCAAGGATGAGCCAGGCCGCAATCGAGGAATCATGCTGGAAGCTTTCGAGAGCGAGGCTTCCCGTCGTGTAAACGTGGACGGCTATCCCGGCCAGCAGGAGACTGCCTCCGGAAAGATGAACGAACAGGTAGCGTGTCCCCGCCTGGAGGGATTCACTGGACCGCCGCGCCCAGATCAGGCACGTCGACGCTACCGCCATCAACTCCCACGCGAAAAGCAGGGTCAGAAAATCGGCGGCGAAAACAACGCCGAGAGCTCCGGTTGCGTAAAGCAGGGCCGCTACACGTTCGCTCGAACTCTTTATGTGATAGGAATAAATGCTTCCGACAAGTGTGATTAAGGCGATGATGATTCCGAAGAGACGGCTCAGCGCATCCACGCGGTAGAGCGTCAGTTCGTATCGCAAGAACTCCACCGTAGCGGCGGCGCCAGCCGGTAGCGTCCATACCACCGCCAGCGCCAGCGCAGGAGATATCAAACACACCGCGCCCTGTATTCGCTTTGGACAGAGAGGCACGACGAGAGCGCCCAGGAGCATGAACAGGAACGGGGGGAACTCAAGGTTCATCGTAGTAGTCCTCCCTCCGCTCTAGGATGTAGTTGCCGATCGCTTTGGAAATTATGATGATGAGAGCGCAACCGACGAAGCCAAACCCCGCCCAGAAGCCAGGAATGCGCGACCATGGCCCATGTCCAGGCTCGCCCAGCATCTGGGCCACTGTAGAAACAATGGTCACGAGGCCCAGAACTATCCAGTACACGGTCTTCATCGTAAATCCTGCCCGGCGAGGACCGATGCCGACGTTTCCGACACCAACTCAAAGAAGTGAAACCATAGATCGGGGAAAACACCCAGAACCACGGTCAACAAAGCCGTAACCGACAGTGGCACGACCATCAGCGGCGAGGCTTCGCTGAATCGAGTGAACTCGTCTGAATGACGGAAGAATGCCCGATAGACAACGGGTAAGAGATACGCTGCGTTCAGCAAGCCGCTCAAAAGGAACAGTCCAAGCACGAGAGGCCACCCTGCCTGGAGACTTCCCAGGCCAAGGAACCACTTACTGAAAAACCCGTTGATAGGAGGCACGCCCACCAGGCCGAGCGTTGCTATCGCGAAAGCGCCGATCGTCCAGGGCATGGCTCGTCCGATACCGTCCAGTTCCGAAACGTTCTCCTTGCGCGTCTTTACGTAGATCGCGCCGGCCGCGAAAAACAGCGTGATCTTCATCGTGGCGTGGGTGGAGATATGTAAGATTCCGCCCACTAGCCCGTCCGGGGTTAGAAGCGCTGCGCCCATCAGGACGTAAGACAGGTGTCCGATAGTCGAATAAGCGAGACGGCGCTTCAAGCTGTCTTGCTGGAGCGCTATCAGCGACGACAATAAAATTGTCGCTCCCGCAAACAGGGCAAGCAGCTCATTCAGTCCGAACTCGATCATGACGTTTGGGCCAAATACAAATCCTACGACGCGCACAAGGCCAAACACGCCAGACTTAACGACCGCCACCGCATGAAGCAGCGCGCTTACCGGCGTGGGCGCGACCATCGCGTTTGGCAGCCAGCTGTGCAAAGGCATCATGCCGGCTTTGACTCCCACTCCGGCAAGAAACAGGAAAAACATGATCCTCAGCGCGGACGGGGCGGCGGCGACGCCGTTGAGAATTCCGCCGGGATCAAAGTCAGTCGTTCCCGTGAGGCTGTAAACCCAGGCGGAAGCGGCAATCAGCAGAACTCCGGCAGTCAGCGAATACGCCAGGTACTGCCGGCCGGCGCCGACGGCCTCGCGAGTTTCCTTGTGAATGACAAGCGGATAAGTCGCCAACGTGAGCAGCTCGTAAAACACGATAAACGTCAAGAGATTGGCCGCGAACGCGATGCCGATGGTCGCCGACATGCTGAGAGCGAAGAATGCGAAGTAGCGGGTCTGTTTGGCCTCGCGGTTGCCCCGCATATATCCAATGGAGTAAATCGAGGTAAGTATCCATAAACCCGAAGCGATGAGCGCGAAAAAGAGGCCGAACTGATCGACGGCAAACGTCAGTCCGATCCCAGGCGAGATCTGAACGAGTGTAAATTGCACCTCTACGCCGTCAAGCGCCGGACCGAGCAGGGAATAAACGAGGCCGAACTTGGTAAGGGCGGCGGCGAGCGTCCAGAACTCTCGAAGGTTCGGATGCCTTGAGCTGAGAAGGATCAGGGGGACGGCCATGAGAGAGACCGCCACTATGGCGAATGGCGTATACGACTCCATCACGCTTTCATCACAGTCCTGCCGGGATCATCGGTTGAATCAGAACGTTGACGATCCAGACGTTGCCGAGGCCCAGCCCCACAACTGCCACGGCAAGGACGAGGGTCGGCGCCAACATCGAAGCCGGGACGTCCCGGCTACCGGGAACAAAAGTATCCGGGGTGGGATCTGTCGGGTACTTGTCCCTGTCATGGCGCCGGAGATAGATCCGTTCGATCACGCGGAAAAAGTAGACAGCGTTGAGCAAACTGCTTGCCAGGATAACGGCGACGAAAAGCCATCGGGATTCCTCTATCGACGCCAGCACGAGGTACCACTTGCTGAAGAAACCGGCGGTGGGCGGCAAGCCGATCATGGAGATCGCCGCGACGGTGAATGCGGCCGCCGTCCACGGCATGCGCAAACGCGTGGAGTCGTCGAGGCCCCGGATGTCGACGTGCCCCAGCCGGATTCGAAAGTTTGCCGAAACCAGGAACAGACACGCTTTCATGACGGCGTGATTGAGCGTGTGCAGCACCGCTCCGATCAACCCTAACGGCGAGGCCAGTCCGATTCCGAGAGCAATGTAACCGATCTGTCCGACGCTGCTATAGGCCAGCATCCGCTTGAAATCCGTTTGCGAGATTGCCAGTACCGAACTCCAAACGATGCCTGCAGCTCCTAGATACCCGACAGCGGTGGTCAGCCCAATGCCCTGCCGGACAACTTCCGGCTCGAGCACGTAGAAAAAAATCCGGATCAGGACATACGCCGCCACCTTCGTCCCGACGGGAGCCAGCAGGGCCGTGGCGGTGGACGAAGCATGCGTGTAGGCGTCAGGCAGCCAGCCGTGCATCGGAAAGAGCGCCATTTTCAGACCAATACCCGCTGTGATCAACACCACTCCGATCGTGACGGCCGGATCGAAGCCGAGGATCGGAAGAATCACGCTGACGTCGGCCATGTTCAGGCTTCCGGTGGCCATGAAGATAAAGCCCAGCCCCAACAAGTAAAAGGACGCCCCTACGGTTCCGAGAATCAGGTAGCGGAACGCGGAGACGGGGGCTCGACGGTCTCCGACGGCCACCAGCGCGTAGGAGGCGAGCGAGCTGATTTCAAGGAATACGTAAAGGTTGAAGAGGTCGCCGGTGACGGCAATTCCGACCAGGCCGCCCACCATCAAAAGCGCGCAGCCGTAGAAGACTCCGCGCTTTTCGGAATGCTCCCGCTCGACAACGCGCCGGGAATGAATCAGCACCAATAGAACAACGCCGGTGACCAGCAAAGTCATGAACGCCGACAGCGGATCCAGTACCAACTCGATGCCAATCGGCGGCGCCCAGCCTCCCAGGCTGTATCGGAGTGGCCCGCCAATGGAAACCTCTCGCATTCCCAGAAGTGACGCTCCGGCAGCGGCCGAAGCACTCAGAACAGCGATCGGAAACGACCAGCCGTCGCGCCACCGCTCGGTGAGCAGGATCAGGAGAGCGCCGACAAAGAAGACCAGCGGTATCAAGACTACGAGGTGAGACGGGTTCACTTCATGCGCTCGACCAGCGCCGGCTCCTCGAGGGTTCCGTATGTCCGGTAGATTCTTATCAACAAGGCTAGGGACACTCCCACGCTCGCCACGCCGACGACGATGGCGGTCAGCATCAGCGTGTGTGGAAGCGGGTTGATGTAGAGCGTCGGGTCCGCCGCCCCAAGAGCTTCATCGTAGATCGGCACCGTCGCGTTCCGCTTGAAAGCGCTCTGAATGAAAAACAGAATGATGGCCGTTTGGAAAATCGTCATCGCGATCACCTTCTTCAACAAATTCCGTTTCAGCAGCATTCCCCACAGGCCGATCACCAGCAACGTGAGAACGACCCAGTATGGATAGTGCCCCTGCATCGATTCGATAGCCGAAGCGATCATGCGTCCTGCTCCTCGCTCAAGGTGTCGAATATCGACACCAGTGTTCCCATGACCGTCATTGCGATTCCACTTTCGATGCAGAGAATCGCCAGGGAGCGCAACTCGGCCGGTTCCAGGTCCGGCAGAGGGATCTGCGCGTAGTCGAGGAAATTGCCTCCAGCGAGTGCAATCAAACCCGTGCCTAGAAAACAGAAAGCGCCCACGGCTCCGAGTGTCGGACCCAAACCCGAAGGGAAGTTCGACTGGGACTCTTGACGACCCCGGCTGAGGCGAAGCAACAGTATGCTGGCGGCCAGCAAAGCTCCCCCCTGAAAACCGCCTCCCGGACTGTAGTGGCCGTGAAAGATTACATAGAGCGCGAAAAGCTGAATCAACGGCGCGACGGCGCGGCTGACAAGGGCGACAATCAAGCTGTCCGAAGCCCGCGTCAAGAAGATACCCCTCTTCTCAGGATCAGCGCGCAAGCGATCCCCGCCGTCAATACCACCAGTGTCTCTCCCAGTGTGTCAAAGCCGCGGTAGTCGACCAGAACGACAGTGACGATGTTGGGCGCCTGCGCGTCGGAATACGCATTTCGTATGTAATGCGCGGCGGCCGCCGGAGTGCCGGCGGCGCTGGACTCGCGGTGGAGCGGCGCTCCCGCATCGCCGTAGTCCGGCAGCCAAAGCGACGCGTATACGAGCAGCGCCGCAAATCCGATAACGATGACGTACGTGAGTGCTTTCAATCGCTGCTCTTTCGTGTGGTCTGGAAGATCGCAATGACAAAGAAGACGCCGACGACGCCGGCCCCGACGACGGCCTCAGTAAAGGCGACATCGACCGCGCCCATGGACACGAACAGGAGCGCCGAAGTGAGACTGAACGCCGATGATGCGCCTACGGCAGCCAGCAATGATCGGGTCTGTAACGCAATAATCGCAGTGCTGAGCAGGAAGACGTAAAGCGCGAACTCGCTGACAAACGTCATTCCGACTCCCTCGCCTCGGGCTTAAGCGCTTGTCGCGGGAACCACGGTCTCAACCCGAACCGCATCGCCGCACGCGCCATCGCATGCGCCAGAACAGGGTTCGTCAAGCCAATGAAGAGTGTACCCACAATCAGCTTTCCGGCTGTAAGCGTGAACCCTTCATAGACGGCCAGTCCGAGGAGAAGAACGACGATTCCCAGCGTGTCCGCTTTGCCGGAGGCATGCGACCGGCAGTAAAAGTCAGGCATGCGGAGGAGCCCGAGACTGCCGGTGAACATCAGCGCAAGCCCAAACAGCGTCAGCAGGACCGCCAGTATTGTCTGAGCCTCACTCATACGGCCTGCCTTTCAAAGTCAGGTACTTCGCGATCGCTACGCCTCCTATGAAGTTCAGCACCGAGTAGGCCAGCGCGATATCCATGAACATGTCCAGGCGATCAAACAGGATGCCGAAGAAACAGATCAATCCGATCGTCTTGCTCCCGATCGCGCCGATGGCAAGCATCCGGTCGAAAACAGTCGGTCCCCTAAGGACACGATACAAAGGCAACGAAATGATGACTATCAGCGCTACGGTCGCCGAGAGAAAAAATGTTTCCATTCTGACGTTCGCTCAGGTGTCGCTTTCTCGTTCCGGAGTCCTCGATTGCACGATTCGCCTGTCGAAAACCATTTCCTTCGGATCGTCGACGAAGAGGCGGGCCACCCGAGTCTGCATACTCGTGTCCAGCAACCCCTTGGCTGTCGCCCGGGTCAACGCATGGACCAGGTACTCCTCTTTCCCGATGTCGACGGTCAGTGTTCCGGGAGTGAGCGTAATTGAGTTGCCCAGGACTACGCGGGCGACATCATTGGGTTGTGCGCTCTTGAATCGTATCAGACCGGGATCGAGAGGCATACGCGGCGTCAGGATCACTCTCGCCACGTGAAGCCCGGACAAAACCATTTTTATGAGCAGCCACGGGAGATAGAGAAAGATCCGACCCCAGCGGGGGGACTGTCCCGCCTGGACAGGTCCTACCTCGGACGTCTGGCGGGAGTTCAGCAACAGCACCAGAGCCACTGACACCCCGCCGAGCGCGACATGAAACGGATCGTAGATCCCGCTCAGCAGGAGCCAGAACCCCATCAACGCCAACGCTTGAAGAGCCGTCGGAAGCCAGGATCGCTGGGGCTGTCGGTTGCCATTCATCGCGACAAGCCGCCAAGACACATGAGGTAACCCAGTTCGAAGTAAGTGAAAAACCGGCAAGTGGATGGGGGCAGGTCACGTCCGACCGAAACGAGCTCGATACCTCCCTGGGCCTGGAACAACAGAAGCCTCCCCATTTCCCGCATCGTGGCCTTTCAAGCTCGGTCACAACCATCCATGGAGCATTATGGCCAATTTTCCTGATCGTGACACAGTTTCTTGCAAGTCATTGGAAACATACCCGGCTCCCACCTTCAGTCTTCCGGATTGCACCGCCGGGCCTGCACGACATGGAAATTATTCGAGGGTCAGGGCCCTGTTTGCCGACGTATGCAACCGAAAGGGCATAGGGAAAGTGGTAAATAGGACTCTGACCCGAATTTCCCGCGGCCGCCAAGCGCCACGCGTATTTGTCATTCTAAATCTACAGCGTAGGGTCACAGTAACCATCTGTGGCGCCGCGGTCTGGTGCGGCCTTCAACTTCAATGGTTGGC
Source organism: Terriglobia bacterium (assembly GCA_965263045.1). Classification (GTDB taxonomy): domain Bacteria; phylum Acidobacteriota; class Terriglobia; order 20CM-2-55-15; family 20CM-2-55-15. The sequence continues at coordinate 5,518,555 of CBDHGK010000041.1, forward strand.
CTGCTGGAGTTGGCCAAGCAGTTGGGCAAGGTGTCGCAAGCCTGCCAAGCAATGGGGGTTTAACCGGGACAGCTTTTACCGGTTCAAAGAGTTGTACGACACGGGGGGGCGCGGCAGCGTTGGTCGAGTTGAGCCGGCGGAAACCGGTTCTGAAGAACCGGGTGGCGACGGAGATCGAAGCCGCGTTCGTGGATCTGGCGACCGGGCAGCCGACGTGGGGGCCGTTCGGGTCGCCAACGAGCGGACTCACCAGGGATGGTGGTGTTTCGGAAAGACGGCCAAGCAGACGTTCAGCGACAGCTTGACGTTGGCGAAAGAAAAGTTAATATCGAGGGCGCTTCAACAGAGTGCGCAACTGACAACTCGACTCCGGCTGTCGTCGAGTACTGTCAGATTAAATCTGAAGATTTACAAATTAAACTGAAGCGTCTCTATCCGACACATCAGACGTGACAGGCCACTAGTCCCAAAACAAGCGCATAACCAGTGGACAAACGGCCGGTTCACGGCCGTAAAATTGGAGGCATAAGCTCCCGTTCCCAGATCGCTTTTTCCAGGTATGCGGTTCGTGTTGTATCTGTTTCAGTTGCCGCCTCGCCGTGTCTGTTTGAAGGGTTGAAAGAAACCGGGACCTCGACCGCCCGGGCTCAGATCCATGATCGGGTCAGCATCGCAGAGGTTAACGCAACACATCCACGGCACGAAACAAGACTGGCAACCACGGGTTCCAGGCCATCAGCCGGAAGACGATGCGCCGACCAGTACGCACGAGCTGGCAAGGCACGAGCATGAAGGCGTTCAGGAACGTTTTGAACTCCATGCGTAGCACGGTCTGCTTCTCGGCCTGATACTTCTGGCCCCAACGTCCGGTTTCGGGCAGCAATAACGCAAACCACGCCTTCAGTGTCCAGGCCAGTGAGGCCATCACCATGTAGGCCCAGTTGCTGGTCTGATCCCCGACCGGCATCCCCAAGGCGTGTACGCCGTTCTTGAGCTGCTCAATAAGATTCTCTTGATTGCACCGTTGATTCGCACGCATCACGATCTGGTCCGCAGGATCCGCACGGTTGGTAATGTAGAAGAAGTACCGGATGTCGTCGAACAACACCTGCTCCCCTTTGGCCACCGACAGATTCTTTCGCACCACAACGACGCGGTAGTCCCGATCGCAGGCTCCGGGCCGATACGCAAACTCGGCCACATCCTCGCCCCGCAAGCGGATATTCTCAAAGTCACGCTCCCGAACGATCCGTTCCTTGACCTTGTCGGGACGCTGGCGGGGTTGGCTGGCTACCTCGTACTTGGCGGGACGTTCCAGGCGCGCCCAGCAGTCCGGCTCCAATTGGTCGGCCCGGGCCACCAGGTTTTTCATCGCGTCGATGCCGAAGATGAAGCCCACGCCCTGGTCGTCCCATCCATCCAAATACCGGGTCTGGCTGAAGTCGGTGTCCCCGCGCAGCAGGATCTGATCGAACCCCGCACGCTGGCACAACGCGATTGCCTGATCGAACCGTTTGGCCGCTCCCTCATGCGAGGGCCGGTTGCCGCTCCGGTTCACCAGGTATAACGGTTCGGCCGTGTTCGCCAGCGAAATCAACAGTGGGTGATAACCCCATGTCCCGTCGTAGGCCACGTCCATCCCGTCTTTGCATTCTCCGGTGGTTGGGGCCAATGTCCCGTCCGCCTCCAGAACCGCTTCCTCGAAAAACGCATCGGGCTGCTGGCGCCAGACTTTCAGCCGCACTTTATTGAACGTGTCCATCAGCGACTCCACGTCGTCTTCCTCAAATCGCCGGCAGAAGTCTCCCGCCGTGGTCGGATCCGGAATCCGCTGTGCTCCCAACGCGTCCAGATACACTTCGTCATTGCGCCGCAGTTCGATATCTTCCATACACGTGCCCCCACTCAACGCGTTGTAGGCGATGTTCAACACGTGATCCGATTCCTGGTAGGGCAGATGCCGCTTCAGCACATGCACGTCCTTGTCGATGGCTTCGATCAGTCCGGTCCGCCGCGCCACCTGATGCATCATTCCGATGCCGCCCACCGACAGACCCCTCATCCGGTCTCCCATCTCGTACCGGATGTTGCGCGCCGACAGCATCGGCTTCGCCTGATCTTTCCAATTCCGATCCCCAAGCCGACGCTCAATTCGCCGCTTGCGGTTCCTCATGTTCTTGCGCGTATAATCGTTCATCTGAAATGCCTCCTTCTCCAAAGAATCTGTCCAAGGTTTTTTTCGCACGGAGAGGGGGCATTTCGGGTACTTCGGCGGTTATTCCACTTTCAATTCCTCATCAATCACGCTTGTTCAGGGACTAGTGGCCTGTAACACCCGAATCGGAACCAGCGCCGAAGGGTCTTGCCGGGGAGATTGAGGCGCGAGACGGAAGTCGATGTCTTCACATCGACGACGGCTCGCAACGAAGATATCGCTGGCAACCCCCATCGGCCCAGAGGGTTCAGGCGGAACGGCATTGTCTTCGTCGTCGTCAGCTCCTCACAATGTAGGGGCATTCCCTCGTCGCCGACTCCTAAGAATACAACGCCGTTTGGCCCGAACGCTGGTTCCGATTCGGGTGTTACAGGCCACTAGTATTCTGACATTTAATTAGTATTAATTAATAGCATATTAATGCTATAGTGCGTGCATGGCACGCCCCATTACAATCATCAAGCTTACAGCCGATGAACGGCGGGAGTTGCAGCGCCGTGTCGGTTCCAGTACGAGTTCCAAGCGCGACAGCCTACGCGCCGAGATTATCCTGCTCCGAAGTAAAGGTATCAAGGTCGAAGAAGTGGCCTCAAGATTGAACGTCAGCGTTCCCTGCGTCAGCAAGTGGTCGAAGCGCTTCCAACAAGAAGGCGTAGACGGCTTGAATGATAAAGAGGGACGGGGCCGCAAGCCATCGGTACCACTGGAGAAGGTGGAACAAATCATTGTGAAGGTGACCCAACCGCCACCGGGACGGACGCGATGGAGTTTACGCAGTATGGCGAAGGAAGTCGGTGTCTCCCGCCACACGGTCCACACCGTATGGAAGCGCAACGACTTGAAGCCTCATCGCACCCGAACATTCAAGCTGTCGAAAGATCCGAAGTTTGAGCAGAAATTCTGGGACGTCATCGGTCTCTACCTCAACCCTCCAGAGAAAGCTCTCGTGTTGTGCTGCGACGAGAAGAGCCAGTGCCAGGCGCTGGAACGGAGCCAGCCGGGATTGCCATTAGGGAGCGGTTATACCCGCACACGTACTCATGACTACAAACGGCATGGCACCATCACATTGTTTGCCGCCTTGAACTACCTGGATGGAAAGCTGATCTCCCGGACCGAGAAGCGGCACACGCATGTCGAGTGGCTGCGTTTCCTGAAGCAGATCGAACGGGAAACACCGAAAGCGTTGACCATTCATCTCATCGTGGACAACTACAGCACTCATAAGCATGAACGCGTCCGTCGCTGGTTAGACCGCCACCCACGCGTGCACTGCCACTTCACGCCCACCAGCAGCTCGTGGCTGAATCTTGTCGAGCGTTTCTTTGCCGACCTGACTGGCGATGTGATCCGTGAAGGCAGCTTTCGCAGCGTCCCCGAACTGGTCCGCGCGATCGAATCCTATCTGGCCGATCGCAACGCGGACCCTCAACCCTACACATGGCGCGCTAAAGGTGAGGAGATCCTCGCCAAGATTCAGCGGGCCAAAGAGGCCCTGGCCATTGTTACTTAAACCCATTTCGATGTCAGGACACTAGGACGGTTCGCTGCTAATCGTTCGAACAGAATTTCGACCCGATTGCTTTGCCTCGTAGAGTGCCCTGTCTGCCCGTGCTATCAGGCTCTCCGGCGTATCCTGGTCCAGCATCCGTGTGACTCCGAAACTTGCAGTGATACTGGTCGGGATCGGCATGGTTGCAGCCTGTGTATCGACTCGAAGCCTCTCAGCCAATTGCGTCGCCTCGTCGAGGCTGGTGTTTGGTAGGAGCAGGATGAATTCCTCGCCTCCAAAACGCGCCACGATATCCTCAACGCGGGACAGTGATTTCAGTATCTGGGAGAAGCAAACCAGGACTTCGTCGCCTGTGAGATGCCCGTAGCGATCGTTCACCGTCTTGAAGTAGTCGATGTCCACCATGATGATTGACAGCGGGTGCTGCCATCTGCGCGACAGCGAAATGAAGCGCATCATGTTCTCTTCCAGAGCCCTCCGGTTTGCCAATCCGGTCAGTGGATCTTCTCGTATCAGCCGACCAATGGTCTGATTGGCGTCGCGCAGCGACATCTCGGTTTGTTTTCGCACCGTGACGTCCGAAATGAATCCTTCCAGGCGAATTCCCTCTTCTTCCGGCAATGAAACGACACGGCCTTCGTCCATTAACCAGCGCTCGGTTCCGTCTTTGGCCCGGAGGCGGTAAACCACTTGGTACGATTTGCGATAAACGGTGGCGAGCGTGATCTCGGTGGCGATCTGACTGAAGTCTTCCGGGTTCAGAAGCTCCTGCCAACGCAAGCCTCCCTCGCCCACGATTTCGCTGGGTTCGTACCCGCTCACGCGGCGGCAGCCGTCGCTCACGAACTCCATAGACCAGGTACCATTCCATCGGCACCGATAGGCGACTCCAGGAAGATTCTGCACGAGTTCGGTGATATCGAAGCTCGTCCCGGCCGGCTGAGACTTTGTCGTCAGCACGACTCTGTTTGCAGGAGGTTTAAAGTTGCTCAAGCGTTGAACCCAGATACCGGAAGACTGCCTCATCCGGGCTTGCCTTCTGTTTCAGTGCCCGTTCCGGGCCCCTGGCGTAAGTTCGTTGTTACCCTTCGTTGTTACCCTTTGGACCAATCCCTGTCAGCGGCAGACCTCCCAACGCTGACGAACGCGAGGCTCGGGCGCCGTCCCACCTGCCGGAATTCGCCAAGTCCCCCGCCCTTGGTCCGGGAAATCCTGCAGGCTGGGGCCTGGCAAGAATCCGACACCGGCGCCAGGGATCTGGCTCTGACTAACTTCTCCCATCCTCTTACTGACCCGAAAACGGGCAGGGGCGATCCACAATGACGACGTCTGCACTCTTTCTCTTGCACTCAGGAGCAATCGGCGTGCCAGCAATGTGGTGTCGGTTTCAATAGCGAAGCGGGTTGACACTATGTAGACCGATTGGTATATAATATCGCTTTGTGGTAGATCTGTAATGCCTAAAGGATCGAAGAGCAAAGATCGCATGGTTCTCAAGACGGCCGAACTACTGCAGAAGCAGGGTTACAGCGGCACAGGGCTCAAACAGATCATCGATGAAAGCGAGACGCCACGCGGCTCACTTTATTTCCACTTCCCGGGAGGGAAAGAAGAACTCGCCGTAGCTGCGCTCCAGAGCGCATGTGAGGCGCAGGCTGCAACGATCACAGGGGCATTCCGGGGGACATCAACGACCCAGGAAGCGGTTGTGGCATTGGTCGGCATCCTGCGGGACCACCTGGTAAGCTCAGATTTTACCGAAGGCTGTCCGATCGCGACCGTTGTTCTGGAAGCGGCAGCGACTTCGGAGCCCCTACGGCGGACCTGCTCTAAAGCCTTCGAGACGTGGACTGGACTACTCGAGGACCGACTGGTCGCCGAAGGTCACCGCTCCGACCAGGTCGGGGAGCGTGCCCTGATCGTATTGACGTTGATCGAGGGCGGGTTGCTGCTCAGCCGAGCATCCCGGTCGACCAGGCCCCTCGACGTAGTTTCCATCGAAATGAGCCGCGTTCTCCGTGTTCCCTGAACGCGACGAGATGTGAGGGATGAAATTTCAGAATCGAGGAGAGAAGGCATATGAATCCAACACTGAAGAAATTGACCGACCATGACCTGGAGGACGGAATCTTTCAGTCCCAGGAGCCCTTTCTTGTAGATTTCTGGGCCCCGTGGTGCGGACCCTGCCGGGCGCTGGCCCCAAGTCTTGAGGAACTGGGCAGCGAATTCGCCGGCCGGGCCAGCATCGCAAAGTTGAATGTTGACGACAATCCTGATGCGGCCGAACGTTACGGCGTGCGCGCGATACCGACGCTGATCCTGTTCAAAGATGGAGATGAAAAGGAACGTCTGGTCGGAGCTCAGCCGAAGCAGCGCATTGAGGCGCTGCTGAATCGATACGCGGCCTGACCTGGACGCAATGGCGGCATCGAACATGGGCCGGCCGCGCCGCTGTTCCGTGCCTCCAACGTCCGCAACGTCCGCAATATCCGCGACATCCCCGACATGGGGGCAGCGACGTATTCCACGGAGACAACACGCACCTCATGCAGCCCGGGGACAACCTAACATGACCGAATAAGGCGGCGAAAGTGGCGGACGCGCTTCTGCTGCGAAATACGAGGCGAGTTCCCCACCTGCGGCGTCCAAACGCGGCATAGTGACGACCCACACCGCGCTAACGACTGCGGATTCACCGCTAACAGTTGTTTCGACGCTGTGGTTAAATAAGCAGTCGGAGCTACCGTCAAGTCACAGATCCACTTGGACTATGGAAACCCGATCAACAGGCTGTACCCGTATCCTTCGACTGACGCTCCTGATATGGCTCGCGCTGGCGCCGATCGTTTCCGCGCAAGAAGCGCCCCTCCCCGAGCCGCCAACGAGTCCGCTCTACATCATCCAGCCGAACGATCTACTCCGCATATTTGTGTTTAACGAGGCCGATCTATCGGGGCAGGTACTGGTCCGTCCGGACGGTCGGATATCGTTGCCGCTCGTTCAGGATATGCAGGCTGCTGGTTTTAATCCCGGAGAATTGAAGAAGGCCATTGAAGAGAGCCTTCTGGAATTCATAGAGGTTCCGAACGTGACCGTCATCGTAGACGCCATTCAAAGCTATCGAGTCTATGTCACTGGAATGGTAGGTTCGCCCGGCGCCATCATGACCGAACGCCCAATCAGTGTCTTGCAGGCGATTTCCCTCGCGGGCGGTTTTCAGGCCTTCGCAGATCCGGATGCGATCGTCATAATCCGAGCCACGGGTGAAGATACCAAATTGTTCAGGTTCAACTATTCCGAGGTCGTCAAAGGCGAAAACTTCAACCAGAATATGCTGTTGAAGTCGGGGGACGTGGTCGCGGTACCATAGTCTGGTTGCGACCCCGAACACGTGATTGGGTGTGGTCGGTAAATTCTTCGATCCCTTGTTCGGGAACACCCTGACCGTGGACATCCTTCGAAAGGCCGTCGAAATTGCAGGCGCTGTTCTTCTAGCAGTCATAGCGACCGCGGCTATGGTGGATGCGGGGCAACGAGAGTACCTTATTGGTCCGGCCTTAAATGTGGTCGGCGGCGTCCAAAATGCCCTACCCGGGACGGGGGGGATTGGCGCCAACCAAAGTCTCCCGGCTACCTACGGCTTCTTTCCGACCCTCAATCTGACTTCCCGGGGGGCAACCTCGACTCTCGATGCAGCTTACTCATTCGGAGTGGATCGGTCAGTGCCTGCGAGTCGGGGAAGCCGCTCGGACTCTCATTCGGTAACAATCGGGCTGATCCAACCCCTGACCCAGAGATGGAACCTCAACCTGTCCGAATCCTTTACTCTGTCGGAGGACACGAATTCGTTCAATACCTTCCGCGGAGTAACGCCAACTCTCCCGAATGTTAATGTTCTTGCCGTTCCCGCCGGGCTCATTCAGTCAGCGCGAAACAACAGCGTCGCGATGACTCTTTCCCATACCCTCAGCGCACGATCCTCAATTTCGTTCGACGCGAACCACAGCCTGCGGACCACAGCCAACAACCGGTTTCCAGGCATTCTGTCCGATCAGCAGCGTGCGTCGGGTGGTTTCACATATTCTCTTCAAGCGAACGCACGTGAGACCTGGAGTTTCGGCTTTTCGAGCTCCCGCAATTTTTTCGAGAGCTTCGATGATTCCAGATCTCACACGGCATTCCTGGGATATTCCACTCAGATTACGTCAGACCTCGTATTGGACCTCACCGTCGGTGCGTCGCGCGTTGCCAGTCTGGGACCGGGAGCGGGCTATGTCGGATATAACACTTCGATTACGGTGTCCAGAGCGTCGCTATCGGTGAACTACAACCAGTCTTCCGGACAGCAAAGCGGAGTAGGGTCGACTTCCGACACACGTCGAGTGACAGCAACCATCAACCGGACCCTCGGCAATACCACCCTGTTGTTGAACGTGTCCGGGTTCGTGACCCGACGCGCAATCCAGAATCCGTTCAATAACAGCGGCGCCACAGGGTCAGCGTCCTTGAACTTCGGCAATGTCAACCTGTCAGCGAACGTTTCGGGGACCAAAACGGAAAACGCGATCGACAGTGCGTTCGACAACCATGGCGTCGCAGCGACAGTGAGTATAGGCGTCCAGATTTCCGACACCATGTCGGTCCAGGGGGGAGGATCGTTCCAGCAATTTACCCAGGCATCGAGCACGGCTGTCACACAGAAACGCGTTTTTGTCTCCCTGAACTTCTCCGATCCGAACCTGTGGCGATTTATCCGTTGATGGAATGCAGAGGCCGGAGCCGCGCAAACTAAGACCGGATCAGGTTCATCACGGCGCGGAGCCTCCCAATCCCGGCTTCAGCTTTCGAACTTTGTATTATTGCAGCGCGATGGGGCCGAACGAAGTGCCACCCTGCGCGTTGATCAACACGCCGTCACCGATTCGATCGCGTTGATCGAGCCTCCTGCGATCGTGAAGGCCTGAAGAAACGAAAACGAACTGCCGAAGGTGAGCGAGGCCGGGTTGGTGTACCAGTTAGTAAAATCGGGATCAACACTCCGCGACAACGAGATTGGCTGCAAGGCATTCCCAACCCGAACATCGAAAATAAACTCGACGTTCGTCATACGCTTCATCGGAGCGTAGCCTATGATCTGGACATCGAGTCCGGTGGTTCTCCGTACTGCTGTGACGTTGGTGATCTGAGGGGCCGTCGGTGTAATCCTGGCCGTCGCAATTGAGACGTTACTCGGGCCGTTGTCAAAGTTGGCCGTGAGGTTTACGTTTCCGGCAACAGTCCCGGTGAGCAGTATCACCGGGGAGGGAAATACAGCCATCGTGTCCCCTGCAGGGATCGTAAAGTCGACTACTCTCGACCCCGATGAGAACTGGGTCATCGGGTCGTCGCCGGGCACCTCCGCAATCGAGGTGAACGCAAGGTTCAGCTGGCCCGTCAATGGACTGGGATGAGACGCCGAGAGCGATACCTCGATGTTGGATGTGCCGGCTGGGCTTAAATTCGACGCCAGGGTCAAAACCGACATTGGAGGAATGGACGGGTCGACTCCGAGGCTGAAGTCTCGTGAGGCGCCCGTACCTCGGGTGTCGGTGACGAGGACCGTGAAGCTGGTCGAGCCGACCACCGACGCGGTGCCCGTAATGCTCCCGGCCACCGACAGCGTCAAACCGGTCGGCAAGGCCCCACTACTGACGGTCCATGTGAACGGTCCTGTACCTCCGGCAGTCTGAAGTTGATGGTTGTACGCCTGGTCTTGGAACGCGCTGGGCAACGACGTCGTGCTGATCGTGAAACTTGTGTCCACGACGAGGACGAACGTCTGCGTAGCAGTGCTGGCCGGAGTGTAGGAGTCCGCCACCTGTAATGTGAACGTAAAGCTGCCTACCGCCCCAGGAGTACCGCTGAGCACACCGTCATCAGACAAACTGAGGCCCGGCGGCACGGTACCGGACGGGTTGGTCCACGTGTATGGCTGAATGCCTCCATTAGCCGTCAGCGAAACGGAATACGCCGATCCGGGTGAGACGACGGGTAACGTGGGAGGCGTCGTAATCGACAGCGATTCCAGGATTACCAGCCGGAAAGCCCGGCTCGCTGTTTCCACGGGGATTCCACCGCTTGCCTGAACGGTAAAATCGAACGAACCTTGAAGCGTCGGTACGCCGGAAATCGTGCCACTCGTGTTCAATGTAATTCCGGGCGGAAGGATTCCGGAAATCACCGACCAATTGAGGGCGGTGCCCTTTGAAGCCTGAACCTGGAGCAGGAAGAATGCACCGACGACTCCCTGCCTGGACGGTGATGACGTCGTGATCACCAGGCCTTCCTGAACAGTTATCTGAAAATCCCTTGAAGCTGTGAGTGCCGGAGTTGAGCCATCGTTGATGGATATAGTAAAACTGAACGTCCCGATCCCGGTCGGAGTTCCACTCAATGTTCCCTGCCCCGACAATGACAGCCCTCTGGGTAGCCCGCCAGAGCTTACCCTCCATACGAAGGGACTCGTCCCGGGCGTTGCATTGAGGCTCTGGCTTGGATACACGGTACCGGCGGTGGCGACCGGTGCCAGCGAAGTTGTCGTGATGACGGGAACGACAGCGATCGAGACCGGCCCCGTTACCGTTTGCTGGGGAACGCTGCTGTCACGGACGGTCACATCGAACGAATATCGACCGGCCAGACTGGGCGTCCCTCCGGTAACGCCTGTATTTGAGATCGTCAACCCTGGAGGAGACACTCCCGCAGACACTGCCCACGTATAAGGCGGTGTTCCTCCGGCGGCACCCAGCAGGCGGGGAATATAGGCGGTCCCCGCCGTTGCATCGGGCAGTGTGACTGTCGAGATGGACAAACCTGTGCCGATGACAATTGTGAGTGATTTGGGAGCACTGACGAGCGTCATGTCAGCGGCCTGGGCGACGACTTCAAAAGTAAACGTGCCTGCGGCATTCGGAGTCCCGCTTATGGTGCCGCTGGCGGACACAAGCAGCCCCGGGGGCAGCAGCGCCAAATTGACGACGGACCACTGATAGGGTGTCGTTCCGCCTGGACTGGCGCCCAGGATCTGCGCCGCGTAGGCTGCATTCAAAGTCCCGTTCGGGAGGGTGTTGGTCGTTACCGAAATCGGAACCGTGATATCGAGATTCTGTGTAGCGGTTGCTGAGAGCCCGTCACTGACCCGGACTGTGAAGTTGAAGATCCCCGACGCCGATGGCGTGCCGCTGATAACTCCCGAAGTAGCGATCGCTAATCCCTGTGGAAGCGAGCCCCCTGTGCGTGACCATGAATACGGGGTGGTGCCTCCGGTGACGCTGAGCGTCTGGGCGTACGGGGCTCCGAACTCGCCGTTCGGAAGCGGGAGCGTCGTCGTAAACTCGAGGACCGAAATCGTGAGCTGTTTTGGAGCACTGGCGAGCGTCATGTCGGACGCTTGAGCGATGACTTCAAAAATAAATGTTCCCGCAGTTGTCGGAGTCCCGCTGATAACTCCTGCTGCGGACACCACCAGGGGTGGAGGCAACAGGTTGGTGTCGACGACGGACCAAACATAAGGTGTCGTTCCACCTGCGCTCGCCGTCAATGTCTGAGGCACGTAGACATCGCCGACCGTCCCGTTCGGGAGCGTGTTGGTCGTGACCGATAGCGGTACGGTGATGCTGAGACTTTGCGAGGCGGTTGCGGACAGGCTGTCGGTGACCTGGACGGTGAAGTCAAATTTTCCCGATACCGACGGCGTACCGCTGATTAAGCCCGAAGCGGCAAGCAACAATCCCTGGGGCAGCGAACCCCCGGTACGGGTCCATGAGTAGGGCGCGGTCCCGCCGGTGACGGTGAGCGTCTGGGCGTACGGCGCGGCGAACTCACCGTTCGGAAGCGGGAGCGTCGTCGTCAACTCAAGGACCGTGATCGTGAGCTGCTGCGGGGCACTGGTGAGCGTCATGTCCGCGGCTTGAGCGGTGACTTCAAAGGTGAACGTACCTGCCGTCGTCGGAGTGCCGGTAATAATTCCCGCTGCGGACACCACCAGGGGTGGAGGCAGCAGGTTGGTGTCGACCACAGACCAGATATAAGGTGTCGTTCCACCCGCGCTCGCCGTCAGTGTCTGGGGCACATAGGCGGTGCCCACCGTGCCGTTCGGGAGCGTGTTGGTTGTGACCGATAGCGGTACGGTGATGCTGAGACTTGTTGAAGCGGTTGCGGCCAAGCCGTCCGTGACTCGCACCGCGAAGCTAAAGATTCCCGAAACCGACGGCGTTCCGCCGATCACGCCGGACGGGTTCACGGTCAGTCCTTGCGGCAACGTTCCGCCCGCAAGCGCCCAAGAGTAGGGCTGTGAGCCACCAGTTGCTGCCAGCGTCGCTGTATATGACGTGCCAATCTGGCCATTAGCGACGGCGCTGGTCGTGACCCTCAAATCGATGGTGATGCTCAGGAGCTGAGTGTCTGACAGCGGCGTCGGCGCCGCGCTGTCGGTGACTTGAACCGTAAAGGTGGGTCCCGGGACCGTCGTCGGTGCTGTGGGCGTTCCACTGATTACCCCGGCCGGAGATAGCGTCAAACCGCTGGGCAGGGAGCCTCCGGTCAGGGTCCACGTGAATGGCGCCGTTCCTCCGGTTGCCTGTAGCGTTGCGGCATAGGTGCCCCCCACGCCTCCCGTCGGTAGGGACGTCGTGGTGATGGTCGGAGCCTGGGCGAAGAGCCCCCCGGCACAGGCTGCAACTAGGATGAGGGCACTCAGGGGTTGGGAAATCGAACGCAGTATGCGAGCGATTCGAGTCCCTGTGGGCTCGTTCACCGGGCCTCCGTCGTTGTTGAATGTGCAGGGACGATGCGGATGCGGGGAACCTCGCCCGTGGCGTCAAGGAGGACCAGGGGATCTTCGGACAATTCGTTAAGCCGGTAGAGCGATGGCCCCTGGAGACGGGAGAAACCTGTTGGCTCACAACGGCAATCGGTCCAGGTCTGAATCCGGGTCCGGACATCTACGGTTGCGATCATGCCCGAGGCGCGATCGGCCAGAAACACGCGGTCCCCGTCCGCATCCGTCGCAACGCTGGAAAATCCGTGGATTCCTTCGACCGCCGACAGCAGGTGAATGCGTGTCGCCGTCTGGTTGACGTCCAGAACGAGGTACGCAGATTCGGTCGCGTCGTCGGCAACGACGGCATCGTGGCGGTTGGGCAGGAATGCGACGGCGGCAGGGTGATCGATCGGAATCTGGCGGGGCACGCCGGCCGGGTCCAAGGTCCATATGTCCATCGTCTCGCCATCGACGAATCGCATGATCGCGACTGTGCCATCATCGCTGATAGCCAGGCTTGCCGCCGACCCCGGGATTCCGGATGCATCGAAAACGCCTATTAATCGCGGCGCTTTTGGAAGGCTTCCTATGACGTCGACGGTGTTCGACCCGTAATCGTACAGGGCGGCCGAGGAGCCGCCGGGGCTGATGGCGATGAGATCCGTTCCAGCCTCTCCAGCCCCGCCATGAAGAAGATGTCGAACCTCACCGGAACTGAGATCGATCACGATCGCACCGGCACCTTCGGTGGGCTGCGCAATCACGTAGTTCTGAGTTGGGGAAACCATGGCACTATGGAATTCCGTGCCAAGCTTTACCGGCACTCCCAGAACAGATGCGCCGGGAACGCCAAGAATGGGCCGGATTATAGAGCCGCCGGCGTCGGAAACGAATCCGAGCGTCGGACCGCTTACGATTTGAGATCGAGCCGAGAGACTCATCGAGGGGCCTTCCACCCCGGCAATGAGGACACATGCGACGACAAGAATCCATCTTCTCGACTGGCTTCTTGAATGTTGACCTTGCAGCCGCGTCTTCATCGGTCTGAAATTCACTGGTTCTACTGGGTTGGCGCGCCGACCGCACCACCTCCAAAAGTGATCGCCGGAGTCCCGCTGGCGGAGCTGCCGCTCCCGCCCCCGAAAGCAGCGGCCACCGCGGCACCGACTGCCGCACCGACGATTGCCAGTATCGCGATCAAGCGTCCCCGGCTTCGCTCGGTACCGACATTCGTCTGCTCTAAGGCGGTCGTCGTTGATTGCCCCTGGAATTCCGCACGGATCTCGATCTGATACGAACCCGTGATCGCATTCGGATGGTATCCCTCGGCAGATGCGAGTCCATCGATATCTGTGATCAAGCTGAAAACGCTGGAGTCGTTGGCGAACTCGCCACTGGGACCTTCCTCCGGCGCCGTGAACACGACCATGGCTCCAGCCACAGGACCATTTGCGTTTTCGATTCGAACCTCGAGCGGGGTCGGTGGAATCTGTTGAATGACGTTGTTTGTTCCGGCGCCCCGGACAATGATGATCCGGAGCCCGCCCTGAGCCCTAACCTGCTGACCCATTGTGGGCCCGCCAGCCATCCATCCGCACAATACAACGACCCACACCCGCCAGCCGCTCCTGTACATCCGATGCACTACGATCCCTCCATTTCAGCGACAGGCAGCCATCCGCAAAAACAGAAAATTCCACCTGACGTGCCTGTGTTTTCGGCCATGTTACATATCCGGAGACGGTGGGATGAGCAATTCCTCCCCACGACACCCGGCCCCGTGGGAGCCTAATCCTATGGCTTATTATGCATGGCTTCCATAATCGTATGAGAAATTTATTTTCGCTTGACAGAGAAACATACAGATGAAAAATTTGGTCAGTACTCCCAGATGGGGCCGCCTTCCATATGCCTCGGAATTGATCTCTTTCTGGGACTCCAATAGCGGTAGCTCCCCGATTCGCGCAAATTTTTGCGCAAAATTCCCAATTACAAGTGCTCAATCTCGAATAAAATGTTTACACACATTTTTTCAGGGGTTCCAAACGTCACTCGACATCAGGATTCGCTTGGTTTCAAAACAGTAAGAGGCTTACACAGATCATGAGAATCGCCATTGCTACGCCCCAGGACGCTCTTGGGTTACTGATCCGAAGAAAGTGGTTGGTGATTTTCCCGTTTATTGCACTGTCTTGTGTGGGAGTGCTTTTGACGAAATTCCTGCCCAACATATACGTATCAACGAGTTTGATTCTCGTGCAGCCTCGCGATGTTCCCAAAATCTTTGTCATGGACCTGATCACCGGATCAGCGCAACAACGCCTGTCCACGATCCAACAGACCATTCTCAGTCGTACGAACCTTATTCAGATCCTTCGCGAGTTTGAGAACGATCTCATACAGTTCGAGGGAAAAAGTATGGACGAGAAGGTCTCCACGCTCCGGAACCAGATCAACATTAATTTCCAGCTGGACCCAGGGGCAACCCCCTCGCAGGAATCAATACTGACCTCGTTCCGCATTTCGTACCAGAATCAGAACCCGACACTCGCCCAGCAGGTCACAACCAGGCTGACGGCGCTTTTTATCGAACAGGACAATCGAGTCCGTGAGACGCAGGTGTTCGGGACGACTGAATTCCTGGCTACGGAGTTACAGAAGACATCCGATTTGCTTCTCCAGTCGTCTCGAGAACTGAGCGCCATTCGTAGTCTGCGCCAGTATGAACTGCCCGAACAACTCGACACAAACCTGAGGACGCTCGATCGACTGGGCATGCAGCAGCAGGCCAACTCGGAGGCCATGGATCGCTATGTGACGATGCGTTTGAACATTGAAGCGCAGATGTCGGAAACTCTGGAGATGATTCCTCAATCTACCGCTGCCCAACAGGCCGCCCGAGCTGAGAATCCATTGGTTGCCCAGTATCGCAATGCACGTATGGTCGTCGAATTGGCCGAAGCCAGATACACGGCCGAGCATCCCGCGCTCAAGATCGCAAAGGCTGACCTGGATATCCTGCTCGCACAAATCCCTCCCGAGGACTTGGAGGCGGTCGAGGAAGCGGCAGCGATCACAACGATGGTCCCGAACCCGGGATATCAGGGCCTGACCCGGAACCTCGAGGAAGTGAAGACGGAGTTGGCGATCCGGGAGCGAGAGAAGGAGTTCATACTGACCGAGATCCAGAAATACAGTGGGCGGGTTGAGAACACACCGATCGCTGAACAGGAAATGGCGGAACTGGTCCGGCGAACTGACACTTATCGGCGAGAGGATGCTAATTTGAGGGCCGATCTCGCGGAGGCGCGACTTGCCGAGAGCCTGGAGAGCCGCCAGCGGGGATCGCAGTTCGTTATCATCGACCCGGCGAACCTCCCTCTGGCGCCATCCAAGCCGGACAAACAGTTTCTTGCCCTTGCTGTCGTTGGAGGCAGTTTGGGCGCAGCCCTCGCCCTCGCTGCGGCGGTCGATATTCTGCGGCAGCGGGTTTGGACGGCGACTGAGATAGAAACTTTCTGGGGGGCCCCGGTGCTGGTGGATATTCCGCAGATAGTGACGGATTCCGATCTGGCCAGACAGAAGAAACGGAAGTTTATGTTCGCGGGATCTTCGTTTGGCGCTGCTATCGCGTACGCGCTCTGCCTGTATATGGTCTATCTGTATCAAGAACCGATAATTCAACAGCTGAATCCCCTGCTCCAGAGGTTTGTCTACAATTAATGTCATCCGACAGACGAGCATCTGGGCCAGTCCTGCCAGCAGAGAATCCTATACTCGAAGATATTCAGAGTCGCTACGAGCAAGGACAGACGGGCTCGTTGATCCTACTCGGAACCGACGGTGAACGGATCCAGATTTACTTCCGCGAAGGAATGATCGATGCGGTCTCATCCACCCGCAACGACCGGCGGATTGGAGACTATCTCTTCCCAGACGGGCATGGCTCAACGACCGATCGTGAGGGTCTTGAGTCCGAAGCGCGGCGCAAGAAAACTTCATTCGGGGACGTCGCCATCCGTCGCGGGCTTGTGGACCCGGCTGGGCTGGCGTCAGCAGCGCGGTCCCAGGCGATCGAACTGTTGGTGCACGCGCTGAACAACGAATTCTACGTGGAATCGTTTTCCAGTTCTCTGAGTTCATACCGGGTGCCCGCAGGAATCGACTTCGCGTTCGTAAAGCTGGAACTTACACGCGAAGGGGCCCTTAATTTTGATCCGCAGCCCGACCTGCCGATCGCCTTGTCAAAGGCCGCAGACCTTTCCGCGTTTCCGTGGCGACCTCAGGAACTGGGAGTGCTTGGTGAGCTGACGTATCCCAATACGTTCGACGGGTTGTTAAGGGCAACCGGACTTGAAGAAAGGACTCTGAGGAAAATCCTCGGGGTCTTCAACGATCTGGGAATCATCGAATTTGCTGAGGCGAACGCCGCGTCCGATGCAGGTGCCGGCGCTGACGGACAGTTTGAGAGTGGCGTTCCTGCCCGGCAGGCCGAATTCCCGTTTGAGCATTTGATTCCCGTTGTCGCGAACGCGACACTGGACGACAGAATCATAGCGGCTCGCGAACGTGGCTCCTTCACCAGCGAACAATTCAATCACCTTAAAATACAATTGGGAGAAGCGGGTCGCGAGACACCCATCAAGGTCCTCACTGTGTCCAGCCCCGGGACACAGGATGGAAAGTCGTTTGTTAGCACAAATCTGGCCCTTTCCTTTTCCATGGACCGTGCGCGCCGCACCATCATCATCGATTGTGACCTGCGAAGCCCGTCGATCCACAAGTATCTCGGTGTACCCACCGACCCAGGTCTGATGCAGTGCCTTGCCGAAGTTCGGCTGAGTCCTTACTGTTATGTCCGACGTATGGATCATCTCTATTTTCTGACAGCAGGGGGCGTGGCTCCCAATCCAGTCGAGATTTTGTCGATGGAGTCAAGCCCATTCTTAGTTGAAACTCTCCACGGCTCACGATGGGTCATGCAACCTTCTTCTTCGATCTCGTCGACGTCTTCGCCTCAATTTTCAGCTCTCGCTGGAGGGCTTCGCGGAGCTTTGGAAGATGACGGTAGCCGATCACCTTCCTCAGGCGCGGTTCGATGTCGATGAGCGCCGTCGCCAACCAGCGTTGCCGCTGACTCGAGTTCTTCCAATGATCGACCTTCGCACACCTTTCCTCGACAAGGGCATTGACCGATTCCAGGCAATTCGTCGTCTTGAACGAACGGCCCAAGACCCCGTACACGCCGAGCCGATGCAACGTGAGGGTCTCTTCCAGGCCTTCCTCAAGGCTCGCAGCCCCCGATTGGTTTCGCTCCTCGAGCTCTCCATGGAGCTCTCCGAGCGCCGCCCGAGCTTCGTCGTACTCCGGGCGCTCGTAGGCCCGCTGCAGCCGGCGTCGCCACACGGCTTGCTCGGTCTTCGATAGGTATCTCACGACGTTCTCGCGTTTGTGCCATTGGCAGCGTTGGACCAGGGCTCGATTCCTGAATGCCTTCTTGACCGCCGCCCGCAGACCTTTGCCGCCGTCGACAATCACCAGCACGCCTTCAGAGATGTCCAGGCCCCGCTCCATCAACGAACGGAGAAACGGAGTCAGCACTTGCTCGTTCTCCGTGTCGGTCTCCACGAAGCCCAAGAAGCGTTTGTCGCCCGAAAGCGTGACGCCCAGGGCCACTACCATCAGGGCGTCGGCAAACGCCTTCCCGTCCAGGAAGATCGCCACGACGTCCTCGCCACTCAGATCCCGCTCCTGCATCTCCCGAAGTTTCGCGGCACTCGCCTGGACGAATCCTCGAGACACCGTCGAACTCGACAGTCCGATCGCTCCCGGAATCGCTTCAGCGGCCGATTCATAGTTCCGGCAGGAGATCCCATACAGCACACGTCTGAGCAGTAGCTCGTTCACCGCGCCACCCGGACTGAGTTCCTCGTAGGTCCGAAGCGGAATCTCCCCGCCCGCCACGCTGCGCACTCGAGGCACCCGAACCGGCACCCGCTGGCCACCCAGCCCCACGGTCCCCGGATTGCTCCCGTGTCGCCGGCCCCGCAACGCCGCCTCCTTTCGTGCGTATCGCTCACCCGCCAACGACTTCACTTCCTCGTCGAGCAACTCCTCCACGTGCATCAACCCCAGTGGGATCAACGCCCGAATCATCTCCACCTTCGAGTCCAATTCCAGTCCCGAGTATTCCTCCCGGCTCAGGACCTCGACCTCACCCAGCACACGCGACTTCTTGCGTTTCTTTACCGAACGTAACAGACTCCTCATCTCGGCTCCTTTCTCTTACAGGCTTGATGTTGTTTCTTCCAATACCATCAAACCATGGGGTTTGGAGCCGTTTCAATTTCCAACTAAGATTGGCACACATTCTTGTCGATGCACCATATGAGCGACTTGATCGATTGCCTCAGGAAGGACTTCGATACGATTATTCTGGACGCACCGCCGTATTCTCCGATCGCAGACGCCCGCGTCGTGAACGGTTTCAGTGATGGCCTGATCATGGTCATCAGGCGGGGCAAGACCGCCTACAGCAGCGCGGATCGGACCTTCAAAGCGATTGACCGAAATAAGTTTATCGGTGTGGTATTTAATGATGTTAAGCCGATGATGTTTAACACCTACCAGGAATTCGGCTACTACAGCTATGGTGACAAACAGACCGAATTTCCAACCCGCGAACGACCCGCTCGAATCGGTGGCTCCAGGTCCGAACCGGAGTCTTGAGAAGTTCGAGTCTGTAAACCGGAGTTTCGGCTCCGAAGCGACTGAAGCATCTTCCAGTCTTCGATTTCCGACATTTTCTCCATAACAAAACTGCCCGTGAAGAATACGCTCAAATCTTCTTACAACAGCAGTTCCGCGGTGTCACCCCTGCTTAGCGAATCGGAATTCGCCCGTTCGCTTTCACTGGAGCGCCGCAGGTCAGAGCGAACCGGCGAGCCTTTCGCCCTCATGCTGCTTGAACTCGATACGCTCCATCAGACGTTGAACGCGGAAGATTGTGACGCTCTTGCCCGCTTGGTGTCCATCGCCCTGAGGGACACGGATCTGACAGGCTGGCACGAGGAGAGGTCGACGATTGGAGCGATCCTGACTGCACTGAATGGAACGAAACCCGAGATACTCGAGACCGTCGTCGCAAAGCGGATCCGTGACGCGCTTTCCGGGGTTGTTGGCACGGCCGAAATTCAGGCGATCCGCATATCGTGCTACATGTTTCCAGAAGATCAGAGAGGTGATAGCGGCAGAGATTGGAAGCCGGACCGTCTCTTCTATTCCGACCGGTCCAGAGGATCGTCAGAAAGCAGTTTTCCGTCCGTATCGAAGCGAGCCATGGATATTGTCGGAAGCCTCGTGGCGTTAGTCGGCCTGCTGCCGCTGTTCATCGTTATCGCTGCGCTTGTCAAGCTGACTTCCCCGGGGCCTGTCTTTTACAGACAGGAGCGCTATGGTCTGTTCGGTAAAGAGTTTACATTTTTGAAGTTCCGCTCGATGTACACCAACAATGACCCCGAGATCCACAAGGAATATGTCCGCAACCTCATTGACAACAATGAAGGTGGCTCGGATGGCAGTTTTAAGATCAGGAATGATCCGCGCGTAACACCCTTGGGAGCGTTTCTCCGTAAGAACAGCCTGGATGAACTTCCTCAGTTCATCAATGTCCTTCAGGGAGACATGTCGTTGGTTGGTCCCAGACCTCCCATACCGTACGAATTTGAACGCTACTGTCTCTGGCATCGGCAACGACTCTTGCGTGCGAAACCCGGAATTACGGGAGAGTGGCAAGTGTGTGGCCGCAGCCGCACGACATTCGACGAAATGGTCCGTATGGACCTGCGATACATTCGCAACCAGTCGTTCTGGCTGGACTTAAAGATCCTTATCAAGACGCCCCTCGCCGTACTCAGTGGCGATGGCGCCTATTGACCTCAACCCCAATCCTCCTGGAGCATAGTGATACAAATGAATTCATCAACATTGAAAATGGGTGTCGTCGGTTATGGGTACTGGGGGCCCAACGTGGTCCGCAACTTTTACAACAGCGCCAATGCCACCGTGGTTTCGGTCTGTGACCTGAGCCCGAAGTCCCTGCAGCGCGTTCGCAGGACCTATCCATCCATGCAAGTCACGACGGACCCGACGGATATATTGTCCAGCCCCGAAATTGATGCGGTCGCTATTGTGACGCCGATCTCGCATCACTTTCTTCTCGCCAAGAAGGCACTCGAAAACGGAAAGCACGTATTTGTCGAGAAACCGTTTACGGCGAATGTTTCCCAGGCGGAAGAGTTAATCGAACTCGCCCAGCGGAAGGGTCTGCAGATCATGGTCGATCATACTTTTCTTTTTACGGGTGCTGTTCGCAAGCTCCGTAGCCTGATCCAGGACGACACATTGGGGAAGCTCTACTACTACGATTCGACCCGGGTCAATCTCGGTATGTTCCAAGCAGATGCCAACGTCGTATGGGATCTCGCGCCTCACGATCTGTCCATCATCGATTACCTTGTTGACAGTGAGCCTCAAGCGATTGTGGCTACTGGCGAGAAGCATGTGAATGGTGTTGAAGACATTGCGTTCGTCACCATATATTTCCCAGAAAAGGTCATCGCCCATCTGAACGTAAACTGGCTCTCGCCTGTAAAAGTACGTACGACACTGATTGGTGGTGAGAAGAAGATGGTTGTGTGGAACGATCTTGAGGCGGATGAAAAAATCAAGGTGTACGACAAGGGTGTGGCCCCATCGGATGGTGCCGGCCGCGCCGATCTTCTTGTCAGCTACCGGGCAGGGGACATGTGGGCGCCGCGGGTGGAACAAGTCGAGGCGCTCGCGGCGGAGGCGCAATATTTCGTCGACTGCGTCTCAAGCGGACAAGCGCCGATTAACGACGGTCACGCTGGACTCCGGGTGGTTCGAATGCTTGACTCAATCGACCAGTCCATGTCGCAAAAAGGGAAGATGATCTACTATGATTCCAGGCCATCCAAAACGTCCAAAGCGTTGGCCGCAGCGGCAAAGGCCTGAGAAACCGATATATGGGGTATTCGTCGCTCGAGATTCGAGGTCGGATGAACATAGCGCAAACTAGTCCCAAAACAAGCGCATAACCAGTGGACAAACGGCCGGTTCACGGCCGTAAAATTGGAGGCATAAGCTCCCGTTCCCAGATCGCTTTTTCCAGGTATGCGGTTCGTGTTGTATCTGTTTCAGTTGCCGCCTCGCCGTGTCTGTTTGAAGGGTTGAAAGAAACCGAGACCTCGACCGCCCGGGCTCAGATCCATGATCGGGTCAGCATCGCAGAGGTTGACGCAACACATCCACGGCACGAAACAAGACTGGCAACCACGGGTTCCAGGCCATCAGCCGGAAGACGATGCGCCGACCAGTACGCACGAGCTGGCAAGGCACGAGCATGAAGGCGTTCAGGAACGTTTTGAACTCCATGCGTAGCACGGTCTGCTTCTCGGCCTGATACTTCTGGCCCCAACGTCCGGTTTCGGGCAGCAATAACGCAAACCACGCCTTCAGTGTCCAGGCCAGTGAGGCCATCACCATGTAGGCCCAGTTGCTGGTCTGATCCCCGACCGGCATCCCCAAGGCGTGTACGCCGTTCTTGAGCTGC
Organism: Terriglobia bacterium; assembly: GCA_965263045.1. GTDB lineage: Bacteria > Acidobacteriota > Terriglobia > 20CM-2-55-15 > 20CM-2-55-15. The sequence goes on from CBDHGK010000041.1 coordinate 5,540,717, forward strand.
TCAATAAGATTCTCTTGATTGCACCGTTGATTCGCACGCATCACGATCTGGTCCGCAGGATCCGCACGGTTGGTAATGTAGAAGAAGTACCGGATGTCGTCGAACAACACCTGCTCCCCTTTGGCCACCGACAGATTCTTTCGCACCACAACGACGCGGTAGTCCCGATCGCAGGCTCCGGGCCGATACGCAAACTCGGCCACATCCTCGCCCCGCAAGCGGATATTCTCAAAGTCACGCTCCCGAACGATCCGTTCCTTGACCTTGTCGGGACGCTGGCGGGGTTGGCTGGCTACCTCGTACTTGGCGGGACGTTCCAGGCGCGCCCAGCAGTCCGGCTCCAATTGGTCGGCCCGGGCCACCAGGTTTTTCATCGCGTCGATGCCGAAGATGAAGCCCACGCCCTGGTCGTCCCATCCATCCAAATACCGGGTCTGGCTGAAGTCGGTGTCCCCGCGCAGCAGGATCTGATCGAACCCCGCACGCTGGCACAACGCGATTGCCTGATCGAACCGTTTGGCCGCTCCCTCATGCGAGGGCCGGTTGCCGCTCCGGTTCACCAGGTATAACGGTTCGGCCGTGTTCGCCAGCGAAATCAACAGTGGGTGATAACCCCATGTCCCGTCGTAGGCCACGTCCATCCCGTCTTTGCATTCTCCGGTGGTTGGGGCCAATGTCCCGTCCGCCTCCAGAACCGCTTCCTCGAAAAACGCATCGGGCTGCTGGCGCCAGACTTTCAGCCGCACTTTATTGAACGTGTCCATCAGCGACTCCACGTCGTCTTCCTCAAATCGCCGGCAGAAGTCTCCCGCCGTGGTCGGATCCGGAATCCGCTGTGCTCCCAACGCGTCCAGATACACTTCGTCATTGCGCCGCAGTTCGATATCTTCCATACACGTGCCCCCACTCAACGCGTTGTAGGCGATGTTCAACACGTGATCCGATTCCTGGTAGGGCAGATGCCGCTTCAGCACATGCACGTCCTTGTCGATGGCTTCGATCAGTCCGGTCCGCCGCGCCACCTGATGCATCATTCCGATGCCGCCCACCGACAGACCCCTCATCCGGTCTCCCATCTCGTACCGGATGTTGCGCGCCGACAGCATCGGCTTCGCCTGATCTTTCCAATTCCGATCCCCAAGCCGACGCTCAATTCGCCGCTTGCGGTTCCTCATGTTCTTGCGCGTATAATCGTTCATCTGAAATGCCTCCTTCTCCAAAGAATCTGTCCAAGGTTTTTTTCGCACGGAGAGGGGGCATTTCGGGTACTTCGGCGGTTATTCCACTTTCAATTCCTCATCAATCACGCTTGTTCAGGGACTAGTGGCCTGTACCAGAATATCAGGGAGCGTGACTGTACTGTGTCTTATGCCGTACGCCTGATGATGACCTGGTGGTTGTCGATTATCGAAACTTTCCCGGGCACCAGACCTGTGAACGAGAACGTTGCGTGCGCTTCAGCGAAGAATTGAACGAGGTCTACTGCAAGATCACAGCGTATGCTTACGCCCGGATGTATCTTACTTGAAACTGGTGGTTTGAAATTAGTGGAAGGAAGCCGCCAGACTCCGTATTCCCCAACCCAGCACTCGAGTGTTCTGATCGATCGCTACAGATGTCCAGGTCATATCCCGGATTTTGAAGCGCCAGCCAACCTGATTGAAGCGGATGGCTACTTCCGATTCGATTCTACAGCGATCTGTTATGGGAAAACGGTTGTACCGACCGAGGCAAGGGCCAACAGCCCTCTCCCCGATGTGGCGGAGCATGTTCAGTTCGATGGTGGGGTCATCAGAATCCCATTTGATCCCGACCAGGTAATCAGCAACCTCAGATACGAGCGTTACGCGCAAACCCCGCGTCGCTGGATTGAAAAGACCTGGCCGCGAGAGCTCTACTATATGCTGCGCCCGCTTCTGCCCGTCGCTCTACGGATGCAGCTGCAAAAGGTCTACCTGCGGGACTGGGACGGGTTGCCGTTTCCAAGTTGGCCCGTCGACCGGAATGTCGACATCCTGCATGAGCGTCTCCTTTCGCTTGCAATGAGGCATATGGGAATCGGCCGGCTGCCGTTTATATGGTTCTGGCCGGAAGGTCATTCCTCGTGTGCTCTTTTGACACACGACATTGAAACCGAAAATGGTCGAGACTTCACAGGCCAGCTGATGGATATCGACGACGACTTCGGAGTGAAGGCTGCTTTTCAGATCGTACCTGAAAAGCGATACCGGGTGTCTGAGGCCTACATGACAGATATCCGCAACCGCGGATTCGAAGTCAATATCCACGGGCTTGATCACGAGGGCAATCTCTTCGAATCACGGGAGACTTTTCTCAAGCGCGTCTGGGCGATCAATAATTACGCCAGATCGTTCGGAGCCAGGGGTTTCCGTTCACCCTCAATGTATCGAAACGCAGACTGGCTTCACGAGCTAGATTTCTCTTACGATATGTCAGTGCCCAACGTTGCACGGCTCGAAGCGCAACGGGGAGGATGCTGCACTCTGATGCCGTACTTCCTTCCTGGAGGCATGTTGGAACTGCCACTAACCACAGTGGAGGACTACACGCTATTCAACATGCTGGGCGATTATTCATTGACGCTGTGGAAGGAGCAGATGGATCTGATCCGGGAACATCACGGTCTGGTAAGCTTCCTGAGAGTCAAGCCCATTCTTAGTTGAAACTCTCCACGGCTCACGATGGGTCATGCAACCTTCTTCTTCGATCTCGTCGACGTCTTCGCCTCAATTTTCAGCTCTCGCTGGAGGGCTTCGCGGAGCTTTGGAAGATGACGGTAGCCGATCACCTTCCTCAGGCGCGGTTCGATGTCGATGAGCGCCGTCGCCAACCAGCGTTGCCGCTGACTCGAGTTCTTCCAATGATCGACCTTCGCACACCTTTCCTCGACAAGGGCATTGACCGATTCCAGGCAATTCGTCGTCTTGAACGAACGGCCCAAGACCCCGTACACGCCGAGCCGATGCAACGTGAGGGTCTCTTCCAGGCCTTCCTCAAGGCTCGCAGCCCCCGATTGGTTTCGCTCCTCGAGCTCTCCATGGAGCTCTCCGAGCGCCGCCCGAGCTTCGTCGTACTCCGGGCGCTCGTAGGCCCGCTGCAGCCGGCGTCGCCACACGGCTTGCTCGGTCTTCGATAGGTATCTCACGACGTTCTCGCGTTTGTGCCATTGGCAGCGTTGGACCAGGGCTCGATTCCTGAATGCCTTCTTGACCGCCGCCCGCAGACCTTTGCCGCCGTCGACAATCACCAGCACGCCTTCAGAGATGTCCAGGCCCCGCTCCATCAACGAACGGAGAAACGGAGTCAGCACTTGCTCGTTCTCCGTGTCGGTCTCCACGAAGCCCAAGAAGCGTTTGTCGCCCGAAAGCGTGACGCCCAGGGCCACTACCATCAGGGCGTCGGCAAACGCCTTCCCGTCCAGGAAGATCGCCACGACGTCCTCGCCACTCAGATCCCGCTCCTGCATCTCCCGAAGTTTCGCGGCACTCGCCTGGACGAATCCTCGAGACACCGTCGAACTCGACAGTCCGATCGCTCCCGGAATCGCTTCAGCGGCCGATTCATAGTTCCGGCAGGAGATCCCATACAGCACACGTCTGAGCAGTAGCTCGTTCACCGCGCCACCCGGACTGAGTTCCTCGTAGGTCCGAAGCGGAATCTCCCCGCCCGCCACGCTGCGCACTCGAGGCACCCGAACCGGCACCCGCTGGCCACCCAGCCCCACGGTCCCCGGATTGCTCCCGTGTCGCCGGCCCCGCAACGCCGCCTCCTTTCGTGCGTATCGCTCACCCGCCAACGACTTCACTTCCTCGTCGAGCAACTCCTCCACGTGCATCAACCCCAGTGGGATCAACGCCCGAATCATCTCCACCTTCGAGTCCAATTCCAGTCCCGAGTATTCCTCCCGGCTCAGGACCTCGACCTCACCCAGCACACGCGACTTCTTGCGTTTCTTTACCGAACGTAACAGACTCCTCATCTCGGCTCCTTTCTCTTACAGGCTTGATGTTGTTTCTTCCAATACCATCAAACCATGGGGTTTGGAGCCGTTTCAATTTCCAACTAAGATTGGCACACATTCCTTCCTGATTCATCCGGACTACGTGAATTCCGACAAGGCACTGGATGTCTATAAGTCTCTTCTCGAGGAGATTAATCGCCAGAAAGCCGAGTACAATATCTGGCTCACACTCCCTGGAGAGGTAGACCGCTGGTGGCGTGACCGGAGCGCGATGACCCTCGTCCCGACCGGTGACGGCTGGACGATCGAAGGCGCTGGAAGCGAGCGAGCCCGGCTTGCGTATGCGTGCCTTGACGGCAATGAGCTGACTTACAAAATAGGCCGAAGAGTGAACTGATTTTGAAACTCTCGCAAAGAAATCTACTGTTCATCCTGTCCTCGACTTGCCTGTTCGCGCTGATGAGCCCCTCGATCAGAGCCTTGATCGAATTCTCATCGGATCGAAGAGAAGTGGCAGCGTCTCACATTATTCTTGTTCCGTTCGTTACAGCAACGCTCATCTTCCTGAGCCGGCGAAAGATATTTGAGAGCATCAGATTTTCAGTGCTTCCGGGCGCGGCGACCCTCGTCGCGGGTCTGGCATTGATGGGCGCGGGCCGGATCTGGGGCAACGGATTCTCCGATGTCGATCAATTGTCTCTGGTGACCGCTTCGACCATCGTAATGTGGCTCGGAACGTTTCTGTTCTTTTACGGCGGGTCGGCGTTCAGGCAGGGTCTGTTTCCGCTTCTGTTCCTGGTTCTCTGTATCCCCATTCCGAGCCTCGTTCTCCAGGGTACCGTCGCTGTGCTCCAGCGTGGATCGGCCGAGACGGCCTATGTGCTTTTGAAGATGACCGGTACACCTGTATATCGCGAAGGATTTATATTCGCGATGCCGAATCTCGTGATCGAAGTGGCGCCCGAATGCAGCGGCATCCGTTCAGGCCTCGGCATGTTTATCGTCAGCCTCCTTGCCGGACACCTGTTTCTGAAAAACTGGTGGAGAAGAGTTGCCCTGGTCGTGATAGCCGTAGCCATTGCGATTTTCAAGAACGCGATACGGATTGATACTCTCTCGCTTCTGACTATTCATGTCGATCCCGGCATTATCGACGGTCGCCTCCACCATGAAGGTGGTGTCATTTTTTTCGCCGTGGGATTGTTGATGCTCTATCCCGTTCTGATGATGCTTGTGAAGTCCGAAGAAGCTGTGAAGGTTTCATGATTAACTGCTCGGCGAATGAGGTTCGCACGCAATAGTTCCCAACGGAGATACGTCCAATGAAACGACTTCTTGCTGCGTCCGCGCTTGGCGCAACGATATTGATTGGTCTTGGGTTGGCATATGCCCTCTGGAGCTCGACTCCCGTCACCGCTGAAGAGTTCATGGAAAGCGGCATGGAATACTTCGAACAAGAGCAGTATTCCGAGGCAACGGTCCAGTTTCTGAACGCGATTCAGCGGCAGGTCGGCCACCGGGACGCCCGCTTCTATCTTGCGTCCAGCTACCTCAGGCAAGGCAACATGGCCGGTGCTGCCCAGGAACTTAACGCGTTGCTGGAATACTATCCCGAAGACAACGAGGCGGGCCTAGAGCTCGGGAACATCTATCTGGCCAACGGTGCGGGGAATCCCGATCTGTTTAGCCAGGCCCTGCAGATCGCAGAGGGCATGCTGGAGAGAGAATCTGAGAACGTGGCAGCGCTGATTTTATCGGGGAACGCATCTGCGGGTTTGCAGGACTATCTCGTATCGGTCGAGCAGTTCGAAAAAGCAGTCAGCATCGATCCCGAAAACGCCGGGGCTTTCATCAGCCTGGGCTCATCGCAGGCCGTACAGACAAACTACGAAGAGGCCGAAGCCGCGTTTCTTCGCGCCCGTGAGATCGACCCGGAAAACCAGGGGGCGCTCATGTCGCTGGGCAACTACTACCGCGCTGTGGGCCAGCTGGAACAGGCCGAGGAGACGTTTGAAGAAGCGTTCGCGTTGTATCCGGGCGATGCCCCCGTTTATCTCCAGCTCGTCGAGTTCTACTATCTGTCAGGCCGATTCCCCGAAGTTGAGCGAGTCTTGCAAACGGCACAGGAGCAGACTGAGGAAGACCCCGCTCCTTCCCTGGTACTGGTGGATCTCTACCCCAGCCAGAATCGTCAATCGGACGCGCAGGAGTTGTTGTTTGACCTGAAAACGCGGTTTCCTGAAAACCTCGACGTCGCCGCGCGGCTCGCCGTACAACTTCTCCAGGATGACCCGGATCTGGCGCAGGTGGAAATCGACCGGATTCTCGAGGCTCAGCCCGAAAATCCGATCGGACATATCCTTCTGGGAGAGTTGCAATATATATCGGGAGATATCGATGCTGCCGCGACCACCTTCGCAAACTCCAATGCGGCCGACAGCCCCTTCCCGCAACCTAGTTTTTTTCTTGGCCAGATCGCAAATAACCAGGGTCGATTTGAAGACGCCGTTGTTGAGTATCGCCGATCCCTGACGCTGAACCCCGCATATCTGCCTGCGCGGATTGGTCTGGCAGAATCCCTGCTGAGCGCCGGCAGAATCGAGGATTCACGGACAGAGATCAACGCGATTCTGGCCGCTCAACCAAGTTCTGTGCCAGCACGCCTGATGCGGGCGGCCCTGGCGCAAAGCGAAGGCAACGCTGCGGACGTTGAAGACGACCTGAACGCGCTGGTTGAAGAACAACCGGACAACCCTCTTGTCTATCGTCAGCTGGGATTCTCTCACGAATCACTGGGCCGCGCGGCTGATGCTGAGCAGAGTTTTCGGCGCGCATTCGAACTGCAGCCTGACACTCTACAAGCCCTGCAGGACCTGACTATGTTTTATGTCCGTACCGGATTGACTGATCGTGCGATCGAGGCGATCAACGCTGTGCCGGATGACGAGAAACAAGCAGATCATTACGATTTGCTGGGTCTGGTGTACTTACAGGCTGGCCAGTTCGAGGAATCTGAGAATGCATACAACACTGCGCTCGCAGAAGACCCCGACCGCACGGTCTCCCGCGTTAACCTTGCTGGACAATATATCCAGAACGGCCGATTGGATGATGCACTGGATCAATTGGACGAGCTCATCCGCATTGACCCGTCATTCTCCACGGCCTATGACACGAAAGGCGTGATCTATGAAAGTCAGGGCAATCTCGATGAAGCCCGCGAGTCGTACAGTCGTGCCCTTGAGCTGGATCCGAACAACGTGGTTTCCGCGAACAATCTGGCCTACCTGCTTGCGGAAGAAGGACAAGACCTTCAGGCGGCCCTTCGCTGGGCCCAGCTTGCCCGTGGGAATGAGCCAGACAATGCGAACGCCGCAGACACGTTGGGATGGGTCTACTACAGATTGGGCAACTATGTTCTGGGTCGCGACCAACTCCAGTATGCGGTCTCAGAAGAACCAGACAACGGCACGTTCCAGTTCCACCTGGGGCGAATCTACATGGAAACAGGTCAGGTAGCCGAGGCCCGCAGTGCACTGGAACGGGCGCTGAATTCCGACGACTTCGATGACAAGGACCTCGTCCAGGCCGCTCTCGACGAACTCTCAAACCAACAGTGAAGATATGCGAACTGGAGATCGGAAAACAGAATTCGGGTGGTACTGGCCACTAGCAGCCCGTGGCAGAAGTCTCGAGGGCCGCGCGCAGGGGTCTTCGGGTCGCGGGCGCGAAGTTGAGGAGCGGAACGACGTGTTTTCGTCGTGACCGACGAATGACAAAGCCTGGGGGGCGCCTGCGGCCTCCGTTTGAAACGTCGGTGGCCCCCCTGCGCCCAAAGGGTTACGGCGAAACGGGGCCGTCTTCGTTGTCGCCGACTCCTCGCAATGAATGAGCATTGCAACGTCGTCGCCTCCTAGAATCCGGCCCCGTTTGTCCGTAACGCGGCCCTCGAGACTTCTGCCACGGGCTGCTAGATTCCGTTCTGTGGCTTCCGGTGCTCCGGTGACTCAATCGACAGGCCCATAGTCCCCGCTCGTTGTCCTTCAACAACTCAGATACCAATTTTCTAATGTCTTTTCCCGCAGCTCTATCATACGCGGCCGCCTATTTCAGCCTCGTCATGGCCGCAGCCGTGCTGTTGCAGGGCCGCAATTCCACTGTTCATCGCGTGTTCGCGGTGGGTATGGTGCTGTTTGCCGGCGAAGAAATATTTCGTGGCATCAGCATCGGTGCCGTTCTGCCTGAAGACGTCGTCTACTGGCAAAGGCGTGTAATCCCTTTCTCAACGCTGATTCCGACCGTATGGCTGGCATTCAGCCTCAGCTATGCCCGCATCGATTCCGATGGCATTCTGTCGAAGTGGAAGTGGCCCTTGTTGGGTGCTACGTTTGCCCCGATTCCGTTCATAGCGATATTTCGGAGATCGATTTTCGAGGGTTCAATTTTCCTCGCCGACGCTGCGGAGTGGATCATTTCGTTCGGTCGGCCAGGTCTGATACTGCAGTTGTTTTCCCTCATTGTGTCCGTGCTCATCCTGCTCAATCTTGAGAAGACGATCCGGTCTTCGGTTGGCCGCGTGCGATGGCAGATCAAGTTCATGGTGCTGGGTGTCGGCGGGCTATTCGCGCTGCGGGTTTATCTCGCGGGCCAATCACTGCTCTATTCCAACCTGGACACTGGATTCGGAACAATTAATGCGATCGCGCTCCTTGGCGCCAATGGGCTATTCGCGCTGGCGCTGTTCCGCGGAAGTTCTCTAGACGTGGATGTCTATCTGTCCACCGCCACGATCCAATACTCCTTTACCGTGATCCTGGTCGGGACCTATCTGGTCGCGATCGGCATGTTAGCGCGGCTGGCTCGATATTCACTGCCGGATCAATCACTCCCTCTCGACGGCTTTATCGTATTCATCGCTTTGACGGGCCTTGCGGTTTTACTCATGTCAAACCGCCTTCGCCGGAAAGTGCGCGTATTTGTCAGCCGACATTTGCGGCGCCCGATCTATGACTACCACAAAGTCTGGATGGACCTGACGGCGAGGACAACGTCGATGGTCGATGTGCACGGATTGAGCACAACAGTCAGCAGGATGGTGTCTGAGTCGCTTGAGATACTTTCCGTGAATGTTTGGCTGGTCGACGAATCAAAGAGACGGCTGACCCTGGAAGGATCGACGGCAGTGTCGGGTGTGGATGCGAGGTTGCTCGAACGGGCGGGGAAGAGCGCGCCGGAGTTCATCGCTTTCCTGGAAGACCGGCCCGGTTGCCACGATCTCGATAGCCGAAGGTTCGATTGGACACATGAAGTCGAGCAGGCGGGGGGAAAGTTATTCAAAGAGCATAAGTTGAGATATGCCGTGGGTCTCCATGCAGGTGGAGAACTGGTCGGCATCATGACTCTAAACGATGATCGGGTGGGTGGAGAAAACACCCTGTCCGTCGAGGACGTTCTCTTGCTGGAAACTCTGGCCGATCAGCTTGCCGCAAGCCTCCTCAATCTTAAGCTTTCCGCGCGCCTCCGACAGGCCAAGGAAATGGAGGCATTTCAGACAGTGTCGACCTTTTTTGTTCACGATTTGAAAAACGTGGCTTCAAGGTTGTCATTGACGATGCAGAATCTTCCCTCGAATTTCGACAATCCCGAATTTCGTGACGACGCCCTGCGCGTGATATCTGGGAGCCTCACGAAGATCGATGAAATGTGCGGGCGCCTGGCCATGCTCCGAAAGAATGTCGAGTTGAATATGCTGCAGTGCGACCTGAAGGAACTTGTTGTTGAAACGCTGGAAGAATTCGCGAGCTTGTCGGTTCCAATCGAGCGGCACCTGAAGCCGGTCCCCAAGGCAACGATCGATTCCGACCAGATTCAGAAGGTATTGACAAATTTGATCATTAACGCAAATGAAGCGGTCAATGCCGATGGTGTCGTCCGGGTGTCAACCATCCGTGAGGGCAAGAGCGCGGGTTTTTCGGTGAGTGATAACGGATGCGGCATGTCGGCGGATTTTATCGAGAATCATCTGTTTCGTCCTTTTCAGACGACGAAGAAGAAAGGGCTCGGCATCGGTCTCTTCCACAGCAAACAGATCGTTGAGGCGCACCACGGAACATTCGAAGTCACCAGCACATTGGGCGCAGGAAGCGAATTTCGTGTGTTGCTCCCCACGGGCCCCGCATGATTGTCAGTCGCCCTCCCAGTCCAACACAGGGGGGAGCGGAATACCGTAACTGCACAACGCTATAACTTACACTCGGAACACGTATAGACATGCATGAATTAGAAATCCCAAACAGTGAGAAGAGAACCCAAGAAATGCCAACCACCAAGTCAAAACTACTGATTGTCGACGACGACGACGACGTTAGATCCCAGATGAAATGGGGATTCAGTACGCATTATGAGGTGTGCCTCGCAGAGGATCGGAAATCCGCCCTCAACATCGTGAGGAAAGAGAAGCCATTCGTTGTCACTCTGGATCTGGGCCTGCCGCCCTCTCCAGGCGATACGAGTGAGGGTTTCCTTGCGTTATCGGAAATGCTGCAGTGCGATCCATATCTTAAAGTCATCGTAATCACCGGCCAGGATGAGCGGGAAAACGCCATGGAGGCTATCAGCCAGGGGAATGTGTGCCAATCTTAGTTGGAAATTGAAACGGCTCCAAACCCCATGGTTTGATGGTATTGGAAGAAACAACATCAAGCCTGTAAGAGAAAGGAGCCGAGATGAGGAGTCTGTTACGTTCGGTAAAGAAACGCAAGAAGTCGCGTGTGCTGGGTGAGGTCGAGGTCCTGAGCCGGGAGGAATACTCGGGACTGGAATTGGACTCGAAGGTGGAGATGATTCGGGCGTTGATCCCACTGGGGTTGATGCACGTGGAGGAGTTGCTCGACGAGGAAGTGAAGTCGTTGGCGGGTGAGCGATACGCACGAAAGGAGGCGGCGTTGCGGGGCCGGCGACACGGGAGCAATCCGGGGACCGTGGGGCTGGGTGGCCAGCGGGTGCCGGTTCGGGTGCCTCGAGTGCGCAGCGTGGCGGGCGGGGAGATTCCGCTTCGGACCTACGAGGAACTCAGTCCGGGTGGCGCGGTGAACGAGCTACTGCTCAGACGTGTGCTGTATGGGATCTCCTGCCGGAACTATGAATCGGCCGCTGAAGCGATTCCGGGAGCGATCGGACTGTCGAGTTCGACGGTGTCTCGAGGATTCGTCCAGGCGAGTGCCGCGAAACTTCGGGAGATGCAGGAGCGGGATCTGAGTGGCGAGGACGTCGTGGCGATCTTCCTGGACGGGAAGGCGTTTGCCGACGCCCTGATGGTAGTGGCCCTGGGCGTCACGCTTTCGGGCGACAAACGCTTCTTGGGCTTCGTGGAGACCGACACGGAGAACGAGCAAGTGCTGACTCCGTTTCTCCGTTCGTTGATGGAGCGGGGCCTGGACATCTCTGAAGGCGTGCTGGTGATTGTCGACGGCGGCAAAGGTCTGCGGGCGGCGGTCAAGAAGGCATTCAGGAATCGAGCCCTGGTCCAACGCTGCCAATGGCACAAACGCGAGAACGTCGTGAGATACCTATCGAAGACCGAGCAAGCCGTGTGGCGACGCCGGCTGCAGCGGGCCTACGAGCGCCCGGAGTACGACGAAGCTCGGGCGGCGCTCGGAGAGCTCCATGGAGAGCTCGAGGAGCGAAACCAATCGGGGGCTGCGAGCCTTGAGGAAGGCCTGGAAGAGACCCTCACGTTGCATCGGCTCGGCGTGTACGGGGTCTTGGGCCGTTCGTTCAAGACGACGAATTGCCTGGAATCGGTCAATGCCCTTGTCGAGGAAAGGTGTGCGAAGGTCGATCATTGGAAGAACTCGAGTCAGCGGCAACGCTGGTTGGCGACGGCGCTCATCGACATCGAACCGCGCCTGAGGAAGGTGATCGGCTACCGTCATCTTCCAAAGCTCCGCGAAGCCCTCCAGCGAGAGCTGAAAATTGAGGCGAAGACGTCGACGAGATCGAAGAAGAAGGTTGCATGACCCATCGTGAGCCGTGGAGAGTTTCAACTAAGAATGGGCTTGACTCAGCCAGGGCGCTTTCGATTTCTTCTGCAAACCCGTCAATATCGAGGAATTGACCGTCGTCGTAGACCGGGCGGTATATGTAAGAAATCTCGAAGTCGAGCGGCTTGAACTGTTGCGGTTGAATCCCATGGAATCGTTCGAGGGTATCCTGGGAAGGAGCCCCCAACTCGTGGCGATGTTCGGCGAAATTGACAAGGTGGCGAAGACCGATGCATCGGTATTGATCCTGGGTGAGAGTGGGACGGGAAAGGAACTGGTCGCACGCGCTATCCACAACCGGAGTTCCAGAAATTCCGCTCAGTTCGTAGCCATAAACTGTGGGGCTATTCCTGAGAACCTTCTTGAAAGCGAGCTTTTTGGACACGAGAAAGGCTCGTTCACCGGTGCCCACGCACAGCGGGAAGGCCGAATCGAGATGGCTGATGGGGGAACGCTGTTCCTGGATGAGATCGGGGAACTCTCCCCGGCCCTTCAGGTAAAACTACTGCGATTCCTTCAAGAGCACGAAGTCGAGCGCGTCGGGGGTCGGTCGGCCATTTCTGTCGACGCCCGGGTCATTGCGGCGACCAACGCAGACCTCAAGAAAACGATGGCCGATGGTAGCTTCCGGGAAGACCTGTATTACCGATTGGGCGTCGTCGAGCTTTCGTTGCCGCCGTTGCGTGAGCGCGAGGGTGACGTCGAACTACTCGCTAACGCCTTTCTGGAAACTCATAAGGCAGCTCAGCGCAAACCGCTCGCTTTCACTGCTAAAGCCATCAAAGCGCTCAATTCCTATGAATGGCCAGGGAACATCCGTGAATTGGAGAACCGCATCCAGCGGGCGGCAATCATGACCGACAATGGTCGGATCTCCCCAAAGGACCTCGAGATCGCCGGGGATTCAGAATTCAAAGGGCGTGGCCTCGGCCAGGCACGACAGGAGATCGAACGGAGAATGATTGAATCGGCCCTGATCAGAACGAAAGGTAATCTGACACGGGCTGCCGCGGAATTGGAAATCTCTAGGCCCAGTCTTTACGAGTTGATCGACAAGCTCGGCATCAAGCGAAGATAGATTCGCCCGCCAACTTCATTACACAAGTCCCGGAATTTTTCACCTGCACGGATCAGAGAGATGAAATGTCGATAGGGTGTTTCCATCTTCCACTGTCACATTTATCAGGATGCGCAACTCAGCTATGACGACCAGAGACGATAATAGCAACGAGCAGTTTCTCTCTGTCAGCTCCGACGTCAGGCTTGGCCAGAACGTCAAGCCCTCAAGGGTCACCCCAAAACCGGCCAACGAAGGTCACCTCAAAACCGGCCAATGAAGGCGGCCCGGGACCAGGTTGTTTTACCGCGACTTGCCGTGATCGGGCAAGCCTGTTTTGGTACGCCAACTCCGTGGGCCACACTTGAGAATGTGGCCATGATGGAGGAGGCGGTCGAGCATGGCAGTCACGGCGGCACTATCCCCTAATAGCTTCCCCCAGTCCTCGACCGGACGATTCGAAGTCAGCAGCGTGCTGGTACGTTCGTAACGTCGCATCACGATCTCGAGCAGTTGCTCGGCGGCGGTCGGGGGGAGCTTACGCATTCCCAGATCATCGATGATCAGCAGGGGCACGGTCGCGAGCGATTCCATGTGTTTCCTGCGGTTACCGTCGATAGTGGCTTCGGCGATGTCGTCGAGCAGGGCGTGGGTTTCACGATAGAGGACCCGATAGCCCTGCAGGATGGCGGCCAGACCGATCGCCTGGGCCAGATGACTCTTGCCAGTGCCGGGTGGACCGAGAAACAGCGCATCTTCGTGGCGGGCGATGAAGGTGGCAGTAGCGAGATCGAAGACCAGACCGCGATTCATTTTCTTGTTAAAGGTGAAGTCAAAGTCCTGGAGTGTCTTCTGGGGATCGCGGAACTGGGCCTGTTTTCTGCGCCGTTCCAGCAGCCGGGTACTGCGGCGAGCCAGTTCGTCCGAGACCAGAGAGGAGATCAGGTCGATGGGAGCCATGGCTTCGGACTGTGCCTGATGGAGACGGGTTTCCAGGACTTCGGCGATGCCGCCCAGGCGGAGTTGGCGCAGCGCTTTTTGGAGTTCGATGAGGTTCATTGTTGTTCTTGCTCCTGAATCTTGAGGTTGATGAGATCGCGATACTGGGTCAGTTCGCGAATGAGGGGGTCGACCTGGCGGAGAGTCAGTGGAGGCCGCCGTTCCAGATAGCGGCGGACGAAACGGTAATCATGGACGTGGAGTTCGAGTGCCGCGGCGGAGGCATCCTCGACGGCGGAGACACCGTATTTTTTGGCCAGGGAGAACAGGCCCAGGATACGGCGGATGGCCGCCTCACCCTGGCGGAGATGGATGGCTTTGGCCAGTTCGCCGATGTGATCTCCGGCACGAGCCGCCCGGGCAAGCAATTGAACGGTGGTCACCGGCGTCGTTTTCGGATTGTCCTCGGGACGGACACGGTACCCGCCCCGTTTCTGGCCGACATGCTCGCGTAGTAGCTGATGGGTCTCTGGATCGAGGATCCGGACGTGGAGCGTATCCCACTGCACTTTGACGGCGCGTCCGATCCAGCCGGGAGGCAAACTATAATAGGCCGCCTCCACTTCCACGCAACCGTCCAGATGGACGACGCGGTCCCCGTACTGGTAGTAGCGGAACGGTTCCACCGGCAGTGGGAGCAGTGACGGCTTCTCTTCGGCGAACATGGCGGCGACCTGCCGTTTGGTCGTGCCGTGGATGCGCGTATCAGCCCAGCGGGTTTCCCATCGGTCCAGATGGGCCTGCGCCTCCTCCAGACTCTCGAAGCGGACTCCCTTCAGAGGGGTTTTCTTGGCGTGTCCGACACCCGACTCGACCTTCCCTTTACGATCGGGATCCCGAACCCGGCAGGGTAGGGCCACCACGTCGTAGTGAGCCAGAACATCTTTAAACAGCGGATTCAGAGTCGGATCGTAATAATCCGGATCGATCACGCCCTCGCGAAGGTTGTCCAGGACGATGCATCGGGGACTGCCCCCAAGCCGGCGAAACGCAGTCTCGTGCAGCTCGGCCCAGATTCGGGAACTGGAGCGGAACCGGAGCAGTCGGACCGATTTACGGCTGTAGCCCAACGTCATCACGAACAGCCGGGTGCGTCGGTACTTGCCCGTCTTCGGATGGCGCACCATCGGCCCATCACCGTAATCGACCTGTCCTTCTTCCCCAGGTCCGGTCTGGATGATTCCCACCGCTCCGGGCCGCTGGGATCCACGCAGTTTGCGCACGAAACGCTTCATGGACTGATAGCTGCCCGAAAAACCGTGATCCGAAACCAGATCCTGCCAGATGGACATGGCATTGCGGCCACGACTCAAACTCAGTTCGATGATCTCCCGATACGGTGCGCAGGCGCTGGCAGAGGGCGGCTCTGGGGTGGCGGGCAGATCCAGCTTGGACAGATCGAGGCTCCCAGAGTCGGTGGTCACCCCGTTGGCCGGTTTTGAAATGTCCGGCTTGGAGAGCCCCTTTATAGAGGGGTTTGTCGCCTCAAGATCGGTGGTCACCCCATTGGCCGGTTTTGACGGCGCCCGTTTCCCCCAGCCCCCGGGTGGCCGCACCGCGATCCCGGCCGCTCGCAGGTAGGACCCTGCCGTCTCCCGACGCACACCGGTCGCAGCCTCGATCCGCCGTAGCGGCCATCCGAGCCTTCCCAGTGCGATAACTTGTTGTTTCTTTTCTGTGCTCAAGACATTGCTCATACCGGCGGAAGCCTATTCGGCTTACCGCCGTTGTCAATGTCCCGGGCCTCAGTTCCGTTGGCCGGTTTTCAGGTGACCCTCATTGGCCGCTTTTGGGTGACCCCCGAGGGTCAAGCTGGCTAAGTTTGTCAACTTGTACGGATGTGCGGTCGGTGACAACACAAAGATCGGAACGTTTGTCGAGATCCAGAAGAACGCAGAGATTGGAAAGAACTGCAAAATATCCAGCCATTCCTTTGTTTGCGAAGGCGTGACTATAGAAGACAACGTTTTCGTCGGCCATGGAGTCGTGTTTATCAACGATTCTTTTCCGAGAGCGACAGCGAGCGGTGGGCAACTGCAGACCGAAGCGGATTGGAGCGTTGAGCGAACCGTCGTCGGAAAGGGAGCCTCGATCGGATCAGGAGCTACGATTCTGGCCAACTTGACGATTGGCGAAAACGCCCTGGTCGGGGCCGGTAGTACCGTGACAAAAGATGTACCGGCGAACGCTGTCGTTGCCGGAAATCCCGCACGGATATTCAGATATTTGGAATGACAGCCAAAGGAGACATCGCATGACGGCAGGCAAAGGGATTCCTTTTGTCGACTTGATCACTCCACATCTGGACCTGGAGGAGGAGTTGGTTGCAGCTGCAAGAAACACGATCCGATCAGCGGGTTTCATCGGCGGTCCCGTCCTGGAACAGTTTGAGCGGGATTTTGCGGAATTCTGTGGCGTGAGCCACTCGGTCGGTGTCAGCAGCGGCACCGATGCACTTCGATTCATGCTGATGGCAGCGGACATAGGTGCCGGTGACATCGTCGTGACAGTACCGAATACGTTCGTGGCCACGATCGAGGCGATTATCCAGGCGGGTGCGACCCCCCGATTCGTTGATGTCAATCCTGAAACGTCGAATATGGACGTTGAAGCTCTGGACGCGTACCTTGGCTCCCAGTGCGACAGACCAGAGGGAGCCCGGCTGCTGGTGGACCGGACCAGCGGGGGAACCGTCAAGGCCGTCATGCCGGTCCATCTCTATGGGCAAATGTGCGATATGGACTCGATCAGAGAACTGTCCGACAAGTACGAACTGTTGATCTTCGAAGACGCATGCCAGGCGCATGGAAGTCAGTACTTTTCTCAAATAGATGGCCGATGGCAAAAGGCGGGATCCATTGGTAAGGCAGCTGCTTTTAGCTTTTATCCTGGGAAGAATCTTGGAGCATGTGGCGAAGCTGGCGCGGTGACTACCAACGATGAAGCTCTCGCCGAGCGCATGCGAATGATTCGAGATCATGGTCAAAACAAGAAATACCACCACCTGGTTGAAGGGTACAACGGGCGTCTGGATTCGATACAGGCGGCAATGCTCAGCATCAAGCTGCGGCATCTCGAGGAGTGGAATACCAACAGACAGGCCGCGGCCCGAAGTTACGACGACCTGTTAAGGGCGGTCGAGAACGTGCGCACTCTATCGGAGCCTGAATGGAGCCGGGGAGTCTATCACCTCTATGTAATTCTGACTCCGGAACGCGATGATCTTCATGAGTCAAGCCCATTCTTAGTTGAAACTCTCCACGGCTCACGATGGGTCATGCAACCTTCTTCTTCGATCTCGTCGACGTCTTCGCCTCAATTTTCAGCTCTCGCTGGAGGGCTTCGCGGAGCTTTGGAAGATGACGGTAGCCGATCACCTTCCTCAGGCGCGGTTCGATGTCGATGAGCGCCGTCGCCAACCAGCGTTGCCGCTGACTCGAGTTCTTCCAATGATCGACCTTCGCACACCTTTCCTCGACAAGGGCATTGACCGATTCCAGGCAATTCGTCGTCTTGAACGAACGGCCCAAGACCCCGTACACGCCGAGCCGATGCAACGTGAGGGTCTCTTCCAGGCCTTCCTCAAGGCTCGCAGCCCCCGATTGGTTTCGCTCCTCGAGCTCTCCATGGAGCTCTCCGAGCGCCGCCCGAGCTTCGTCGTACTCCGGGCGCTCGTAGGCCCGCTGCAGCCGGCGTCGCCACACGGCTTGCTCGGTCTTCGATAGGTATCTCACGACGTTCTCGCGTTTGTGCCATTGGCAGCGTTGGACCAGGGCTCGATTCCTGAATGCCTTCTTGACCGCCGCCCGCAGACCTTTGCCGCCGTCGACAATCACCAGCACGCCTTCAGAGATGTCCAGGCCCCGCTCCATCAACGAACGGAGAAACGGAGTCAGCACTTGCTCGTTCTCCGTGTCGGTCTCCACGAAGCCCAAGAAGCGTTTGTCGCCCGAAAGCGTGACGCCCAGGGCCACTACCATCAGGGCGTCGGCAAACGCCTTCCCGTCCAGGAAGATCGCCACGACGTCCTCGCCACTCAGATCCCGCTCCTGCATCTCCCGAAGTTTCGCGGCACTCGCCTGGACGAATCCTCGAGACACCGTCGAACTCGACAGTCCGATCGCTCCCGGAATCGCTTCAGCGGCCGATTCATAGTTCCGGCAGGAGATCCCATACAGCACACGTCTGAGCAGTAGCTCGTTCACCGCGCCACCCGGACTGAGTTCCTCGTAGGTCCGAAGCGGAATCTCCCCGCCCGCCACGCTGCGCACTCGAGGCACCCGAACCGGCACCCGCTGGCCACCCAGCCCCACGGTCCCCGGATTGCTCCCGTGTCGCCGGCCCCGCAACGCCGCCTCCTTTCGTGCGTATCGCTCACCCGCCAACGACTTCACTTCCTCGTCGAGCAACTCCTCCACGTGCATCAACCCCAGTGGGATCAACGCCCGAATCATCTCCACCTTCGAGTCCAATTCCAGTCCCGAGTATTCCTCCCGGCTCAGGACCTCGACCTCACCCAGCACACGCGACTTCTTGCGTTTCTTTACCGAACGTAACAGACTCCTCATCTCGGCTCCTTTCTCTTACAGGCTTGATGTTGTTTCTTCCAATACCATCAAACCATGGGGTTTGGAGCCGTTTCAATTTCCAACTAAGATTGGCACACATTCGATCTTCAGAAACACCTGACAGAGCAACGTATCGGGACTGGACTCCACTACCCTATCCCGCTGCACCTCCAGGAAGCGTATTCGCACCTGGGTTATCGACCGGGCGATTTTCCGGTAGCCGAGTCGTTGGCGGGGGAAATTCTGTCGCTTCCCATGTTCCCTCATAATGAGCGGGAGCAGCAGTTGCGGGTCGTCAAGTCATTGCTTGCCTTTAGTCAGGCAACCAGTTCCGTGTCCAACGACCAGAAGCTGACGTGACCGATGCGCACACCGTCTACACCACAGGCTAGGAGTCTGCGCGGCAGAGGCTGAATAACTCGGATTTGTGACGATTCGAGAGCGTCTTTGTAGGAGAGCCGCCCGATTTTCCCAACATGGGCAGCTCCGAGCTGTGGGGACTCGATCCGTTGGTCCTGTGGAGAGCGTTATGGGTCCCGGTGATGCGGATTAAGCCCATTCGATCTTCCCGTTCATCCGTCGTAAGTTCACTGCCAGAGCCACCAGGCTCCATTCACAGGTGACGTTGTCCAAGCCTCGCAAACTGAACTGTCGGAATCCCAGCACCGACTTGATCCACCCGAACGGCGGCTCACCGATGTGCTTTCTGGCCCGGTAGCGATCACGCCCCGTCTGGCTTTTCATCTTTCGGACCATGCGGCCCAGGGCCGTGCTTTCGGGTTGGAGTGGGGCCGTGGCGAGATCTTTCTCACGACCCATCGGAACGTACCCATCTATTTGACGTTGTTCCAGCATTCGCAGATTCGACTCGGATCGGTATCCAGCATCCGCGAGCACCCGGTCTGGACGCTCCGACAGATTCGTGTTCAACTCATCCAGAGTCGGTCCCAACTGCCCGGTATCTGAAGCATTGTTGCTCACCGTTGTGGCGACGATGATTCGGGCCTCCGCGTCCACGACCGCCTGCGCGTTGTAGCATTGTTGGAACCCGTCGGCCGAGGTCTTCATGATCCGGCTTTCCGGGTCGGTGAAATTGTCTTGGGCCTTCCCCTTGGGTTCACCCCTCGGGCGTTTGAATGGTTTGCCCTTCTTTCCGCTTCCCGGTTTGTCGTCTCCAGGCTTCCTTTCCGCTTCCTGGTCTGCCGCCATCTGACGTTCTTCGAGTCGCTTCATCGCCGTCTGGATTGTGGCCAGCCGCTTCGTGCGGGTCGCCAACCCGTCGGGCAGTTCGTCACCGCGCCGGTCCTTGCCGTAACGTTGGTCTTCTTCCTCATCGGTCGCCGTGGCCCGGTTCAACAGATCCCGAATCTGTTCGCCCAATTCGGTCTCCTGCTTTCTCATGCGTTCATAGCTCATCGCTTTGCGTTTGCTCGCATTGGCTCGCATCTTCGTCCCGTCCACCGCCACCGTTCCCATCTTCACCAGCCCGGCTTCCCGCCCCATCCTCACCACTTGCACAAATAAGTTCCCGAACTCTTCAAGATGCAGTTTTCGAAAATCCGAGATCGTTCGGTGCGCGGGAAAGTTCTCCGCTCCCAACATCCGGAACGCCACATCTTCGGTCATCTTCGCTGCAATCTTCCGTGACGAAAACACTCCCGTCGCGTACCCGTAGATCATCACCTTCACCATCATCCGCGGATCGAAGGCCTGATTGCCCGGCCCGTCCGTTCCATACCTCTGTTCGAACGCGCTCAAATCCATCGCATCCACGGCGTCCGATATGAAGTACGACAGGTGATCTTCAGCCAGCCAATCTCTCAATGATGGAGGCATCAGCAGGCTCTGTTCTGGAATATACGTTCGGTAAGTTCGTGGCATGTCCTATCTTCGATCCTTTTCTGCCCATTTCTGGTCCTTCTGCCGCGCAGACTCCTAGAGACTGTTCATGACAGACTTTGCCAAGGAACGATTCGCATCCGACGTAAATCCGGATGTCGCTTCACCGGTCATTTCGGTCTCCGATACCGTCGGCGATCACGCTCTGTCGAGCGACGAAGGTGCCGTTGTAGAGACGAAAGGTCTGGCAAACAAGCGAGTGGCGATGGTGGTGTTTTCCTACTACCAGTTTGATCCGAGGCCGCGGCGCGCTGCCGAAGCCCTGGCTGGCGTCGGCATGAAAGTCGATTTATTCTGCCTGAGGGAGGGCGGTGGCGACAGAAAACGGGAGTTGTTGAATGGTGTGTCAATCCGGCGCGTTTCGATCAAGCGGCGGAGAGGCGGAGTGCTCGCGTACCTCTACCAGTACTCAGGGTTCCTGCTGATGGTTTCATCGATGCTGGCCATGCGATCGCTTACCCGCCATTACGACTTAGTCTACGTTCACAATATGCCGGATTTCCTCGTTTTCAGCGCCTTGATTCCAAAAATATTCGGGGCGAAAGTCGTCCTTGATCTTCATGATCCGATGCCAGAGCTCATGAGAACCATATTCGGTCTGGTGGAAGACGCCAAGGGCGTGAGTATCCTGAAGTTCATCGAAAGGCGCAGTATGGCTTTCGCGGATTCAATTGTCACCGTCAACCGCGCATGTGCGAAGCTTTTCGCCGCACGGAGCTGTTCTCCGGCAAAGATCACCGTCATCATGAATTCGCCGGACGAAGACATCTTTCAGTTTCGAAAACCTCGTCTCGAGGAGATCACCAGGGAGCGGGACCGACCCTTCGTCGTCATGTATCACGGGTCGATGGTCGAGCGGAACGGACTTGATCTGGCGGTCGAAGCCTTCCGGACTGCGCGGTCAAATATTCCAAATGCAGAACTGAGGATTTACGGCTCGCGCAACGCATTCCTGGATCAAGTAATGACGTCGGTCCGTGATCAGGGCCTGGGTGGATCAGTCCAGTATATGGGGGAAAAACCGGTAGAAGAGCTCTCAGCTGCCATTGAAGAATGCGATCTGGGTATTATCCCGAATCGGCGAAACGTCTTTACTGAACTCAACACGCCCACGCGCATTTTCGAGTATCTTGCGATTGGGAAGCCCGTTATTGCCCCGCATGCACCGGGAATCCGCGAATATTTTGACGAGAACTCGCTCACCTTTTTCGAGCTGGGGGACGCACCGGACCTGGCGAAGAAAATCGAATATGCCTTCACTCATCCGGACGAGACCATGGGAACGACCCACCGAGGCCAGGAAGTCTATCAAGCGCACACCTGGCGTAGCGAACGATCGAAGCTCCTCGGAATGGTCGTCGGTCTTGTGGTCGACAGTGCCGCACAAAATGTTTCTGCCAACCAGTCGCAGCAACCCACCCCTCCCTCCGACTCCGATAGGATATAGGTCGGTAAAACGGCTCAGTATGACTCGCGATCTGGGTGATCTGGCCGCCGCCTGGACGCCATAGTTCCCATTCACAGCCATGATAGGTGTAATCGCTGATTCAGCGGACGAAGGAACGGTCCAGGAATTCTTTGAGTTGTTTAAGACTCCCTGGGAATTCTTCCAGCTTCACAAAAAATACGACGTCGTTCTCTGTGCCGACAACGCTTCGTTCGACGGCGTTTCAGCGAAGCTGATCATAGTCTATTCGGACAACAGGACAGATTTCGACGACCCAGCGTGCATCGAGATTCGCAAGCAGACGGACGGAACGTTCCTCGATATTCCAGCGGGCCTCCTGCCTATCTATGGATCGAGTGTTACTTTTCGCCATAACGGCATCACGGTCCTGACTGAACATCACTCCCGCGAACCTGCCGCATATATCAATCAGAGTAACGATGGTGTGGTCGCGCGTGTGGGTTACGACCTGTTCGGTGAGATATCCACCTTGCTGACGAACGGGCAACCGTCGAAGAACGCCGGTGTTCCAACCTTGGATCTGCATATCGCGATACTGAGAGACTTGATTACTGGGTGTGGCGTTCCCCTAGTTGAGATTCCGCCTGCACCGGACGGATATCCCTTCATCTCGTGTCTGACCCACGATCTGGACCATGCCTCGATACGCCGACACAAGATGGATCGCACGATATTCGGTTTTCTCTATCGCGCGACCGTGGGCTCGGTGCTCAAATTCGGGCGAGGCCGACTGAGTCTGCGAAAACTGATTACCAATTGCTCCGCGGCCGCCAAACTCCCCTTCGTTTACTTAGGACTCGCGAAAGATTTCTGGTATGAGTTCGACCGGTATCTCGAATTCGAAAGAGGTCGGCCATCAACGTTCTTCGTCATACCTTTCGTCGATGAACCTGGCCGTTTGGCTGTGGGTCAGGCCCCGCGTCACCGGGCTTCGCGCTACGACGTGTCTCACATTGCTGAAAAGATCGGAAGTTTGATTGCTGCTGGCTGTGAGGTTGGACTTCACGGAATAGATGCGTGGCTTAAGGGTTCCAGAGCCACGGCGGAGGCCCGAAGAATCTCCGATTTCTCTCAGAGAGCCACAATGGGCGTGCGTATGCACTGGCTCTACAGGGATGGGAATACCTTCAGGCTGCTGGAAGAAGCGGGATTCTCCTACGATTCGACGGTGGGATACAATGAAACCGTCGGGTATCGCGCGGGTACCGGACAGGCGTTCAAGCCTCCTGACGTCAAGCACCTGCTTGAGCTGCCCATGAATGTTATGGACACCGCGCTATTCTACCCGTCATATCTGGACCTCTCCGCCGACGAGGCCCGTGACCGCATCGTTCCCATACTCGACAACGCAGTGCGCCATGGCGGCGCCACTACCTTCAACTGGCACGATCGGAGTATCGCGCCGGAAAGGCTGTGGGGTGATTGCTATCTACGATTACTGGACGACCTGAGTGCTCGTGGTGCCTGGTTTGCCACGGGGTCTCAAGCGGTGTCATGGTTTCGAAAAAGGAGATCAGCGGTTATCGACGAGGTCACCACCGAAAACGGCGAACTGCGTGTTAAGGTTGTGGCGGAAAAAACTGATGCGCTGCCGGGTTTGCGGCTTCGCTTTCATCCGGCTCAACCGTTGCCGGAATGTGTGCCCCTTGCAGACGATGGGCGATTGCGCTATACGGATCGCGATTTTGATGGTCGAATCAGCGTCCGATTCCCTGCGACGGAATCCTCGATCCCAACAAGCCTCGGTTTAACTGAAACGCTCTAAACAGGCCTTGAAAAACCCATGACTGATACTCAGACGGTCGTCGTCGCCGGGCTCGGTGAAGTCGGCAAACCTTTGTTGGAGTTAATTTCGGAAAGGCATAACGCAGTGGGCGTAGACATTTCCCCTCCCGCGATGGAGGTGACCAACGTCGATGTGCTCCACGTCTGCTTTCCATTCCAGATAGAGGACTTCATCGGTGAAGCCGCACGTTATATCGCGCGAGTCAAGCCCATTCTTAGTTGAAACTCTCCACGGCTCACGATGGGTCATGCAACCTTCTTCTTCGATCTCGTCGACGTCTTCGCCTCAATTTTCAGCTCTCGCTGGAGGGCTTCGCGGAGCTTTGGAAGATGACGGTAGCCGATCACCTTCCTCAGGCGCGGTTCGATGTCGATGAGCGCCGTCGCCAACCAGCGTTGCCGCTGACTCGAGTTCTTCCAATGATCGACCTTCGCACACCTTTCCTCGACAAGGGCATTGACCGATTCCAGGCAATTCGTCGTCTTGAACGAACGGCCCAAGACCCCGTACACGCCGAGCCGATGCAACGTGAGGGTCTCTTCCAGGCCTTCCTCAAGGCTCGCAGCCCCCGATTGGTTTCGCTCCTCGAGCTCTCCATGGAGCTCTCCGAGCGCCGCCCGAGCTTCGTCGTACTCCGGGCGCTCGTAGGCCCGCTGCAGCCGGCGTCGCCACACGGCTTGCTCGGTCTTCGATAGGTATCTCACGACGTTCTCGCGTTTGTGCCATTGGCAGCGTTGGACCAGGGCTCGATTCCTGAATGCCTTCTTGACCGCCGCCCGCAGACCTTTGCCGCCGTCGACAATCACCAGCACGCCTTCAGAGATGTCCAGGCCCCGCTCCATCAACGAACGGAGAAACGGAGTCAGCACTTGCTCGTTCTCCGTGTCGGTCTCCACGAAGCCCAAGAAGCGTTTGTCGCCCGAAAGCGTGACGCCCAGGGCCACTACCATCAGGGCGTCGGCAAACGCCTTCCCGTCCAGGAAGATCGCCACGACGTCCTCGCCACTCAGATCCCGCTCCTGCATCTCCCGAAGTTTCGCGGCACTCGCCTGGACGAATCCTCGAGACACCGTCGAACTCGACAGTCCGATCGCTCCCGGAATCGCTTCAGCGGCCGATTCATAGTTCCGGCAGGAGATCCCATACAGCACACGTCTGAGCAGTAGCTCGTTCACCGCGCCACCCGGACTGAGTTCCTCGTAGGTCCGAAGCGGAATCTCCCCGCCCGCCACGCTGCGCACTCGAGGCACCCGAACCGGCACCCGCTGGCCACCCAGCCCCACGGTCCCCGGATTGCTCCCGTGTCGCCGGCCCCGCAACGCCGCCTCCTTTCGTGCGTATCGCTCACCCGCCAACGACTTCACTTCCTCGTCGAGCAACTCCTCCACGTGCATCAACCCCAGTGGGATCAACGCCCGAATCATCTCCACCTTCGAGTCCAATTCCAGTCCCGAGTATTCCTCCCGGCTCAGGACCTCGACCTCACCCAGCACACGCGACTTCTTGCGTTTCTTTACCGAACGTAACAGACTCCTCATCTCGGCTCCTTTCTCTTACAGGCTTGATGTTGTTTCTTCCAATACCATCAAACCATGGGGTTTGGAGCCGTTTCAATTTCCAACTAAGATTGGCACACATTCTATCGCGCTGTTTAACCCGAAACTGACCATTGTCAACAGCACTGTTGAGGTTGGGACGACTCGCCGAATCGCTGAGCGCGCCCGAGCTGCAGTGGCGTATAGTCCCGTTCGCGGCAAGCACGCGAATATGCTCGAGGACGTTCGCCGTTACACGAAATTCGTGGGGGCGGATAATCACTCACACGCGGTCCATGCCAAAGAGCATTTCGAATCTCTCGGCCTCAATACCAAGATCCTTTCTTCGTTCGAGGCTGTCGAAGTTGCGAAGCTGAGTGAAACCACGTTCTTCGGCCTGATGATTGCCTGGGCACAGGAGGTGGAGAGATACGCGGATCAGATTGGCGTCGACTACGAAGAAATCGTCGCCTTTTATGAGGAAATCGCGTTCTTTCCTGCCGTCAAGTACTTTCCAGGAGTGATCGGGGGCCATTGCGTGATGCCCAACATTGAGCTGCTGAGCCATTTTAGCGATTCAGAGCTTCTCAGAGCCATCCAGTCTTCAAACACGAAGAAATCCGAGCGGGAAGCAGGGACCGGATGACTTCGGAAACGCCGACAGGTTGCTTCGAATCGGGTCCACGAACTCAGCGTATCTTCGGGCAACAAAAATTAATTGACAGAAATACTCCCGAATGGATAATCAATTTGATCCCGTCTATGTGGGCCTAGTGGCGGTAGCCCATTCGCTGAAACGCGCGGCGCCTACGATTCGCAGCTGGAAATCGCTATCGCGACCCAGCATCGCCTTACCCGTCTGAGTGATCCGGAACAGAGACATCACCCACTGCCGATCTCTCTCTTCCACGTCAGCAGGTTTTCTGTAGTTACAAAATTCGAACATCAGATTCCAGCTACGGCTGCACGTTCCGCTGGCCTCAGTCACCGCTCCTTTGCCGACGGGCAAGCAGGGCAGTCAGCGGTGACCGACGAATCGAGGCAGGATCTGGATCACCATTTTATGAATCGCACATATGGAAATCCCTGAAGGTAAGATTCTTGTCACTGGGGGTGAAGGCCTCATTGGCAGCGCGCTCATCTGGGCTCTAAACGGACATGGCCGCGACGACATTATTGTTGCTGGATATCTCGGTTCAGACGAGAGGTGGAAAAATCTCGCTTCCCAACGCTTCGAGGACTATCTGGAAGCGGATGCACTGTTTGCAGCTCTGGATTCGCCTCGGCTGGCGAATGTTGAAAGCATTTTCCATTTGGGTGCCTGTTCTGACACTACGGAGAAGGATTGCCAGTACCTCATCGAGAATAACTATGACTATACGCGCCGCCTTGCAGAATGGGCACTCTCGCACGGGAAACGCTTCGTCTATGCCTCCTCGGCCGCAACTTACGGGGAAGGATCCACTGGCATGGCAGACGGGAATCAGGATCTGTCTGACCTCCGCCCCCTGAACATGTATGGATATTCGAAGCATCTTTTCGACCTCCATGCCCAACGGCGCGGATGGCTGGACCGGATTGTCGGACTGAAGTACTTCAACGTCTTCGGTCCGAACGAGGGCCACAAGGGGGAGATGCGCAGCGTGGTACACAAGGCCTTCAACCAGATTCGAGAGACAGGGAGGGTGCGTCTGTTCAAGAGTGAGCACCCGGACTACCGTGACGGAGAACAGGAACGCGATTTTCTCTATGTCAAGGATGCAGTGGATGCAACCATTCGTCTTGCCTTCACGCCTGAAGCGAACGGGCTGTTCAACGTCGGATCAGGTCGCGCTTCGACCTGGCTTGAGTTGGTGACGCCGATCTTTGACGAGCTACGGCTACCCAGCAACATTGAATTCATTGATCTACCAGAAGATCTTCGGGAAAAGTACCAGTATCACACCTGTGCGGACATCACACGATTGCATGCGGCGGGTTGGTCAGGACCTCGATTTACGCTCGAACAGGCGGTGGGCGACTACGTCAGTCAATATCTCATTCCCGGCTTGCGGCTGGGAGAGGTGAGCCGTTCGGAAAGGTCGTTCGTATCGTGACTCTCTTTACCAGCGCTTTGGAAGAACTTTCTTCCGTCCTGTCGTCCTGTCGTCGATTGGAGGACTCGGTTGCGAACGCGAGTGATGAAATCCTGGCTTGTCTCGCACACGGCGGAAAGCTTCTGACTTGCGGCAATGGCGGCAGCGCGGCCGACGCCCTGCATCTGGCCGAAGAACTCGTGGGGCGCTATATATCCGATCGCCGGGCGCTTCCGGCCGTCTGCTTGAATGCCGACGTGACGGCACTCACCTGTATCGGAAATGATTACGGTTACGATCACATCTTTTCCCGCCAGGTCGAAGCGCTCGGTCGTCCGGGGGACGTATTGGTTGGTTTCAGCACGAGCGGCAACAGCCCGAATGTCCTGACTGCCTTTCGTGTGGCGGCTGAATTCGGACTAAAGACCATCTTTCTGGGCGGCAAGGGTGGAGGTTCTGCGGTGGGGCTCTGCGACCATGAAATCATCGTCCCGAGCATCACGACTGCCCGAATTCAGGAAGTGCACACGCTGGTCCTGCATCAGTTCCTTGAAGTGATTGAGGCGGTCGATTGGACCGGACCCTCCGCGATAACGAATGTGTGCCAATCTTAGTTGGAAATTGAAACGGCTCCAAACCCCATGGTTTGATGGTATTGGAAGAAACAACATCAAGCCTGTAAGAGAAAGGAGCCGAGATGAGGAGTCTGTTACGTTCGGTAAAGAAACGCAAGAAGTCGCGTGTGCTGGGTGAGGTCGAGGTCCTGAGCCGGGAGGAATACTCGGGACTGGAATTGGACTCGAAGGTGGAGATGATTCGGGCGTTGATCCCACTGGGGTTGATGCACGTGGAGGAGTTGCTCGACGAGGAAGTGAAGTCGTTGGCGGGTGAGCGATACGCACGAAAGGAGGCGGCGTTGCGGGGCCGGCGACACGGGAGCAATCCGGGGACCGTGGGGCTGGGTGGCCAGCGGGTGCCGGTTCGGGTGCCTCGAGTGCGCAGCGTGGCGGGCGGGGAGATTCCGCTTCGGACCTACGAGGAACTCAGTCCGGGTGGCGCGGTGAACGAGCTACTGCTCAGACGTGTGCTGTATGGGATCTCCTGCCGGAACTATGAATCGGCCGCTGAAGCGATTCCGGGAGCGATCGGACTGTCGAGTTCGACGGTGTCTCGAGGATTCGTCCAGGCGAGTGCCGCGAAACTTCGGGAGATGCAGGAGCGGGATCTGAGTGGCGAGGACGTCGTGGCGATCTTCCTGGACGGGAAGGCGTTTGCCGACGCCCTGATGGTAGTGGCCCTGGGCGTCACGCTTTCGGGCGACAAACGCTTCTTGGGCTTCGTGGAGACCGACACGGAGAACGAGCAAGTGCTGACTCCGTTTCTCCGTTCGTTGATGGAGCGGGGCCTGGACATCTCTGAAGGCGTGCTGGTGATTGTCGACGGCGGCAAAGGTCTGCGGGCGGCGGTCAAGAAGGCATTCAGGAATCGAGCCCTGGTCCAACGCTGCCAATGGCACAAACGCGAGAACGTCGTGAGATACCTATCGAAGACCGAGCAAGCCGTGTGGCGACGCCGGCTGCAGCGGGCCTACGAGCGCCCGGAGTACGACGAAGCTCGGGCGGCGCTCGGAGAGCTCCATGGAGAGCTCGAGGAGCGAAACCAATCGGGGGCTGCGAGCCTTGAGGAAGGCCTGGAAGAGACCCTCACGTTGCATCGGCTCGGCGTGTACGGGGTCTTGGGCCGTTCGTTCAAGACGACGAATTGCCTGGAATCGGTCAATGCCCTTGTCGAGGAAAGGTGTGCGAAGGTCGATCATTGGAAGAACTCGAGTCAGCGGCAACGCTGGTTGGCGACGGCGCTCATCGACATCGAACCGCGCCTGAGGAAGGTGATCGGCTACCGTCATCTTCCAAAGCTCCGCGAAGCCCTCCAGCGAGAGCTGAAAATTGAGGCGAAGACGTCGACGAGATCGAAGAAGAAGGTTGCATGACCCATCGTGAGCCGTGGAGAGTTTCAACTAAGAATGGGCTTGACTCGCGATAACGGGAGACGCTCGAAGCATTGGTGACTCTGTTCTTCCACCGGGACCGTCGATCAAAGGTACCGAAGACCCACGCCTTCCCTCCAGTGGCTCCAAGGCTGAAGAAGTCACGTCAGTTCGATCCTGCCGATCCGTTGCCGAAGACATACGTCGGGTGCAGGATTCCGGCAAGAAGGTGGTTTTCACCAACGGTTGCTTTGATCTTCTGCATCCAGGTCACATCGAGCTACTCCGTCAGGCTCGTCGGTTGGGAGACTCCCTGGTGGTGGCCATCAACAGCGACGACTCCGTGAGGCGGCTGAAGGGCCCCAGTCGACCGATCCTTTCGCAGGATGAACGGCACAAGATCCTGATTGCGCTCGAAATGGTGGACCATGTGTGTGTGTTCGATCAGGATACGCCGCTGGATGCGATCGTCACTCTCCGGCCGGATGTGCTTGTAAAAGGCGCAGATTGGAGTCTCGATAATATCGTCGGTCGTGCGGAAGTGGAAAGTTGGGGCGGACGGGTTGTCAGCGTGCCGCTGGTTTCCGGTAAGTCGACCACCGCCATTGTAGACCGCGTTAACAAGAGTGCAAGCGTACGTCAGGCCTGAAGCCATTTGCCTCAGGGGTGTGTGGTCGCGGCCGGAAGGATAGATCCTTAAGGTACTTGTTTTTTCCCATCTCCATTTAGAACCATCAAACAGTTCATGGTGAAAATCGCTGAACACTGCAGGGGCGACCTGTGACCGTCCCTCTTGTGCGCCCTCAGAGCGCAGATACAGTGTGGATGCGACGATGACCCCGGGCTGCTAATCGAGTCAGCAAACATGAGTTCACCAAACCAAGACTTATCGACACACAAGCCAGCGGTTTCCTCTGCAAACAGGAAACTGACCCACCTGGAACGATTGGAGGCCGAAAGCATTCATATCATGCGTGAGGTCGTTGCTGAGTGCGACAACCCCGTCATGCTGTATTCGATCGGTAAAGACAGTGGGGTGATGCTGCACCTTGCGATGAAAGCCTTCTACCCGGCTCCGCCGCCGTTTCCCCTGCTGCACGTCGACACTACCTGGAAATTCCGCCAGATGTACGAATTTCGGGATGACATGGCGGCAAAGCTCAAAATGGACCTCATCGTCCACGTCAATCAGGACGGGCTGCGTCAGGGAATCGGTCCATTCACGCATGGATCGCAAATGCACACCGATATTATGAAAACCGTGGGCCTCAAGCAGGCGCTGGAAAAACACGGTTTTGACGCTGCATTTGGCGGCGCACGGCGCGACGAAGAAAAGAGTCGATCGAAGGAACGTATTTTTTCTTTCCGTTCGGCACAACACCGGTGGGACCCCAAACAGCAGCGACCGGAATTGTGGTCCCTTTACAACTCGCGCAAACAGCGCGGTGAAAGCATCCGGGTCTTCCCGCTATCGAACTGGACTGAACTGGATGTCTGGCAGTACATCCACCTCGAGCAAATTCCGATCGTACCCCTCTACCTCGCGGCGGAACGCCCGGTTGTGGAGCGCGATGGAGCGTTGATCATGGTTGACGACGATCGCTTCCCATTGGGTGAGACTGAAAAGCCATCCATGAGGAAGGTGCGATTCCGTACGCTTGGCTGCTACCCGCTGACCGGCGCGATCGAAAGCGAGGCGGACACGCTACTCGCTATCATTCAGGAAATGCTTTTGACGACGACCTCGGAAAGGCAGGGTCGGGTCATTGACAACGACGCGACTGCTTCTATGGAGAAGAAAAAGCAGGAAGGGTACTTTTAAATATGTCTCACAGCACAGACCTGATCGCCAGTGATGTTGCCGGTTATCTGAAAACGCACCAGTACAAGAGCCTGTTGCGATTCATTACTTGTGGATCGGTCGACGATGGCAAATCGTCTCTGATCGGCCGCATTCTCTATGAATCGAAGATGATTTTCGATGATCACCTCACAGCGCTGGAAGCTGACTCCAAGAAGGTTGGCACAAGAGGTGATGAAATCGATCTGGCTCTTCTCGTCGATGGCCTGGCCGCCGAGCGGGAACAGGGCATCACGATTGATGTGGCCTACCGGTTCTTTTCCACCGAGAAACGCAAGTTTATCGTAGCTGATACCCCGGGTCACGAGCAGTACACGCGCAACATGGTGACGGGTGCGTCGACTGCAGATTTGGCCGTCATCCTGATTGACGCGCGCAGTGGTGTATTGACCCAGACCCGGAGGCACAGTTACCTGGTCTCGCTGCTCGGAATCAAACAGATTGTTCTGGCCATCAACAAGATGGATCTCGTCAGCTACGATGAGCAGACTTTCAGGGACATAGAGACCGAGTATCGGCAGTTCGCTCAGGGGATCGGATTGGCTGATATCCAGGCGATACCGGTATCAGCCGTCGTTGGCGACAATGTCGTTGAACGCAGTGACAGGATGCCGTGGTACGACGGCCCGCCACTGCTCACGTTTCTGGAAACCGTTGAACCGGGCGACGCGGCGTCGGCTCAACCTTTCCAGATGCCTGTTCAGTGGGTGAACCGGCCGAATCATGAGTTTCGAGGTTTTACCGGATTGATCGCAAGCGGCATCGTGGAGCCCGGAGATCGGGTGCGGGTAGTCCCGTCAGGACGGGAATCGCGCGTGGCGCGCATCGTGACCGCTGACGGTGATCTTGACGTTGCCATTGCAGGCCAGTCGATCACCCTCGTACTTGAGTCCGAGATCGACGTGAGCCGAGGTGATGTCCTGGTTGCCGCCGGTGAAGTCCCTCCACAAACCGCGGATCAATTCGCGGCAACGTTGATCTGGATGCACGACGAGCCGATGTTACCCGGCCGCACATATCTGCTCAAGATCGGAACGCAAATCGTATCGGCCACGGTAGCCCCCCTCAAGTACCAGATCAATGTGAACTCGCTCGAGCATGTTGCTGCAGAGAAGCTCGAACTGAACGACATCGGCGTTGTCGAGCTCGAGCTGGACCGTCCCATCGCCTTTCAACCGTATACGGAGAGCAAGGCTCTTGGCGGCTTCATCCTGATCGATCGCCTATCGAACAATACGGTCAGCGCAGGACTCTTGCATTTTTCGCTGCGGCGTGCCGACAACATCCACTGGCAGTCACTCGACGTCAACAAGGAGGTACGTGCACACCAGAAGAAACAGCGGGCCTGTGTGATCTGGTTTACGGGTCTTTCCGGTGCCGGCAAGTCAACCATCGCTAACCTCGTGGAGAAACGATTGCTGCTTGCGAATCAGCATACCTACTTACTGGATGGCGACAATGTGCGCCACGGCCTCAACAAGGATCTGGGCTTCACGGCCCAGGATCGCGTCGAAAACGTTCGACGAGTTGGAGAAGTTTCGAAACTCATGGTCGATGCAGGGCTGATCGTTCTCGCATCGTTCATCTCTCCATTTCGGGCCGAGCGTCGTATGGTACGGGACTTGCTGGAACCAGAAGAATTCATAGAAGTGTTCGTCGATACGCCACTGTCCGTCGCCGAGGAGCGGGATACGAAAGGACTGTACAAGAAGGCGCGAAATGGCGAATTAAAGAATTTCACAGGAATCGATTCGCCGTATGAGCCGCCTGAGCAACCGGACATTCGGCTCGACACCACGTCAATGACAGCGGACCAGGCGGCCGACGAGATCGTTCGGCACCTGATGGAACGCGATATTTCAGAACAGAAGTGACCCGCCACGCCGGGTCCGGCTCGCACGGCTCAGCTGGCGCCGGTCAACATCAGCAAGGGAATTGTGTTTTAGATTCATCGCCTTCCCGGACGGAGATTAGGGCGCGACCGAGCGCTCGGACTGACGGCGGGGAACAAGCAGCAAGTGCTGCAGCCTTCTTGCAACGATGGTACGTACCATGAAAACAGATGCCGCAGCCATTGTGAAACGGATCGAGGACGCTCTGGATGCAGCTGCCGAGGTTGCCCTGCAGTATTCGCCGGGATCGGTCAAGGTGGACCGCAAGACAGAGCGTAATGATCCGGTAACCGAAGCAGACCGTGCCGTCAATGACATCCTGCGGGCGAACTTGCCCCGCACCCAGGAGGCGTGGTTCTCAGAAGAAACCACGGACGATTTGAACCGTCTCGAAGCCACAGACGTATGGATCGTCGATCCAATTGATGGCACCCGCGAGTTCGTTGAGGGGATTCCCGAGTGGGTGGTGTCCATCGGTTTTGTTCGAGATGGAAATCCGATCGCCGGCGGGATCTGCAATCCCCTGACCGAGGAGATTTTCGTTGGCTCCATCCAGGACGGGCTGACCTATAACAGGAAGCCGGCGCACGTCAAGCATACGGAATCACTGTCGGGATCGGTCGTTCTGGCAAGCCGGAGTGAGGTCAAGCGCGGTGAATGGGAACGGTTCGAATCTGATTCTGTTACGATCAGGCCGATGGGCTCCGTCGCTTATAAACTCGCTCGAGTGGCGGCCGGCCTCGAGGAGGCCACATGGACGCTGGTGCCTAAGAATGAATGGGATATTGCGGCGGGCGTCGCCCTGATCCGCGCCGGGGGAGGCATCGCTTACGCACCAGATGGAGAGTCGCCTACATTCAACAATAGAAATCCGCTTCATCCGGGATTGATTGCCCATTCCCCGCATCTTCGTGGCGCGGTCGACCGGTTCCTGTCCTCGTACAGCCAGACCGAGTAACTCACCCTCCCACCTGAGGTTTCGATTCTCCGATGTCCAGCCTGATTGATCACGACGACCCGATTTTGATTACCGGGTCCAACGGCTTTATCGGTTGCAAGCTGGTCGAGACGCTGCTCGATCGTGGATATTCCAACCTCAGGTGCTTCGTCCGGCCCTCATCGAACGTCGATCGGCTGCGTGAACTTCTGTCGCGGCATTCAGAATCCCAGGTCGAGGTCACACAAGGGAACCTTCTGGCCGAGGAGGACTGTGTGCGTGCTTGCCGGGACGCTCGTGTGATCTACCATCTGGCGGCGGGAATCGACAAGGCTTTCGCCGGCGCATTCATGAACTCGGTCGTAACGACCCGGAACCTGCTGGATGCGGCTGTGGACGGGGGGCAGCTGAGACGATTCGTCAACGTGAGTTCTTTTGCCGTGTATTCCGCTCGAGGGTTGAGCCGCGGTGCGCTACTCGACGAGTCGTGCGCGGTTGAGGACCCGCCGTATGCTCGTGGAGATGCCTATGCCTACGCAAAGATCAAGCAGGATGCGTTGGTCCTCGAATATGCCCGCAAACGGCAGCTTCCTCATGTAATTCTCCGACCCGGGGCCGTGTACGGCCCGGGGAAGCACGCACTCACCGGAAGGGTGGGTATCGATACATTCGGCGTCTACATGCACATGGGTGGATCGAATCAACTGCCGCTGTCCTATGTCGACAACTGCGCGGACGCGATCTTTCTGGCCGGCATCACTCCCGGAGTGGATGGGGAGATCTTTAACATCGTCGACGACGATCTGCCACGGAGCATAGATTTTCTGCGTTTATACAAGAAGCATGTACGCGATTTCTTCTCCCTGCGAATGCCTGCCCCACTGAGCTATCTGATGTGCATGGCCTGGGAAAAATATTCGATCTGGTCGGAAGGGCAGTTGCCTCCGGTGTTCAATCGGATCCGTTGGTCAGCAGAGTGGCAGGGTAATCGGTATTCCAACGAAAAGCTGAAGCGGCTCCTGGGATGGGAGCCGACTGTACCTTTCGAGGAAGCGATGAGGCGCTATTGTGAATTCCAGAGGAGTGCGGTTTCTTGAAGCCGCTGCGCGTAGCGATCGTTGGATGTGGCAAGATCGCAGACCAGCATTTTCAGCAGATACGCCGTGTCCCCAACAGCCGGATCGTGGCGACCTGCGACCGGGAAATACTGATGGCGGGCCAGTTGGCAGAGCGTGCGCAGGCCGACCACAGCTTCAGCGATGTCGATCAGCTTCTGGAAAGTGCGCGTCCGGATGTCGTCCATGTGACGACACCGCCCCAGAGCCATTTCGAGCTGGCCAGGAAGTGCCTGGAGGCGGGCTGCCATGTCTACATCGAAAAGCCGTTTTCCATTGATTTAGCGGAATCAAGAGAGATCGTGGCGCTCGCCGAGCGTCGCGGGCTAAAGGTCACCCCGGGGCATAACGTTCAGTTCAGTCCGGAAATGATCCGCATGAGAAAGCGGCTCCGGAACGGGGCACTGGGTGGTGCTCCGGTTCATGTTGAGAGCGTGTTTTCTTACGATCTGGGCAATCCGAGCTACGTGAAGGCGCTCCTGGGTGACGACAAGCACTGGGTTCGCATGCTCCCCGGGAAACTCCTCCAGAACGTGATCAGTCACGGCATCGCCAAGATCGCAGAGTTCTTGCCCTCAACGGAGCTCAAAATTCTGGTTCATGGTGCGACAAGTCCGAGGCTCCGGAGCATGGGTGAATCGGATATTGTTGACGAACTGCGGGTCATTATTGCCTCCGGGGGAGACACGACGGCCTACTTCACGTTCACGACGCAGGTGGGTCCGCCTGTGCAGGAACTCCGGGTGTTTGGGCCGCGCGGCGCTCTCGTCGTCGATTATCTGCACCGCACTGTGGTGGAACTGAACCCGGCGAATTCAAGTCTAAAGAGCTACCTGAATTTCTTTGTGCCGCCTTTCGGGATGGCACGGCAATATACTCGGAACAGCTGGGAAAATGTCCGGGCTTTTCTCAGAGCGGACTTCCACATGGATGCGGGAATGAAGAACCTGATCGAGGCGTTTTACAGGTCAATCCAGACCGACGGACCGCCTCCGATACCGTACAGCGAGATTCTGCTCACGACTGCGATTATGGACGAGATCTTCGATCAGCTGGATCAGCCGGGACGAATCTCTTCCGCAGACCCGGCCCCGGTCCGACCGGCGATGGCATTGTCCGGGGGGCGGGAATGAAGTTGAGTCTGGGCGACAGCGCTCCTCTGGCCGCAATCCCCCGCCATGAGAACGATGATAACGGTGAAGATCCCTTCGGGCAGTCCGACATGAAGCAACCAGGTGCGATTCCCCTGGCCACCCTTGACCGCTTACTGGACCGATTCGTGCAGTGGCTCGACGGCTACGGCGAGACGTCCTGGGACCACCAGACCTATTTCGCGAGTAATCTCGGGCGCTGGGCCAAGGCACTTTACTATCGCAATCAGAGCCTCGGGACAGTGGCCGTGGCCCCAATGATCCTCTCGGAGGCGTTCGTTCCGGCTGCTCGACGTCTGTTTGGCGGCAAGGTGCGCTTTCCGATTGCCGATGCCCACTACGCAATGGGATTCGCATTCCTGGCACAGGCCCGCGGAGACCGGAACCTGGGACAGCGGGCTGTTCACTTTCTCGAAGAGCTCGAGAAGAGTCGCTCACCTGAATACGATCATCACTGTTGGGGATATCCATTCAACTGGGAAACCCGTAACGGGACGATCCATCGCGATACGCCTTTGATTACAACCACGCCATACGTGTACGAAGCTTTTAATGCCGTTTACCAATTCGACGGAAATCCGGATTGGCTCGAGACGATGGCGTCCACAGCCCTGCATGCGGTCCGCGACATCAAGGATTACCCCGTTTCCGAGACGGCGTCGACATGCTCCTACACGCCGTTCGACACGGGAGGAGTAGTGAACGCGAGCGCATATCGAGGGTTCCTGCTCACGAGCGCATCGGTGGATCTGAAAGAGGAGCGATACGCGGAGATCGCGGAACGGAATGTAAATTTCGTTCTGGATGCCCAGAGGCCGGACGGCTCCTGGTATTATTCTGTCGAAGGCGCGCGTGACTTCGTAGACCATTTCCACACCTGCTTCGTCCTCAAAGCACTTGCCAAAATCGATGCGTTAAGGCCAAGCGAGAAATGCCGGCGGGCCATCGACGGGGGAATTGAATACTACCTGGCCAACCTTCTAGACGAACGCCGCCTTCCCAAGCCGTTTTCAAAAGCCCCACGCCTGACGGTCTACCGCAAAGAGCTGTATGACTACGCCGAGTGCATCAACCTCTGCGTTCTGTTGCGAGGCAGAATTCCGGAAATGGAAACCGTCTTGAAACAGGTTTTGGAGGATTTACAGTCTCGTTGGGTCAAGCCGGACGGCTCGTTCCGCGCTCGGGAACTGTGGCTGGCCTGGGACAACGTCCCGATGCACCGGTGGGCGCAATCTCAAATGTTTCGCAGCCTGTCTCTGCTCGCCCTGGCCGAACGCGGTTCTGACCGCGCTGATGCTGAACGCGGTTCTGACCGCGCTGATGCTGAACGCGGCTCTGACGGCGTTGATTCCGAACGCGGCTCCGACCGCGCTCAACCGGTATCCTGAGATGTGCGGAATCTGCGGACAGTACAACTTCGGAAGTGGGGAGCCCGTCGATAGGGATACCCTCCAGACGATGACCGACGCGATCGTTCATCGCGGTCCCGATGACGAAGGTTTCCATGTCGATGGGTCGCTGGGTCTAGGGTTTCGCCGCCTTTCGATCATCGACCTCGAGGGTGGGCACCAGCCAATGAGCGACACGGAAGAGTCCGTGTGGGTTCTCTTTAACGGTGAAATATACAATTTCCCGGAGCTGAAGCGCGAATTGGAAGGTTATGGTCATCGGTTCCGAACACAGTCAGACACTGAAGTCGTGGTTCACGGATACAAGCAGTGGGGGCTGGACGTGTTCAACCGCCTCAACGGCATGTTCGGCATAGCCGTCTGGGATGTCCACCGTAGGCGTCTCGTTCTCGCTCGCGACCCATTTGGCATCAAGCTCGTTTACTACAGACTCACACAGCACTCGTTATTGTTCGGCTCCGAGATTCGAGCCCTTCGTGCGGTAGATCCCGAGAGAGCCGAATTGGACCCGGTCTCTCTAAACCTCTTCCTGCGCTATCGATTCACTCCATCGCCGTTCACGATATACCAGGGAATTCGAAAACTGGCCGCGGGAACCATGCTCGTCGCAGAGGCTGGAGCGGTACGGGTGCAGCGTTGGTACAAGTTCAAGCCCGAGCCGTTTTCGCCGGCGATGAGTCCCGAGGACGCGAAGGACGAGTTGCTCGAGATATACAGACGGGCCGTCAAGCGCCATCTGTTGAGCGATGTGCCGGTCGGGCTCTTGTTGAGCGGCGGACTGGACTCCGGACTGCTCCTTGGCTTGATGAATGAGACGGGTCGCGATTGGCCTACATTTACGATCGGGTACGGCCAGACCTTTAAGGACGATGAACTCCTCGATGCTGCGGAAACCGCACAGATATTCGGTGCCCGCCATGTGTCGATCAAGATTGACCAGACCGAATTTGAACGTTCTTTTCCCCGCATAGTTTCATGTCTTGAAGAACCCATTGCCGCGTCGTCGATGGTGCCAATGTACTTCTTGAGCCAACGGGCACGGGAAGATGTGAAAGTCGCATTGAACGGTCAGGGGCCGGATGAGCTTTTCGGAGGCTATAAGCGGCATCTGGGCGTCCACTATGGTGGATTGTGGTCGGGACTTCCCGGCTGGATTCGGAAACCGTTGACCTCCGGTATCCAGTCGCTCCCGCGCAACGAAACCCTGAAACGCGCGACGTACTCCTTGCATATCGACGATCGAATGCGACGGTATCAGCAGATCCTTTCGATTGCTCCGGGCGATCAGATTGACGGCATGTTTCAAGACGGTGTTTTGCCCGAGCACGCAGGTGACCGCATTCTGGATTGCTGGGCGGACCTTCATCCATTGATGGAAAACACCGATGACCTGGCCGGTTTTCAGTTCCTCGAAGTCCATTCGACGCTGCCTGATGAATTATTGATGTACGCGGATAAGCTGTCCATGGCGCATTCTCTTGAGGTCAGAGTGCCATATCTGGATCGGGAAGTTGTGGAGTTCGTCCAGCGTCTTCAATCTGGATTCAAGATTCGCAGGGGTACTCGAAAATGGCTGCACCGGCAGGTGTGTAAAGACTATCTGCCGACGGCGATTGTCCGACGCCCGAAACGGGGCTTCGCAGTGAACGTCGTCGACGACTGGCTCCGGGACTCGGGAGCAGGCGGTGGCATTCTGAGCACAATGAGGGACGACTCTTCGTTTCAGAAATTCATTCGCCCGGGTGCCGTCGATAAGTTACTTCGAAGTCACGTTTCCGGAGAGTCAGACAATCACAAACTGCTGTTTTCGCTCGCTGTCTGTCAACAATGGTTACGAACGGCATAGTCGTGGAACCTGTTACCGCGTGTCGCGAGCCTGCGAGTTATTGTCAGTCATGCCAGGAATAGCTGGAATCGTAGCGAAATCCCGAAGAGATCGCTACGAGAGTGATCACGCTTCGATGGTCGCTGCAATGGAGCACGAGACATTCTATTCGAGTGGTGCGTACGCCGATGATCGTCTGAACATCCATCTGGGTTGGGCGGTCCACGAACATTCGTCGTCTGACTGCATGCCGATCAGGAATCCGCGCGGCGATATCGTGATGGCCTTTTATGGGGAAGATTTCTCAAGGCATGCACCCGATCGCGGGCGCGAAAATTCCCGTACCGGTGTCCGTGACCGCGAGTACCTGATCGATCTGTACGAGCAGATGGGCCCGTCATTCCTGCTCGAGTTGAACGGCTGGTTTGCCGGCGTGCTCATTGACCGGAACCTCAATCAGACTCTGCTCTTCAGCGATCGCTATGGAATGCAGAGGATATATTGTCACGAATCCGACGATGCCGTCTTCTTCTCCTCGGAAGCGAAGTCTCTCCTTCAGGTGCTGCCCCAGGTCCGAAAGCTGAATCCCGAGGCGTTTGGTGAATCTACAGCTTTCGATTGTGTCCTCGGAGATAAGTCGCTGTTCGACGGAGTATCTGTCTTGCCCGGGGGCTCCTGCTGGACGTTCGACGGTTCGGGCCGGTGCCGGAAGAATCGATACTTCAATCCGGAATCGTTGGAATCCGTCCAGCGCATTCGTCAGGATGAGGTCGTCGATCGCATTCGAACAGGATTTCTTGACGTCCTGCCGCGCTATCTCGATTCATCCGCGCCGATGGCACTGGCTCTGACTGCGGGTCTTGATTCCCGATTGATCATCGCCGCGGCGGATGGAGATCTGGCGGGGTTTCGGTCTTATACGTTCGCCGGAAATCGAGATACGCTCGATGTGCGGCAATCGCAGAAAGTAGCTCGATTCGCGGGTCTGCAGTACCAGGTACTTCGACTCGAAGACGACTTCTTTGCTGATTTTCCCAAGCTCGCCGATGAGACTGTCTACGTTTCAGACGGAGCCCTTGGCGTCAGCAGAACCCATGACACTTACTGCAACCGGGTTGCGAGAAACATCGCTCCAGTGAGGTTGACGGGGCTGTTTGGAAGCGAAGTCCTGCGCCAGGGTCGAATCCTGCCGAGGGCGCCGAGGATTGATGGTCTGCTGACGCCTGCATTCGATGAACATGTTGCGCAAGCCGAAGGGCGCGTCAGTGCATACCGGGAAGGCCATCCGCTGACGGCGGTCCTTCACCGTGACATTCCCTGGCGAGTCCAGGGAGTACGTTCGATCGAGCAGTCCCAGGTAGTTGTCCGGTCCCCGTTCATGGACAATGCCCTGGTCGAGTTGATGTACGCGGTCCCGAACGAGGCCCGCCTCTCTCCAAGGATTCAGATGCAGGTCATCCAAGATTTGAATCCGCGTCTGACCAGAATCATGTCGGATCGTGGCCATACCACGTCATGGAATCCCCTGGTTCGGCGTGTGGTGCAGGGTTCTCTCTGGGCGCTCCTGAAAGCCGATTACATGTACTACTGTGATACTCCGAACTGGATGCTCAGAAGCGAGCGCGCGATGATGGCTGTGGGTATACCCCGGCTTATGCTGGGCTACCATAAGTTCGAGCACTATCGGCCCTGGTATCGCACCCGGCTGTCGGAATATCTCGCAGACACACTGCTCGACAACAGAACGCTTCAACGCCCGTTCTTTGACCGGAGCTTTTTGCGACGTGCGGTCGATGACCACGTTGCGGGAAGACGAAATTATCACAATCATCTGACGAAGGCGCTCACGCTGGAACTCACCATGCGGACCCTTATCGAATCGAAGGCGGCGCCTCCGATTCCGCGGCCGTCATTGCGCCTTAGCGGGGTCAGTGGGTGAGTCTGTGAAAGTGGATTGGGAGACGCTCAGTTCCGGTGCTCAAGGAGCCGTCGGCGGGGTGGGAGTCCCGGAGGCGCCAATCGTGGAATGCTGCTCGACATGCTGAACGAAACGCTATCCTATGTGCTGATTACGCCCGCGCGCAACGCCGAGGCATTGATCGAGCTGACGATCAAATCCGTGGTCCGCCAGACGGTACTGCCCAGCAGGTGGATCATCGTGAACGATGGATCCGTCGATGGTACCGAGGAGATCGTTCGCAACTACGTTGAGCGATTCTCATGGATCGATTTGTTACAGAGTCCGAAACACAGCGACTACGATTTTTCAGCGAAAGCGCGGTGTTTTAACGCCGCTCTCGAGAAACTGAAAGATCTTGAGTTCGACGTTGTCGCCAACATTGACTCCGACGTCTCGTTCGAAGAGGACTATTTCGCTTTTCTGTTGAAGAAGCTTGAACAGCATCCCGAACTCGGGGTCGTAGGCACACCGATGCGGGAGCCGGGGCACGACTCCGTCGACGATGCTCTATTTAATGATACGGATGTCTTTGGTGCGTGCCAGGTGTTTCGGCGCGGATGCATGGAGGATATTGGCGGATATCTATCACTCAAGCATGGTGGAGTGGACTGGGCAGCGGTACGAATGGCTCGGATGAAAGGTTGGGAAACCCGCTCTTTTCTTGAAAAGAGGTTCTTACACCACCGAATTATGGGTGCTACGGAGTCCGGTGTGTGGTGGGGGATGTTCAATCACGGACGCAAGGATTACCGGTTGGGAAACCATCCCGTGTGGCAACTGTTTCGGGCCGCGTATCAGATGACGTGTCGACCTCGGATAATAAAAGGACTGTTCCTGTTTGCGGGATATGTCTGGGAGTTTGTCGCAGGACCGAAACGCCTTATCCCGAAGGAGCTTGTCCGGTTCCATAGACGCGAGCAACGCGAGCGACTGAGGTCAATGTTGGGGGCCGCAGTTCCCGACACGATCAGGAAAATCAGGAGGCAAACATCATCATGAGCCGCGTGGACATATCGGAGGTCAGAGAGTTCTGGGACGCAAATCCCTGCCAAAGCGATCTGTCGGATGAGGCAGACCGCCGGAAGTATTTCGAGGAGATTTCCCG
The DNA here is from genome assembly GCA_965263045.1 of Terriglobia bacterium. Classification (GTDB taxonomy): domain Bacteria; phylum Acidobacteriota; class Terriglobia; order 20CM-2-55-15; family 20CM-2-55-15. Next base: position 5,583,370 of record CBDHGK010000041.1, read on the forward strand.
AAACCGGTATCAGGGGAGCAATGTCCATATTCCGGAAGTCGCTGATTTTGGATCTTTTGCGAACAAAGATGTCCTGGAAATCGGCCTCGGTGTCGGGACGGACGGATTCGAATTTGGGAAAAACGGCGCGCGGTATCACGGTGTCGATCTAACCCCGGCCTCGGTCGAGCTGGTGCAGGAGCGTTTTCGTCTGTTCGATGTCCCCTGCACGCTCAAGGTTGGAAATGCCGAAGAGCGAATACCGTTTGAGAACGAATCTTTCGACCATGTCTATAGCTGGGGTGTCCTGCATCATTCGCCAAAAACGGAGGCGATCGTCAAGGAAATCCACCGCACCTTGCGGCCGGGCGGCACCTTTACGATCATGCTCTACAACAGGTCATCGATTAACTATCACATTGAGATCATGCTGCTCCGGCGGATCTTCCGCCTTCTCCTCTACCCGAAGTTCATGCCCCGACTGATGTCAAAGGTGATGGGGTTCGATGAAGGCAAGATGATCGGCCATCACAAGCGTCTTCGAAAAGGAAGGATCAGCAAAGAGGAATGGCTCAGCATGAATACGGACGGGCCGTACTGTCCGCTGGCCAAGGTTTACAACAGAAACCAGGCTGCCGAATTATTCAGCGCCTTTACTACACTGAGGCAGGAAGTCTGGGGCATTGATACCGACCACTGGCCTTTCATACGCAGATTGATCTCTGAGCGTTCGGCCCAGAAGATCGGCCGGTACTGGGGTTGGCACAGGTTAATTTACGGAACGAAGTAGATCCCGGACACCCAGAGTAAACCGGTTCCCTTGGAGAGACCAAAAACTGTATTCATCTGAAGTATCGATGCGATATCGCGTCCAGTAGAACAGCGCCAGGCTGAGCAGCAAGGGATTAGCGGACATGAAGAATCGCGGCGAAGTGAGGAGTTTCAAAGACACCGTCCACTGGAGAGGAAGGCCGGTGACCGTGGATGCCCTGCAGGTCAACGATCAGACTGTTCACGTGGACGGGCGGTTTATGAATACTGCCGTCCTGCGGGACAAATGGCAGGAGGATTTGAAGGACCCCGAGACTGCAATCGAGCAACTGAGAAAGAGCGACCTGACGGTTGATGTTCTGCGGTTCTGGCAGCGTATTCCCGAGAGCGATGCAAAGTTCGCGTACTACCACGAAACACGGCATATCGCAGCCATCCCGGTTACGACACACGAACATTGGTGGACCAAGCAGGTCAACAACAAGACCCGCAATATGGTGAGAAAAGCGACGAAGCGTGGCGTAGAAATCCGCGAGGAAGCCCTGAGTGACGATCTGGTCAGGGGTGTCATGGGAATCTACAATGAATCCCAGGTGCGACGTGGCAAACCCTTCTGGCACTATGGAAAAAGCTTTGAATCAGTGAAGGCCGGATTATCGAAGGAAGTGGACAGGGCCGTGTTTGTGACGGCGTACTTCGAAGAAGAGCTGATTGGGTTTATTAAGTTACTGTTGTTGGATCGCTATCCGGGCATCACTCTGATCCTCGACAAGATGTCGCATCGCGACAAATCCCCGATGAACGCGCTGATCAGCAAAGCGGTGGAAATCTGCGCGAACAAGCGTATTCCTGCCGTGATCTACACGGTCTGGCGTCGAGCCGAACATGGTCGCTTCCAGGCAAGCAATGGCTTCGTCAAGAGTCCCGTTCCAGAGTATTTCGTCCCGCTGACTTTCAAGGGGCGGCTGGCTCTGCGCTTGAACCTTCACCGCGGGTTGAGAGGCCTGGTATCCGAGGCATTGATGCTGCGTCTATTAAGACTGCGGGCGAAATGGTATGGCCTGAAGTTCGATTCGAAGCCTTTTTCGTTCAAGCGATTGTCTAAGGCAGAGAAATGAACATGAATGCCCGATCCAGGCAATCGGCCGGGGTCGAAACGATACCAGGCGAGAAAGCGCCCGATAAACCGCTTGTCAGCCGCAATCAGGATGGGGCGTCGTCCATCCGGGACCCGCGGCCCAATGCTGGATCTGGTGAGGCTAATCTCCGACCAAGCGCCGTTTCACAGGATCGATTTCTCATAATTGGCGGCGCGAGCAAGGCGGGCACTACTTCCGTATTCGAATACCTCTCAGGCCACCCCCAGATATGCGCGTCGACCGCAAAGGAAACCCGGTTCTTTCTGGATCCGGACTATCCCCTGCCAGCGGCGAAGCAGTATCACCGGAACGGTCCTGAGGAATATCAATCGTTCTTCCTGCCTCAGGGAGGTGACCGGCAGTCGGACTGGAGACTGGAAGCCACGCCGGACTATCTCTATTCCCGTAACACCTCTGAACTGATCCGCCGGACCTTACCGAATGCCCAGTTTGTTTTTATCCTGAGAGAGCCGGTGTCCAGACTTGTGTCGATGTACCGATTCGCCCAGGCGATGAACGCGATTTCATCAACGATGACTTTCGATGAGTATGTTCACATTCAAATTGACAACAGCGAGTTGTACCCCGTCGGGGCCGAGCATCCTGCCTTTTACGCTTTGCAGCATGGTCGCTACTCAGACTATTTGCCGCCGTTTATCGAGAGCTTTGGTAGATCCTCGGTACATGTGTTCTTCTACGACGCCCTGAAGCGTGACGCGCACTCATTCATGACCTCGCTGTGCAGAGCCGTGGACATCGACCCGGCGTACTTTCAGAATCGCAGCTTTGAAGTGGTCAACCAGAGTCGGGCCGTGCGCAGCCCTCTGGTCCACAGGGCCTATGTTGATGCGAAGCAGTCGCTTCGACGGAGTCTTCGCAGCGCAACCCGCATCAGGTACGTATTACGGCAGTTCCGAAAGCGAATTGATTCCACCTACGACAAGCTGAATATGACCGGGAGCAACACGATTGTGATGTCACCTGCTACGCGACAAGTTCTGAATTCCTATTACAACAAAGAGGCGCGGAGCCTCAGAGACCTTCTCGGTGTTGACGTGCCGTGGTCCTGAGGAATTAACTGGAGATAATCGACGGTTGAAACGGTGGTGCCCCGTTCTCGGTACGCTTGATCAGGCAGCATTATTTGACGGCATGCTAGCTCACCCGGTCAGTCAAAAATTGTCCAAGTTGTCTCTACAGCTCCTGAACATCATACCCATGCGAATGGCATACACCATATTTAGCGGCCTCGGAAGTCCGAGCCGTCCCGTGGAGAGTTTCTCTTGAAGAGCCCTATTTTCATCGTCGGCCCCCATCGCAGTGGGAGCACCTTGTGGCACAATCTGGTCGCCATGTCTCCGGGCATTTTCAGGTTGGCCGAACCTCGGTTCCTCACGCGGTCGGGGCAGAAGGATTTCAGGTACTTTCTGAAATCGCATGCGGCCGAACTGAACAACGACGAAGGTGTCGACACAGTCGTCGAACGATGCTTCGCGAACAAGGGTTACCCGGGTTTGGAGGGAGCGTTCTGGAGGTTCGGACGGGTTAAAGCCGCTGCGGATCCTGCTCTCCACAAAGCTGTCGCTGAGAAGATCAAGACATCAGACCGGAGTGTGGGGGCTATTTGCAGAATCTTTATCGAAGAGATCACTCGATTCAGCGGCCATGAGCGTGCATGCGTCAAATTCCCTGTGGATTCGGAACATATCCCGGAACTGATCCGATGGTTTCCTGACTGCAGAGTCATTCACATCACCCGGGATCCAAGAGCCCTGGCGATGTCCAAGTCCAATGATCCCTCGGGAACCGCTTTGAAGATCTTAGGGCATCCCCGACTGGCCTGGGTCATTCGCAAGTTTGCCGCCTGGCATGTTATCCGCCAGTATCGCCGGAGCGCAATCCTGCACAGCACATGCAGCGGCCTTCCTTCATATCGTCTGTTTCGATATGAGGACCTTCTTGCAGAGCCCAAACGAGTGCTTCAGGAACTCTGTGAGTTTGCCGAAATCGAATTTGTCCCCGAGATGTTAGAGCCCGAGAAGGGTCAACACGATCATCAACCCTCCAGCCTGACGGGCAAACAACAGAAGTCCTTTGATCCCCGAGCGGCCATCCGCTGGATGAGTGTCATATCCCGGTTTGATCGCTGGTTAATTTCGAGTTTTACGCGAACGAGCATGACGCGGTTGGGCTACGATCCGCGATCACATCCCATATTCGACAGCGTGCGTTCCGAGCCGAATAAGACTTCGGTTCAGGGCGCCACTTAGCGTGTCGTCTGGCCCCAGCATCCTGCGCCAGCTATGAATCTTATCGCCAGGGTCATTGCCTGCCGGGTGCGGTCTGGAGGGTGCCTTGCCTGCACCGAGGTCACACTTTTCACAAGGCCGTGCGGTCAGAGCGATTCATTGTCAGTGCTATGAAAGAAGAACGAATCCACACGTTGATCCTGGGGGCAGGTCCGTCCGGCCTGGCTGCCGCATACACCCTGGCCCGTGCAGGCTGCAAGCCGGTCATGATCGAGCGGTCCAAGTTTGCAGGTGGATTGATGCGGTCTATCCACCACGGCGATTTCATAATGGATGTCGGAAGAAAGGAATTGTACAACCGCCTCGCGAAGATCGACGACTTCTGGGGCGATCTGCTGGGAGAGGACTATCGCCCCTACCCCCATCGCGGCGGCGTCCTCTACGAGGGGCGCATTGTTGACGCGCTGCCGAACTACCAGGGTTTTCGTCGGGGAATGCCATGGAGCATGTTGGTGCGCATCGGCTTGGACTTCTTCTGGTGGCGGATGCGACCTCAGTCGCATGCGAGCAGGAACCTTGAAGAACAGTTCTACCGCCAACGCGGTCGGCTGATGACGCGCGTATTCTCCCAGGGTTTCCATGAGAAGCTTTCCGGCCAGAGTTGGGCCGACATCTCGGTTGAAGAATCGGAAACGAACAACAGCGGCCCGGGTCTGTTTTCGACCCTCAGAGAGGCCTTGGAGCGCGCGTTTTCCAGGACCGAACCGAACACCTTTGAGGGCGCCTGGCGACATCCGTTAAAAGGAACCGGCCAGATCTGCGAATTGTTGGAGCAAGGTGCCGTCGATAGTGGCGGTCGATTCGAGTATCAATCCCAGATAACGGGCGTCGAGGCCAGCGAAACGAAGTTTCAGGCAGTCACCGTGGAAACCCAGACCGATACGATCCGATTCATTCCCGAACATGTCATTACCAGCATCCCAATTAATTTCCTGGTTGCATTGCTGGAACCCGATCGAAACCATGGAACAACACCAACGCAGGCACCTTTGAAGAAGAACACGGTTGTACTGGTATATCTCTTCCTGGATGAACCTCCGAGGTTTCCACAGACCTACCTGCACGTGACGAGTCCAGAGACAAGGATTGGCAGGATTACGAACTATTCCGCCTATGGCGGCGCGATGGTACCCGATGGGAAGACGTGCTTGTGCTGCGAGCTGTACTGTTTTGGTGACGACAGCCTGCTCGCTTTGGAGAATCAGGAGATTGCCGACTTGGTACTGAGGGATTGCGCGGACGCGAAACTGGTGGATTCGACGCGAAGCTTCGATTCCCTTGTACTTCGATTTCCCGGTGCGGACGCGTCTCAGAACAAGGACAACTGGATGAACCTGGAGCGGCTGAAGATGCAGAAACAGCTGGAACCGTACCAGAACGTTTATTCCACCAACCGAACGGAGCTGGATCTGGCCACGCTGGCCGGAATAGAGGCGGCCGAGGCCATCATTTCAGGAAATCGGACCGATTTTGATCGGAGATTCGATCCAGCCGAACTTGAGATTCGAAGCGAATCCAAGGCATTTGCGTTCACCTAAGCCGTCCTATTGATCTCCTCCAGGAAGCGGCCTTGGCCGGACCGCCGCCGACGCATAAAATCCGGTGGATCGGATTGCTCGCGTGGAAAGGGAATTGACCCGGCTGTTGCGTCTTTGAAAGTTCCGCGCCAGGTTCCCGACCGCCGCCCTGTGCCCTCACCTCCTGCTGGATCGGTCACAATTCCAGAACGCACATTCAACCGCAGGCGACACGCCTAAAGAATCCTAAAAAAAACTTCCTGATGTCTTCGAATTCCAGCACAGGCGTACCCGCGGGCCGTCTTGGGTCCATCGTCCGGCAGTCGGGTACGGTCTTTGTCGGGAAAGTGACTCTGTCAGTTCTGAGCGTCCTGTCGGCCATCGTGCTCGCGAGGCTTCTTGGAGCTGAATCGCTGGGATATTTTCAATTGGGGTTAGTCATAGTCCAGTTGACGACCATATTCAGCGTCCTGGGTTTTGAAACCGGGCTGACCCGGTATTTGCCCCTCCTGGCGGGGGACGCTCCGGCGAGAATTCGGGGCCTGTTGACCTTTAACGTACTGCTGACCTTGCTGTTGTCCCTGTCTTTTTCTGGGCTCATCTTCTTTTTCGCCCCATTCCTGGCAACACACTACTTCCAGTCGGAAGCAATGGCGGGTACCCTCCGCGCTTTTAGCTTCTACCTTCCGGTCTTCGCGTTGATGCGCGTGGGACTGGGGGGGATCAACGGATCAAAACGGGCCGATCTCAGCTCTAACGTCGTCAATATATTGTGTCCCGGACTCTATCTGATATCGTTGCTTGGAGTGGCTTTTCTGGGATTGGGCTTGATGGGCGCAATCGGCGCACGCATCGTGACCCATCTGGCGGCCGTCAGCGTATTCGGTATTTTCCTGCTCCGTCGATATCCGCAACTGGATGGTCCCGACACCGGGGCCCCACAGTATTCTGCGACGAAGTATCTGTCCTACTCGGTCCCACTGATGTTCATCGGGCTGACGTATTTCCTGGTCGGCCATCTTGATTTGCTGATGCTGGGGTATTTCGTGGCAGAAAGAGAGGTCGGGCTCTATGCTGCGGCAACACGACTCGCTCTCTTTGTAATCATCGGGTTGGAAGTCATCCTTCCAATTCTTGCGCCACATTTTTCCGAGCTTTCTAAAGTCGGTGACAATAGAGCGATCAAGGCCCTATTTAACAATACGACAAAGTGGGTGTTCTACCTCGGATTGATCGCTTTTGGAACCCTGGCCGTATTGCGTGTGCAGATCCTGTCTGTCTTTGGAACGGAATTCGCGGAGGCAGCTCCGTTGCTGCTGATCCTCCTGGGTGGTCAGTTGGTGAACGCGATGACGGGGCCGGCCGGGCAGTTGTTGGTCATGAGTGGCAAACAGAAGTGGGAAATAGGCAACACTGCCGGGATGCTGGTTCTGAACGTCGTTCTGAACCTTTTACTGATCCCGAGTTACGGTACAGTAGGTGCCGCAGTGGCTACGGGTGTCGCCATCGCCGTCGTCAATGTGGTAAAGCTGACGGAAGTGTCGATTCTCTATTCTTTCGTGCCCTACGAAAGGGAATACATCAAGGGCGTGGTCGCGGCCGTCGCCGGAGGCGGGGCATGTTATTACGCTCGGTCTATGCTGGCGTCTATGACGGTTGCAAACGATGTCCTGATTGTCGGTGTTTGCGGGCCAATGTTTTTCATGGTCTTCGCCGCAGCTGTCTACGCTTTAGGTCTGACAGTCGCAGACAAGGAGATGGGGCAATTTCTGATGATGCGATTCGGCAGGCGCTCGCAGGTGGCGGGGTGACCGGCTACCGATCTGAAAGCGCGCGCGCTGGGTGGATTGATTTGACTTTCTGTGACATATTTAGATTACCGGGTGCTCACCTGTTCAAGAGGATTTTTCAGATTTGCCATATATAGTCCTGCTGGCTAGCCTCGGTCTTTCCTACTACGCTGTCCGTGAAGATCTGCGGGCCAATAAGAGCAGTTCGCGCCGGCTGTGGATTCCCCTCGCCTGGTTTTATCTCGTAGCGTCCAAACCCTTGTCCTTATGGCTGAATCCTCAAAGTAGTGCCGTCGCCGGTGGAACCGTCAACACGGTTGCATGGGCTGTCCTCATCATCCTCGGAGTGCGCGCGCTCGCTCAACGGGCCGGACGTTTTGGGCCGGTCATCTCCGCCAATACCTGGCTGGCAATCTTATTCCTTCTTTGTCTCGTCAGCTTGGCCTGGTCCAATGCCTTCGATCTAGCCATTAACAGCTTTATCAAGCAGCTGGGCCACCTGGTGATGGTGGGGGTCATTCTCACTGAAGACAAGCCTCAGGAGGCCCTGGTCTCATTGCTGAAGAGGGCTGCCTATATCCTGGTTCCTCTGTGCGTGACCCTGTTTACACACTTTCCAGGTATCGGAATTCGCTATCAGGCCTGGACCGGTGAACCAAACTATGTCGGTGCGATGTTTGGCAAGAACGCGATGGCCAGTTTTGGCACGCTGGCGGTGATCCTCTTCTTCTGGGAGCTTGCATATGGCCGGCAACACCGTGAGAGGAAATGGGTCGACCTGACGATGCTGGTGCTCGCACTCTATGTTCTGAGAATGGGTCGAAGTGATGGGCAATGGATGTGCGTCTTATTTGCTGCGGCCATCATTCTTACGGCCCGATACGCAATGCTTGGGAAGAGTGTCCGCAGGGGGCTCACGATTTCTGCGTATGTGCTGATGATTTCAGTCAGTGCCCAGGCGATTCTCGGTGTCAGTGGCATGGTCGTCGAGTTCCTGCGATCGAGTGAAACCTTCGATGGGCGGATTGGCCTCTGGGTCATGCTGAGGTCGACGGTTCCAAACGACCTGTTCGGTGCTGGCTTCGACAGTTTCTGGACACCGTATCAGATGCGACTGATCGCAGAGGACTATTGGTGGACTCCCAATCAGGCCCACAACGGCTATCTCGAGGTGTTCCTGAACCTTGGCTTTGTGGGTTTGGCGATCTTTCTGGGACTGATCACGAGTACGTTCAGAAGGATCGGGAAGATGATCGAGAATGGGGATAGGCTGGGAATCCTTTTTTTGTGTTTTGCCATCAGCTTCGTTCTGACCAACTTGACCGAAGCGATGGTCTTCGGAATGATCGGCACCTGGTTCCTGTTCCTGCTGACGACGGCCAGTGCTTCGCTTACTGCGGCGCAGTTGGCTTCAGTTCCTGTAAGGCCTGCTGCAGACACTCCTGAGTCGACACCCTCGGATGCGCCGCGCTGGCCGAGGGATCCGCGCAATCGATTGGGCAGTCCGGGTGCGCTGGTTGGCACGCCTTCTTTGCATCGGTAAATTCCTGAACGCATAAGTGCGTATGGCACAGTCGGCCTTCGCCGCAAATGATGCCCTCGATCCTCGAAATCCGCCCGCATTGGCTTACTCCGTGCCTGAATCAAGATCCAATTGCACCATATAGATGGAGACGCGTTGATGGCGATTATCTGTCGGTCCTATAACCTGCTTTTCATAATGACACCCCGAACCGCCTGCACGGCGGTTGGAGAGGCATTGTGCAGTGAACTGGGAGGCGAATTTCTGCCCGGCGAGGACATTTGCGCGGCGGACGGTTCGATCATCGTTCAGAAGAAGCACAGCACACTTGATGAACTGCTCAGGCATCAGATTCTCGACAAACACGAGCTCGAGTCACTCACAAAGTTCTGCTCGGTACGCAATCCCTTCGACAGCCTGGTGTCGCTGTACCTCAAGAAGAAAATTAAATATCAACCGTTATTGGAAGACCCCGATTCCTGGGTTCATCGACATCCGGGTTATGCCGAGGACATGCAGTACTGCAAGAGTCATTCGTTCGATGCCTGGATCCGCAAGGTCTGCTACAGGAAAGCGATCAAGCGCTCTCTCGGGCTCAAGCCATCCATGTATCGGGACTTCACCGCAGGTATGAACCTGGTGATGCGCTACGAGAATCTGCACGGCGACTTCAAGAACGTCCTGCGAGCGGCCAACGTCGATCGCGATGTCGCCATTCCCCTGACGAATCGTACCGAGGCAAGAGAAGGAGCGGACTACCATTCCTACTATCGGACGAGTTCAAGAAGGCTGGTTCAATATGCGTATCACCACGATCTGAGGACCTACGATTATGGCTTCTGATTGGAAACTTTCGACAGGCGCTGCGTGTCGGTCCGTTCGCGTCGGGAGGCGGACGAACCGGGCGACCGCGACCCGTCACAACGACTGTTAAAGGCGGTGGCTACGCTGATCCACGTCGTCTGATAGAATGGCGCGCGGACGCGATGCGAGGCTCGATCCAGGGCGCTACTTTGGGCCGTTTCTTGAGCATTCCGGTCAGCCGAGCATGTACACTGTCTGGAACGCTTCTAGACTGGATCAGCAGAGTAACCTGTTTACGATAGAACGCAGGAGAGTGTGATGGGAAACGATCGACTTGTGCGCTTTCTGCGCGGATCTCGCCAGCAATTATCAAGAGCGATAGATCTACGCGCATCTACGAGACCAGACCACTGTGGGCCGGGGACCGACGTGGAAAGCCCTCCATCGGGTCTCATGAAAAGGCGAACCACAGGTCGTCCTTCCATGCTGCTCGGGAGCGTCTTTCGGGTGTTCGCACTGGGTGCGGTTTTGTTCCTGGCTGTTCCTGTCGAAAACGCCGAGGGAGTCACAACCAATTTATTGGCCTGTGATTTACCGACCGTCCAGGCTGCCGTGAATGCCGCCGCCATAGATGACGTGATCGTCCTTCCAGCACTGACCTGTACATGGCCAGATCGGCTGATCATCAATCAGGCAATTACGCTTCAAGGTACCGGAGACCCTAAAGGGGTCGCAGCGCACACTATTATTCAGGATGGTGGAACGTCCCCCCAGAGAGGGGCCTTGGAGTGGACTTGTGTGGAGGGGGAGGCTCACCGCCTGACAGGCATAGAGTTTGCGGATGGCGGCCGAACGGGCACGAACGCGAACGGTGTCCTCCGGATCACCTGCTTCAACACCGGCGGCACTACGTTTCGAATAGACAACAATAAGTTTAACAACTTGAAAGGTTTGAATATCCGTCCGGACCGGGTAATTGGTGTGGTCGATAACAACGAATTCATCAACCCTAAGAATCAATTCGCAATCCAGCCATTCGACAATCAATGGAACAAGACAGGAATCTTCGGTGATGCATCGTGGGCCGCTCCTCTCGTGTGGGGCAGTCAGGATTTCCTGTTTGTCGAAAATAATATAATGACGGTCACGGGCACCAGCAGCAGCTTCTGCACGGACGGATCTCGAGGGATGCGGGCTGTTTTCAGATTCAATACGCTGACGAACTGCCTTTTCGTTGTTCACGGAACTGAGGCCAGTGGGCGTCAGCGCGGTGGCGTAGGCATAGAAATTTACAAGAACACACTGGATGGCCTGAACCAGGAAACCAAACTGTCAAACATTCGAAGCGGTTCGGCTTTGATTTGGGGTAATACAAGCACTAATTTAAGGGCAGGTTCGAATTCTGCAGCGCTGCTTACTCAAGATCGTGCGGTGGCCGTGTTTAGCGCATGGCTGGGAGCGGATGGGACGGGTCCGTGGGATGTCAACGATCCCGCGAATCCGATCGTGGGTGGTTTAACCGCCACCAGCCAAAGCCCCCTGAACGTCACCGACAACACCCAGAACTGGACGGTTGACCAATGGGTCGGATACACGGTCCGAAACACGAACTGCACCGCGCGCGCACCGAACACCGGGAACCCGAACATCAAAGCCCGATTTAACTGCCATGGGATCATCCTGAGCAACACCAACAACACGCTCACCTTTCTTTCCCCGTTCTTCGATGCCGACCTGGCCTTCGCCGTAGGCGACGGGTTTGAGATCAACAGAGTTCTGCAGGTCCTCGACGGTATCGGTCGCGGCGAGGGCACGATAATCAACGGCACTCCGCCCGTCGTGCCGGCTGGCTTTAACGATCAAGTGACTGTTCCCATTTATGAGTGGGACAATCCGTCCAACCAGGGCGATCTGAATTTCATAGCTCACGCAAGCTGTACCGGTACGTGCCGTGAAAACGAGCACTTCTACAACCATAAGCCGGGGACTGTCTTTGACGGCACAGTGGGCGTCGGCTCGGGTCCCATCGGCAACAGGCCTGCAACGTGTACGACCGGTGTCTGGTATTGGGCTAACGATGAGGGTGAATGGGATGCCACCAATGGGGCTACGCCCGACGGCCGGGGGTACCAGTGTACGGCCCCGAACGTCTGGACGTTGGCGTACACGCCGTTTCCCTACCCGCACGCGTTGACCGGGGCGCTCGTAGCCCCGACGATCACGACCCAACCGCCGAATCAGTCGGTTGTCGAGGGAAACACCGCAACGTTTTCGGTCGGGGCAACCGGCAACGAGGGTCCGACCTACGTCTGGAGAAGGGGCGGCGTCGCTATCGTTCCGGCCGCGACGGGTTCGACCTATACAACGCCGGCAACGACAATTGCCGGGGACAACGGGGCGATGTTTGACGTGGTGGTGACCAATTCTCAGGGAACCGTCACCAGCAGCATGGCCACCTTGACTGTGACCCCGGCAGGAGCTGACATCGTCCCGCCGACGATAACGTCGATTCTGCGGCAGGTGCCGCTCACCACCCCGACGAACGCGTTCCCGGTGGTGTTCCGGGTGACGTTTGACGAGACGGTAGTCAACGTCGACGCAGCGGACTTCGCAGTGAGCGGAACGGCGACCGGGACGGCGGTGGGGACCGTGACACCCGTCAGTGGCGCCGTGTATGACGTGCAGGTGACGGGGGGCAGCGCGGGGACCGTCGACCTGGATCTGGCCATGGGGCAGAACATCGCCGATGCGTCGGCCAATGCGCTGGTGAATCTGACTCCGGGCACGGAAGAAACCTATACGATCACCGCCACCGCACCGACCATTACATCAATCCTGCGGCAGGTGCCGCTCACCACGCCGACGAACGCGTTCCCGGTGGTATTCCGGGTGACGTTTAACGTGACGGTGGTCAACGTCGACGTAGCGGACTTCGCAGTGAGCGGAACGGCGACCGGGACGGCGGTGGGGACCGTGACACCCGTCAGTGGCGCCGTGTATGACGTGCAGGTGACGGGGGGCAGCGCGGGGACCGTCGACCTGGATCTGGCCATGGGGCAGAACATCGCTGATGGGTCGGCCAATGCGCTGGTGAATCTGACTCCGGGTACGGAAGAAACCTATACGATCGAAACGACCGCACCGACCATTACATCAATCCTGCGGCAGGTGCCGCTCACCACCCCGACGAATGCGTTCCCGGTGGTATTCCGGGCGACGTTTGACGAGACGGTAGTCAACGTCGACGCAGCGGACTTCGCGGTGAGCGGAACGGCGACCGGGACAGCGGTGGGGACCGTGACACCTGTCAGTGGCGCCATGTATGACGTGCAGGTGACAGGGGGAGCCCAAGGGACGGTCGACCTGGATATGGCTATGGGCGAACATCGCCGATAGCGCAGGCAATGCGCTGGTGAACCTGACCCCGGGAATCGAACAAACATTTACAGTCACATTCACCGCCCCGACGATCACGACACAGCCGGGAGATCAGACCGTACTTCAAGGCAATGGAGCCACGTTTAACGTTGTGGCGACGGGAACCCCACCGCTGACATACCAGTGGAGGACAGGGGGCGCACCCATCGCGGTGCGACCAATGCGACTTATACAACGCCGCCGACAGTTGCCGGAGACGACGGTTCGACGTTTGACGTCGTAGTGACCAATGGAATTGGGAGTGCGACGAGCACCCCAGTTGCGACCTTGACCGTGAACACGGCGCCGCTTCCCACGATCACCCTGACTGCTACTCCCGCGGCTATCATGGAAGGCGAGACCTCAACACTTGACTGGTCGGCGCAAAATGCGACGTCGGTGGACATCGATGGAGGTGTAGGCAGTGTGTCCGCCACTGCCGGTACAGTTGTCGTCTCGCCCACTGAAACGACAACGTACACGGCCTCGGCCGTCGGACCGGGCGGCGGACCTGTGACAGCCTCCGCCATAGTCGAGGTTACTGCCGCTCCCACGACTCCTTTCGCGCCTCCTCCCGAGGGCGGCGCTTCGTTCAGTGCTTCCGGGTCGTCTAGTCCAACTCCAGGCATCGGCCATGTTCAGGTCTTAAATGATCCCGGAGATCCTGCGCCGACCGGCTTAGCGTTCATCGCACTGGAGGATTCGATGGGTGATGTGTTGGCAATCACGACCGTGCCCGCTGTTCAATCAACTACAACAGGGATTTTTGGCGCTGAAGTTGGTTCTCCTGCCGTTCTGCCGATCCAGGCCGGGGAGGGGGCAATCGCTGCCGTGACGGAAGAGGGAACGACGGTCAACACGGGCGTGGCCCTGTCGAACGAGAACCCGCAGGATGCACTCATTAGTTTCTACTTTACCGATACTGCCGGGACGCAGTTCGGTCACAGTTCGTTCACGCTGGCTGCGAATCAGCAGATTTCGGTGTTTCTGAATGAGCCTCCGTTCAACGCTCCGAGTCCATTTCTGGGTACGTTTGCATTCGAGTCTTCGGTGCCGATTGGTGCAATTGCTTTGCGGGGCGTCACAAATAGTCGCAACGAGTTCCTGTTCGCCACGGTTCCCGTAGGTGGCGAAGCAAGCACCCTACTGCCGTTGTTTACGATTGGAGGTGGCTGGAATACGGAAATTCATCTGACCAATGACTCCGCCTCCGCAAAGGACGGCAGAATCTTATTCTATGGCGAAGGCTCGAGAAGTCAGATCACCCCCGCCGCTCAAGTGACTGTTGACGGTGTCAGTGGGTCCGTATTCGATTATGCGATTCCGCCGTTTTCAACAGCACGTGTGACCGTTACGAGCCCGTCATCCACGACCAGGATCGGCTCAATGCGCATCCTTCCGACGCTGAGTAGTCCGTTCATCAAGCCTCCTAAATCCCTTGCGATCCTGTCACTGCGCAATAACGGGATCCGTGTGAGCGAAACCAGCGTTGCGCCTTCAGGGTTGCGTAATGCCTACCGCATCTATGTGGAATCGTCAGGCGAGCCTGGAGCGGCCAACTCCGTGCGAAGCGGGCTGGCGATTGCCAATGGCCAGCCTGAGTCGATAATCGTGAACCTCGATCTAGTCGACCTCGACGGAACCGAGCTGGGAGTGACCGGATCCGTGGAAGTCCCGCCCAACGGGCTCGCTTCCAGATTCATCGATGAGCTTGTTCCTGGAGTTCCCAGTGAATTCAAGGGGATTGTCCGTCTGACAGCTCCAGATTCGTTCGGGGTCGTGGCCTTGCTGGGGCAGACGAATCAACGCGGTGATTTCCTGATGGCTGCCACACCTCCCTTGAATGAGGGAACCGGCAGCGGGACAACGCTGGTGTTCCCCCACGTCGTCAGTGGCGGTGGTTTTACGACGGAGTTGCTGGTTTTCGGGCAGGGTCGCTTGGTGTACCGAGATCAGGACGGCATGGCGCAGGATTCAGCTCTCGAACCGGTTCCCTGATCAGGTAAGGTGGTTTCCGGGTTGGTGGGGTCTTCGACCCCACCACGGAAGGCCTCGACTGGATACTTGCGGACCAAACACTTTCCAGACTGTTTGGCCTGGGTGACCTGCCCAGGGCAGGGGCTGGCCTCTGCAACCACCTTGCGAGTCATTGATGTCGTTAGCCGGTCTGCTTCGATCTCCGGCTCCGATTCCGAACACTGTCGAGTTCCGGGTGTCTTTGTCCGGTAACGGCGCAACGGGCAGGTGACGAAGACTGCGCGGGCTCCAGGTGCCCGGCATTGACTGGCCGGGGTATCGCGGACTGTCTCACCGGTCACCACGGATACACATTGAATACATTGATCGTCAAACTCGGAGCGACCGGTGATGTGGTGCGCACGACACCGCTGCTTCGCTGTCTTGAGGGTAGGGTCACATGGATCGTGGCTTCGAAGAACAGGCCCTTGCTGGAAGGTCTGCAGGATCTCCCAGTGGAACTCCGTGTCCTCGATTGGGAAAATCGATCGGTTCTGGATGGAAATTCGTTTGACCTTGCCATCAACCTTGAGGACGAAGTCGAAACGGCCGGAATTCTCAAATCCGTCCACGCGGACAGGATGTTTGGTGCTTACGCTGACTCGGAGGGGCAAATGGCCTACACCGAAGATGCCCACAAATGGTTTGACATGAGTTTGATAAGCGTCCGTGGACGCGTACAGGCTGACGCGCTCAAGCTTCGGAATCGTCGTGATTATCAGGATCTGATTTTCGAGGGTCTGAGTATGGAGTTTAAGGGTGAAGCTTATGTGCTGCCGTCGACGACCGACTCAGACCTGACTGGAGACGTGGCAATCGCATCCGAGGCGGGCGCAGTCTGGCCCATGAAGAAGTGGGCACATTTTGAATGGCTCGGCTCTGAGCTTGAACGTCGGGGCATGGAAGTTAATTTCCTGCAGACCCGGCCCACGTTACTTGAGCACCTGGCCGATGTGCGTGCGCATCGATGTCTCGTCAGCGGGGACAGCCTGCCCATGCATCTGGCGTTAGGGAGCGGCATTCCATCCGTGGCATTGTTCAACTGCACCAGTCCCTGGGAGATCCGTGACTACGGCATTCTGACGAAACTGATCTCTCCCCGTCTGGGCGAATTCTTCTATAAGCGCGACTTCGATCCACAGGCAACGACAGCGATTGCCCGCTCCGACGTGTTGGACGCTACGCTTAAGGCGATAGAATTGTCTAAAGCGATCGACTCCAGGTAGAGAGAGAGGTCTGAATCGGGTTCTTTCCGGGAGGTCTGATCAGACCAGAATCCGTAGTGCAGGTGGCTCTGAATTCGGCCGGTGTGGTCGATGACACTCGTTTCTTTGATGGGCGCTCACAGAGCACCGCTGCAGATATGATCCGGCCCGTACCGCGGGCAGCCAGCCCCCGGCGGACTAAATCGTTCATTCACAGTGTCGCAGGCTGCACCCGCAGTCCGGGGCCCGATCAATAGTAAAGCGCGAATGTCTGGAACTGAAACGGCCAATGAGACGCGACCGACATCCGATCGCAGGTCCGGTACTGCGATTGGCGCGTTGGTCCCGGATCTCAACCGACGCATCAAAGAGACTGACCTGCCCCTGAACAGGAACATAGCCGTACTGACTGGCGGAGGAGACCGGCCGTACGCGCTTGGACTAGCCTCCGCGTTAATCGAGGAGGAGATCGGGTTTGATTTCATTGGCAGCGACGACCTGGATAGCCCGATCCTGCACAATAATCCACTGGTCGTATTCAGGAACCTGCGTGGCGATCAGGCGGAAGACGCGTCGAAGGTAGAAAAGATCAATCGTGTCCTGCGATATTACAAGCGGCTGATCGCCTACGCCATGCACGCGAGCCCAAAGGTCTTCCACATTCTCTGGAACAACAAAATCGAGTGGTTTGATCGAACTCTCCTGATGCTCTTTTACAGAATTTGTGGCCGAAGGATTGTGCTTACGGCTCACAACGTGAATGCGGCAAGTCGAGACGACAAGGACTCAGCGCTCAACCGCCTGACCTTGAGGCTCCAGTACCGCTTGGCTCACCACATCTTTGTCCACACCCAACAGATGCGCCAGGCGCTACAGAAGGAGTTTCATGTTCCGCCTGAAAAGGCTTCGGTCATCCCGTTCGGGATCAACAGCAGCGTACCGGATACATCGTTGGATAGATCAGGGGCGCGAGCGGCACTCGGTCTGAAAGCGGATGAGAAGGCTTTGCTGTTTTTCGGAAACGTCGCCCCGTACAAGGGATTGGAATACCTGGTCGAGGCGATGGCCCACCTGACGAGCACCGAGACAGTATGTCGGCTCCTGGTTGCAGGCCGTTTGAAGTGCCCGGAAAGCTACTGGCAGAAGATTCAAGAGTCAATTGCGCGACTCGGCCTCGATTCCAGAATCCTGTTGCGCATCGAATATATCCCTGACGAAGAGACGGAAATCTATTTCAAGGCTGCCGATGCCCTCGTATTGCCGTACACATACATTTTTCAAAGCGGCGTCCTTTTTCTTGGATACAACTTTGGATTGCCGGTCATTGCATCGGATGTCGGTTCGCTCAAAGAAGACATTGTTGAAGGACGTACCGGATGGGTGTGCCCGCCCGAAGATAGTGAGAGTCTGGCCCTGACCATTCGGCGATATTTCGAAAGCGAACTGTACAGTAACCTGGATACCCGACGGCAGGACATTCGGGGCTTCGCCGCGAAACGCTACTCATGGAATCGGGTTGCGCAGATTACCACGACTGTGTACGAGCGGCTGCTGAACTGAAGGCCAGACCAACTCTATGAATGCGATCGCAATAAGCCGGTTTGAGACGTTGATTGGGGAGTGTGCCGGGAAGAACATCCTCGTGGTCGGGGACCTTATGCTGGATCGGTTTATCTGGGGAAATGTGTTGCGCATCTCGCCGGAAGCCCCAGTTCCAGTGGTCAACGTGTACAAGCAGGAGTTGTATCCGGGTGGTGCCGCAAACGTGGCGCGGAATCTCGTCCCCTTCGGAAAAGTGGTGCACGTCGTCGGACAGGTTGGTAAGGATCCGGACGGTGATGTGTTGCTCACTGCCTTGGAGGAGAGTGGCATTGCGACAGACGGGTTGCTGCGCAGCCAGAGTTACGCGACGATCACGAAAACCCGGATCATAGCTCATCAGCAGCAGGTGGTGCGATTTGACCTTGAATCGATCAAATCAATTTCGAACGATCAGGTCACCGATGCAAAGCGGTTCCTTGTCGATCATTCCGAGCTACTCGACGGATTGATCATCGAAGACTACGGCAAAGGATTCGTGTCTCAGGAACTTGTCGATGCGATCGTACCAGTTGCGCGCGAGGCGGGTCTGGTGATCACTGTCGACCCGAATCCAAACAACCCCCTGAAATGGGATGGGGTGACCTCGATAAAACCGAATCGTTCGGAGGCCTATCGCGAAGTAGGGGTGAGTGAATCTCCGTTGGGGTCTGAGAGCGATCCGCTGCGGGACGAAACCCTGTTGCAGGTTGGAGACGCTTTACTCAAACGGTGGGGGACCGATATGGTGCAAATTACACTCGGTGAGAAGGGGATGATGCTCTTCGAGCGGGATGGCGCTTCGCACCACATACCGACAGTGGCTCGAGATGTTTTCGACGTTTCCGGTGCGGGCGATACCGCCATCGCGCTGTTTACGCTCGCGCTTACGGCAGGCGCCCTTCCAGTCGAAGCAGCGCAGATATCCAACTACGCCGGCGGCGTTGTGGTGGGAAAGCTGGGCACTGCGACTGTCGGAGCCAACGAACTACTCGAATCGATCAAAAGGACATTGGCGTCCGAGAGCGCGACTGAAAGGCTGCGAACGAAGGAACCCGAGTGATCGTGTCCTGCGTCGGCAATACGATGACTGTATTCTGGAGCGCAACGGCGCCGGATTGCAGGGGCGACGACGAGCGAATGCCCCGGTATCACTCGGAGGAGCGACGTTCGGGACTGTGTCTCTCTCCCAGAACCCGTCGGTAGAAGTGACCTTAATTGCCGACTCAGGACACTTTCAGAGGCTCGTGAATGGATCTGGCCAACCCTGCGGGTAGAAATCCCGAAGGGCAACCCGGCCTCTACCGGAGGTGAAGGCGTTATTGCTTCGATTCGTGACCTGAATGCCCGTCGAGGAAATCCAGCCACACACTGACCCACGATGGGCGGCCCTTGTCGCTTCCCACCCCCACTCGTCGGTGTTTCACAAGCCGGAATGGCTGGAAGCTCTGCGGCGCACCTACCGCTACACTCCGGTTGCATTCATCCTGAATCCTGGGGGTGAGCCGCCCAGCAGCGGCCTGGTGTTCTGCCGGGTCGACAGTTGGCTAACGGGCCGCCGCCTCGTCTCTCTTCCTTTCTCCGACCACTGTGATCCCCTGGTTCACGATAGAACCGAAACTCGGGTCCTCTTTTCGAAAGCGCAGGAAGCGGGTTCGGGCCTGAAATATCTCGAATTCCGGCCGCGAATGGAACCCGAGGTCGCTCCACCGGACTTTCGGGCCCACAGCCGGTATTGTCTGCACACCCTGGACCTCCGGCCCAGCCTGGACACGCTGTATTTCAGGCTCCACAAGAATTCGATGCAGAGAAAAATCCGTCGCGCCGACCGCGAAGGTCTTGTTCTGGACCAGGGCCGGTCCGACTTACTCCTGCAGAACTTCTATGCGCTCCTGCTGCTCACGCGCCGTCGGCACGGTTTGCCTCCACAGCCGTTGGCGTGGTTTCGCAATCTTATTGAGTGCTATGGCGACCGACTGACAATCTACGTCGCACGCGTGGGGACCTACCCGATCGCGAGCATTCTGACCCTCCGCCATAAGCAAACTCTCGTCTACAAGTATGGTTGCTCGGATGGCCGGTTTCACCCAAAGGGCGGCATGGCCCGACTCTTCTGGGAAGCAATCCAGGACGCAAAGAGGCAGCGACTGCTAAATTTGGATCTGGGTCGCTCGGAAGAGAGTCATGCCGGTCTGATCCGTTTTAAGGATCGGTTGGGTGCCGAACGCACGACGCTGACCTACTGGCGGTGGTCCGAACGGGAACGCGAGAGGTTGACGCGGCGCCCAACGTCCATTTTTCCGACCGTTTCCAGCAGAGTGCTTTCGGGTCTACCGAACGGGTTGTTTCGTCGGATCGGTGAGCTCTTCTATCGGCATGTCGGTTAGATCGAGTGACGGGAGTGAAGGTGAAACGACATCCTGAGCGCGAGTGGCGGGTCTGGGGTTACCCAACCGCCACTGCACGAAACTGGTGAGTCAACCGTGTCGGCCGATCTCGCACCCGGACTGATCTGGACCGAGACCCACGGATCGTCCACGGAGCTGGAACACGATGCCATCGGACTGAGATCGGAGGCGGGTTCGTCGATGTCTTAAGCGGGCTACGCTATTCGATACGTTCACCGCGGCATATTTCCTTGACCAGAACCGACTGGTTCGCCCCTGCGCTGTCGTCGGGAGGATGATTCCGGCAGCATTTGCGCGCAAAGGGCGGCAACATTTGCGTTCAAAGGGCTTGACAAAGAAACATCCGGATCTCAGAATCACCCCACTCATAACTCGAGTGCCAGACGAAGCATTTGCCTGGCTCCAGAGTTCGGTCAACCGGTTTAACTATTTATTTCGGAATACCGGGCGCAAGATGCCTTCGGTACCCTCGTTCAGGGAGATAAGGAATGGAATCCGCTCAATGCAACAGTCAGTCTTGGTACGCGCTTCAAGTCAGACCCCGATTCGAAAAGGTTGTGGCTCGCAATCTCCAGTCCAAGGGATTTGAGGAACTGCTTCCCGCATACCGGTGCCGTCGGCAATGGTCTGACCGCATAAAAGAAATCGAACTCCCCTTGTTCCCAGGTTACGTCTTTTGCAGGTTTAACGTCGACGAGCGTCTTCCGATCCTGCTCGTACCTGGAGTGACTTCGATCGTTGGAATCGGAAAGTCGCCGATCGCTATTGACGAGCAGGAAATTGAGGATTTGCGATGTGTGCTGAAGTCAGGCGTACGCTACCAGCCCGGACCTTTTATTTCAGTCGGCGAAACCGTTTCCGTTGAACAGGGTGCGCTCGAGGGCCTGGAAGGTATCGTTACCAAGGTCAAGAACGAATTCCGGCTCATCATATCGGTCTCACTGCTTCAACGCTCGGTCGCCGTCGAAATCGATCGCGAGTGGGTTAAGCCCGTGAATCGAACCGGGCCGCGTGCATCAGACAGCACCTTGGACCGACATCAACTGGTCGGCTCATCCGGCTGACGCGGTCGTTACGGAAGTGGATTTCCTGCCACCGATCACGTCCGAACTGTCAATACTGCTGATTCAGGAAATCTTGATTCGTGCCAGGAGCGCAGCCCAACCGGGCCGCACCTGATCCGCCCATTTTCCGACCCGACATTCCGACTGCTCAGGCCCTTGCAAAAGTGTCGATATGCGCGAGCAGGAATATACCAGTTGCGGGTATGAATCGGAGCGCGGGCATCTAGCGGTGAAGCCGATGCCGCGGGCGCCGCGGTAAGAGGCGGCAAACGTCGTCAGTTAATCGTCGCCCACCGTACCCAACCACGGACAGGGCCCTCGCCCGAACCCATAAACACCCAAAGGGTTACAGTGAAAATGGGGCGGTCTTCGCTTGCGCCCAATCCTCCCGATGAATGCCGATTCGTTTGTAGTCGCGACAACGCGTCGTTATGCAGTTGCGTCCTGAAATCCGGCCCCCTCAGGCAATGACGCGCCTCGGGTGAGTTCTACTGCGGGATGCGAGAATACGTAAGATCCTCCGACGGTTTTCGGAAAACACATAAGTCGTTGCTAATAAACACGTTATATGAGTTGTCACGAAAAACTGTCGGTTTACTTTACGATTTTAGGGACAGCTTTGGACCCTCAACGTTAGATTTAACCCGCCGCTATCGTTGTAAAACGTTGATGTTAAATCACTTATAATTCTATCAGAAGAAAGGTGGACCTTTGGCTTCAAGATTGCTAAGTTTATTTGTATAAGCGAAGTAACTGACGGCAGGATGCCGAATCGTATTCCGGGTAACTTGGCCGGGAACGACAAAGACTTAGACGGAGATTGGGCGATGATTATTAGACAGGAGCGCAGGCAGCACAGTACCGATCAGGGGAAGGGCTGTCGTCGATCCCACCTGGCGCTGGCATCCGTGGGGATATTGATTGCGCTGATGATGGTGGCTACGCCCGCCCAGGCTGCAACCATGATCACGTACGCGATCGGTGCGCCTGTCCCGCCCATTCCGGGTTTCTCGTTCAGTTGGCTCCACACCGCGGATCATGAGTTCGGCAGCACAGGTTGGTATCCTGGCGCAAATTTCCAGACCAGACTGAATGGGAATATTCTTGGCAGTTGGGACGGATCTACGCTCACGTTCCTCAGCGGCACGCTTAACGCACCGAATGATGGCCCGGGTACGATCACCGTGACCGGCGGAGCGGTCAGCTCCATCGGTACTGGGACGATGACTTATACGTCTGCAGGCTTTACTGGCAATTACTCCGCTTTTAACGGCTCCGGTACATTTAATTACGATGGCACTTTATTTACCGTCAATAACGTGTCGGCCACGGAATTGGTTCTCTGGGGCCAGAACTTCCTGAACACCACCGTCCCTCCGCCACCGGACAGCTACGGTACCGATCTGTACGGCGTAGGCACGACAGTTCCGATCGTGACACCGGAACCGATTACGGGTCTGCTGCTCGGGATCGGGCTAGCCGGCTTGATCGGGTTGCGCAGGAAGCAGAGCCACTAGCCGAACTCATCAGTTTCTATCGTCACACCTCGTCCGACGACCGTGGGCTTCCAGGTGCCTGTTGGATTTGAGGGATTCTCCCCTGAGACCGATCTAATACGGCCTTGAATCCGGTGGCCCCTGTTGTTTCCCACACGTCGAGCGCCCGATATCAAATTCAGACCTCACCTTCTCAAATCTTCAGTCAGTCGTTCTGGTGGAATCAAGAAAACGGATTCATCGGCGTACAGTGCGCCTTCGGGCTAGCAACCCGTGGCATAAGTCTCAAGAGCCGCGCGCAGGGGTTTTCGGGTTACAGGCGCGAAGTGAGGAGCGGAACGACGTCTTTTCGTCGTGACCGACGAATGACAAAGCCTGCGGGGCGCCTGCAGCCTCCGTTTGAAACGTCGGTGGCCCCCCTGCGCCCAGAGGGTTGCGGCGAAACGGGGCCGTCTTCGTTGTCGACGATTCCTCGCAATGAATGAGCATTGCAGCGTTGTCGCCTCCTAGAATTCGGCCCCGTTTGGCCGTAACGCGGCACTTGAGACTTGTGCCACGGGCTGCTAGCCCGTATAGATCACGAGATGGACCAGAAAAGGCCGCCCTGTTTGGCATAAAGCGTTTGACAAGAACGTTTCAGACACCAAACAAAGGCGGCCCTTATGACGACAGAGTGTAACCAAACCACGTTTGAATTTCACGGACTTAATCAACGAAAAGTGAAGGCTCGATTCGACGGAGGGAAGATCACTTCCGACGCGGGTGTCCTGCTGTTGCGGGAGGTCGAAAAACGGACCGGGTTGATCGATGGACTGGCCGAATGTTTCGCCGATCACCGGGACCCGCGATTGATCGAGCACACGGTGAAAGAATTGATTGGGCAACGGGTGTATGGCCTGTGTCTGGGATATGAAGACCTGAACGATCACGACCAACTACGCACCGATCCGATGCTGGCCGTGGCGGTGGATAAGGCCGATCCGCTGGGAGGCAACCGACGGCAGGCCAGCGACCGGGGAAAGGCTCTGGCGGCCAAGTGCACACTGAATCGGCTGGAGTTGACTGGGGCTGAAGTCGGCGGGGAGGAGCGATACAAGAAGATTGCGATGGATACGGACCAGGTCGACCGCTGGATGGTCGATGCCTTCATCGCAGCCTTTGAATCGGCGCCTGAAGAAATCATTCTGGACCTCGATGCCACCGACGATCCGATCCACGGGCAACAAGAGGGACGATTCTTTCATGGCTACTACGGCAACTACTGTTATCTGCCGTTGTACATCTTCTCGGGTGAGCATCTGCTGTGCGCCCGATTACGGCGCTCCAATATCGATGGCGCGGCCGGATCGGTTGAGGAACTGACCCGCATCATCGGACAGATCCGGAAGAGCTGGCCGGATGTGTCGATCATCGTCCGTGGAGACTCCGGCTTCTGCAGAGATGACTTACTGACCTGGTGTGAATCCCATCAGGTGGATTACGTGGTGGGATTGGCCAAGAACGAGCGACTCAAGAAGGATATCGCTGAAGCCATGGCTCAGGCGAAATCGGAGTTCGAATCCACCGGTCAATCGGCACGGGTATTTAAGGACTTCCGCTATCGCACACGAGACAGTTGGAGCCAACAACGGCGCGTCGTGGGCAAGGCGGAGGTTCTGGGCAAGGGCGCCAATCCCCGATTCATCGTCACATCGCTGTCACCAGAACGTTGGGAGGCCCGTGCGCTATACGAGGATCTCTACTGTGCGCGCGGCGACATGGAGAACCGGATCAAAGAGCAACAACTGGATCTGTTTGCCGACCGCACCAGCGCGTCCACCATGCGCGCCAATCAACTCCGACTCTATCTGTCTTCGGCCGCCTACATGATCATGCATGCACTGCGCCGACTCGGACTCCACAATACCGAACTGGCGCGGGCTCAATGCGGCACGATCCGGCTGAAGCTGCTCAAGATCGGTGCCCGAATCCGGTTCACGGTCCGCAACGTCTGGGTGTCGATGGCTGAAGCCTGTCCCTACGCCGAAGTCTTCACCGCCGTTGTGCGCAACCTACAGGCGATGCCACTGCGATGCTGACGCCGACGCTCCCGCTTCGTCCCTGAATTCGATTTGATTATCCAGTCCGAGCCGAGGTGTGTCTGATTGCGGCCAACCACGCTCTCTCGAGCACGAAAATCCCCTTTTCATGTCGCCAAAACCTTCTCGCTTCACCCGAAGACCCTCCCCCACACCCCATCTCGCGTCCGCCGATGAGTCTTTCATGCAAAATCGCGATCAAGCGTCGCTTGGTGATCCATGCGGGCTAGGAGTCTGCGCGGCAGAGGCTGAATAACTCGGATTTGTGACGATTCGAGAGCGTCTTTGTAGGAGAGCCGCCCGATTTTCCCAACATGGGCAGCTCCGAGCTGTGGGGACTCGATCCGTTGGTCCTGTGGAGAGCGTTATGGGTCCCGGTGATGCGGATTAAGCCCATTCGATCTTCCCGTTCATCCGTCGTAAGTTCACTGCCAGAGCCACCAGGCTCCATTCACAGGTGACGTTGTCCAAGCCTCGCAAACTGAACTGTCGGAATCCCAGCACCGACTTGATCCACCCGAACGGCGGCTCACCGATGTGCTTTCTGGCCCGGTAGCGATCACGCCCCGTCTGGCTTTTCATCTTTCGGACCATGCGGCCCAGGGCCGTGCTTTCGGGTTGGAGTGGGGCCGTGGCGAGATCTTTCTCACGACCCATCGGAACGTACCCATCTATTTGACGTTGTTCCAGCATTCGCAGATTCGACTCGGATCGGTATCCAGCATCCGCGAGCACCCGGTCTGGACGCTCCGACAGATTCGTGTTCAACTCATCCAGAGTCGGTCCCAACTGCCCGGTATCTGAAGCATTGTTGCTCACCGTTGTGGCGACGATGATTCGGGCCTCCGCGTCCACGACCGCCTGCGCGTTGTAGCATTGTTGGAACCCGTCGGCCGAGGTCTTCATGATCCGGCTTTCCGGGTCGGTGAAATTGTCTTGGGCCTTCCCCTTGGGTTCACCCCTCGGGCGTTTGAATGGTTTGCCCTTCTTTCCGCTTCCCGGTTTGTCGTCTCCAGGCTTCCTTTCCGCTTCCTGGTCTGCCGCCATCTGACGTTCTTCGAGTCGCTTCATCGCCGTCTGGATTGTGGCCAGCCGCTTCGTGCGGGTCGCCAACCCGTCGGGCAGTTCGTCACCGCGCCGGTCCTTGCCGTAACGTTGGTCTTCTTCCTCATCGGTCGCCGTGGCCCGGTTCAACAGATCCCGAATCTGTTCGCCCAATTCGGTCTCCTGCTTTCTCATGCGTTCATAGCTCATCGCTTTGCGTTTGCTCGCATTGGCTCGCATCTTCGTCCCGTCCACCGCCACCGTTCCCATCTTCACCAGCCCGGCTTCCCGCCCCATCCTCACCACTTGCACAAATAAGTTCCCGAACTCTTCAAGATGCAGTTTTCGAAAATCCGAGATCGTTCGGTGCGCGGGAAAGTTCTCCGCTCCCAACATCCGGAACGCCACATCTTCGGTCATCTTCGCTGCAATCTTCCGTGACGAAAACACTCCCGTCGCGTACCCGTAGATCATCACCTTCACCATCATCCGCGGATCGAAGGCCTGATTGCCCGGCCCGTCCGTTCCATACCTCTGTTCGAACGCGCTCAAATCCATCGCATCCACGGCGTCCGATATGAAGTACGACAGGTGATCTTCAGCCAGCCAATCTCTCAATGATGGAGGCATCAGCAGGCTCTGTTCTGGAATATACGTTCGGTAAGTTCGTGGCATGTCCTATCTTCGATCCTTTTCTGCCCATTTCTGGTCCTTCTGCCGCGCAGACTCCTAGGGGCCAGCCACTGGCTGTCGGCGGACGCTTTGCCGACCATTTGCGCACGGCCAATAGGAGAGTTGTGAGATGGGTCGAGCTTTGTCCCACGACCGGGGAGCGGACCGATCATCAAAGATCGCACTGTGGCGAAGTCGTATCCACATCCACTTTCGGGCTCGGGTGACCCTCCCGTTCCTACAAGCGCATCAGGCGCCAAACAATACTGCTCGGGAATGTCCGTCCCGTCACCGCTGGCTCAATCCCAAAATACGACCTCGTTCCGTTTCCGACATCAGCTGTTTCGGCCACCGTCGTCAGTCTTGACAATCCACGCAAGAGGATTTCTCCCCGTAACTTGTTGTGGCGCAATAATTTGTCCCGAAGCCGCAGAATTGGCTTCATAACATGTCGGCGTAGGTTACAACTTGCCGCGAGTCGAGATCGGACACGTAAAATATTGAAATAATTATGTTTATTTTATTTCCGATTGTCTTTTGATGCGTTCTGCCCGACCAAGTGCCCGATTTGGTTACACATCTGGATTTCGCGGTGGCCATCGCGTGCCCATTCCTACGGCCAGGCTCTATGACGAGTCGGGACTAAACCATTTAGAATGAATGTTTAAAAGGTTAATGTATGGTTCGACAGTAAGCTCTGTAGGGAATGGCCAACGACGTGCTCAATGATGCATATGAACGCTTGGTACGAGCGTACGAAGCCCGATGTCTTGCCGAACGACCCAGTTGGTCACCAGCGTCGGGGTTGCTTCAGAATCTGCAAACCAAGATTACTTTGTGCCGTCTGAGGACTCCGTAATGTACAGCAAAGAACCCGATACCAATTGGAAGAACGGCAACAAGATTCAGAATGGTATTCAGGATCGGAAACCCTCTCCCGAACAGGTAGACGTCGTCCTCATCGAAGAATTCGTATTGCTCCAGGCACAAGACTACGTCCGAGCGTGCGAACGCTGTGATGCGACTTCGACCATCACCTTTGATTATCTGCTCGATGAGTTGAGCGGCTGTGATCCTGCGCGAACCGAGTATCTCATGCGTCGCCCCGTGAAATGCATGCGTTGCGACGGGCAGATTACCGAAAAGACCCTCATCGTCGCATAACGGATTCCCCGCCAGCATCCAGAATCGTCCCGGTTGGATCCCGTGGCGTCCTGTCAGGGCCTAATCACCTGCACGAATCGCCGCAAAACAGGTTGTCCCGGGCCCCGGTAACCCTCCGTTCGCTCCGACACTCGGAACGCCCGTGTGCGTTGTGACCGCAACTGATGTGTCTCGATATGAAACTGATTCAGCATGTGGCAAGGGCAGGTGACCGGCAATCGAATCGGGGCCGGGTCGGAGGTGACCCGGCGGACTGTTTCGATGCACCCATGACGGACGCAAGGTCTCAACCATACGGACATTGCTTCGACGTACAGATGCCGATACACGTGTCTTTCTAACCCGCGCATCTCATGAGTGATCGTCGCGAAGCCCGCCGGGCCACTTGATGGTCTGATTGAAAAGAGACGCCGCAGATACAAGTTGCGCGCCGCGGTCTTTGTCCGGCCTTGAGTCAGACGGTCCCGATGAAAAACCAGCGCCCTCGGCCTCGGTTTCAATCCTCGGTGCCCGCGCCTCACTTCGCGCCCGCCAGCCGAAGATCACTCCGCGCGGCCTGTTAGATTTATGCCACTAATGCCATGGGCAGCTATTGAAGTTCCATCCGACCCCGCTCAACCTCCACACACACGGTGCAATTGCAACGTTCCCCCAGCCCGAGATGGTAGTTCCAAATTATCTTCTGAAGATCTGCGATTACTTCACAGGTGCGGAGGTCGTCCGCTAACAGCTGATCGAGGGCCTTCTGCGTGATGGCCAATTTCGACTCAAGGGTTGCGATCAGGTCACCGGCAGCCGCGAGGTCGGTTTGTAATTGATGTCGGGTTTTCAAGTCAGCTAGTGGGCCACGACCGTCGAAATGGTGCGTCATTGGTTTCGAGTCGAGGCGGATGTATTTTCCATCGAGATTCGGAAAAAGGCAAGCAACCCTCGATAAATAGACCCCCAGATACTGAGGGAACGGGCGTATCCGGGAGGCACAAATAAGTGGAGACCGCGCGGTTGCGACCCGGACCGTCGCTATCGAATTCTCGGTATCCCCCGACCCGCCAGTGACACGGCCATCGAACACAGCGCACACAAACATAATCTGTGGATTCCGACAATGGCTCAGTCGGTCTGTAACCACACACCTGAGTTTTGACGCGTATCCTCAGCACTGAGACCCTTAGCAGCCCGAGGCAGAAGTCTCGCGGGCCGCGTTACGGCCAAACGGGGCCGGATTCTAGGAGGCGACGACGCTGCAATGCTCATTCATTGCGAGGAGTTGGCGACAAACGAAGACGGCCCCGTTTCGCCGTAACCCTGTGGGCGCAGGGGGGCCACCGACGTTTCAAACGGAGGCTGCAGGCGCCCCCCAGGCTTTGTCGCTCGTCGGTCACGATGTAAAACCATCGTTCCGCTCCTCACTTCGCGCCTGCATCCGGAAGACCCCTGCGCGCGGCCCGCGAGACTTCTGCCACGGGCTGCTAGCATGCACCGGGGAGTGTCAGACCGGACCTGCTGACCAA
The DNA here is from genome assembly GCA_965263045.1 of Terriglobia bacterium. Lineage (GTDB taxonomy): Bacteria > Acidobacteriota > Terriglobia > 20CM-2-55-15 > 20CM-2-55-15. Next base: position 5,612,854 of record CBDHGK010000041.1, read on the forward strand.
GGGGTCTTGCATTGCCAGACGATTAACGCCCTGCTCGGGTAATTGAGGCGACGCAAATGCATTGAAGAAATGCGGGGCAGTCGGACCACAACGATTGAAGCTCGACCGATTAGCCAGGTGAATGTTGCCCACTGCCATTGCGCCTGCCGCAGAAAACGTGCGATCTCGCTCTCACAGATCAGGACGGGCTTTCAGATCCGTTCAGGCTATTGGCCAAGAAGATTCCCCTGTGGGTCACGGACAGTGGCGATCGCCAGCCGATGGACTTGTGGCGCTTGATGTGAGCCTTTACACTTTATAGAACGAGCGTTAGATTCGCCTTGACATGTGAATGGCCCGAAGTGAGGCTTGATCGTATTAATTTATTCGACGCCTCTATCAGGTCAGTTTGTTCAACGCGCAGTTGGACACCAGCCACCTGAATTAAAGGAAAATGAAGCCCATGGCCCATCGACAAGGATGTCCGTTCTCCGATTATGAAGTGCAAAAGATTATTTCATTGTTGAAAAACACCAACCTCTGCATGGCTGATATCGCACGGGCGATGGGCTGCGTCCGAAGTTCGGTATGTCGGATCAACAAGAAGTACACCGTACGTTGCTCTAAGGCCGCTAGCGTAGGGAGACAGAAAGATAGCCGAGAGCTCTCCAATTCCAGGGTTTAGTGATATCGAACCCGTTCGATAAGGCTCAGAATCCCTTCCAGCTCAGTTCGAACTCCACGCGCACATTGAACTAAGAATCGACAGTCGGTCCGCGGTGGTATCTGCGTCATCCCCTGGAGCCCGGCGAATTTTCTCTCGTCCTGAGTCGGTCGGCAAACGGTCCCTCAGACTTAGACCGGCCCGTCTTCACTCCCAGACCAGGGGTGTGATGCGATTCTCAGTCGAAACAAGTTTGCAAGGAAGGCCATTTACACGCCCACCGCATACATCCCCCTGGAGCCTCCGGAGTGGCGATTTATCCTGACGTCCTCGAAAGGAGCCTAACCCGGATTCTACTCGGACGCACTGTCGGGAGCCGTAACCGGCGGAACCGAAGCACGCCAAAATTCACTGACGATCGAGGGCATCAATGTAGCAATGGAGAAGAGTTGTGCGGAATTGAACGTAAGAGCAATCCCCTGTCTGAGAATCCCTGGTCGACAGGCCGAGAACTACACGTGGCGTGACCGTCGGAATGATCCCTCTACTGCTGCTGAGGGTGTCAATCGAAGGTATCGGTATTTCAAGGAAATCTGAGCGGAGATCAAGCGAACACACGCGCGGCGGGAATCGCGGGCTTTTTCGAGGCGAAGGCACAGGTTGAGAATGTGTGCCAATCTTAGTTGGAAATTGAAACGGCTCCAAACCCCATGGTTTGATGGTATTGGAAGAAACAACATCAAGCCTGTAAGAGAAAGGAGCCGAGATGAGGAGTCTGTTACGTTCGGTAAAGAAACGCAAGAAGTCGCGTGTGCTGGGTGAGGTCGAGGTCCTGAGCCGGGAGGAATACTCGGGACTGGAATTGGACTCGAAGGTGGAGATGATTCGGGCGTTGATCCCACTGGGGTTGATGCACGTGGAGGAGTTGCTCGACGAGGAAGTGAAGTCGTTGGCGGGTGAGCGATACGCACGAAAGGAGGCGGCGTTGCGGGGCCGGCGACACGGGAGCAATCCGGGGACCGTGGGGCTGGGTGGCCAGCGGGTGCCGGTTCGGGTGCCTCGAGTGCGCAGCGTGGCGGGCGGGGAGATTCCGCTTCGGACCTACGAGGAACTCAGTCCGGGTGGCGCGGTGAACGAGCTACTGCTCAGACGTGTGCTGTATGGGATCTCCTGCCGGAACTATGAATCGGCCGCTGAAGCGATTCCGGGAGCGATCGGACTGTCGAGTTCGACGGTGTCTCGAGGATTCGTCCAGGCGAGTGCCGCGAAACTTCGGGAGATGCAGGAGCGGGATCTGAGTGGCGAGGACGTCGTGGCGATCTTCCTGGACGGGAAGGCGTTTGCCGACGCCCTGATGGTAGTGGCCCTGGGCGTCACGCTTTCGGGCGACAAACGCTTCTTGGGCTTCGTGGAGACCGACACGGAGAACGAGCAAGTGCTGACTCCGTTTCTCCGTTCGTTGATGGAGCGGGGCCTGGACATCTCTGAAGGCGTGCTAGTGATTGTCGACGGCGGCAAAGGTCTGCGGGCGGCGGTCAAGAAGGCATTCAGGAATCGAGCCCTGGTCCAACGCTGCCAATGGCACAAACGCGAGAACGTCGTGAGATACCTATCGAAGACCGAGCAAGCCGTGTGGCGACGCCGGCTGCAGCGGGCCTACGAGCGCCCGGAGTACGACGAAGCTCGGGCGGCGCTCGGAGAGCTCCATGGAGAGCTCGAGGAGCGAAACCAATCGGGGGCTGCGAGCCTTGAGGAAGGCCTGGAAGAGACCCTCACGTTGCATCGGCTCGGCGTGTACGGGGTCTTGGGCCGTTCGTTCAAGACGACGAATTGCCTGGAATCGGTCAATGCCCTTGTCGAGGAAAGGTGTGCGAAGGTCGATCATTGGAAGAACTCGAGTCAGCGGCAACGCTGGTTGGCGACGGCGCTCATCGACATCGAACCGCGCCTGAGGAAGGTGATCGGCTACCGTCATCTTCCAAAGCTCCGCGAAGCCCTCCAGCGAGAGCTGAAAATTGAGGCGAAGACGTCGACGAGATCGAAGAAGAAGGTTGCATGACCCATCGTGAGCCGTGGAGAGTTTCAACTAAGAATGGGCTTGACTCCAGGTTGACTGAAGCAGATGGTGCAGTTATCCAGTCACGGACGGCGCGGATACGGGCGATCCTGATTCTGTGACTATATGTTTGACAAACGAACGTTTCCGACGGATAACCTTTGGAGGGCCTAATTTATAGGTAAGTCGACGGGTAAACTCGAAAAAAGGCTTGTTGTGCCGATTTAGCTGGAAACCCTATCGCTTCAGTCGGATATGGTGACAACAATGGATGGTGGGAAGGTACCAGCACGGAAACGCACGTCTGATGTGAACGTTATTTCAGTAATGCGAGTTGTTATATTTCCGCTACTCTCCAGTCATTCAAGCTTCCGAAATAGTTAGAAGACCGTAACAGAGAAAATGACTAATCTCACTGCCACCAAGGAGCCTGTTTGAATAGCGACAGATACGATCTCTGGGGTGCTCCCTCCCAAGAGCACCGTGCTTCTGAAGATGAACCGTGGGACTTTTCCGCATTTCACGGGAATCCCGGATCAAATTGCGGCATCTTCTATGGAGTGGTTGAGTACGATTTCGCGTTTATTCCCGACCGTCGTGGGCTTGATCAAACCGGACCCGACCTCCCTCGCGTGCGTGATCGTGAACCTCCTCGATTCCACGTGGACGAAACACCTTCGGATTAAGGAAAGCGTTGAAGTGAGGATCCTCACCGGCGGCGCGGGTCAAGGTCGCTTGCCATCGATGCTCTGGGAAACGCCCGCCGGCTTTCAGCTGGGGGGCAACCCAGCTCCGAGACGGTCTGGGAGTTGACTGTCCCACCGACAGATCCGGGTAATTCGGGAGAACCCGGACTGTGTGGGTGCCAAATCAGTGAGCGACTCGGTGGTCGGCACATAACAATTCCGCCGATTCCGGGGATTCCGATGATTCGGGTCCCGCCAGTTGCCTCCGCTCATCGACGTCCGAAGAGTGTGGATTTGTACTTCCTGAAGGCCCGTCAAGGCGACATCGTGCCGGTACCCGAGCATGCCGTTTTGAACCCTCAGGAAACTCCACCCAGGCGGGGGATTCAGACACGGATTTGACGATGACCCGTAGACTTCAATTCGGGCAGCGGGATTGGGAAAGCTCGAAGTTCCGCTCGCAATCGCGGAAACCAGCCGCACTCACTGCTACACACAACGATGCCGTGTAAAATGGTTCCTGGTCCGGACGTCGGAAATTGACAGGTCCCAGGAACAATTGTCCGGCCAGGAACTACGGAACGAGACCTATTGACACGATCCCCTGCATCTGTCCTTCTGCCGGGTGCCTCCCACGGTCCGCTCGGTAACTTCCAGCGGGCAAACGAGGGTTGTATGCGCGTGTTGGGTCCGCCGATATTGCCAAAGCTCGGGGCGAAACGATTGGGCAAAGTTACAGGGAAGAATGGGGTGTTACGAGAATGATATGGAAGGAACTGACCGAAAAAATCCAATCACACGATGCTGTCATCGGCGTCATCGGTCTCGGTTACGTAGGCCTGCCCCTGGTTCTCCGCTTTGCAGAGGTCGGTTTCCGGGTGATCGGATTCGATGTCGATCCAAACAAAATAGAGCAACTCAACGCAGGCCGATCCTACATCCGGCACATTGAAGCTTCCCGGATCGCCGGTCTCCGAGAAAATGCGCAGTTCGAAGCGAGTGCAGATTTTGGGAGGCTTCGAACCGCAGACTGCATCATCATCTGCGTCCCCACCCCCGTGAATCCCTACCGAGAACCGGACTTGCAATATGTCGAACAGACGGCAGACGCTGTTCACCGTAGCCTCCGCGAAGGGCAACTCGTCGTTCTCGAAAGCACAACCTATCCCGGGACTACGAGAGAGATACTACTCAATCGTTTCTCGGGATCGGGACTCGAGGTTGGAGAGAACTACTTCCTTGCCTATTCTCCGGAGAGAGAAGATCCCGGCAATGCGGACTTCAGGACACAAACGATTCCTAAGGTGATTGGCGGGATAACCGAGAATTGTCTGACTGTTGCGAAGTCACTTTACGGACAGGTGATCGATCAACTCGTGCCCGTGTCCTCGACCGATACCGCCGAACTGGTGAAGCTGCTGGAAAACATATACAGATCGGTCAATATCGCGTTGGTCAACGAATTGAAGTTGCTCTGCGATCGAATGGACATCGACATCTGGGAAGTCATCGATGCCGCCAGCACAAAACCATTTGGCTTTACGCCATTTTATCCCGGACCTGGACTGGGTGGACACTGCATACCGATCGATCCGTTCTATCTTGCCTGGAAAGCAAGGGAGCACGGGTTTGCGACGCGCTTCATCGAGCTCGCCGGCGAAGTCAACACCGCCGTGCCCCGATTCGTCGTCGAAAAAATCACGTCGGGATTAAACGACCATAGCAAGTCCATCCGTGGTGCGAAGATATTAATACTGGGTGTAGCCTACAAGAAAGATATCGATGATACGCGCGAATCTCCTGCCATGGAAATCATGCAGCTCCTGGATGATAAGGGTGCAGACCTGGCCTACCATGACCCATACGTGCCGGCACTCTACAAGATGCGGCACTACGACTTTTCGCATCTGTCTTCAGTGGCATTAACAGACGAACTGGTGGGACAGCAGGACGCCGTGGTGATTGCGACCGACCACACGAGCCTCGACTATTCGTGGATCGTTGCTCATGCGCCGCTGGTCGTGGACACGCGGAACGCAACCCGGGACGTGAGGGAAGGGCGCGATAGGATCGTTCGGGCCTAGGGCTCTCTCCACTCGAGCGAGCCTGAAACTCCTGGAGCCACGGCGCCTGGGTGAAACGTATTGTCTACGTCGTCAGCTCCTGGCCGCGTCGGATGAATGACTCCTCGCCGACTGCAGGAATTCAACGCCATTCGGTCCGAAACCGGGTTCCGACTCGGGTGGGACAGGCCACTAGACCCTGAACAAGCGTGATTGATGAGGAATTGAAAGTGGAATAACCGCCGAAGTACCCGAAATGCCCCCTCTCCGTGCGAAAAAAACCTTGGACAGATTCTTTGGAGAAGGAGGCATTTCAGATGAACGATTATACGCGCAAGAACATGAGGAACCGCAAGCGGCGAATTGAGCGTCGGCTTGGGGATCGGAATTGGAAAGATCAGGCGAAGCCGATGCTGTCGGCGCGCAACATCCGGTACGAGATGGGAGACCGGATGAGGGGTCTGTCGGTGGGCGGCATCGGAATGATGCATCAGGTGGCGCGGCGGACCGGACTGATCGAAGCCATCGACAAGGACGTGCATGTGCTGAAGCGGCATCTGCCCTACCAGGAATCGGATCACGTGTTGAACATCGCCTACAACGCGTTGAGTGGGGGCACGTGTATGGAAGATATCGAACTGCGGCGCAATGACGAAGTGTATCTGGACGCGTTGGGAGCACAGCGGATTCCGGATCCGACCACGGCGGGAGACTTCTGCCGGCGATTTGAGGAAGACGACGTGGAGTCGCTGATGGACACGTTCAATAAAGTGCGGCTGAAAGTCTGGCGCCAGCAGCCCGATGCGTTTTTCGAGGAAGCGGTTCTGGAGGCGGACGGGACATTGGCCCCAACCACCGGAGAATGCAAAGACGGGATGGACGTGGCCTACGACGGGACATGGGGTTATCACCCACTGTTGATTTCGCTGGCGAACACGGCCGAACCGTTATACCTGGTGAACCGGAGCGGCAACCGGCCCTCGCATGAGGGAGCGGCCAAACGGTTCGATCAGGCAATCGCGTTGTGCCAGCGTGCGGGGTTCGATCAGATCCTGCTGCGCGGGGACACCGACTTCAGCCAGACCCGGTATTTGGATGGATGGGACGACCAGGGCGTGGGCTTCATCTTCGGCATCGACGCGATGAAAAACCTGGTGGCCCGGGCCGACCAATTGGAGCCGGACTGCTGGGCGCGCCTGGAACGTCCCGCCAAGTACGAGGTAGCCAGCCAACCCCGCCAGCGTCCCGACAAGGTCAAGGAACGGATCGTTCGGGAGCGTGACTTTGAGAATATCCGCTTGCGGGGCGAGGATGTGGCCGAGTTTGCGTATCGGCCCGGAGCCTGCGATCGGGACTACCGCGTCGTTGTGGTGCGAAAGAATCTGTCGGTGGCCAAAGGGGAGCAGGTGTTGTTCGACGACATCCGGTACTTCTTCTACATTACCAACCGTGCGGATCCTGCGGACCAGATCGTGATGCGTGCGAATCAACGGTGCAATCAAGAGAATCTTATTGAGCAGCTCAAGAACGGCGTACACGCCTTGGGGATGCCGGTCGGGGATCAGACCAGCAACTGGGCCTACATGGTGATGGCCTCACTGGCCTGGACACTGAAGGCGTGGTTTGCGTTATTGCTGCCCGAAACCGGACGTTGGGGCCAGAAGTATCAGGCCGAGAAGCAGACCGTGCTACGCATGGAGTTCAAAACGTTCCTGAACGCCTTCATGCTCGTGCCTTGCCAGCTCGTGCGTACTGGTCGGCGCATCGTCTTCCGGCTGATGGCCTGGAACCCGTGGTTGCCAGTCTTGTTTCGTGCCGTGGATGTGTTGCGTCAACCTCTGCGATGCTGACCCGATCATGGATCTGAGCCCGGGCGGTCGAGGTCCCGGTTTCTTTCAACTCTTCAAACAGACACGGCGAGGCGGCAACTGAAACAGATACAACACGAACCGCATACCTGGAAAAAGCGATCTGGGAACGGGAGCTTATGCCTCCAATTTTACGGCCGTGAACCGGCCGTTTGTCCACTGGTTATGCGCTTGTTTTGGGACTAGGGCAGAGATCTCCGATTTCCACTGGAACTTGCGGCCCCGAATCGCGCTCCTGAATACACGGTAAAGTTCTTCCACCGAACGTCAGCTGGAAACTGATCTTCGAAAAAGAATCGATCGCTAAAGGCAGGTTTCAGCTCGTCAATCCACGACGCCGCTTCATCGTAGTGTGCAAAAAACACTCTGTTGGTCCACTTCGGATCCCGGCCCTGGAGGAACTTCAGGACAAACACCTTCTCACCCTCGATCTCAGCCACACCATCGACGAGGACCTTCCCCGGTGCACACGACATTGACGGGCCGCGTGCGGTCCGTCCCAGTCCCGACACCTGTCGGATTCCCCGGGTGAATATATCCAATGCGCGGTACAGCGGTACGTCGAAGTATTGCCGCGGCCCCGTATCCCGTTCAACGAACATGTAGTACGGGATGATTCCCAGGTCCACCTGTTTCTGCCACATCGCAGCCCAGATATCGGAGTAATCATTGACGTTACGGATCAAGGGGGCTTGAGAACGAATCGTTGCGCCTGTTTGTTGAATTTTCCGGATAGCCAGTTTGGAAATCGGCGGCGACAGCTCGCGCGGGTGGCTGTAGTGAGCCATGAGCGCGAGGTGCTTGCCGGAATTGACAACCTGCTCGAAAAGTCGGAGCAGATCATCGGCATCGATATCTGTAACAAACCGGTACGGCCACCATGCCAATGCTTTGGTCCCGATCCGAATGCTGCGGAGCGATCCAATCTTCAGGAGAGGCTCGATGTAGCTCCTGAGGATGCTTGTTCGCATGATCATCGGGTCTCCACCCGTGATCAACACGTCCCGAACTTCGGAATGTTCTTCCAGGTATCGTACTAACGAAGCCACCTCGTTGTTGCTGAACTTGAATTCGTCCATGCCGACAAACTGCGCCCACCGGAAGCAATACGTACAATATGCGTGGCAGGTCTGGCCCTGACTTGGGAAGAAGAGGATGGTTTCCCGGTATTTGTGCTGCATTCCTGCCTGGGGTTCTCCATCAAGGTCCGGGACGTTGAGCTCCATCTGGCCTGCCGGGTGCGGATTCAGTCCAAGCCTGATTTGAAGTACGGCCTGTTCGATGCGCCCGTCCGCAGCCTTTCTGTCGATCAGTCCTCGAATGCACTCGAAATCTTCGGGAGAAAGCATGTCTTCCTGGGGAAACGTCAACTGGTATATCGGGTCGAGGGGTATGTCATCCCAATCAATGAGCTGTTCGACGATATAGTTGTTTACTCGGAACGGGAGCACTCTGGAAACCGCGCTAATCGCTGTACGCTGTTCTGAAGTCAGAGCCTTGAATTGCGGGATCGTGTCGATATTCTTGCGGCCATAGGCACGATATCGGCTCGGGTCGGCTGTCGTTTTATTCATAGGTCCTCCCGACTCGGAAAGTCTCGGTAGGGCCGACGGTGCTGCACAGTCAGACCAGTAAAGTATTTATTATCAGCGCTTTCGACTCAGTCGCGGCATTGGGTCACCGATCAGTCGGGCGACGAGCCTCTTTCAGTCGCTAACGAGAACGGGGCCACGTGGCTCGGATCGGTCCGCGATGGGGCGACGATTCCGTCTGAGGATCTCAGGCCGGGCGTTGGCTTTGCCGTGTCTGCGGGCTCATTCTAACATACACAATTGCCCGATCTCCGGAGAGCAGATCTTTTCGGGCCAAGCACCCTGCTGTGAGACACCCAACGAGACAGGTCTTTGCGTTCGAGGAACGATGTCGGTGAATTGGTAGCGGAACGCCGTTTACCACCTGTACTGCCGAATACCACACTTCGAGCATCGCCAGGGGTCGAACCCTGGACGCGTGAAATCCTGATCGTTCGGCTTGAGGGACGAAGCGGTCGCGGCCTCCGCTCGTTGAGCTAAGGTTCGGCCAAGGTTCCAAGGTCAATTTTAAGGAAGCAGGACGGGGTAGTGAGTACCAGTATACGAAGGAGCGAAAAAAACGCAAACCCAACGCGTGATTCTCATTGGTGAAAGGGGGTGCGGTATCTTACAATGGGGGTTCGGCGCTGTAGCCGAGCTCACAACAGAGGGCTCCCAGTTTCTTGAAGCCCGCCTGATCAGAAAATTTCGCTGAGAGGAGTTGAGGATCTGACCCAAAATGAGGCGCGGATCCCTTTATTCGATGAACACCCAGAAAACCATGAGGCCAGAAGTCGAAGAAGTCGGACTGGCGGATACTGAGTCGACGACCTTCCGCATTCATTGGTATCGCTGCAACGTTTGCGGTGCCGATTTCGAGGAGGCGAACCCCTCTCACCGAAGGCGACTGCACTTGTTGTTGGAGCACAAACGTCTGCACCGACCGCTGCCCGTGCAGAACTGAGAATTCCACAATCTAAAGGAATTCATGCCGTCTCCCGACGGCGGTGTAAGGTGACTGGGTCGGCATTGGCGACGATTGCCGGCCTCGTGTGGTATTGCAGACGGGGTACGGGCATGACGTGTTTCCAGTGATGCCAGTAAACACCCTATCCTTCAGTCTCCCCCCACAAATTACCCGGTCCGTCGACTCGACGATTCAGGAGTGGATCGCGAACGATAAGGTCCGCCGGATCTGGGGCAGCGATGCTTCGCTATGGACCGGGTCGGACGAGGACCAATGGCTGGGTTGGCTCGACCTGGTCTCGACACAGCTCGGGAGACAGAGCGCCTTTCTGGAGATTTCCGAGAATGTCCGTCGGGAGCAGTTTAGCCATGCCCTACTGCTTGGAATGGGCGGGTCGAGTCTGTGTCCGGAAGTCCTGAACTCGACATTTGAGCGTGTACCGTCCTTTCCTGAGCTTCGAGTGCTGGATTCGACTGATCCCGCCCAGGTCCGTGCCCGCGAAGACGCCCTCGACCTACGGCAAACCTTATTCATTATTTCCAGCAAGTCCGGTACGACGTTGGAATCATCCATACTTCTCGAATATTTTCTTGATCGCTTGGCAGATTCGATCGGCATGGCGGATGCCGGTCGGCGATTCATCGCGATTACCGATCCAGGTTCGTCGCTCGAAAGCCTGGCGCATGAACGGGGCTTTAGGGACGTGTTTCCAGGTCCCCCGAACATTGGGGGACGGTTTTCGGCGCTATCGGATTTCGGGATGGTTCCAGGAGCGGTATTGGGGCTCGATGTCGGACGAATTCTCGATGGTGCCCAGTCCATGGTCGATCAGTGTCGGGCTGGTGTCGCTGTCGCCGAGAACGCGGGTGTCCTGCTCGGTATTATTCTGGGAGAGTTGGCGCTGGCGGGGCGGAACAAGCTGACTTTGGCGGCATCACCCACGGTCGCCGGCCTGGGCGCGTGGCTTGAGCAACTCGTGGCTGAGTCCACCGGGAAAGACGGTCAGGGAATCGTTCCGGTGGATGAAGAAACGCTCGGTCCTCCACGGGTTTATGGCGACGACCGTGTCTTTGTCTATCTGAAGCTCAGTTCCGAAGAGCGCACTTCCGACGATCTTGCGATCGACCGCATCCAACAGGCCGGTCAACCGGTTGTGCGGATAGAACTCAGTGAGCCTTATGCTATCGGCCAGGAGTTCTTCCGTTGGGAAATGGCGACCGCCGTCGTTGGATCACTGCTCAAGGTACACCCGTTTGATCAACCCGACGTCGAAGCCAGCAAGGTTGCTTCCAGAAAGATGACAACCGCATTCGAGGAGAACGGGTCGCTCGGCGAGCCAAGCGCATTTTTCGAGAACTCGGACATCAGTCTCTTCTCAGACTCTGTCCCGGCGGCGCATCTTCAACGATCGGTGACTTCGAAACCTTCTCTGGCCGGTTATCTGGGAGGGTTTCTGACCTATCTGGAAACGGGCGACTACTTCGCAATCCTCGCCTATCTTGAGATGAATGGAGTACACATGTCCCACTTGCAGCGAATGCGTACCCTGGTCAGAAATCGAACGCACGCGGCAACCTGTCTGGGATTTGGTCCCCGGTTTCTCCATTCGACGGGTCAACTGCACAAAGGTGGACCGGCGACCGGTGTCTTTCTGCAAATCACATGTGATGACCCGATGGATATTGCCGTTCCCGGTCGGAGCTATTCGTTCGGAATCGTGAAGGCAGCCCAGGCTCTGGGTGACATGGAAGTCTTGCAGCGGCAGGGACGGCGCTTCCTTCGTGCCCATATCGGCGGAAACCTAGTTCACGGCCTGGACCAGTTGCGGCAGGCTATGGAAGAGGGTTTGGAGCGATAGCGCTCCAGCCGCTTCAAAAATACTTCACGGAATAGGACAGGCGCACGCCGCGTCCGATCTCCGGAGCCAGGTCCTTGATGAAACTGAGGTGATTGCGGTACAGCGTATCCGTTGCGTTGAAGACGCTGAATGCCACATGGTGTGAGAAATGAGGTTGCGGGTGTGTGTAGGAGGCTGTCAAATTAACGAGGCCGTAACCGGGTGTCTCCGTCTCGGTGCTGAAGACCTTGTCCCGCCGGTCGGCCAGCACAAGTTCGGGCTTGATGGTCAAACCGCCAAATCGCAAATCCAGGCCGATCCTTCCCCTGAGCGGTGGGACTCGGGGAAGAGACCCGGAAGTTTTTTTCAGTTCTGTGTCGACCGCATCAAGGGCCAGGTTTATCCACAGTTTTTCGTGAACGTTTATATCGAGCTTCACTTCGGTACCTGAGTATCGAGCATCCCCCTGCGCGTATTCGGCCTCGATGAGACCTTCCCTTACCGCGCCGGTCGGCGCGAGAAGGACGAAGTCGTTGATGTCGTAGTAGAAGAAATTAATTTCTCCCCGGAGGCGGTTTCTCTGGTGCCGGAGCGCAAGGTCAATTCCGTGGGAACGTTCGGTACTCAACGTGGAGTTGCCGATTTCGAAGGTCAGGTTCCCGAGATGAGGACCGAAGTTATAGAGTTCTTCCATGGCGGGTGCCCGCGATGAATCGGTGTAGTTGGCGACAAAGGCGCCACCTTGCCACAGATCGAACCGCGCCCCCACACCGGCCGAGAGACTCGAGAAATCGCGATTCGGCATACTCGAATGCCCGGTGGGTTCGTAACGGTTGTGTTCCAGGCGTCCTCCTATCTGGAGGCGGATGCCATCGAAAGCGAATTCTTCAAGTCCGAAGACGGCAAACGCGTTCTGATCAACAGGAGGAGAGAGCGCTTCCGAACCTCGGGTCTCGAAGTCCCGGTGGAGCCCCCACACACCGAAACTGCCCGAAAGACGGTCGTTGGTTGTTTCGGTGAAGATTCCTCTATAGACGAACTGCTGATTTTCGAATGTCGTGCTGACGTCCTGAACACCGTCATCAAAAATTTCCAGTTCGTCATGATTCCAATCCGAGTAGTTCAGAGACAGTTGAAATGTGTCCACGATCGAACCGATGTTATTAAGCCCTGAAGTTAGCCGGATTCCATGCTGCCGGAAGGCGACCTTGACGGCATCGACGCCGCTTTCAACGTCGCTGCCGCCCTCAAGGATATTGGCGAATGGAATGCCGTAGCGACCGTCGTTGCCCTGGTATCCGACGCTCGCAAATGCTTTCCTTCCGAACCACCCGAGCCCGACGGACCCATTGCTGATCCGGCTTTTCGAGTTCTCGATCACGCCGATCGGAGTCTCATAGTCGTCACTTCGCTGTCCACCGCCGCTCAACCACAGCAGCCAATCGCCGAAGCCGTATTCGGAGGTGAAGCTGCCGCCGGCCTGCCCGTTCGCCGAGCCGGTGGACGACGAGATCTGACCACGCAGACCTTCGTGGGGTTGTTCGAGAAAACCTTCATGGGTACTGATCGCATTGACCACACCACCGACGGCGTTGCTCCCGTACAGCAACGTTGCCGGTCCCTTGACGACTTCGATGCGCTCCATGCTGCCTGCGTCAATAGGCTCTCCGTGATCGCCCGACTGCGAGGCCAGAGACCCGACCCTCATCCCGTCCTGCATGACCAGGACGCGATCTCCGTCGAAGCCTCGTACGACGGGCCGTGAGTTGCCCGCTCCGAAACTGCGTTTCGCAATACCGAGTTCGCCGTCCAGAATCTCGCCAAGAGAGGTCGCCATCGTTTCGGAGAGCTCAAACGAATCCAGCGTCGTGACCGACGGGATGGCTTCGAAGGTCGATTCCTGGCGTCCCTGTGCCGTGACTGTAATTTCCTGACGCATGGGAGAAAGCCGGAGTTCGATATCGGCGGTGGCTGTCGCTCCTCCAGCTACCACGACAAATTGTGCTTCCGAATCGAGAATGGATTGGTAGGCCAGGACCTCGTACGTGCCTTCCGGTACGTTCTCGAATCTGTATCGACCGACTGGATCCGTCTCCACGGTGAGTCCGAGTTCGACCAGCAAGACCGTCGCACGGTGAACCAGATCATTGTTCGGCAGGAAAACCCGGCCCTCGACGGTCCCGGGCTCCTGGGCCAGACTCGGCTCGGATACTGCTATCAGCAAGCCACAGGTAATGGCCAATAGAGAATAAGCACGCTTCAAGACATCCTCCGCAGACATGACATCCTCAACGACTCAGACTTCAGGTTTTTGGGAAAACAGTTGGGAAGTGTCAGGTTCTGGGAGGGCCCCGCTGGAAAACGTTTGAAGCGTATCGGAGAAGGGGTGTGTCGAAAGGTACCGCGGCCGACATGCACAGCTTATGATCGACGGCGGTCGATCCGCCAGGCCTGATCTGGGCGAACGCGCCCGAATGCGGGCACGCATGGGGGGAATGTCCATCTAGGCCAGCGGATGTCGCGTGGACCAGGTCACTACTGCCGCTGTGCTGATGCGAAGGGGAGAATCCTTCCTCGATCGGATGGAATACCTCCAGGGCCCACTGGAAGCTGAATCCAAGCACGAGAGGCAGCAGGAGGATCGCGGTTTTCTGGATGGAGTCACGCCGAAACATGGTGCTCCAAAAAGTGTACGGAAATCCGATATCCAGAAGTACTTTTTGTTACTGGGGAAACCGTGAACAGCGGACAGGGTGCGTGAAAGATACTAAAGACCGGTCCAGAAGCTTAAAAGGCACGGTGGATTCGACCACCGTGCCCTGGAGTGCGTTCGTTCTAGTACCGGCCGCCACCACCGCCGCGACCGTAACCGCCGCCGCGACCGCCGCCACCGCCGCCTCGATCGGCTTGAGGGCGCGCCTCGTTAACAGTCAACGGTCGGCCTTCCATGTCCTTTCCGTTAAACTCATTGATCGCCTTTTCGGCGTCTTCATCACCCATTTCGATAAAGCCGAAGCCTCTTGACCGTCCGGTATCGCGATCGGTAATGATCCGCACCGATTCCACGGATCCAACCGCGGTGAACAGGTCTGAGAGGTCATCTTCCGTTGTCTGGAAGGGTAGGTTTCCAACGTACAGTTTCTTTGTCATTCGTTATCCTTGAGGTTATCTGCAGGGAACTTCCAGGGCTTTTGCGGGAAAGGCTATGGTCAAATGCAGAATCCAACTACTTTCCGAACAGAGGCACGGGGCTCCTAAACAGGCGTTAGTATCAGGTGCTTGCATGATTAGTATATGAGTCCGGGCGCTCCTGTCAATGGTTATCAGAATCCAGCATCGTCTCTCCAATCGTCCGAAAACGAACTCCCCGTCCGAGTCCGAGCGCGATCCGATCATCGTGTTGCTCTGCACGCGCGAGTTCGCTCGGTTGAAGCAGGACGAAGTTGTCCTTCTTCCACTCCAGTGAGGGACCAGGCGGGCTTGGCTGCATTTATCGGGTAGGCTCCTTTTTGGCCGGTAACAGTTGGGGCTAAAGATGATCGCGCGCGCCGCCCGTCGCTGTGATGGCATTTCTGGCTAACGACCGGGCGAAAGCTCCCAAAATGCCCCACTCGGCTTCATGTTCGAGTGGATCCGCTTGACCCGCATAAGGTTAGGACGCCACGCTGTGTCCACGAATTTCTATGAGACTGTGGGTCTTGTCGGCCACGCATGCTGTTCCGGCATAAAGTCAGGAATGAAGGTGAACGGCCCCATGGGAGGCGGGAAAGGGGAGGCGGGAAAGCAGAACTTTTGAGCACTGTCTTTTATTCTGGCTCCATTTGATTGGCGCTTCTTGCGGGGAGCCCGGTCAACGTGCGACCAGCAGGGTGGAACGGGGGAAGCAATGACTTGACACGGGGTCAGTTAGAGGGTGAAAATCGAATTCGGTATTGAAATTGATTTTCAATTTCAATAAGCTCATTGAGTCATTCCTGGTTGGGAGGGCCCTCGCAGGCGTGAGAATGTGCTTGATTCCGAATCGTGGGTGTTACCGAGAGGTTGAGTGGGACGCGCCGGATGATCCCCGGCGCATCCCTGGCGTAAAACTATTGTGTCGTTGCTAAACGCCAGTTGCAGTATAGGTTCCAGCGCTTGGACGAGTCAACTGTCCCGCCTCTCCAGTCGTCGTCAAACTGAGATGGGGTAGAGACAGATGAGCAGAAACGCGTTGGGAAAAATCGCGTTCGGAAGAATTGCGTTCGGAAGAATTGTTGGAGCGGTCGCTCTGGGCCTCATGATGAGTGCGGCCAGTTCCCCAGCGTCTCCGCTACAGACCGGAGGTAGGTCATCTGAGGAGATTGAATCCGATCTGGAGGAATTGCGTCGCCAGATCGACGTGCTGGCGGCGGAAATGGAGCGCCTCCGCAGTAGCGAAGCCGTAACAGAAATCACAGATGAAGAAGCCCGGCAACTGGGGCTGGGGACAGCAGCCGCTTCCGTATACCGACAGGAACAGGGTGTTTCGATTGCTGGCTACGGCGAAATGCTCTATGAGAATTTCGCCGCTCAGGATGAAAGCGGCCAGGGAGTCAACCAAGGGACGCAGCTGGATTTTCTGCGGGCCGTCGTCTATTTCGGTTACCGCTTTAACGAGAAGTTCTTATTCAATTCTGAGATCGAAGTCGAACACGCGAACGAAATCGGCGTCGAGTTTGCTTATGTCGATTACCTCGCTCACCCCGCTCTCACTTTGCGCGGGGGATTGCTACTGGTTCCTATGGGATTGACCAACGAGTTTCATGAACCCACCTCGTTTTTCAGTGCGCGACGCCCCGAGACGGAGAGCCGGCTTCTGCCATCCACGTGGAGAGAGAACGGATTTGGTGTCGTCGGTACGGCCGGCCGGTTCAATTACAGGGCTTACGTGGTGAATGGGCTCGATGCGGCAGGCTTCAGTTCGAATGGCCTGCGCGGGGGTCGGCAGAAAGGGTCGAAGGCCCAGTTCACTGATCCGGCTTTCGTCGGACGTCTTGACGTTACCCCGATGCCGGGAGTTCTAGTGGGCGGGTCCGTTTACGTTGGAGATTCCAGCCAGGGAAAATTCTCTGTTGATGGGCGGGAATTCTCACTGCGCACCGCAATCGCCGAGGTTCATGGGCAGGCGCAAGTCAGGGGATTCAATTTTAGAGGTCTATATGCCCGCTCGGTCCTGAACAACGTAGACCTGCTGAACCGCGCGCGATCGCTCACTGGTTCAAGTGGGGTGGGCGAGGTCCAGGAGGGCGGCTACTTCGAGGTGGGCTACAACCTGCTGTCTCAGGTTCGACCCGACGTAGCGATCACGCCGTTTTACCGAATCGAATCGCTGGACACCCAGGATCGTGTGGCTCAGGGGTTCTTGAGAGACGCGACGATGGATCGGGTGTTTCACACACTGGGCCTCTCATTTGCGCCGATTCAGAACGTCGTCGTGAAAGCGGATTACCAATGGGTGATCAATGAGAGTGAGAGCGGAGTCAATCAGTTCAATGTCGGGCTTGGATATAGCTTTTAACATTCTTTGTTTAACGCTGATTTCAACTGTGTTTTTCGCCGGCGTGGCCGAGGCACAGACGACCCGGGAAGAAGCCCTCGATCATGCCTTCCCGGGCGCCGAAATTCGGGCGGAACGAGTCTTCTTGACTGAAGCTCAGCGAATGGCGGCCGAGGAGTTGTCCGGAGTTGATGTTCCCTCTTTGTTGATCGCGCGGTATGTCGCGACCGAGGGCAGTAATCGAGTGGGCACCGCGTACGTGGACACCCACGTTGTCCGAACGAAGAACGAGAGTTTGCTCATCAGCCTCGATCCGGGTGGAGGCCTGAAGCGGATCGAAGTGACCGCATTCCTGGAGCCGCCTGAGTACATGGCTCCGGAGGCTTGGCTGGCCCAGTATGAAGGTCAGGCTCTGAGTGAGGAATTGAATCTGAATCGCGCCATACGCCCAATTGCGGGTGCTACTTTGACGGCGAGGTCGACGAACGAGTCCGTTCGACGAGTCATGGCTATTAACAGAATCTTGAACGATTAGATCAGAGGACCATGCGATGAAACCCTGGGAGATCCGGTTATCCCATATCTCTACGCTTCTAGTGACGCTGAGCGGTCTGGCCTACCTGTGGATGAAATACGCCATGGAGACCGACGATCCCTTTAGCATCGTCAACCATCCATGGCAGCCGGCTATGCTCAGCCTTCACGTGCTGGTGGCGCCAGTACTGGTGTTCGTCGTTGGGCTCATGGTCCAGTCTCACATTCAGAAGAAACTTCGAAGCAGTGTGAGTTCGAATCGCAGTTCGGGAATTCTTTCCATGGCGACGCTGCCCGTGATGATCGTTTCCGGCTACATGCTTCAGGTCGTTACGGCACCCCTTCTGGCGAGCATTACACTTGGCATGCACCTGGTGTCTTCATCGATTTTTGTCATTACCTACGCCACGCATCAGGTGGTCAGCTACCGGCTGTCCGCAAAGTCGGACAAGCCGGAGTTGAAGGACCAGCCGGGAGTCCTGGTCCCAAAACAGCTCGCGTGAAACCCCGGCCCCCGATTCCATCAATCTGTTTCACACTTCTAATGGGGTGCTTCGCCTGGGCGGAGGCCCCCCACGTTTCAGTGCGCCGAGACGTCTATTTGATGGGGACCGAGGCCTCTGTCCAAACTTATGCTGCGGATCGCCAGACCGGTCTGGTCCGGATTGAAAGTTTTCTTCGCATTCTGGAAGACACCGATCGAGAACTGAGCACATGGCGGTCCGACAGCGCCATCAGCCGTCTCAACCGCCAGCCTGTGGGAATTGGCTTCCCACTCAACGCCCCGTTGTGCAGACTCTTCGACAAGCTTCAGGTTTGGAGTCATCGGACGGATGGTGCTTTTGATCCTGCTATCGGAACGCTCACCGAAGCCAGGGGGCTCCACCGCGGGGGGCATCACCCAACTGCGGAAGAACTTCAGATCGCGCTCGAGAACACCGGATTCGAATATCTTGATCTGCGCAGAGAGGATTGCGTAGTGGTCAGGACCCGACCCGTCTTGATCGACGTTGGAGCATTCGGCAAAGGCGGTGCCCTGGATCGAGTTCTGGACTTTGCGAATGCCCAGGGTGCCGACGGCTGGATGATAGACCTGGGCGGCCAGATGCTGGTACACGGGACGCCTCCGGATGCGGAATCCTGGAGCCTCGCACTGGCACACCCGCTCCATCGGACCCAACCGTTGCTGGCCATCGAGCTTCGGGAAGGTTCGCTGGCAACCAGCGGTGGATCGGAGCGGGATCTGGGCACAGGTGATGCGCGCATTGGACATATCGTGAATCCGAAAACTGGAGAGGCGCTTCAAAGAAATTATTCGGTGACAGTCTGGCATCCAAGGGCACTGGACGCCGATATCCTCTCAACCGCTCTCTACGTTATGGGCGCGGAAGCAGGTCTCGCCTGGGCGGAACGACACGGTCTTGCAGCGACTTTCCTGATTCCCGAAAACGGGGGGCAGGTGGAAATCCGCGCGACTCATCTGTTCGAAGAAATTTTCCTTAAGGATTAAGGGTCAAAGATCCGGGACGGACACCTAACTCGACGGAATGCACACGATCCGAATTGGGAATCCTGAGAATTCGGTCTCCGTCCCGGATCCGCGTCCCGGTGCCCAGCGTCGGCGGACTCCGCGCACATTTCAGGCGATATGGACGAAGCGTGGCCGCTTCTGCGGCCTGAAGGTCCCTGCCGCACTTTCCACCCCGGCTATCGCACAGGCTGCTAACGCCGTCGTCCGAACCCCCACGTGCGGCCTCGATGAATGATGTGGCCCCGGTGTATGTGGGCACCGTAGGTACGCGGCCAGATTGTGTAGTAGGAGGGGTAACCGAAAAATACTCCAGACCGAAATGACCGACGGCGATCTCTATCGCGGCGTTCCGATGTCGGAAGCTGAAGTGTCGGGGCCGTGTCGTAGTCATCGGCCGTTACGGGAAGGAAAGCGTGTGCGCTTCGCGCTGTCGATATTGTCAGGGGGGCGTCCAGGCGGAAGGTCAACTCGGTTTCCGGTGGTACTTCCGTCGGCCGTCCCCGTGTGGACAACACACCGATGACCGAAGCAGCCGCGCCCGCAACCGCGCCGATCGCCGCGCCCCTCCCGCCGGAAGCTGCGCCGCCGATGATCGTCCCAAGTCCCGTTCCTGCGGCAATCGTGCCAACATCCCGTTCAACCGACGACGGCCCCTCGCTGCGAATCAGCTGAGTGCGAACAGGCAATTGCTGCCCATCAACCAATAGTAGCTCGCTGAGCTCTATACCAAGTTCAGAGGTGCCCTGGGTTCGGCCCGCTTCAACGGCGCGAACGATTCGACCAATGACTGTCTGCCCTGCCCGCGCAATGACCCATCCGTCTACAACCAACGGTTGGCTCAGAGCGGCGAGAAAACCATCCCCAATATCGTTGCTGCTGCTCGACAATGGATCCCGCGTCCGGACGGTGATCAAGGTGCTGACCGGAGCGAAGAGCTCCGATGGAACCGCCACCGGCTCCCCGCTCCCCTGTTGGGCTTCGGGAGTGATGGGTGCAGCCCCGACAGGCACGACTGCAACAAAGGTTAGCAACAGGGCGGACAGGTTTACGATGTTCATTTGTATGCACCTCGCTTTCATCTGATTTACACAATTAGACTGCCGGCCCGACTCATCAATTGTAAAAAGTTGTGACAGACGCCTTAATCCGACTGGCTTCCGAAAACGTTTCAGCCGAATCCGCGTCCATGCCTCGTATGGATGGAAGCTCAGTTGAAAAGACCGTGGGGTGTACCACGCGATTCCGGACGACGGCCATCATCGGGAAGGCATAACTCAATATGCGGTATCGATTGCTTGTTGTGGAGAACAGCCCGCGCCGGGTCGAGCGTCTGCAGGCGGTGCTGGCCCCTCCCGACTACAGCCTCGACGTTGTGCCCGACGGTTCCGCCGCCTTCGAACTCGTTTCCACGGATGCATTCGATCTGATTCTGATTGCCCGTCAGGTGCCCCCGACCACGGGACTGGATCTATGCATGGACGTACGTCGCGAGAATCCGTTGATTCCGATATTTGTCCTGGGAGATCGAACGTGGACCAGCGACCGCCTGGCGGCCTTTAGGGCCGGTGCCGACGACTATATGCATGCGCCGTTCGAAGTGGAGGAACTCCGCGCCCGTGTCAAACGGCTGCTTCGGAGGTTCAAGGCCCAGCGCGTCGAACCGATCCGTTCCTATGTGTTCGGCGATCTGACGGTAGACTTTGGCAGCTCGGAAATACTCTCACCCTGCGGTCGAATCGCTCTTTCGGATCTTGAGAAGAGACTTCTTCGATACTTTGCAGAAAACAGAGGAAAGGTGCTATCGCGGTCGATCCTTTTGCGCCATGTCTGGAGGTATCGGTCCATTCCGTTGACGCGAACCGTCGATGCACACATCGCGCGGCTGCGGCAGAAGATCGAAGCGGATCCCCGACACCCGCGATTTATCGTTACCGTCCATGGGTCCGGATACCGTTTCGACGGATAGGCGCCATCGGAAGCCATCGCCGTCTGGAAACTCTTGATACTGCCGGAACTTGCCGTCCGTTGCTGACCGACTCACGTTCTTGTGCCACACAGGTTCTTCCCTGTGCCGAAGGCGGCTTTTCGGAATGCATTCCGTCGACCGGCCTTGTTCACGAACGATCGGTCGTCTCTTTCGGTTGTTACGTTGTAGCCGCCCATCTCGATGTTGTATTGGACCCACTTGTGGGCCGGAGGGCGGCCGACGATGTCCAATTTATTTTCATCGAGAAAAAACAGAATCGCATCGCCAATGATCTGGCCGCTGGGATTGCAGGCGATAAACTGTTTTCCCTTGTTGGACCTGTAGCTCTTGATGCTGTTGACACCCAGATCCGGGAGCAACTTCAGTACGTCTGGAACCTCAATATAGAAATTGGTCATATAGTGCGACTGGTCGAACAGGGCACAGCTTTCTTGCCAGGAACGCTGTTCGTCTGTCCAGTTGGTAAACTCAGGGGGAACCACTGGAAAGGCATAGGGTCCGATCTGCGAATTGCGCAACGGTGCTACAGGGCTCCCGGCGCTCTGTATCGCATTTTCCATGTTGTTGTGACTCAAAGCGCGATTCGACCACCCGTAAAACGACAAGACGGAACTTGTAGTCCAATATCTGAGAGCGGTTACAGACGGAATGTTCTATCCATAGGACCGGTCGGTGCCCGCGATGGCCGGACTTGGGGCTGCATGGGATCGGGCCCCAGTCGATCGCAGCGCGGGCGCCTTCGTCGGATTTATAGTTCGCAGGTGCTGGAGGGACCAGAAACGAGCCATCTCTCTGGTAGGAATCAGGAATGATTAGACACATGGAGAGCCCGATGTCCCGCGAAAAAATGTGGATCCGGTTGGTCCTCGTAGCCTTCGCCGGCGTTCTGTTGGTCGTGGGATTGAGCTACTCGAGATGGGAGGGGCAGAGCCCGAGTATCGCATTCGACCGTGACTTCGAAGTGCTCGGCCGTGGAGCGGCCATCGAACTCACGATCGAAGATGTTGGAACAGGCCTCGAACACGTAAGCGTCGTATTCACTCAGGGAGCCACCGAGCTTGTCCTGGCCGAAGAGAGGTTCGAAGAAGCCGGAACGGCGCCCTTACTGAAATACGCCGTCGGAACACTCATTGCTGATGCCTATAACGTTCAGGAAGGCCCGGCCAGCATCAGTGTCGTCGCGTCCGACCACTCTTTCCGCAGCTTCTTTGCGGGTAACCGTGTCGATCTGACGCGTGAATTCCGTTTCGATCTTTACCCGCCGCGCCTGGAGACCATGTCCGGATTAATATATATGAACCAGGGTGGATCCGAATGCGTTGTCTATCGCGTGTCTGACGATGCAGTGGTGTCTGGAGTGCAGGTCGGTCCGCATTTCTTCCCAGGATTTCCGGCCGATCCCGCTGATCCGGATCTCCGCTTTGCGCTCTTCGCGTTTGCCTATGACCTGCCCGTCGACACGCCCGTCCGACTCCTCGCCCGTGACCTGGCCGGTAATGAAGCTCTTGCGGACGTCAGTCACCGGCTGTCGGCGCGCGAATTCCGCAACCGTGAAATTGTCCTGGAGGAGAGCTTTCTCCAGAAGGTGGTTCCTGAGATCGTCAGTCGCACTCCGGGGGTACAGGACCAGGGGGCGTTGATCGACACCTATGTTGAGATCAACAGCCGCCTGCGCCGGGACAACCACGCCGCGATCGCGGAAATATCGAAGCAGTCTGAGGGACAGTTTCTCTGGGACGGGGCGTTTACCCAGCTCAGTAACTCGCAGGTGGAATCTTTCTTCGCCGACCGCCGCACGTATATGTACGCGGGTGAGGTAGTGGACCAGCAAGATCACGTCGGTTTTGATCTGTCTGTCGTCCAGCGTTATCCAATCGAAGCGGCCAATGCCGGACGGGTCCTTCTGGCGGACTACTTCGGGATCTATGGCAACACGGTCCTGATCGACCACGGAGCCGGCCTTGTGTCGCTCTACGCGCATATGAGCACGATCGATGTGGAAGCTGGCCAGATGGTTGGAAAAACCGACATCCTGGGTCGCAGCGGTGAGACGGGTCTGGCCGGCGGAGACCATCTCCACTTCGGCCTCTTTCTGCATGGAGTACCGATCAATCCAATCGAATGGTGGGATCCCAAATGGGTGCAGGAGCACGTGTTGGACCGGCTGGCGCCGCCGTTGACACCGGACCGGTAGCCCGCGCCCCGGATAACATTTAGGGTTGGGAAACTGATAAACTGGAGGCCATGAATAGAGACATTTTCCGCGAAAACATCCTTGAACTCATCCGGCGTACCTCCGCCTTTCTTCCTCCCGACATTCAGAACGTCATCGACCTCCAGCGCAAGCTCGAAGCCTCCGGGTCAAAAGCCGACTTCGCACTGGAACTAGTGGCTCAGAACATCGGGCTGGCGAAAGCAAGATCCCTGCCGATCTGCCAGGACACCGGGACGATTAATTTCTATGTCAAGACGCCGATAGGTGTGGATCAACTGGAACTCGCCGACCTTTCCCGCGAAGCGGTACAGGAGGCGACCTCGCTCGGTTACCTGAGGCAAAACTCTGTAGACAGCGTGGACGGCAGGAACACCGGAGACAATCTCGGTCCCGGGAGCCCGGTCTTTCACTGGGAACAGACCCGAGATGCCGATATCGATATCCGCCTGATCCTGAAGGGCGGGGGTTGCGAGAACATGAGTGCCCAGTACAGCTTGCCGGCGGAGATTCAGGGCCATCGGGTCAATCGGGACGTGGAAGGCGTGCGCGCGTGCATACTGGATGCGGTCTGGAAGGCCCAGGGGAAGGGATGTGGCCCGGGTTTTCTGGGCGTCGCCATTGGTGGTGATCGGGCGTCAGGCTACGAGTTTGCGAAGCATCAGTTGTTGAGGTCCGTTGAGGACAGTAGTTCCGATCCGGTGCTTGCCGACCTTGAATCCCGGATCATGAAAGACGCCAACACCCTCGACATTGGGCCGATGGGTTTTGCCGGCAAGTTCACCGTCGGTTGTTGCAAGGTGGGCAAGCTGAACCGGTTGCCGGCGTCCTTCTTCGTCACGATCGCCTATATGTGCTGGGCCTACAGGCGGCGAGGCGTCCGGTTGGACGTAGAAGGCGCTGTCAAAGAATGGCTCTATACGGACGAACACGAGTTCCAGGGGGAAGAACCCACACCGGACCTCACCCTGCCCGAGTGCGAAGTGGTCCGCCTCGAGACACCGCTCGGTGAAGCCGATGTCCGGAGCCTGAAGGTGGGTGACGTTGTGTTGCTCAACGGAGTCGTATTTACGGGGCGGGATGCCGTGCACAAGTATCTCCATGAGGGGGGGGCACTGGACGTCATCCAGGATGCCGTCATCTACCATTGTGGCCCGGTCGTGCTCGAGAAGGACGGTGAATACAAAGTCGTTGCTGCGGGTCCCACTACTTCCATCCGCGAAGAACCCTACCAGGCAGACATCATCAAGAAATTTGGTATCAAGGCCGTGATCGGGAAGGGAGGCATGGGTGCAAAGACACAGCAGGCATGTGCCGAACACGGCGCCGTCTACCTGCATGCGATCGGAGGGGCCGCCCAGATCTACGCGCAGTGTATCCAGCGCGTCCTCAGCGTGCGCCTTGAAGAATTCGGTAGCCCCGAAGCGGTCTGGGAACTAGAAGTCGAAAACTTCCCCGCTGTCGTGACGATCGACAGTCATGGTAACAACCTCCAGCAGGTCGTGTCCGACCGGTCGCGGGAATTGTTAGCGACGACGCTGTAATTCCGATTTCATATGCTGGTGCGGGATTTCCTCAGCGCGGGGCCCACCGTCCTGTGGCCGGTCCTCCCACGCTTGACTGCACAGAATCAATTCATGTCGAAATTCGTGCGGATACAGACCACAACTACACGCAAGTGCAGGGCTGTTCCCACGCGTGATCAAGAGCTCGAGGCCGACTGTGTCGGCCACCGGTTTGATTCCTGTGTCTGTTCCGTCAGTGCCGTAATAAAGTTCCTTCGCCACGTAACAATGTCGTTCCTGCGGAGCGCGGCAAGCATATCCGCGTGGCGTTCCTGCCGCTCGGTGATCGGCATTTCGATCGCTTTTCGAATACTATCGGCGACCCCGTCCTGATCGTAGGGATTGACCTGGACTGCTGCGGCGAGTTCCTTGGCGGCACCCGTCAGGGTCGACAGCACCAGCACTCCCGGATCTTCCGGGTCCTGTGCGGCCGCATACTCTTTGGCGACCAGGTTCATGCCGTCGCGAATCGATGTCACGAGCCCAACCTTTGCCAGCCGGTAGAGCGACATCAGGACCGAGCGTTCGTAGTGTCTGTTGAGATACCGAATCGGAACCCAGTCGATATCCGCGAACCGGCCGTTGATATTCCCCGAGGCCTGTTCGAGTCTCTCCCGGATTTGATCGTAGGTCCGCACACCCGTACGGGTCGGTGGAGCAATCTGGACCAGAGCAACGCGCCCTCGCATTTCCGGATAGTTCATCAACAGGTTTTCGAAGGCGCGAAACCGCAGTTCGAGCCCCTTGCTGTAGTCGAGTCGATCGACACCGATGATCAACAGTCGATCGCGGAGACTTGTTGCAAGTCGCCGGACCTGAGAGTGTTCCATGTTCTGCGAAGCCATGGACTGGCACGCATCGACATCGATGCCGATCGGAAATACCTCGGCACGAAAGGTTCGTCCGAAGGCCGTAACTCGTCCGTCACGTAGGACCGCACCACCGATTTCCGGTTGTGTCAGACAATCCTGGAATGACCAGAGATCGCGATCGGTCTGAAAACCCACAACGTCGTAGCGTGCCAGAGCCTGCAGGATCTCCTCGTAGCAGGGGAGGGCGTGGATCACATCGAAGTTGGGAAACGGCACGTGCAGGAAGAACCCGATCGGTTGGTTTATATCGGACTTTCGCAACTCGGCTCCCAGCGGTATCAAATGATAATCGTGGATCCAGATTATGTCGTCGGGCCTGAGGAAAGGAATGAGCTGCCTGGCCAGGAACGCGTTCACACGGCAATAGGCGTCATATTGGACCCGATCGTACTTGAAGTAACCGAGCATGAAATGGAGCAGGGGCCACAGCGAGTCATTGCCGAAACCGTTGTAATAGTCTTCGAAGTCTTCTTTGTTCAGGTCCGTTGTGACGAACTGCACGTTGCCCGACTTCGATACCTTGGGTTCAGCGGGTTCGTCGAGCGTGGTCTCGCCGCTCCAACCGAACCAGACACCCCCATGGTCCTGCAAGGCTGCCCAGAGGGCCACAGCCAGACCTCCCGAAGTCTTACCGCGTCTGGGCGCCACGACGCGGTTGGATACTGCGACGAGCCGGGTCATAGAGCTTGCTCCCACGTCTTGCTGAGACGCATTGCGGCCGTTATGACTCCCACCATACTGTATGTCTGCGGAAAATTGCCCCACAGCTCACCGCCCGCGGGGTCCAGATCTTCGGAAAGCAGACCCAGCGCGTTTCGACGTTCGAGCATATTTCGGAACAACTCCCTCGATTCCTCTTCCCGTCCAACCGCAGCCAGCGCATTGATATACCAGAACGTACAGATGTTGAAGGCCGTTTGAGGCATGCCAAAGTCATCGGAGCTGGTGTAGCGAAACACATACGGTCCCCGCCGCAATTCCCCCTCGACGGCCGCCAGCGTGCCGAGAAACTTCGGGTCCCGGGCCGTGACGAAGCCGACGTCGGCCAGCGTCAGAAGGCTCGCGTCAATCTGGTCGCCTCCAAAGGTCGCCACGAAGCTGTTTTTGGTTTCGCTCCAGGCACGTTCAACGATTTTTTCGTGAATACTTCGGGCCCGGTCCGCCCAGAAGCTGGCGCGTTCGTGCAATGCGAGGTGGGTTGCGATACGAGACAGACGATCGCAGGCAGCCCAGCACATGACGCTGGAATAGGTGTGCACATCGCTGTGGCCGCGAAATTCCCACGGGCCGGCGTCGGGCTTATCGAACAACTCGGCGGCTCGATGACCCAGGACTTCGAGCCGTTCGAACTCGCGTTGGCCCCCGCTCTCGACCAGCCGTTGATCGAAGAAAATCTGCGTTGACGCCAGGACCGTCGCACCGTAGACGTCGTTCTGCCGTTGTTTGTATGCGTCGTTACCCACACGGACCGGACCCATTCCGCGATAGCCTTCGAGACTCTCGACGGTGGATTCCGTCAGTGCCGGCTCGCCGGAAATGCCATACACAGGTTGCAGACGTTTCGTTTCCGCGTGTTCGGCGACGAGATTGAAAATGTAGGCCAGGAATTGCTGCATCGTCTTGGTCGCACCGAGGCTGTTGAGGGCCTGGACGGTGTAGTAGCTGTCCCGCAGCCAACAGTATCGATAGTCCCAGTTCCTCCCGCTCTCCGGAGCTTCGGGTATCGATGTCGTCAGTGCCGCCAGCACCGCGCCGGTATCTTCATACGTACAGAGCTTCAATGTGATAGCGGCCCGGATGACTTCCTCCTGCCACTCGAAGGGAATCGACAGGGCTCGCGTCCAGTTTTCCCAGTAATTCTTCGTCTCCCCATACATCTCGCGACTGATCATGTCGGGACTCTGGGTCATGGTTTCATCCGGGCCGAGCATCAGCGTGATGGGCTTCTCGATCACGATGACGCGTTCTTCAAGCAGAGCCGCCAGCGGGGCGTTCGTTGTCAGTCGGATCGTGAAACGACCGTTGCTGAAACGGATATGGTTGCTGCCATGGGCGATATCGGGTTCCCGGCTGCCATAGTCAGCTGTGGGTCGCAAGAGAATCCGCAACGCGGGTGCACCGCTGACTGGAGTGATTTGTCGGGTCACCATGATCGGATGAAAGCTTCGGCCGAAATTTTGATAGCGTGGTGCGAAGTCGGTGATTTTGACGGCGCCGCCAGAGCTGTCGCATAAAGTGGTCGTCAGGATGGCTGTGTTGTCCACATACGACTGCTCAGAGCTTGCGAAGTCCAAAAGTTCGATGGCGAAGAATCCGGCTTGATCGGCTCCGTCTTTCGATTTCAACAGGGAGCAGAAGAAGGGATCGCTGTCGATTCGCGGAAAGCTGCCCCACACAAAACGCCCCCGCGGATCGACTAGTATGGCGATCTGGCAGTTACCGATTACTCCAAGTTCCAGGCTGCTCATGACGACACCAGTTCCTCAAGCCATTTCAATACTGCATCCACATCCGGCAGTCGGGAGGTGGCGGCTGTTTCACCGGAGTTCACTTTCACCGATACGCCTCCGAGATTGTTGACTGTCCTGAAACCGTCCTCGTCGGTGGCATCGTCGCCGATAAAGACCGGCGTTCTTCCATTGAACGGGGCGTCCTTCATGAAGCATACGATTGCGCTTCCCTTATTCTGGCCCTGCGGCTTAATCTCGACGACCTTGTTGCCATAGAGCACCTGCATACTGGACCCCACAATTGCGACCGTCTGTTCAGCCTGACGGATCGCGGACGCTTCCAACTCCGGCCTCTTGCGGTAGTGGAGTGCGAGGCTCGCGCCCTTGTGTTCCAGCAATGTTTCCGGGTTGTCTTTAACAAAGCGACGCAAGGCTCCCTCGATTCGGGCAAGCACCTCTGAGTTTACTTCCGTACGCGTGATGCGCCCCGCACCGTCGCGCAGCACCAACCCATGGACCCCGGCCAGCGGAAATTTTTGTGGAGCGAGGAGTTGATCGAGGTCGTCCATCGTCCGACCGCTGACCAGCGCGGTTGCCCCTCCCGTAACGTCGCGCAACCGGCCCAGCAGATCACGGACTCTCTTGGAAACTTCCACGCCCTCGGGTTCGTCCGCGAAGTCCAGCAGCGTCCCATCCAGGTCCAGAAATAGTGCCGGCCGATCCGGCCACGCCGGCCGTCTGTCGCCAGACCCGCTATGTCTCATCACACCCATACGATACCGTGCGAGCGGGACCGTCGCAAAGCCGTGCACGTGCGATCGCCGCAAACAGGGTTCCTCAGGCTACACTGGATTCCAGCTATGTCCGCCGATATTACGCCACTCGAGCGCAGACTTTGGCTTGGTGGGGCGATCGTCATCATCGTCGGACTCACCGCGCTCCGGCTCCGCAGCCAGGGCCGTCTCTGGCTGTGCTCCTGCGGTGAACTGTACCTCTGGGCCGGTGATATTCACAGCGCCCACAATTCGCAGCATGTCTTCGATCCCTACTCATTCACCCATCTGCTTCACGGCCTGGCATTCTTCTGGTTCCTGACGCTGGTGGCCCAGCGTCTGAGTGGGGAGTGGCGGATGGGTCTGACGGTTTTGACGGAGTCGGCCTGGGAGGTCGTCGAAAACTCTCCGTTCATCATCGAGCGTTACCGTGAGGCGACGATCGCACTGGGTTACGAAGGCGACACGATCGTGAACTCCGTGTCCGACATCGCTGTCTGTACGGGTGGCTTCCTGGTCGGAACCGCGTTGGGAAGGCGTCGGTCGCTTGTTCTGTTCGCAGCGACCGAATGCGCGCTGGCGTTCTGGATCCGGGATGGCCTGCTGCTGAATATCGTGATGCTTGTCTACCCGTCCGAAGCGATCCGATCCTGGCAGATGGGGCCATAGCTGTTGTCGAAGTCAGGGCATTTCCCGTCAAAGATAATGCGTCGGATGTCAGATGCGTGGCACAACAACACATCGAATCCGTTCAAACGTTTGGTAGATGTCCGGTCCCTCGTCTCCCGTGAAACAGGCGCCTGGCGGCGTCAACAACCAGCGCAATTCCAGCTACAAGCGGAATCGCCGCAGCAATTCCGAGGATCAACGTTTGCACCCTCACAACCTCCTTCGGTCCGTCACACATACACGTGCAATCCGTATGCCAAAGCCGCTGTGTTCAGAAAATCGGATGAGCAAGGTAGTGTGTCGGATACGTCGCCGCGGGGCGCAGCTTGGCCCGTAATCCTGCCCGCACATGCCGAAAAAGTTCGATCTTTCCGACAAGTTGTCAACCGGTTTCGGGAGTCCGAGAGACAAATGGTGGTTGTCTGGGTCCACGCCCGGCGTATGATGCCCCTCAGACAGGGATTCCGGATGACTTAAGAGACGAGCGAAGAGGTGAGAAAGTGATGAAGCGAAAACTTCAACCGTCGATCCGCAAACTGTTTATCGTCGTCCTTGGCATGGCCCTATTTCTGGCCGCCTCCGATGGCCTGGATGCCGCCGCATACGCCCAGGGACGCTTCGACGCGGTCGAGGTCCAGGTGAGCCACGTGCAGGGCAATGTCTACATGCTGGTCGGCGCGGGTGGAAACGTTACGGTCCAGATTGGCGATGACGGCGTGTTGCTCGTGGACACGCAGTTTGGGCCCATGGCCCCTAAGATCATGGCGGCCATCCGGGAACTGTCGGACAGACCCATTCGCTACATCATCAATACGCATGTCCATGGGGATCACGCCGGTGGGAACGAGGCCTTGGCCACCCCCGACGGCGCAACGATCGTGGGTCACGAAAACGTGATTAAGGTAATGAGTTCGGAACCTTCCGGCACTCCAAACGATCGCTTCATCGTGGGCCGTGGTTTCTGGCCGACGGAAACCTACACGGACCGGAAGACGATTCATTTCAACGGCGAAGACATCGACATCCTTCATATCCCGGCCGCGCATTCCACCGGCGACAGTATTGTGTTTTTCAAAGGCTCGAACGTCATCAGCGGCGGTGACGTATTTGCTATCACACGGTACCCCATTGTCGATTTCGACGGAGGCGGCCGCGTTCAGGGGACGATCGCAGGGCTGGACCGGATCGTCGCCCTGTCGAGTCCGATGAATTCGGAGAGCCGCACCTATGTGGTTCCTGGGCACGGCCGTCTGTGCGATCGGGACGATGTTATCAAGTACCGGGACATGTCGAACATCCTTCGGTATCGCGTCCAGAACATGATCGACCAGGGCATGACGCTCGAGCAGGTGAAGGCCGCCGAGCCCACACGGGAGTATGAACCCTTATACGGTGCGACGAGCGGACTGGGAGCGACCGAGAGCTTTATCGAGGACCTGTACAGCTCCCTCACCGCGGAAGACTGACCGCAGATCCGCGCAGATCCGGGACGGACACCTAATGCTGCAGTTCTGCTCACCAATAGCAGAATGTTCTATTCCGAATTAGGTATCCGTCCCGGATCTCTCTAGTCCCCGTCCGGCAGTGCGAACACCCACAGCGCGTTGCCATTTGCGGGATGCTGAATCTCGCGGGTGATCAACCCCGGCACCACTCTCGGACTGCCTCCGCCGAGACCCGTCGTGACGGCGACGTACTGCTTCCCATCAACCGCGAAAATCAGCGGAAACCCCTGAACCGATGTTCCCAGCCGCGTCTCCCACAGAATCTCGCCGGTCTCCACATCGAATGCCCGGAACTTCCGATCCAGATCCCCGGCAAACACGATGTTGCTGGCCGTTGACACGACCGCTGTCAAGAATGGCGCCCGCTGTTCATACGACCACACCTCTTCCATCGTGTTGACGTCGTATGCGGCCAGCTTGCCGACATTCCCATTGGTTCCCGGCATCTCATACCACTTCCGGTCGGCCGCATTCCCGCCGCTGCCTTCTTCCAGTGGGATCTGCCGGCCACGTATCTCCAGGCAACTCTGGCTCAGGGGAATGATCAACCGCTGGGTTCCCGGATGGTAGCTCATCGCCTGCCAGTTGTGGCCGCCTTCGGTCGATGGGCAACCCTGGAGCCACTGCCCGGTTTCGTGTTCGACGATGTCGATACGATACTGGGGCCGCCCCGTGACCGGATCGAAACTGTCGAAGACGTTCTGGAAGACGGTTTCCGTGTGATCAACGTATTCGCCGGTCTCGCGGTCCACCTTCCACAAAATGCCGTGCTTCCCGATCGAGAACACGAGGCGTCGCCCGCCCGCATCCACTAGAACCCGCTCGAAGACCTCGTCCAGATCCAGCGCTTCACCCGGCGCATGCTGGAAGTACCAGTCCAGTTCACCCGTGTACGGGTTCAGAGCCAGAGTTGTGCTCGAATACAGGGCGTCATCGTCAACCGTGTTGCCGCGGGTTGCGGGCACCCAGGGCTTGGGCTGGGCCACACCCCAGTACGTCCGGTTGAGCTCGGGATCATAGCTGCCCGTGATCCAGGTCTCCGCTCCCGCCCGCAGCAGGTTGTCCAGATCACCCCAGGTGTCGCCACCGGGCTCGCCTTCCTGGGCCACTGTATTGAACTTCCAGATCTGCCGTCCGTCAGTGGCGTCATAGCCGCTGATATCGCACTTCTGTTCTCTGTAGGTGCCGCAACCCCCCAGTCCCGCAACGATCGTGTTGCCGATCACCATCGGACCGCTGGTGCTCCTGAAATTCTCTCCAATGAGGGTGTCCCACAGGATCTCGCCGTTTCGCGCGTCCAGCGCCGTCATCACCGTGTCGGGTCTGACATAAATGATCTTGTCTTCGGTGATACCGATGCCCCGCATCGTGCCGCTGGGCCCACCCACCCGGCTCTCCCAGATGAGTTCGCCATCGCGCGCGTCCATGGCACGGATGATGTTGCCCGGGCTGTTGAAATAAAGGATGCCGTCGTGGACGATCGGGGCCACCTGGTTCACCCCGTCTTCCATAGACCAGACCCACTGGAGCCGCAGGTCGGCCACGTTGTCCCGCGTGATCTCGTTCAGGGGGCTGTAGTTCCAGGCCTGGTAGCTGCCCCGGATCATCAGCCAGTCGGCCGGGTCGGGGTTGAGCTTCATCTCGGCTGTTACGGGGACGAAATTCTCGACCAATCCGGCGACGGTTACGCCCTCGGGCCCTTCTGTTTCATTCGGACCCGCGCTATCAAACAAACCGGCCGGCGCAATCCCCGTGGCCAGGGCGCCAATCTCAGCAGTCACAGCAGATATGAGCGGTTGATTTCCAAAAACCGCACCGTTCGCCTGGAGCACGAACGCCGTGATATTCAGGTAGGTCTGTTCGGAGAGACCGCCGGGATTGCTCGGTGGCATCGACGCGCGGGTGGCGTCGACCAGGGCGTCTACGCTTTGGGTGCGCCATTGATTGACGAAGTTGGTTCCCGCCAGCGCCGGCGCCGCGCCCCCGCCAGAGAGGTCGTTCTGATGGCACATCGCACACTCGGCCTGGTAGACCGCCTGGCCCGCCGCGGCCTGCGCCGGACTGTACACCCTCTGTGCTTCAGCTCCGGGACTGTTCCAGCCACCGGCGACGATGACCGTGACGAGGGAGACTCCCAACAGAAAGCTTCTTTTCAGGTGAACCTTAGCCAGCATCGTCGTTCCTCCTACTGCAAGAGCCAGCCCCAGAGGTTGCCCTCGGGCGCTATTTCGCTGTGAATCTGCACGTAGAGCCTGCCCTCTCGGAGGCTGTCTATTTGATCCTCAGTCAGGTCGAGCGATCCGGAGATTTCCCCCGACGTCTGCCCCGATACCGTCAACTCAAAGAAGTCCGTCCCCCGGACACCGGTCGCCAGACCCCGATGGAGATTCGCTTCGGTCGCCGGCGCCCGCAGACCTTCGAACGATCCCGTGATCGTCAACCGCGTTCCTTCCAGCACGGCCGACATCGAACCAATCCCCGTGATGTCGTTCCGTGTCACACCATCAACAGGAACCGGTGTCAGCCGTCCTTCAAACTGGCGTTGGTTTTGCGCCCCAGCAGGAACGATGGGAATGATCAGACAGCCGGTTGTGGCCAGGCCGAGGGCCAGGATCATCGCCCCTCGAAACCCCTGTTTTAACATAATGGCGTACCTCGAAAGCATCGTTATATCACTCGCGGGTTCGGGGACGGAGACCTTATTCAAGGGTATCGGATCTTGTTCGAATTCCCGGCCCTGCAGACTAGCTGCTATTTCTTCCCCCGATCCCGCCATTTCTCTCCACGCGATATCCGCCGATCAAGCTCACGCTCCAGCAAGCCGATGACTTCCGGCTCTCGCTTGTCGGGTAACTCCCGATTCTTCCGCCTCAGATACGCGAACCGCGGATCGGAATCCGGTTCCCGAAGCCACGACGACCAGTCCGCCAGAGCCCCCTTCAAGGGTGAGGTGGGACTTGCGAGAAGGTCTTCTTCCAACAGACCACAATGCCAGCGTGCGCTTGACCAGCGGTAGTCCTCCGCCCGCCCCACAATGGCCGCCCGCACGGGATTGCGTTCCACATAACGCACCGCATTCCACAAATAGCGCGTCTGGATAAAGGCCGAGTGACACCGCCTGTGCCACAACTCTCTGCCGCCTCCATGCCGTCGGAGAAACCACTGCCCGTAGCGGGCCAGGGAAAGCTCCATCGCGTCGGGGATCGACTCGGAGTTTTCGGGAACGGCAATCATATGGACGTGATTTCTCATCAGCGCATAGGCCCAGATCTGGAGACCGGCCTCGTTTGAAGCCGTTCTCACAATGCCGAGGAATTCTAAGCGATCGGTGTCGTCAACAAAGACGGGCTCGCGGGAGCGGCCTCTGGGGACGATGTGGTGCGGACAGCCCGGGAACGGAGTCCGGGGTACTTGGAACATAGGAAGATGGACCTGGAGACGGGCGCCGGGGGCGCCGTCGGGAAAGGAAAGACGGGGTTATTTTACGATGAAGGCGGATGGGTTGGGGAAGAATCTGCACCGACTACGGGGTCTGGTTTCTGACAGCCCTCGCACAATCAGACCTTCAGGAAATCCTGGCCTGCGAAAGGTGGGAAAAGCCCGCGAATTCGCGCAGAAAGTATCCTCATGCGCAAATACAGATACCTTGGCTAATTCAAAAACGGCGACCGTATGTTCCCGACTCACCGTTGGAAAATCCTCCGGGAACTGGGCGAGCGTGTCACCTTAATCCAGATAGTCAAGCAGCGTCTGCACCGGCACCCGAGTTCCGGCTAAAACCACGGCACCGCTCATCACCTCGTTGGAACGTGTCACAAGTGGATTCGGTAGACAAATGCAGGTTAGAGTATCTCAAACTCTAGCTCGACGTTCATGAAAGGCGTCGATTCAGAGAACAAGGCTCCG
Source organism: Terriglobia bacterium (assembly GCA_965263045.1). Taxonomy (GTDB): domain Bacteria; phylum Acidobacteriota; class Terriglobia; order 20CM-2-55-15; family 20CM-2-55-15. The sequence goes on from CBDHGK010000041.1 coordinate 5,648,064, forward strand.
CAAGCTGAGAGTATTGCATCGCGCCACCAGCCTTCAGGATCTGCGCGTACCACCGTCGATCCTGCTGGAAGCGCTGAAGGGAGATCGTGCCCGACAGTACAGTATCCGCATTAGTGACCAGTTCCGCATCTGCTTTCGGTGGGTTTCGGGCGATGCGTTTCAAGGCGACGGCGGAAAAACTGAGCCAGTTGAGAGGCGTTCAGGCTCAGGACGCTGCTCAGGTTAGCCACGAATTCTAGGACAGCACAGTGTCTGTGAAACCGATAGACAGATCGAACGCCGACGGTCTCCGGTTGCTTGCCATCGGTGACGTACACCTGGGCACGCGACCGTCCAGCCTGCCGGACGACCTCGACGATATGGGGGTGTCGGCATCCGATCTCACACCGGAGGCTGCCCTAGCGGCTGCCGTCGAGCTCGCGATTTCAAAAGAAGTCGACGCGGTCCTCTTTGCCGGTGATGTCGTCGAAAGTACGAATGCCCGATTCGAAGCGCTGCGTCCTCTCGAAGCCGCCGTCGAGCGTCTGTCGGGGGCCGGGATACCGGTGCTCGCTGTTGTGGGAAACCACGACGTTGAGGCGCTGCCGCGGCTGGCGAGCCGGATAGAGGGGCTCACCATCGTTGGCCGTGCCGGGACCTGGGAGTCGCGCCTGATCGAAAAGAACGGTCATCCGGTGGCGGAAATCCTCGGCTGGTCTTTTCCCGAACAGCATGTCAAGCGGAGTCCTGTCGCGGAGCTGATCGGGTCGCCGATTCCTGCCAGGTTTCCAGGATTGCCAAGGCTTGGACTTCTACACGCCGATCTGGACGCATCGGGGGGAAACTACGCCCCGGTTTCCCGCCACGAGCTCCTTAGTTCAGGGATTGACGCATGGCTCCTGGGGCATATCCACAAGCCTTCGCTGGCTGGGAGTTTCGAGCGGAACGATTCGATCCCGCACGGCTACCTGGGTTCCCTGGTTGGGCTGGACGCGGGAGAGCCCGGGCCTCACGGGCCGTGGCTCATCAGCGTTGATGCGAGCGGTCGGATTGTGGCCCAACAACTCGTTCAGGCCACGCTTCGGTGGGAAGCAATCGAAGTCCGAGTCGGGGAATCCGACGACGTCGAGGATACAGCCGACCGGATTCTCGTCGAAGCTGAGTCAGCCGTGCGGCACATACACTCGACCGATCACGTCCCGAAGCTTCTGGGCCTCAGGGTTCATCTTGTGGGTCGCATCCGTGAGGAACGTTTTGAATCCCTTCAGAGCTATGTGGAGGGGCAGAGGTGGCAGGACCTGTCCCGTAATGTCGGCGCGACAGTGATGTTCGTCAATAAAGTCTTCAACCACACGGAGCTTGCGATCGACCTCGAAGAATTGGCTACAGCGCAGGATCCGCCTGCGTTACTGGCACGCAAACTGCTGAGCATCTCCCGAAGGGATGAGAATGGGCTGAAGATCATCGAAGCGGCCCGGCGAGAGTTGAGGACACTGGCGGGGGACCCGAACTGGTCGCCGTTGCAGGATGTGCGCGAGCCGGTGGATCCCCTGGCCGAGGAAACTCTTGCGACGACGCTCGAAGAAGCGGGGATGGCCGCTCTGTATGCGATGTTGCGCCAACGAGGGCCTGATGGGACTGAACCCGGGGGCGCGCGGTGAAACTGCGCCGGCTCACAATCAGCCGCCTTCCCGGTATCGACGCTCCTTTCACCGTTGAAGGTCTCAGCGACGGCATCAACGTCATCGTCGGACCGAATGGGATCGGCAAGTCGAGTCTGTGCCGTGCACTGCGCCATCTGATCTGGCCGAAGGAATCGTCACGGCAATCAACCAGCGCGAGAGCACTCTTCGAAGACGACCAGGGGCAGTGGTGGGTCCAGGCAGACGGCCAGCCTCCCCGATGGCAACTGAACGGCCTGGACACGGCCCCCCCACTGCTCCCTGCGGATCACCTGGACCGTTGCTTCTTCCTGAGGCTGCCGGATCTGATCGAGTCAACCGATAACGCCGGGCACGACGTTGCCGTGGCGATCCGCCGACAGATGGCTGGTGGATTTGATCTCGATGAACTGACCGCCGAGATATCGGCCAAAGTCGGAACCCGGCCGGGGCGGAGCAAACGAAAGAAACTGAGCGATATTCAAAGCGAGATCCGGAAGGCCGAGGCGAGCCAGGCGGATCTATCAGCTAAGGAATCGAGACTCGATGAGCTGGCCGGCCAGATTGTGGCTGCGGATGAGGCGCAGCAGCGTCTTCCGCGGGTCGAAGGTGCGATCGGGCTGCAAGCACACAGGGATGAATTAGCTGCCGTCGAAGCGGCGCTGGAGCCGATGCCTTCCGAGCTTCGAAACATGGCCGGCGACGAATTGAAAACATTGGAGTCGATTGAAGCAGACCTTCAGGCCAAGTCTGATCAAAAGAGAAAAGCGGAAAGCACCCGCGACAAAGCGATCGCGGATGCCACAGCCTCGGGCCTGAAGGCGCGCGTCCCGGCACCCGATCTGTCCACGGCACGTGCGTCGGCAGATTCCCTGGCTGATCTGGAGCGGAACCTCGATCAGGCGAAAACGGACCACAGGGGAAAGGCGCGCGCCCTGGCCGAGGCCCGGAGAGCGTGTGGCGGAAATGCCGACGCACCGGAGACTCTGGACCTTCCAGCTGCCTCGAAGCTGTTTGCGTTTTTCCGGGAGCGCGACAGTGCTTCCACGCGGCTGAGGGCCATTGATAAACAATTCGAGATACTGAATCAGGCCATCCCCCTGGAACACGATCCCAATCAATCAGAACTGCTGGGCCGAGGCGTGGCATCGCTGAGGGCGTGGTTGAGCACCCCCGTAGTCAGCGAGTCTCAGCAAGAAAGCACCCTCTGGCCACCGCGAATGTGGATGTTTTTCCTGGCTGGCGTTCTCGTCGTGTTGGGAGTCGCGTTGGGCGTTGTGCTCCATCTTGCATTTCTTGCCGTGGCCGGTTTGGGCGTCGGTCTGGGCATTGCCGGATGGGTGTTTCGGATTGACACCATCGTGCAGTCAGGAGAAGGCGATGCCCGGGGAGTCCATGAACGTGATTTTCCGACGAATCTTGCGGCGCCCGATGCTTGGTCGCTTGAATCCGTCACGGCAAGGCTGCGCGATTTGGAGCGCGATCTGGCTGCGAATATCGCTGCCAGCCGGCAAAGCGGGTACAGGGACGCGGACCGTGCGAAGTTGAAGGTGGAGCGTGAAGAGGTGGTCGAAGAGCAGAGGGAATCCGATCAACAACGCCAGGCACTCGCCCACACCTTGGGTCTTCAGGAAATTCCGCCGGACGCGGAGCTCGTCGACATGGTTCGTGCCCTGGACGAGCTGAGAATCAAAATTCAGGATGAGCAGGGCGCGGCGGGTGAAATCGAAGAGCTCGAGCGCCAGCGAAGCCAGGTGTTCGAGAAGTTGGTTGCGATGTTAGACAGGCACGATGAGGAATCCCTGGCCAGGGGTGCGAGCCCGAGGGCGGCGGTCGAGAGCCTGGCCGCACGGGACCAGGCTCTCTCCAATGCGAAAGTTGCACAGCAACATGCACAGGAACAACTCGTGCAGCTCGGCAATGATCTTTCAGCACTCGAAACGAGCAAAAGAGCGATCTACACTCAGGCGGGTCTTCAGGTTGACGATCGATCCGGGCTCGTTCGACTTCTCGAAGTGATCAAGCCATATAAAGAGAACGTCGCGCAGAAGGACGGCCTGTCGAAAGCGATCACGACGCTGGAGTCCAATCTTCGATCGGCTGGCGCTGATGACGTGCTCGGGCTGGATCACAGCCAACTTGAAACTGAAAGAGGCCGATTGGCGGCGCGGGTTGCGGGAGGCCAGACCCTGCGCTCGGAAGAATCCGACATCAAGTCGGATGTGAAGAAGGCAAGAGAGTCAAATGACCTGGAAGCCCTGATCTCGAAGCGCGACGAGGCGAGGGAAGTCCTCAGTGACCGTCGGGACGGCGTGATGGCCAGTGCCGCAGGCAAATTCCTGGTCGGGAGCGTACAGGAAGAATATGAATTGAACCAGATGCCAAGGGTCCTTGAGCGTGCACGGACTTTTTTCGGCGACTTCACACACCATTCTTACGAACTTCAGGTGCCCCAAAACGACCAGGCGTCTTTCGTTGCCGTCGACGCAGTCACCGGTCGTGGCCACAAGCCCAGTGAGCTTTCCGACGGAAGCCGCGCCCAACTCCTCTTAGCGTCACGCCTGGCTTTCGTGGACGAAGCTGAACACGGCGTGCGCCTGCCCCTGTTTCTGGACGAAGCGCTCGACCAGAGCGATCCACCCCGATATCAATCCATCGTCCGGTGCCTGGGCCGTATCGCCGCGGATGACGACCGCCAGATCTTCTATCTGACGAACGATCCGACAGATCTCGCCCGAATACAGGAGGCCCTGGCCCAGGAGGGTTGCGGGCCTCCACATGTGATCGACCTGGCCGTCGTCCGTGAGAGGGAATCAAGCGTTAAGAGTGCGGATGAGCTGAATGTGGAACTCCTGCCAAAGATCCCGGCCCCGGCCACCTTGACTCCGGAGCAATACGGCGCCGAGCTTTCGGTCCCGCGATTCGACCCCGGCCGCGGCCACCATGCCCAGCACCTTATCTATATGCTCTGGGACGATCTGCAAACGCTGCACACGCTCCTGGACGGTCGCATTGATCGAGTCGGAAAGTGGCTGGCACTAGCCGCAGCCGGGGCACCACTGGCGCAGTCAGTTTTGACGGGTGATGGGGCCGGCTCCCAGTTGGATGCCCGGTCGCAGCTGCTTGAAGCATTCTGCGAGGCATATTCAGAAGGGCGGGGCCGGGCTGTAGATTCGGAAGCGATTGAACGCAGTGCGGCGGTGACTTCAGTCTTCCTGAGCGATGTTGTGGACGTCTGTCGCGAGTTGGACGGTGACGGAGAGAGCCTGATCCGAACCTTGCGGGCCCGGGAAGACTCAAGGCTGAAGGGTTTCAGGAGCAACGCGATCGATGCCCTTTCGACGTATTTCATAGAGGCGGACTATATCGATCCCAGACCCGTACTCGGTGAATCGGATGTCCTGACGCGGGTACTGGCAAGTCCGGCCCCAGCGCGGCTACCCGGCGAAGTGCCCGGAAATTTCGTGCACCGCTGGTGGAGGCTGAGTTCGGGGACGGACACCTAATTCAGGTCGATTTAGACTGGCGCGGGATCCCACAGCAGAAGTCAATGTGCTTCCGGTTCGATGTTCCGGGTTCGAGGCGGCCCACATAGGGTCCGAGTCGAGTCCTCGTCCGACAATACTCACCCTCATCGCATGATCACCAGCGTCACACCCGGATTGACGCGCTTCAGATCAACATCCTGTTTAAGCAGGGGAAGTCGCTTGATCAGTACGGACTTTTGTTCTCGAAGGTCTTCGCCATATACGACCAGGGCAATATTGCTTTCTCTGCAGAGCCCGTCGAGGGATCGGCGCACCGCGTGCCGGAGTTTGCCGCCCGTCCCGCTCGAACCATAGCCATGAATGAATTTCACGGCCTTCAGGCCGTCTTCCTGAGCCCGGCGAAGTTCCTGACGCATCCTCTGTCGACCCTCATCGACCGTCGGCATATCGAATTTCAGATTTACAGTGCGGTACTTTTCGCGATTCCTGGGGACGGGTTTGGCGCTAAGCCCTGCTCCACAATATGGGCAAGTCGCTAACCGAGGTGCAACGTCGTTGCCACACACCTGGCACAGTTCCTGGCGCATTGCTCTCCTTCGGGTCAGGACGAATCATCGTCATTCAAGGCTGGTCCGCTGAGCGTCGGCGCATGAAGAATGTTAGTTCGGGGACGAAGACCTGACTCAAGGTAATCCTATCCTGGTCGATCGTCCTATCTTTGTGAAAGCAGGTTTAGGTTAGGTGTCCGTCCCCGGATTAATGCGGGAAGGTACACCGAAATCAACGTAAGCGGATTTGTTTTGGGAATCGCGGGCGGAAATGAATTTGTATCGGATCCGATTTTTCAAGCTTCGAGCCGGGCTCCGAAGGGATTGAGTTCGGTTTCCAACTCGAAATTCTAATCAGGGATCAGGCCTGCGGCGGGATCGCGGATTCCCCTGTTAAACGCCTGTTCCTCGGTCGGGACGCAGAACAATTCCTCAATCTCCTGTCCCTCCGGTGCCAACTTCATGACCTTCGTCTCGCTGACCCATGGTGTCGTGTACGCCTTCGGCGCATTGATGGTCATGACGAGTTCCAGGGTTTCCTCATCGACACGCCGATAGCGTTCTTCCAGCCGCATGTCATCGCTCACCGGGTTTCCAAAATGATCGAGCCAGGTGCGTTCATCAAAACCCAGCGAGTTCACGATGAAGGTGTCGCCCTCCCACCGGCCCACCGAGTATCCCATCCATCGGGGGAAGGGATTCTCCGGGAGTGCTCTTCCGTCCGTCCAGATTTCGCGCCACACGTGGGCCCATTCGAAAAACTGCAGGACGCGGTCCGGAGTCTCGAGGATTTCCATCGGGTAGATCGACACTTCGAGAAAGAGATTGCGGGGCATCCCCAGCGGATCACAGGTTCCCATCGGGTCGTTGCCTACGCCCGGAGGTACGGCTCTGGGTCCATAACCGGGCCGTGTCGCATCGAATGTTGCCTGACCCCACTCCGTCATCGGAGGTGCTTCTTCGCTCATGGTCAGAACCCGGCTGGTCCGGGTCCACACACCGTTCAGGTTGTCTTGGGCCGTTGGAGCTGGGGCAACAGGCGAGCACGCGACCATCGTTATTACCGCCACGAACGCAATGACAACGAAGGCAAAACTGATGAGACGTTTTCGCATTCTTATGAGACGATTTCGCATTCTTCAAGCTCCTGCCGTTGAGGCGATCCTATTGATCTCCAGTTCCCACAAGTTGTTCGCCATTAACGATCATGGGTTCGTCTCTCTCGACAACCCCAACCGGTGTGCCCGCCTTGGATGGGTGGAGGCTCAGCGTGACTTCGTCTCCCGACTTCATGATATCCGGCGTCCAGCCAATCCTCCTGAGGATGCCGGGGCTGTTCAATTCGCCGGCCCAGTGGACGACGGTGCCCGTTTCGTCTGTTATGTCGAAATAGAGCTGGCTGTGGGGATTCGCCAATCGAAACTCCGTCACGACGCCAGTCAAAGTGACGACTATGGTCTGGTCGTAGGAAATGTTGGTTCCGTGGTGGGCGATTGCCGTGCCACAAATGGCGAAGAGCCCGACCACGCAAAGCGAAAAGTTCAGTTGCTTCGTTTTCATCTGATGTCCCTGAAAAAAATCGTTAAGAAAGACTGTTGCGACGGCCATCCCGGGATTTGCCGGGTAAGCGCCGATCCACACTCAATTCGATTGCACGTCCGAAGGCGTACAGTCTCCCTCTCTGCACCGATTGTTGTCCTCACAAATCATTTCGAACAGGCCATCCCAAGTCGGTTTGATTTCCATTTCCCATGGCTGGACCCAGGGTTCGGTGAAGATCACCGGATCATCGATCGTGACGTCATAGGAGGCATTCGTCGGTGAGTTGAACGCGATCCGTTCGACCACGTGCAACTGGTCGCTATGCCAGCGCGAGCCCCCGTCGGGCGGATGGAACGCGTCGAGGACCCACTCCTGAAGACCGATCGTGTCGATCACCAACGTGTCGTCCTCCCACCAGGCGATCGAGTGTCCCATAAAGGTTGGCTCGAAATCGGTGCCGTGGGACCGATTGGGTTCGCCGAACGGGATGACTCGAAAGAAATGCATGTATTCGTAGAGAATCACCAGTTGGTCGGGGGTCTGAATCCATTGTTGCGCGTAAGGCGAAGGGATCTGCCGCGGAAGTCCATTAGGCAAGCAAAGCGCCGTAGGATCATCAATGCGGGTGTTCCCGGTGTAATCCCGATACAAGATCGACTCCGCACCGGGTCTCAAAGGAGCAAAGTTCTCTTCGCTGTATCGCGAAACCGTCGGGCGGTCAAGGGGCCCGCCGGTGTGTGCGAATCCCGGGCCCGCCCATACGGCCGTGAAGTCGGGTGTGCCGTCCGCGGTGCGCGGTATGTTCTCGGCGTCAGCAGAACATCCGGCCAGACCGACAATGATGGCTGCCCCAGCAAACAACGACAATACGAAACGTTTCTTCATGGCTGACTCTCCATACATGATTTCTCGGCAATCCGAATCGAAAAATCCCCTCACTCTACAACCGGGCCGCTGTGATTGTGCGGGTTACACGGATGTTCCGGAGGCGCACAGGTGGTTGCAATCATTCTGAAAGCCCCATTCCTGAGCTGCCCGGGCCTGTCTCTGTCCTTATGAGCGGTGCTGCCAAAGGGGGGCATGTTGGGGCAGGGGACGAGACCCCCTTGGTAATGACGGCTCGTTCAGTGATCCTTGCTTGGCCCGACGACTACCTCTGGGCAGGGGCAGGAAATTCTTCCGGGGTTCCCGCGAAGACACTCGTCCCATCGGCAAATGTCACGTTACGGCCCACCGCGTTTGGTGAACCGTCGCGGGCGCGGAAGCCGGAGACCTTGACTTCAGCCCCGTTTGTCAGGACATCTCGGGTCACACCGCGCCGCGCCAGCATGCCCGGAGGGCTGCCCGTAAAGCCCCAGGTTGTTACTTGACCGCTCTCGTCCGTCACATCGACGTAAAACCAGATGTGAGGATTTCTCCACTCGACTTTGCTCACGACGCCTTCCACGCTGACCGGATCGTTCATGTCGAATTCAGTCGCAGCCGAATGGTGCGCGGGCGCCGTGGTGACAATCGTCAATAAGAAACCAACCACGGCAGCAAACTTCAGCATGTCGAAAATCTCTCTCTGTTCATGAATCTTAGATAGGAAGATTGCGTCCTAGTGTCCCTTGCTATTCTCGCTGGGTCAAGCGTTTATAAGCTCCGGGAGGGAGACCGGATTCAAGGGCATCGTATCGTGATCGATCGCTCTCCGCAAAAGCCGATTCGAGTCTGTTCTAGCGGTGCGGACTTGGTGCTTTCGATTGGCCTTCAGGCATACGGTCGAAATTCGGCTCCCCGATAATCGCGACGAGCGACCGACTCTGACATCCAACGACATGGGGCCACCGTCCTCCGGACAGTCCCGGATGTCATTCGACATCGAGCGGCTCAAGTGGCGATACAGTGACGCAAAGGAACAGATGAGTTGTGAAGGGAAATATACCGAGGAACATCACAGTGTTGGACCGTTTCGTACGACGGATTGACCGGCATGGGCCTTGGCGGTGGGGTCGCGGGCTAATCCTGACGTTCATGTGATGCGCGAATCAATGGCTCTTGCTTCAGTCGAGTTTTGCTGGATTGGAACCGGCGTCGGCGCCCTCCCAAAGGATGTAGAGACACAGAAGGATGACGCCCAGCGGTATGATCGGTTCACTCGGTTGCAGGGGAAACAGCGATGGATCGGCAACCACGACGTGAACATATGTGGCGACGGTCATGATAGCGATGACGACGACGGCAGCCACCCGGGTATAGAGACCGGCAAACAGAAACCCACCGACGGCCATTTCGACAAACGGAACGCTCCAGCGCGAGATCGTGTAGTGGGGGAGCCCGGCCGCAATGAGTTGACCCGACCACGCCTCGGCAAGTACCGGGACGACAAGTTTCATCGCACCGGTCATCACAAACAGGATTCCCAGCGACCATCGAATCGTGTTGGCCACCTTGTTGTTAGAGGTTTGGCGAATTACTTCAACGTGAGTCATTGGCGTCGTCCTCCGTTAACGACCTGAGCTTGAATGCTAGGTTAACTCCTGTTGGGGCCGTTGGGCTGCTAGTGCCGCCACTGCTCTTTTGGCGTCCCCATTTCGTGCGTGCCGGTCAGGAACTCGGAGCGCAAGTCGCACAATTCTTGCTTCCCGTGCTGAGGGAAGTCTCATGACCATTGGTCAGACGGGGCTCCACACCTAGCTCGCGCAGCTGCGACTCCAGCCCCTCGATCCGTTTCCGAAGTTTCCCGACAACGGGTTCCGCTTCTTCCGCCGTAAATCGCGGCTGGATATGTTGCGGACAGTTCACATCCCAGGCTTTAACGCGAAACACGAGCGCCCGCTCGGGCCTGGCCTTGTATTCCGGATCTACGACGCGTTCCAGCAATCCGGGGTCGTCCTCGACGAATTCGGCTTCACCCCAGATCTTGATGCGCCGCCGGTTGGGGTAGTCCATCAGAAAGATGAATGCCTTGTTGTTCTCGCGCAAGTTACCCAGTGAGATGTACTGCGCGTTCCCCATAAAGTCCGCCAGCGCCAGGGTCTCTTCGTCCAGGACCTTGAGGAAACCCCGAGGTCCTCCCCGGTGCTGAATGTAGGGTTGGCCCGACGCCGTCGCGGTGCCGAGGTAGAGCGAGTCTCGCTCGGAAATAAATTCTGTCAGTTCCGGTGTGATCAGGGCGGCCCATCCGCCTCTTTCCTCCATCTTCGAATAGGAGTGCCGCGACCCTCGTGCTTCCTGAGCCGCTTTCACCGCCGGCGTGAACGCAATGTCGCTGATGGGTTGATCCATTTCAGTCTCCCTGTACATGAACGCGGTTCATGCAACCGCCGAACTGTTCTTTGTCTGGACGACTTTTCGATCGAGAAAGTCGCGGATCCTGGCCGCAATGACCTCGCCGTCCTCTTCCAGAGCAAAGTGTCCCGTGTCGAGCATATGAACCTCGATGTCCCTCAGATCGCGCTGATACGGTTCGGCGCCTTCAGCGGGAAAGATGAAATCATTCTTGCCCCAGACGACGAGGGTCGGGGGTTGCTGGCTGCGGAAAAACTCCTGCCAAGCCCGGTAACGTGCCGGATTCGAGCCGTAGTCGTAAAACAGCTGGAGCTGGATCTGCCTGTTGCCGGGTCGCTCAAGCAAAAACTGGTCGTGGAACCAGTTGTCGGGAGCGATCGCCGTCTGGTTCCGGACCCCATGTGTGTATTGCCAACGGGTTGCTTCGAGGGTCAGCAGTGAGTCTTCGAGCACTTTCGCGTTCGCCTCACTGCGGTCCTGCCAGTACGCTTTGATCGGATCCCAGAATTCAAGTAGTCCCTCGTCGTAGGCGTTGCCGTTCTGAATGATGAGCGATTGCACCTTCTCGGGGTGTTTCATCGCCAGGCGATATCCAACCGGAGCTCCGTAGTCCATCAAGTACAGGCTGTACTTCTCGATATCCAGCTTGGCAATAAGCTCATCGACGACATCTGCGATGTTGTCAAACGTGTAGTCGAACTCGTCTGTGCCCGGCATGGAGCTGGCCCCGAACCCCGGATAGTCCGGCGCGACCACATGGAAGCGATCCGACAGGGCGGGAATCAGATTGCGAAACATATGCGACGATGTTGGAAATCCGTGCAGTAGCAGGACGGTCGGGGCGTCCGAGGGTCCCGCTTCGCGAAAGAAAATATCGAGGTTGCCAATTTTGACGGTGCGGTGTCGGGTCTGTGAGGACTGATTCTCGTTGTGGGTCATTGTTCGTGCTCCTTCATTCGCCATCTATGTTTATGAAACGGATGTTCAGACAGTCATACGGTGTCCATCAGACCTGCCCCACGAGAACTGTGGCTTCAATTTTTTCGACGGCCTCACGCGTAGTCCAGACGGCATTCGCAATGAAGCGGAAATTCACCAGTGCGGCCTCGTATCCGTCGCCTTCAGGAACCTGGGCCGCTGCCGTGGCGTCGGAAACGACGGCGACCTCGAAGCCCTGCTCTCCCAGCTCCCGCATGTGACTTTCTGTGCAGAGGTTGGCCGACATCCCGGCCAGGATCACACGGCCAATGCCGCGCTTCCGCAGCTGCAGGACGAGGTCGTTGGTCCCGGGACCGAACACCTTGTGGGGACTGGTAACGATGGTTTGCCCATCGTCGATGTAAGGCTTGTAGATTCCCAGCCAGTCGGCTCCGGAGTTCTCGAAACCGTCCAGAGCGAGTGGCCCTGTCCGATCGAACATTCCGATGTTGTGCATCAGGGATTCGAGCGCACCTTCGAATTTCCAACCATGGTCGGTCGGGTAGTAGTAGTGAGGGGAAACGAAAACCGGCATACCGGTGGCCTTCGCCGTCTTCAGCAAAGACTCGATATTGCCGACAGTGTTGTTTTCGGTGACGCTCTTTCCGACCACGCCCCAGGTGACACCGTCGGGACTGAGAAAATCGTTCTGAGGATCGGTGATCAACACGGCGGTGTTGGTAGCATCAACCTCCATTCCCGGACTGGGCAGCATCGATGTCATTTCAGTGTCCTCCAATTGAATTGATTATTCAGGTGCTGGCGACCCCGGATTCCACTCCGCTCGTGAATCAACCGGGGAAAACGTCGTGCACTTCACCCGGGTTATCGCAAGTGCCTTGCCATTGGGGCTATATCACCTAAGGAACTGTTTTAACAGCGTTTAAGTGAGGTTGGCCCTGCAAAGGGCTAAACGAAAACTTCGTGAAACCTCGCACTTGTGTGAGATATCGCGTTGACATCTCATCTCGTCTTCAACAGACTCGCTACTTCTATGAGCAATGCTCTGTTCGACGAGTTCGAATTCGAAACACTCAAGCGGATCCAACTGGATATGGCCCACGAAAGGTCACTGCCCGGTCTGTTGAACCTGCTGGTTGAGCGATTGCGCGGACTGCCCGCGGTTGCTCTCGCACGCGTCTGGTTGATCCGACCCGACGACATCTGTGGTGCGTGTCCCTCGCGTAAGGAATGCCCGGACCAGACTCGCTGCCTCCACCTGGTCGCCAGCGCCGCTTCTCCTGTCAGTGACGACAGCGGCGTCGACTGGTTCCAGATTGATGGCTCATACCGCAGATTTCCGCTGGGGATCCGGCATGTCGGAGGTATCGGGAGTACAGGGGAGTCCCTGCTACTGCATGAGACCGCAGAGGATCCTGAATGGTTTGCGCGCGGGGACTGGCTTCAGAAAGAAGGAATCCAGAGCTTTGCAGGTCATCCTTTGATGTTCAGAGACGAGCTCTTTGGTGTATTAGGTGTTTTCCAGAGAGCCTCGATCGGAGAACAGGAGTTCATGTGGTTGCGCGCGTTTGCCGACCATGCCGCTGCCGCGATAGCCAACGCCCAGGCCTTCGAAGAGATCGAGCGGCTCAAAAAGCAAGTGGAACTCGAGAACGAATACCTGCAGGAAGAGGTTCGAACCGCCCATGGCTACAGTGGGATTGTGGGTGAAAGCGAAGCGCTGCGGAAGGTCCTCGACCGGGTCGGGCTCGTTGCCCCAACCGATAGCACTGTCTTGATTTCGGGTGAGTCCGGAACGGGCAAGGAACTGATCGCTCGAGCCATTCACGAGCGAAGCCGGCGGAATCAGCGCCCCATGGTCAAGGTCAACTGCGCAGCAATCCCAAAAGAGTTGTTTGAAAGCGAGTTCTTCGGTCACATGAAAGGTGCGTTTACGGGTGCCGTCAGAGATCGCGTGGGCCGTTTTCAGCTGGCCCACCAGGCGACGTTATTTCTCGACGAAGTCTCCGAGATTCCCCTGGATCTCCAGGGCAAGCTGCTTCGAGTGTTGCAGGAAGGCACCTTCGAGCGAGTCGGAGATGCCCAAACCCACACCGTGAACGTAAGAATCGTCGCAGCGACGAATCGGTCGCTGAAGGAACGCGTCAATTCCGGTCAGTTTCGGGAAGACCTGTACTATCGACTGAACGTCTTTCCGATCACTGTTGCACCGCTCAGGGAGCGGCTCGACGACATAGCGGCTCTGGCGAACGACTGTATCGAGATGATCTGTCGGCGGATGGGCCGGCCCGCCCCCAAACTCACGAGAAGCCAGGTACAGACGCTTCAGAGCCACGAATGGCCGGGCAACGTCAGAGAGCTCCAGAACGAAATCGAGCGTGCCGTCATCACCGCTCGCCCCGGAGCTCTCAAATTAGACTTACCGGAGCCCGGCAAGCAGGGGGCTCGGGACGGTTCCGATACATCGACTCCATCGAGTCCATCTATTCAACGGCCAGAAATCCTCACTTATGAACACCTGAAGACCCTGGAACACGATAATCTGATCGCTGCGCTGAAGCAGACACAGTGGAGAATCGCGGGTCCGGGGGGCACTGCCGAGCGACTCGGGGTTAACGCCTCAACGTTGCGTTCCCGCCTCAAGGCGATGGGTATCCACCTGGGACGGCGACCTCTGTAGGATGGTATAGAGTGGCTGGAGGGCTTGCCGGTAGGGACGAAAACAGAACATGACGGCCGAAGATCACACTCTATCGATCGACGAAACGTACATGCGGCAATGCATCGAGGCTGGACGTCGGGCGGCCCTCAAAGGCGAACCTCCAGTGGGCGCGATCGTCCTTTGCACGGGACGGGTTCTGGCAGAGGCGTCCGAGGAAACCCGCTCCAGAATTGACGTTACGGCCCACGCAGAGGTCCTCGCCATCCAGAAGGCCACAGAGGCACTCGGCTCGATTGATTTGCACGCATGCACCTTGTTCACCAACGTTGAGCCTTGCGTCTTCTGCTCCTATGCGATCCGCCGTACCGGGATCGGCCGGGTCGTGATTGGAGCGCCCACTAACGTATTGGGAGGTATTAACTCCAACCACCCGATCCTGGTCGATAGCGAGATTCCAGGGTTCAGTGCTCCACCAAGAATCACTGAGGGAGTTTTGTTGGAGGAGTGCCTGGCCCTGCGAATGTGTGCCAATCTTAGTTGGAAATTGAAACGGCTCCAAACCCCATGGTTTGATGGTATTGGAAGAAACAACATCAAGCCTGTAAGAGAAAGGAGCCGAGATGAGGAGTCTGTTACGTTCGGTAAAGAAACGCAAGAAGTCGCGTGTGCTGGGTGAGGTCGAGGTCCTGAGCCGGGAGGAATACTCGGGACTGGAATTGGACTCGAAGGTGGAGATGATTCGGGCGTTGATCCCACTGGGGTTGATGCACGTGGAGGAGTTGCTCGACGAGGAAGTGAAGTCGTTGGCGGGTGAGCGATACGCACGAAAGGAGGCGGCGTTGCGGGGCCGGCGACACGGGAGCAATCCGGGGACCGTGGGGCTGGGTGGCCAGCGGGTGCCGGTTCGGGTGCCTCGAGTGCGCAGCGTGGCGGGCGGGGAGATTCCGCTTCGGACCTACGAGGAACTCAGTCCGGGTGGCGCGGTGAACGAGCTACTGCTCAGACGTGTGCTGTATGGGATCTCCTGCCGGAACTATGAATCGGCCGCTGAAGCGATTCCGGGAGCGATCGGACTGTCGAGTTCGACGGTGTCTCGAGGATTCGTCCAGGCGAGTGCCGCGAAACTTCGGGAGATGCAGGAGCGGGATCTGAGTGGCGAGGACGTCGTGGCGATCTTCCTGGACGGGAAGGCGTTTGCCGACGCCCTGATGGTAGTGGCCCTGGGCGTCACGCTTTCGGGCGACAAACGCTTCTTGGGCTTCGTGGAGACCGACACGGAGAACGAGCAAGTGCTGACTCCGTTTCTCCGTTCGTTGATGGAGCGGGGCCTGGACATCTCTGAAGGCGTGCTGGTGATTGTCGACGGCGGCAAAGGTCTGCGGGCGGCGGTCAAGAAGGCATTCAGGAATCGAGCCCTGGTCCAACGCTGCCAATGGCACAAACGCGAGAACGTCGTGAGATACCTATCGAAGACCGAGCAAGCCGTGTGGCGACGCCGGCTGCAGCGGGCCTACGAGCGCCCGGAGTACGACGAAGCTCGGGCGGCGCTCGGAGAGCTCCATGGAGAGCTCGAGGAGCGAAACCAATCGGGGGCTGCGAGCCTTGAGGAAGGCCTGGAAGAGACCCTCACGTTGCATCGGCTCGGCGTGTACGGGGTCTTGGGCCGTTCGTTCAAGACGACGAATTGCCTGGAATCGGTCAATGCCCTTGTCGAGGAAAGGTGTGCGAAGGTCGATCATTGGAAGAACTCGAGTCAGCGGCAACGCTGGTTGGCGACGGCGCTCATCGACATCGAACCGCGCCTGAGGAAGGTGATCGGCTACCGTCATCTTCCAAAGCTCCGCGAAGCCCTCCAGCGAGAGCTGAAAATTGAGGCGAAGACGTCGACGAGATCGAAGAAGAAGGTTGCATGACCCATCGTGAGCCGTGGAGAGTTTCAACTAAGAATGGGCTTGACTCGGCCCTGCTGGAGGAGTATTCAAGGTTATAGCAGCCAACCCTCAAATCCCAAGGCCCTTTCCGGTGATATCGTCAATGCACAGCATTTTCGACTTCCAAATGGTAGTTTCAGGGAGTTGAGACTTTGAATACAGAATCCCTTCCTTCTAATATGTCTTACTGGTTATCTTGCAGCGCAGCAATGCATGCGTTGGGTGTTTGTTGAATCCTGAATTCAATGAGGTGCGGAATTTTGAACAGGAGAACCCGGCGCACCCAGCGAACTCGGTTTCTGGTTACCGTCAATTCACGCCGGAACTTGATGGCGTCCTGTTACAGATTTTCGAACGGGACATGGGATGAGGATTGGAGTTCTTCCACATTTGTTCACGGACCTGGTGAAGCGAACGCCCGCTGTGTTATACGCTGAGACGTCGTCGAGCGTATCGACTGGATGGCGCTTACGGAAAACGTGTGCGGCCGCGATCTGGGTTGTTTCGGCGATCGGGGTGACCCTCGCGTGGCAGACGCCGGCCGCAAGCGCTCAGTTCGCGACGAGAACTGAGCAGATTCAGGCGGAGAGAGAGGCGAAACGAAGCACTGCCCGGCCCGAGCGCGTGGCCGCTGCGGAGTCGAGGCTCAACGCGGTCGAAGATCGGAAAATACTGGAGCGTCTGGCGTTCGGCTATCACGGCCTCACGCTGGTGTTGGGAGGTCTGGAGAACGGGCAGGGTTTTGCCCTGGGACCACAATACCTGCGCACGGACCTGGCCGATGGAAACGTCAACATCCGCTCGTCCGCCCGCTATGCATTCAGCAACGCCTATTTCGGCGATGCGGTGCTGGGGTTTCCTCACCTGATCAACGACCGGGCATTCCTGGAGTTTTCAGGTACCCATCGTAACTATCCGAGAATCGACTACTACGGACCCGGACCGGATTCTAGCAGAGACAAGCGCACGCATTTCAGGCTGGAGGACACCGCGGTGGATGCCACGGCCGGAGTCCGGCCCTCTGGCGCCTTGAGCCTCGGATTGACGGGCGGCGCTTTATTTATCAACACCGGCCCTGGAAATCTCGAGGACGAAGACGAGAGGCCGCGTACCGAAGACGTGTTCGATGCGACGGTCGTGCCCGGACTGGACCGGCAGACAGATTTTCTGAAAGCGGGCGCGTTCGTTCAGTTCGACTATCGGGACAACCCAGCCGGCGCCCGCAGTGGCGGAAATTATGAGGCCCGTTTCACTCACTTTGATGATCGCAAGCTTGGGCAGCACGACTTTCGACAGCTGGATCTGGAAGCGCAGCAATACATTCCATTCTTCGCCAAGCGTCGCGTCATTGTCCTTCGCGCGAAAACGGTCATGACCTTTACGAACGGGTCGGCGACGGTGCCTTTCTACATGCAACCGGTGCTGGGAGGGTCCGATGACCTCAGAGGGTATCGTCCATTCCGATTTCACGACGACAACATGATCGTTACCAATATCGAGTACCGATGGGAGTCGTTTTCGGGGTTGGATATGGCACTGTTTTTCGACGCCGGTAAAGTGACTTCGAAACGTTCGGACATCGATTTCAGAAATCTGGAAACCGCTGCGGGCATTGGTTTCCGGTTTAATGTGCGAAACCAGACTTTTATCCGACTGGATACCGGGTTCAGCCAGGAAGGCGTACAGCTGTGGTTCAAGTTCGCCAGCCCCTTTTAATATGAGACCGGGATCATGAAAGCATTAGCGATATTTCTCTTGGCGGCATTGTTAGCGGGTCCCCTGTACGGCCAGCTGCGATTCTATCCGGACGATCCTCTGCTCCAGGAACCCGCACCCCTGCGACTGGATGCCGCCGAGTATCGAAAGCTGAACGATTACTTCGACATGTTCACACACACGCTCGGAGAGCCCGGCGAACGGCATCCTGCGGGCGTGGCTCCGATTCGGGCCGGATCGACAAACACGCTGGATGAAGTTCCCGATGGTGCATGGTTCACGAATCGGATCGGGAGTCGTCCGATGAGCGTCGACGAGATCCGGATGGGGCCGCGCAACTTCAACGCGCCGGACCAGAGCGGCCCATGGACGATTGTCGGAGCCAAGACGCAGGGTGTCACGCCGGGATTCCAGATTGAAGATGTGCGTGGTCAGCGCTATTTGCTCAAGTTCGATCCCATCGACCATCCCGAAATGGCAACCGCGGCGGACGTTATCGGTTCCCTCATATTCCATGCGCTGGGGTACAACGCGCCGGAAAACTATATCGTCACCTTCGACCGTGAAGACCTGGTGATCAGCGCGGGGGCAACGACAGAGGATTTCCTGGGGCAGGAGCGCCCGATATCCAGCGTCGACATCAATACCGCACTCACCCGTATCGGTCGCACTGCGGAAGGAAGGATTCGCGCTGTCGCCAGCTACTTCGTACCCGGCACACCCATCGGAGAATTCCGATACTACGGCACACGATCGGACGACTTTAACGACACCGTGCCGCATGAGCACCGTCGGGAATTGCGTGGTCTCTTTGTGTTTTCAGCCTGGGTCAATCACAACGATTCCCGGGCCATCAACACCCTGGATACGCTTGTCAATGAGGGTGATCTCCATTACGTACGACACTTCCTCATCGATTTCGGGGCGACACTGGGCAGTGCGAGTGTGCTGTCCAACACCGCACGGGATGGGAACGCCTATTTTTTTGAAACCGGACCGTCTCTGGCACAGGTGCTGACTCTGGGAGTCTATGTTCCCTGGTGGGCGAGGGCCCGTTACTATGAATCCGATGCCGTGGGTATGCTCTTGACCGATCCCCTGAATCCGGAGTCGTGGAAGCCGAACTATCCGAATCCGGCGTTTCAGAATCGCCTCCCCGACGACAATTTCTGGGCCGCCAGGAAAGTCATGGCCTTCACCGATGAAGAGATTCGCGCCATCGTCAGGGAAGGTCGATACTCGAATCCGGAAGACGAAGAGGCCGTTTCGACGTATCTGATTAACCGACGGGATCGTATCGGACAAGTCTATTTTTCGCAGGTGTTGCCCCTCGATCGGTTCCGTGTGGAGGATAGCGTCCTGGACTTTGAAGATCTGGCAGCCCGCTATGGGTTTCGACCCGGACGCGAATTCACGGTGCAGTGGTTCGAGTTCGACAACGCCTCGGACACGCACAGCAGCATTGCCGGAGGTGACTCATTCACGCGAGTCAAGCCCATTCTTAGTTGAAACTCTCCACGGCTCACGATGGGTCATGCAACCTTCTTCTTCGATCTCGTCGACGTCTTCGCCTCAATTTTCAGCTCTCGCTGGAGGGCTTCGCGGAGCTTTGGAAGATGACGGTAGCCGATCACCTTCCTCAGGCGCGGTTCGATGTCGATGAGCGCCGTCGCCAACCAGCGTTGCCGCTGACTCGAGTTCTTCCAATGATCGACCTTCGCACACCTTTCCTCGACAAGGGCATTGACCGATTCCAGGCAATTCGTCGTCTTGAACGAACGGCCCAAGACCCCGTACACGCCGAGCCGATGCAACGTGAGGGTCTCTTCCAGGCCTTCCTCAAGGCTCGCAGCCCCCGATTGGTTTCGCTCCTCGAGCTCTCCATGGAGCTCTCCGAGCGCCGCCCGAGCTTCGTCGTACTCCGGGCGCTCGTAGGCCCGCTGCAGCCGGCGTCGCCACACGGCTTGCTCGGTCTTCGATAGGTATCTCACGACGTTCTCGCGTTTGTGCCATTGGCAGCGTTGGACCAGGGCTCGATTCCTGAATGCCTTCTTGACCGCCGCCCGCAGACCTTTGCCGCCGTCGACAATCACCAGCACGCCTTCAGAGATGTCCAGGCCCCGCTCCATCAACGAACGGAGAAACGGAGTCAGCACTTGCTCGTTCTCCGTGTCGGTCTCCACGAAGCCCAAGAAGCGTTTGTCGCCCGAAAGCGTGACGCCCAGGGCCACTACCATCAGGGCGTCGGCAAACGCCTTCCCGTCCAGGAAGATCGCCACGACGTCCTCGCCACTCAGATCCCGCTCCTGCATCTCCCGAAGTTTCGCGGCACTCGCCTGGACGAATCCTCGAGACACCGTCGAACTCGACAGTCCGATCGCTCCCGGAATCGCTTCAGCGGCCGATTCATAGTTCCGGCAGGAGATCCCATACAGCACACGTCTGAGCAGTAGCTCGTTCACCGCGCCACCCGGACTGAGTTCCTCGTAGGTCCGAAGCGGAATCTCCCCGCCCGCCACGCTGCGCACTCGAGGCACCCGAACCGGCACCCGCTGGCCACCCAGCCCCACGGTCCCCGGATTGCTCCCGTGTCGCCGGCCCCGCAACGCCGCCTCCTTTCGTGCGTATCGCTCACCCGCCAACGACTTCACTTCCTCGTCGAGCAACTCCTCCACGTGCATCAACCCCAGTGGGATCAACGCCCGAATCATCTCCACCTTCGAGTCCAATTCCAGTCCCGAGTATTCCTCCCGGCTCAGGACCTCGACCTCACCCAGCACACGCGACTTCTTGCGTTTCTTTACCGAACGTAACAGACTCCTCATCTCGGCTCCTTTCTCTTACAGGCTTGATGTTGTTTCTTCCAATACCATCAAACCATGGGGTTTGGAGCCGTTTCAATTTCCAACTAAGATTGGCACACATTCCATTCACGCTGCCGGCTGCGATCGAAGGTGCAGGGAACGGAAGCTACTTTGCCGCGACGATTCGCGATCAGGCCGATGAAGAAAAGGCAGTGGTCGTGTATGTTCGAAAACAGCAGGAGCAGTCGCAGGTCGTAGGGATCCAAAGAACGTGGTAGGAGCGCTCCCCGGTGCTGCGCGGCGATCGGCAGGCGTTCCACCACGGACAGGTCGGAGCAGCGGAGGAACACTGACATGAACACATCCCATCCATTGAAGCAGATTATGGCCGTCCGCCGCGATGAGGTGCCGCAGGCCCTCCTGATGTTTTCTTACTTTTTCCTCGTCATCGCCACGTTCTGGATTCTGAGGCCGCTGAAAACCGGGCTCTTCATCCAGTTCTACGACCAGATGCCTTTCAGTTTTCTGGCCTGGGAGTTCAACGCCGCCCAGGCCCAGAACCTTGCGAAGGTCGGAAACATGGTTGTCGCCGTCGTGGCCGCGACGGCCTTTGTCTACCTGAGCCGTTATTTCCAGCGACAACGACTGACTTATATTTTCGCGGGGTTTTCCCTCGTGTGTTTCAGCCTTCTGGCCGGGTCCCTTGAAAATCCCGGGTCGACAGCCGTCTGGACGTTTTACTGGTGGGGCGATCTCTACAACACCTTGATGGTTGCGGCGTTTTTCGCTTTCCTGAACGATGCGGTCACGCCCGAATCGGCAAAACGCTTGTACGGTCCGGTCATCCTGGGAGGTGTCGCGGGTGGAGCTTTCGGTTCAATCGTCCTGGCGGGCTATATCAGTGCCCTGCCCCTGGGTGGATGGATGTGGGTGTGCGCCGGGTTGACTGTCATGGTGGGGGCGGTTGCGGCGTTCGCAGGCAAACGATTTGACCAACAGGAGGATCCAGACCCTCCCACTGCTCCCGAGACAACGCCGGTCAAAGACAGCACCCTTGCTTCGACGGCCCGGCTCGTTTTCAGTTCGAAATACCTTCTGGCCATCGTCGCAATCGTCGGGCTCTACGAGATGGTGTCGACGATCATGGACTTCCAGTTCAGCTCGACCATTTCCTACTACCTTGACGGAGAAGCGATCGGGGTCCAGTTTGCGCGTGTGTTTGCCCTGACCAACGTCGTCGCACTGTTGATCCAGTTGTTTTTGACCAGTGTCGTGATGACGCGGTTCGGCGTCGGGGCGGCGCTGCTCTTCCTCCCAGTGGCTGCGCTCATGGGATCGGTTGGTTTTCTGGCGGCCCCTGTTCTGTTGATCGGCAGTCTCCTGAATACGACCGACAGCGCGTTCAATTACTCGATCAATCAGTCCGCGCGGGAAGCACTGTACACACCCACGACGAAAGCTGAAAAATACCAGGCCAAGGCATTCATCGACATGTTCGTGATGCGATTTGCCAAGGCCATCGCAGTCGGACTGAGTCTCACGATCACGACGCTGTTCACCGGGTTCGAAAGCATTCGCTGGCTTTCGCTCTTTACCGTAGCGATCCTCATAGTCTGGGTCGCAATCGCCCGCTTTGCGGGTCGTGAATTCCAGCGATTATCCAATGAAGCGATACATCCGGCTTCTCCGGACCGGGCGCCCCAGACCCAACCGGGTGCCGCAGGCGTCGAGTACGGTGGGGGCTGAGACCGCGCGCTCGCAGGCATCTCTGTTTCCGAATGCGGCTTGCGTGTTGCTGCTGCTCTG
This sequence comes from Terriglobia bacterium, assembly GCA_965263045.1. Classification (GTDB taxonomy): domain Bacteria; phylum Acidobacteriota; class Terriglobia; order 20CM-2-55-15; family 20CM-2-55-15. The sequence goes on from CBDHGK010000041.1 coordinate 5,670,413, forward strand.
CGTCCAGATCGTAACGGGTTGCAGTCATACGCGGCCCTACGTTCGGTCCGATGCACCGGGGGCGATTGCCCCGACACCTTTCTCCGAGGACAGGCTTCGTACCCGGATCATACTCGTCGGAGATGCTGGCGAAGCGGATGCGGCCTCACTGAACGCGGTGGCGTCCTGGGCCGGTCAGAGTCCGGACCGCACGCTCGTGATATTTCTTGGAGATAACATGTATCCCGAAGGGATGACCGAAAGGCGGCGGGGTGAAGCCGATCAAAGGATTCTTCCTCAAATTGAATCGGCAACCGGTGAGGGTGCGCGGGCGGTGTTCGTTCCGGGCAACCACGACTGGGCGGATGGACGGGAACCCGGTTACGAAGCCGTACTTGCAGAAGCTGAGTATGTTGCGAATCACCTGCCGCACGACGATGGTTTCCTTCCACCTGATGGCTGTCCGGGACCGCTTGGGGTCGATGTCCTTCCTGGAGTGCGCATCGTGGCCATCGATACTCAGTGGTGGCTCCACGAGGGCAACAAGCCGAGGGAAACATGCCCCCAGTCGGATCCGGGGGAGTTTGCGGCATCATTGGCGCAGCTGGTGGATACCGACCGGGATGTCATCGTTGCCGCGCATCACCCCTTGGATGGATTCGGTCGCCACGCCGGCTTCTCAGATTGGAAGGAACACCTGCTGCCCCCGCTGATCGGTACCGCTATTGCGATGAAGAGGAAGTTTTGGCCGACGAACCAGGACTTCGGGTCGGAACCTTATCGGGCGATGACGGCTCTGTTCCGATCTGCCCTGTCGAACCGTTCCCTCGACAATGGTTTGCTGATATGGGCCGCCGGCCACGAACACAGTTTGCAGGTTCTGGATGGAGGTGTCGTTGACTACATCCTGGTGAGCGGATCTGCGGCAAATACAACACCGGTGGGCCACGGGCCTCGGACGATCTTCGCCCAGAGCCAGCCGGGCTTCATGGTTTTGGATTTTCTGGAGTCGGAACAGACCCGGTTGAGAATCATCGAATCGGGTGGGGCGGAGGTCTACGCCATGTGGTTACGTAGCCGCGACGATGCGGGCAGGGACTAATCCAATCAGCCTGCGCGCAGCAATTGGCGCCGTGTGGCGACAGCCGCAGCCTTGACCGAGGCTCAGGCTCCGTGCCTGAGGCCAACCGGTCCCCTCTTCCAATTCAGAATGGGGCAGTCACGACCCGGGCCACCCCGCCGGCGAGGCTTTTGAAAAACCCCCCGACACTCCGAGTCCAGATGTCGCGGATGTCCTCGTTGGAAAGCATGCTCCGGTAGTTGTGCGAGTTCCATGCGGGAAACCAGACGGTGTTGAGCATGTGCTTTGGGAATTCCCTCCAGACCAGGCCGGTGGCACGATCCAGCAGGTAGTCATCCTGATCGAAATCGGGATCGAGTTCCAGCAGGATTCCCGCGATCGTTATCTGTGACTTGATAAACAGCGCGACGTTGAAGCGGGTTTGAAATCCGGCGGTCGCCAGGCCAACGACGAGGCGTTGAAGGGTCGGGAAAATCTTCATTTCCTCGTCGACCACTCCCTCGACAATTTCCTCGATCCGGAGGGACGCTGCCGCCGAAGACGGGGGCCAATCCTCGATCAGCGCACCCACATTATTCCTGATGCGCTTTGTATTTCCGAGATGAACGCCAAGCACCAGTTGGACCAGTTGTTCGCGTTGCACACGCCCGAAGCTGCCGTAGAGACCCCAGTCCAAGAGGGCGATCTGATAGGGATCCGTTTCGTTTTCGGAAATATGAAAGACATTGCTTGCGTGAGGGTCGCCGTGGAAGATGGCGTCATCTTCGGGGGAAAAGATCACATCGATGGTGAGGGCGTCGCTCAAACGCCGGGCCATTTCCTGCCGGGCATCCGGTCGGCCCGGATGCGCGTCCGTGATTTTGTCGCCCACCACGAACTCCATTGCCGTAACGTTCGGCGTGGATACTGGATAGAGGCGAGGTACCCGGACTCGCGGGTTGCCGGCATAATAGGATTCGGCCAGGGTCAGGTTGCGCTGCTCGTCCGAAATACGAATTTCGCTCGAAAGTGCCGTTTTCACATCCCTGAACGTGTCCGAGAGCGGAATGTCACCGAGGCCGTAGACACTGCTGTTTTCCTCGAAATACAGGGAGAGTTCATCGAGGATCTCAAGCTCTCGGGGCAGCGACTCCAGGACATATGGCTTGACGACCTTAAAAACGATATCCGCTTCTCCTTCTTCCTCCTCGGCGACGACCGAGGCGCGAATCACGGCGCCGACGCTGGCTTCAGCCAGGATGCTTTCAGCGAATCGGACTTTATAGGCATCGATTCCTTCCGGTCCGATCTCCTCCCTGATAAAGCGGGTTATTTCACCAGCATCCGCAGTATCGATACCGTTCTCCAGGGTCTGAAGCGACAAACGGAGATCTGCTGCCAGGTTCGGGTTACGGGCCAGGATCTGCCCTATCTTCTGTAACGAGGGCGTTCGGTCGGTGAACTTGAGCAATCGGTCTCCTGCGCCCGTACCCGAGGGCAGGTAAATTAAGTTCAGCACGCGTTCGAACAGCCGATCCTCGCCCAGTCGATCCAGGAAAAACAGGAGCGAATCATGGACAACGGGAATCCATTCCGATGCGTCCTCGGGCACGACGTCGAGAACATTGGAATGGTGTACGAGCAATTCCAGAATTTCCGCGTGGTGCGCCTCCAGGTCGAGTGATCGGAGCATCGCCAACGCCCCCGCGCGGGGTATTGCCGGAGTGCTTCCAACCGGGCGTGGACTGAGAAATTGCTGCACTACCTGCTGAGATGTGTCATCCATTTGCGGCAGCAACGTGTTCAGCAGACGGAGTCCCGCTGATCCGGCATCAAAAGTCGTGTAATGGTCGGGTGGAGTCGGCAAGTCCAGCTCGGCACCGCTTCCCAGGGGGACGAGGCACAGGAGGGAGAGGACGACTGCTTTTGAAATAATGTGTCGCGTCATAGTTCGCTCTGATCCACAACAAAGGAATGTCTTCCTTTGCAGGTCTGTTGATTACCCAGCAACTTGCCGCGTTGACGTCTGTCAGGCATCGAGTCCCGATCGCCAACCCGCCGATGTGGATGTTCATTCATTGTAATTCAAGGATGTCCCAGTTTCGCAGTGCATGTGCCCACGAATTCAATGACCCATCATCCGTAATCCCTAATCGCGTAACGAAAGCGATACCCGAACCCCCAGGCCGTCGGGAACTACATGAGGCGCGATCTCGACGGGTAGATCCCGATCTCCGATTCCGACGCTCAGTCCCGACGCGATTCCGACCGCAGCCCCGAAGATGACGTCACTCAGGTAATGCCGGTTTTCGCTGAGCCGGGAGGCCCCGACCAGGCTGGCCCCCGCAAACGCGGGAATCCCGGCCTTCCATCCGAAGGTTCTCTGCAGAATCGTGGCCGATGCGAATGACCCCGAAGTATGCCCGGATGGGAACGAGGTCCGCGACATACTGTCCGGACGCCGGCGCCTGATCGTGTATTTCATGGCCGAGGTCACGACGCCGTTCAAAATCTGGACGCGAACGAGCGCCGAACCCAGGTTCGTCAGCGTTTCTGTACCAGAGACTTTCCCGAGTGCGACTGTAGCGAACGCCGCGCCGAACTGCACGGCCGATCCCCCGCCGATATCGCCCGGCTCCAGAATGTGATCCAGGGCCGTTCCCGGATATAACTCCGAGTTGATGCGACTCAGGGATACGTCGTCGTCGACGCTCTTAGACAACACGCTCAAGCCCAGGGCCGGACCGAGGACCAGGGCGGTGCGGCCCGAGGTCCCGAAACTCCTGAAGTCGCCCCCCAACGCACACAGGAAGCCGCATTCTTCGCGTCGATTCTGTACTGCCGCGGGCTCCGCCGCGGCGTGGGAGGCGCACAGCACCAAGCCGACAGCCAGGGCGATTGCTCTCGCGGAGCAATAAATCTTGCCCGTCTTCATGTATCGCGGCCGCGGAGAAGACGCCTGTGACAATTTCCGAGCCATTGATCCTGTGACTCCTCCTGCTGTGTAAATTAACAGCAATGGTATCCGAGGGATACGCAATTTGATATCAGAAAACGGGGCGATAAAAGGCGCCGTCTGCCAACACGAGTGCCTCGGTCGGCCCTGATCTGAGCCATCCCAGGAACGTGTTTAATACTGTGAGTAAGATGTCCAGCGGGGATCACGCTCGTTGCAGTTGTCCTGTGTCTTCAGTCGAGCGTGGTGCACACAGCGTTGCCTCGAACCAGTTAGCATTCTGGGCATCGGAGTCAAGCAAAGTCAAAAACCCTAACGGGGAATCACTCTTAGCTTCGCTCCTGATACGGGCACACCCCAAGCTTGACCTGTCTCGATAATCTGTGCGGTTTCAATTATCGTAGGCCACCACTTAACAAGCTTCCAGGCTTGAGTCCAAAAATCTATGTTTGTCCATCCACTTTGCAGGAAGAAGATTGTAAGGCCAGATTCCAACCAAGCCTTACGTTCATGCGGCTTCTTTGTGATCGCGTAGTCTCCGGACAAAATTACCCAGTCACGTTCTTCGCCAAGCACTCGCAACCATTCTTCGTCTTTCACGTCTGTAGAGAATCGGTCCCGAAGAGGCGTCACCACGACACCTTGTCGGGTGCTTAGCTCGTTGAGTGCCCTGGTGATTGGCGGAGATATGTGATGGTCTGCGAAGAATCTCATGCGGCAAGACGTTCCTCGAAGTCAACCGCGGCTTGAACCGACACGGCGTGTACCTCGAACCACGATGCCACTCGCTCAAGGGACCCCTCAATTTTGACGGCCTTGGCCAAAACGGCGGTAGGAATACCATCCTTGTGGACGACGGGCTGACCAAAGCTGCGTTCAGGGTCAAGGACCACACGTTTACGATCATGCCACCATCGAATGATTTGACCGTTCCTGGTTTCCAGTCCTTTGTACAGGTGGGGGACCAGAATATTGCGAATTACGTATTGGTCACGGAGGATGTCCAATAGCTTTGGGTCCTCACTACCTCCAAGCTCGGCCGCAATCTCGGTAAAAATCGTTTTTCCGTCGGTCTTGAATGCTTTCGTAGAAAACGGATGGCTGGTCCCAAAAATTTTCCGAGCCTTTAGACTCGTGGCTCGAAGAACCTTCCAGCTCACCCCGTATTGGCGGAATGCGTTGACAAACCGAACTTCGATGAGGTCCCTAAAACTCAGTGCCAGAGCGCCATCGATTTCGGGTAGATCTGCCAGCACTACTTCGGGGGATTTCCTGCTCCCATCCTGAACTTGATAGGTGTATCCCCGAAGCCATCTGCGGATGGTTCTTGGATGTACGTGCGTAAGTCTGGCTGCCTCTGGCACCGAGTAGATACCTTGCCCCAAAATGGAGCGGAGATTTCCTGACATATCTATCTCTCCATCCATGACAAAAAATATTACACTTTAGTAGCGCCGACGGGGGTCCCTCTACGGCAGCCACATTCTATACCGCACAAGGTATATGTGAATACTTTCCTTCGTCTTGGACTGCCGTGCTTACTTGTCTAGCAGGGGATGGGCATAGGAAACGCGGAAGTCGTTCAACCGTCGAAAACTTGGCCCGCTCGGATCGTAAACTTCCCCATCACAGAGACAATTCATAAGTGGAGCCTTCTGGCTGGAAACTCTACTTTAGAATTGTCTACTTGACGGGGAAGCTTACGGGTGCATCGAACCTTTGGCGTCAATGCATCGGAGACTACGTGCGACGGTGGTTGATCTGGGTCGTTAGCGGTTTGAAGACTGAGTTTGCTTCCGTCGGCGTCTCAATGCTGCAAGGCCTATCATTAATCCGCGAGTTATTGTCAAAAGTGGTGTTTAGGCGACTGAATCAAGCGGCGGCCTGATCGACGTTTGTCACCTCGATACCATCGTTGAATTTCACTCCAGTAATCACCTTGGCCAGATCATCGAATCCTCGTAATCGTCGCCAGTTCTTCTGAGCGCACTGTCCCAGTTTGAACATCATGTGCAGCATGCCGTCGCGCGTCAGGCACCCCCTGGATCGCTTGGTCCGGTGGCGGATGGTCGCGAAGGTCGACTCAATGGGATTGGTCGTTCTGAGGCTCTGCCAGTGCTTGGCCGGGAAGTCGTAAAAGGCCAGCAGTGCTTCGCTGTCTTTCTGGAGGCAGAGAGTGGCTTTCGGATATTTCGGTTCATAGGTTTCAATGAACAGGTCGAATGCCTTCTCGGCGTCTGCCTTTGTCTCGGCCTTCCAGATCGCGTGCAAGGCCTCTTTCGCTTTCGCCTGAGCCGACTTGGGTAGGCAGTTCAACACGTTCATGGTCTTGTGCATCCAGCAGCGTTGTTGGCGTGTCCCGGGATAGATTTCCTCCAGTGCGGCCCAGAACCCCATCGCACCGTCACCGATGGCCAACTCCGGGATATTCATCCCACGGGACTTCAGCTTCAACAAGACCTCGCGCCAACTCTGTGTCGATTCCCGGACACCGTCTTCGATCGCCAGAAAACGCTTCTCTCCGCGTTCATTCACGCCGATCACGACCAATGCACACAACTTGGTTTGTTCCGCACGAAGTCCGCTGTAAATGCCGTCGGCCCAGACATACACCCAGCGGTTTGCATCCAGCCGCTCCTCGCAGCTTTGGCGGTACTCCTCGCCCCAGACCTGCTTCAGGCGCGATACCGTGCTCGCCGACAGACCTTGCGCCTGGGGACCGACAAGAACTTTTAGGGCTTCACCCATTTCGCCGCTCGAGACGCCTTTCAAATACAACCACGGCACCGCGGCTTCCAGCGACTTCGTCTTTCGAATGTACGGAGGTACCAGCGCCGATCGGAACGTCACCGCTTCGCCGGTCTTGGCACGGACCTTCGGGATTTGCACCGTTACCGGTCCCAAACCGGTCTGCAGTTCGCGTTCAGGCAGATAGCCATTGCGCACCACCCCGGCGTTCCCCTTCTCGGTGCGCCGATCGTTGTGCTGGGATAGCAGTTCTGACAATTCGGCTTCGACTGCGCGTTGGATCAGCTCTTGAGCTCCGGCTCGTAGCAAATCGGTCACCGCGTCTGCGATCGCTTCTCGATCTTCCCGTTCAATAACGATACTCTTACTCATAGTGGCGTATCTCCTTTGGTTGCTTTGAAGTCTCGTAAACAACAAATCAACCAGATACGCCGCTTTTCTTCAATCCCTCAAACACCAGATTCGGTTATAACTCTTAATCCGCTCGCACCCATCAGAGTAACCGTCGCCGGTTCGGGGGTCTGGGTGGGGGGGACCAACTGAGCTTGGATCGATCCTGTTCCCTGGAACCCCTGGTTGCCGAACATCTGGAAAACGTAAAATTCCCCGTCAAAGGGGGAACCTAATGGTCTGCCAAATGTGTCGAACACCATTATGACGCCTGTAACCGAGTCCTGCCAGTTGATCTGGGAAGGAACGACGGATAACACGGTGTCCGGCGCAAAGGTGTTAATTGGGAAGGGGGGGCCGAAAACGACTATGGAGAGATCGATGTTGGATACGGTGTTCGTGAGATTGTCGTATCTGAAACCGCCGCTGAACACCGACGGGCCGTTGTTGGCGGTGTAGGATGTCACTGTCCAATCGACCTGGTTCGCTTCCGCGGAGGTTGGGGACAGGCTCGTTAACAATAGAACACAGATCGCGGTCACGGCTATGGTGGTACTTCGGGGGCTCATTATCGTTGCTCCTATGTGAATCAATAGATGGGGGCACCCTGGAATGCACGACCCGTTCCGCAATACGTAAAATCAGAGCGATCGTCAGTCAATTTCGCTGCACGATGGGTACCATAGGGTGGGGCGACTCAGGCGTTGACATTAACAAGACCCGAAGGTCAATGGAGTCTTATGTTTAATAATTTCAGGAATTGCAAACAACAGAATACCGCCTCCGATTTGCTTGGGTCCTTCTCGGTTGAAACTGTAACGAATCCCGACTGGGTGGTTACACCATCGGCGACAATGCGACATGTATTTGAATGAGGTGAATGACTTGCAGGGCAATTCGGCGAAATTCAGTGGGTGTCGGGTTTCGATACGTTGTTACGGTAAATATCCTGCGTTATCCGGCCGTGCTTATTGGACTTCCCAGGGCATTCTAGTCCCCAAGGTGTCTATGGTTCGTGGGAAGTCCACTCAAAGTAGTCGGCCTTAAACTGCAGGGGTGACACGCCGCCGACGTGGCTGTGTCGCCGTTTCGAATTGTAGAACAACTCAATAAAGTCGGAGAAATCGGATCAGTGAGCGACTCAGAGTGGCCGCTAAGTCATTGAAAAGTAAAATGGGCGCGACCGGGCTCGAACCGATGACCCCTACCGTGTCGAGGTAGTGCTCTTCCAACTGAGCTACGCGCCCTTCAATGATGATCTAAGATTCTACGGCTTGCCGTTTAACTGCGTCAACTGAGAGGCGATGAGACTGCTCTCTGTGACCGCCCGGTTCGGACTTGACTTTGTGCGTCTACCAATGCGGATACATCGAAAGGGGGTCCGACCGGAGGTGCGGTCTATGAACGCGCATTTTTGGAAGATTTACGCGCTTGTAGAGCACACCTACACCAGAACTTGACTGTATATGGGCTTCCCGGTCATCCCTCCAGGGTTCAGGACCGGTAGGGTGTCATATCCCTCCAGTTGGGGCCCACCTTGGTGTCGACAACCAGGGGGACCTTCAGGTCTGCGGCACCCGACATCCAGCCCCGGACCTGATCCACAACGTCCATTTCGTTTTCGGGCACTTCGAAAATCAGTTCGTCATGGACCTGTAAGACCATTTGGGTCTCGAGCCGTCGCCTTGAGATTTCGTCGTGAATTCGGATCATCGCCACTTTGATGATGTCGGCCGCCGTGCCCTGGATCGGGGCGTTGATGGCCATGCGTTCGGCCATGCTGCGGCGCATTCCGTTTTTCGAATTGATTTCCGGAATTTGACGGATGCGTCCAAACAGGGTGTGTGTCTGGCCGGTCTCTCTCGCGTCGGCCAGTGCATTCTCGATGTAGCTCCGAACGTTCGGGTAGCGATCGAAGTAGCGATCGATGAATTCCTCGGCTTCGTCGCGGCTGATTCCGAGTTGTCTGGCCAATCCGTATGGGGTCTGACCATAGACGATGCCGAAGTTGATGGCCTTGGCGCGGCTCCGCTGGTCGGCATCGACGGCTTCGGCAGCAATTCCCAGAACCTCCGCCGCTGTACTGCGATGGATGTCGGCCCCGCTTAGAAACGCTTCAATCAGACCCGCATCGCCCGACATGTGCGCCAGTACGCGTAGCTCGACCTGGGAATAGTCGGCAGAGAACATCGTCGTGCCGCTTCTGGGGATGAACGCTGCCCGGATGTCCCGGCCCATCTGGGTTCGGACCGGAATATTCTGAAGATTGGGGTCGCTGGAGGACAGGCGGCCCGTCGCTGCGCCGGTCTGGTTTAACGAGGTGTGCAGTCGGCCCCGATCACTGTCGATCAGATTGGGCAGCACGTCGACGTAGGTGGATTTGAACTTTGCGCGTTGGCGGTATTCAAGAATGAGCTTAGGCAGTTCGTATGATTCGGCCAGTTCTTCCAGGACTTCGACCGCCGTCGAGTACTGTCCTGATTTTCTGAGCTTTCTGGAAGGCGGCAGGTTCAGCTTCTCAAAGAGGATGGCTCCGAGTTGCTTGGGGGAGTTGATATTGAATTCCTCGCCGGCCACTTCGTATATGGTCGCGGTGAGCGCTTCGATCTCAGTACCGATGGTTTCGGACATCGATTCCAGAACTCCAACATCCAAGAGGATTCCGACTTCTTCCATTGCGGCGAGAACGGGCACCAGGGGGAGTTCGATCCGCGTGTAGAGGTCCTCCAGGTCTTCCCGAACCTGAGGCCGGAGCGTTTCGTACAAACGCTGCACCCATTCGACGCCGCCCTCAGGCGCACTCTGGCCGTATATTTCGTTCACCAGGTCGTCGACGGTGTACTTGCCCCGGTTTGGCATCAGGAGGAACGCCATCAACATCGGATCGTCGTAGGGTGGAAGCACATCGAGACCGCGGCGGTGGAGTTCGAGGATGGTGGCTTTCAAATTGTGGGCGACCTTGTGTTTGTCAGAGTCGGAAAGCAACGCGCGGGTCTTGCTCAGTTCCAGATCATAAATGGGTCCTTCGCCAGTCCACGCAAGAAGCCGGTCTCCACTGAGTCCAAAGGCGAAGGAGTCGCCGATCTGCTCTGTATCGTCGGTCCGAACGATTTCGATCGGAGCCCCATCTGTTTCTGCGTTGTTGGCCGTCTGGAGCTGTGCCCTGAGAAGGCTCGTAAAGTCCAGTTCCCGAAGTAAGGCGATCAGTGCGTCTTGATCGGGAGGTTGCGCCTTGAGCTGATCCCATTCGATTTCGAAATCCACGGCCGTGTCGATGACGACCAGTTCCTTGCTCAGCATGATTTGATCGCGATTGTTGAGCAGGGATTCCCGTTGTCTCTTGGCCGTGACTTCCGCGGCATGTTCGAGGCAGGCTTCGATAGAACCGAAGCGTTCGATCAGGGTCTTCGCGCCTTTCTCGCCGATGCCCGGCGCTCCGGGGATGTTGTCGGAGGCGTCGCCCCAGAGGCCGAGCAGGTCGGGAATCTGTGCTGGAGTGACGCCGAATAATTCTTTGACCTGCTCCGGGCCGATTACAAGGTCGTCGCGGGATGTATTCAGGACCAGGGAATCTTCGGTGACCAGTTGCATCATGTCTTTGTCGATGGTGACGATGAGGGGGTAGATGTCTTCTCCGACCGCCCGCCGGGCCAGCGTGCCGATCACGTCGTCGGCTTCTTGACCGGAAATCTCCAGCATCGGGACATTCATTGCCGCACACAGCCGCTTGATATAAGGCAGTTGCTCGCCCAGATCAAGCGGCATCCGCTCGCGCGTGGCTTTGTACTCGGGATACCGGATGTGTCGTGGGGTCGGCTCGCTCGAATCGAACACCATGGCGATGTATTCGGGCGGAAACTTCTCCATCACACGGTTCAGCATGAGCGCAAAGCCGTAGGTGGCGTTCGTGGGGACCCCCTGTGCGTTCGAGAGTCCGCGAATCGCAAAGTAGGCGCGATACACCTGGGACATCGCATCGACGATGAGGATGAGCGGTCGTTTGATCATATCTGCACACAACTGTGGACTTCAGTCCACACCGCTTGGGGGGCGTTGTGGCCTAAGTTCTTGAATCCTTGCGAATAGGTCGTTCGGACCGTCAATTGCATAGACAGATTAACGTATGAATGAGCGCACCCTTGGCGGCTCGATATCATTTTCCGGCGTCGGCCTGCACACCGGCGAATCGGTAGAGATGACGGTACGGCCCGCACCGGCGGGCACCGGTATCATCTTCCGCCGTGTCGACCTCGACAACTTCGAAATTCCGGCCGACGTCTCTTCTGTCGCGCGCGTTGCATATGCCACGACGTTGATGGAAAAAGGTGTGTGGATTTCGACGGTCGAACATCTCTTATCCGCCCTCTATGGAATTGGTGTCGACAACGCCTACGTTGACATGGATAACCTCGAAGTCCCGATCCTCGACGGCAGTGCCCGCCCGTTCACCGACGAGATCGCCAGGGTCGGTTTCGAAACGCAGGAACGTCACCGCGAGTTCATCCGTATAACCCGTGAATTTTCTGTCGAAGAGAACGGGAAATCCCTCGCGATTTATCCGGCCGACACCTTCTCGATCGAGTGCGCAATCGATTTTAAGCATCCGTTCATCGGTCCTCAACGCCTTGCACTCGAATGTACCGAGGGCGGATATGCGGCATCCATCGCGGCGGCGCGAACCTTTGGTTTCCAGCGCGACATTGCTTCACTTCAGAACAACGGCCTCATCCGGGGCGGATCTTTAGACAACGCGATCGTTCTCACAGATACGGGGATGCTCAACGAAGAGCCCCTTCGATTCACAGATGAGTTCGTCCGCCACAAGATTCTCGATCTGCTGGGTGACTTTGCGCTGATTCGACAGCCCGTTCTGGGCCGGTTGGTCGCAAACCGCGCAGGTCACGCCCTGCACACCCGGTTCGTGGCGGGCCTTCTCGAAAGCCCGGACCATTGGACGCGGGAATCGGGGAGAGCTCGATCTGCCGCGGCATCCTGACGAAGAAGGAGTTAATTAAGAGCCTAGGTGATGGTCGTAGAACCCGGGCCTGATGCGGTTCGACTTGCAGCTACCCCGTCTCCCACTCTAGCTACCGTCAGCACCTCAACCCGGCAAGCCCCGGCTCTCTTGAGCACCCTCGCGACCTCGTTGATCGTTGCCCCGTCGTTTGCACGTCGTCCACGATCAGGACCGAACCGTTGATGGGTCGCGGGCATTCGAACGCGCCGCGGACGTTCCCCAACCGTTGAGCACGCGTCAAGCCGGTTTGGGTTTCGGTGTTCTTCCTGCGTCGAATGATATCGGGCTCGAGGCGGCGGCCGAGCCGCGCCGCCAGTAGAGCCGCCTGGTTGTATCCCCGTCCGCGCTCCCGGTCCCGGTGAAGGGGGACAGGCGTGACATATCCAGCCGTGAAACATTCGCGGTCGAGACACGCGACGAGTGCCCGTCCCAATGGCCGCGCCAGAGACACACGATTATTGTACTTGAAATGGTGAATGACCTGTCGGAGTCCGGCGTCGAAGACAAGGGCCGAACGTCCGATATCAAAGTGAGTCCGTTCGCTTACACATTCGCCGCACTGTGTCTCGTCAGCCGCCATCGGCAGACCGCAGCGAACGCAGAACGGCGGATCCAGCGGTTCGAATTGTCCTTCACAATCCGAACACAGCGGACCTGACCGCCAGTCCAGTGCGGACGCGCGGCACACGACACAATCCATCGGAAAGAGAAGGTTCAGAAATGTATTGATCAATGTGGCTGTGCGGAGTACGGGAAAAGGCACGATCAATATAGCACGGCGACAATCCAGCAGTCGTGCAGTCTGAGACCCAACGCCGGCACAAGCTTGGCGCGCTCGGGCATGGGAGGACCGGCCAAAGGACGGTGGGCCCCATGCTAAGGAATGCCCGCTCGGGCATGGGAGGACCGGCCAAAGGACGGTGGGCCCCATGCTAAGGAATACTCGCGCGTGCGGAATAAATAAAGGTCGCGCAACTTACCTTGCGTAGGGAAGGTTGCGGATGATGGTGAGGGCGCGGTAGATCTGTTCCAGCAGGACAGCGCGGGCCAGATCGTGACTGTAGGTGAGGTCGGAAAGCGACCAGCAGAGGTTGGCTCGTTGTTTGACCAAATCGGAGAGTCCGGCATGTCCTCCGACGACGAAGATCAGATCGCGCGGGTTTTCCGTCATATGCTTTTCAAGAAAGCGGGCGAATGCATGCGATGTCAAGGAACGTCCGAGTGGATCCAGGGCCACGACGAAAGCCGAGGGGTCTATGGCCGACAGCAGCCGTTCCGCTTCCAGCTCGATACGTTTTCTCTCATCATTGACCCGAGGTTCCTTGAGTTCTGTGATTTCAGTACCAACGAAGTGATCTGAACGTGCTGCGAATTCCTTGCACACGGATGCGAGGCGGGAATTCTTGGTCTTGCCGAGCCAGAGGACTTTGAGTTTCATTAGGGTGCAGCCGGGGGGTGCAGTTGGAACGTGTCAGTAGTGAATGAACCCTACACTTCATTCACTTCATTCACCTCATTGCCGGTATCGCATAACTCCTGAACCTCTATTGCCCATCGCTCACTTCACGCCGCTTGCCTGCACGCCACAATCGCTCAAGGTCGTAAAATTCACGGGCTGTGTCAGTAAAGATATGCACCACGAAGTCCAGATAGTCGATCAGGATCCATTCACCTTCGCTCTGTCCTTCGATGTGCGACGGGCGGAGTCCGGATTCTCTCAATTTCTCGTCGATGCGCTCCGCGATCGATTGAGTCTGTCGGCTTGACGTTCCTGAGCAGATGATGAATCGATCTGAAAACGAGCAGATTCCTTCCAGGTCAATAACGACGACATTTCGCGCCTTTTTATCCAGCGCGGCATCGAGCGCAGTTTCGACGTTCGCATCTAGAATGTGGTTGTCTGTTTCTGTGGATTGGGACGTAGGAGACTCCTTTACTGATACAGTTGATGTTTGGAAATATAGGCCTCAACGGCCGGTGGAACCCAGGCCTCAAGGCCTTCTTTTCTCTTTGCCCCTTCCCGAATTTTCGTTGCCGAAACATCTTCGTTGATGAAAGGCAGAGAATAAACCTGTGGATCCGTGCCGAGCGAAATCGATGCAGATTCACAGACCACTTCGACAGGCGCAATATCTTCACGCATCGGGAAACCTTGGCGGCTGACAATCGCAAAGCTGGTGAGTTCCAGCAAACGCCGATAGTCTTTCCACGCTGAAAGTTCATGGAACATGTCGGTCCCGGCTACGAACAGAAACGACGCCTCCCGACAGGCGCTTTGCAACGAATCCAGTGTTTCGACCGTGAAACGAGAATCCAACGTGTCCGCTTCCACCGGGGACACCTGGAACTTGGGGAAGGGGGCGATCGCGAGGGCAACCATTGCAAATCGATGGAAAGCGGAAGTCAATCCTGTAGAGGATTTGTGCGGTGGGACGAATGCGGGTACGAACAGAACGTGATCAGGACGAAAGACGTCAGAGACCGCATGGGCGGCCCGCAGGTGGCCGTTGTGAATGGGATCGAAAGTCCCCCCCAGAATGGCTACTAGCACAAGCTTACGGCTTCTTTCATAGACCTGAGCTTACCGAAAACTGAGCGCTTCAGCCCCCCAAGGCCCGCGCCCGTGACGGATGAAATGCTAACGGAGTCCATATCCTCCTGTTTGCACCATCGCTCCAGCGCGATCAGGCGTTGTTCGTCCGCAACGTCAATCTTTGATGCGACGATGATGCAGGGTTTTTGAATCAGTCGCGTGTCATGCTGTGACAGTTCTTCCCGCAATACTCGCAGTTGACCGACCGGATCCTGATCGTTACCTACAGAAACGTCTATAAGATACAGAAGCAGTCGCGTTCTCTCTATGTGTCTGAGGAATTGAAGTCCAAGGCCGTGGCCTGCGTGAGCACCCGCGATTAAGCCCGGGATGTCGGCCACCACGAACGTTTCGAAATCACCCATGGAGACAACGCCAAGACTGGGTGCCAGGGTGGTAAACGGATAGTCGGCGATCTTCGGATGTGCTGCCGATATACTCGAGATCAAGGTCGACTTGCCTGCGTTGGGGAAACCGACCAGGCCGACGTCGGCCAGTAGCTTGAGTTCGAATCGGAATGCCCTTTCTTCACCTGGCTGTCCGTCCTGGGCTTTCTTCGGAGCCCGATTGGTCGGCGTCGCGAAGTGTGCGTTTCCCCGTCCACCCCGCCCACCGGAAGCTGCCAGCCAGCGTTCATCGGGACGGTCGAAGTCATGCAAGAGAGCTCCGGTGGCTTCTTCGTACACAAGTGTCCCCACCGGGACTGTGATCACGCGGTCGGGAGCGCCTCGCCCATGTCGATCGCTGCCTTCCCCATGGCGGCCGCGCTCGCCCTGATACAGAGGATTGTAGCGGAACTTGAGTAGGGTATTTTCGTGGGAGGTCGACCGTAGGTAGATGTTTCCACCATGCCCGCCGTTGCCCCCGCTGGGCCCCCCCCTGGGAACGAACTTTTCGCGCCGGAAGGCGATGCACCCCTTGCCGCCATCGCCGGCCCGGAGTGTGATCTTGGCTTCGTCGATAAACATTGTCAGCTAAGAATTAAGAGTTCCGCGCAAAAAGTCCAGAACTCTTAACGCAGAGGCTTTGACTATTAGCCCATGAAAAAGAGCCAGGGCTCATTGGAACCCTGGCTCTGAATTCTTGATGCCCTCAACCGGCAGGCCGGGATGGCGTTAGTTTTGTGACGCTTCGACGCTGATGAAACGACCTAGGCGTCCCCGGTCTCTGAATTGGATCACGCCAGTGACTTTGGCGAACAGGGTGTCGTCGCTGCCTTTCCCGACATTCAGGCCGGGCTTGAAGCGTGTACCCCGTTGTCGCACTATGATTGATCCGCCCGTCACAAACTCGCCAGCGAATCGCTTAACGCCCAACCGCTGCGAGTTGCTGTCTCTTCCGTTTCTCGAACTGCCAACGCCTTTTTTATGCGCCATTACACCAACTCCTACAGCTTGATCTCGTCTATCCTCAGTTCCGTAAACAACTGCCGGTGGCCATTAGTCCGCCGGTACTGTTTCTTTACCTTTTTCTTGAACACAATAATCTTCTTCGCGCGATCCTGGACAAGCACCGTAGCCTCGATGCTGGCTTCGGGTATCACGGGGTCGCCAAAAGTCATTGTGCCTTCGGAGGCGACCATCAAGACTTCCTTCAGTTCGACTTTGGAGCCAACCTCGCCTTCAAGTTTCTCGACTCGCAACTTGCTGCCGGGTTCGACGCGGTGCTGTTTACCGCCCGAGCGTACTACTGCATACATGTGAGGCAAACCCTCCAGATAAGACAACTCACGATATTATCGATGATTCAGCCAAGGTGTCAACTTAGCCCCGTCGGAAATAGGGGTCAGAGCCCTATGTCCCCAATTACCGAATGGTCAACTAAAATTCGGTATATAGGGCTCTGACCCCTATTTTTGAATTTATGGGTCCCGTTTGGCTCTGGGGTGGGTTTTCCGGTATTCGTCGCGCAGATGTTCCAAGCTGAGGTGGGTGTACTTTTGAGTGGTGGAGAGGCTTCTGTGCCCGAGAAGCTCCTGGATACTCCTCAGATCCGCTCCGTTTTCAAGCAGATGCGTTGCAAAGCTGTGCCGCAGCGTGTGCGGTGTTACCTGCCGTCCCGGGGCCAGGTGACTGCGATAGCCCTCCAGCAGGCGCTGGACTGAACGCGTCGTCAGTCGGGACCCTCGTAGGTTTATGAAAACAGGTACGTTGCCCGCGTCGTCGTGGAACGTCTTCCCCTGGAGCGCCCGTTCCTCGCGGTAGGTTTCCATCGCCCGGGCGGCAAATTGACCAAAAGGAACGATTCGTTCCTTTTGACCCTTTCCCAGCACCCGCAGCAGGCGTTCTGGCATATTCACGTCGACTTCGTTCAGTCCGACCAACTCACTGACGCGCAAGCCGCTGGCATACAGCAGTTCCAGGATGGCATGATCGCGCAGTGTCCGCAGGTTCGTTGTCCCTGCACTCTCCATCAGGATCTGGGCATCGAGTTCCGATAGCTTTGCAGGAAGTTTGCGGGGCACCCTGGGAGAGGAGACCAGTTCTCCCGGATTGCGCGGGAGTTGTCCCCGGCGAACCATGAACTTGAAGAACGACCGGACCGATGAAAGGATGCGCGAAACCGAACTCCTGGCGAGGTGATCCAGGTAGAGCGAATTCAAGAAATCGCGGATAAATATATGGTCGACGTCTTTCAGCCGAGCCTTTCGTGCTTCGACAAACCTGGCGAAGCGGAGAAGGTCCCGTTGATAGTTGGAAACGGTATGTGGAGATGCAGACCGTCCCCGGAGAGCATTCAGAAACTCTTCAATCTCAGGATCGAGGAACTCTCTCTTATCGCTGTCGATCATTTCATTCGGACTGCGTTGCGCCATGTGCGGTCGGGCGTGTGAAACACCGGTTCGGAACGTCCAACCGTCGGGCCCCGGGACCCCTCACCCGTCAATAGTGTCGCGTTCCGGAGTCGAACCCCCGACGTTTATCTGATCTGGAATTCACCGAGTTTTTCCATCGCCCGTACCGCAATGTGGCGCTGCCTCTCCTTTTTGTTTGCTCTTGGGCCGGCGGAGGCACCGACCGGTGGGATCAGACCAAAGTTTATATTCATCGGCGCGAAGTGCTTCTGGGGCGTGGATACATACCGGCAAAGAGATCCGATGGCGGTCTCGACGGGAGGAATCCATGCGGGTTCTCCGTGCCCCTGACGGTAAGCGTTGACACCTGCTACGAGCCCTGTCGCGATATTCTCGATATAGCCTTCCGTCCCCGCGAGTTGTCCCGCGAAGAAGACACGCGCGTCCTTTTTCGCTTGCATCGTTCGGTCGAGAATATCCGGGGCGTTGATATAGGTGTTCCGGTGTATCTGACCCAACCGAAGAAATTCGGCGTTCTCGAGGCCGGGAATCAATCTGAGGATCCGTGTTTGATCAGGAAACTTCAGATGGTTCTGAAAGCCGACGATGTTGTAGCTCGTGTTCATCAGATCTTCCTGGCGGAGTTGAACCACTGCGTACGGGATTCGACCGGACTTTGGATCAATCAGTCCGACCGGCTTCATCGGTCCAAATCGCAGTGTATCCCGACCACGGCGCGCCATTTCTTCTATCGGAAGACAGGCTTCGAAAAAACGAGTCTCCTCAAAAGCATGAAGGGCAACGGACTCAGCACCCTCAAGGGCCTCGTAGAAACGGGTGTATTCAGCGGCGTTCATGGGGCAGTTCAAATAGTCGCCGTCTGCGTGGTCATATCTGGACCGGGCGAACACTTTTGTCCGATCGATCGAGGTTGCGTCGACAATCGGCGATATCGCGTCGTAGAAATATAAATGTTCCCGCCCGCAGAATGTCCGTATCGATTCCGAAAGTGATGGAGACGTCAGGGGGCCGCTGGCGACGATGACGGTGCCCGTGTCCGGAATTTCCTTCAATTCCTCGCGGTGCAGAGTGATATTGGGGTGCGTTTCGACGGCTGTGGTGACTGAATCGGAAAACCGCGCCCGATCTACAGCCAGGGCTCCTCCGGCGGGCACCCGCTCTTGGTCGGCGATATCAAGGAGCAGCGAACGGCAATACCGCAATTCCTGCTTCAGTAGCCACGAGGCGTTGTGGGGCTGGTCTGACTTAAAAGAATTGCTGCAGACGATTTCGGCGAGCCTGTCTGTCTTATGTGCCGGCGTCATCCCTGTCGGCCGCATCTCGAAAAGGTGGGCATGTCCCCCTAACCGCGCGATCTGCCACGCGGCTTCACATCCGGACAACCCCCCTCCAATAACCGTAATCTCTTCCACGTCAGAATTATAGCCCCGCCTTCTTAACGGGCGGCCGCATTGGGCTTCGGAATGTAGCACGGTTGAGACGCCGGGGAGACAAGGCGTGCGACGCGAGGACACCGCAAGCGTATAGCCAATACGCCGAGGATGGCCAAGCGAGCAGAACGCGGTATCCGCGGATGGATCCCGCTTACAGCAACCAAGAAGTACGGTTGAGACGCCGGGGAGACAAGGCGTGCGACGTGGGGACACCGCAGGCGTATTCCTAATACGTCGAGGATGGCCAAGCGAGCACAACGCAGTATCCGCGGATGGATCCCGCATACACCAACCAAGCAGCACGGTTGAGACGCCGGGGAGACAAAGCGTGCGACGTGAGGACACCGCAGGCGTATTCCTAATACGTCGAGGATGGCCAAGCGAGCACAACGCAGTATCCGCGGATGGATCCCGCTTACAGCAACCAAGAAGCACGGTTGAGACGCCGGGGAGACAAGGCGTGCGACGTGAGGACACCGCAGGCGTATTCCTAATACGTCGAGGATGGCCAAGCGAGCACAACGCAGTATCCGCGGATGGATCCCGCATACACCAACCAAGCAGCACGGTTGAGACGCCGGGGAGACAAGGCGTGCGACGTGGGGACACCGCAAGCGTATAGCCAATACGCCGAGGATGGCCAAGCGAGCACAACGCAGTATCCGCGGATGGATCCCGCATACACCAACCAAGAAGCACGGTTGAGACGCCGGGGAGACAAGGCGTGCGACGTGAGGACACCGCAGGCGTATTCCTAATACGTCGAGGATGGCCAAGCGAGCACAACGCAGTATCCGCGGATGGATCGACCGCGCGTCAATCAAGCTAAGCGGCTTCGATCGGTTCTTTATAGTCGCAGGCTTCTTCGTTGCAGTAGCGGAAGGTACCGTCTTTCTTGGTGGTCTTTTCAAGAACGTACGGCGAGCTGCATTTCGGGCAGGATTCCGCGATCGGGCGCTGCCATAACACGAAATCGCACTTCGGGTAATTTACGCAGCCATAGAAGATTTTGCCTCTCTTTGTTCTGCGTTCACTGAGGTCCCCCCCGCAATTCGCGTTCGGGCATTTGACGCCGATGGTCTTCGGTTTGATGTATCTGCACTTCGGATAACTCGAGCAGGCCGTAAACGGTCCGAAGCGCCCTTCCTTGATGACGAGGTTGGATTTGCACTCTGGGCACGGTTCGTCCGTCGGGATATCAGGGACCTTTGGCTTGTTCTCGCCGGGTCCGATTTTTCGAGTGGTCTTGCAATCCGGAT
The DNA here is from genome assembly GCA_965263045.1 of Terriglobia bacterium. GTDB lineage: Bacteria > Acidobacteriota > Terriglobia > 20CM-2-55-15 > 20CM-2-55-15. Next base: position 5,690,663 of record CBDHGK010000041.1, read on the forward strand.
AACCCGTACAGGCAAGGAATTGACCGAACCGGCCACGCTTGAGGACCATGGGCTTGCCGCAGCTTTCGCACGGATCGATTGCTTCTTCTTCAGTCTTTTCACCGGCCTCTTCGTCCTCATCGGCCTTGATCTCCTTCGTGTTCGAACACTCCGGATACCCGGTGCAGGCCATGAAACTACCAAATTGCCCCCATTTGATGACCATGGGTTTGCCGCACTTTTCGCAGACCTCGTCGGTCGGGATTTCCTGCCGCTTGATGTTCTCCATGTTGACCGTGGCTTCAGTCAAATCTTTCTCGAACTTCGTATAGAAGCCACTCAGGGTTTCGACCCAGGTCGAGGTGCCTTCCTCGACTGCGTCGAGTTCCTCTTCCATGCGGGCCGTGTACCGGACGTCGAAGATGTCAGGAAAATGCTTGACCAGTTGATCCGTGACGACCGTACCGAGTTCGGTGGGCCGGAACTTGGCCTGTTTTTTTAATGCGTACTCGCGATCCTGGATCGTCGTCAATATCGCGGCGTAAGTTGATGGGCGTCCGATGCCTTTCTCTTCCAAAGCCTTCACCAGACTCGCTTCGGTAAAGCGTGGTGGCGGTTCGGTGAAGTGTTGCACGGGATCGAGTTGGATAAGCCGGAGCGACTCCCCCTCCGACAGTTGCGGCAAGGTCACGTTTACATCCTCAGGGGATGTTTTCTTGTCTTCGTCCCTGGATTCTTCATACACCTTCAGGAACCCGTCGAACTTCTGAATGCGCCCGTTCGCACGGAACAGATAGCTCTTTGATTCGATGTCCACGGTGGTCTGGTCGTAGACGGCCGGGTTCATCTGAGATGCGACAAAACGGGTCCAGATCAGCCAGTAGAGTTTGAATTCGTCTTCGGTGAGAACCGCCTTGATCTTGTCGGGTGTAAATTCGACGAACGTCGGCCGAATCGCCTCGTGTGCGTCTTGCGCGTCTTTTTTACTCTTGTAGACAAGGGGTTGTTCCGGGAGATAGGCATCTCCATAAGTTGTGGAAATATATGGTCGAACTGCATCCATCGCCTCAGCGGAAATCCGTGTGGAGTCGGTCCGCATGTAAGTGATCAGGCCGACGCTGCCTTGCCCTTCGATCTCTTTTCCTTCGTAGAGCCTCTGTGCCAGCATCATCGTCTTTTTGACTGTGAATCGAAAACGCCTCGCGGCATCCTGCTGCAACTTGCTGGTTATGAATGGGGGCACCGGTCGCCGCTTTTTTTCTTTTTTGACGACGGATTGCACACGGAAGCCGGCATCACGCACCGTGGCAACGATGTGATCGGAAGCGGACTGGTTCGGAATCTCGAGGTTCTTTCCCTCAAATTTGACCAGGCGCGCCTCGAAAGGCGGCGGTACGTGGCCCTCCAGTTGTGCCGCAATCGTCCAGTACTCCTCCGACTTGAAATCCCGAATCTCACGTTCTCTCTCGACAATCAGTCGCAGGGTCACCGTCTGAACGCGGCCCGCCGAGATTCCGCGGCGTACTTTGTCCCACAGCAGCGGGCTCACCTGGTATCCGACCAAACGGTCCAGAATGCGCCGCGCCTGCTGGGCATTCACTACGTTTGAATCAATCTCGGAGGGTTGTTCGATCGCGCTCCGGATCGCTTTCGGTGTGATCTCGTTGAAGAGAACGCGGAAGATTTCCCGATCCTTGCTTTCCAGAAGCTCTCTGAGATGCTGGCAGATGGCCTCGCCCTCGCGATCATGGTCGGCGGCGAGATAAATCTTACCCGCAGATTTGGCCGCAGCCCTCAGTTCCTTAACTATCTTTTCCTTACCTGGAATCACTTCGTAGGAAGGACTGAAGCTTCTATCGACATCGATGCCCAGTTTGCTCTTGGGAAGGTCTTTGACGTGACCGACCGAGGCCTTGACGACGTAGCCGTTGCCCAGGTACTTTCGAATCGTATTGGCCTTTGCCGGCGACTCGACGATGACGAGAGACTTCCTGCCTGAAGTTTTTCGCGCCGACTTCTTCGCCGACTTCTTGGCTGTCTTCTTCTTTGTGGTTGTAGTCGTTGTTGCCATATTTGAAACTCGGTCTCGAACTGCCGAGACATGTAAGTTATTAAGTCCTGCCGAGGAAAAAATCAACTGTCGGTTTTTCGCGCTCTTATCGAACAACCTCATTTCGAAGCAATTCAAAGGCCGAAAAACCGGTCAGGGGCGACGCCGGAAAAAGTGGAGCCGAGACTCGCGTTCGGCTTCCGGTATGCGTTTAAACAAGGCCGCATCGCTTGCTCTTAGCATAGCCTGAGGACAAAGCGATCACCTGGGAGTTGCTTGACGATGCCCGTCAACTCCAGTTCGAACAGTGCCGAATAAATCTCACTTTGAGGGAGGTCAAGCTCGGTCAGCAAGGTGTCGATCGCGGTTTCCTCCGAGGCAGAAAGGGCATCTCGCACCCTCTGTTGGGGATCGGTCAGCACGGGTTCAGGGGGACCTGAATCGCCTCGGGCGGCATCGAGGCTTTCAACGACCTTCTCGCCAAGTTCTTCGACCACATCCTGCCAATTCGCCACCAGGCAGGCGCCCTGCCGGATCAGCAGATGCGGGCCAACGCTCAGGGGCGAGAATATTGGCCCCGGCACCGCAAACACCTCACGATTCGCTTCGAGGGCGAGACGGGCCGTGATGAGTGATCCTGAGCGTTCACCAGCCTCGACGACAATCGTGCCGATGGTCATGCCGGCCAGGATCCGATTGCGCAGTGGGAAGTTTGCCGGAAGTGGGGGTGTTCCCAATGGAAATTCCGACAATTGAGCGCCATTCGCGACGATGGATTCGCCGAGTTCGCGATTTTCGGATGGGTAGACGCGGTCCAGTCCCGTACCACAGACGGCAACGGTGTCGCCCTCTGACAGCGCTCCCCGATGGGCGGCCGTATCGATCCCTCGCGCCAGACCCGAAACGACGACGATTCCGCGTGTGGCAAGGTTGCGCGCCATTTCCGTTGCACAGTTAACGCCGTACGCGGTGGCCCTTCTGGCTCCAACCACCGCGACGTGAGGCCGCGCAGGGTCCCATCCGGAACTACGCACATACAGCACGACCGGTGGGTCGTATGTTTCGAGCAGCAATGACGGATAGGACGAATCGCGTATGTCGATAATCTGAATTCCGAGTGAACAGGCGCGTTCCCATTCTTCTTCAGCCCGCTCCTGGGCTTCGGATGAATTCAATTCCCGGGCTATTCTGTACGGAACGGACATCCGCGCCAGATCCCGCGTGGTAAGCGATAGAATATCTCCCGGTTTCTGAATTTCGGAGAGCAGTTGATGTATGGACCGGAGGCCGAGACCATTCACGAGACGAATCTGCAGGAACGCCTTCGTCCGCGTGACGTCTTGAGGAGTAGCTTTGCTTTGGGTCATCATGTGACGTTGAGCAGTCGCGTTTCCAAATACTCATGAAACCACCTGAAGATTTCATACTCCGATTCGCAGACCGAATCGTGGGTCGAGCCCCTGCCCACGGGGGGCTCCCTGAAGTTCTGGATGTCGCCTGTGGCTCCGGCCGCCACACGCTCTACTTGGCCCGCAATGGATGCCGCGTCGTCGCGATGGAGCGCTCGGTGGACGCAATCACCCGGCTGCGGTCTTCGGTCGAGAGCGAACGTTTGCCCGTTTCGGTCACCCCCTCTGATGTGGAGAACATGTCATTGCTGGCCGGAAGTTTCGATGCAATAGTGAATACATTTTTTCTGTACAGGCCGCTTGCCGAACAGTACACGAAGGCGCTCCGGCCGGGAGGTATCCTCTACTTTCGAACCTTTACAACCGATCACCATGACGTGGTCGGAATGACCCGGCCACGTCGGGAGTTTCTGCTCGAATCGGACGAATTGAGGCGCATATTCCCAAGCCTGGGGGTGCTGCACTACGAAGAATCGATCGAGACCGATCGCGCGCTAGCGACGCTGGTCGCCTTCCGGGCGTAGGTGCCGATGCCTCGACTCCCGCACGTCCGCCGAATCTCGGAGCTCACCCCACTGCGGTGTGTGCAGATTGCCCGGCTTGGACAGGGCGTCGTTGGGACAGGACTCCTGAGTGAACGACAGAGCCGAAGCTCCTTCCCGGTCGAAGACACAGCTTCGAACTGAGGCACCACCGGGGGGCTCGCGATGGTAGCTTCCCTATTTAGACTGTGACAGAATAGGACGTTACTCATAACTCAACCAATGGAGAAATCGATGCTGGGAAGAACTTCGGGCCAGAGCACAGCAATCCTTGTGTTGCTGTTTGCGGTTACAGTCGGGGCCCAACACCCTGAGGACGCATTCGTAGGCCAGATGTCACCCGCATTGAAGACCAGCGAGTGGATCAACTCAGAACCCATGACCCTGGAGGAACTGAGAGGCAAGGTGGTCTTGATCGACTTCTGGGCCTGGGACTGTCCCGAGTGTGCAAAGACCCTGCCACACTTGAAGGCACTGCACGCGAAGTATGCGAACCAGGGCCTCGTGATCATCGGCGTGCACACGCCGCGGGGTGAGTTCGAAAAAAATGTTGATGACGTCCGCCGTGCCGTTGTCGAGAAGGGAATCGAATACCCTGTAACGATCGACCACGAATACCTGACCTGGCGAGACTACGTGGCTAACGCATGGCCGACTCACTTCGTTGTGGATCAGGAAGGCGTCATCCAGCTCAGCCATACCGGCAGCGGGCGTTACGAAGACACCGAAGCGGTAATCCAACGCCTGCTGGAGAATTAGCGGTTCTGTACAGCATCCACTGACCTCGAACAACGACGGTCCCGCAACGGGACCGGTGAGTGACATGAGCGTCATCAACTGTCCAATCTCGACTGTTGGTTCGTACCGAATCACCCGGCGAGCCCTGCTTTTCGGGGCAATGCTGTTTGCGTCCGTTGGGTTTGCGGCATCGGTCCAACGTCCCATCCCGCCCCGCCCCAAAAACATTATGGGTGTGGTTTCCGACATACGCGGACAGCCGATTCCCGGCGCCCGCGTGTCTATTCGCAATATGGACACGGGCGTGACCCGAACCCATTTCACCGACGATCGTGGTGTGTATGCCGTGAATGGCCTGCCTCACAGTGTTGACTATCAAGTGTTTGCGGAGTTTGAAGGAAAGGAGTCGGAACCCCGCGTCGTGAGCGGACTGTTAAACCGGGTCGACAATGTCGTGCCCTTCGAACTGGACGTCGCGATCATTCCATCCGCGCCCGCAGCCGAGGATGAACCGGGAGCGTTAACACTTGAAACCTTTGATCGCGTTGAGCTTCACGGCTCCTTTAGCAGTCCCGAGGGCATTCCAGCACCAATACCTTCGGCTTTGTTGCTTCATGGTTATGGAGAGACCCGATCGGTGTGGAATGACTTAAAGGACCGGCTGTTGCTGGAGGGCTGGGCCGTGATGACGCTGGATCTCCGTGGGCATGGACAGAGTCGCCAGCGAAACCGGGAAGAAATCAGCGTGGCCGAGACTTGGCGCACCGATCCCCAGCAGTTTCCCCTGGACGTGGAGCCGGCCCTGGACTGGTTGAAATCCCAGCCGCGGCTGGACTCGAACCGGATTGCCGTCATTGGGTCGGACGTGGGAGCCAATTTGGCGTTGGTCGCTGCAGGTCGATTCCCCGAAGTGGGAACTGCGGTTGCGATTAATCCGGTTCTCGACGAGGCACTGGCATTGGCTGGAGCTGCACGCGCGTTCAGCCCGAGGATGGCTCACCTGATCGTCGCCGATCGGGAGACCGGACAAGAGATCCGTGAATTCATCACCGGGGCTTCACGCGTGACAGTTCAATCGGAGGAACGCAGCACGCTGGCCTCATTAGCGGCACCGAACACCATTGATGAAGTCATCCGGTGGCTTCGCGACACCTACTGACCTATCTTGATTCGCTATCGTGATCGTTTATACCGGTTCCATTGATGAAGGACATGAACTGATTCAGTTCTTTCGCCGCGAAAGCGACAATCTGCGCACTCTCCGCCGTGTGGTCATTTCTCCGGAGAGAACCCGGGTGCTCGACATCAACGAGGACGCGGTCGAGTTTCCTGGCCTCACCTATGGTTCGGATGTCCTGGAATTGCTGCTCAAGGAATTGGGCGTCGTATTCAATAAGCAAAGCCTCCACGCCCATCCGGACGCTTCTAAGGAGTTCGACGTTTCTGCCCGCCATACATGGAGTCACGACCGCGTCATGTAGATCTTCAGTCGGTGCCCTCCGTTTTCGATTTCAAGAGACGTGATGGATCGCGCAGAGCATGGTCCCCATGCCTTCGGGAGGAAAATCTGAATGTCACCCAAAACGTCTCCGTCCGGTTCTCGTCGTAAGGCCCGAAGATCAAGACCCCGCATGGCTGAGCTGGCCGACCCGCACCAGCTTTATGAAGCGGCTGTGCAATGCGCGGAAGCAGAAATTGACTTCGTGGACGAGACCTTTATCGCGTTGCGTGGACGCAAGGCGAAGTGGTTGCGCGAAGACTTCTGTGGTACGGGCAACACGGCTTGCGAATGGGTCCGCCGACGCAGGACAAATCATGCCATCGGCGTCGACCTGGACGCCGATGTCCAGCAATGGGGTCGCAAACACCACGATGCGGCGCTCGGAACGGCCAGAAATCGCGTCGAGCTTCTCAACGCCAACGTGATGAGTGTAGATTGCCCACCCGTTGACGTCGTTCTCGCGATGAACTTCAGCTACTGGATCTTCAAGGAGCGAAAGCTCCTGCGCCGGTACTTCAGGGCCGTCCACAGGGGGCTTGGTCTGGACGGCCTCTTCATGCTCGACGCCTATGGGGGCGCCGAGGCCCACCAGGAGATGTCGGAAAAGACCGTTCAAGACAACTTTACCTACATATGGGACCAGCAACGCTACGATCCCATCAGCGGCGATCTGCTCTGTCACATCGACTTCAGCTTTCCGGATGGTTCCCGCATCAACAGAGCCTTTACCTACGATTGGCGTCTCTGGAGTCTTCCTGAAATCCGGGAGATTCTGCTGGAAGCGGGGTTCAAACGGGTGACCGTGTACTGGGAGGGGACCGACGAAGAAACTGGGGAAGGCAATGGCGAATACACGGCTGCCCTCTGCGGCGAGGCCGATCCAGCGTTTATTGTCTATATCGTGGCCGAGAAATGATAAAGGGCAGTTAACGCACCAGATCGATCCGTAATTCTGCGGTGGCCACGCCGCCGCCCGATGGCAGCAGGGTGCTGTAGATTTCGAGGAACCCCACACGTTCCATTTCCAGTGTCGTCATCTGTGTCAGCCCGGCCGGACCGAGGCAGGTGAGGCTTCTGGGCGGGCTTAGCGCCTGCGGTTCATTGCTCCAGCGGATGAACTCGGGCAGGTTCCATGGCTTGATCTCCAGGTGGATATTTTCGGTTAATCCGCGTTGGATAGCCACGTCTGATACCACCCCACTGCAAACTAAAATGCCTTCCCTGTCGAGGAAATTTACAGATACGCGGATCTCTGACGGCAGACAATCTTTAAGCGGTCGACTGACAGTGGAATAAAGGTAGAGCGGGACCGATACGTCTTCGCCAGGCCCTACTGCTGCTGGTGTTGAGCCATTAAGTCGTTGAATCGCTCCAGCGCACATCGAGGGAGGTGGTTTTTGCGTTTCTTCCAGGACTTCAGTCAGTCGCTCAAGCTGTTGCTGTTGCAATTGTAACTGCTCTCGAACGGACCGCAGCGCCTGCAGCTGTTGTTCGAATTGTCGCTCGAACTGCTGCAGAGGCAGAAGCAAGACCAAGGCCAGCAGGTAGGTAGTCATACGATCCTAGACTACCAAATGCGGATAACGGTTCAGTAATGAAATTGACGGTTCAAACGCTCAACGGCCCGGTGTCTCTCCGGCCCCAGCTGCGGGCGTTTGATCCCTCAGGGCGCAGCCCGGTCCGACCCACGCACGGCCTAGGAACGCACCGGCATGTCAGAGGCAACAGGGCTCCATCTGCGCTGAGGGAGCTGGTAACAGTTACATAGATATGCTATCTTACTTGCGCCTTGATCGGGCATCAGCCCGACAGCGGTGATCAACAGGACCTCATTCGATATCCTTCCTTCGATATCCTCTCAGAGTCGCGCCGCAAACGAATCCCTCTTACCCTTAGCTGTTGTCTGGGTCGGAAACTACGGCCCTGCTGTACAGGCCCTGCCTGTGCGCGTGCGGCGGAGAGAATGTTTTTGATATCTAGTTCAGTCACTACTGCTTCAACCGGCTTCGACCGGTTTGAGCTCGATGAGGTCCTAAATCGCGGCATCCAAGCCATTGGGTTCGAGAATCCCTGGCCGATCCAAATCGAGACGATTCCCGCGAGCCGGGCCGGCCGTGACGTGCTGGGACTGGCCCATACCGGTACTGGCAAAACAGCGGCTTTCGCACTGCCCCTGCTCGACAGGCTCCTTAAGGTCCGCCGCAAGGGCCCGCGCGCTATCGTACTCGCTCCCACCCGGGAACTCGCCACTCAGATCGCAGCTGAAATCCGCACGCTGTCCAGGTTCACCGGCCTGGAGACGGTCACCGTGTACGGCGGTGTCTCGACGCGCAACCAGATCAACTCACTGCGGCAGCACCCGCAGATCATTGTGGGCTGTCCGGGCCGCGTCCTCGATCTGGTCAACCAGGGAGTGCTCCGACTTGGCCAGATCGAAACCCTCGTGCTCGACGAAGCGGACCACATGTTCGATATGGGATTCCTGCCCGACGTTCGCAAAATTCTCCGCACGATGCCGGAGCGACGCCAAAACCTGTTGTTCTCGGCCACCATGCCGGGAGAGATCCGTCGGCTGGCGGACGATTTGTTGACCGATCCCCACGTCGTCGAATTGGCCGGTACGGCGCCGGTCGCCACAGTCGATCACGGCCTGTACATGATTGGGGAGGGTCAGAAGCGAGCCCTGCTTGAGCACCTGCTCACCGGTGACGGCTGTGACTCGGCCATTATCTTCACGCGCACGAAACATCGCGCCCGGCGACTGGCGGAGCGATTGAGCCGGGACGGACACCGGGCTGTTGCTCTTCAAGGAAATATGTCCCAGGCCCAGCGTGATCGTGCCATGACGGGCTTCCGCGCCCGCCGCTTCAATTTCCTCGTGGCAACGGACATTGTGGCCCGCGGCATCGACGTGAGCGGAGTGTCCTATGTGATCAACTTCGATGTTCCGAACACTCCGGAGGCCTATACCCACCGAATTGGACGGACCGGTCGGGCGGAACGGGAGGGCATCGCATGCACCTTCGTCACCGGAATGGATCGCGGCTGGGTGGTCGAGACCGAACGCATGATCGGTGCGGCGATTCCGCGTTGGAAGGTCGCAGGATTCGAGCCCGACTTCCGAGAGCGGCCCGAACGCTACCGCCAGCCCCACCCCGGCAACCTGCGTGGCCTGCGAGCCGGCAGGGGGACGTGGAGCGGCGGACGCAATTCCGGTGGACGCGGCCGCGGTCAGAGGCGCATTGCGTAGTTGCCGACAACAGAGGAACTGCCACCAGCTGGGGCGATCGGATCAGGAAAGAGCGGATCGCACCGGATCCGAACAGACTGTTCACTGCCGCACTTATCTGGCGTGGGGCCGATCGTCCCAGATGCTCTGTGATAATGTCTGGGGCTGAAGGGCCGAGGGCTCGCGGGAGAATCTGTGCAGAGATTTGTGGCAGAGGCCATTGGAACGTTCGCCCTCGTTTTCGCGGGAACGGGAGCTATCGTGGTGAACGACCTCGGTCCGGACTCTGTGTCGCATGTCGGTATTGCGTTGACCTTCGGACTGGTCGTGATGGCGATGATCTTTGCCGTTGGCGACATATCGGGTGCACACCTCAATCCGGCGGTGACCCTGGGTTTCTGGTTCGCCCGGAGACTGCCCACTGCTGACATCGTTCCTTACGTCGCGAGTCAACTTGTGGGTGCATTGACCGCCAGTGTCCTGGTTCGCTTACTTCTGGGGCCGCACCGGACCTTAGGGGCCACGCTTCCTTCCGGCAGCACAGGGCAGTCCTTCTTTCTTGAAATCGTTCTCACCTTCCTCCTGATGTTCACGATCCTGAACGTGGCGACCGGAGCCAAAGAGAAGGGCGCCATCGCCGGACTCGCCATTGGAGCCGTCGTGGGGTTTGCGGCGCTCTTCGGGGGTCCAATTTCCGGCGCGTCAATGAACCCCGCCCGATCCATTGCACCGGCGCTTGTCAGCGGACAGCTCCAGTTGTTGTGGGTCTACCTGATCGCGCCGGCCCTCGGCTCGTGCATTGCTGTGGTTCTGTGCCGCTGCTCGAGGGGATCTGAGTGTTGCGAGGCTCCGACCGTCACAGACTTCTGAATCGGTCTCAGCCGGGTGGAAAGGGCTCTTTGAGGGCTTTTCTCGAATCGCGAATTGCCTGAACGGATCCATTGATGCAAGGCCTAAATATTGAGGGCTGCGAGATCGATCTGGGGGGTTGAATCGGACCACTTCTTTTTCAGTTGGCCGCACGCGGCCGAAATGTCGTCCCCTCGACTCTTTCGAACGAACACCGGGATTCCTTCGTCGAGCAGAGTTTTGTGGAAGCGGACCACGGTAGCCTGATCCGGGCGTGCGAAATCCAGGTCCGGCGATTCGTTCAGGGGGATCAGGTTCACCTTTGCCCGAACCGCTCGGGCGATCTTCGCGAGTTCGCGGGCTTGATTGGGAGCGTCGGTGACCCCGCGCAGTAAGACGTATTCCAGCATCACATGCTGCCTTGGCTTGAAGGGGAAACTCCTGAGAACCTCGATCAGGGCTCCGATCGGGTAGGTCCTGTTGATCGGCATCAGACGGTCACGCGTGGGGTCTGTCGCGCCCGTGAGGGACACCGCCAGATTCGGCATCAGACGTTCCCGGGCCAGACGCTTCAGTTCGGGAACCAATCCCGCGGTCGACAGCGTTATGCGTGACATCGAGATGTTCAGACCCGCAGGATCGTTCAGTATGGCCAGGGCCTTCATCACGTTGTCATAGTTGTGCAGGGGCTCGCCCATGCCCATGAGGACAATGTTGAAGTGGTCTCGATAGAAGTCTCTGACACCGCGCGTGTCGTCCGGCGCTGTGTTTGGAGGCTTGCTGGCCGCACGCGGGTTGCCGGGTCCGAGGTTTTCGCGTTGAGCGACCAGCACCTGGGAGACGATTTCTCCGGCGCTCAGGTGCCGGACGAATCCGAGTTGTCCGGTGAGGCAGAACGCACACGCCAGCGGGCAGCCCACCTGGGAGGAAACGCAGATTGTGTTCCGGTGGTCTTCCGGTATGAAGACAGTTTCAGCCAATTCACCATCCGCCAGCCGGATCAGGTGACGACGGGTCCCGTCGATGGCTTCAAATGTTCGGTGGGACGGCGGCGTCTGGATTCCCCACCGGTCCTTCAGGGTCTTCCGCAGTGACTTCGGAAGGTTCGTGATCTCGTCGAAGTCATCGATCCATTGCTTGTAAACGGCTTTATAGATCTGGGTCGCCCGGAAGGGGGGTTCAAGGGCTGTGGCGACTTCATCCCGTGAAAGATCGAAGAACGATTCCAGAGATGTCGGATTATCGGGAAGGGATTGGGTCACTGGGGATCGCGTCAATCCCCGAGTTGGCTGCTCGTCGTTGGCGGGAGCGTGCCGTTCTCGTGCCGGCTCACCAGTTCTTCTATTTCGGTCAGAAACTGGGGACTCATCCACCGCCGGTAGCTGATGAACTTCTGAACGATATTGCCATTACCGTCGATGAAAAACGTCTCCGGGACCCCGAGGGCCCTGTATTTTGTGTAAACCTGGCGACCCGGATCGAGCGCCGTCGGGATATCCAGGCCATGTTCTTCATAAAACTCATGGACGGCCTCCCAGCTGGTATCGATGCTGACAGCCAGCATTTTGAAGGGGCGATCTCTGAACTTTTCGTTCAGCGCCATCATGTCCGGCATCTCTATCACGCACGGCTCGCACCAGGTGGCCCAGAAGTTGAGGAACACGAGGTTCCCCCTGTAGTCGCTGAGCCGGACGGTCTGCCCGTTCTCATCAAGGAGTTCAAAGTCGGGTGCCACCGAGCCGATCAAAGTCGGGTCCGGCGCGACGGATTCCCGGTAGATCGCATAGCCGGCCAGTAAACCGACCAGGGCGAAGAACACGAATGGTTTGAGACGCATGCGTGTATTCTATCGAAATTGGGAATTTATTGGTAGGTTCCCCCGAACTGTCCCCTGTAGTCCCGATACTGTCATCGGTAGCGCAGGTGGCGATTCTTCCTTCGCTCGAATTTTGTCATGCATACCCATCGAACAACCGGAATACACTAAACGTCTGAATGTCTATCACAGTATCCGTTCTCGGCAGCGGGAGCCAGGGCAACGCGACGTATATCCGGACCCCCGGGGTGCGCCTCCTGATCGACTGTGGGCTGGGTCCCAGGACCCTGGCCAAGCGGCTCCGCGCCATCGGTGAGGACCCGGATCGGATTGATGCGGTGCTGGTGACCCACGAGCACCGTGACCATGTCGCAGGCCTGAAGTCGATGGTGAAGAAGTTTTCGCTCGATGTGTTCATGTCTTGCGGCACGATCGATGGCAGCCGAACGGACAGCTTCGACATGAACAGTTCAGCCATCGTCCCTGTTGTCCCCGGTCAGAGCTTTGCGTTCGGTGATCTGGAAGTCGATACGGTTGGAGTACCGCATGACGCCGCGGAACCCACAGCCTTTTCAGTGCGCTACAATGGGGTCAAGGTGACTCAACTGACTGATCTGGGCTGGATTCCCGATCACGTGGCGGACCTGATGAAGGGCAGTCACATCATGATCCTCGAGTCGAACCACGATCTCGACATGCTCCGGATGGGCTCCTACCCCTGGAGTTTGAAGGAGAGACTCGTCGGCCGGAACGGGCACCTTTCCAACGCAACCGTGGGCCGCTATCTCGCCGGGCCCTACGACGGCGAGGCTCAACATATCGTGTTGGCCCATCTCAGTTCAAAGAACAACCACCCTGAAATCGCCAGGCAGGAGGCGTGCCAGGCGCTGTCGTCGAGAGGTTTTACCGGGACTTCAGTCTCGCTGGCCGCGCAGGACAGCTCGACACCACCCATCGAACTCGGTTAGGAGAGAGGAGATTTGATCCCACGGTATACGCGTCCAGTCATGGGCCGCATCTGGGAGGAAGAGAACAGGTATCGCAAGTGGCTGGAGGTGGAGTTCGCAGCGACGAGCGTTCTGGAGGAGGACGGCGTCGTACCCTCGGATGCGGCTCAGGAAATTCGCGAGCGCGCGAATTTTACTGTGGAGCGTATCGAGGAAATCGAAGCCGAAGTCCGCCACGACGTGATCGCGTTTACTTCCAGTGTCGCCGAGCACGTCGGCGCGTCTTCCAGATACTTCCACTACGGGCTGACCTCCTCGGACGTTGTCGACACCGCGCTGGCCCTGCAGGTTCAGGAGGCTTCGGCGATTCTACTGGACGGTCTGGACCACTTCCTGGAAGTCCTCCGAAAACGCGCCTTCGAGTTCAAGTCCACCGTGATGGTGGGGCGTACCCACGGCATCCATGCCGAACCCATCACTTTCGGTCACAAGCTGGCGATCTGGTATGACGAGATCCGGCGGCAACGCCTTCGAATGTCCGCTGCCATCGAGGGGATGCGGGTGGGTAAGCTTTCCGGAGCCGTAGGAACCTTTGCGCATTTGTCCCCTGGAATCGAAGAACGGGTCATGCAGCGGCTGGGACTCGATCCCGCCCCCGCCTCTTCACAAGTCGTGCAACGGGACCGGCACGCGCACTACATCTCCACCATTGCGCTGGTCGGGGCGAGCCTGGAGAAGATTGCTGTCGAAGTCCGTCACCTTCAGCGAACCGAGGTTCGCGAGGCCCAGGAGTATTTTTCTTCGAGGCAAAAAGGTTCTTCGGCAATGCCACACAAGCGGAACCCGATCGCGTCAGAGCAGATATCGGGACTCTCACGCATCCTGAGAAGCAACGCAATGGCAGCGTTCGAAAACGTTGCCCTGTGGCACGAGCGGGACATCTCCCATTCCTCGGCCGAAAGAATCATCTTCCCTGATTCGACGATCCTCCTGGACTACCTTCTGGATCGCACCGCGAACCTCCTCGATCGGCTTGTCGTCTATCCGGACAGAATGAGGGAAAACCTCGATATCACCCACGGGCTCATCTACTCGGGACAGTTGTTGCTGGAGTTGGTAGAGCAGGGAGTGACCCGGGAAGAAGCGTACGGCTGGGTCCAGAGGAACGCCATGCGTGTGTGGGATCAGGACGTGGGATTTAAAGACAGCGTTCTGGCCGATAGCGACATCTGCAACAGGCTCGATCGGACTCAGATCGAACAGGTCTTCGATTCAAAGCGTCTGCTGGAAAACGTGGACTACGTTTTTGACAGGGTATTCGGTGAAGACGGGTAAGTGGATCGTCGTCGCTCAGTAAAAGCCGTCTTTTAGTAGAAGCCGTGTTTCAGTAGAAGTCGTCTTTCAGAAGAAAAGGAGTGACACCGTGTTCACTCCTGCGTTCACAGGAAATAGAAAGACAAGGTCCAGCAGACGAACGGATGGGAATATGACGAAATTACAGACTATTGAAACGCGATACCTATGAAAGCCACTGTCATCGTGACTCTTAAGCCGACGGTTCTCGACCCCCAGGGACTCACGATTCAGCGGAACCTGGAGTCGGCCGGTATATCGGGCGTGAGCGAATTGCGTCAGGGGAAGTACTTCGACGTGGAGGTCGGTGACGATCTGAGCCCATCGGATCGCAACGCGCTTGTCGAGCGCCTGGCTCGGGATGTCCTGACAAACCCCGTCATTGAGAACTATCGGGTTATCTGGGAATGAGCAGAAGAAAATGAAGTTTGGGGTCGTCATCTTTCCAGGATCGAACTGCGACCACGACTGTTATTACGCTGTGGAGTCCGTCATGGGCAAGCCGGTCGACTTCATCTGGCACCACGAGACGAACCTCGATGGATTCGATGCCATAATCCTGCCTGGCGGATTCGCCTACGGAGACTATCTCCGGACCGGGGCCATCGCGCGATTTTCTCCCGTGATGGGTGCCTTGACGGCCTTCGCCGGCAGGGGTGGGATGGTGATTGGAATTTGCAACGGCTTTCAGATTCTGATGGAAGCCGGTCTGCTTCCCGGAGCGCTACTGCCGAATATCGGCTTGAAGTACGTATGCCGATTTCTGCATCTGAAAACCGAGTCGAGTGCGACACCCTTCACCTCCTGCATTCCTCGAGGGCAAGTGCTTTATATTCCGATCGGGCACGGAGAGGGCAATTTCTATGCAGACGACGACGTTGTTCGCAAGCTTGAAGACGGAGACCGGGTGGTCTTTCGCTATGTTGATGCTGCGGGTAGGGCCACCGACCAATCCAACCCGAACGGATCAGTGAACAATATCGCCGGCATCGTTAACGAGCGCCGCAACGTACTGGGAATGATGCCGCATCCGGATCGTTCCAGCGAACAGATACTCGGTAGTGATGACGGACGCTTGATCTTCGAATCCATGGTCACATCTCTTTCCCACGCCTGAACACGATGTCGATCGAATTTACCGAAGAAACCCTGGCCGACCACAATCTGTCCAGGGAAGAGTATGAGCGGATACGGAAGATACTCGGCCGGGAACCCAACCTGACCGAACTGGGTATCTTCAGCGTGATGTGGAGCGAACACTGCAGCTACAAGAGCTCACGCGTCCATCTCAAACGTTTGCCCACCGAGGGTGCACATGTTCTTCAGGGTCCCGGGGAAAACGCCGGCATCATCGACATCGGTGACGGGCTGGCCGTGGCCTTCAAGATCGAATCCCACAACCATCCTTCGTTTATCGAGCCGTTCCAGGGTGCGGCCACAGGAGTGGGTGGAATTCTCCGCGACATATTCACGATGGGGGCTCGGCCGATTGCAGCGATGAACAGCTTGCGCTTTGGTCCGCTCGACCAGGCCGGCAACCGCCGGATTCTTGAGGGCGTGGTCGGGGGCATCGCTGCCTACGGCAATTGCTTTGGCGTCCCCACCGTCGGAGGCGAAGTGTATTTCGCCGATTGCTATGGGCAGAACCCACTGGTCAACGCATTCGCGCTCGGCATATTCGACAAGGACAAGATTTTTTTGGGACAGGCGACGGGGATCGGTAATCGCGTGATCTATGTGGGCGCCAAGACGGGCCGTGACGGGATTCACGGCGCAACGATGGCGTCGGCGGGTTTCGGGTCGGACGCCGGGGCAAAGCGGCCGAATGTCCAGATCGGCGATCCGTTCATGGAAAAGCTTCTGATGGAAGCATGTCTAGAAGTGATGGACAAGGGACTGGTGGTCGGGATTCAGGATATGGGTGCCGCCGGCCTGACCTGTTCGAGCTGCGAGATGGGCGCGCGCGCCGGTACGGGCGTGGAACTCGATCTGGACCGGGTGCCTCAGCGCGAGTCCGGACTGGGAGCCTACGAAATCATGCTCAGCGAATCTCAGGAACGGATGCTCCTGGTGGCGGAGCCATCCCGCGCGCCGGAAGTGTTTGAGGTATTTCGTAAGTGGGGACTGGATGCGGTCGATGTTGGCGAGGTCAAGGCGGACGGTCTGCTGCGCGTCCATATGGGTGCGAAGACCGTCGCAGAAATTCCCAATGGTCCCCTTGCCGATGACGCGCCGCTCTACAACAGACCCATCAGCCCCCCTTCCCGACCCAGGGTCGACCCCTGGATAACGCGTTACAGTTTTCTCGACACCTGTAGCGCTGAAACGGTGGCCGCGTTCAGGGAAGCGGACGAGAATCCCGGGGGCAGTGACTACACGGAACTGCTCCGGCGGGCACTGGTTTCACCCAATCTGGCAAGTCGACGCTGGATCTGGGAACAATACGACCACATGGTTCAGTCCAACACGATCGTGGGCCCAGGATCGGACGCGGCCGTGCTTAGAGTGAAGGGGACGCACAAAGCACTTGCCATGGTACTGGACGGTCCGGGAGTCCATGTCGCTCGGGATCCCCGGGAAGGGGCCCGAAAAGCTGTTGCCGAGGCGTGTCGGAACCTGGTGTGTTCGGGTGCGAAGCCCGTTGCGGCTACGAATTGCCTGAATTTCGGAAATCCGGAGCATCCCGAAGTGATGTGGCAGTTCAGCGAGGTCGTCGATGGAATTGCTGAGGCCTGCCTCGTCTTCGGGACGCCGATTACCGGAGGCAACGTCAGTTTCTACAATGAAACGTTTCAGGAAGACATTTATCCCACGCCCGTCATGGGGATGGTTGGATTGATCGAGGAACTCGAACTGGTGACACCGTCGGCATTCCAGCAACCGGGCGATGCGATTCTGATGCTGGAAACGGTATCGCGATCAGATCAGATCGATCTCGAAGAGGAACGGGTCCTGCAGAATCTGATTGCAGCCCTGATTCGGGAATCCCGGGTCCACTCCGCGCATGATCTCAGCGAGGGAGGATTCGCTGTGGCGCTGGCCGAATGTTGTTTTGGCACCCTCCGTCGGGCCGCGATCGGAGCCGACGTGCGGGTGCCCTCCCGGCTCGAAGTGTGCCGGGATCTGTTTGGGGAGTTTCCGACTCGGGTGTTGGTGTCAACCGGCGATGGCCCGGGGCTGGCCCGACGTGGCCGGGAAGCCGGTCTCGTTGCTCATGAGATCGGGACCGTTGGCGGCAATCGATTCATCCTGGAATACGAGGGTGCGCCCGCGGTTGATGTCGCCATCGGCGAGATCGAGAATGCCTGGAAGGTTGGCCTGGAGTGCCTTCTCGAAAACCGGTCACCGTTCGGTTAGACTAGTGGCCTGTAACAGAGACATCGGCAGTGGCGTTCGGAGCGCAACGGTGCCGGATTCTAGGAGTCGACGACGAGGGAATGCTTCTACATTCCGACGAGGAGCGACAACGAAGACGGCCTCGTTCCGCCCGAACCCTTCGGGCCGATGGGGGTTGCCGTCGATATCTTTGTCGCTCGTCGGTCATGATGAAACAGCATCATTCCCTCCTCGCTCCGCGATCTCGCCTGGCAAGACCCATCGGCGCCACTGCCGATGTCTCTGTTACAGGCCACTAGACGCCTGCACCGTCCAGATTGGGTCTCAATCCGGGTCGTACAGGCCACCCGAGGTTACTCAAACACTATGTGTGGCATTTTCGGTATCGCCAACCAGCCCGAATCAGCGCGTCTCACCTACCTGGGACTCTACGCCCTCCAGCACCGGGGGCAGGAGAGCACAGGCATAACCGTGTCGGACGGGACCGAGCTTCGCACCCATAAGGCCATGGGCCACGTCGGTGAGGTTTACTCGGAGCGCACCCTGCAGGGCCTGACCGGTAACAGCGCGATCGGACATACGCGATACTCCACCGCAGGTGACAGTTCCCGGAACAATGCACAGCCCATCGTCGCCAAGACCACCCACGGCGAAGTGTCCCTGTGTCACAACGGCAACCTGATCAACGCCATACCGCTTAGAGAGGAATTGGAAGCCACCGGTGCCGTGTTTCAATCCAGCAGTGACAGCGAAGTCATTCTCCACCTGCTCGCGCGCACCGAAAGTGCACTTCTCGATGACGCATTGCTGGCCGCGCTGGGTCGAGTCCAGGGTGCGTATTCCCTGCTTCTGTTGAGCGGCGAAACCTTGATCGCAGCACGGGATCCTTACGGCTTCCGTCCGCTGTGTATCGGGAAGATTAATGGTTCTTATGTCCTGGCATCAGAGTCATGTGCGTTCGACCTGATCAACGCATCCTATATCCGTGAAGTCCTGCCCGGCGAGGTGGTGACGATCCAGGGTGACCAGATCCGTTCTTCACAGATTCCGTCCGGATCGCGGCAGGCGAAATGCATTTTCGAACATGTATACTTCGCCCGCCCCGACAGCGTTGTTTTTGGCAAGACCGTCCAGGCAAGTCGTGAGCGGATGGGACGCATTCTGGCCGAAGAGTCTCCGGTGGATGCCGATCTCGTGGTACCGGTTCCCGACTCGGGAGTTACCGCCGCCGTCGGGTATTCGCAACGGTCCGACATTCCTTTTTCGTTTGGCCTGATCCGGAATCACTACGTCGGCCGAACGTTTATCGAGCCGAAGCAGACGATCCGGCACTTCGGCGTCAAGGTGAAGCTGAATCCCGTCAGGGAACTGCTTGCCGGCAAACGCGTCATCTTGATCGATGACTCCATAATTCGGGGGACGACCAGCCGCAAGATCGTCAAGATGGTCCGCGCCGCGGGCGCCCGTGAAGTGCATGTGCGGATCAGCTGCCCGCCCACCATTTCGCCGTGTTTTTACGGCATCGATACGCCGAATCGTCGAGAACTGATTGGATCCAGCCACACGATCGAGGAGATTCGAAAGTACATTGAAGCCGATTCCCTGGCCTACCTGACGCTTCCAGGATTGTTACAGGCGGTCGACGGTACACCGGGGGAGTTCTGCACGGCCTGTTATACAGGGATATACCCGCTTGAGTTGGGCAGTGATGTCTTCGATGCCAAAGCCGACGATCGTCAACTCGATCTCTGGACGCGGCCTGATCCCGACATCGTTGCCGAGGGCTGGCCCGTTTTCAGCACACACGGGGATGCGGGAGAGGATTCGTGACTGAAACGCACGGAGACACAGGAGACGCGATTCGGCAGTCTCCTCTGTCACACGTCACCTGCCGCTGACTGCCGATATGACCACCAAACATTCATTCACTTACAAGGACTCCGGCGTCAATATCGACGCTGCATCCGGGGCCACGCATCGGATCAGCGACCTTGCACGTCAGACATTTACTCCGGGGGTTCTGAGCGAGATCGGTGGTTTCGGCGGCCTCTTCGACGCACGCTTCCCCGACCTGGCCGAGCCCGTTCTGGTATCGAGCAGCGACGGCGTTGGGACGAAATTGAAGGCCGCTTTCATGACCGGCCGTCATGACACCGTGGGTGGGGATCTGGTCAACCACTGTGTGAACGATATCGGCGTTCAGGGGGCGCGCCCGCTGTTCTTTATGGACTATGTGGCCACGGGGCGCCTCGATCCAGATGTGATTGTATCGGTTGTCGAGGGGATCGCACGGGCCTGTGCCGATGCCGGATGCGCGTTGCTGGGAGGCGAAACAGCCGAGATGCCCGGCTTCTATAAGGACGGGGAGTACGACGTTGCGGGATTCATCGTCGGCGTGGTGGATCGGAGCCGCATCATCGACGGCAGGCACATCCAACCCGGTGACCTGATCCTCGGATTGCCCTCCCTGGGACTCCACACTAACGGCTACTCGCTGGCGCGGAAACTGTTTTTCGATGTCGCCGGGTGGTCGGTCGACACCGTTCCGCCGGAACTGGGCATCTCCATTGGACAAGAGTTGCTCAAGCCCCATTTAAACTACGAGCCAGTCCTGCGACCGGTGTTGGGGCCGGGCCTGGTCCTGGGGCTGGCCCACATCACGGGCGGTGGCATCACCGACAACGTGCCCCGGATTCTTCCCGAAGGCTGCCAGGCAGAAATCCAACTGGGTTCCTGGCCCGTATTGCCCGTGTTTGAGCTGATCGCGCAGACGGGTTCGGTTGCTCCCGAGGAAATGCTACGTGCGACGAACATGGGGATCGGCATGGTTGCCGTTATCCGGCCCGACGCGCTGGAGTCCTTCGCAGAGGGCATCGGTTCGGATCACTTCGTCATTGGGCGAGTGGTTGAAGGCGACAACAGAGTTTCCTACCTCGCATGAGAGTCGACTTCAATAGCCGTAAAATCGCTGTCTTGCTGTCGGGTCGAGGTTCTAATTTCGAGGCGATTGCAGACCATATCGATCGGGGCATGCTCGATGCGGAAATCGCCATCGTACTCAGCAACATTGAGTCGGCCGCGGGTCTCACATCAGCCCGCAGTCGGGGTCTTAATACAGCCTACCTGCCTTCGACCGGTCTCAAACGTGAAGAATACGATCGGAGCGTTGTCGCAGTGCTCGAAAAAAACGACGTAGCGCTGGTATGTCTGGCCGGCTTCATGCGTATTCTGAGTTCCGTGCTCGTCCAAGCCTTTCCACTCCGCATTCTGAATATTCATCCTTCGCTGTTGCCAGCCTTTCGGGGCCTGGACGCCCAACGGCAGGCCCTGGAACACGGCGTTAAATTCAGTGGATGCACGGTGCACTTTGTGGACGAGTCGCTCGACGGTGGTCCGATAGTTCGTCAGGCCGCGGTTCCAGTGCTGGATGGCGATACGGTCGCAGATCTTTCCGATCGCATTCTCGTGGAGGAGCATCGAATGTATTCGGAAGCTATTGGAAAGGTTCTGGGCGGACGCTGTGAAATCCACGGTCGGCAGGTCGTTGTGGATGGATAAGAGTCCGACGAAAGAACACCTCAAGACGCTCTCCATCGACGAACAACTGACCTACCTGTCAAAGGGTGTGGTTGAGATCATTCGTCGGGAAGACCTGATTGAGCGGCTAAAGAAATCCGAGGAAATGGGCCGACCGTTGAAGGTGAAAGCCGGTTTCGATCCGACCGCGCCGGATATCCATCTGGGACATACGGTCCTGATCCGAAAGATGAAACACTTTCAGGATCTCGGACACACCGTCATCTTCCTGATCGGTGATTTCACAGGACTGATTGGCGATCCTTCCGGTCGTTCCGCTACGCGAAAACAACTGACCCGGGAGCAGATTGACGCCAACGCCGAAACATACAAGACCCAGATCTTCAAGATTCTCAACCCTGAAACGACGGTGATTGATTTCAATAGCCGCTGGATGTCCAAAATGGGCGCCGAAGGACTCGTTGATCTCTGCGGACGCTACACCGTGCGCCAGATTCTGGAACGTGATGAATTCGAGAAGAGACTCAAGGCTCAGCAACCCATTTTAATGCATGAGTTGTTGTATCCGATCGTCCAGGGATACGACTCGGTTGCCCTGAAAGCCGATGTCGAGCTGGGAGGCACGGACCAGAAGTTCAATTTGCTGGTCGGTCGCGATCTGCAGCGGGAGTACGGTCAACCCTCGCAGGTTGTCATGACGATGCCGCTGCTGGAGGGAACCGACGGCGTCCATAAGATGAGCAAGTCTCTGGACAACTATATCGGCATCGACGAAGAACCGAACGACATATTCGGAAAGGTGATGTCTATATCCGACGCGATGATGTACCGCTACTGGGAACTCGTAACGGACGTGCCAGCGAAAGTCATTGACGGATGGAAGCAGGAAGTCGCTTCCGGAGAACGGCATCCCATGGAGCTGAAGGGCGACCTAGGGGAGCAAATCGTCAGTGACTACTACGGCGCCCGGGCGGCGGCAGGCGCCAGGGAAGAGTTTCAGCGCGTATTCGGAAACAAAGAGGTGCCTGACAATATCGAAACGACTCCGGTGCCTGCGGAAGGTGTCGCTCTGGCGAAGCTCCTGTCGTCGTCTGGGATGGCGAGTTCGGTATCCGAAGCCACCCGCCTGGTAAAGTCCGGCGCCGTTTCCATTGACGGAGTCAAACAGGCCGACGCCCGAACCGTCATCAAGCTTGCTCACGGTGAAGAGCGGACGGTCAAGGTCGGCAAGCTCCGCTATCGCAAGTTAGTTGGCCCTCTATCCTGATGACTAAGCTCAGCGTCAACGTCAACAAGATCGCCCTTCTTCGTAATTCGCGCGACACGGACTACCCGAACGTCGGGAGTATGGCAGAGCGGGCTATTGCCGCCGGTGCACACGGTATCACGGTGCACCCACGTCCGGATCAACGGCACATCCGCTACTCTGATGTCCATGAATTGTCAGAGCTGACGGGCCGACATCCGGGAATTGAGTTCAACGTTGAAGGCAATCCGATCCCGGAGTTCCTCAAGATCGTCGGCGAAGTTCGACCCGATCAGTGTACCCTCGTCCCTGACGACCCGAATCAATTGACATCAGACCACGGATGGAATCTTACCCAGGACGGCCACCGACTGTTGCCAATCGTAAACGACCTCCAGTCCGCCGGCATCCGTGTCAGTTTGTTCATGGACCCGGTCAGGGAACAGATCGACCGTGTGGTGGAAATTGGCGCCGAGCGGATAGAACTCTACACCGAACCCTACGCACGAGCCTTTGGAACGGGTGATGAAGATGCCGTGTGGAACCGTTTTTCCCAGGCGGCCCTCCACGCCGACAGCCTGGGGATCGGCGTCAACGCCGGACACGATCTGAACCTTCGGAATCTACCAAAATTTCTTACGATCCGACCCATCCAGGAAGTTTCTATAGGCCACGCCATCATCGTGGAGTCCCTGGACCATGGCTTCGAACCCACGCTTGCCCGTTACCTGAAGATTGTTTCGTAGTCACGGGGCCAGAATAGACTCAGCGCGGTGAGAAAGAGCCGTAAGAGGTCAGGTCGATCCTGGCCCGTATAGATCACCAGTTCGGGAGCCAGGGTTTCTCACATCAAATAAGCCTTGCTGGGCGGGAGATCTGGGACGGACACCTAATTCGGTATGTCAACACACCGTGATGTCTGCCGACCTAGAGAATTAGGTGTCCGTCCCAGATCTCGGGCTCCAACTAACGTGGCCGCTCAACTGGTGAGAAACCCAGGCTGGGCGGACATAGATCACGAAGTCAGAGCAGTCGATCGGCTCTATCTGAACGCCCGATGGTGCTCGACTTCACGCTAACACTGCCGACGTCCGACTATCGAGATAAGGGACCGCTACAGCAGCCACCGATTCCCATCCGAAACCATCAGTGACGCAGTCCGGCTCTACTCCAGATTTGGTGTGGAGGCCTCTTATTTCCCCGATATCCAGATAACGGAAACTGTGGCATCACACGAAGAAGTGAACGTGAGAACTACTGTGCTGCGAGTGGATTCGCAACGTTCGTTTTGCTCGGCGGCGAGCTCAGCGGGTGCACTGTGATCGTTGATGGGGATGACCTATCGGGAGAATCCAGAAGGCGATGCCATTCTTCGAGCGTTTTCCTAAGTTCGCCAAAGTAGCGATGGAATCGACTTCAGAAGAGGTCCGGCAATTGCTGTTCCCGGTCTGCAAGGGATCCCCGTCCGATCGCCAACTTAGGCGAACGGGAAATCATGGGAAGATCGATGGGCCTACTTAGTCTCGCGATGATCGCATGCCCGACGACTTCGATCCAATTGACACTAAGGTATTTCCCAATAGAGTCCGATACGAATGACACGTGTGGACGAACGACGGTGGGTTCCTGAATCGGGATCGGTCAATTGGAAGGCTAATGTCAACGCGAAACAACAAAAGAACTGCAATCGAGATCCTTCAGGAGTTTTCCATTCCGCTGATTGCCGGCGTCGTCGTGGCCGTCATTTGGGCGAATTTGAACGCCGACGGGTACCATCACGTTGTCGAAGCGGCCCTGCCCGGATCCGATGGACACCTGAACCTGCACTTCTTGATGAATGACGTGTTCATGGTGTTGTTCTTCGGGATGGCGGCCAAGGAAATTACCGAGTCTGTCCTTCCGGGTGGTCCTCTGAATCCGGTCTCAAAAGCGATTAACCCGTTGCTGGGGACCCTGGGGGGTGTCGTTGGGCCCATCTGTCTGTACATGCTGTACGCCCGGCTCAGTGGCGTGGACGCAATCAGCAGCGGGTGGGGGATACCGACGGCCACAGACATCGCACTTGCGTGGCTTATCGCCCGACTGGTTTTCGGGAAGGGGCACCCCGCCGTCAGCTTTCTTCTGCTCCTGGCTATTGGGGACGACGCGATTGGGTTGGGAATCATCGCGGTGTTCTACTCAGATCCGACCCAGGCGGTGAGGCCGGTATACCTTCTGATCACTCTTGTCGGGATGGGGCTGGCATTCGCGATGCGAAAGGCCGAAGTCAAGAGTTTCTGGGCCTACCTGCTTGTACCCGGTGTGCTCAGCTGGACCGGACTATTCGCAAGCCATCTGCACCCAGCCCTGGCGCTGGTTCCTGTCGTGCCGTTCATGCCGCACATGGATCACGACGAAGGTCTATTTAAGGAGGAGGGCGACGGGCACCGACACTTCCAGCAGGACACTTTGAACGCGTTCGAGCATTGGTTCAAGAAACCGGTCGATTTCGGTCTCTTCGGATTCGGGCTGGCGAACGCCGGAGTGGAGTTTTCCAGTATGGGGCACGCCACATGGGCAGTTCTTTTGGCGTTAATCTTAGGTAAGACTATCGGGATATTCGGTTTCTCCTGGCTGGGAACGCTCTTGGGCTTCAAGCTACCCAACGGAATGGACCTACGGGCGCTGCTGGTTACGGGGGTGATCGGCGCATTGGGACTGACCGTGGCGCTGTTTGTCGCCGGAGTCGCATTTACCGATGCGGACCTTCAGGGGAGCGCCAAGATGGGAGCGCTGTTGTCCGTTTTTGTGGCTCCCCTCGCCCTTGTCCTGGGCAAGTTACTACGAGTCAAAATGCTGCCGCAGTCGAGCCACTTAGCAATTGTGTCGGACGCCGCTGGCAAGGACCTGGAAGATCCACCGCTACCGGACACGGATAGAGAAGCCGCGTAGCGAAGATCCCGTCGTAGTTGGTGAGCCCGGTGAAATCTTTAAGGCCGTCGCCGAGTGCGCGGCGCGGTGGCTGACCGTTTGTTGCAGTCATTTAATAGGCGGCAGGCAGGTCTATTGTCTTGACCCGCTTCAAATTCACGGTCTTCCTAGCATGCCACAGGTCATATTGATCCTGCATGGCCAGCCAACTTTCAGGAGACCGCCCCAGCGCCTTGGAAAGACGCAGCGCCATTGCGGGCGACACATTGCTCTGACCACTGAGCACTCGATGAAGGGTTGACGGCGAAACACCAAGACTGCCCGCAACAGTCCGCATGCTCAATCCATATGGTTCTAAATAAATATCCCGAATGAATTCACCCGGGTGCGGAGGGTTGTGCATACCCATCAGTGGTAATCCTCGTAGTTCACGATATACGCGTTCCCATCGTCGAAATCAAAGCTCATTCGCCAGTTGCCGCTCACCCAGATGGACCATGAGCCTTCTCGAGTACCCTTCAAGCGATGTAGCCTGAATCCAGGAACATCCATATCCTTTATGGTCGATGCGGTCTCAAGAGCAGCCAGCTGAAGCCGTAGCCGCTTCCTGTGAACCGACTGGATCCCTGCAGTGCTACCGGTCTCATAGAAGCGTTGGAGGCCCTTGTGCCGGAATGACTGGATCACTGTCTCAGCTTAGCATGTTGCGCATCACGCAACAAACGGTCGACTGATGATTGCGCTGTGTGCATCGGCTCAGAGGCTCCGCAACTGACACCTATCTCCGCATTCAGACCCGGTCCCTGGAGAGAAATCCGGGGACGATGCGAACGCTTGCAGGGCGCTGTCGATGCATATGTAAATGCTCCTCCCGACCACGGGGTGAGAACGGCGTTGATTCTGCCGCGAATCTGATCTTAGAATGAATCCAGGTTGGACCGTTTTATTTGACAGGAGCGGGTTGATGCTTTTCAGACCGACTAGGCGACGCATTGTGGGCCGGGGGTACCGGGCTGGGTTGGTTGCGGGTTCACTCCTTTTATTGAGCGTACCCGCTTTCGCTGCCGCGTTCACTGCTGCCGCGAGGCAGGATTCCCCTCGGCCGGCACGTCCCGCGGTCGATCTGAACGATATGCGGGTTCGGACCCAGCCTCCAGCCAGAGTTATGAAAATAGGGCGTCAGGCGTCACGCCGATTTGAAAGAGGTGTCAGGCTTGTCGAAGATGTTGCCGTTCAGGCATACGTGGACGGTATCGCGCAGAATCTAGCGCGTCATTCGGATGTTACGGTCCCTATTACGATCAAGGTCGTCGATTCCATGGAAGTCAACGGCGTGTCATTTCCGGGCGGGTTCCTGTATGTCACCACCGGTCTGATTCTCGCTATGGACGACGAAGCAGAGATTGCAAGTGTGGTGGCCCATGAGATCGCCCACGTCGTGGCCCGCGACGGTCTGAGGGATAATTGGTACCTGGGTACCGGTGGCGGTCCCGGTTCCAGAGGATTTCTGTCGGATGGCCTGTTCACGCCTCTGGAATCGGTCAAAATACCGCGGGAAATCGAGGCGGACAATCAGGCGATTCAGTACATGCAGCTCGCAGGCTACGATCCGGAAGCGCTCATTCGGTTTCTGGAAAAGCTGAATGCCCGGGAATTGACCGAGCGGAACGCCGTTGTTCGGATGCCTCACACCCACCCTGCCGCCCCCGAGCGCATCCAGTTAGCCCGGGATCAAATCGAAGCGGTCCCGCCGACAAACAGTTCGCGGACCGACACAACGAACGAGCTTCGAAAAATCCAAACGCGATTGCTTGAGTACGAAGCGATGCGTCTCCTCCCCTAATGTAATTCGAACCGCTTCATTCCGCGGGTTCGATGGGTAATACCGGGCCTCTGGCCGCTTCCACACGATCGGCATCGCCGTCGGTCACGACATTGAGCAGGCCATCCGGTTTCTGTCGGATGTCGCGAACCCGCTGCCGCAATTCCGTACGCAGCGATTCCCGTTTGAAGCCGCCTTCCGTGTCCAGTGGCACGACCCGTTGGAGGAGCGTGCCCCGGAGTCCACCGGCGAACATGTCTCCCTGCCATCCGGGACAACGGTCACCGGTGTAGAACGTCATCCACTTCCGTCAGCTGGATTCCGTCCAAGAGTCCGCAGGCGACGGCCGTAGTCGCAACTCCATCACCGGGTTTCGAGCAGCTGATGTGGACCCAGTTGTTCTCCGCAGACTTCGGGTGCAGAACGACGTCCATCAGACCGCTCGGTTCAGCGGTTGAAGTAGCTCCGCAACTCCTCGGTGTCGGTCGTTTTCGTCATCGCGACCATGAGCAGCACCCGGGCTTTCTGGGGGCTCAGATTGTCGGCTTGAACGGCACCGATGCTCAACAGGTCGACGTTGTTTGCGTAGAGCCCGACGATCCGTCCGGTCAGAACGCGTGAACTCACAACAACGGGAATTCCGCGTGCCCGTACCGCCCGGAGAGCTTCCAGTGTTGGGTCGCTTACGTGTGCGAGTCCGAGACCCGCGATCACCAGTCCGTCGAGGTTTCCGTCCTCCAGGAGCAGTTCTATGCTTCGACCATCGGATCCTGCGTATTCACTGATGATGGCGACGTGTGGCAGGCTGACTTCAGGGTCGAGCGCGATGGTTTGGCGACGGAACGGAGTTCTGTAGAAGCGTACTTCTTCGACATCGGCGACGCCGAGGAGGCCAAAGTCGAGCGTCTGGAAAGTCTCAACGTCGAGTGTGTTGGTTTTGGTGACCTCCCGGGCCGCATTGATCTGCCCGTTCATGACGACCATGGTGCCCATGCCGACGGCTTCGGAAGACACCGCGACGCGCACGGCATTCAGCATGTTTCGGGGTCCATCGGAATCAAAAGAGGTTGTTGGAGCGCGCTGCGCGCCGACGAGGACGACGGGCTTGTCGCTGGTCACAGTAAGATCCAAAAAGTATGCGGTTTCTTCGAGCGTGTCCGTTCCGTGAGTCACGACGATGCCTGCGATCTCGGGCCCGGCGAGGAGGGCATTCGCTCTCCGGGAGAGCCGAAGCCAGATGTCGGGTGTCATGTTTCGGCTGTTGACGTTCGCGACTTCTTCAACCGTGACCTGAGCGATTGCGTCCTGACCCGGGACTGCATTCACGATCTCGTCCCCGGTCAAAGCGACGCGTAGCGCACCGATCGAGTCATCGTATGTGCTGGCAATCGTACCTCCGGTGGCGAGGACGACGATCCGTGGCAGACCTCCCTGGGCCATGGCAGGGGAACCCGCAGCGAGCATAGCGATACTAACAGCGATACTGAAGGTCGCGGAGAGTAGGAAACGCCTCATCAGTCCTGAGGATAGGGGCTTCAAACCGATCGGGTCAAGCATGGAAGGCCGAAGACAAGACCGAGCTTGGAATACTCAGCATCTGGGCTCCCGGTCCGGACGATTGGGGGCGGGCTGGGGTGGTCAGACCTGTCAGACTTTCGCTGTCGACGAGGGCGGGACACCCATACGATCGATTCGGACCGGTTGCGGCGCATCTGGTCGATCGTATCTGGTTCCTGTATTTGACCGCTAGTGGCCTGTAACAGAGACATCGGCAGTGGCGTTCGGAGCGCAACGGGACCGGATTTTAGGAGTCGCCGACGAGGGAATGCTTTTACATTCCGAGGAGGAGCGACACGAAGACGGCCCCGTTCCGCCCGAACCCTTCGGGCCGATGGGGGTTGCCGTCGATATCTTTGTCGCTCGTCGGTCATGATGAAACAGCATCATTCCCTTCTCGCTTCGCGATCTCGCCTAGCAAGACCCATCGGCGCCACTGCCGATGTCTCTGTTACGGGCCACTAGGGGATCGGGCCGGGTTTCAGATGTCTCCATCGAAACAGTATTGTATGATACGGCTTTGTCCGCATGCGTTTGGGAATCCTTCCGGTCGACCGGCTCCCATTTACTCAAAGGTTCCAACCAACATCATGAATGACTTGATGATCCGTGCCTGTAGACGAGAGAGCGTTCCGCGGACGCCTGTGTGGATGATGCGGCAGGCGGGACGGTACCTTAAGGAGTATCGTGAAATCCGGAAAGACGTGGCCTTCCTCGACTTGTGCAAGACACCGGACCTGGCTGCTGAAGTTTCACTACAGCCGTATCGCCTTCTGGGCGTCGATGCCGTCATATTCTTCTCCGACATTTTGATTCCTGCCGAAGCCATGGGCGTTTCCGTGGCCCTGACTGACAAGGGACCTGAGATCGGTAATCCCGTCCGCTGTAAGGATGATATCGATCGTCTGAACGTGCCGGAGCCGGATCAGGCGTTTCCGTTCACGGGAGAAGTGCTCCGGACACTTCGAAACGAACTGAGGGATGCGGTGCCATTGATCGGATTTGCCGGCGCACCCTGGACATTGGGCGCCTACATGGTCGAAGGCGGCGGCTCGAAAAATTTCGCAGAGATCAAAGGGATGGCATACCGGGAGCCTCGGCTGGTCCACCAGCTGATGGACAAGCTTGCCGACACCATCGCCGTCTATCTTCAGTATCAGATCGAGTCCGGGGCACAAGTGGTTCAACTATTTGACACCTGGGCGGGAGAACTTAGCCGGGCCGACTATGAAGAGTTCGCGCTACCTTACACACAAAGGATTTTCGAAGCGATCGGCGACCGGGTGCCACGTATTCTTTACCTGAACGGAACTTCAGTGCTCCTCGATTCCATGGCCCAGTCCGGTGCGGATGTTCTGAGTCTCGATTGGCGGATTTCGATAGCCGAGGCTCGCCGGCGGATCGGAGATACACTGGCTCTTCAGGGAAACCTGGATCCGTGTCTCCTGCTGGGCGAGCGGGACACGATGATGGTCCGGACCGCCAGTATTCTTGAAGAAGCGGGATCCACCGGCCATATCCTTAATCTCGGTCACGGCATTCTTCCGCCCACACCTGTGACAAACGCAAAGGCCTTCATCGATTTCGCGAAGAACTATAGTCACGGGACTTGACAGTTATGAGCCCTCCGCCGAACGCTGCGATTCGTAACGACTGGTTTCCTGCGTGCACATCGCCGACAGAGGGATGAAAACCGCAGTCATCGTGTTTAACCTCGGTGGTCCGGAAACCCTCGATGAGGTTAAGCCGTTCCTGTATCGACTATTCTCGGATCCCGAGATCATTCGTATCAAATCTCCCTTCATCCGTCACGCGGCGGCGTATCTGATCGCGACCGCACGGGACAGGCAATCGCGCGGCTATTACCGGAAGATTGGAGGGGGATCTCCGCTTCGCCGAATTACGCAACAACAGGCTCAGGCCCTGTCGGATGAGCTGCGGTGGGCCGGCATGCAAGTCGATGTTTTCGTGGGGATGTGTGCATGGCATCCTTTTCTGAACGAGACACTTGATGCGGTCGAACGTCGGGGTGTGGAACGTCTGGTGGTGCTGCCGCTGTTTCCCCAGTACTCGGTGACAACGACAGGCTCGGGTTTCCGTAGTCTTGAACGCTTGATCCGGGAACGACCGGCATTTGCAGGGATTGATATCCGTTGGGTATCGTCGTGGCAGAATCAGCCCACCTATATTTCTGCGTTTACTGAACTCATCCGAAAAGAACTTGAAGAGTTTCCCGAACCCGACAGGGTTCAGATCCTGTTTAGCGCTCACAGCGTTCCTGAACGCGATCTGCGTGAAGGCGATCCGTATCTGGACCAGACGCGTGAAACGGTCGAACTCATTGCGGACCTCCTGGGGAGAAAGAATCCGTACAGGCTTTCGTTTCAGAGCAAGATTGGACCCGCAGAGTGGCTCGGGCCTTCGACGAACGATGTGATCGTTGAGCTCGGAAGGCAGGGAGTGAATGAAATCCTGGTTGTACCCGTCAGCTTCGTGTCTGAGCATGTCGAGACGCTGTACGAACTCGATATCCGATACCGGCAGGTGGCCGCCGATGCGGGCATCGAGACCTTCCGGCGGGTTCCGGCTCTGAATTGCGATCCCACGTTTATCCAGTCCTTGCGAGAGCTGGTGAATGTGGCCGTGGAAGACTAAGAACCGGAGTCTGATAGTGCGGTTGGCGGAATGAGGTGTCCGTCCCTGTATGCCAGATGTTGTCGTTATCGGGGGAGGGATATCCGGACTGGCCTGCGCGTGGCAGATTCGACGCTCAGGTTTAGAAGTGATTGTTCTGGAAGCGGGCTCACGACCGGGTGGCGTCATTCGAAGCCATCAGGTCGACGGCTACCTGATTGAGTCAGGTCCCAACACCATCCTCCCGACGCCGGGCACGATCGAAGTATTCAGGGAGGCAGGTCTTACAGACGATATAGTCGTGGCGTCAGCGAAGGCTCCCAGGTTCATGTACGTCAATGGGCGGCTACGCAGAGTGCCTTGGGTTCTCTCTCCGGTCGGTGCGCTCCGGGCTCTGGCCGAGCCCTTCGTGCCGCGGAATCGGGATGCCGGAGACGAATCACTGGCTTCGTTCTTTGGCAGGCGATTCGGAGCCGAGGTTCATGATCGGCTCGTTGCTCCGTTCGTTGGCGGCATCTACGCTGGAAAAACCGAAGAGCTGTCCATCGAAGCGACTTTCCCGCGAATGAAGGAGTTGGAGTCACTTTACGGCAGCGTTATTCTCGGCATGCTGCGCGGGTCCCTGTCCGGAAGTCGTCCACGGCTGGCGTCATTCCAGGCAGGGATGGAAACGCTACCCGCGGGCCTGGCTCGAGGTCTGGACGTTCGATGCGGAGTCGATGCCACGCGATTGGAGCCGAGTTGGAATGTGGATTCCGCAATGGGACGCTTTCAGGGAAAAGCCGTGGTGGTTGCGGCTCCGGCTCATGCCGTGTCGGGATTGCTGGGCCCCGTCGATCCGGACTTGGGAACAGCATTCCAGTCCGTCCCGTACGCTCCCATTGTAGTTGCGGCTGCCTCGGTGGGCGAGGCACAGTTGAGGGCTCCACTCGACGGACTCGGCTTCCTGGTACCGCGGGCTGAAGGTCTGCATACTCTGGGGACGCTATTTAACTCCAGTCTGTTTCCAGGCCGCGCTCCGGCAGGAAGGGTTCTGTTGACGAGTTTTCTGGGGGGTGCATTCGAGCCCGCGGCGGTTCGGTGGTCCGACGAGCAAGTGTGGGACACTGTCGAGTTGGAACTGAAGCAGATTCTTCGTTTTAAGGGTAGTGTGAAAGAGTTGGCTCTGTTCCGTTACACGCGTGCGATTCCGCAGTATGGTCTCGGGCAGCCGCGCTGGAGAGAGGATGCAATGGAGAAAATCGAAAAACAGCCAGGCCTTTTTCTGACTGGCAACTATCTCTGTGGCGTGTCCGTGCCCGCGACGATCGCACATGGCCAACGGACAGCCAGTTCCGTTATCGAATATGTCCGGAGGGTTTCATGAAACGAACAGCCGGAGAACTGGCCGAATACCTATGTGGGCAGTTGAAGGGTTCGCCCGAGGAGACGATCGAGAACGTTGCCGACATCGACTCCGCGGGTGCGGGGGACCTCAGTTACGCTGAACCGGGCCTGAAGCGTCAGGATGCCTCCAGTCAGGCGTCCTGTGTTCTGATTTCTGAAGGTCAGTTTCCCTCCAAAACCACGATCGTGGTTCCCAATCCCAAGCTCGCCTTCGTGCAAGCAGCAGAGTGGCTGCTCCCTTCCGCCGACCCGGTTCCAGGTGTACATCCGACGGCCGTCATCAGTTCCGGTGCCGAACTTTCCGATGGGGTGGAAGTTGGGGCGCACGTCGTCATCGAAGACGGTGTCCGGATCGGGGGTTCTACCATAGTTCGCCCGGGATGTTATATTGCCGCTGGGTGCCTGGTGGGATCTCAATGCGTGATTCATGCCAATGTCGTAATCTATCGGGGCGCTCAGATCGGAAACAGGGTGGTTCTGCACGCCGGGGTCGTGGTCGGTGCCGACGGTTTCGGTTATGTCCGTGATGGCGACACCATCCTGAAGTTTCCTCAGCGTGGACAACTCGTTATAGAAGATGACGTTGAAATAGGGGCAAATACCACGATTGATCGCGGATCGTTGGGTCAGACCCTGATTGAAAAGGGAGCCAAGTTGGACAACCTGTGCCATATCGGCCATAACGTTCGAGTCGGGGGCCGGACGGTGATTGCCGCCCAGACCGGAGTTTCAGGAAGTTGTTCTATCGGCGCCGATTCAATGATCGGCGGGCAGGTTGGGGTCGGCGAGGGCGCCCGAATTGACGATGGCTCCGTTATCGGAGGCCAGAGCGGTATTCTGAATGGGAAGCGTTCCCGGGCGGGAGAAGTGCTGTGGGGGACGCCTGCGCGGCCGCTGAAAGACATCAAACTCCAGATGGCCTATGTCGCGAAGCTGCCCCAGATGGCACAGGAACTCAAGCGACTCCGTGAAGAAATTCGACAACTCAAGAGTTAATACGATTAATACGAATGAGTGTAATTAAAACTGTTCAGCAACATATTCTCGATGAAGAACGCAAACATCCCGAAGCGACTGGTGACTTCACATCGTTGCTCACCCACCTGACGGTCGCGGCCAAGATTATTTCCCGGGACGTCAACCGCGCCGGACTGGCCAAAACAGTTCTGGGTGAAACCGATAGCATCAATGTGTACGGTGAAACCGTTATGAAGCTGGACGAGTTTGCCGACGATACGATCTATCGGTCGATGGGAAACTGCGGAATGCTCTGTGTGATGGCTTCGGAGGAATCCGATGGGGTCATTCTGTTGCCGGATGGAAGTCCTAGAGGCAAGTATGTCCTCCTTCACGATCCTCTCGATGGTTCTTCTAACATTGATGTCAATACGAGCATTGGAACGATTTTCTCGATCCACCGACGGATTTCAGATCATGGTGACGGCACCGAAGCGGACTGTCTTCAACCCGGCTACAAACAGGTGGCTGCCGGCTACTTCATTTACGGTTCCAGCACCATGATGGTTTACACCACCGGCAACGGTGTACACGGGTTCACGCTGGATCCGCCCCTGGGCGAATTCCTCCTGTCGCACGAAAATATTCAGAGCCCGAAACAAGGCAAAATATACAGCATCAACGAAGGTAACGAATCCAGGTGGGATGACGGCACCCAGGCCTACGTCCGTTATTTGAAAGAAACGGACGAAGCGGGAGGGCGGCCCTATTCGATGCGCTATATCGGCTCGTTGGTTGCCGATTTTCACCGGAATCTTCTGAAGGGCGGGATATTCCTCTATCCGGGTCCAAAGGCCAAGCTACGGCTCTTATATGAAGCCGCCCCGTTGGCCATGGTTGCCGAACAGGCCGGAGGCCTGGCTACGACCGGGGCCCAACGTATCCTGAATGTGCAACCCGATTCACTCCAAATGCGGGTTCCCTTGATCATTGGCAGCCACGATGACGTGCTCAAGTACCAGGAGTTCGTCGGCGTCGAGAGCCCCACCGGCGAATCGGTCTAAGAATCGTCCTCAGCCATCCCCATCCACTGGCACGGGACAAATCCCGGGAGTGCGGGCACATGCCGCATTTGAAGTTACTCTGCCATCGAAATCACGCCGAGAACGGCTTCCACCGTCGTCAGTCCTTCTTTCAGGAGGAACTCCGCGTAATTTTGAAGCGTCATCATTCCGTGCTTTATCGCACAATCCCGGACTTCATCAGACTTGGCGCCTGTTGAAACCAGCCGCCGGAGTTCGTCGTTCATCAGCAGTACTTCGTAGACCCCGACACGACCCTTGTAACCGTTTCCACCACAATTGTCGCAACCTTTGCCTTTGTAGAAAGTCGGCAGCTCGTCCATGTCGTATCCGAAGTATTTCGCGGTTGCTTCGTCCGGTTTGGTTTCTTCCTTGCACTTCGTGCAGATCCGGCGTGCCAGCCGCTGTGCGAGGATGCCGATTGTGGAACTCGACATCAGGAACGGCTCCACACCCATCTCTTCGAGCCGGGTAAACGCTCCCGGGGCGTCGTTTGTGTGCAAGGTCGTGAACACGAGGTGACCTGTGAGCGCGGCTTCGACGGCGATCGCCGCTGTTTCCCGGTCGCGTGTCTCGCCAACGAGGATGACATCGGGATCCTGCCGCAGGAAAGCGCGAAGCACCCGGGCAAAATCAAGGCCGATAGTCTTGTGGATTTGGATCTGGTTGACGCCGGCAAGGTCATACTCGATCGGATCCTCAGCCGTCGAAATATTGGTGCCCGGGGAGTTGATTTCGCCCAGTGAGCTGTACAACGACGTTGTCTTTCCGGATCCGGTCGGTCCCGTGACGTAAATGATGCCGTATGGTTGATTGATCATCCACCGGACTTTTTCCATGGTGTCCTGGTGGTTGATGATCTTGTCCAGCGGCAACAGCGAAGCGCTCTTGTCGAGAATACGCATGACGATTTTCTCGCCGAATTTTGCCGGAACGGTCGATACGCGGAAGTCGATGCCGCGATCCTCGAACTTGATCGAAATGCGTCCGTCCTGAGGGAGGCGTCTTTCGGAAATATCCAGGCGCGACAAGATCTTGAAGCGCGAGATCAGCGGGAGCATGATCTTTCGCGAAAGGACAGTTTCGACACGGAGGACACCGTCTATTCGGAGACGAACCCGCACACCCTCTTCCTGCGGTTCGAGATGGATGTCGCTGGCGCCCTTCTTTATTGCCAGTGCGAGGATGTTGTTGGCGAGCCTTACGACAGGTGCGTCTCCCGATGAGGACTGGAGTTCCGTTTCTGATGGAGCTTCGTCCTCTTCTTCCTGGACCTCGATTCCGCCGAGGATCTCGGCTTCAAGGTCTTCGAGATTCTCCTGCCGCATGTCGGAAACGGCGGCGGCCGCTTCTTCTTTCTGTTTTTTCTTCTTTCTTTCCAGGTCCCGCTTGAGCTTGTCGGTCTGCCTGGCGGTATCGACTTCCTCGTCGACGTTCATCAGCCTCGGATATTCCCGGGACATGAAGCGGCTGAATTCCTCATCGGTGCAAACCCGGGGCTCTATAATCACGCCCTTCACGTACCGGCGTACATCGTCGAAAGCGACAAGGTTAGACGGGTTGACCATCGCCAGCGTGAGGGAGTTGTTCGCGTATGCGATCGGAACGACTTTGTGTTGCGTGAGGATGTTATGCGGAATCAGGCCGATGACCCTCGGGTCGAAGTTGATGTTCTTGGTCAGGCTGACGAACTCGACGCCGACCTGCTTATTCGACTCTTCGAGTCGCTGAGCCAGGACGCGTGCCAGAGCCAGGGAAATTTCCGGATGCTGCGTCAGGAGATTGCGGAAATCCGTGCGGGTCAGCGTGTAGACGGAGGTCGGGTCGACGGTGTTCACGCTTGCGGAACGCGGTTTGCCCGTCAGCAGGGACATTTCGCCGACCGCCGCTCCGGGACCCAACTGCGCCACGAGGAAATCGATGCCTGTCACCGGGTCCTTCTTCCGGATCTCGACCATTCCGTCTTTGATGATGTACATCGAGACGCCGGGCGCACCTTCACGCATGACGCTCTCGGACGGGGGAAACTCAGTGGTCTTCAGGCAGGTTCCGATCTTTGCCAGGCTTTCCTCGGGTAGATCCTCGAAAAGGCTGACGTTTTTCAGAAAACCGATAAGTTGATCGGTTTCGGCTACTGTTGTCGACATATTGTCAGCCAAAAAAACCTGTTTCAATGACTGTAGTCTATTCTCCTGTCATTTTAAAAGTCAACGCCGCCAGCCGCTGGTACCCATCTGGATTAGCAAACTAAACGGACTCCTATCGGACACAAAACACGCGGGATAGGCGGCGCGGGTTCGCCGGGTGAGTTAGCCGGCGCCTTTCTTGAGGTCCTGTTTCCAGCCGAGCACCCGTGCGACGTTTCCTTCGCGTTCGGCGTCTTCGATCATGCCTTTCGACTGGTAGAACATGGACAGGCTGGTGTGGGCCAGCGGGTCGTCGGGGTCAATTTCGGTCAGTCGTTTTGCTGTGCTGATTGCATCATCGACCCGTCCGTTGTCAAATTGGGCCCGGGCCAGGCCGTGAAGAGCGTCCTCGTAGTTCGGGTCGATGTCTAAAGCCTTCTGGTAGCGTTCGATAGCTTCGGCCAGCTTGTTGTCGCCAAAGGCTTCAACGGCTTCTATGAAAATATCTTCCTTGTCGATATCGGATTCTCCCACGGCTGCCTCCTCGTTTTGCCTATTCTACGTAAGTTCGCCAGTGGCGACAACGGACGAGACAGGAGCATGAGCGAAGCTCTACAGGTGAAAGGGGGATTTCTTTCCTGTTCGCCGCTGTGCTGATCGGGAGGCCTCCTCCTTTATTCGTGGCGTAGCGCCTCGATGGGGTCCATGCCTGCGGCCTTGTAGGCTGGATACAGGCCGAAAACCAATCCGGTGGCCACGGCCGTGGAAAAACCCAGGGCGACCCAGAACGGCGACATCGTGGCGGGAAGGAAAGGAAAGGCACTGCGGATGAGGGCCGTCAGGCCTGCTCCCACCAGGATTCCGATAACTCCCCCGAGCGCAGTTAACGCCATCGCCTCGAGTAAGAACTGGGTCATGATGTTTCCACGCGTCGCACCCAACGCTTTACGAATGCCGATTTCCCGTGTGCGCTCCGTCACCGAGACAAGCATGATGTTCATCACCCCGACTCCACCAACCAAAAGCGCGATAGACGAAATGGCGAGCATGACGGCAAATATGCCCCCTGAAATCTGATTCCAGAGATCCGTTACCAGATTCTGTGTAAATACGGCGAAGTCGCTCGGCTCGTCGTATCGGACGCCCCGCAGTCGTCGCAGCAAGCCCTCCACCTGGTCGATCGCCTGCGGCATCGCTTCCTGGCTGATCGGTTTTAAGGCGATCCAGTAGTCGTCAACTTCGGGGTGCAGTTTTTGAAAGCTGCTGATCGGTAGCTCCACGAGGTTGTCCTCGGGATTAGCGCCCGGGTTGAGACCGTTGGACCTTTTTTCCATGACCCCTACGACGCTGAAGGTCCTGCCCTCCAGCTCTACCTGTCTCCCCACTGCGCTTTCCGGGAGTCAAGCCCATTCTTAGTTGAAACTCTCCACGGCTCACGATGGGTCATGCAACCTTCTTCTTCGATCTCGTCGACGTCTTCGCCTCAATTTTCAGCTCTCGCTGGAGGGCTTCGCGGAGCTTTGGAAGATGACGGTAGCCGATCACCTTCCTCAGGCGCGGTTCGATGTCGATGAGCGCCGTCGCCAACCAGCGTTGCCGCTGACTCGAGTTCTTCCAATGATCGACCTTCGCACACCTTTCCTCGACAAGGGCATTGACCGATTCCAGGCAATTCGTCGTCTTGAACGAACGGCCCAAGACCCCGTACACGCCGAGCCGATGCAACGTGAGGGTCTCTTCCAGGCCTTCCTCAAGGCTCGCAGCCCCCGATTGGTTTCGCTCCTCGAGCTCTCCATGGAGCTCTCCGAGCGCCGCCCGAGCTTCGTCGTACTCCGGGCGCTCGTAGGCCCGCTGCAGCCGGCGTCGCCACACGGCTTGCTCGGTCTTCGATAGGTATCTCACGACGTTCTCGCGTTTGTGCCATTGGCAGCGTTGGACCAGGGCTCGATTCCTGAATGCCTTCTTGACCGCCGCCCGCAGACCTTTGCCGCCGTCGACAATCACCAGCACGCCTTCAGAGATGTCCAGGCCCCGCTCCATCAACGAACGGAGAAACGGAGTCAGCACTTGCTCGTTCTCCGTGTCGGTCTCCACGAAGCCCAAGAAGCGTTTGTCGCCCGAAAGCGTGACGCCCAGGGCCACTACCATCAGGGCGTCGGCAAACGCCTTCCCGTCCAGGAAGATCGCCACGACGTCCTCGCCACTCAGATCCCGCTCCTGCATCTCCCGAAGTTTCGCGGCACTCGCCTGGACGAATCCTCGAGACACCGTCGAACTCGACAGTCCGATCGCTCCCGGAATCGCTTCAGCGGCCGATTCATAGTTCCGGCAGGAGATCCCATACAGCACACGTCTGAGCAGTAGCTCGTTCACCGCGCCACCCGGACTGAGTTCCTCGTAGGTCCGAAGCGGAATCTCCCCGCCCGCCACGCTGCGCACTCGAGGCACCCGAACCGGCACCCGCTGGCCACCCAGCCCCACGGTCCCCGGATTGCTCCCGTGTCGCCGGCCCCGCAACGCCGCCTCCTTTCGTGCGTATCGCTCACCCGCCAACGACTTCACTTCCTCGTCGAGCAACTCCTCCACGTGCATCAACCCCAGTGGGATCAACGCCCGAATCATCTCCACCTTCGAGTCCAATTCCAGTCCCGAGTATTCCTCCCGGCTCAGGACCTCGACCTCACCCAGCACACGCGACTTCTTGCGTTTCTTTACCGAACGTAACAGACTCCTCATCTCGGCTCCTTTCTCTTACAGGCTTGATGTTGTTTCTTCCAATACCATCAAACCATGGGGTTTGGAGCCGTTTCAATTTCCAACTAAGATTGGCACACATTCCTTTCCGGACTCGTGAACAGCGTTTCTGCGGCGTCGTATCCCATGACGAGAACGTTTGCACGGTGACGGTGGTCATTGTCGCTGATCCACCGGCCGGCGCGCAGATCCAGATTGAACACGTCTTCATGGTCCGGCGCCACGCCCTCGATGATCGTATTGGCGGCAGTCCGGTTGCCGTATCTGAGCGTATAAGATGACCTGCCTGTACTGGGTGGGGTTGTTCTCAGCGCCGGTGCCACGCTGCGCACCGATGGCAATCGGGCAATTGCTTCGGCGTGGGCTAGCCCGCATAGATCACCAATCGACGCGTGATTGCGATTTTGCGTAAAAGAACCCTGGGTGGGCGCGAGATGGTGTGGGGGGAGCGTCTCAGGGTGAATTGACGAGTTTTTGGCGATGTGAGAAGCGGATTTTCGTGCTCAATAGAGCGTTGACGATCGCGATCAGACACACCTCGGCTCGGACTGGGTAAGCGAATCGATTTCAGGGACGAAGCCGCAGCGTCGGTGTCAGCATCGCAGTGGCATTGTTTGTAGGTTGCGGACAACGGCGGCATAGACCTCGGCGTAGGGACAGGCTTCAGCCATCGACACCCAGACGTTTCGGACCGTGAACCGGATTCGGGCACCGATCTTGAGCAGCTTCAGCCGGATCGTGCCGCATTGAGCCCGCGCCAGTTCGGTATTGTGGAGTCCGAGTCGGCGCAGTGCATGCATGATCATGTAGGCGGCCGAAGACAGATACAGTCGGAGTTGATTGGCGCGCATGGTGGCCGCGCTGGTGCGGTCGGCAAACAGATCCAGTTGTTGCTCTTTGATCCGGTTCTCCATGTCGCCGCGCGCACAGTAGAGATCTTCATATAGCGCACGGGCCTCCCAACGTTGCGGTGTGAGGGAGGTGACGATGAATCGGGGATTGGCGCCCTTGGCCAGAACCTCGGCCTTGCCCACGACGCGCCGTTGCTGGCTCCAACTGTCTCGTGTGCGATAGCGGAAGTCCTTAAATATCCGTGCCGATTTACCGGTGGATTCAAACTCCGATTTCGCCTGAGCCATGGATTCAGCGATGACCTCCTGGAGTCGCTCGTTCTTGGCCAATCCCACCACGTAATCCACCTGATGGGATTCACACCAGGTCAATAAATCATCTCTGCAAAAACCCGAGTCGCCACGGACGATGATCGACACATCCGGCCAGCTCTTCCGGATCTGTCCGATGATGCGGGTCAGCTCCTCAACCGATCCGGCCGCGCCATCGATGTTGGAGCGTCGCAATCGGGCGCACAGCAGATGCTCACCCGAGAAGATATACAACGGCAAATAACAGTAGTTGCCGTAATAGCCATGAAAGAATCGTCCCTCCTGTTGCCCGTGGATCGGATCGTCGGTGGCATCGAGGTCCAGAATGATTTCTTCAGGCGCCGATTCATAGGCTGCGATGAATGCATCGACCATCCAGCGGTCAATCTGGTCGGCATCCATCGCAATTTTCTTGTATCGTTCCTCCGCCCCCACTTCGGCACCGGTCAACTCCAGCCGATTCAGCGTGCACTTGCCCGCCAGCGCCTTTCCCCGGTCGCTGGCTTGCCGCCGGTTGCCTCCCAGCGGATCGGCCTTATCGATGGCCACGGCGAGCATCGGATCGGTGCGTAGTTGGTCGTGATCGTTCAGGTCTTCATATCCCAGACACAGGCCATACACCCGTTGCCCAATCAATTCCTTCACCGTGTGCTCGATCAATCGCGGGTCCCGATGATCGGCGAAACATTCGGCAAGTCCCCCGACCAGTCCGGTTCGTTTTTCGACTTCCCTCAACAGCAGGACACCCGCGTCGGATGTGATCTTCCCTCCGTCGAATCGAGCCTTCACTTTTCGTTGATTAAGTCCGTGAAATTCGAACGTCGTTTGGTTACACTCTGTCGTCATAAGGGCCGCCTTTGTTTGGTTGCTAAAACGTCTTCGACAAACGCTTTATGCCAAACAGGGCGGCCTTTTCTGGTCCATCTGGTGATTTATGCGGGCTAGGAGTCTGCGCGGCAGAAGGACCAGAAATGGGCAGAAAAGGATCGAAGATAGGACATGCCACGAACTTACCGAACGTATATTCCAGAACAGAGCCTGCTGATGCCTCCATCATTGAGAGATTGGCTGGCTGAAGATCACCTGTCGTACTTCATATCGGACGCCGTGGATGCGATGGATTTGAGCGCGTTCGAACAGAGGTATGGAACGGACGGGCCGGGCAATCAGGCCTTCGATCCGCGGATG
Organism: Terriglobia bacterium; assembly: GCA_965263045.1. Taxonomy (GTDB): domain Bacteria; phylum Acidobacteriota; class Terriglobia; order 20CM-2-55-15; family 20CM-2-55-15. Next base: position 5,732,774 of record CBDHGK010000041.1, read on the forward strand.
ATGGTGAAGGTGATGATCTACGGGTACGCGACGGGAGTGTTTTCGTCACGGAAGATTGCAGCGAAGATGACCGAAGATGTGGCGTTCCGGATGTTGGGAGCGGAGAACTTTCCCGCGCACCGAACGATCTCGGATTTTCGAAAACTGCATCTTGAAGAGTTCGGGAACTTATTTGTGCAAGTGGTGAGGATGGGGCGGGAAGCCGGGCTGGTGAAGATGGGAACGGTGGCGGTGGACGGGACGAAGATGCGAGCCAATGCGAGCAAACGCAAAGCGATGAGCTATGAACGCATGAGAAAGCAGGAGACCGAATTGGGCGAACAGATTCGGGATCTGTTGAACCGGGCCACGGCGACCGATGAGGAAGAAGACCAACGTTACGGCAAGGACCGGCGCGGTGACGAACTGCCCGACGGGTTGGCGACCCGCACGAAGCGGCTGGCCACAATCCAGACGGCGATGAAGCGACTCGAAGAACGTCAGATGGCGGCAGACCAGGAAGCGGAAAGGAAGCCTGGAGACGACAAACCGGGAAGCGGAAAGAAGGGCAAACCATTCAAACGCCCGAGGGGTGAACCCAAGGGGAAGGCCCAAGACAATTTCACCGACCCGGAAAGCCGGATCATGAAGACCTCGGCCGACGGGTTCCAACAATGCTACAACGCGCAGGCGGTCGTGGACGCGGAGGCCCGAATCATCGTCGCCACAACGGTGAGCAACAATGCTTCAGATACCGGGCAGTTGGGACCGACTCTGGATGAGTTGAACACGAATCTGTCGGAGCGTCCAGACCGGGTGCTCGCGGATGCTGGATACCGATCCGAGTCGAATCTGCGAATGCTGGAACAACGTCAAATAGATGGGTACGTTCCGATGGGTCGTGAGAAAGATCTCGCCACGGCCCCACTCCAACCCGAAAGCACGGCCCTGGGCCGCATGGTCCGAAAGATGAAAAGCCAGACGGGGCGTGATCGCTACCGGGCCAGAAAGCACATCGGTGAGCCGCCGTTCGGGTGGATCAAGTCGGTGCTGGGATTCCGACAGTTCAGTTTGCGAGGCTTGGACAACGTCACCTGTGAATGGAGCCTGGTGGCTCTGGCAGTGAACTTACGACGGATGAACGGGAAGATCGAATGGGCTTAATCCGCATCACCGGGACCCATAACGCTCTCCACAGGACCAACGGATCGAGTCCCCACAGCTCGGAGCTGCCCATGTTGGGAAAATCGGGCGGCTCTCCTACAAAGACGCTCTCGAATCGTCACAAATCCGAGTTATTCAGCCTCTGCCGCGCAGACTCCTAGCGAGAGATTCTCACGCGCCCTCTCCTCCGGAGTGCGGCGCCCTCCCATAACAGGGTTGAACCGCGTCACAAAAATCAGATTAGACCCAAGATCCTCGATCTGCGACATCACGCTGGTGTTCAGGCCACTGACGACAGACGACATTCCAATGACGGTCATCACCCCGATGACGACTCCCAACACGGTCAGGACCGAACGGACGGCGTTCACCCGAATCGAGTCAAGTGCCATTCCCAGGATGTCATTCATACCGTAACGCCGTAATCGGATCCAGAGAATGTGTGCCAATCTTAGTTGGAAATTGAAACGGCTCCAAACCCCATGGTTTGATGGTATTGGAAGAAACAACATCAAGCCTGTAAGAGAAAGGAGCCGAGATGAGGAGTCTGTTACGTTCGGTAAAGAAACGCAAGAAGTCGCGTGTGCTGGGTGAGGTCGAGGTCCTGAGCCGGGAGGAATACTCGGGACTGGAATTGGACTCGAAGGTGGAGATGATTCGGGCGTTGATCCCACTGGGGTTGATGCACGTGGAGGAGTTGCTCGACGAGGAAGTGAAGTCGTTGGCGGGTGAGCGATACGCACGAAAGGAGGCGGCGTTGCGGGGCCGGCGACACGGGAGCAATCCGGGGACCGTGGGGCTGGGTGGCCAGCGGGTGCCGGTTCGGGTGCCTCGAGTGCGCAGCGTGGCGGGCGGGGAGATTCCGCTTCGGACCTACGAGGAACTCAGTCCGGGTGGCGCGGTGAACGAGCTACTGCTCAGACGTGTGCTGTATGGGATCTCCTGCCGGAACTATGAATCGGCCGCTGAAGCGATTCCGGGAGCGATCGGACTGTCGAGTTCGACGGTGTCTCGAGGATTCGTCCAGGCGAGTGCCGCGAAACTTCGGGAGATGCAGGAGCGGGATCTGAGTGGCGAGGACGTCGTGGCGATCTTCCTGGACGGGAAGGCGTTTGCCGACGCCCTGATGGTAGTGGCCCTGGGCGTCACGCTTTCGGGCGACAAACGCTTCTTGGGCTTCGTGGAGACCGACACGGAGAACGAGCAAGTGCTGACTCCGTTTCTCCGTTCGTTGATGGAGCGGGGCCTGGACATCTCTGAAGGCGTGCTGGTGATTGTCGACGGCGGCAAAGGTCTGCGGGCGGCGGTCAAGAAGGCATTCAGGAATCGAGCCCTGGTCCAACGCTGCCAATGGCACAAACGCGAGAACGTCGTGAGATACCTATCGAAGACCGAGCAAGCCGTGTGGCGACGCCGGCTGCAGCGGGCCTACGAGCGCCCGGAGTACGACGAAGCTCGGGCGGCGCTCGGAGAGCTCCATGGAGAGCTCGAGGAGCGAAACCAATCGGGGGCTGCGAGCCTTGAGGAAGGCCTGGAAGAGACCCTCACGTTGCATCGGCTCGGCGTGTACGGGGTCTTGGGCCGTTCGTTCAAGACGACGAATTGCCTGGAATCGGTCAATGCCCTTGTCGAGGAAAGGTGTGCGAAGGTCGATCATTGGAAGAACTCGAGTCAGCGGCAACGCTGGTTGGCGACGGCGCTCATCGACATCGAACCGCGCCTGAGGAAGGTGATCGGCTACCGTCATCTTCCAAAGCTCCGCGAAGCCCTCCAGCGAGAGCTGAAAATTGAGGCGAAGACGTCGACGAGATCGAAGAAGAAGGTTGCATGACCCATCGTGAGCCGTGGAGAGTTTCAACTAAGAATGGGCTTGACTCGATCCAGACGTGCGGCCTTCATGGCCGGCCAGATCCCGAAAAAGAGGCCCACGCCCACCGAGACGAAAATTCCCAATATGATGGCCCACCATTCGATCGAAGACGGCAGGCCCGTCAGGGCAGATACGCCGGTGGCGATGGCAATAGCGAAACCGACGCCGACAACGCCGCCGACAACCGCCAGCGTGGCAGATTCGATCAGAAATTGGCGGAGTATATCCACCCGCCGGGCCCCAGCTGCCTTGCGTATCCCGATCTCCCGGGTCCGCTCCGTGACCGAGACCAGCATGATGTTCATCACCACGATGCCGCCGACGACAAGCGAGATCGATGCGATGGCGACCGTCACCGCGAAGAAAGTCCGGCTGATGTTCGCCCACAGATCCAGAAACGTCTGGTTCGTAGAGATCGCAAAATCATCATCGTCGGCATAACCAACGTGGCGCCGCACCCTGAGGGTCATGCGAGCCTGATCGACTGCCGGTTCAATGCTTTCTTCGCTGTTGGCCTTGGCGTAGATTCGGACAGACCGTCGGGCTCCCCACATACGCTGGAATGCAGTGATTGGAATTGCGATCCAGTTGTCTCGGGACCGTCCCAGCAGAGACCCTTGGCGTTCGCCGACTCCGACGACCTCAAATTCGCGGTTGTTGACCCGTAGGGATTTGCCGATCGGATCCAAAAACGGAAAAAGATTGTCGACGAGGTCAGCACCGACAACGGCGACACGATTGCTGTGACGTACGTCGTAGTCGGTAACGGAGCGGCCGGCCTCCAGGTTTTCTGCGAGAATCTCAGGAACTTCGGGAGTGATGCCCTTCACCTGCGTCGTGAGTAAGAATTCGCGGCCGTATTTTACCTGGGCCGTTGCGGCCAGCCGTGCGCCGACCGCCAAGCAATCGGCGCAGCCTTCACGTACCGCGTTGGCGTCATCCAGTAAGATGTTCTTGCGCTGGCGAATGGTATTCCATTCGCTCGGGTCAATGACGATTTCGGGCGTGCGGTTGATGATGAATACGTCTCCGCCCAGGTTGAATACTTCATCGGCCACGAATGCGTTCAGACCTGAAACGAAAGAAACCACAGTGATTACAGTCATCACACCGATCACGATGCCCAGCAGCGTCAAGGCTGAACGGAGACGATTGACCCGCAGGGATTCCAGCGCGATAGGGACGGCTTCGCGGAGATTCATATGGCTCTAAGCTATCAGATTCAGAATGGGATTCGCCGGCATTTCCGAGTGTGCGGTAATAGCAGGTCGACGTTCGATGGCCCTGAGTTCCATCCGGCAACGGTGGCTCCAGCAGAATGCGGGGGGCGGCGTTGGAGTTGTGACGTCCGCGCAATTGCGCGCAACTTTCCCGGAGTGTAGCGTCCGACGTTTACTGATAACTGTTGGGTCGAACTTCAGGAAAAGTGTGGGAGTTTACCGGTTGGCGCCGCGAAATTTCTCTTGAAGCTGCCGTATCTTTTCTTCCATCGACAGCTCCGGTGGTGGTGGCGCCTTTGCCCGTTTCTTCGTTCCGACGGCGGCCTCTCGGGTTCTGGGTTTCCGATCTGCAGGCTGTACCTGCCCTTCCGCCGATCTGGGTTTCTGTCGAGGTTTCGGCCTCGGTCGGGGCTCCGGTTTCGGCAGGGTTGCTTTTCGTGACAGGCTGATGCGTTTCTGTCCCGCGTCCACTGCGAGCACTTTGACTTTCATGACTTCACCTACGTGGACTCTCCGCCGGGCATCTGAAACGTATTGATGCGACAGCTCTGAGATGTGGACCAGCCCGTCTTGATGGACGCCAAGGTCGACGAACGCACCAAAATCGGTAACGTTTGTAACGGTGCCTTCCAGTTCCATCCCCGGCTTGAGATCGGTAATCTCGCGGACATCATCCCGGTATCGCGGAACGGCAAACGCTTTTCGGGGATCCGGTGCTGGTTTGAACAATTCCTTTCGAATATCGTTCAGCGTGAGCCGGCCGACGTCGTGTTCGAAGGTTGAAAAATCGATCGCGTTGATTCGGTCCGGCTGTTCGACGATATCGACGACGGTCAGTCCCACGGATTCTGCGATCCTGGAAACAACGGGGTAGGATTCGGGGTGGACCGCCGTTCTGTCGAGAGGATTGGAGCCATCCTTAATTCTAAGAAAACCGGCTGCCTGTTCGAAGGTCTTGTCTCCTAATCCACCGATTTCCCGCAATTGCTCCCGGCTGGTAAATGCTCCGTTGGCATCCCGGTATTGCAGGATCGATTGAGCAAGTCGCTCGGATATCCCTGAGACATACTTGAGCAAGTCAACAGACGCAGAATTCAGATCGACCCCGATACGATTGACCACAGACTCCACCGTTGCGCTCAGGCTGGACATAAGTTTCTTCTGGTCGACGTCATGCTGATACTGACCGACTCCGATGGATTTCGGATCGATCTTCACCAATTCTGCAAGAGGATCCTGTAACCGTCTTGCGATCGATATCGCACCCCGGATGGTGAGATCCAGCTTTGGGAACTCCCGCCGGGCCTGTCTGGAAGCGGAATAGACCGAGGCCCCCGCCTCATTGGTGACGACGATGAACACGTCCAGACCGTGTTTGTCGACTATCGATCGGACAAAAGTCTGAGTTTCTCTCGATCCCGTGCCGTTTCCAATGACCAGTCCGCGTATGGTGTGTTTCCCGATCACTTCGAGCAGAATTTTCTCGGCTGCTTCGAGGTCCATTTTCGGCCCGGCGACAAAAATAGTCTGATGCTCCAGAAACTTTCCGGTTAGATCAACAACCGCCATCTTGGATCCCGTGCGCAGTCCCGGATCGATACCCACCACTCCGATCTGTCCCGCCGGAGGAGCCAGCAGCAGGGACTCGAGGTTCTCCTCGAAGACCCGGATGGCTTCACCTTCGGCACGGTCGTGCAGGTCAGACCGAATTTCATTCTGAATCGAAGGTTCCAACAGCCGGTGGTAACCATCCTCGATCGCCTTCTCCATCATTGCACCGTAGGACGAGTCCGGTTTGATCGTGAAACGCGACTTCAAATCCGCGAGAGCCTTTTCATGATCGATTTGAATTGAAAAAGTCAGGATTTTTTCGCGCGCGGCGCGGCGCACGGCAAGCATCCGGTGCGAGGGTATGCGAGCGACGGGCTCGTCATACTCGTAATACATGGAATACTTTGTCTTCTCCTCTTTCTTCGATTTGGTTACCCTCGCCTGAACCGATCCTTGCCTGAACATCGTTTCCCGCAGCCACTTCCGATAGTCCGTATTCTCAGATACCCGGTCGGCTACTATATGCAGCGCGCCTTCGATGGCAGCAGCCACGGTTGGGACTCTCCGCTCGAAACTCAGGAAGTCAATTGCGCGTTCTTCGGGTGTGGTGTCGTCAACCTGGCGCTCGATCGAGTCTGCGAGCGGTTCGAGGCCTTTTTGTCTTGCGACGCTTGCCTTTGATTTCCGCTTGGGTCGGTAGGGAAGATAGAGATCTTCCAATTCGTTCTTTGCGTAGCAATTGAGGATCTTTTCGCGCAATTCCTCTGTCAGTTTTTCCTGATTCGCGATCGCTGTCAGGATCGCCTCACGTCTCTCCTCCAACTCCCCGAAGTAGATGTACCGGTCGGCGATTGCACGGATCTTGACTTCGTCCAGATTGCCGGTCGCTTCCTTGCGATAGCGAGCGATGAACGGGATCGTGCAGCCTTCCCCGATGAGGCGAATCGTCGCTTCGATTTTCGGCAGAGATATGCCGGCTTCCTGGTTGATCCTGCGGGTGATTTCAGAAGTCATGGCTCAAGTGGCTCAAGGGGTGGCAATTGGCAGTATGCAGCAGGAAGCTGTGGCGACGCAACAGCATACCGATGCGGTCTCGAGGCAGCAAAAAATCTGTAGTTCGAGAACTCGGGAGAGCTTGCTGCGGACAAAGGAACTGGCGCCCAATTCGAACGGGATTGGGAGATCCTTTCGAATTTGGGTGATGAGTAGTCTGTCCTGCCGTCGGGTTTCGACGCGGGGCTGCTAGCAGCCCGTGGCCGAAGTCTCGAGGGCCGCGCGCAGAGGTCTTCGGGTTGCAGGCGCGAAGTGAGGAGCGGAACGATGTCTTTTCATCGTGACCCGCCTTACTTGATACCGGACAAAGCCTGGAGCCCAACCCCCCCTGCGCCCTAAGGGTTACGGCGAAACGGGGCCGTCTTCGTTGTCGCCGACTCCTCGCAATGAATGAGCATTGCAGCGTCGTCGCCTCCTATAATCCGGCCCCGTTTGGCCGTAACGCGGCCCTCGAGAATTCGCCCACGGGCTGCTATGGCCCAGACAAAATCCGGTCCCCGCGCTGGAGACCGAAGCGTTCACCTTCCGTATCGACCCAGTCCATCAACCTTTGGAAAACTCCCTGGTATCGGGTCAGATTTTCTTCCAACCGACGTGTATGGCCGGGTGTCACACCATTGCTTCTCCCGATGTCCTCGATCAGCAGGTACAACTGTTCGACCGTTTCTTTCAGTTCTTCGACAAGCTGATCGGTAGCCGTTGATAACGAGGGGACCTCTCTCAACAGCTCGATTGATTCGCCGAGAGCGGATGACAGACTGTCATTGTCTACGACCCCATTTCCGTCACGAATCGCTCTCCGTGTGGTTCTGAAGCTTCGCTGAGCCACATTCACAGCTTGGATGAACCGTTCTGTAGTGGATTGCCCGCTGAAAGGTCGACTCCAGGATCGGGCGAGGTTTGACAGGCCGAACCCGGGGCCGTCGTAGCGGACTCCGGCCTGATAGAAACTCAGCAAAACCGAGCCGATTGCGATAATTCCGGCCATTTTATAGATGCGGGGCGTTCGGCTTCCCGGAGTTTCAAATCCGACCACCGCCGCCAGCGTCATTCCCGCGAGCAGCCCGCCAATATGCGCGGCGTTATCGATGATCGGTATGAGGAAGCCGATAATGAGGTTGATCCCGATTACGGGAAGGATGCCGACGCGGATCGCGCGGCTGAGGAATTGCGGCACCGAGTGACGATGACGGATACCAAATGTCAACAACACTCCGAACAGGCCAAAAATCGCTCCCGATGCCCCGGCAGAGAGAGCGCTGGGAGAAAACAGGTAACTGCCGGCCACGCCTGAGATTCCCATCACGACGTACAGGGTGACAAAGCGCGCACTGCCGTAGAGACGCTCTACCTGCTGTCCCACAATCCACAAGGCATAGGAGTTCAGCACCAGATGCAGGACGCCGATATGGATGAAGACGGGCGTGATGAATCGCCAGACTTCCCCCTGATCGATCGAGGCATTCGACTTCACTCCAAATGCCATGAGGGTCGCTTCGGTCATGCTGCCGCCGGACAGTTCCATCAACAGGAAAATCACCAGATTGACGGCAAGCAGGGCGTATGTGACGGGTATCGCGCGTCCGCGGACATCGTTAATGAACCGAAGGTCGGAACGGATGGCAGCATCAGCTCCCGGAAAACCGAAGCGGGGAGGTGAAGACGTTTCTGTTGGAGAATCGTTCGGGCTGCTAAGGGTCATGCCGCAAGGTTTCTGCAATTTCCCGCGCTGCCATGCGTGCCTCGTCGAGTTTTCCTGGCTCGAACGAGATCGCGGCGACCACTGCGTGGCCTCCTCCTCCGTAGCCTTCGCAGATGCGGGCCACGTTGTGGCGCAGGGGGCTTTCCGTCCACGGGTTCGTTCCTACTGAAACCTTCGCCCGCGATGGCTCCAGACTGACGCCGACGGTGTATACGGAGTCGGGAAACACGTGATAAGGAATGAATTTGTTGTGGCCCGTAACTGTGGATTCGCTGATATCAAATTCCACGACACCGTTTTTCGACGTCATGGCATCCCGCATCACGGCGATGGTCTTGAGGTGACTCTTGTAGAAGCGATCGAAATGCGCTTTCACAGCAGGAAGGGCGGCCACTTCTGCGAGCGATTGCGTTTGGAGCCGATTGATGATTTCCCGGATCAGTTCCGGATCCCGAATAGATTCGATGACCATCATTAACTGGAGCGCGGGCTCCTTCAATTCTACCGCCGACTGGGCATCCTTGAATTGTGCGCCATCGATGATGTCGGCCCAGTAGATCAATTCGTCGAGGTGATCCATCGAAGTACTGAAAATCGTCTCGCTGATATAACGGATAAACTTTGTACAGGATTTGTAATTCGGATCGTGGAACTTGCGGCCGGTCCGGTCGTTGCGGAAATGAACTTCATCTTCTGTCGAAAGGAAGGCGCTCTGGTGGTGGTCGAACCACCACGTGAGGCGTTCCGATGCACTGTACTTGAAATCAAGGATGGCGTTGACCCCATCCCGGAGTTTGTCGTCCAGGAGATAGGCCCCGGGACCGTGCGAGAGTCCTTCGTACTCGAACGTTGCGTCGGCGTCGACCGCAAGACGGTAGAAGCTGGAAAACACAGCCGATGAGGCCACACCGTCGAAGCAATTGTCATGATGTAGGATGCGAACTGTTTTGCTCATTTGTTAACTGTCATCGCAACAGCCGCTTAGCGATCGTCTGTAACTGCATGTTGGATGTGCCTTCGTAGATTTTTCCGATTTTAGAGTCTCGAAAGTACTTCTCTGCCGGATAGTCCTTCGTATAGCCATAGCCGCCGTAGACTTCGACAATCAAGGATGTTACGTCTTCGGCAACCTCGGATGCGAAATACTTTGCCATTGCGGCTTCCGTCAAAAAGTCCTTCCCGTAATCTTTCAGACGAGCTGCGTTGTAGACCATCAGGCGGGCCGCTTCGATCCGCGTCGCCGCCTCCGCAAGTTGGAAACTCAACGCCTGGAACTCCGAAATGGGTTTTCCAAAGGCCTTGCGTTCCTTGGCATAGGCTGTTCCGCAATCCCAACTGCCCTGGGCAATACCCACCATCTGGGCGCCAATGCCGATACGCCCTTCGTTCAAGGTTTCGATTGCGATCTTATAACCTTCACCCACCTTACCCAATACAGCGGACTTCGGGAGCCGGCATTCATCGAGGAGCAGTTCACATGTACTGGAAGCTCTAATTCCGAGTTTGTCCTCTTTGTGTCCAAGCGTGAGTCCCGGACAATCTTTATCTACGAGAAATGCGGTAATGCCTCTGTGTTTGAGTTCGGGATTGACGGTTGCAAAAATGATAAAGAGCTCCGCCTCCCCGGCGTTCGTGATCCAGAGCTTTTGACCGGTGAGGATGAAGTCGTCGCCGTCCTCCTTCGCACGGCACCGAAGCGCGAATGCATCGCTGCCCGATCCCGCTTCAGATAGCGCGTAAGCGCCGACAATATTCTTGACCAGACGGGGTAAGTAACTGTCCTGCTGCGCGTCGTTGCCCCAACGCATGATTGCGTTGTTTACCAGGGTGTTCTGGACATCGACGAACACGCCGAATGAGGCATCCACCCGCGAAAGTTCCTCGACGGCCAGGATGGACATGAAAAACGAACCGCCCGGCCCGCCGTGTGTTTCCTTGACGTGGACACCCATCAGCCCGAAGTCGAAAATCTCCGATATGACTTCTCTATCGAGTTGTGCAGCCTGGTCCATCTGGGGCACGAGCGGGCGGATGCGATCTTCGGCGAACGCCCGGCAAGAATCGCGGAACAATGCTTCGTCTTCCGAAAGGACTGTTAGCGGAATCCTAGCCGAAGCCTGTGCTTCCCCCACGACTCTCTCCTCGTTAGCAGGTGGCTCGAAAAGCCCTCAACGGCTTTTCGAGCCACACGTCCCATGCCGCGCCCGCCCAAGAACTGGTTTTTCAGCAGGCGATTCCTGTGCCTCAAAACATACGCGGATGCGGGCTATCTCGGACAAAACAGAGCATTATAGCAGTCTGTGTGATCAACCTGATTGGCTTAGACGGAAAATTGCCGGTGATTTCCAACCGTTGCACCAACGAATTATGTGGGAGTCAACGTAGTATAATTACGCCTGTGACGTCTTCCCACGCGGGACTGCATACCGACGACGGCCGAGGAACCTCCGCAGGGCGAAACTCTGACGCAGGCGGAGGCTTGCGGATAGCCCTGATGGTCACGGCCGCTGTCCTGGTGATCGAACTGGTGGGCGGTATCTACAGCAACTCCCTGGCGTTGTTGGCCGACGCGGGTCACATGTTCACCGACGTCGGTGCTCTGGGCTTGAGTTTCTTCGCGCTCTGGTTTGCGGCACGTCCCGCGACCGCTCAGAAGACCTATGGGTTTTACCGGGTCGAAATCCTGGCCGCGCTTCTGAACGGCGTTTTTCTGGTCCTGATTTCGCTGTACATATTCTACGAGGCCTACGAGAGACTGATCGTGCCTCAACCTGTCCGTGGAAACCTCATGCTGCTGGTCGCCTCGGGAGGTCTGTTAGCGAACCTCTTCAGTGCCTACATTTTGTTCGGAAGTCAGTCCCATAGCCTTAATATACGAGGGGCCTTTATTCATGTCCTGGGCGACGCTCTCGGTTCGGTCGGGGCAATCTTTGCGAGTCTGGCTATCATCTTCTTCGGCTGGAACTCAGCCGACGCCGTCATCAGTGTGATCGTTGCGGTTCTCATTTTGTCCAGTTCGTGGCTCCTCATTCGCGACGCTGTCGACATCCTGCTGGAGGGAGCGCCGGCCCATATCAACCTGACGATGTTGAAGGACAGACTCCTGGGAACCGATGGAGTGCTGTCTGTTCACGACTTGCATGTGTGGACCTTGACTTCGGGAGTCGTGGCCATGAGTTGTCATGTCGTGGTGACGGACTACGCCCCGGCCCAACGCGACATTCTAAGCCGCGTGAGGGAGATTGTGCATAACCGGTTTCAAATCGATCACACAACCATTCAGATTGAGAACCGCGGCCCGAATGGAGACGAGCTTGAAGCCTGTAATTGCCACTTTGGCGCAAGCTGAGTGGACCTGAATGGGGTCACCCGTTACCTAAAATCTTGAGGATTGGAACGGGGTATTCGCGACCTTCTCCCCACCGGACAGTCCAAGTACTTGTTTTGAAGAATCTCTCGGAAACCAACACCCGAGGCTGCTCAATGATCATCGGCAGCTAACCCGGAGGGAGTGCCAATATGTCACAGTTCCTGCAACTCGTTCTGGCCCTCGTACTGGCACAGACGCCGGCGCTGGACAGCGCCAGCCCACGAGAACGCAACGATGCCGTCCAATCGATGGCGGTGCTTGGAAACCGGGACGCCGTGCCTCTTTTGGCCGAAGCCTACAACAACGAACAGGTCAGTGATATCAGGACTTCCATTGTCCAGGCGTTCGGAAGAATTCGGGACCGATCGGCGATCCCCGCCCTCAGCGAGGCACTGCTCTCAGATTTTCAGATGGACGTCCGCCTCCAGGCCATCGATTCTTTGCTCCGGCTCTACATTCCGGTCGCCGACGAGCAGGGATTCTGGAACTTCATAACGGATGTGACTCGGGTGTTCGGCGAAGACGAGCAGCTGCGGGTGGGTCCGAACGTCAACGTGGACCAGACCGTCAAAGAGGTGCTGGTCGAAACCCTCCGGAGTGATTTCAGCTGGGAGGTGCGTGTCGCCGCAGCGAATGCTCTCGGGTCTTTGAACGCCGCAGATCAGCTCCCTGCGCTGATCGAAGAGCTTGATGGACCGCGGCACCGGGAAGACTGGGAAGTCCAGATTGGCATCATCCGGACCATGGGTGTGATCCGGAGTCAGGATTCGGGCCCGTCACTCACACGCTTCATCCGTGATGAAGACGAACGCGTGGCTCGCGAGGCCATCCAGTCTGTCGGTCTCACCGGGTATCGGGCCGCCTTTCCCGCACTGAGAAACTTGTTTCAGACCAGTGACGACGATGACATCCGTGATCTCGCGCTCGAATCGATCGGCCTGTTGCGGGCGCCGGAGGCTGTCGGTCTGTTCGAATCGCTGCTCGACAGTGACGAAGACTCCTATCGCGAACTGGCGGCTCGGGGACTGGCCCGACTGGACTATGACCCGTCTTCATTCATCGAGCGCATCGCTTCCGAAGACGATGACGACGTGCGACTGGCTCAAGCTTTCGCCCTGGTGGCATCCGGGAACTCAACGTATCTTCTGGAACTCGTCGATGCGCTCGATACGCGACGGGATCAGATTGCGGAAGTCTACCTGTTCGAACTGGGTCGATACGAAGGCCGACTGGGGGAGCTCTATCCCCACCTGCGAAATCCGGATGCTGATATTCGCGCCAAACTCGTGCGGGTTGTTGGGCGGATTGGTATGTCCGAAGCCCGGCCTTACATTCAACCTTTGACCCAGGACAGGAATCTTGACGTCGCCGAGGCGGCCGTCAACGCTCTCCGCAGTCTGGCGCCCTGATTCGGAGATGGGCTTCAAGGAAGTGGACCAGAATCCGCAGGGCGGCATCACGGGACAGAGCTGAGGCCGTGGAATTGCTCTTGGTCAAGGTTTACCGCAACATGTGTCGCATCGGTGAATCCCATTTCGCGACCGCGTCTTGATCTAATCAATCTGAATCGGGCCCGAACAGCCGCGGATATGCGTCGCCCCGGGGGTCCGTGACGGTGCAGTCCGAGTATGGCGTGTCACTGACATCGACCATGGTGAAGCGGTAGGGGGGCTGCCAGCGGACACGGTAGTATCTCTTGGGGCCATCGTAGAAATTTGTCCCCACCTGCCAGAGATCCGATTCTGCGGTGCATTGCAGAGTCGGGTCCGGGAAATCGCCAACCCCATCTTCACGGTGAAGTTGGGTGTGCCAGTCCTCCAATGATGGCGATTCGGATCGCGTCTGGCTTTCTTCCCATCGGGCGGAAATCCACTCAACGACGAAATCCCGTGGCCTGACGGCAATGGGGTCAACCTGTGTCGCCACTCCATCAGCCACCTTGAAGTGGCGCACGGCCCAGTGTGCGTCACCGGCAACGATCCCGCCGGCCGTGAACTGGACGAGCACGTCATCGGGGCGGACTTGACCTTTGATCGGCGGATACCCGTCGCTGGCGTACTCGGTCCATTCCAGAACAGATGATGTCTGGTGAGCCGCGTCCAGTTCCCAAACCCGAACGTAGAGGTCCTTGAACGAGCCGGCGCAGGCCGCCTGCGAGCCGAGCGTCATCAAGAGGCGAGAGCCGGAGGGCTCAGGAGACGATATTTGAACCTCGTGGATCGTCTGCGGCAGGTAGCCTTCGTCGGTGTAGGTGTTCTGTTCGTTTTCCCAGATGCGTTCCCACCCCGGGTTCCCCCAAGCGTAGAGGTAAGCCGATTCGTCGTAGCCGCACCAAACACCGGTTGGCACCACAATGACGAGGAAGTCGCGCTCCCGGGTCATCCGAGGACCGTCCACATAGCCCAGGATGTTGTACCTGCACTCGAAATCGAAGTCCGTGCAGAATAGATCCGCGTCAGCCAGGGCTGCGTTGATCGCCCAAGAAAAGGCGGGGACGTCTCCCTCTTCGGGCAGTGCGTCCAGTTGCGACTCAATCCAATCCTGGAGTTGATGCTTCGCCAGGGTCAGCTCCGCCCTCGCTCCGCGCGTTTCCGAGTAGTCCGTGGCCTGGTCGCGCAATCGTTGCAGAATCGTCCGGACCCCCGACAGGGTCACGTCGCCGGGGCTTTCCTGGGAGGCGTTCTGGGGAAACGCAGTGAGGACGGCAAGAACCAGTGCGAGTATATTCACGATGCCAGTATAGCCGGGTGCATAAGGCATCATTCTTAACTTCCGAAGTTCAACCCGTCTGCGCAGGGCTGGTGCTGGTTCGACACGAAGTTCGGCAAAAGGCATCCCGATCCACGGATTCGTTTTTATCTTGCGTCGTTTCCGTGGCCTCTATACATTCGCACCTACATCATGACTTCCGTGACAACTCTAACGCGACGAACGTTTCTGAAGGGCGCCGTGACCAGCGGCGCGGTGACCACTGCGTTCGGTTTTAACCTCCAGCCCGCCCTGGCTCAAGCCCGGGGTCTCAAGATCGACAGGACGACCGAAACCCGGAGCATCTGTCCTTACTGCGCCGTATCCTGCTCGGTGATCATTCACACGCTGGGCGATGGCGCCGCCAACGTCACTCCGACCGTGGTGCATGTCGAAGGTGATCCCGACAGCCCGATCAACCGGGGTGCTTTGTGCCCGAAGGGCATCACGCTCCGCCAGTTCATCGTGAACGACCGACGACTGACCCGGCCGTTGTACCGGGCTGCGGGTTCGGACGCATGGACCGAACTGTCCTGGGACGAGGCCGTGGACCGGATGGCGCGGTTGATCAAGGACACCCGCGACCGGGGCTTCGAAGAAACCGACGCCGAGGGCCGCCGGGTGAACCGGCTCACGAACACGGCCATGATCGGCGGATGCACCGACACCAACGAGATCAACTACCTGTATGGCAAGCTGAGGTTCGGGTTGGGGGTCGTGCCGTTCGAAAACCAGGCCCGGCTCTGACACGGCCCAACGGTGGCCAGTTTGGCCGCCACCTTCGGCCGCGGGGCGATGACCAATGGGTGGACCGACGTCGCCAACTCCGATGTCGTCCTCGTCATGGGCGGCAACCCCGCGGAAAACCATCCCGTCGGATTTCGTTTTGCCATGGAAGCCAAGCGGAACCGGCGTGCCCGGATCGTGACCATCGATCCTAGATTCACCCGCACCGCTGCGGTTTCGGACCTCTATGTGCCCATTCGGGCGGGCAGTGATATCGCGTTTCTCGGCGGGCTCGTGAACTACGCACTCGAAAGAGAGCTCTATCATCGCGACTACGTCCAGGCCCACACGACGGCGCCCTTCGTCATCGTCGAAGACTTCGCTTTCGAAGACGGTCTTTTCTCCGGATGGAACGCGGAGTCCCGGAGCTATGACAAGTCCAGTTGGGAGTACGAACTCGACGGTTCGGGATATGCCGTCATTGATCAGACCCTCGAGCATCCACGGTCCGTATTTCAGCTGATGCGACGGCATTTTTCCCGTTATACCCCTGAAACGGTCGCCTCGATCTGTGGCTGCACGGTCGACGAGTTTGAGCGCGCCGCCGACGTCATCTGCTCGACCGGTATGGCCGGCCGGGCCGGCACCATCCTCTATGCACTCGGCTGGACGCAGCACAGCCATTCGGTCCAGCTCATTCACACCGCCGCGATGCTCCAGCTCATTCTCGGCAATATCGGTATTCCCGGCGGCGGGGTCAACGCCCAGAGGGGGCATTCCAACATCCAGGGCGCCACGGACCTGGGTGCCTGGAACATGCTGCCCGGCTATCTCAAGCTGCCACGGGCGCACCAGCAGAGCCTGGCGGCCTATACGACCGAAAATTCACCGCGCGCGCTTCGGCCCGACGCGATGAACTACTGGTCCAACACCGACCGATTCATGGTGAGCCTCCTCAAGGCCTACTACGGAGATAGCGCCACAGCCGGGAACGACTTCGGCTATCAATACCTGCCGAAACCCGAAGCCGCGGAAGACCACAGCTGGGGCACGATATTCGACCGGATGTACAACGACGAAATAGAAGGCCTGATCTCGTTCGGGATGAACCCGGTAGCGAACGGGCCGAATACGCCCAAGATGCTCTCGGCTCTCGGGAAACTGCGATGGCTCATCGTTGCCGAATGTTTTGAAACAGAGACCGCCGGGTTCTGGAAAGCCCGGGATGCAGCCGGCGAGTATTATCCGAACGCGCCGGGGCCGGCGGATATCGACACCGAGGTCTTCCTGTTGCCGGCGGCATGTTTCGCGGAGAAGGACGGCACGTTCGTAAACTCGTCCCGCTGGCTGCAATGGAAGAACGCTGCGCTGGATCCGCCGGGGCAGGCGCTGCGCGACCAGGACATTATTTCCCGCCTGTTTTTGAAGCTTCAGGAGCTGTACCGGATCGAAGGCGGCGCCGCCCCGGAACCGCTGCTGGAGATGGACTGGAACTGGCAGAACCCGTTCTCTCCGGACCTTGCCGAAGTGGCCCGCGAAATCAACGGCCGGGGCCCCGACGGGCGTCAGCTTTCCACTTTCGCTGCGCTTTCGACCGATGGGTCGACCGCCTGCGGCAATTGGCTCTACACCGGCTCGTTCACCGAAGAGGGCAATATGATGGCGCGGCGCGGACAGGAGGACCCGACCGGTTTGGGACTGTACGCAAACTGGGCCTGGAACTGGCCCCTTAACCGCCGCATCCTCTACAACCGGGCTTCGGCGGACGCTGCCGGCGATCCCTGGGACCCGACGCGCGCGCCGATCCGGTGGGATGGTGAACGGTGGGTGGGTGATGTGCCCGACTACGGCGCCGCGGCCCCGCCCGATGAGTTCGGTTCGTTCATCATGTTGCCCGAGGGCGTGGCCAAGCTCTTCACGCCCGATTTCGCAGAAGGTCCATTCCCTGAACATTACGAACCGGTCGAATCACCGGTCGAGAACGAACTCCATCCCGCGGTGGGTTCCAATCCGGCAGCCGTCATACTGTCGGGCGATCTGGATGTGTTGGGTACAGTCGACGACTATCCGTATGTCGCCACAACGTATCGGTTGACCGAGCACTTCCATTACTGGACAAAGCACGTAGAGGGGACCAGCGCGTTGCAGCCCCATTTCTTCGTCGAACTGCCCGAAGAGCTTGCGGCGGAAAAGGCAATCCAGAATGGCGACAGGGTCCGGGTCTGGTCGGCGCGGGGCGCGGTCGAAGGTCAGGCGATGGTCACCCGCCGCATGCGGCAACTACAAGTGGCTGGGCGGACGCTCTACCACGTAGGCTTGCCGATTCACTGGGGTTTCATCGGGCGCGTCACCGGACCGCTGGTCAACAACCTCAGCCCGAGCGTATTCGATCCTAACTCCGGTACGCCCGAATACAAGGGTTTCCTCGTCAATATCGAGAAGGTGGAATGAGCACTGACCTCAAGGCGATTTCAGCGACACCTGGGGGTGCCCCCGTCGCGTTGACCGATACCCCCTCCGTCGCCAAGTTGATCGACACGACGACGTGCATCGGCTGCAAGGCCTGCGAAGTGGCCTGCCAGGAATGGAACGATCAGCCGGTATCGATCGGAATCTTCGATGGAACCTACCAGACGCAGCCTGATTTGAGCCACAGCCTATGGAACCTGATCAAGTTCAACGACACCGCGATCGACGGCCAGGACGCATGGCTGATGTCCAAGTATCAGTGCATGCATTGCATCGATCCCGGCTGCCTGAAGTCCTGCCCGTCACCGGGCGCCATCGTCCAGCATTCCAACGGAATCGTGGATTTCGTCCAGGACCAGTGTATCGGGTGCGGTTACTGCATGACGGGCTGTCCCTTCGACGTGCCCAAATTTGATCCTTACACGAAGAAGGTGTACAAGTGCACGCTGTGCACCGACCGCGTCTCCGTGGGGCTGGAACCGGCGTGCATCAAGGCCTGCCCGACGAACTGTCTGACCTTCGGCACGCGCGAAGACCTGATCCAGATCGCCCAGGACCGGGTCGGCGTCCTGAGGGAAGACGGATACCAGAACGCCGACCTCTACAATCCGGCAGGCGTCGGCGGGACACAGGTAATGTACGTGTTGCGCCACGGGGACCAGCCCGAAGCCTACGGATTGCCGCCGGATCCCAAGATCCCCTGGACGGTCGCTCTATGGAAGGGCCCGTTGAAGTGGCTCGGCAACGCCCTGTTCCTGGGCGGCATTCTGGGCGCGTTCTTTCATTTCATCCGTTTCGGCCCGCAAGAGGAAGAGGCCGTTGACCTCCCGGAGGACGACCATGCCGGCGCATGAACCGGACCCGGACCGGATCGTCCGGTTCGGTGCCCTCGAACGCAGTGTTCACTGGCTTGTGGCCTTGAGCTTTGTGTACGTCGCCCTGACCGGGCTGTCCATGTGGTCGCCCCGGATGTTCTGGTTGTCTGCGCTCTTCGGCGGGGGAACCACGGCCGGGGCGTGGCATCCCTGGGGCGGTGTCTTCTTTGCTGCGGCTTTCGCCGTCATGTTTATTTCCTGGGCGCGTCAGATGAAACTCGATCGAGATGACAGGAAGTGGCTGGCAATGGCGCACCGCTACGCCGTCCATGACCACGACGATCTCCCCGAAGCCGGTCGCTTTAATGCCGGTCAGAAAATGCTGTTCTGGATACAGTTTGTAGCGTTGGTGCTGCTTCTCGCCAGCGGCATCGTCCTCTGGCTGCCGGAATGGAGTTCCCGCGTTCTCCGTGAAGCCGCGATTCTACTGCACCCCGCCGCCGCTGTCGTGTCGATCACGGGCATCATCGTCCACATTTATATGGGCACGGCCGCCGTTCCCAGGGCCCTCAGAGGCATGGTCCGTGGCTGGGTCACGCCAGGCTGGACGGCGTTCCACCATCCCAAGTGGTATCGGGAGATTCGCAAAGATTGACGACGTTCCGCGAACGCGGGGCCCGGGCGCGGGATCTGGCCGAGCTCTATTCGGAGTCCGCGGAAATCCTGCACTTCTATGCCAACCTCGCCGACTGGCAGCACGAAACCTCTTCCGTGGTGTCCGGCTTCACAGATCTCAGCCGCGCTCTGCCTTCGCTGGTCGACCTCGTCGGGCGAGTCGGGCCAGCTGCGCTCGCCGAGACGGGTGCCCGTATTGCGCCCGCCGAGTTCGATTCCCTGATGCAGGAACATTGGGAAGCGGTGACGGACTGCTCGACGCGCGAGTTTTATACCCGCGCCCTGCTTGAGATCTACGCTTCGAAACTTCCCGGCGGCCTCGATTGTCCTTGGTGTTGCGGGCTGCCACAGGTGGGCTGCCTGCGGACCCAGGGCGACGGCCAGGCGTTGGACCTGGTTTGCGCCCTCTGTTTCAGACGCCGCAATTTTCCGAGGTCGGAATGTCCCGCCTGCGACGAAAGCCGAGAGTCGAAGCTCGTGGCATATACCACGGAGACCTTCACGCATCTCAGGATGCGGGCCTGCGACTCATGCCGGGGCTATTTCCTGATTGTGGATCTGGAAAAGGATCTCGATGCCATACCCGAGGTGGACGAACTGGCCGGACTGTCGCTCGACCTGTGGGCGCAGGAACACGGGTATCGCAAATTTCAACCGAATATCGCCGGGATCTGATCCGCTAACCTGACCGTATGGCTGGGTCGTAGAGTGTGAACAGGTGTCTGCACTATGAAGGAAGCGGTGAAGCGGACGCATTTCCCTCGGTACGATCACTCCGAAGTAATCTGGTGGCCGGCGAAGAAGCGATCCATCATTATGGCCGCCGGCTCGCGCAACCGTCTGTCAGCTGGTGTCCTGAACGGCGGGGATCTTCTTTCTGACAGCACTTGGAATTTCGACCAGTGAAAGCTGGTCTCTGTGAACCAGAGAGTCCTCTCCACTTTCACAAACTACACGAATGACATCATCCTTCGCCGCCCCCTGAGGAATACGGGACGCGTTCGGACTAACCTAAGGGAGCAGTGCTCCGTGCGGGTTCCGGGCCGACCTTCACACTGCTTAAACCGGCTGTAATGCTCCGTTCTTGTCGTGGGGATGCGGAGCTATACGTGAGGCTTGCTTGCCTACCCGTTCCTTGGCCATCTCGAGATTGTAATGAGCCTGCAGATTAATCCAGTAGCCGTCGGTAGTGCCGAAATATGCCGACAGCAGTACCGCCATTTCAGGAGAAATAGATCGCTTTTCACGCACAATGTCGTTCACTCGCGGCCGAGGAACGTCGAGTGATTTGGCGAGTGCATAAGCAGATAGACCCACCGACTCCATAAAGTCCTCACGAAGAATCTTGCCCGGATGAGCGAGTCTGAGCTTCTTTGCCATAGATCCTCCCTCGTCAATGATAAACCGCAATCTCGACATCGAACGCGTGGCCATCCTTCCAATCGAAGCAGACCCGCCACTGCCTGTTAATTCGAATGCTGTAGCGACCCTTGCGTTTACCCTCCAGGGCTTCGAGCTGATTGGAGACCGGGATCGACAGATCCTTGAGATTGCCTGCAGCATGTAACTGCTGCATCTTCATAAGCGCCCGTTCCTGAATATCGGTCGGAAGCTTTTTGGAGTGCTCGCGAAGCCAAACCTTCCAGGTCTCCTTGCCCCCGAATGATTTGATCATGAAACGACATGGTAACGCGTTGCATTACTAGTGTCAATTATCGGTACGGTAAGTTGACGAGCCAGCCGCGACGGCCTGCGGCCGCGCCCGGATTTACATAACACCCGTGTTACGCCATTGCCAGTCCTGGGGTAGTTGTTGGCTTTTGCTTAAATCGCTGATCGTGCGCCAAGAGGCGTGAGAGGACGGACGGTTTCAGATCCCCGGCATTCCCGTCTCTCGGGTCGGATCGGTCATGTCCATTCCACTTGTGCGTCGTCAGGGCCGCCGATACGGGCGGCGCGCGGGAGGGAAGACAGTCCAGGATCCCTCGAATGGCTTGTGGTCGGCCGGTGGGTTGATGCCTGGATCGCGACCGACAACGTGCCGACCACACGTCCGGGCGGTTCGTCGTCGTCGCAGCGTGTCATTTCGGGTGTCGCGTTGCGTCCTGGACGGCGTCCGTGGGACTCTTCGCGTGGGACTCTTCGGAGGAGCGGTGGGTATTACCATCGGGCAAGCGAAGACCCTGAGCGATACTGAGAGCCATGCGCGAGGATCCTGTCCGAATCCGAATCCTCTGGTGGTCTGTGGGCGGTGGATTGATTGGGACCACATGCGGAATGGTGCTGTACGCTGTCAGCGTATTCGGAAGCGAGTTCGCATGGGCTGGGATGACGCTGCTCAGCGCCGTTTTCTCCTACCCTGCCGGACTGTGGGTCTTCGATCTGGTCACGGACCCCGCCTATCGGGGACCGGACCCCGGGCTCGCTTTGCTCGTGATTGGCCCTGCGGTCAACGGTGCCGTCGTCGGGGCCTTGGTCGGGTCCCTGCTCTGGCTCGTGGGGCGCTATGGGGCGGACTCGGATCGCGGAGCCGACGCCTGAGACCTCCATTGGAGAGTCCAACCTGTATCTGCAGGGGTGCCCTGACAGGGGAAGGCGGAAGGACGGGAATTCTCATCAGCGCTCTTGCCCTCGTCCCAACCCCGATGCTCAGATTGATGCCCGTGACCTCCGAACTGGCCACTTCAACTCGACACTACCTTGAAGTCTTTCCGTTCATCATGTTTCGGGTCTCGGGTTGCGTCCTGGACGATCATTCCACTTTCTGCTGGAGGCAGGAGAAGAAGCGATCCATCATCGTTTTGGAGACGCTGCCCAGCAACCGTTGACCGACCCGCACGATGACCCCGCCCACCTGGGCGCGTCCGTTGACGGAGACCCGCGTCCGGCCGTTCTCCCCGGCGAGTTCGATCCGGGCCTCGCCTTTGATGAAGCCCGCCCGGCCGCGCCCATCGACGAGGAGACGATAGCTGTGAGGGGGGCGTTGATCGACGATGGCCACTGTCCCTTCATAGCTTCCGCTGATGGCCGCCACCGTCAACGTCAGCTTTGCCTTGTATGTATCTTCGCCTGCCGGTTCCAGCCGATCACAGCCGGGAAGACACGCGGCGACGGTGGCCGGGTCGATCATCGAATCCCACACCCTGGAAGGGGGGGCATCGAAGTCGTATGTGGCCTGGAGATCCATGTACTCAGGCAATGCGGCGCCCGCGGCGCGCGGGGAGGGTGTTCAGATGGTCGGCCAGCGCCTCCATGCTTGCCAGGTTGTGCACCGGGAGGAAGTCGTCCACGAAGGGCAGGGCCGCCTGCATGCCGCGAGTCAGGGGTTGATAGTTAGACCCGCCCAGGAGCGGATTGAGCCAGATGAGCCGATAGCAGGTCCGCTGCAGCCGGCTCATCTCGCCACCGAGCACTTCGGGGTCGCCCCGGTCCCAGCCGTCCGAGATCAATAGAACCACTGGCCCGTGCGACATGATGCGGCGGCCCCACTCGACATTGAAGGTTCTCAGAGCCTGCCCGATCCGCGTGCCGCCAGACCAATCCGGAACATGCCTGGCGATTTGGATCAGGAATTCGTCTCTGTGTGTGGACATATCCCGGCTGATACGGGTCAGCTCGGTTGCGAACACGAATGCTTCAACGCGATCCATCGCGCCCGAAACGCTGAATATGAAATGCAGAAGCATTCGAGAGTAGCGTTCCATGGATCCACTGATGTCGCACAAGAGCACCAGCGGCCGCCGCATCTGCTTTCGGGTTCGTTTTCTCAGCTCCATCACTTCTCCACCAAATGCGATGTTTCGACCCATCGTACGACGGAGGTCTATCATCGGACCGTTCCCAGCGACCCAACGCCGTGTCCGTCGAACTCCGAGTGTCCAGTCCATCTGGGCCATCGTCGCCCGGGCCTGGGCAAGTTCTTCTTCAGTGAAGTCGGCAAAGTCCTTGACCCGGGAAACGGCCTGAGGACTGTAGGTCAGTGGAACGGTACGCCTGAGGGGATCCGAAAGCTCGGGAACTGGAGAGTCTTCCCCTGGCCCGTCGGGACCCGTTGCCGGGAAATCAACTTGCGGACGTCCGAACCGGCGTTGTTCGCCGAGTGCGCGGAGGTCCCGTGTGGTCCATTCACCCGGAGGCCTTCGCCAGAAAGTCCGGAAAGCATCGTCGAAGGTGGCTAGATCCTGTTGCCGGTGAACCAGCAGCGAACAGAGGGCCCAATAGAAGTCCTGCCGACGGCCGATGTCGATGTGTTCGAGGGCCGCGGCAACATCGAGTGTGCGTGTCGCAGGTACGTCCAGACCGAGTCTACAAAGCAGGCGGGAGAAGTGCAGCAGGTTTCGAAACAGGTTGTTCATCGGGGGTCAATCAAACGATACGCTGGTCGGCCAGGGCCAGATTCAGAAGTTCGTTCACTCTCTCACCCCGCAGGGCTTCGATGTCTTCATGGTTTTTCAGGAGTATTCCCAGTGTTTGTTCGATCGTGGATGGATTCAACTCGGTGCGGTCGAGCGCTATCAGGGCCCCAATCCAATCCAGCGTCTCACTCACGCCGGCAACCTTGTAAAGATCAGCTCTCCGGAGCTCCTGGACAAACGCTGTGACGGATGCGGTCAAACGCGCCGGTGCGTCAGGGATCTTGCTCGTCACGATGCGGAGTTCCTTGTCAAAGTCGGGATAGTCGATCCAGTTATAAAGGCATCGACGTTTGAGCGCATCGTGGAGTTCGCGGGTCCGGTTCGATGTGATGATCACAACGGGCGGTGTTGCCGCCCGAATCGTCCCCAACTCGGGAATCGTGACCTGGAAATCGGCCAGAAGCTCGAGAAGGAAGCCCTCAAATTCCTCGTCGGCCCGGTCGAGTTCGTCGATCAGCAGCACGGGAGGTTCGTCGCCTCCCCCCGTCAGCGCACGGAGGAGTGGACGCTTGATCAGAAAGTCTTCGACGAAAAGTTCCGCCCTCGCCTTTTCCCGGTCGAGGTTTCCCGATGCCTCGATCAGCCGGATCTCCAGAAGCTGCCGCGCATAGTTCCACTCGTAAACCGCGTGGGATATGTCGAGCCCTTCATAGCATTGCAGGCGGATGAGCTCTCGGCCGAGCCCCCCCGCCAGCGCACGGGCGACTTCGGTCTTGCCGACTCCGGCTTCACCCTCCAGCAGCAGCGGACGCTGGAGCTTCAGCGCCAGATATATGGTGGTGCTCAGACCTGGATCCGCGATGTATCGTTGACCATCGAGCAGCGCCTCGACTGCCTCGATGGAACTTGGTGGTGTGGCGTTCTTCAAGATGCCCGGTTTGCCAATTCCAGCTTACGTTACCATTGGGGCGGCCGCCCGCAGCGCGCGCCGGACCCAGACCGGGGCGACCGCCTTTCGGTATTCCGCGGACGCGAAGATATCGCCCAGAATATCGTTGCCCAGATCTCCGGCTACCTGTCGGGCCGCCCCGCCGATGGTTTCGTCCGATATGACCTGACCGACCAGCGCACGCTCGACGTTATTTGCGCGAATCGGTCGGGGTACCAGACCGCCCACAGCGACGCCCGCGGCGGTGCACTTTTGACCGTCCATGGTAATTGACGCGCCGACACCGATCACCGCGTACCGGGATGCCGGATGGGCAAATTTGACGTAGGTTGCACCGCTGTCGGCTCCGATCACCGGGACTTCGATCGCGGTGACCAGTTCACCGTCGTCCAGGGCTGTTTCCATCATGCCTGTGAAAAAACTGTCGGAATCGACGGTACGTTCGCCGTTGGGACCCGTAACCGCGAACCGGGCTTCCAGGAGGGTCAGCACAATCGGAAGATCCGACGCGGGGTCGGCGTGCGCAACGTTGCCGCCAATGGTGCCGCGATTTCGAACAGCGGGATCTCCAACCTGCCCTGCAGCCGTTGCCAGTGCCGGACAGTGCGCCTGCAGGACCGGGGATGCCGCCAACTCGGCGTGCGTTGTCATGGCTCCGATCCGGATCGACCTGTTGGCCCGTTCGATGCCTTTCAATGCATCGACGCGGCCGACGTCAACCAACACGGGTGGGGCCGCAAGACGCAGTTTCATCAACGGGATCAGACTGTGTCCCCCGGCCAGTAGTTTCGCGCCGGGGTGCTTTCCAAGGAGTTCGACCGCCTCCTTAACCGATCCCGCCTTGTAGTAGTCGAATAGAGGTGCATACATGTCTCAGTTCCCTCTCGCTTCCTGGCCCTGCCCGATTGCCCGCCACACGCGCTCGGGGGTCAGCGGCATCCGAATCGATTCCACACCCAGCGGAGCGAGAGCATCGATCACGGCGTTGTAGATCGCGATCGTCGAGGCAATGGTCCCCGCCTCGCCAATTCCTTTCACACCCAGCGGATGGTGCGGCGATGGAGTTACGGTTGACAGGACCTCGATATCTGGGAGCCCGTCGGCCCTGGGGAGCGCATAGTCCAGCATGGTTCCGGTCAGCAGCTGTCCTTCCTCGTCGTAAACCGCCTCTTCCCACAGCGCCTGTCCGATCCCCTGCACTACGCCGCCGTGAACCTGTCCTTCAACGATGACGGGATTGATCTGGGGTCCGCAGTCATCGATGGCCACGTAACGCAACACATCCACCTGGCCCGTGTCCGGGTCCACTTCGACAACAGCCAGATGCGAGCCGAACGGATATGTGAAATTAGGCGGGTCGTAGAAGGACGATGCCTCGAGTCCCGGGTCGACGCCCTCAGGCATATTCCACGCGACATGGGCCATCAGCGCGACATCCTGGATCGTCTTTGCCTTGTCCGGAGATCCTTTGACGAAGAATTTCCCGTCGGCATAGTCCATGTCTTCAACCGCGGCTTCCAGAAGATGCGCGGCGACGACCCTGGCCTTCTCTTTGATCTTCCGGGTCGCCACGGCTAATGCGGCGCCTCCAACGGCCGTCGTCCGGCTCCCGTAGGTACCCCAACCCATCGGGGTGTTGTCGGTATCGCCGTGAAAAACCTTCACGTCGTCCACTTCGACACCCACCTCGTCAGCGACGATCTGGGCGAAGGTGGTTTCCTCGCCCTGGCCATGGGGATTGGCTCCAATGAAAACATGCACCTTGCCCGTCGGGTGGAATCGGACGATGGCGCTTTCCCAGAGGCCCCCCTGAAAACCCACCGCGCCCGCCACCTGAGACGGACCCAGACCGCAGATCTCAACGTAGGACGCAACGGAAATTCCAAGATAGCGGCCGCTTTTCCGAGCCTCCGCCTGTTCAGTGCGCAAAGCTTTGTAGTCGGCATGGTCGAGCAGCTTCCCAAGCGCACCCTGGTAGTTGCCGCTGTCATACTCGAGGCCCGTCGCCACGGGGTGACCATCGCTGAAAGGCGGAATGAAGTTCTTCATGCGGAGCTCGACCGGGTCCATTCCGAGTTTTCTGGCGAGTTTGTCGACCAACCTTTCGACAATGAATGTGGCCTCGGGCCGTCCCGCGCCCCGATAGGCCTCGACCGGTGTTCCGTTCGTGTAGATCCCGTGGACATCCTCGCGGATGGCCGGGATGTCGTAGCTGCCCGAGAGCATCAACCCGTGGAGAATCGTCGGTATGCCCGGAGCGGCTGTGGACAGGTAGGCCCCCATACCGGACCAGGAGGTCGCCCGTAGACCCAGAATCTTTCCCTCGTTGTCGGCCGCCAGTTCGATATCCTGAACGTGGTCGCGCCCGTGTGTCGTGGCCTGGAAGTTTTCGCTGCGTGTTTCCGTCCACTTGACGGGGCGGTTCAGTTTCCTGGAACAGAGCACTGTGATGAAGTCTGCGGGATAGGCCGCAATCTTGCTGCCAAACCCACCACCGACATCGGCGGCGATCACGCGGATTTTATCCTCGGGAATTCCCGTGACCCCGGAGCAGATAAAACGCGCAATGTGAGGATTCTGAGTGGTGTTCCACAATGTCACTTCACCGGAGGCCCCGGACCATGAAGCCAGGGCCGATCGCGGTTCCATGGCGTTGGGAATGAGCCGCTGCTGGACGACACGCTCGGAAATCACGACCGGCGCATTCTCGAAGGCGGCGTCCACATCGCCCCCTTCGACCTTCCAGTGAAACGCCTGGTTGTTGGGGATGTCCGGATGTAACTGAACCGCCCCGGGCCCGGAGGCTGTGACCGGATCTATGACGACGGAAAGCGGCTCGTATTCCACGTCGATCAGATCCAGTGCGTCCATCGCCTGCTGAGGATCTTCTGCAACGACAGTCGCCACGATGTCGCCCACATAGCGGACCACGTCCCGGGCGATGCACGGGTAGGGGGCCACCTTGAGGTCGGAGTCCGGTACCAGCCAGGCGCACGGGGTCGGCCCCAGCTCGCCTTCGATGCTCGCCGCCGTCAAGACGGCAACGACACCGGGTGCGTTGGCTGCGTGTTCGGTATCGATACGGGTGAGACGGGCATGGGCGTATGGACTGCGTAACATCACCGCGTGCACCATTCCGGGAAGCACAAAATCATCGGTGAAGCTTGCCTTGCCGGTGATCAGCCGCGGATCCTCGCGCCTGCGGATGCCGGAGCCGAAGATTCTGCGGCTCATGACTCTCCTCCAGCCATCGACTTCGCCGCATCGCGCACTGCCCGGACAATGTTCTGATATCCCGTACACCGGCAGAGGTTCCCTTCCAGTCCATGCCGAATTTCGTCGTCACTGGGACTGCGGTTGCCCATAAGCAGTCCATGAGACGCCAGGATCATTCCAGGCGTGCAGAAGCCGCATTGCAGTCCGTGATTATTCCAGAACGCTTCCTGTATCGGGTGCAACTGGCTTTCTTTGGCCAGGCCTTCGATCGTAGTGATCGAGGCGCCATCAGCCTGGACTGCCAGGCAAGTACAGGACTTGGCTGCCAACCCGTCGATCAGCACGGTGCAGGCACCGCATTGACTGGTGTCGCAGCCCACTTTCGTCCCGGTCAACGTGCCGAGTTCACGAATGAAGTGCACCAACAATTGGCGTGGTTCGACCTCGCGTTCATACAGAGTGCCGTTCAAATTGATGCTGACGGGAATATTCACAAGGTTCACCTCCTGCTCAGGCAGTGGGACTTCGGCGGAGTCGTCCGGGAAATCTTCAGGGTGCGGATTATAGAACGTATGCGCAGTTATGGAAAGCTCTCCCCCAACAGTGAATCGCACCTTTGTAAAGTGAACGGACTGCCCGTAGCGTGAAAGACTTCCTCAGGGGGTGAAACACGAGCAACAAGGAAATCCGAACGGTCGGATCGTGATATATTTCGAATACCCTTCCAAATGCCTGAAATGGACACACCCATGACCCCCGAAGAACGATTCATGCGAATCGAAAACTTCCTCAACACAACCGCCGAGCATCAGTCCATGCACGAAGAACGGCTCGCCTCGATGGCGATCCGCCATGATGCCGACATGCGCGACTTGCGCAGTCAGATTCAAACCCTTGTTTCAACCACCGGCGACCTGGCCGGTGTCAGCCGTCATCTGGTCACCGTCCAGGGCGAACTGGTCGAATCCAACAGCCTGCTCCGGCAACTGGTTCAGGCCAACTCCAAACGCCTTGACAGGCTAGAAGGTCAAGGGCTCAACTGAGGGTCTATGGATTTCGCCGGCGGAATTCGGGCTGTGCGAAGACGCGGGGTGGGTGGCAGGGATCGAACGAACCGGACTGTCCGGGCCCGCCCTTTGCCGAAACACAATCTCCGCGTGCCAGGTTAGCGCGGCTTTACTTGGTCTCATCGTGGCCTCGACGGGCGTCACAATCTTCCGGCCCTCCAGTTGGTAGTACATCTCGCCGTTATCGAAGTCATCCTTCACTTGCCGGCTCACCTCCAATCGCAGTTCCGGCGAAAAGGTGATATACGCTTTTTCGTAAAGCCGATGTAGAAGATGGTGGGAAATTCTGAGGTTGACCCCAATTGCGGGGAAAGGGATCTGGAGGTCTTATGAAATTCAATACTGCGTACACGATCGCCGGCACCTTGCTTGGATTGACTCTTGCGTCAAGTGCAGCTGCTGTCGCCGAGCAAGGAAACCCTGGAGGGCAGCGTATCTTCCGACAACCGACCGCTGCTAAAGAGGTGACGGTTACCGCCATCCCCGGGGTTATCGCAACGGGCGCTCAGTGGACGCTCGTCTGGCAAGGATCCGACAACGCCGACGGCATCGTCGGAACCGAAGATGGTGGCCTGTTGTTTGCGCAGGAGCAACCCAGCACCGTGGGCATGCTGGACCCGGACGATCAGTATTCCATATTCGTCAGCGACACGCGTGGAACCGGAGCGGTCGCCATCGACAGTAACGGCCGAGTGCTGGGAGTGGAGCGGACCTGTTCGGATCCGGGCGGAAATCCTGAGCAATGTCAGGAGCTGCCCGAACTGGTGGTTCTCTGGCCGACGCGCCAGACGCTGGCAAGCAGGGTCGGAGGCCAGACGTTCTGGCGCATGGGCGAAGTCATCGCGGATGCCAAGGGTGGCGCCTATTTCAACGATGATACGCCGGGGGTTTACTACATCGACGCCGAAGGCGAAGTCAGCCTGGTTGCAGGCAAGGAGGTAGACACGAACGGCCTGGCGTTGAGTCCCGATGAGAAGACGGTCTACTCAACCAATCGCAATACGATCGTGGCCTTCGATGCCGCCCCGGACGGCACCACCAGCAATCGAAGAACCTTTGTGACCCTGGAGGGCGGAGCCAACGGAGATGGTATGTGCATCGACTCCGAGGGCCGTCTGTATGTGACCGCGGGCAATACCGGCATTCAGGTATTCACTCGCGACGGAGCGTACCTTGGCGCCATTCCTCTTCCAAGGTCCGCTTCGAGCTGCGCGTTTTCCGGACCTGACAAGAAGGTGCTTTACGGGAAGGGTGCAGGCATGATCGGTCCGGACGGCCAGGAGTACAGAACGCCTGCGGGCGTGCGCAACAACGCCAAAGCGATCTACAAAATCGACATGATCGCCCAGGGCTTCCTCGGACGCCCGAAATAACGCTCTCGGAAGGTTACTTTCAAATTTCGGTGTGAAGTGGTCCTTCTTCCGGGTGAGGGCTGATCGCCATCATCCAATTTTCTTCAGCCGGTATCCGCAGTTGCGACAGCTCCTGTCAATTAAACCGGACCACAGAACAGATCCAGATACGGGCTCAACAAACAGAATCGAAGTCAGACAGCGTTAGCAGACCCTCGTTAGTGGTTCCCACTTGCTTTCGTGTCCTTTGCCGGGGAACATCATCCCTATGAGTGTAAGAGTTCGGTTCGCACCCTCCCCGACCGGTCACCTTCACGTGGGAGGCGCACGCACGGCATTGTTCAACTGGTTGTTTGCCCGGAAAATGGGCGGAACATTCATTCTCAGGATCGAAGATACCGATCGGGAGCGCTCCGATCCCGCAATGTCTGAAGGGATTCTCGATGCGCTCGCGTGGATGGGACTGGACTGGGATGAGGGACCTTATTACCAGTCGGAGCGATTGGACCGATACCGGGAGCTGGCCCGGACGCTGCTCGACACCGGGCACGCCTACCGTTGTTTTTGTTCGCCCGACGCGCTCGCGACGCAGAGGGCGGAGGCCTCTCGGTCCGGGTTGGGCTGGACGTACCCGAGGACGTGTCTGTCACTGGACGAATATCAGGTGCGTGAGCGCCTGGAGGGCGGGGAGGCCGCTGCCCTTCGGTTTCGAGTGCCCCGGGGTACGGTTCAATTTGACGATCCTGTTTTCGGCGCCATCGCAAAGGGCCTGGACGAGGTCGAGGATTTCGTCCTCCTCAGATCGGACGGTCACCCGACCTATCACCTGAGTGTCGTTGCGGACGATCTGGACATGGGAATTACCCACGTCCTGCGGGGTGCGGACCACATCTCCAACACACCGAAGCAGATTCTTTTTTTCGACGCTCTTGATGCCCGGCGGCCTCTGTATGTTCATGTACCGCTGATTCTAGGGCCTGATAAATCCCGTCTCAGCAAGCGTCACGGGGCGAGGTCTGTGCTTGCGTATCGAGACCAGGGCATTCTCCCGGAGGCATTTGACAATTTGCTTGCACTGATGGGCTGGTCCGACGGTACGGATCAGGAGCTATTCGACAAAGACGGCCTGATCGAAGCGTTTACGCTCGAAGGTATATCCAGAGCTGACGCCGTCTTCGACCCGGACAAACTGGCCTGGTTCAACGGTCAGTACATCAATCGGATTGCTCCTGAAGCGCTGTTGGATCGTCTCATTCCGGTCTTGAAAGAGGCCGGCATATGGGAGGATCGGTTTCGCACCGCGGACCGGGCCTGGTTCCTCTCCGTGATCGAGCTGATTCGACCCCGGTTCCGATCACTGAAAGCGCTGGCGGAAGAGGTGCGCACCTACACCGGGATCGACGTGGAGTACGAATCGGCGGCACTGGGGCGCTTCATGGCGGATTCCAGGCTTGCCGCGTACCTTCCTGAACTGGCCCTGCATCTCGAGAAAGTGGACCCGTTCGATCTCGATGGTACCGAATCGGCCCTGAGGACCCTGGCAGGGGAATTGGAGGTCAAGGCCGGTCTCCTCATCAACGCGGCCCGAGTCGCGCTGACGGGCAAAGCCGTCGCACCAGGAATCTTTGAAGTCATGGTCGTCCTGGGCCGTGACCGAACTGTCG
Source organism: Terriglobia bacterium (assembly GCA_965263045.1). Lineage (GTDB taxonomy): Bacteria > Acidobacteriota > Terriglobia > 20CM-2-55-15 > 20CM-2-55-15. The sequence goes on from CBDHGK010000041.1 coordinate 5,764,719, forward strand.
AACGTCTCCGCAACGCTGTGTCCGCGTTATAATCACCTGCGTATGTCCTGGTTCAAAAGGGAAAAGAAATCCATCGAAGTCGGCGAAGAACGGAAGGTCATGCCGGAGGGTCTCTGGCAGAAGTGCATCAGTTGCAAGGAACCGGTGTGGAAAAAGGACATCGACGCGAATTTCCAGGTATGTCCGAAATGCAACTATCACTATAAGCTTGCCGCACCCGAGCGCCTGAACCTCTTGTTCGATGGTTCCTGGAATGAGATGGATGCCGGCATGATCTCGACGGACCCACTCGAATTCACGGCCGCCAAAGCTTATAAAGCGACGCTCAAGGGCCTTTCCGCCAAGGCCGGTCCCCGGGAGGCCGTTGTCACCGGGTCCGGCCGGATTGGAACCCACGAGGTGGTCGCGGCGGCGATGGAATATGGATTCATCGGAGGTTCGATGGGTTCCGTAGTGGGCGAAAAAATCACGCGTGCAATCGAACATGCGATCCAAGCCCGCGCGGCCATGGTCATCGTTTCCTGTTCTGGCGGCGCAAGAATGCAGGAAGGGGTCCTGAGCCTGATGCAGATGGCGAAAATTTCCGCCGCTCTTTCGAAACTGGACCGCGAGAAACTGCCGTACATCTCGCTTCTGACCGATCCCACGACCGGCGGCGTGACGGCCAGCTTCGCGATGCTGGGCGACCTGAACATTGCCGAGCCCGGAGCCCTGATCGGCTTCGCGGGTCCCCGCGTCATCGAGCAAACCATCCGGCAGAAGCTGCCTCAAGGATTCCAGCGCAGTGAATTCCTCCTCGAGCACGGCATGCTGGACGCCATTGTCGAACGGGGGATGCTGGCACCCTATCTCCTGCGCTCTTTGAACTTCTTAGTTGGCTAGGAGCCTGCGCCGTAGGAAGTGAATGAGATAATTGTGTCGCAGTTAGGAGGAGATTGCGATGCCGACGACGTTTCGCCCGTACCAGCCGGATCAGGGGTTGCTGCTGGCGCCGGATATGCGGGATTGGTTGGCGGAGGGGCACTTGGCGCACCATGTGAGCGATCTGGTGGACGGATTGGACTTGACGGCGTTTTACGCGCCTTACGAGGGGGACGGTCGTCGCAAGTCGCCGTATGAGCCGCGGATGATGGTGAAGGTGATGATCTACGGGTACGCGACGGGGGTGTTTTCCTCCCGAGGGCTGGCGCGGAAGCTGGAGGAGGACGTAGCATTTCGGGTGTTGGCGGCGGGGAATTTCCCGAGCCATCGGACGATTTGCGAGTTTCGCCGCCGTCATTTAGCGGATTTCAAGACGCTGTTTGTGGAGGTGGTGCGTCTGGCGCGCGAGACCGGCGTTGCGAACTTCGGCAAGTTGTCGATCGACGGGACGAAGGTTCGAGCCAACGCCAGCAAGCGCAAGGCGATGAGTTACGGTCGGATGCTGGAGGAGGAGCGGCGTCTGGAGGGCGAGATCGAAGCGTTGCTGTCGCGCGCGCGGGAGACCGACGCGGCGGAGGACGCGCGTTTCGGGGAGGCGTATCGCGGCGATGAGTTACCCGAGGAGTTACGCCGCCGGGAGGATCGGCTGGCGGCGATTCGGGCGGCCAGGGCGCGATTGGAGGCCAGGCAACGGGAGGCCGACGAAGCGCAGGGACGCGAGCCCGGTTCGAAGCGCAACCGGAAGGGCGGGCGGCCATACAAGCGGGAATACGGCGAGCCGGCCGAGAAGGCGCAGGACAACTTCACGGATCCCGAAAGCAGGATCATGAAGACCTCATCGGAGGGTTTTCAGCAGTGCTACAACGCGCAGGTGGCGGTGGAGGGAGAGAAGCAGTTGATCGTCGCCACCGAGGTGTCGTCGAACGCCAGCGACCAGGGTCGACTGGTCCCGCTGGTGGACGAGGTGGAGGCCACCCATGGGGAACGGCCGGAGACGGTGCTGGCGGATGCGGGCTACTGCAACGAGGACGACCTTGAGGCGCTGGAGGCGCGCGGCGTGGACGGCTATGTGGCCTTGGGCCGGGAGGGCCGGCGCGCGGTCGCGGTGGACGCGGCCAGGCATCCGGCGAAGGCCCGCATGGCCGAGAAGCTGGCGACCTCGGCGGGACGGGTGCAGTACGCCCAACGCAAATGGCTGTCGGAGGCGCCCAACGGGTGGATCAAGGAGGTGCTCGGTTTCCGCCGATTCAGCCTGCGCGGCCTGAACAAGGTCCAGGGCGAGTGGAACTTGGTGTGTCTGGCGTTGAACGTCAAGCGGATGCAGGGGCTTCAGGCAGCCTGATGACAGGGATACCGCCCGCAAATCAGGCCGAACGAGGCTCGATTCAAGCACCCGTGGCGCACCCATCGGCGCCTCGTCGTCCAAAACGCCCATTCCCCGGTCACCGATACCGATTGATCGCCATCTCGCGTAATTCGCCGAGTCGAAAATCATCCTACGGCGCAGGCTCCTAGAGGATTTCGAGGAAGACCGGGTCGGCGCCAGTGACCGTCAATCGCAGCCTAGGACCAAGTGTCGTGACCCAATAGGCCGGATCCGCCAATTCTTCTGAAAGTCGATGGACGACACAGACATTCAGCAGCTGTTTTCACTACGCAACGAGTACCGATCACTCCGGTACGATCTTCAAAACATCCAGATTCTCTGTGAAGCACTTGGAAATCCGCAGGACAGTTTCCGTTCCATCCTGATTGCGGGGACCAATGGCAAGGGCTCCGTCGCACAGTGGCTTTCGGCCATGTTGCCGGAGGCGGGTTTGTATGTGTCGCCTCACCTGGAAACAGTGAACGAACGCATTTCGATCGGCGGAAGAGAAATCGGCGATCCGGATCTCGCTGATGTTCTGGGAAGGGTTCAGGAGGCCGCTTCCGCGGCCGGGTCACGACTGCTCTATCCGCCCACCTATTTCGAGCTGGTCACCGCCGCGGCGTTCGAGTATTTCAGTGGCCGCGTTCGCTATTGTGTGCTCGAGGTCGGTCTGGGCGGGCGGCTCGACGCCACGAACATCGTTTCACAGGACGTTTCGGTCATCACCAATATTGGGTACGACCACCAGGAATATCTCGGGTCCACACTCGAAGAGATTGCCGCAGAAAAGGCGGGCATCATCAAAGCGTCGGAGCCCGTGGTCCTTGGAACCGGATGTACGTTCAAGAGCATTCGGACTCGGACGCGCGGACGCACCGTTGATGCCGGCGCGCTCACCGCAGAGATGCGATATGCAGACGGAGGCCTGTTCGGTGTCGACCTGGAAACCCCTGTCCGGACGTATTCCGGCCTCAGGCCGCAGCTGGCGGGCCGTCACCAGGTCGAGAACCTGAAGGTCGCCGTGGCCGCGGCCGAGTGTCTGGAGGCTCAGGGGTGGCCTCTCAACGCCCAGACGATCGAGCGTGGAGTGAACGAGGCAACGTGGCCGGGGAGACTGGAGCGATTTCTCGGGAAACCCGCGTTTATTGTAGATGGTGGGCACAACCTTCCCGCCGCGAAGGCCCTCGGGCAGTATCTTGGCGAATACTTTCCGGAGAAAGTGTGGCTGATATTTGGAGGAATGCAGGAAAAGGACTGTTCCTCGATGATTCGTGCGCTGGCGCCGAACGTCCGGCGACTGATTCTGACGCGGGCCGGGAACCCGCGGTCTGCGGATCCGAAGAATCTGGGCCACGAGTTCTCCGACGCTGTTGTGGCCGCGGGTATCGAAGATGCTGTTTCTTATGCACGCGAAAATTCAGCCCCGGGTACGACAGTCCTGATCACGGGATCTCTCTACCTTGCCGGTGAGGCGCGCGCCGTGCTCGAAGACCGTTTTGACCCGAAACCGCAGGCGTCCGACGTCAGCGGTTCATTGCATCGTAAGAATTGATTCTGTGCGTCCACACGGCGCACCTGCAAGGTGTCCGACTTGACCGTACAATCGCGCCGTGTCAACAGCGGCGAATTGGAGCGGGGGGCAATTTGCGTTTACGGGGGCCCGTTTGGTGGTGACAATCGGGGGGCTTGTTCCGTCCAATACACTGTCGCCGGCTCAGGGGGCCGGTCGTGTTCGGGAATTTATCCTGCGTCAGACCTCTGTCCGCCCGTGAGGCGGAGTCCGGCACAGGCGTGACCTGATCCCGGATCGGGAACAGGGAACCGTTCGACCGATCGGACGAGGACCAGACTTGAGCCCATCGAACTTCAAAACGACGTTACGAATCCCGGTGAATCATCGCTCCGCCGCGGGAGCTTTGTCCGCAGCCTGTGTGGAATCCGCTATAATCGGACGGTCATCATGAAAAAGTCCTTCCTGCTATCTGCGTTGGTCGTGGCGGTCGTGGTACTGTGGCAACCGGCGTCTTCATGGGCCCAGCGAGATCCTCGCGCAATACTTGACCGGGCCATAGAAACCCTGGGAGGCGCCGCCTATCTGGACATAATTGACATGTCGACCGAAGGCCGAATTTATCAGTTTCAACGTGGAGAACTTAACGGTGCGGAGGTATTCGCCGACTATGTCCAGTATCCGGACAAGGAGCGAACAGAGTTCGGAGAAGACGGTGAAGCCGTGCGGATCAACAACGGGAGCTCTGAGGGATGGAATGTCAACGACGGTGAAGTGGACGCTCAACTCGAAGATCAGATCGAGGTCTTCTGGGAGGAGTTCAAGGTGAGCCTGGACCATGTGATTCGTGTCGTGGTCGATCAGCCCGGCACGACGCTTCAGTATGTGGGTCGTGAAATGATCGACTTCAAGCGAGTCGACATCCTGGAAATCCGCGACGAAGACCGGACGCGCGTCAATCTGTTTATTGACCAGGAAAGCGGGCTCATACTGAAGAAGACCGTGCGGCGTCTGGACGATCCGAGAATTCATGAAGAGGTCTACAGCAATTACCACGAATTTCAGAACGTACTGACACCCCTGCTCATCGACCGTTATTCCGATGGATTGAAGACGACGGAAGTCCGCATTGACACCGTGGCATACAACACCAACCTGGCTGACCGACTCTTTACGTCCGAAGCGGATCGATAGGTCTCAATGCCACCCGAGACACGCTCCACAACGATCATTTGCGTCCGCAAAGACGGAAGAGTGGCTCTCGCCGGTGACGGGCAGGTCACCCTCGGAGACACGGTGATCAAACACGGCGCAAAGAAAATCCGACGCCTGTTCAATGATCAGATATTGGCTGCCTTCGCGGGATCGTCGGCGGATAGTTTCGCTTTGTTTTCGAGGTTCGAATCGAAGCTCGAACAGTTTCAGGGCAACCTGAGCCGAGCCGCCGTTGAACTTGCGAAGGACTGGCGGACGGACAAGAGCCTGCGGCATCTCGAGGCCGTGATGATCGTGGCTGATCCCAAGCTGACATTTCTGATATCGGGAACCGGCGATTTGATCGAGCCCGATGATGGCCTCTTAGGGATCGGATCGGGCGGGGCTTACGCGCTGGCTGCGGCTCGCGCCCTTTCCGCTTTCTCCGATCTGGGCGCGCGTCAGATCGCAGAGGAAGCGCTCAAAATTGCAGCCGATATTTGCATCTACACGAACAGCAACCTGACAATCGAGGAACTATAGTCTCATTTATCTCTGATACTCCCATGTTTGCATACGACCAGGTACCGACACCGCATCTTGACGATCTGACTCCACGTGAGACTGTTCGGGAGCTTGACAAGTACGTCATCGGCCAGGGGGCTGCAAAGCGCGCCGTTGCCATCGCGCTTCGCAACCGGGTGCGCCGCCAGAAACTCGCCCCGGAAATGGCTGAAGAAGTCATGCCCAAGAACATCATCATGATCGGGCCAACCGGAGTAGGAAAGACCGAGGTCGCGCGCAGATTGGCCAGGCTTGCGAACTCTCCGTTCTTGAAAGTTGAAGCGTCTAAGTTCACGGAAGTGGGTTATGTCGGACGTGACGTTGAGTCGATGATCCGCGATCTCGTTGAAATATCCATTGAAATGGTTCGCAACGAAAAGCTGGAAGAGGTTGCGGAGAAGGCGGAGCTCAATGCCGAAGAAAGGATTCTGGACCTCCTGTTGCCGCCGCTTCCCGTCCTGCCGGGCGATACGGATCCAGCGGCGGGGGAGCGCAGCGCGGAACAATGGAATCGAACGCGCGAGAAACTCCGCTCTCAGCTCCGCGATGGGAAACTGGAGGACCGGACGGTCGAAGTCGACGTGAAGGAGCGGAACTTCCCGGCCTTCGAAGTCATCTCGAACAGCGGTATCGAAGAGATGGATATCAATATCAAGGATATGCTTCCCGGTTTTCTCGGTCAGCGGACGAAGAAGAGAAAGATGAAAGTCGTTGAAGCCTCTGAGTACCTGACCCAGGAAGAAGAGCAGAAACTCGTCGATATGGATCAGGTCACCCGGATCGCTGTCGAACGCGTTGAAAATAACGGAATCGTCTTTCTTGACGAAATCGACAAGATCGCCGGTCGGGAATCCGGCCATGGACCCGATGTCAGTCGGGAGGGTGTACAACGAGATATCCTCCCAATCGTCGAGGGGACCACGATCAACACGCGATACGGCATGGTCCGGACGGATCACATTCTGTTCATCGCTGCCGGAGCCTTCCATGTTAGTAAGCCCTCGGACCTGATTCCTGAACTACAGGGAAGGTTCCCGATTCGTGTTGAGCTGGAATCGCTGTCGGTTGAAGACTTTGTCCGAATTCTGACGGAGCCACGGAATGCCCTGATTAAGCAATACTGCGCGTTGATGGAGACCGAAGGGATTCGCTTGTCATTCACCGAGGAAGCCGTTTTCGAGATCGCGAGATTCGCGGCTCTTGTGAACGAGAATACGGAAAATATCGGCGCCCGACGGCTCCATACGATTATGGAAAAGCTTCTGGATGAACTGTCGTTCGAAGGGCCTGACCTGGTTGAGAAAAACGTCAATATTGACGCGGCCTACGTTGAGAAAACGCTCAACGAGATCGTCAAGGACCAGGACTTGAGCCGCTACATTCTGTAGCGTTCAGTAGCATGGTTTCGCGGTGAGACAACCACCAATCCCAGCCGCGTCAGGGGTTTGGTGGCTTGCGGGCCTGCTCGCTGTCGTGATGGCGCCTGGATGCGGCAAGGTTGGTGATCCCCTTCCTCCATTCGTGAGCATTCCAGAATCGGCCCGTGATTTCAGGGTCGAACAGGTCGGCTATGACCTCCACTTCACCTGGACCAATCCTTCCCGAAATGTAGACCAGTCGGCCTCTGCTGATCTGAACCGGGCTGTCATTCATGAAAATGAGTTCAGTGTTGCCGAGGTCCAGGTTGCCGGTCCGGGTGAAACCCAGTCGTTCACCTTGCCGGCTCGGGAACTGGTGGGTTTGACGCGGGACTACACCATCCGCTTCGAAACTTCTGGGGGAAGGGTCTCTGCCCCGTCTCCTCCGGCACAGGTGATGGTGATCGACGTTCCCGGGCCAGGTTCAGGCGTGCGCGCCCGTGTTGACCAGAACCAGGTCACCCTCGAATGGGAGCCACCGCAAACAGGGGCGGGCATTACCGACGGCTATCGCATCTATCGTTCGGGGGAACTCATCGCGGGAGAGGGCGAGCGAGTGCTCACCATGACGCGTTTTACAGATACCCGCTTCCGGGTGGGCGAGACCTATGTGTATTCAGTGGTGCCCTTCCGCGAAGGAGCGTCCGGTCTCGTGGCCGGGCTGCCTTTTGATGCGGTGACATTGACGGCGCTCGATGGGACGGCTCCGAATGCTCCAGTCGGTCTCACGCTGACGCCCTTTGATGGTGGCGTCTTCGTCCGCTGGGAATTCAATCCCGAGGTCGATGTCGTGGGTTATGTCGTGTTCAGGCGGGATGACGCAGATGGCGACTTCCGGAGGATCAGCCCTGATGGGCAAGCGACCAACGCGTTTCAGGATTCCGAATATCAGCCCGGTTTCGCATACGCTGTGACCGCACTGGACCGATCGGGTAATGAAAGCGCGAGCTCGATTGCAATCGACGAGTAGATCCAGTGTGTGGAATCGGAGGTGGCCGGCGCCGAACAGCGCGGACAGCCCGAATGTCTGAATCCACCCGGGCCTTCGAGTCCGGGTAGGAAATCCGCGCTCGCAAAGTTGAATTGTCGATAGGGCAATTCTTATATTTTCGAACCGAGACGTTACGGAAAAGACTGTAGAATAGGGCCGAAAGCCAACGACCGCTTAACCATCCCGCAGCCCACTCGTGTGGGTCTGCCTGTAAGGAGGATCCTGGGAAATGAAGTTTTTCCTCGACACCGCCAACCTGCACGAAATACGCGAGGCCGCGAGCACCGGCATTCTTGACGGTGTGACCACGAACCCTTCGCTCATCGCCAGGGAGGGGAACGATTTTGAAGAGCAGTTGCTCAAGATTTGCTCGATCGTCGATGGCCCGGTCAGTGCCGAGGTGGTCAGCCTGGAAGCTGAAACTATGGTTGCCGAGGGTCGCCATCTGGCCGGAGTCCATCCGAACATCGTGGTCAAGTGCCCGTTTACTCTGGAGGGCCTCAAAGCGACCAAGATTCTGAGCGACGAGCAAGTCAGAGTCAATGTGACTCTGGTGTTCTCCGCCCCGCAAGCGATTATGGCAGCCAAGGCAGGCGCACGCTTCGTCAGTCCATTCGTCGGCCGGCTGGATGATATTTCGCAGGAAGGAATGTCACTGATTGCCGACATCGTCACAATATTCGACAACTACGATTTCAGTACCGAGGTCCTGACTGCATCGATTCGGAGCCCCATGCATATCGTCGAAGCAGCGCGACTCGGGGCAGACATCTGCACCTTGCCCTACAAAGTATTCTTGCAGCTCATGAAGCATCCGTTGACAGATTCCGGACTCGCACAATTCCTCCGGGACTGGGAAAAGATGCAGGTGCCGGTTGAAAAGTAATTGTTCGGCGAACCCAGTCAACACCGCTAATCCGTTTTGACAGCCCAATTGTGAGAGCCTTAGCGATGGCACGATCCTGGAGTGTAGTCACCACCACCTGTGTAGTTTTCGGAGTATTCCTGCTGGGCTGGAACGTGGCCGAGGCTCAGGAGCGCTGGCTTGAATTGCGTTCGGAAAACTATACGATCGTCGGTGACGTTGATGACGAGGAACTCGTGGACGTAGCGAGGCGTTTCGAGGCGTTTCATTCGGCCGTTACAGAGATTTTCAGCAGTCGCCAGTATCCGGAGCCAGGCCCCATGACCATTGTCGTCGCCGATGACGACGACTTGTTGGAAGAGGTGGGCCTGACAGATGGCGATGCGTATTTCCTGGCGGACAGGCGTGAACCCTATGTCGCCATGCTCACGGAAGCCAATCGCCGGAGGCCCTTCGATCGCGCTCTTCACGATTATTTCCACGCGATTGCCGGAGCGAGTATTCCCAATGCACCGTTGTGGCTCGTCGAGGGCCTGGCAGAGTTTTACCGGACCGTCACGTGGTCGCCGGAAGGGACAGAACTGCAGATTGGACGGCCGATCGATTCCTTTGTGAGGCTGGTCCGCGACGAGGGAGCCCTCCTCAGTTTCGACGAACTCTTTGCCGTGACTCCCGATTCGGAATCCTATGGCGAGGCCGACCGAGACAACATCTACCATGCGCAGACGTGGGCCTTCGTTCACTTCCTCATGACGCGGAACGAGGGTCAGGGCTATGCAGCCGTGATCCGTTTCGTGCGGTTGATGGCATCGGACATCCCCTTCGAAGAAGCAGTCGACGATGCCCTGGGGGTGAGTTTTCGGACCCTGATCAACGATTTTGAGAATAGCGTCAGGCAACAGGGAACCTACCCCTTCCTTACGTTGGCCGTTGGCAATGCAACGCGTGGAGTGGGCCCGGCCGAAGCGGTGGGGATATCACCGGCCGCAGCCGAAACCCGGCTCGCAGAGCTGTTGATTCGCCAGGGTGCAACCGCGGCGGCGGTGGAACGACTCCAACGCGCGATCGAATTGGATCCAGGTTCCCGCGTGGCCCGGTCTACCATGGGCCGCTTCCTGATCGACCAGGCCCGTTTTGACGAGGCACGGCTCAGTCTGGAACCGGTAGTCAACGGAACCGATGCTGGCTTCCTCAGCCACTACTACTACGCGGTTTCCCTGCTCAGAGGCGATCCCGAGCCCAGCCCGGCTCGACTGGCTGATGCCCGGACCGCGTTGAGGGAGGCGATCCGCATCGGCCCTCGTTTCGGAGACAGCTACCAGGAACTAGCGCTCAGCTACCTCGGTACTAATGAAAACCTGGATGAAGCAGCCGAACTTCTCGATGCAGCCCTTGAACTCAGACCCCGACATCCGGACTACCGGATCAGCCTGGGCAGGGTACTTATTGAACAGGAGCGTTTTGCCGATGCCCGAACTCTACTCGGTCCTCTGGTGAATCCAATCCAACATCCAGACACACGTCGGCGTGCACAGTCCGTCCTGCAATCGATAGAAGGTCTCGAAGGTGCCCCGGGTGTGATCGGAGACGGTTTCGTTGAAATTACGCGAACGGAACTTGCGCCAGACGAAGCGGAACCCCAGCCACCGGATCCTGCACCACAGGTTAGCCCGGGCATCGGCTTTGACCGGTTCGAATTGACTCGGATCGTGACCGGAGAGCAGCAGAACGGGCTGCTGACGTTGATCGATTGCCGGGAAGGGCTGACGTTGACCGTAGAAGCGGATTCGGGTACTTTTTTGTTTCACACAGATTCTCCCGAGCGAGTTGAATTCGCGACGTTCAGTGCCGGCGTGGGCAATGAAGTCGCCTGCGGCCCGTTGGACCCCCCTCCTCCGGTTGTGATTACATTCCAGGCAGCACCTGCAGGCAGTGAGTTCGCCGGCGTGCCGAGTAAAATCGAATTTGTGGCTGCTCCCTGAGAGCGAAAAACTAGTTCTATATGAATGTAAAGCGATCCGCTCAAGCGCTGGCCCTAATTGCAGGCGTGCTTTTTGCGCCATATGTGCTTCGGGCGCAAACATCGTGGATTGCCATTGATTCGGAACATTTCCGTCTTTACACGGACACCGATGCCAATAAGGGCGGCCGGTTGCTCGAAGATCTCGAAGGGCGCTACCATGTGTTTTCGCAGGCCTTCTATCCGCTGGAATCCCGGCCCTCACCCATTCGAGTCATCCTGTTTGACGATCGTCAAGCCTTCCTGGAATGGGTTCCCGAAGCTTTTAAGATGCACAATCATGCCGCTTACACTCTCCTGGGCCCCGGCGGGCCGTTTGTGCTTGCGCGCGACAGCTCGCCCGAATCGATTGCCGATGATGTGGGCCATTCTCTAGGGCACCTCCTGCTGTCGCGATCCGTGTTGTGGCAGCCGTTCTGGTTGCAGGAGGGAATCGGTGAATATCTCAGGCAATTGGGGCGGGGCGGCGGCGACGATCCGGTATCTCCCGCAGACGGATTCTCTCTCGCCGACGTTCTAACGATCGTACCCAGCCAGAACTACGATGACCTCGCCGAGGGCGGGGTCTTTCGACTCCAGTCCTATCACCTGTTGCGTGTTCTCCTGGAGCGGTACCCGGAAGAATTCGACACCTACATGCGGTCGTTGGGAGGTGCACAGGGATTCGACGCCACTCCCGCAGTAGATTCCGAGAGCCTGGAAAGCGAATTGTTTCAGTATGAAGATGGCGGCCTGTCTTTTGCGCCCATGGGTCTATCGGGTGAGCCCAGGGCTGTGCCTGCCGGCGAACGCGATGCCATGCTGGGAGACCTTGCGATGTCGGCCGGATACGCACCGCGCTCCAGGAGCTTCTACGCGGACAGTCCGCTGGAAGCCGCTCGCATTGGATTGGCCCGCCTCGGTCAGGGCCGAGCCGGGTCTGGAGGGCGCCAGGCCTTCGAACGGCTTTTAGTGGACTTCCCCGAATCGGGCCTTGCCCATTACTACCTGGGCACCCTCGAGCCGGAAACGGCCGAAGATCGGCGGGTGCAGATTGTTGCCCTTGAACGTGCGGTTGAGTTAATGCCACGGTCTGGACGGGCGCGGGCGGAGTTGGGATGGCTGTACGTTCTCGATGAGCGGCCCGGGGCGGCGCTTCCGCTCGTGGATCGGGCTCTGGAGTTGGAGCCGGAACTTGGAGATCGTTTCTACGAAATCCTTGCTGAGGCCTGGATGAGGCTCGGCGACTACGAGGCGGCCGGTGAATCTATTCAGATTGCCGCGTCTCTGCCCCATTCAGACCTATCGTTGCTGGAGCGCTACGACCGGCTGGTTCCCGAGTTTTACAGAAAGATGGAATCGCATCGCCGGCTGGGTGAGGCCGAACGTGTGGAAGCATTGCGGCGGGAGGTCGAGGCGATATCGGACCGGGTCGACCCTCGACCGTTCCCCGTCCCCGAGGCGCCGGCGCCTGTGGGCCGGATCAGCTACTCGATATCGTCTGGCCGGACGCAGGGAGTCACCCCACCGCCCATCCGGGAGTCGCCCATGCCAGATTACGCCCCTGATTTGAGGCGTCGGGGTGTGGAGGGACGTGTCGTCGTCGAAGTCGATCTGGACCGCCGGGGAAGGATTGCCGATCTTCGCATTCTCTCATCCGAAGATCCCGAGTTGTCAGCACTGGCCGTCGACGCCCTCGGTCGGTGGCTTTTTGACCCGGCCCGGCGGGGCTTTGAATCGACGGAGTACTCTTTCCGGTTGACCCTTACTTTCTACCTGGAGTGACGTGGGTGTGCCTCTTGTAGTCTTGGGTAGAGAGGGGATTGAATGACCTTACGAAACCTCTGGTTTTTCCTGATCCGACTGAAGGCCAGCCGGAGCCTTTTGCGCAATCTCGTGGTTCGGGACCTGAAGCATCGCTATGTGGGTTCAGTCGGTGGGTTTTTCTGGTCGGTCGTACATCCCATCGTCCTGCTCATCTGTTATTACTTCGTTCTGACAGTGGTCATGAACGTCCGTCTGGGGCCGGAGTATGCGACGCAGAATTTCGCGCTCTTTCTGTTTTGCGGGATTCTGCCGTGGCTGATGTTTCAGGAGACCGTGCTACGCAACTGTACGTCGGTGACCGACAACGCGAGCTTAATCACAAAGACGATCATTCCCTCCGAAGTCCTCCCGATGTCCATCATGATATCGAACCTGATCCATCACTTGATCGGTATCGCGATTCTGATCGGCGCCCTCCTGGTGTTCCATGTCGTGGAACTGTCCGTCGTGTGGGTGCTTGCCTACCTGCCGATTCTGATTCTTCTCGCCCAGGGTCTGGGGTGGCTCGTCTCGAGCCTTAACGTTTTTTTTCGAGATACGAGCCAGGTCTTGACCGTTGCAATGGTTTTCTGGTTCTGGTTCACACCAATTTTCTATCCTCCCGAGCTGGTTCCTGAGAGCTTCCGGTTGATTATGGCCATCAATCCCATGGCCACTGTGGTCACCGGATACCGGAATGCGTTTCTTCAGATGGAACCCCCCGAAGTGGCGCACATCCTGATCCTACTGGCGTGGACGGCATTCATCTTCCTGGCTGGCGCTCTCTTCTTCCGCCGTTCCAAGGCGGCTTTCGCAGACGTGCTGTAAGCATATACATGAACCGAGGCCGCTGATCATCGACCGAAATCGTCGCCCAGGCGAAATCGTCGCCCAGGCGAAATCGTCGCCCAGGCGGGACCGTCGCCCAGAATTCTTCGAAGGTGGCCGCGTCAGACCCTAATAGATTGGCAGTGGGTCAGGTATATGACCTACTTTATAGTCATGACTAAGGCCAACATAAACGAAGTCAAATCGCGTCTCTCCAGCTACGTCGAAAGGGTCGAAGCGGGCGAGACTATTCTTCTCTGCAAGCGCAACGTTCCGGTTGCCCGAATCTGCCCGATCGAAAAAAATGAAACGCACGCGCCGATTCTGGGGTCCGCCGCAGGACAAGGCCAGGTCCTGCCGGAGTTCTATGAACCCATGACCGAAGAAGAGTGGGCCTTGTGGGAGGGCGGGTCGCGAGACAGGTCCACATGAAGTTGTTGCTCGACACCGTTACGTTTTTGCATGCGGTTCTCGATCCTGCCAACTTGTCTTCCGAACCCCGGGATCTGCTCCTCGATCCCAACAATGAGAGATACCTGAGCGCCATTTCGGCCTGCGAGATTACGATTAAGAGCGCGTTGGGAAAGATCGAGCTGCAGGAGCGCCCAGACCGGTTCGTTCCCAGACATCGCGTGCAACTGGGAGCGAAAGCCCTCTCTCTGGACGAAGAGTCCGCCCTCCACGTCACCCGACTTCCCGACATCCACCGTGATCCGTTCGACCGCATTCTGATTTGCCAGGCGATTGTACACGGGATGCTCCTGCTGACCCCGGACGAACAGATTGTCCGCTATCCGGTCCGAACCGCCTGGTAGATTTACAACTCCGCACTCTTTAGATCAGCAGCCACTTGCCCATGTTTCGCTCCCCGTAGAACGGGCTGATAACCTGGGTTTCTGACCAGTTGAGCGGCAACCTTGCAGTGAAGGCTACCCGTAGGTCTTCACCACAGAGCGGCCGAGAGGGTGCCGGGAGAAGCCAAAACTGGAGCGGAGGTGTCGGGTTTGAGCGTGATGCGAGGAGGCGGATTGCATGTGACGGAGAACTACGGTCGGAAGGTGCACATGGGCAACCTGATGGCCACCGATCACGCATTCCGTTCGCCGGCGCAAGGGCGCATTGCCTGGCCGTTCACTCGGGCGGGCGCAACAGTTTTTCGGTCAGCTGTCCCACTGCCAGTGGTTGCGCCCGTGTTCCAATGGCTCCGGTCTTCAAGCCGCCACCAAAAATGGAATCCAGTTGTTCGCTGAATCGTTGTGGAGAGCAATCAACCCCGACCTTTTCCAGCGCGGACAATCTAATCGATTCCCAGAATACGGGTTCTTCATATAACTCGATCACACGTCGGGCGAATGTATGAGCTTCGTCGGCAACGCTCAGGTGAATCCGATCCTGCCAGTCAAGCTGCGCAGCCAGTAAGGTCGTTGCCACAACGGGCAGTCCGTGGGCCGCCGCCTCATGCACTTTGTGGGGTAACCCGGCTCCAAATCGAGTCGGGGCAACAAAGACTCTGTGGTTTGCGTACAAAGAGGTCAGATCCTCCACAGTTCCAAGCACCCGCACCCCTTCGAATGCGCGTGAACGTATTCGGTCGGATCTGTCAATACCGGCAATGGTGAATCGGATGCCCGAACCCAGCGCTTGACGCACCTGGGGCAGTACATGATCCAGAAACCACAGGACCGAGTCGCCGTTTGGGCTGGTATCTTCGTAGATCGCGCCGACGAAGAGGATTCCGTTACGTTGTTCAAATCCGACCGGGCCTGGTGCGGCGTGCATCGTATGACCCAGGATCTCGACGCGACGGATTCCGTGTTCGGTGAAAATATGGCCTTCCCGTTCCGAAACCGCGGTGACAATGTCGGCCGGAGCCGCGAGTCCGATTTCCGTCCGAATGGCTCGCTCGCGCTCCTGCTCTGTTACGATTTCGCCGGCGATTTCCCGGCTTCCCAGTGCTCGCAAACTGAAGACCGCCTCGGCGTCATAAACGATCGGGATTCCCTCGAACCAGTCCGGGTGGTTGCGAACGAGCGTTCCCAGATATTCCATGTTGTGCGGTCGGCTGACAAAAATCGTGTCGTAGTAGTGGTTCCGTTCCTCAAGAAAGGTCTCCAGTTGCGCGATCGTTGATCCGAACATGACCTCCACCTCTCTGGATATATGCCGATAGATTTCCTCCCAGCTCTGGTTTGAATCAGTGGGAAATAAGGTCACGGCATGACCCCGGTCCACGACACGTTTGAGAATCTCCTGCGAACGCGGGAAACCTGAACCGGCAGCTCGCGATGGTATCTGATCGTCTATAAACAGCAGTTTTCTTGGATTGCGCCTGGAGGCGAAGCGGGCATTGAGAATCGCATTGGCATTGGCATTGGGTGCGTGGTGGTGTTTGAGAGTTTCGTGGTGAATTCGAATGAAGATGTCCTGGTGCGGCCGATGAAGATCCGTGGCGTCGGCCATCGATTTCGAGCTGGCGAACTCGTGGTGCAGAACAAGGGCCGAGGGTTCATATACGACGCGCAAGCCTGCCTGCCACAGGCGCATGCAATAATCTGTTTCTTCGTAGTAGGCGGGTTCAAATCGAGGGTCGAAGCCTCCCAGGCGATCGAAAACTTTCCTGGGTGTCAGTAAGAACGCAGCCGAACAGTAGTCAACGTCGCGTCGGAACATCGCAACAGGATCGAGGGGGTCCAGACCGCGGGCGTATCCCAGGCACGAACCGTCGTTCCAAACGATGCTTCCAGCCTCCTGCAGGCTCCCGTCCGGCAAGACCAGCTTCCCTCCCACTGCCCCGATGTTGAAATCGCTCGCCAGGGTTGACAAGGCCGCAGCCAGGGTGCCGGGCAACAGTTCGGTGTCGTTGTTCAGGATCAGCAGGTGCTTCCCCCGTGCCGCTTCCGCAGCCTGGTTCACCCCACGGAGAAAGTGGTGATTCTCATGGTTGCGAAGGATCGTTGCGCCGTGAATCCGGGACAAGAGTCTGGAGGTAGAATCTGTGGACGCGTTGTCGACGATTATGAGCTCGTAGCTGCCGAGTTGCTCCGTGGACAGCGAGCGCAGGCAAGCCAGGGTCAGTTCAGCGCGATTGAACAGAACCAGAAGAATAGAAACCTGTGGGTGATCTCCTGCCGCGAAGGACAGCTTCACGCCCGATGTGAGAAAGGCATCCAGCTGGACCGCGGCCAGATCCGCGATCAGGTCACTTGGCAATCGTTCAAGAGCCCGGTGGATTTCATGTTCCGCCTGCTCCACATCTCGGGGAGGATTCCCCCCGCACGGGTCTATCGCGGTTTCGGGCTCGGGAATGCCTGCGTCGCCCGACGGGTCGCGGCGAAACCAGGCAGCGGCCCGGCGCAGGGATTCTGTGAGGCGCCACGAGCGGGATTCCAGAACCGCAGAAAGTGTGGACTCGACCCTCACATGACGCTCGCGCCCGGAGGTGATTTGGGACTGCAGGTCCGCCCGGTCGGTGCGATATCGGTCCGACAACGCCACCGACAGCTGGCGCAGGCGCTCAATCGATCCGAACTCTTTCCTCACCAATGTCCCTGCCTGCGTCTGCCTTCGGTTGCTGTAGGAGGGAACGCCTCCGGCTTGGGCCGGCATTCGGTCACACAATATGGACTGGGAAGCTGCGACGTCAAACGATACGCGGTCCCGAAACACCAGGCGCGGTATATCCTTAACGGCAATGATAATAGCAGATTGCTACCGCGGGGCGGTTTGAGATCAGGGGATTCAGTGCCGGAGAGGGAAAATGAAGTCTGGAGGGCTTTTGCCAAGGTGAACCTGGGGCTGCGAGTTCTCGGTGAGCGCAGCGACGGCTATCACGAAGTTCGAACGCTGCTTCAAACAATTGATCTGCATGACGAAATTCGGGTGTCGTCGGCTGAAACATTCGAATTTACAGCGACCGAGGAGCCTCGAGGAGAATCCAATCTCGTCGTGCGCGCGGTGCGAGCCTTTGAGGCCGAGAGCTCGATGAAGGTTCCCCTCCGGATGGACCTGATCAAGCGAATTCCAGCGGGTGCCGGCATGGGTGGGGGCAGTGCGGACGCCGCCATAACGCTGCTGGGGCTGGATCGGAAATTCGGTACCCGCATTCCGGGTGAGAGGCTATTCGGCATCCTGCAGACCCTGGGATCGGACGTTCCATTCTTTTCCGTAGGCGGCCGAGCGCTCGCAGTTGGCCGTGGAGAACGGCTGTTCCCGCTGGATGATGAGCCGGACTACTGGATCGTTCTGGTGAATCCCGGTGTCTCAATCAATACTGCAGAAGCGTATTCCTGGTTGACCGGTTACGCTAGGTTCAATAACATGCTAAGTTTCTGTGCCCGTTTCGTGTTACTCGAGAGGGACGCTCGGCTGGCGCTCGAAACCGGTCCGAACGACTTCGAGACGCCGCTTTTTGTCCGATTCCCTGATCTTGCAGAGATAAAACGAAAGCTGTTGGGTGTTGGTGCCCGCTTTGCGTCGTTGACCGGTAGCGGTGCGGCTCTGTTCGGGCAATTCAGTGCGGAGTCGGATGCGAGGAAGGCCGTTTCAGTTTTAGCGCGGGATCTCGATGTGATGTTGACGCGACCGGTAAAACGATCCGAATATTTCAGGAAGATGTTCAGGAATTGACCGGACACCCGATGGGGCGTGGCCAAGCGGTAAGGCACAGGTCTTTGGCACCTGCATTCGGAGGTTCGAATCCTCCCGCCCCAGTTCGACTGAATATGAAAGGCACCGCCGTGCTTTGGAGACTATGAGTAACGATCTGAAAGTATTCGCAGGTTCGGCGAATACTGAACTCGCGGGTGCGATTTGCAGACACCTGAAGTGCGAACTCGGAGAATGTTCGACGACGCGTTTCGCCGATGGGGAGATCTATTTTCAGATCCTGGAGAACGTTCGGGGGGCGGATGTCTTCGTGGTGCAGCCGACGTGCCCGCCGGTCAACGACAACCTGGTGGAACTTATGCTGATGATCGACGCGTTTCGTCGGTCGTCTGCCCGTCGGATAACGGCCGTCCTGCCTTATTTCGGATACGCACGGCAGGACAGGAAGGACAAGCCGCGCGTTCCGATCTCCGCCAAGGTTGTTTCTGATGTACTGGCTCTGAATTCAGATCGCTTGTTGACGATGGACCTGCACGCGTCTCAGATCCAGGGTTTCTTCAACATTCCAGTGGACCACCTTTTTGCTGCCCCGGTGTTGGTGGAGTTTTTTCAGAAACTGAGTCTTCCCAGCCTGACGGTGGTTTCTCCGGATGCGGGCGGAGTCGAGCGTGCGCGGGCTTTTGCGAAGCGCCTGGAAGGGGAATTAGCGATCATTGACAAGCGTCGCACCTCAGCGAACGTTGCTCAAGTGATGAACGTAGTTGGTGATGTCAAGGGGCGCTCGGCCCTGGTGGTGGACGACATGGTGGACACGGCGGGCACCCTCGTCAATACGGTTGAAGCCTTGCGGGAGGCCGGTGCGCGGGAAGTCTATGCCTGTGCGACGCATGGTGTGCTGTCCGGGCCAGCTGCGGAGCGGATACGTAATTCTTCGTTAGCAGAACTTGTGGTGACAGATACTGTGCCCTTAAACAAGGCCGCCCGGCAGTGTGGCAAGGTTCACGTTCTCAGTGTGGCCGCCCTGTTGGCGCAGGCCATCGTGTCCATTCACGATGAGACTTCAGTCAGTGTCTTGTTTATCTAGCAATAGTTGTCCTTGCAGAAACACACGATAAATTAAGGAATAGAAACGATGGCAGACATAACGACAGTGAACGCGAAGGCCCGATCGGAATTCGGTAGTGGTGCTTCAAAGCGAATTCGCCGAAACGGATTGGTGCCGGCGGTCGTATACGGAGGCTCCGGGGAGACGCTGAGCGTGGCGCTCGACCCGAAAGACATATTCCGGCTCCTGAGATCCGAAGCGGGCCGCAATACGATCCTGGACCTGAAGATCGAAGGTGGTGACACCGACAACGTCATCCTCAAAGACTGGCAGGTGGATCCGGTCAAAGAATCAATCTTGCATGCGGATTTTCAGAGAGTTGCGATGGATCAGAGGCTGAAGGTGACCGTTCCGATCGTAATCCGTGGTGAATCGGTGGGTATCAAGACGGAGGGCGGTTTACTGGACATTGTTGTTCGCGAAATCGAAGTCGAGTGCCTGCCTGCCGACATCCCCGAACGAATCGAATGTGACGTTTCTGCACTGCATATGCACGAAAGTGTGCGCGTCCGCGATCTGGGGGAGATGGAACGCGTGGAAATCCTTGAGGACGGTGACCGTGTCATCGTTCACGTTGTCCCATTGCGTGAGGAGGAAGAGGAAGAGACTGCCGCCGCTGAAGGCGAAGAATTGGCGGTTGCTTCCGAGGGAGAGGACGGTGAATCGGAAGTCGGGGCCAAGGACAAGAAGGAAGAAGGGGAAGCCGATTAGAGGGGCCTGTAACAGATACGTCGCCAGCGGCGTCGGTATCAATCCTCGTTGGCCCTCCTCGCTGCGCGATCTCGCCTGGCAAGACCCATCGGCGCCACTGGCGATGTATCTGTTACAGGCCACAAGGAACCCTGTCGGTCAAATGGCGGAGTATCATCCCGTGTTAATCCGTGCCTGATGAAGCGGAGAACGATGCCCCCTGGCTGATGATCGGTCTCGGGAATCCCGGTGCCGAGTACGAAAGGTCCTACCACAACGTCGGCTTTCGGGTGATCGCGATTCTGGCTGACCGTCACGGAGCGTCGCGGACCACGCGGATCGGGGAAGCACATGTAGCACGGCTCCGGTATCCCGTGGACACGGTTCTTGTGCAGCCGAGGACGTACATGAATCGGAGTGGCGACGTGCTGGCAGCGTTGCTTGACAGGTTCGGTCACGAATCGCGTTTTATAGTCGTATCGGATGATCTCGCGCTGCCTGCCGGAAAGATACGAATTCGTGAAAGGGGTTCTGCCGGTGGCCATAATGGACTAAAATCGATTGGCTCGGCCTATGGTTCGGACGACTACCTGAGAGTCCGGGTTGGAATAATGCCGGAACGGGGAGTGGTTGACGGTAAGAAGTTTGTGTTATCGGAAGTACATCCGGTCGACCGCGAAGCCCTGGGACGTGCCGAAGTGCTGGCTGCCGATGCCGTAGAGCATATTCTTAGAGCCGGCGCGCAATCCGCCATGTCGGAGTACAACGGTATCGATTTGCGCGAACTGAAAACCTGACCGGGTCCGGCAACGATTACTTGCCGGGGCTTGCTGTTTGTTGGAGTAAATATCATTGATTAGAAAGTACGAAATCATGTTCATTGTCGATCCGAATATGCCGGACGACGAGATTGACCAGCTGAATGCTCAGGTTGAGACCTTGGTGGCCGACGGCGGCGGAGAGGTCGAGAGCATTGAGAAAATGGGGCGAAAGAGGCTGGCCTACGAGATCCAGCGGAATCACCAGGGATATTACGTTCTGTTCGTCGTGAAGGCGACCGGCGACATCATCAAGGAAGTGGAGCGACGTTTCCGTGTATTGGACTCGGTTCTTCGATACCTGACGGTCCGTGTGGACGAAGCCGAAAAGAAACTCGAGAAAGTACGTGCGACACGGCAGAAGAAATCCCCGCAGCCGGTTCCGGAATCCCCAGCCCAGGCCGAACCGACCGCGGCTGAATGACCATCGGGAACTCGTTCCAGTTCGCCAGTTTTAAGGAGATCAGCAGTGGTGCAAAAGCAGTTCTACCGACGGAGAAAGGTTTGTAAATTTTGCGTCGAAAAGATTGATTCGATTAATTATAAGGATACGAGGCTCCTTTCCCAGTTCGTCCCTGAGCGGGCAAAGATTCTGCCGAGAAGAATTTCTGGCGTCTGTTCACCACATCAACGGCAACTGAAGGACGCGATTATGAAGGCCCGTAACATTGCCCTTCTGCCGTTTACTACGAATTAGTGTCGAATCATAACCGGTTCAGTAAATAGGATTCAGTATGGAAATCATCTTGAGAGAGGCGATCGCTAACCTCGGGGATCCCGGTGACGTTGTGACTGTGCGTGCAGGATACGCACGCAACTACCTGGTTCCCCACAAGCTGGCTTATCCGGCGACGCCCGGAAATCTCAAGATCATGGAGCAGGAACGCCGCAACATGTCTCGTCGTGATGCGAAGCAGAAGGGCGAAGCGGAGACGCTGCGCGAAACGATGACGGGCGTTGAGATCGCAGTGACCCGACGTGTCGGTGAACAGGAAGTGCTCTATGGTTCCGTAACGACCAGTGATATTGCCGAGGAACTTGAGAAGAAGGGTTTCACGGTTGACAAAAGAAAGATCACTCTTGAGGAACACATTAAGCAGCTCGGTGAATACGTCGTCCCGATCCGCTTGTTCGCCGGCGTCATTGCAGAAGTCAAACTCCACGTAAGGGCAGAAGCCGAAAGCGGCGATGAGATGTCGGCTTCTGAAGAGACGTCCGATCCGGAAGACACGTCTGCTCCGGAGGAGACGTCTGCTCCGCAGGAGACGTCTGCTTCGGTTGAAATTGAACCCGAGAGCGAATCCGGGTAATTCAATTTCCCGTCCGGGTACATTGCCGATACCGCTGGGAATTCGAGGCCCGCCGCAGAATTCAAAGGGCGCAAATTCTTCGCCGTAGCGTTGTAGCCACAACGGTGTCCACCCCTTAGAATTTCGCTTGGCCTTCCTTTTTTGAAGCCTGTATTCTTTGTCCTACAAATGGCGCGTGAAACCCTAGAACGTCCACTTCCCCACAACGTCGATGCCGAGCGTTCGGTGCTTGGGGCCATCCTCGTCAACAACGACAACTACTACAGTGTCATCGAAAATCTGAAGCAGGATGACTTCTACCTTGAAGCGCACCGGATTATCTTCCGCAAGATGTCGGAAATCGTTAACGAGTCGAAGGCCGTTGACCTGATAACACTTCAAGACCGGCTGGAGCGGGATTCGCTGCTGGAATCGGGGGGAGGGATCGCCTATCTCGCAAGCCTGATGGATGGTATTCCCCATCTCGTCAACATCGAGCATTACGTTCAGATCATTCGAGAAAAGTCACTGTTCCGTCAGATGATCCTGTCGACGAATCGTATTATGGCCGAGTGCTTCGAACAAGCCGGGCCCGCCGAGGAGGTGCTCGACAGGGCTGAACAATCGCTGTTCGAGTTATCCGATAAGAGAATCCAGAGCGGTCTGGTGTCCATCAAGGATCTCGAGCCCGAGGCGCACCGTTCGTTGGAGAAGCTTTACACCGAGCGGGAGATGATTACCGGGGTGGCTACCGGTTTTAACGACTTCGACCGCATGACTTCAGGGCTGCAGCCTTCCGACTTGATCATACTTGCGGCACGTCCTTCCATGGGAAAGACCGCCCTCGCCCTGAACGTGGCTCAGCACGTTGCACTGAGAAAAGGCGCGCCCGTCGGAATTTTCAGCCTGGAGATGGCGAAAGCTCAATTGCTGATGCGGGTTCTGTGTGCGGAATCCATGGTCGATGCACACCGGGTTCGGACCGGTTACCTGTCGAAGGACGACTTCGGTAAATTGATTGATTCTCTGGGCCATGTCGCGAACGCGCCGATCTTCATCGACGACTCCTCCTCGCTGACAATTATGCAGATGCGGGCCAAGGCACGACGAATGAAGGCGGAGCACGGTTTGGGTCTGATCGTGGTCGATTACTTGCAGTTGATGTCGGGTTTCGGGCGTACCGAGAATCGTACGCAGGAGATCTCCGGCATTTCGCGCGGGCTGAAAGCGCTGGCCAAGGAACTTGATGTGCCGGTCGTGGCCCTTTCGCAGTTGAGCCGCGCACCGGAGCAACGCGCGGGGTCCGATCACCGGCCGCAACTTTCGGACCTGAGAGAGTCGGGATCGATCGAACAGGATGCCGATATTGTGGCCTTCATCTACAGGGAAGAGGTCTACAAACCGAAAGACGAGAATGCCGGCCTGGCCGAACTGATCATCGCCAAGCAACGCAACGGCCCGACGGGGACAGTGAAACTGGCGTTTCAGAAGCAATACACCCGCTTCCAGACATTGCTCGATCTCTAGAAAAATGATCCTTAATGCCTGACCCGCACTGTAAAGCCTTACGGGTCACCAATCGCCCGTCACTGCCTGCACTATGAAGCAGCGTTCACAGTATTTCTGTCAGCACTGCGGGCATCAGTCGCCCAAGTGGATCGGCCGGTGTCCCAGTTGTGAAGAGTGGAACAGTTTCGTTGAAGAGGCTGTGAGTTCTTCGTCCTCCGGAGTCCGACTCGCTCCGGGGAGAGAGCCTGTGCGCTTTGATTCCATTGGAGGGTCTGAGGTCACCCGGACAGCAACAGGTGTTCCGGAGTTCGATCGTGTGTTGGGGGGTGGACTGGTCCCGGGTGCATTGATCTTGCTGGGGGGAGATCCGGGTGTCGGTAAGTCGACTCTGATGCTGGATATCGCCGCACATCTTTCGCGCCGGGACCCGATTCTCTACGCTTCCGGCGAGGAATCACCGCTACAGATCAAACTTCGGGGGGAGAGAACGGGGATCGTCGGTGGAGACCTGCTCATATATCCCGAGATGAATGTCGAACGGATTCTGTCAAAAGCGGAAGAACTCGGTGCAGCAGCGGTGGTTGTTGACTCGATTCAAACGACCTTCAGCGAGAAACTCGACATGAACCCGGGAAGCATTGGCCAGATTCGCGAGGTGGCTTCCCAGTTCCTGGCATGGACGAAGCAGCGTCAGGTGCCTGCCTTCCTGATTGGCCACATTACCAAAGACGGCGCTCTGGCCGGTCCTAAAGCGCTCGAGCACATCGTCGACACCGTTTTGTACTTCGAAGGGCCGCGTCAACATCCTCACCGGATTGTTCGTACGATTAAGAATCGTTTCGGTGCCGCTAACGAGCTGGGGATATTCGAAATGACAGCCGGTGGGCTGAAGGCCGCTGAGGCACCCGGAAGCCTGTTTCTATCACATCGCGACACTCCCGAATCCGGATCAGCCGTGGTGTGTGCGGTTGAAGGAACCCGACCCCTGTTGGTTGAACTTCAGGCGTTGGTTACGCGCACTCACCTTGGAACGCCCCGTCGATTCACAACCGGTGTCGATACTCAGCGGTTGGCGCTGATATCTGCTGTCATCGAGAAACGTCTAGGCATCCACCTTTGGGATCAGGACATCTATCTCAACGTTGTCGGGGGTCTCGAGATCGATGAGCCTGCCGCCGATCTCGGAATCGCAGCTGCCATTCTCTCCAGCTTCCTGAACCGACCGATGCCGCAGGCGACAGTCGTGTTCGGAGAAGTTGGCCTCGGCGGTGAGGTCCGTCGGTGCCTCCATCCTGGCGTACGGCTCAAAGAAGCCGCTAATCTGGGGTTTCGCCGAGCCATTCTGCCTGCCCAGACAGTGTCAGAAGTCCCCTCTGCTTTCGAATCGATTTCGGTCGGTAGTTTGAATGAAGCGATCGACGCTTTGTTTGGCGCCATAGCAAACGGCTCTTCCGGCTAAAGCGGCATGGGGCCCAAGTCTTTGCGGCCGTGTTATTTCCCAACGCGTTCATCTTCAGGCTAGCCCCATAACAAGCCGGGGCAGAGAGGGCCGGCGGGACCCAGGCCTCTGCATTCATCTTTCATCGCTGCAACGGGTCACGGTTGGACGATGGAACCGGCAGCCTCTGGTTCAAACCGCCGACACCGTTTTTCATTTTGTCCCTCAACCCGAAGGAACCTGCTCATAACCCGCGAGGCTTCTGTGGCCGACACCGTGTTTCCATGGCCTTGTTTAAACTGGAAACCTCTTATTATTAGGGGCTATGGATTATAATTTATCGTGGCTATGTGCATCTTTGTATATCTAATTCGTAAAAGGTTGGGTGCTCGATGAAACGAACAGAAGAGCCGGCTCCTTTCGGGGAGGGGCCGGCCTTGCGAGGCAAAGAAGCAAACTTTCTGATCGACATCATTGTTGTCCGCACACTTTTCGCTCTGATCTTGATGGTCGCCGCATACTTCATCAGTCCCTTCGGGCTGATTGGCCTAAACGCGATCCTACTCGGACTGGCCAGTGCACTCGGTATCATCTGTTTCGAACACCGGGTGAGGCGGGCGTCACTTAGGCGTTTGATCGGAGCAGCTGTGGGCTCGATTCTCGGCATCATCGGGGCGAGCATGATCGGCAATCTGCTGACGGAGACGGCGTTCGATCCAAGTTCTTTGTCATATATCAAAGTGTTCGTCCTGTTCCTGATGGTCTACGTCGGTCTTGTGGTTGGCGCGAACAAGGGCGACTTGTTGAATCTCGCAGCACTCGGTGGGCTGTTTGGGAGTGACCGTCCTGCAAAGCAGGACTACAAAATTCTCGATACCAGCGTAATCATCGACGGAAGAATTGCCGACATCTGCGAAACGGGCTTTCTGGACGGTATTCTCGTCATCCCACATTTCGTTTTGCGGGAACTCCAGCAAGTTGCCGATTCTGCCGACGGCTTGAAGCGCAATCGTGGTCGACGGGGCCTGGACATCCTGCAGCGGGTCCAAAAGATGTCCGGGATTACCGTCCAGCTTGTTGAAAACGACTATCCTCAGGTTCGTGAGGTCGATCTGAAGTTGATCGAACTGGCCCAGGAGATTGATGCCAAGATCGTAACGAACGACTTCAACCTCAACAAGGTGGCTCAACTCCGTGGCGTGCAAGTGCTCAATATCAACGAATTGGCGAATGCTCTAAGACCCGTCTATTTGCCCGGAGAGGTTATGAAAGTGTTCATTCTGAAAGAGGGCAAAGAGTTCAACCAGGGTATTGCATATCTCGACGACGGAACGATGGTCGTTGTCGACAATGCCCGAAAGATGATTGGGAAGACCATAGATTCTTCGGTAACCAGCGTTCTTCAGACAACTGCCGGGAAGATGATATTCGGTCGGTACGAGGAGAAGCGCGATCAGTCTCTGTCTCGTGAAGAGCGGAGCGGTCGTGACCGTTCCGACCGGGGCGAAAAACATCAACAGGCTGGCGTAACAGCAAAATAATCAATAGTTAGCGGTGACGCGTGACGAATTAGCGTATTGCTTGTAACTACCCGTGTCCCTCGAGACCGGGCGATTTGCCAACAAGTCTCGTGAGTCGGGGGCTGAGGACACCAGTGACTACTGAAAGAAATGACAAAAAATATTGAACATTGCACGGCGGTCGAGACGCCGCTGGGACAAGGCGCGCGACACGAGGACACCGCAGTCGTATTTGAAAATACGCTGAGGATGGCCGACGGAGCGCAACGCCGTAGCAGCGGATGTATCGCCCGCCGGGCCATGAAACCATGAAGGTGGGAGCGATTATTGCCGCCGCCGGAGCAGGCCGGCGTATGAAAGCAGACCGGCCAAAGCAGTTCATGGCTCTCGAAAGCATTCCAATACTTGTGCTGACGTTGCGTAAGTTTGACGCGGCTCCGATGATCGATCACATCGTCATAGCGTCCCCGCCCGAGTCTGTGGATGAGGTGCGGAAGATGGTCAAAGAGGCCGGACTGACAAAGCCGGTAACCGCCATCGAAGGTGGAGAGAGGCGGCAAGACTCAGTTGCGATTGCAATGGGACACTTGGCTTCGGGTACCGATTTGGTTGCCGTTCACGACGGGGTACGACCGTTTGTCAGCCTCGAGGAAATCGACCAGGTTATCGAAGCGGCGTCGGCTTCAGGTGCGGCGATACTCGCGATTCCAGTTACGGATACAGTCAAGGAAGTTGAGCGCGACGTCGTGAAGTCCACGCTGCGCCGAGAGAACCTTGTCCTGGTGCAGACACCCCAGGTCTTTCAGGCCGATATTCTCCACGACGCTTTTGACAGCGCGCGTCGGGACGGCTACTACGGAACCGATGAGGCGAGCCTGGTGGAGCGCCGAGGCCGATCCGTGTCGTTGGTGCGGGGCTCGGAACGCAATATCAAGATCACGCGACCCTCCGATCTGTCATTGGCTCGATTCCTTCTCGAGGAAGAGAGGGTGCCGATCGAGTGAAAGTGCGGATCGGTATTGGTTTCGACATTCATCGGCTCGCGCCCGATCGGAAGCTATGGCTCGGGGGTATCGAAATTCCGCACGACCAGGGCCTCGTGGGTCACTCTGATGGCGATGTATTGCTCCATGCGATTACGGACGCTCTATTAGGCGCCTGCGGTCTGGGCAACATTGGTGAACGATTCCCGAACACGGATGCCCGCTACCGTGGAATAGACAGCCGCGCGCTCCTCGGAGACACCGTTAGCTTGATTCGTCAAAATGGTTTCTCGATTGGAAACATCGATTCCAATGTTCTGGCTGAACTTCCAAGGCTGTCGCCCTACCTCCCGTTAATGAAAGAAGCGATTTCGAGCGTGCTGGGCGTTTCCGGCGACGACGTGGAGATTAAAGCCAAGACGATGGAGAAGCTCGGTCTGGTCGGACAGCAAGCGGCGATGGCCGCCCAGGCCGTTGCCCTGGTCTATGCCGAATAAAATGGAAGACTCAGGAACACCTTTGCGTGTCCGATATGCACCGAGCCCCACGGGTTTGTTGCACGTCGGGAACTTGAGGACCGGTCTGTTTGCGTGGCTCTTCGCCCGTCAGAACGGCGGTGCATTCGTTTTGCGGATCGAGGACACTGATCGCATCCGGTCTGAATCCCGCTTCGAGCAATCTATCTATGATGACCTGCGATGGTTCGGGTTGGACTGGGACGAGGGACCCGATATCGGTGGGGCGTACGGCCCCTACCGTCAGTCAGAGCGATTCCAGATATATCGGGAGCACGCATCACAACTCCTCGCGAATGGATCTGCGTTTCATTGCTTTTGTTCTGCCGAGGAGCTTCAGCGCCAGTCGGAGGCAGCAAAGGCAACGGGCGTTTCGTGGACATATCCAGGCACCTGTAGGCGTCTGGCTCGCCCGACAGTGGATACGAAACTCAAATCGGGTGAGGATTCCGTCGTCCGGCTCAATGTACGCGGCACCGAGGTTCGTTTCAACGACATTGTCCATGGCGAGATGCAGTTCTCGACCGAAGTCATCAGCGACCCCATTCTGCTGCGATCAGACCAGACTCCGACGTATAACTATGCGGTTGTCGTCGATGACGGCCTGATGCAGATTTCGCACGTCATTCGGGGAGACGACCATCTTTCTAATACGCCCAAACAGGTCTTGATCTATGAAGCCCTGGGATTCCCGGTACCGGCGTTCGCCCACCTATCTACGGTACTGGGGCCGGATCAAACTCGTTTGAGCAAACGCCATGGTGCGACCGCGGTGGCTGAGTTTCGGGAGGTCGGCTACCTGCCCGAAGCGCTGATGAACTACATTGCACTGCTGGGCTGGTCCCCGGGAGCCGAAGGCAGCGAAGTCGTTCCACCCGCCCGCCTCGTTAAAGAATTCAGGCTCGACAGGGTCAACAAGAACCCCGCTAAATTCGACTTCGGCAAGCTGAATTTTGTCAACCGCCAGTACCTCCGTGAAAGTTCCGGGACTCGGCTGCTGACACGGGAGGTGCTCGACGGGACCGGCTGGTTGCCCGAAGCCGGCGAGGACGAATGGGTTCAGATAGTCATCTCGACCTTGATCGGTGGTGTCAATATCGTTTCGGAGGTACCTGCAGCTTTAGAAGGAGTCCTTGCATTCCCGATTGATGATTCTGAGGCCGTTTCGGTGACAATGAGCGACGAGGGCGCAGTGGATTTGATTCGAGCCTTCGGAGTTGCGCTCGAGGCCTGCGACCATCCTACGTTCGATGACTTTCGCGCTATTGTCGCTTCGCTGAAGAAGACGACCGGAAGGAAGGGGCGCGATCTATTCCATCCGCTTCGTGTTGCCCTGACGGCGCGCGATTCAGGGCCGGAGCTGGACAAGCTGATTCCTCTAGTAGAGGTCGGCGCGAAGCTGGGAGTTCCAGGTGCTCTGAACTGCAAAGCTCGCGTCAATGCGTTTCTTGCCAGATTCGCGTCCGCTCCGAACGATCGTTAGCGTTCGACATATTGAGTCTGAATGATGGAAACCGACACCGATGACAGCGTCATAGTGGGTGTCCATTCCGTGTACGAAGCCCTCGCCTCTGCAGAGCGCCCACTCCTGCGACTACACATCAGCAGGGGGTCGATGCCGGAAAAGGTTCGACAGATCGTGGAGATGGCCGCAGCCCGTCAAATCCCGGTACGCCGCGAGGGAAAGGATGTGCTGGACCGTCTTGCGCGGCGCATACCCCACCAGGGCGTCGTCGCTGTCGTTGGAGCACGTTCATACGTACCGCTGGCGCGGCTTCTGGAGTCTGATCTGCCGTTGATTGTGGTGCTCGACGGTGTTCAGGATCCCCAGAATCTGGGAGCCGTTATCCGAACGGCGGAAACTGCGGGTGCGTCCGGACTCGTTCTGACCGAGCGCCGTAGCGTGGGGTTGACCGCTGTGGTTTCCCGGGTTTCAGCAGGTGCCCTGGAGCACTTGCCGGTCGCCAGGGTGTCCAACCTTGTAAACGCCATTATCGCGATGAAAGAAAATGGGATATGGGTAGTCGCGCTGGATCCGGATGCGTCCGGCCTATGGACCGAGTTTGATTATACGGTCCCCGTGGCGCTGGTGCTGGGCGGCGAGCACCGGGGAATTCGTCGTCTCGTTCGGGAAAACTGTGACGCCGCAGTCCGGGTTCCGATGCAGGGGAAAATAGACTCGCTCAACGTTTCCGTGGCGTCGGGCGTGGTCCTGTTCGAAGTCGTTCGTCAGCGGGGATTGCGGAGTGTCTAGAAGCGTGCTAAAGCGTGGGGTGTAAAAGGGTTCCGTTGAAGTTTGAAAGGATTGAAACGGCGTTAACCCTGTGCTAAATTTACAGGTTTGTCGCCGCTGGCGTAGCTCAGTTGGTAGAGCAGCTGATTTGTAATCAGCAGGTCGGGGGTTCGACTCCCTTCGCCAGCTCATTTCAGCAGGACTTCTGCCCGAAACCGAGAGCTTTGCGCAGGGAGCGGCTTCTCATTTTCTGGCAGTTGGGGACAGGTGGCGGAGCGGTTAAACGCACCAGACTGTAAATCTGGCGCTCCTTGCGGGCTACGGAGGTTCGAATCCTCCCCTGTCCATTGAAGTAACAGACGTGGAGTTTCAGGGTTGGGGCGACTGACAATGGAGCCGAACACTGCAGTCGCACCCAGTTGCTGAACGCTCGGCGCTCCGAACTGATGGTTAATCGGCCCACGTAGCTCAGTCGGCAGAGCGCGTCCTTGGTAAGGACGAGGTCACCAGTTCAAATCTGGTCGTGGGCTCCAGATACCAGCGACTGCCGTCGGGCCGGACGAACGCAGCGGCACTCGCCCGATTCATGCAACACGACGACACTAGTTGGAGTCGAAGATGACGACACTGATTGGAGTCGAAGATGGTCTCAATTGCGGGAGTGACTCGATTGGCGGGAGTAACTCAGTG
This sequence comes from Terriglobia bacterium, assembly GCA_965263045.1. Classification (GTDB taxonomy): domain Bacteria; phylum Acidobacteriota; class Terriglobia; order 20CM-2-55-15; family 20CM-2-55-15. The sequence goes on from CBDHGK010000041.1 coordinate 5,795,579, forward strand.
GTAGAGTCACGGCCTTCCAAGCCGTTGGTCGCGGGTTCGAATCCCGTCTCCCGCTCCTTATTCTGCGAGGTCGGAAACTACGCGCGAATTAGAGGACAAGCGGTCGAGAACGGCCCCTAGAGAAGAAGGCAATCCACACGAGGAAGCGCAATGGCGAAAGAGAAATTTGAGCGAAACAAGCCGCACATCAACGTAGGGACGATCGGACATATCGATCATGGGAAGACGACGTTAACGGCGGCGATCACGAAGACATTGGCGAAGAATGATCCGAAGGTGTCGTACCGGTCGTTTGATTCGATCGACAATGCGCCGGAAGAGAAAGCGCGAGGGATCACGATTGCGACGGCGCACGTGGAGTATCAGACAGCGAACCGGCACTATGCGCATGTGGACTGTCCGGGACATGCCGATTACATCAAGAACATGATCACGGGAGCGGCGCAGATGGACGGGGCGATCCTGGTGGTGGCAGCGACGGACGGACCGATGCCGCAGACGCGGGAGCACATATTGCTGGCGCGGCAGGTGGGCGTGCCGTTTGTGGTGGTGTTTTTGAATAAGTGCGACGCGGTGGAAGACGAGGAGTTGCTGGAGTTGGTGGAGATGGAAGTCCGGGAGTTGTTGACGTCGTATGGATTTCCCGGGGATGACGTACCGGTGGTGAGGGGATCGGCGCTGAAAGCGCTGGACGAAGAAGAAGAATGGGTGGCGAAGATCAACGAGTTGATGGAGCAGGTGGACTCGTACATACCGGTGCCGGAGCGGGACGTGGACAAGCCGTTTTTGATGCCGATCGAGGATATATTCTCGATATCGGGCCGGGGAACGGTGGTGACGGGGCGGATCGAGCGGGGCATCGTGAAGGTGGGAGAGGAGTTGGAGATTGTGGGATTCACGCCGACGTTCAAGACGGTGATCACGGGCGTGGAGATGTTCAAGAAGTTGCTGGATGAAGGGCAGGCGGGCGACAACGTGGGGCTGTTGTTGCGAGGGACGAAGAAGGACGAAGTGGAGCGGGGCCAGGTGGTGGCGAAGAAGGGGTCGATCCAGCCGCACACGAAGTTCAATGCGGAGGTGTATGTGCTGACGAAGGACGAGGGCGGGAGGCACACGCCGTTTTTCAATGGGTACCGGCCACAGTTTTACTTCCGGACCACAGACGTGACCGGTTCATCGTCGTTGCCGGAAGGGGTGGAGATGGTGATGCCGGGGGACAACGTGAGTTTGAAGATCGAGTTGATCACGCCGGTGGCACTGGAGAAGGGATTGCGCTTCGCAATTCGTGAAGGCGGACGCACCGTTGGTGCCGGTACCGTTACCGAAATTACAGAAGATTAGTTGCTCAATCGGGCGACGATGCGACGGACTCGGAACTGGAATGGCACTCAGTGCCACGTTTCGGGCCTTTCACTAACAGGGCGACCCATGGGGAGCCGTCTTTAACACGGCGACACTTGTGGGGCCGCATCCAGTACGGCGACACTTGTGGGGCCGCATCCAGTACGGCGACACTTGTGGAGCCGCGATGGTCAAAATCATGCGAGATATCATTACGTTACAGTGTACCGACTGCAAAGAACGCAATTACTCGAACACGAAGAACAAGAAAAAGCACACAGACCGATTGGAAACGAAGAAATATTGCCCGCGCTGTCGGCACCACACCGTTCATCGCGAGACGAAGTAGATATAAAGATAGAGCCAATCTGTTACAATCATTTGCTTTGGAATTTTCAGAGTCCAGGCCAGTAGCTCCAACTGGCAGAGCGCCGGTCTCCAAAACCGGATGTTGGGGGTTCGACTCCCTCCTGGCCTGCCTAACAAACAGCAGACGGCTGCAGGCAAAAAGCCTGACGCGGACATTGATTCTGCAAACACGGCGGCGATGATGGCTGCGACGAATGCCGCGATGATTTCACCGATTCTATGAACCCGGCTGCGAGAGTTAAAGACTGGTCCCAGCGAAGCACACAGTTCTATGGCGACGTCCGGAGCGAGGTCAAAAAGGTCTCTTGGCCTGGACGGGACGAAATCGTAGGGACGACTATAGTGGTAATCATCGCCGTATTCTTTTTCGGCGTTTATCTGGGCATCGTCGACTACATCCTCGGTTTGGGTCTTAACCGCGTATTGGCTTACTTCGGTAGCGGGGGGTAGAATTTCTTTGCCCAAGCAGTGGTATATCATTCACACCTACTCAGGATTCGAGCGAAAAGTTGCTGAGAGTCTTCGGTCCCGGGTTGCTGCTTTCGGACTCGAACACGAAGTCTGCGATGTTCTAATACCGACCGAAGAGGTTATCGAGGTCAAGGGCGGCAAACGTGTGATTTCCCAGAAGATGTTCTATCCGGGCTATGTGTTGGTCGAGATGGAAGACACCGATACGGGTGGGCCCAGCGATGAGGCCTGGCATCTGGTCAAAGACACTCCCAGGGTCACGGGTTTCGTCGGTTCCGGCACGTCGCCGACGCCGTTGTCCGAGGACGAAGTAAAGCAGATCGTTTATAGGGTAGAGACGGCGGCGGCGGATCGGCCCAAACCGAAGTTAAGCTTTGAGAGCGGTGAAACCGTCAACATCATCGACGGTCCCTTCAGCAGCTTCACAGGGGTTGTGGACGAGGTGAACGACGACCGGAACACCCTGAAAGTCATGGTCACGATCTTCGGGCGCTCGACTCCTGTGGAGTTGGATTTCCTGCAGGTGGAGAAAACATAGAAAGAGCGGAGACGCGATAGGGGCTTATGGCGAAGAAAATCATAGGTCTGATCAAGCTGCAAATTCCTGCGGGTAAAGCCACGCCCGCGCCTCCCGTGGGCCCGGCGCTTGGGCAGCACGGTGTCGCGATCATGGATTTCTGTAAAGCGTTCAACGCCAGGACTTCGGAAAAGGATCAGGAAGGGCTGATCATACCCGTCGTGATCACGGTTTACGCGGACCGGTCATTCAGTTTCATCACCAAGACACCTCCGGCCGCCGTACTCCTGAAACGGTCGGCGGGAATAGCGAAAGGCTCCGGAGAGCCCAACAAGACCAAGGTGGGCCAGGTGACCGAAAAGCAGGTCGAAGAAATAGCCCGCACAAAAATGCCGGATTTGAATGCGGCAAGCCTGGAAGCGGCTGTGCAGATTATTAAAGGGACGGCACGCAGCATGGGCCTCGAGGTCGAGGGAGGCTAGGACATGGCGAAGGTAACCAAGAACTATGCGAAGGCCGCCGAGGCGATCGAAGATCGGGCGTATGCCGTCGACGAGGCCATCGAGACTCTTCAGAAAATTAAGTTCGCGAAGTTCGACGAGACGGTCGAACTGCATATGCGCCTGGGAGTCAACCCAAAGCACGCCGATCAGATGGTGCGAGGTACCGTCGTGCTGCCGAACGGCCTGGGCAAGTCCAAGAGCGTTTGTGTCATCGCCTCGGGTGAAAAGATTCGAGAAGCCGAGGAGGCGGGCGCTGAGTATGTTGGTGGCGAGGAACTTGTCGCGAAAATAAAAGGTGGCTGGCTTGAGTTCGATGCCTGTGTTTCGACCCCCGATATGATGAAATCGGTGGGTAAGCTGGGACGCGTTCTTGGCCCCCGGGGTCTCATGCCGAACCCGAAAACGGGGACTGTAACCTTCGACGTGGCTAAAGCGGTCGCAGATGTCAAGGCCGGCAAAGTGGAGTATCGCGTCGACAAGACCGGGGTTATACACGCTCCCTGCGGGAAAGTTTCGTTCGACCATACGAAGCTGGTCGAAAACGTGCGGACGCTGACTGAATCGATCATCAAGGCGCGGCCGGTGGCCTTGAAGGGTAAATACGTTCGTCGGGTAACGGTGGCAACCACGATGAGCCCCGGTATCGATATCGACCCCGCTTCGGTTGACGCGAAGTGACCGGACGCACGGGCATCTGGCAGTGGTTGACCTTCGAAAACACCCGTTGAGTGTGCCAAGGAGAATCTGGTGAAGTCCAAGAAACAGAAACGCGAAGAAATTGATCAGTTGAAGGAAGAGTTGACCGAGGCGGAGAACCTGATTGTAGTCCAGTTTAAAGGGCTCAACGTTGGGCAAGATACCGATCTTCGTGACAAGGTTCGCAGCGCCGGCAGCAAATATAAAGTCGTAAAGAATAGACTTGCCAAGATCTCCGCCAAAGGGACTCATGCGGAGCAACTCACGGCCTCGTTCGAGGGACCCACGGCGCTTGCCTACAATTCCGGAGATCCGGTCACGCTGGCTAAGACCCTTTCCGATTACGCGAAGGCGAATCCCGCTTTCGAGTTCAAAGCGGGGATGGTCGAAGGGCGAGTGGTCGAAGTCTCGGCACTCGCTGAGATCGCCGCGTTGCCCTCCCACGACGACTTGATCGCTCAACTGATGTATCTGGTTAACGCTCCTGCGCAAAGGATTGCGGTCGGCGTCAAGGCTGTGGGTCGGAATCTGGCTGTTGCGCTCGGTCAGGCCGTCGAGGCCGAGAAATTCGGGTAGGAAAGTTCCAGGAGCAAAACTCTTACATTCCAGAGGGTTCGTGGGTCGAGTTGGCTATACCTGTTCAGAATCATCAACTCTATTCCAGAATACCCCGCATTCATCAACCAGGAGAATCGCATGTCGGACAAAATAGCTAGCATCATCGAGGAAATCAAAGGTCTTTCGTTGATGGAGGCTTCCGAGTTGGTTAAGGGGATCGAGGAAGCCTTCGGTGTCAGCGCCGCTGCGGCTGCTGTCGCCGTGGCGGGGGCCCCCGCAGCCGGTGGTGGGGCTGCCGAAGAAGAACAGACAGAATTTGATGTTGTACTGACCAGCTTTGGCGGCAACAAGATCGCTGTCATCAAGGTGGTGCGTCAGCTCACGAGTCTGGGTCTGAAAGAAGCTAAAGACCTTGTCGAATCCGCTCCAAAGCCGATCAAAGAGGGCGTGAACAAGAGCGAAGCGGAAGATATCAAGAAACAGTTCGAAGAAGCTGGCGCCACTATAGAAGTGAAGTAACTCGATTCCGGAAAATCGGACATCGATTGCGGGAGCTCCCATCGGTTCGTTACCGAAAGAACATCTTTCAGCGGATGGCCGCGAGTCGCAGAATTGGACGGCCGGGTCGGCAGGACGTAGTACGTCTTGCACCCGGCGCGTTGTCATTTCAGGAGTAAGTACTACAAATGGCAGACACTAATACGAATACCGCTAGAGAGAGAACTAACTTTTCGAAGATCAAGACGGCAATTCAGATTCCCAATCTCATCGAGGTCCAGAAGAAATCCTACGAACGGTTTCTTCAGATGAACATGCTGCCGGATGAACGTGAAGATACAGGGTTGCAGGCAGTTTTCATTTCGGTCTTTCCGATCTCCGACTTTCGGGGAGTGTCTACTCTTGAATTCATCAGTTATTCGATTGGCAACTGGGAGTGCAAATGCGGGACCCTGAAAGGGCTCCACCATCTCCGCAGCACATGCCGCTCCTGCGGCAGCACGATCACGACGAACCCGTTTTCTGCCGAAAGTACCGTGATGTGCCGGCACTGCGGGACGACAAACAAGAATCTCGTGACCTTCTGCCAGAAGTGCGGTGATCCCGTCCAACTGAACCTTAAATACAACGTCATCGAGTGTCAGGCGCGCGGTATGACGTACTCGGCGCCGCTGAAGGTTACGATTCGTTTGACGATTTTTGACAAGGACCCCGATACGGGCGCCAAGACGATTCGCGACATCAAGGAACAGGAGGTTTACTTCGGGGAGATTCCGTTAATGACCGAGAACGGCACGTTCGTCATTAATGGGACGGAGCGCGTAATCGTCAGTCAGTTGCACCGGAGTCCCGGTGTCTTCTTCGAATCGACCCCGGCTCGGGACTACTTTCTGGGGAAGATTATTCCTTACCGCGGTTCCTGGGTTGAGTTCGAATACGAGACTGCAAAGAATATCCTCTACGTCAGGATCGACCGAAAACGAAAATTTCTCGCTTCGATCTTCCTACGGGCTCTTGGCCTGAAGAATGACGAAGAAATTGTCCGCAAATTCTACTCGATCGATACGATCAAGATTGACAAGCAAAAGCTGTATTGGAGTTTTTCCTCCACAATTCGCGGAATGCGGGTCAGTAAGGAGATCCGGCACCCAAAGACAAAAGAACTGCTGGTCGGGGCTGGCAAGAAAATCACCGCGTCGGTGTTTCACAACATCAAGCAATCCAAATTGAAAGCGTTTGAAATTGTCGCTGAGGATATTGAAGGTGGGTTCACAGCTGCGGATATCGTCGATATCAACACCGGTGAAGTGATCGCCGAGGCAAACAGCGAGCTGAATCCGACGATTGTTCGATCCGTGATCGATGCCGGGGTGCCCGAACTGGCGGTGTTCTTTCCTGAGCGCGACGATATCGGAATTGTTTTGAGCCAGACAGTCAAGAAAGACACGATCAAGACTTCGGAGGAAGCTCTGATCGAGATCTACCGTAAGCTGCGACCCGGTGATCCCCCGACGCTGGACACCGCCACCAACTTGTTTGACGGCATGTTTTTTGATGCGCGCAAGTACGACTTCTCGAGGGTCGGCCGGCTCAAATTCAATATCAAGCTGGACATGACGACCCCGCTCGAGAAGAGGATCCTGGAGCCTGCCGATTTCTACGGTGTTATTTCCTATCTCTTGAAGTTGCGGAAGCCGGTCGGTCAGGTGGACGACATCGATCATCTCGGTAATCGCCGGGTCCGTGCGGTTGGAGAGTTACTTGAGAACCAATTCCGAATCGGGTTGGTTCGGATGGAACGGGCAATTAAGGAAAAAATGTCCGTCTATCAGGAAATGATCACAGCGATGCCGCATGACTTGATCAACGCAAAGCCGGTGATCGCTGCGGTCCGCGAATTCTTTGGCTCATCCCAGCTCTCGCAGTTTATGGACCAGACGAATCCTCTGTCCGAGATCACTCACAAGAGGCGTCTATCAGCGTTGGGACCGGGAGGTCTCTCCCGGGAACGTGCCGGATTTGAAGTTCGAGACGTTCATCCGACACACTACGGGCGTATATGCCCGATCGAAACCCCGGAGGGTCCCAACATCGGGTTGATTTCCTCGCTGAGTTGTTACGCCAGGATCAACGAGTTCGGTTTCATTGAAAGCCCGTATCGCAAGGTTGAAAAAGGGCGCGTTGTCGACTATGTGACCGTTCTTTCTGCTGGTGGGTCGAAACACGAAGTCGGTTCGCATGTCGCCCTCAATGTCGTCGAGAAGGAAAATGCGTCGTTGACGGGGAAGAAGCGAATCGAGTTCGAACCCTACTCTTTCTATCTGTCCGCCTGGCAGGAAGATGAGTACTTGATCGCTCAGGCCAACGTAGAGTTGGATGACCGCGGGCGGATGGTCAACGAACTGGTTAACGTGCGGCAGTCGGGTAATTTCGTTCTTAAGCAGCGTGAAGAAGTCGACTTCGTCGATGTCTCTCCCAAGCAGTTGGTTTCGGTGGCAGCCTCGCTGATTCCGTTTCTCGAGAACGACGATGCGAACCGTGCGTTGATGGGATCGAACATGCAACGCCAGGCCGTGCCTCTGCTTCGAACAGACGCGCCGTTTGTTGGAACAGGGATGGAGGAGATCACGGCTCGTGACTCGGGCGCCGTGGTTATTTGTCGACGAAGCGGCGTCGTCGATTCTGTTGATTCTGAGCGGATCATTGTTCGGGTGGAAGGCGCTGAAGAGAGCTTCTTTTCCCGGGAGGTAGGCGCCGACATATACTCGCTGACGAAGTTCAAGCGTTCCAACCAGAATACCTGTATCAATCAGAAGCCAGTCGTCCGGAAGGGAGATCGTGTCCTTCAGGGGAAGGTGCTTGCGGATGGACCGTGCACCGAACTGGGTGAACTTGCGCTGGGCCGAAACATACTCGTCTCTTTCATGCCCTGGCGTGGTTACAACTTTGAGGATGCAATCCTGGTTTCCGAGCGCCTGGTCAAGGACGACTATTACACATCGATCCACATCGAAGAATTCGAAATCGAGGCGCGGGATACCAAGCTTGGTCCCGAAGAGATCACTCGCGACATTCCCAACGTCAGCGAGTCCTTCCTCAACGATCTGGATGAAGCAGGCATTATCCGAATTGGCGCGAACGTTAAGCCGGGCGACGTGCTCGTTGGCAAGGTGACTCCGAAAGGCGAAACTCAGCTCACGCCTGAAGAGAAATTGCTGCGGGCAATTTTTGGAGAAAAGGCCGGAGACGTTCGCGATGCGTCGCTTATTTGCCCCCCGGGAATCGAAGGGATTGTCGTCGACGTGAACATCTTCTCACGCAAGGGTGCCGAAAAAGACGAACGGGCGATGTCAATCGAAGAGATGGAACTGCAGCGCCTGGAGAAGAATTTGCGGGACGAGATCCGCATTCTGACAGACGAGCGGAATAAGCGCCTGGAGCCAATCCTTGCCGGCAAGACGACTTCGAATCAGCTCGTTCACGAGCGAACTGGACGGAAGATCATTGCCAAGAAGACGGTGTTGACCCGAAAGGTAATTGAAAACTTATCGATGCGCGAGCTTCTGAAGCTGAAATTCACCGACGGCTCCAACAATGCGGCTCAGATTCAGGAGATCGAAGGCATGACGACGCGTCAGATCGACGTGCTTCGAAAAGTTCATGAGGACCGGATTTCCAAGTTGAGACGTGGTGACGAATTGCCGCCCGGGGTAATCAAACTGGTCAAGGTGTATGTCGCGATGAAGCGCAAGCTCTCCGTCGGAGACAAGATGGCAGGCCGGCACGGTAACAAGGGCGTGATCGCGCGGATATTGCCCGAGGAGGATATGCCTTTTCTACCGGACGGCACTCCAGTCGAAATCGTGTTGAATCCGTTGGGGGTGCCGTCGAGGATGAATGTTGGACAGATTCTAGAGACGCACCTTGGGTGGGCCGCCCATGCCCTGGGCCTGTATTTCGCGACCCCGGTCTTCGATGGCGCGACAGAATCCGAAATCAAGTCCGCGCTCGAGCGCGCGAACCTGCCTACGAGCGGAAAAACGCGGCTCTACGACGGGATGTCAGGTGAACCGTTCGAACAGGAAGTGACCGTTGGATACATATACATGCTCAAGCTATCTCACCTCGTCGACGACAAAATTCATGCTCGATCGATTGGCCCTTACTCGTTGATTACCCAGCAACCTCTGGGCGGTAAAGCACAGTTTGGTGGACAGCGTTTTGGTGAGATGGAAGTCTGGGCTCTGGAGGCCTATGGGGCCGCACACATACTCCAGGAGCTCCTGACGTCCAAATCGGACGACGTCTTTGGACGGACGAAGATCTACGAGGCCATTGTCAAAGGTGAGGCCGCAGTTGAGCCCGGTGTTCCCGAGTCTTTCAACGTCCTGATTCGGGAGCTTCAAAGCCTATGTCTTGACGTCGAGTTGATGAAGAGGAAACCGGCCGGTCCCGCTGCAAAAGACTCGTGATGAGCAGTGCGTGTCGGTTGGATCGTTTCGAACCCGTCACTGCCCGCGTGTCAAACGTCACTGATTTCTCAACTCCTTCGAGGAGGTAATTGCTTTGATCAGATCCAATCCCTACGACAGAGCGGCGCCGATCGCCGACTTTGACAGCATACGGATTAGTCTCGCATCCCCTGAAAAAATCAGGTCGTGGTCTCATGGCGAGGTCACCAAGCCGGAAACCATCAACTACCGGACCTTCAAGCCGGAGAAGGACGGATTGTTCTGTGCGCGGATCTTTGGCCCGGTGACTGATTGGGAGTGCGTTTGCGGAAAGTACAAACGGATGAAACATCGCGGCGTTATCTGTGACAAGTGCGGTGTTGAAGTCACCCTGTCCAAGGTTCGTCGGGAACGGTTGGCCCACATCGAACTCGCCAGTCCGTGTTCCCATGTTTGGTTCTTCAAGGGACTGCCAAGCCGCATCGGGCACCTTCTCGACATGTCGCTTCGAGACCTCGAGCGCGTTCTCTACTTTGAGGCTTATGTGACTGTGGACCAGGGAGAAGCTCCACTCAAGGACTGTGAACTGCTGACCGAGGAAAAGTTCCGCCAGATGCAACTGGAACACCCGGGCAAATTCGTCGCGATGATGGGCGCCGAGGCCATCAAGGAACTCCTCAAGCGAATCGACATTGCGACGCTGTCGGAGGAGCTTCGGGTCAAAATGAAGAACGAGACCTCGCAGCAGAAAAAGATCAAGTTCGCGAAGCGGCTGAAAGTGGTCGAAGCTTTCGTCAAATCTGGAAACAAGCCCGAATGGATGATTCTGGACGTTCTGCCGGTTATTCCGCCTGAGTTGCGTCCGTTGGTCCCCTTGGATGGTGGTCGGTTTGCGACATCGGACCTGAACGACCTCTATCGGAGAGTGATCAATCGAAACAACCGGCTCAAGAAGCTGATCGATCTCCATGCCCCGGAAGTCATTGTCCGAAACGAGAAACGCATGTTGCAGGAGGCTGTAGACGCCCTGTTCGACAATGGCCGACGTGGTCGGATCCTTCGAGGCGCCAACAACCGCCCCCTCAAGTCACTTTCAGACACACTCAAGGGCAAGCAGGGACGGTTCCGGCAGAACCTGCTCGGAAAGCGCGTGGATTATTCTGGCCGTTCCGTCATCGTCGTGGGACCGGAACTGAAACTCAATCAATGTGGTTTGCCCAAGAAGATGGCGCTGGAGCTATTCAAGCCTTTTATCTACAACCGCCTCGAACAGGGTGGTCACTGCACCACGGTAAAGGCGGCCAAGGAAATGGTTGAGCGCTATGATCCTGTGGTGTGGGACATCCTGGAAGATGTGATCAAGGAGCATCCTGTCCTGCTCAACCGTGCGCCCACCCTGCACCGGTTGGGGATTCAGGCGTTTGAACCGGTCCTTGTGGAAGGAAAAGCGATCAAGATCCACCCGTTGGTGTGCACGGCGTTCAACGCAGACTTCGATGGCGACCAGATGGCCGTGCATATCCCTTTATCGCCGGAAGCTCAGATTGAAGCTTCGGTGCTGATGCTCTCAACTAACAATCTCTTGTCCCCGGCCAGCGGCCAGCCCATCGCCGTTCCGAGTCAGGACATGGTTCTTGGGCTCTACTATCTGACGCGCGCCAAAGAAGGCACCCGCGGCGAAGGGCGTACGTTCGGTGGGGTCGAAGAAGTCCTGATGGCGTTCGAAGCCGGTCAGGTCGAAACCCAGACGCCCATACGACTTCGATACACGGGCGCTCTCATCGACATGACGACCGCATATGACCCGCAGGCGATCGGTCTTGCCGAATCGCTGGATGTTGAGAATCGGATGCTTGAAACCACCGTCGGGCGCGTGATCGTCTTCGACAATCTTCCGGATGGAATGCCGTTCGTCAACGGACTCCTGAAGAAGAAGGGGCTGAGTCAACTGGTCAGCCATACGCATTTGCGCTATGGAGCCGAAATGACGGTCACCATGTTGGATCGGATCAAGACGCTTGGGTTCCTTTATGCGACGAAGGCAGGGATATCGATCGGCATCGACGATCTCATCGTGCCCCCGGGTAAACGGGAATTCGTAAGCAACGCGCAGAAAGAGGTTGTGAAGGTCGATTCGCAGTACCGGGATGGTGCAATTACCAACGGCGAACGTTACAACAAGGTGATTGCAATCTGGTCGGACGTTACTGAAAAGATTTCCGACATGATGTTCCACGAAATGGAGACTGCAGAACAGCGGAGCCATGCCTTCAATCCCATCCTGCTAATGGCCGATTCCGGGGCCCGGGGATCAAAACAGCAGATCCGGCAGCTGGCCGGAATGCGCGGTCTGATGGCCAAGCCTTCCGGGGAGATTATCGAGACTCCGATCACCGCCAATTTCCGCGAAGGCCTCCATGTTTTGCAGTACTTTATCTCAACGCACGGAGCCCGCAAAGGTTTGGCAGATACGGCATTAAAAACCGCCGATTCCGGTTATCTGACTCGCCGCCTCGTCGACGTGGCCCAGGACGTTATCATCAGCGAAAATGACTGCGGTACCGTCGATGGCATATTCGTGGGTTCGATCGTTGAATCGGGCGAAATCATCGAGCCTCTGCGCGACCGTATTATTGGTCGCGTCTCTCTCGAGAAGGTCAAAGACTACGAAAGCAAAACCATCGTCGACGTGAACAGCGAAATCACGGAGGACCTTGCCAGCTCGATTCAGGCCGCTGGCATTGAGCGGGTGAAGATTCGATCCGTGCTGACGTGTGAGTCCCGGCGCGGCGTTTGCGTCCGATGTTATGGCCGCAATCTTGCTACAGGCAATCTCGTCGAAATTGGCGAGGCTGTAGGTGTCATTGCTGCTCAATCAATTGGAGAGCCGGGCACACAGCTCACTATGAGGACGTTCCATATCGGTGGAACTGCCAGCCGCGTGTTCGAGCAGACCAATCTGGAAGCCAAGAACGCGGGTATGATCCAGTTCCAGGATCTTCAAACGGTTCGCGATAAATCCGGTTTCCTGGTCGCGATGAATAGAAACGGCATCCTTGCCATCGTCGACGACAAAGGCCGGGAAAAGGAACGCTACACCATCGTATACGGCGCCCAGCTAAAAGTGGATGAGGGTCAGGAAGTGTCCATCGGCGCTGTGCTGGTCGAGTGGGATCCCTACACCTTCGCTATCCTGACCGAGTTTGGAGGGGTCGTTCAATTCAAAGACCTTGTCGAAGGTGTAACGATGCACGAAGAACTCGACGAGGTTACCGGCTTGTCCCGCTGGGTTGTAAGCGATTCGCCAGACGAAAAGCGTCAGCCCACGCTCCAGATACGAGACAAGGACAACAAGCTTCTGAAGAAATACCTCATTCCTTCACGGGCCCACCTCATTGTGGGTGAGGGCGATCCGGTTTATCAGGGTGACGTTCTCGCAAAGATTCCTCGTGAAACCACGAAAACCAAAGACATCACCGGGGGGCTGCCCAGAGTCCAGGAGTTGTTCGAAGCCCGCAAGCCTAAAGAGACGGCCGTGATTACCGAGATCGACGGTATGGTCAAGTACGGTGACATCAGCAAGGGCCAGCGCAAAATCTCTGTCGTGAATGAGGGAGTTGAGCGTGAATATTCGCTGCCTCGCGGCGTACACGTCAACGTTCAGGAAGGTGAAACCGTACGTGCAGGCGAGCCACTGATGGATGGCCCCCGCAATCCGCACGACATCCTGGCCGTTCTCGGCGAGAAGGAGTTGCAGACGTATCTGGTCAATGAAGTCCAGGAGGTTTACCGGCTGCAGGGTGTCGCAATCAACGACAAGCACATTGAAGTCATCGTGCGTCAGATGATGCGATGGATCAAAGTCGAAGAGGTAGGGGATACTGAATTTCTCATTGACGCGCAGGTCGATCGGTTTCGCTTTCAGGAGGAAAACGACCGTGTCCGCACCAATGGTGGTGAGCCCGCATCTGGCCGGCCATTGCTGCTGGGTATTACGAAGGCTTCTCTTGCGACCGACTCATTCATATCTGCAGCGTCATTCCAGGAGACGACGCGTGTCCTGACGGAAGCCTCGATCAGCGGGAAAATTGACTACCTGAGGGGCTTGAAGGAGAACGTCATTATGGGACGGTTGATCCCAGCTGGGACGGGCCTGGACCATTACCGAAACGTTTTCCTCACGAACCAGGCGGTCCCCGAATCGGTGCTTCCAGAGGAGTTCGATGCGCTAGATCCGCCACATGATCCGGGAGGGTTGAGCCGGGAGTCCCTGTCGACCTAGCTTTCGGTATTGGCTACAGACTGGATTAATTGATCCAGGCAGTTGCGACAGGGCGCTACTTCTGCTGACCCCTGTACCGATTCGCGATGCGTTTTGTTGGCGTTTTGAAGGGAATAATCGCGGTCGAATCCTGGCCCGAACATATATGGTGGCCGGACCGTTGGAGTTTTTGGAAGTACATGGATTGACAAGTACTTACCCAATCTAATAAGATTAATAACTTTCCCTATGGACGGTTTTGCTACCGGGAATGGGACGAAGAGTTCAGGAGTTGAAGCATCGTGCCGACGTTCAACCAGCTGGTTCGACAGGGTCGAAAGAAGCCGAATTATAAGACGGGCAGTCCTGCGCTGCAGAATTGTCCGCAGAAGCGTGGTGTATGCACTCGGGTATATACATCTACGCCGAAGAAGCCGAATTCAGCCTTGCGTAAGGTAGCTCGGGTCCGGTTGACGAATGGGATCGAGGTTACGACTTACATCCCTGGAATTGGACACAACCTGCAGGAGCACTCCATCGTTTTGATTCGCGGCGGTCGCGTCAAGGATTTACCTGGTGTTCGATACCACGTTGTGCGTGGAACATTGGATGCTTCCGGCGTAACGGGCCGCAAGCAGTCGCGTTCGAAGTATGGCGCGAAGCGACCGAAGGCTTAATCTGCCGAGGTACGGAGTCTGCCACCGGGATCTACCCCCGGGTATAGGCTCCGAATGATTCGTCAATAAATTTGCCGAAAGGCCGCAACTTCCCGCCGGATTTTGAGGGAGTTGTCTTGAGGTTTGTATGCCCAGAAAGGCTCACATCGTACGCCGCGAGATTCTACCGGACCCGGTCTACTCCAGCACTCTTGTGTCGAAGTTCGTCAACCAGATGATGTGGGGCGGTAAGAAGAGCGTTGCGCAGCAGATTTTCTACCGGGCCTTGAAAATCGTTGAAGAGAAAGCGGGCGACGATCCGTTGAAGGTGTTCAAGAGGGCGATCGAGAATATCAAGCCTGTTCTGGAAGTGAAGTCACGCCGTGTGGGTGGCTCAACCTACCAGGTGCCGCTGGAGGTCAGCACCGTCCGCCGTACGTCTCTGGGCATTCGGTGGCTGATCGGTTATTCGCGGGCGCGGGGTGAGAAATCGATGGAAGAAAAACTTGCCGGCGAAGTTCTCGATGCCGCCAACAACCGCGGAAACGCTGTGAAGAAAAAGGAAGATACGCACCGGATGGCGGAAGCGAATAAGGCCTTTGCCCACTATCGCTGGTAAACGGATCAATCAAGAGCATGCCTAGAGTCGTACCACTGGAGAGAACCCGCAATATCGGCATCATGGCCCATATCGATGCCGGCAAGACGACCACCACGGAGCGGATTCTCTACTACACCGGGATCAACTATAAGTTGGGAGAGGTGCACGAAGGTACAGCGACTATGGACTGGATGGAACAGGAGCAGGAGCGGGGCATTACCATTACGTCCGCTGCCACAACATGTTTCTGGAATGATTTTAGGGTCAACATTATCGACACACCCGGACACGTGGATTTCACAGCAGAGGTCGAGCGGTCTCTTCGAGTCCTGGACGGCGCAGTTGCCGTCTTTTGTGCGGTTGGCGGCGTTGAGCCACAGTCGGAAACTGTGTGGCGCCAGGCCGACAAATATCGTGTGCCCCGGATTGCCTTCGTCAACAAGATGGATCGCGCGGGAGCCGATTTTGACAACTGTGTCGAGATGATGCGCACTCGACTGCGTGGAAACCCGGTTGTGCTTCAGTTGCCACTCGGCAAAGAGGATAAGTTTCTTGGAGTGATCGATCTGATTCGTCAGAAGGCGATCGTATATTCCGATGCGACCCGCGGGTCTGAGTACGAACTGCAGGATATTCCGGAAGAATATATCGCCGAGTCGGCAGCACGTCGCGAGAAATTGATAGAAGCGGCCAGCGAGGTTGATGACGGGTTATTCGATAAGTTCGTCAACGGCGACGCTGTATCTGAGGATGAGCTCAAGGCAGGTGTCAGGCGTGCAACGATCGAGATGAAGATGACGCCGGTCCTTTGTGGCTCCGCCTTTAAGAATAAAGGCGTCCAGACCCTCCTCGATGCCGTTGTCGATTTCCTCCCTTCTCCACTCGACGTGCCCCCGGTTTCCGGCTTTACTGCAGACCGATCTTCAGAAGTTACCCGTAACGCCGATGATTCAGAGCCGTTTTCAGCGCTTGTTTTCAAGATCATGTACGACCCATTCGTCGGGCAGTTGGCCTTCTTCAGGGTGTATTCGGGTCATATCGATGCCGGATCGTACGTTTATAACGCCCGGAAAGATAAACGCGAACGCATCGGGCGCCTGTTGAAAATGCATGCGGACAAACGCGAAGAGATAAAGGGCATCTATACCGGAGATATTGCGGCCGCAGTTGGACTGAAGGCCGTAACGACGGGGGATACGATTTGCACCGAAGCCGCGCCTATTCTTCTCGAAGCCATGGACTTTCCGGAGCCAGTCATTTCGGTTGCGATAGAGCCAAAGACCAAGGCGGACCAGGAAAAGATGGGAATGGCACTGGGAAAGCTGGCCCAGGAGGATCCCACGTTCCGTATGCACACCGACACGGATACCGGGCAGAGCATTATCTCCGGGATGGGTGAGTTGCATCTGGAGATCATTGTCGACCGGATGTTGAGAGAGTTCAGTGTTGGTGCCAATGTGGGTAAGCCGCAGGTCTCATATAAGGAAACCATTCGGAAAGCAGCCGAGGCTGAAGGCCGTTACGTGCGGCAAACCGGCGGCCGGGGCCAATACGGCCACGTCAAGATAAAGATAGAGCCTGCCGAATCCGGTACGGGACTGGATTTTGTCAATAAGATTGTCGGCGGCGCAATTCCCAAAGAGTTTATTAAGCCTGTCCATCAAGGGATCGCCGGGGCGATGACGTCTGGAATTCTCGCCGGGTACGAGATGCGTGACGTGCGAGTCACTCTGTTTGATGGGTCTTTCCACGATGTGGATTCTTCAGAGATAGCGTTCAAAATTGCGGGGTCCATGGCGTTTAAGACCGCTTGCGGAAAGGCATATCCAGCATTGCTGGAGCCTATGATGCGAGTTGAAGTGGTTCTTCCGGAGGAGTACCTGGGCGATGTCATCGGAGATTTGAACTCCCGCCGTGGCCACGTGGAAGGTATGGATGCCCGTCAGGGAACCCAGGTCGTCCGGGCTCTTGTGCCGCTGTCGACGATGTTCGGTTACGCGACAGACCTCCGATCGATGACCCAGGGTCGCGCAACCTACTCGATGCACTTTGGGCAGTATTCACAGGTGCCTTCCCAGATCTCTGAAGAGATCGTTGCGAAGGCGCAAGGGCGGGAATTCAAGCCGGTTTAGCCGATTTAGTCGATTTAGCCGATTTAACGAGGTCGGGCGGTCGAGAACGGCCCCTAGAGAAGAAGGCAATCCACACGAGGAAGCGCAATGGCGAAAGAGAAATTTGAGCGAAACAAGCCGCACATCAACGTAGGGACGATCGGACATATCGATCATGGGAAGACGACGTTAACGGCGGCGATCACGAAGACATTGGCGAAGAATGATCCGAAGGTGTCGTACCGGTCGTTTGATTCGATCGACAATGCGCCGGAAGAGAAAGCGCGAGGGATCACGATTGCGACGGCGCACGTGGAGTATCAGACAGCGAACCGGCACTATGCGCATGTGGACTGTCCGGGACATGCCGATTACATCAAGAACATGATCACGGGAGCGGCGCAGATGGACGGGGCGATCCTGGTGGTGGCAGCGACGGACGGACCGATGCCGCAGACGCGGGAGCACATATTGCTGGCGCGGCAGGTGGGCGTGCCGTTTGTGGTGGTGTTTTTGAATAAGTGCGACGCGGTGGAAGACGAGGAGTTGCTGGAGTTGGTGGAGATGGAAGTCCGGGAGTTGTTGACGTCGTATGGATTTCCCGGGGATGACGTACCGGTGGTGAGGGGATCGGCGCTGAAAGCGCTGGACGAAGAAGAAGAATGGGTGGCGAAGATCAACGAGTTGATGGAGCAGGTGGACTCGTACATACCGGTGCCGGAGCGGGACGTGGACAAGCCGTTTTTGATGCCGATCGAGGATATATTCTCGATATCGGGCCGGGGAACGGTGGTGACGGGGCGGATCGAGCGGGGCATCGTGAAGGTGGGAGAGGAGTTGGAGATTGTGGGATTCACGCCGACGTTCAAGACGGTGATCACGGGCGTGGAGATGTTCAAGAAGTTGCTGGATGAAGGGCAGGCGGGCGACAACGTGGGGCTGTTGTTGCGAGGGACGAAGAAGGACGAAGTGGAGCGGGGCCAGGTGGTGGCGAAGAAGGGGTCGATCCAGCCGCACACGAAGTTCAATGCGGAGGTGTATGTGCTGACGAAGGACGAGGGCGGGAGGCACACGCCGTTTTTCAATGGGTACCGGCCACAGTTTTACTTCCGGACCACAGACGTGACCGGTTCATCGTCGTTGCCGGAAGGGGTGGAGATGGTGATGCCGGGGGACAACGTGAGTTTGAAGATCGAGTTGATCACGCCGGTGGCACTGGAGAAGGGATTGCGCTTCGCAATTCGTGAAGGCGGACGCACCGTTGGTGCCGGTACCGTTACCGAAATTACAGATGACTAAGAAAACTCGTCCGAGACTTCATTAAAGATGCTAAACGAAAAAATTCGTATACGGCTGAAGGCCTACGATTCGAGGATTTTGGATCAATCGTCAGGTGAGATCGTGGATACGGCGAAGCGCACCGGTGCTCGAGTGGCCGGCCCGATTCCCCTGCCGACGGTGATTAACAAATACACCGTATTACGTTCGCCGCATGTGGATAAAAAGTCTCGGGAGCAGTTCGAAATCCGGACGCACAAGCGGTTGCTCGACATACTGGAACCGACACCCCAGACCGTGGATGCTCTGATGAAGCTGGACCTGCCAGCGGGCGTTGATGTTGAGATTAAGGCTTTCGGCCGGGAGCACGGAACTTAGAATGGCCGGAAGGGTCCGGGGCTGCTAAGGGCGTGGGCCCGACGCTCGAGAGAACTCGAAAGAACTTGAAGGAAAATGGTAGACGGACTTTTAGGCAAGAAAGTTGGAATGACCCAGGTGCTGGGCGAGGACGGGACGGCGGTGTCGGTCACCGTTATCGAAGTCGGCCCATGTGTCGTCGTGCAGCGTAAGACCGTGCAGCGTGATGGTTACGACGCGGTGCAGTTGGGCTTGGTCGAGTTCGTAAAGGAAAAGCGTGTCGGAAAGCCGATGGCCGGCCATTTCAAGAAAGCCGGTGTACCGCCCGTGCGTTTTATACGGGAAGTCGGTCTTGATGCTGACGATGACGTAAAGACGGGTGATCGCTTACAGGTTGAGATCTTCACATCCAGCGATCGGGTTCACGTGACCGGAACCAGTAAAGGCCGCGGTTTCGCCGGCGTGATTAAGCGTCACGGATTCAGTGGTGGTCGGGCGACCCACGGTTCCATGTTCCACCGGGCGCCGGGATCGATCGGGCAGTCGGCTTATCCTTCCCGCGTCTTGAAGGGAACTCGGATGCGGGTCATATGGGCGCGGCGCGCGTAACGACCCGTGGACTCCGCGTACATAGCGTGGATGAAGACAGGAACGTTATGCTGGTCCGTGGAGCGGTACCGGGACCCAATGGCGGATACGTCGTGGTTCAGAGAGCAGGTTAACATGCCGACAATCGAAGTCAAAAATCTGGACAACAACGTAGTCGAAACGATTGAACTGGCAGGGGCCGTCTTTGATGCACCGGTCAACGAAGGGTTGATGCACGATGCGGTTCGCCAGTATCTGGCGAGCCATCGCCGAGGAACCCATTCGACCAAGACCCGGGCGGAAGTGCGAGGCAGCGGTCGGAAACCCTGGCGGCAGAAGGGTTCGGGACGTGCGCGGGTGGGAGAAGCACGGAACCCGCTATGGCGAACCGGAGGAACCGTGTTCGGACCGAAACCCAGGAAATATGGCTATGAGCTTCCGAAGAAAATGTTTCGGGCCGCACTGAGGTCTGCTTTGACACTGAAGCTTCGGGATTCCGAACTGAGCGTCGTCGACGCCTTCAGCCTGGGGAGCCATCGGACGAAGCCGTTCGCAGAATGCCTGGACAGGTTGGGTTTCAGGCGCAAGGTGCTCCTGGTGGATCACCTAGAGAATCCGAATCTGTACATGGCCTCCCGAAACCTGTCTGAAGTCCGCCTCATCGCAAACCTTCAGCTCACCCCATATCAGCTCTTGAATGCCCGGCATGTCGTATTCACCAAGGCCGCGATTCAGGGCCTCGAAGAGGGTCTGGAGAAATGAGCACTCTTTTTGACGTGATTCGCCGCCCAGTTATTACTGAGAAAGGACTCGGTCTGAAGGAAGACGAGCGAACGCTCTGCTTCAGCGTAGAGTCGGATGCCAGTAAGCAGGAAATCCGGCAGGCGGTGGAGCGGATATTCAAGGTCCGGGTCGAGGATGTCCGAACGATGGTCGTGCGTGGAAAAATGCGGCGTCGCGGCCGGTTCGTCGGATACCAGCCGTCCTGGAAAAAGGCATACGTAAAGCTGGCCGAGGGCGAAAAAATGATCGAGTACGGGGACGAAGTATAGCGAAAATCCGTTTGCCTAGGACGGGATACTGAAATGGCGATTAAGAAATTCAATCCGACTCCGATGTCGCGGCGCTTCCAGGAAGTGATCGATTACAAGCAGGAGATCACCACGGATACGCCCCACAAGCCTCTGCTTGAGCCGAAGAAAAGGATCAGCGGCCGGAATAATTACGGGCGCATGACGATCCGGCATCGAGGTGGTGGTAGCAAGAAACAGTATCGGGTGATCGACTTCAAGCGCAACAAACCAGGTGTTCCGGCCAGTGTTGAAACAATCGAGTACGACCCCAACCGTTCCGCTTTCATTGCTCTGCTTTCATACGTGGATGGTGAGAAACGCTATATCCTTCAGCCAGTCGGTCTCAAAGTCGGTATGAAGGTTGTGTCTGGGCCCGAAGCGGACATCCTGGTGGGTAACGCGTTGCCGCTTAAGAACATTCCGCTCGGTACAACAATCCACAACATCGAACTCCGGCCGGGCAAGGGCGCTCAGATGGTGCGTGCGGCTGGTGGATCGGCCCAACTGGTCGCCAAAGAAGGAAAGTATGCCCACATCAAACTGCCTTCGGGTGAAGTTCGACTCGTCGCTGTTGATTGTGCCGCCACCGTTGGGCAGGTGGGCAACCTGGATCACGAAAACATCAGCCTCGGCAAGGCAGGTCGGAAGAGACATCGTGGTATCCGTCCCACCGTCCGGGGTGTGGTCATGAATCCGGTGGACCATCCTCACGGGGGTGGAGAGGGGCGCGTCAAGGGGAACAATCCCATGACGCCCTGGGGTAAACCGACGTTGGGTTATCGGACGCGCAACAACAAGCGGACCGATAAGTTCATCGTTAAGAGGAAGAAGTAGGTTTTATGGCACGATCGGTCAAGAAGGGCTACTTTATCGACGACCATCTGGAGAAGGTGATCGCGGGGATGAATGCCCGGAACGAAAAGAAGGTGCACAAGACCTGGTCCAGGCGCTCAACCGTAACCCCGGAAATGGTGGGCCACACGATTGCGGTTCACAACGGGAAGAAATTCATTCCGGTATACGTAACTGAGAATATGGTTGGCCACAAGTTTGGAGAATTCGCACCGACACGGACATTTCGTGGCCATTCGGCGGGCGGCAAGGCTGTGACTCCGAGATGACGCAGCTGCTCGATGACCACCCGTTGGTCGTCGTGCGCCTATAGAGTGCGCCTGGAAAATAGAGTGACCCTGGAAAACTGGATTGCACATTCATAGAACGCACTGACACATGAAAGCATGATTTCAACAGCTACAGCCCGGTTTGTACGCATGTCGCCACAGAAGGTCCGTCTCGTGGTGGACCTGATCCGTGGAAAGAACGTGAACGATGCGTTGATAACATTGCAGTTCACCAATAAGCGCGCCACCGGTCCGATCGAAAAGGTCGTTCGCTCTGCGGTCGCCAATGCGACTGAGCAGTCGGAATCGGTTGATGTCGACAAGCTGTTTATTGAGACGGCGTACATCAATGAAGGGCCCCGGCTGAAGCGGATCCGGCCAGCTCCGATGGGACGGGCTTTCCGCTACCAGAGACGGATGAGCCACATCACGATTGAGTTAGGAGAAAAGGAATAATCCTGCAGGTGCGGCCCGTGACCGCACAGATTTGATGAAGGGACGTGCGCTTACAGAGCGCACCTACAGCCGAGTAAAGATAGTTAGCCGAGGACAGATAGTTCATGGGTCAAAAGACACATCCATACGGATTTCGGCTCGGAATTACCAAGCCTTGGAGATCCCGCTGGTTTGCTACGAAGGACTACGGCAGGCTGCTTCACGAAGATCTGGAACTGAAGCGGAGTTTGAAGAAGCAACTCTCCCATGCGGGTGTCAGCAGCATCGAAGTCGAGCGGATGGCGAACAAGCTTCGGATCACGATTTATACGTCCCGACCCGGCATCATCATCGGACGTAAGGGCTCGGAGATCGACAGGCTCAAGGGCGACATCCAGAAGCAGACCAACCGTGAGGTCTATATCAATATCCAGGAAATCCACCGTCCCGAATTGGATGCGCAGTTGGTCGCTGAATCCATCGCGATGCAACTGGAGAAACGAATCGCTTTCCGTAGAGCTATGCGGAAGGCCGTCGATTCGGCGCTGAGATTCGGTGCAAAAGGCATCAAGGTGAGGGTCAGTGGCCGGTTAAATGGCGCCGAGATCGCACGGTCGGAATGGTATCTGCAGGGCCAGCTGCCGCTTCACACGCTTCGGGCGGACATTGACTACGGTTTTGCGCAGTCCTATACCACCTACGGCGTGATTGGCGTGAAGTGTTGGACCTATAAGGGGGACATCCTGTCGAAGGCGCAAGCGAAACCGGGCGTCCCCGAGCTGTAGCGTTGAGCTTTTTCGAGGAGTTGATCGCATGTTGATGCCGAAGAAAGTCAAGTACCGCAAGCAACAGCGCGGTCGGATGAAGGGCAAGGCCTGGCGCGGGTCGAGCCTCGAATTCGGAAACTTCGGTCTGAAAACGCTGGACGCCGCGTGGATTACGGATCGCCAGATTGAAGCAGCGCGAATTGCAATGACGCGTTTTGTAAAGCGCGGAGGCAAAGTGTGGATCCGGATATTTCCGGACAAGCCTGTGACCAAGAAGCCCGCGGAAACGCGGATGGGTAAGGGCAAAGGTGCACCCGAGTACTGGGTGGCGCCGGTGAAGCCTGGTCGAATCCTGTATGAAATGGAAGGCGTACCCGAACAGGTGGCGCGTGAGGCTATGCGACTGGCCGCCCAGAAGCTACCGATTCGGACGAAATTCGTGGCGCGCATGGAACGTGTAGAACGTGTAGAAAAGGAGACATCCGGATGAAGTCGACGGACCGTCTCAACAAACTGAAAGACCTTTCAGCCGAGGAACTCAGCGATCGAAAAGAAGAGATGTCGGAAGAGGCTTTCCGGCTCCGATTCCAGTGGACGATGGGACAGGCCGAGGCGCTAAAGAAGATGCGGGAACTCCGCAGGGATCGGGCGCGCGTGCTGACATTGCTTCGAGAAAAGCAGGTCGATAAATAGCAGGGCCATTATTCCGGGTGCCCGTTGGCAAGCACTAATTTTGGGGTATTGAAGTAAACATGGCTAGGAAATGGTAGAAGAATTAAGTCAGCCAGAAGAGTCAAGTCAGTCAAACGAGACCCCGAGCGTCCGTCACCGGCAGGAAAAGGTCGGTGTTGTTACGCGGACCAAGATGCAGAAAACCATCGTGGTCGAGGTCAGTCGGCGCGTGCCGCATCCGCTCTACAAGAGGATCATCGCTCGCCGGTCCAAGTTCCTTGTCCATGATGAGGAAGGTAAGGCTCACACCGGCGACGTGGTGCGCATCGTCGAGACGCGGCCGGTGAGTAAGCACAAGCGCTGGCGCCTTCGGGAGATCGTGCAGCCCTCATCCACCCGAGGCGTGTAGCGCGAGGTATCTGCGATGAGCATTCAAATGAGAACCGTGCTTGAGGTCGCTGACAATTCGGGCGCGAAGAGAATCGCCTGTATATTGCCGCTGGGTGGATCGGTTGGTAGGCATGCCGGCCTGGGGGACATTATCACGGCGTCCGTTAAAGAGGCCAGTCCGGCAAGCAACGTGAAGAAGGGAGCTGTGGTTAAGGCAGTGATCGTCCGGACGCGTAAGGAGCATCGCCGGAAAGACGGGACCCACATCCGGTTCGATCAAAACGCTGCAGTGTTGATCGACGAACAGCGCGAGCCGATCGGTACCCGCGTTTTCGGGCCAGTGGCCCGGGAGCTTCGTGAGAAGCAGTTCATGAAGATCGTTTCACTGGCTCCAGAGGTGATTTGATGTCGGCGATTCCTTCAATAAAAAAGAACGACGAGGTTTACGTTCTCAGGGGCAAAGACCGCGGAAAATCGGGTCGGGTGCTGATCGTCATTCCGCAGAAGCAGCGGGTTGTCGTTGAAGGTGTGCAGATGATCAAGCGCCACACGCGACCGAATCCACAGAAGAACATCAAAGGCGGGATCGTCGAGAAAGAAGCCTCGATTCACATTTCGAACGTTGCAGTGGTGTGCAAGAACTGCAAGGAGCGCACACGCATTGGTATGAGTGTGCTGGAGGACGGCAGGCGTGAGCGCGTGTGTAAGAAATGCGAGAACACGTTGAGCTAGGCGGGAGTAAGAACGTGTCCAGACTGAAGGAACAATATAAGAGCGAAGTCGTTCCCGCTCTGATCAAGCATTTCAAGTACGAGAACATCATGGCTGTGCCTCGGCTTAAGAAGGCCGTGGTCAATATGGGCCTCGGCGAGGCGATTCAGAACAGTAAGATTCTCGATTCGGCAGTCGAAGAACTCGCAACCATTGCAGGCCAGCGTCCGATCATTACGCATGCGAAGAAGTCGATTGCCAACTTCAAATTGCGCGAAAAAATGCCCATCGGTGCGGCTGTCACGATTCGAGGAACGCGGATGTATGAGTTCATCGACCGTCTGATAAGCATGGCGCTTCCACGGGTGCGTGATTTCCGGGGTCTACCGACGCGATCTTTCGACGGTCGGGGCAACTACACGCTGGGGTTGGCCGACCAGCTGATTTTTCCTGAGATCGACTATTCGAAAGTCGACAAGATCAAAGGCATGAACGTGACAATCGTCACCACAGCTAAAACCGACGATGAGGGGCGGGAATTACTCCGCTTGCTGGGACTTCCGTTTCGTCAACAGTAGGAGATCGAATGGCACGCACGTCATCCGTAGCCAAGGAAGCTAAGAATAAAAAATTTTCTGTCCGTTATCGGAACCGGTGCAAGAAATGCGGGCGTCCACGTGGCTATATGCGCAAGTTTCAGCTGTGCAGAATTTGTTTTCGGAGTCTCTCTCTTGCAGGTGAGATTCCCGGGGTTGTGAAGTCGAGCTGGTGAGGATGAAAAGCAATGACTGATCCAATTGCAGACATGTTGACGCGCATCCGGAACGGTTTACAGGCGCGACACGAAAGAGTCCAGATCCCAGCTTCGAATCTCAAAGTCGAAATCGCTCGGATCTTGAAGGAAGAGGGTTACGTTACTACGTATAAGAGTGGGGAGGTTGACGGCAAGCCTGCCCTGACCGTGACGCTGAAATACAGTTCGACCGGCGAGGATGTGATTACGTCACTCAAACGTGTCAGTCGGCCAGGCTGCCGCGTCTACGTCAACAACAAGGACATTCCAAGGGTGCTCGGGGGCCTTGGAATCAACATTCTCAGTACATCCAGCGGCGTCATGACGGGTCAGGAGGCCCGAACCAAGGGATTCGGCGGAGAAGTCCTTTGCGACGTCTATTGATGGTCAATCTATGTCACGAATAGGAAAACAGCCCATTCCAGTCCCTGAGAAGGTCAAGGTTCAGATCGAAACTGGCCAGATTGAGATGTCGGGACCGAAGGGGAGCATGACGTCGCCTCTTCCCCAGGGAATTGCCTGTGAACTGAACGACAATGAACTCGTCTTTACCCGGAGTAATGATACTGGCCCACAGCGTGCATTTCATGGTCTGGCCCGAGCCTTGGCCGCCAATGCGGTTCAGGGAGTTTTCGGGGGTTTTAGCAAGGAACTCGACATCGTCGGCGTTGGCTTCAGGGCTGAAATTAAAGGGCAGTCCGTGATCTTCAACCTTGGATTTTCCCACCCGATCGAATATCCGATTCCTGAGGGTATCGAAGTCAAGGTAGACAAACAGACGCATCTCACGGTTTCCGGTGTCGACAGGCAACAGGTTGGTCAGGTTGCCGCGGTGATTCGCAGTTTGAGGAAGCCGGATCCTTACAAGAACAAGGGGATTCGATACACGGGCGAGATTCTTAGGAAGAAGGCTGGCAAGACTGGCGCAGGCGTTGCAGTTTAATGGCAGGATTAGGAACACGTTTCGAATCTCGAAGACGCGTCCACAGCCGGATCCGGAAGAAAGTGGTCGGAACAGGTGAACGTCCGCGCCTGGCGGTTTTCAGAAGCAACAAGAATATTTACGCCCAGTTGATCGACGATCAGAGCGGCGCGACGCTTGCGTCAGCCGCATCAAACGAGGCCGAAGCCAGAAAAAGTCTGTCAAACGGCGGCAATGTAAAGGCTGCTATGGCGGTTGGGCAGCTGATCGCGGAGCGGGCGAAAGACAAGGGTGTGGGTCGCGTGGTTTTTGATCGCGGCGGCTATATTTTTCATGGTCGGGTTCAGGCGCTCGCCGAGTCGGCTCGTGAAGCAGGATTGAAATTCTAAGGAGAGTCTGGGTGGCCAATCAGAGAAACATGAATCCGAGGGCTGGAAATCCAAGATCAGGAAATCCACGATCCAGGAATCCGAGAGACGAATTGGGCGACGGGTTTACAGATACGGTGGTGTCCATCAATCGTGTCACCAAGGTCGTCAAGGGCGGGAAGAATCTGAGCTTCAGCGCGCTGGTCGTCGTCGGCGATGAGAAGGGTCGTGTCGGCTACGGTAACGGTAAGGCCAAAGAAGTACCGGCTGCCATACGCAAAGGGATAGAGATTGCGAAGAGAAACCTGATCAGCGTGCCGATTATTAAGAACACGACGCCTCATCGCATCGTCGGTGTATTTGGTGCCGGTCGGGTGCTTCTGAAACCGGCGGCGGAAGGCACGGGCGTCATTGCGGGCGGAGCTGTCCGGGCTGTTGTGCAGGCAGCGGGCATTAACAATATTCTCACGAAGTCAATCGGAACCTCTAACCCACACAACGTTGTGAAAGCGACCTTTGAGGGATTGAAGGCATTGAAGAACCCCAAGGATGTGGCCCGGTTGCGGGGCAAGTCTGTCGAGGAATTGACCGGATAATGGTTGGCCGGAACGAAAATTCGTCAATGTTGAAGGTTCAGTACTACCGGAGCGTGATCGGATTCAGTCAAGATCAGAAGCGCGTCGTCAAGGGGCTTGGTTTGCGGCGTTTGAACGCGGTCCGTGAGCTAAAGGACACCCCCGAAGTGCGGGGAATGATCGCCAAGGTGCCACATCTTGTCCGAGTCGTCGATTAGGCAGGGTTAAGGTTGGAAGAATGACTGGAATTAACAACTTAAAACCGAATCCGGGCGCCACGCGGCAGAGGAAGCGGATCGGCCGGGGAATGGGATCAGGTACCGGCAAGACAGCGGGCAGGGGTCACAAAGGCCAACGCTCGCGGTCCGGATTTCATTCGAAGCGTGGTTTTGAGGGCGGCCAGATGCCCCTGCATCGCCGCTTGCCTAAGCGCGGTTTCACAAACGCCGTTTTCAAGAAACAACATTCGACGCTGAATGTGGGTGATTTGATCCGGCTGGGCGACGTCGAAGCGGGCGCCAGAATTGGGGCCGACGAACTCGTCGCTGCAGGCATTATACGAAAGCTGGAAAAAGACGGGATTCGAGTGCTGGGTGGAGGGGAGATTGCGCGCCCGTTGCACCTTGTAGCACAGCACTTTACGAAAGGAGCCGAGGAGAAGATCACGGCTGCCGGCGGAACCTGCGAGGTCGTTACCCGTTGATCGACGCAATACAAAACATCTTCAACGTTCCGGATTTGCGCAGACGGGTTCTGTTCATGCTCGGGATGTTGGCCGTCTACCGGATCGGTGCGTTCATCCCGACTCCGGGAGTTGACTTTGCCGCTCTCGAAATATTCTTTGCCGAGACTGCCTCAGGTACCGTCCTGGGATTCTTTGATCTCTTTTCCGGGGGAAACTTCAGCCGCCTGACGATCTTTGCCCTGGGGATCATGCCCTATATCACTTCGTCGATTATCTTGCAGTTGCTGACCGTGGTCTGGCCGTACCTGGAAAAATTGTCCAAAGAAGGTGAGCTGGGGCGACGTAAAATCACGACGTATACCCGGTATCTTACGATCGTGTTAGCCGCCGTTCAATCCGGTGGCATCGCTTACGCGCTACAGCGGGACGGCCAGTTCGTGATCAATCCGGGACTCAGCTTCGTTCTCATGACGATGCTCACCCTGACTACGGGCACGGCCTTCATCATGTGGCTTGGTGAGCAGATTTCGGAACGTGGAATCGGAAACGGGATGTCCCTGATTATCTTCGCGGGCATCGTTGTCGGTCTGCCCAGCGCCATCAGTGAGATCTTCGACAAGTTGAACACGAATGAGTGGTCGGTGCTGACGCTGGTCCTCCTCCTGGGATTGATGGTTTCCGTCGTCGCTTTTATCGTGATGGTCGAACGAGGACAACGCCGGATCACGGTCCAGTACGCGAAGCGCGTTGTCGGGCGGCGGGTGATGGGTGGGCAATCGACACACCTGCCCCTGAAGGTCAACACCGGAGGTGTGATTCCCGTCATCTTCGCATCTTCTATCCTGACCTTTCCGCAAACGTTCGGGCTGGTGTTGAGCGAAAATCGCTTCCTGCAGGGAGTCAGCAGCGCATTGACCTTTGGCGAACCGCTCTACAATTTATTTTTCGTATCCGCGATTATCTTCTTCTGTTATTTCTACACCTCCATCATCTTCAATCCGAACGAAGTAGCAGACAACATGCGCAAGTACGGTGGGTTTATTCCCGGCATCCGACCGGGTCGGCGCACGGCTGAATATCTAAATACGATTCTGACCCGCTTGACCCTGGTGGGTGCGCTGTACCTGTCCCTGGTGTCGATTCTTCCCGAATTCATGATGACGGGATTTCATGTCCAGAACATTCCTTTCATAGGACCGGGACTGGACTCGGCGCTACCGCAGTTTGTTACGCAGGGACTTCAGGTGACATTCTACTTTGGAGGGACGTCGTTGCTGATCGTCGTTGGCGTGGCTATGGATACGGTACAGCAGATCGAGTCCCAGCTCATCATGCGTCACTACGACGGTTTTCTGAAGAAGGGACGCGTGAGGGGGAGGCGTAGTTCGTAATGTCTCGGATTGTCGTCATCCTGCTCGGACCTCCCGGAGCCGGCAAGGGTACCCAGGCCAAGGCCGTGACTTCGGCATTGGGTCTGCCCCAGATTTCAACAGGCGACATGCTCCGGGACGCTGTGCGGCGAAAGACACCGCTTGGCATTGAAGCAAAAAAGGTCCTTGAAGCGGGAGACCTGGTAAGCGATCAACTGGTGAATGGGATTGTTGTCGAGCGGATTGCGTCTCCCGATTGCGGCGGCGGGTTCATCCTTGACGGGTATCCGAGAAACGTCAGCCAGGCAGAAATGTTCGCAGCTCGGCTCGAGCGGGGCGACAATCTTCTGGTGGTCGAGCTGGTGGTGGACACGGACTTCTTAGTGCGGCGTTTGACCAAACGGCGCACTTGTCGAGCGTGTGGTGCAATCTATAACATTGACAGCCGGCCTCCAGAAAAGGAAGGCGTTTGCGACACGTGTGGGGGCAGTTTGGTGCAGCGATCCGATGACACCGAAGGTGTGATTCGGGACCGCATGCGAACCTATAGCGCCGAAACCGAACCCCTGGTGGACTACTACCGGGAACGCGGCGTCTATCATCGAATCGATGGGATGGGAGCGATTGATCAGGTTTCAGCGGACCTGGTGGCAATCATCGGCCTTCCCGTAGGTCAGGGAGACTAGCCAGCTTTGCCGAAAGAAGATGCGATTGAAGTGATGGCCACCGTCGTCGAGCACCTTCCCAACGCGATGTTTAAGGTAGAACTGGAGAACAAGCACCAGGTTTTGGCTCACATTTCCGGGAAAATGCGAAAGCACTTTATCCGCATTCTTCCCGGAGATCGGGTAGCCGTAGAGTTGTCGCCTTACGATCTCACCCGCGGCCGAATTGTGTACCGCTATAAGTAGGGTTTGACCGTCGGCCAGAGACCGGAAATGGGAAGAATCTATGAAAGTACGGGCATCCGTCAAAAAAATCTGTGACAAGTGTAAGTTGGTACACCGACGTGGCGTTGTCCGTGTCATTTGTTCCAACCCGAAACACAAACAACGTCAGGGATGAAGACGAATCGATACGTGGGCAGTGATTAGTGCGGAAACCCTGAGTTCCCGAATACATCACCTGTCGCTCGGCATTCGTTACTGAGAGGAATTTATATGGCACGAATAGCAGGAGTCGATCTTCCTCCGAACAAGAGAATCGAGATCGGCTTGACCTATATCTTCGGAATTGGCAGGTCACTGGCGACCAAGATTGTCGCCGACGCTGGTATCAGTCCGGACAGAAGGGTCCGGGACCTGAACGACGAAGAGACGACGAGCATCCGGAAACTTATTGAAGAGGATTACAACGTCGAGGGCGATCTGCGCAAGGAAGTCTCTTTTAACATCAAGCGCTTGATGGAAATCGGCTCCTACCGTGGTTTCAGGCACCGCCGGGGCCTGCCGGCGAGAGGGCAGAGGACTCACACGAACGCACGTACCCGGAAAGGACCGAAGCGCGGTGCCGTGTCGGTTCGGAGGAAGGCGACAGCAAAGACGTAGCGACACGCCCTCTGCGCCCCCTGGTGGCACCGGCGATTAGTGAACGGTGACCGCCTAGATTTGATGAAGACGCGATGGCCCGCGACAGAGCGTAGGGGAACAGGTCCGACGCCAATGAATCACTACCGGGAGAGTTAATGGCTAAAGGTAAGAAGAGAAGCACAAAAAAGCGAGAAAAGAAAGTCGTTCCTTCTGGACACGCCTATATCCAGGCGACGTTCAACAATACGATCATAACGATTTCCGACACCGAGGGAAACGTCGTGTGCTGGTCCAGTGCAGGCTCTCTCGGGTTCAGGGGCTCCCGAAAGGGTACGCCGTTTGCCGCCCAGCAGGCGTCGGTGACGGCCGCCAAGAAGGCGCGGGACGTCGGTATGAGGACGATCGAAGTGAGTGTCAAGGGGCCGGGATCCGGACGGGATTCGGCCATTCGGGGTTTGCAGGGCGCCGGTCTTGAAATTCGCGTTATTCGAGATGTGACCCCGATGCCGCACAATGGGTGCAGACCTCCTAAGAAACGACGGGTGTGATCAAATGGCAGAAATGAGATCCATGAACGGAGGAAGATTCATTGGCTAGATACGCGGGTCCCGTTTGTCGGCTATGCCGTCGGGAGGGGATGAAGTTGTTCCTCAAGGGTGAACGATGTTTCAAGCCCTCGTGCGGCATCGAGAAACGCAATTATATTCCAGGAGAACATGGCCGCGATCGCAGGGCGAAGATCGTCGGCTATGGTCTTCAGCTCAGAGAGAAACAGAAGGTCAAGCGGTTGTATGGCATTCTCGAACGCCAGTTCCATCTGTACTTCGAGCGCGCCGTGCGACAGAAAGGTGTCACCGGCGAAAACCTGCTTTCCCAGCTGGAGCGGCGTCTCGACAATGTCGTGCTCCGGCTTGGGCTGGCGGCATCACACGCGCAAGCACGGCAGTTCGTTCGTCACGGTCACATTCGCGTCAATAGTAAGAAGGTCAACATTCCTTCTTTTCTGGTGCGTGTCGGCGACGAGGTGACCGTCAAGGAAAAGTCCCGGAAGAACGCTCAGATTCTGAGCGCTCTGGAGATCAGCCAGGCGATTCCCGCATGGTTGGAAGTGAATTCCGAGTCAATGACCGGTAAGGTTTTGGCCCTGCCGAAACGTCAAGACATCACGATGCCAATCGAAGAACACATGATTGTCGAGTTGTATTCGAAATAATCAGATACCGACTCGGTCTCGGCAACGATGCCGCGGACCGGAAGACAATACCGAGGTCAAACATACATGCTTTGGAAAGGTTTTCAGAAACCGAAGAGATTGGTCATGGACCCCGATACGGCGACCGAGAGCTATGCCGTGTTCAGTGCGCAGCCGTTTGAGCGGGGTTTTGGGACGACGATTGGTAACGCCCTCCGGCGGGTACTGCTTTCGTCGATACAAGGGGCGGCGGTCACGGCTGTGAAGATGGACGGAGTGCTGCACGAATTTTCGTCGATTCCCGGTGTCGTCGAAGACGCCACCGATATCATTCTGAACCTGAAACAGATTCCCATAAAGCTTCACAGCGATGAGCCGACGACTATTTTCCTGAGAGCTGGTGAACAGGGTATATACACCTCGAAGCAGATCGAGCACGGTTCGGAAATTGATATTCTGGATGACAACATCTATCTTGCAACGGTTAGCGGTGGCGGTTCGCTGAATCTTGAAATGAGGATCAAGAACGGCCGCGGATACGTGTCGGCGGACCGAAATTTCGACGAAGACCTCGGATTGGGCTACATTCCCGTCGATTCGGTGCATTCTCCGGTTCGAAAGGTGAATCACTACGTTGAAGCCGCGCGGCTCGGCCAGGTCACCGACTACGACAAGCTTACGGTCGAGTTGTGGACAAATGCTGCGATTACGCCCCAGGATGCGCTCGGACTTGCCGCGAAACTGGTGAAGGATCATATGCAGATCTTCATTCAGTTTGAAGAAAAGGAAGAGCCCGAAGAAGAGCTCGCCGAAGTAAAGCACGACGGTGTGATGGAGCATCTGAACAAATCGGTAGAAGAACTGGAGCTCTCCGTCCGTTCATACAACTGTTTGAAGAATGCGAGTATCCGGACCATCGGGGAATTGGTGCAGCGGACTGAAGCCGAAATGCTCAAGACCAAGAATTTCGGTCGCAAGTCGTTGAACGAAATTAAGGAAATTCTATCCTCGATGAACCTGGGTCTTGGGATGAGACTGGACGAGCAAGGTCGCCCTTCGGGCTCCGGCGTTGGCATCGAACAAACCGTCGATTAACGAAAGTGAGCCTTTGGCGGTTCCAGTAGGAGTTCGGTGAGTTATGAGACATAAAGTAGCTGGAAGGAAATTGGGCCGAAGTCCGGCACACCGGCGTGCGTTGCTCCGTAACCTTGTAACGTCCTTCCTGCAACATGAACGATTGGTGACCACGCTGCCCAAGGCGAAAGAACTTCGACCTATTGCGGAGAAGATGATCACGCTCGGGAAGCGCGACACGTTACATGCGCGTCGGCAGGTGAGCGCGTATCTGCTCGATGATACGACCGCGAAAAAAGTATTCGATACCATATCTCCGAGGTTTAGCGACAGACCCGGTGGTTATAGCCGGATTGTCCGATTGGGACCGCGAGTCGGTGATGGTGCCGATGTTGCGGTGATCGAACTCCTCGGTAGCGAACTGGATACGAAGAAGGCCGAAAAAGCGTCAAAAAGCGGAGTGAAAGACGCCACCGAGTCTGCAGGCTCGAAGGACAACACGGCCGCGGAGGAGAAAGAGTAACCACCCTTGAAGATGATCTGAACGTTGACAAGCCCCATTTTCTTCAGAAAATGGGGCTTGTTTCGGTAGGCACGGTTTAGTGTGCCAATCGGGCGCACTCACAGTAAACCCTTTCGACCAAATCGAGTTCGGTGAGTTGCCGTTTGCCGGGGCGTCGTCCCTGGCGGCCTTTGATCTCGGAGGAAAACAATGCAGGAATATACAGCAATCGCGCCCATCCTTGGCCTGATTGGGCTGGCACTGGCCGGCTTTATATATATGGGTATCACTCGCATGTCGGCCGGGACGGAGCAGATGCGTGAAATCGCCGACAATATCCACCTGGGGGCGATGGTGTTTCTCAAACGCGAGTACACGATCGTGTCGATCTTCGTCGCGGTGCTCTTTATCATCTTGAGCCTCGTCCTCAGCATCTGGACAGGTGTTGCATTTCTGACGGGTGCGGCGTTTTCGATGATCGCTGGATTCTTCGGAATGAAGGCGGCCACACGCGCCAATGTCCGGACAACACAGGCCGCCAAGGATGGGGGAACAGCCGGCGCGCTGACGGTCGCTTTCAACGGTGGGGCGGTCATGGGAATCTCCGTGGCTTCTCTGGGCCTGTTGGGGCTCGGGATCTGGTACATGGTCACCAAGGATCCCGTGATCATCAACGGCTTTGCAATGGGCGCGAGTTCCATCGCCCTTTTCGCTCGGGTTGGCGGAGGGATATTCACCAAGAGCGCCGATGTGGGAGCTGATCTGGTCGGCAAGGTGGAAGCTGGAATCCCAGAAGATGATCCGCGGAACCCCGCCACGATCGCTGACAATGTGGGTGATTGTGTTGGGGATACTGCGGGCATGGGTGCCGATCTGTTCGAGTCGTATGTGGGGTCAGTTATTGCGACCATGGCGATCGGTGCTTCGCTCGGCGACGATTTCAGCTCGATGGCATTGCCGCTTCTCCTGATCATGGCTGGACTCGGGTGTTCCCTGATCGGTGTCTTTTCTATCGGCATTTTTAAGAAAATGGATCCGGAGCGCGCTCTGCACATGCCGACTTATCTGGCCGGCGCACTGTTCCTGGTGGCCGCCTTCTTGATTGTCAACAACGTGATGGGTGAGATTTCCGCCTTCTGGGCCGTGCTGGCCGGTCTCATCGCGGGCGTGTTGATTGGTTTCGAATCCGAGTACTACACATCGGGCCGACCCGTTGTGAAGATTGCCGAAGCCAGCCAGACTGGTCCGGCGACGACGATCATCAGTGGGCTTGCCGTTGGACTCGAAAGCACCTTGCTTCCGATTCTGACGATCTGCGGCGCGATCTGGGTGTCGTTCAGCCTGAACGGCTTGTACGGAATCGCCATCGCGGCGGTCGGAATGCTCTCCACGATCGGCGTGACGATGGCTGTCGATGCCTACGGTCCGATTGCGGACAACGCCGGCGGCATTGCAGAAATGTCGTCCGCAGGCCCCGAGATTCGTAAAATTACGGATCGTCTGGACGCGTTGGGCAACACGACCGCTGCGATCGGTAAGGGTTTCGCCATCGGTTCAGCGGCGTTGACTGCCCTGGCACTGTTTTCGGCGTATACGCAAACTGTGGGTTTGACATCCATCAGCCTGACTGAAGCCAATGTCGTCATCGGTCTCCTGTTGGGCGGGGTCATGCCCTTTGTCCTGGCCTCTCTCACGATGAATGCTGTCGGTCGGGCCGCATTTCAGATGGTCAACGAAGTGCGCCGCCAGTTTCGCGAAATACCCGGGTTGATGGAAGGTACTGCGAAAGCCGACAATGCTACCTGTGTGGCCATCGCCACTGCAGGTGCGCTTAACGAAATGGTCCTTCCCGGTTTGCTTGCCGTGGTGACTCCGGTCGTTGTTGGCTTTGCATTCGGTCCTGAAACCCTGGGTGGTTTCCTGGCCGGCGCCACCGTAACCGGCGTTCTGCTTGCCATCATGATGTCGAATGGTGGTGGCGCCTGGGACAACGCTAAGAAGTATATCGAAGCCGGCAATCTGGGCGGCAAAGGATCGGATGCGCACATGGCAGCCGTCGTCGGAGATACGGTGGGCGATCCCTTTAAGGACACCTCCGGGCCGTCAATGAATATTCTCATAAAGCTGATGTCGATCGTGTCTCTGGTAATGGCCCCCCTGCTCACCTGATCCGGTCTGAATCCCCCTGACCGGGGTTTTGACCACACGGGCGCAGCACGCTTACCCGCAGCAGAGGGCGAGGATCAAGGGGATCCGGGCCTGGAAACTCCAGGCGCTGATGTCTTCGATTCTTCGTCCTGTAAGTCCTGTTGCTGTCAGGTCCGGATTTGCTCTGGATTGGGAGTATGATAAGGCCATGGATGAGAATCCCCACGAGGGAGTCGCACCTAACACGATTCGCGGGAATACTCGCGACGATGACGCCGGAGCAAGCGCCGGCGAAATCGACGCCGGTGGAAGTGCCGGCGAAATCGACGCCGGTGGAAGTGCCGGCGAAATCGACGCTGGCGGAAACAGCGGCGAAGATGCCTCCGGGGGAAATGCTGGGGATGAGATCCGCGATGTGGAAGTTGGTGACGAGCCCCAGTTCTCAATCGATGTGCCCGGGTCCAAGCCGAGGTTCGACTACCTGCGCATGGGGGCAGGGACACTGGTCGGCCTGGCGATCGTGGGCATCGTGTTGTTTTCAGTAACAGACCTCTCTTCACTCGTTCTGCCGATGGAAGACCGCTACCTGGATGTGCTGGTACCGCCAACCGAGGATGGATCCGAACCCTTTGTACTCGCTGAACTGGAGCAGCGGTTAATCGGCAACACCCTCTCTGTCGATGGCAGGGTGACCAATATGAGTCTGGAAGAAGTTGGGAATGTGGTGGCCGTTGTCCGGGCTGAAGATACGACAGGCCGATTTCCGGCGACGCTGGAAATCCCGGTTGTCCCCTCGATTCTTGCTCCTGAGGAAACAGGGTCGTTCTCCATGACCGTCACTCTGCGCGAGAAACCCAACGGCTATTCCATTCGCTTCAAGCTGGAAAATGGTCCTTTTGTCCCACACCGGGACGAACGCGGCTTCGGGTTTTTCAGCGTGCCCTGATCCGGGGTTTCCAGCCCACTGACAACGGAAGGAGTGGCTCATGTCCGCGTACGTTGTTGTCCAGATTGAAGTTCACGATCCTGAAGGATTCGAGGAATACAAGGCGCGCGTACCACCGACCATTGAGGCATACGGTGGTCGGTATGCCGTCCGTGGTGGTGCGGTTGAGACGCTTGAAGGTGACTGGAATCCCTCTCGCTTCGTAATGTTGGAATTCGATAGCGTCTCTCAGGCGAAAGCCTGGTGGTCTTCGGAAGAATACCGGATACCGAAAGAGCTTCGAAATAGAGCTGCAAGCGCTCAAATGATCGTTGTTGAAGGAATCTGACATCGAATGAGTCGCTCTCCCGATATCCAGGACTTCCTCATTGAATGCACGGTGCGCGTCGCATCCGGCGATCGCCTGGGAACCGGCTTTTTCATCGCGCCGCGTCTCGTCCTGACGTGTGCGCACTTGATCGAGGATGCTGATACCGGAAACTACCCGACCTCGGGGCTTGATGTCCTCTGGGATGGGGAACGATATTCGGCGCAGTTGATCCGCTACGGGGCCAGTCCGAGCCCCGATCTCGCTGTTCTCGAACTGGATCTCAGTGATCATCCATTCGCGTATTTATTTGAATCCCTGCGTTCGGACGACGCGTTGTACGCGTGCGGT
Source organism: Terriglobia bacterium (assembly GCA_965263045.1). Lineage (GTDB taxonomy): Bacteria > Acidobacteriota > Terriglobia > 20CM-2-55-15 > 20CM-2-55-15. The sequence goes on from CBDHGK010000041.1 coordinate 5,832,766, forward strand.
TTTTCCGGCGAAGAGAGTGGGGAGGCCGTGCGCCTGCTGCTTGAGGGGGTGGAAGGGAAGGGCTCGACACTAAAACTCGAATCCGTACCCCCGGTTGCGTCACTCAGTGGAGCGCCCGTTCTGAACCTGCGAACCGGCGGTGTTTGTGCCATTCTCAACACGGCTGGGGCGGAGTCAGCACATGCCCGAGGGCGGGCGATCCCGGCGTCAACCCTGGCGGACCTCTTTCCTGACATCCAGGCGATTCACGACCGCAACCACGAAGAGAAATCCCCGTGGTTCGGCTGTACCGGTATCGCTGGCACGGTGTTCGCAGCTCGATCGCACCTGATGGCGATTAAGGCGACCGCCATGGAACCCATTCAACCGGTCCTGGCCCCAAAGGGTGAAATAAGCTCCATCGACCTGATTGCGCCTGCTTTTTTCAAAGTCCTGTCGATGAAGTCGGATGTGGCTCAGACCGATCCGGTGAGTATCGATGAACTGTTGGACCGAAGTCGAAAATTCGATCGTAGCATTCTCGTTGTCGGTCAGGCCGGATCTGGCCGGTCGAGCCTCCTCCGCTTGCTGAGCTTCAAAGCCGCAGCTTCGTGCAGGAACCTGAGCGCGAGGGGTGATGACTGCCTGTTCCCGATCCTGCTCCGGGCGAATCAACTGACTTCGGGTGAGGGATCGGCGGAAGAACTGATCCTGAATGCGATTCGAAACAGCAATGGTCGGGCCGCGGGCACATCATTGTCGGTGCCATCCGGATTTCTGACCGACCTCGCAGAAATACCCGGTCTCCGTCTCCTGATCATGCTGGACGGTGTGGACGAGATTCAGAACACACGGGATCTCGCCGATCTCGTAGATCTCATTGCACGTGTGCAGGGCGCGCCAGGTTTTGGGTCCAGAGCCCAATTGGCCCTCACATCTCGCCCGACCTCAGCCGAGCACTTCCGGTATTCCGATCTCGATATTTATGAAATTCTTCCGCTCCAGCCCGATTCGATAGAGCAGACGGCGCGACAGTGGCTCGGCGACCGCGCTCAGGGATTTTTCGAACAGAATCAGGGTCTGCTCGCGTCCAGCTTGTTGATGTCTCCAATGGTTCTTTCCCTCGCTCTGGCGTTGTACGATCGGCATGAAGGTCAACTGTCAACCCAGGTTGTGGAGCTCTACAGCGATTTCGTTTCCGAGTGTTTCAGGAGTTGGAAGGAGAAGGACCTGGCAAAAGAATATGGCGACGATGTCCTGAACAGCGCTACGGATGTGCTGGGATTTCTCGCGCTCGAACTCATCCGGTCGGCGACCCTGTTGCATCGCGACTGGCTCGAACAATCAGCCGCTCGATATTATCGCGAGCAGCTTGGCTTTGACGAAGGCCGGGCCCTGGATGCAGCCGGACGTTTCGGCGTGTTCGCAGAAGTCGACAGCTTGTTCCTGCGCATTGCTGGAGAGCGCTATAGCTGGTCGCATCGGTCCTTCAGGGACTATTTCGCGGCATCTTACCTGGTGAAATCGCACTCGGATATCGACGCTCTGACCAAAGAGATCAAGAGCCGCTGGTTCGATGCGAATTGGGGAAAGACCCCGTCGTTCGCGATCCAGCTTTTCAGTGAAGTTGACGACCGGGTCAGCGTTGCGAACTACATCCTGGATTCGGGACGAGATTCGCGACTGGAGTTCATCACGGGACTGGTTCGCGATGATGCGTCCCTCCCGGATGCTATCGAGGCACAGTTAATTGAAGAACTTGTTTCGCAGGCGACCAAAGAACAGGGAGACTATGGGCCCGATCCCCGACCAGTGCATGGAGGAGTGTTCGGCTTCGATCTGCTCCTGTCACTTGGACACATCGAGGCTGCGCGGGCGGCTCTTGAACGGTTGGCGAACGATGGTGCCGTCAATCGGTCGATGCGGCATATGGCGAAAGAACGATTGGCGTTGACAGAGGTAGGCTAATCAAGAGGTAGCGTCAGGCTCAAACCCATCGTTCCGTTCGCGCTTACCAGAAGCTCTACGACCGAACCATCCACACGAACGGACTCCGGCCGCAGTGTTTCAATCTGCGCGCTCATGGTTCCGTAGCGGCTCAAAGAAACGCTGGTCAGTTCACTCTGCAGCCGCTCTCGAATATCTTCGATAATCATTTCGAGAGGAAACACCAGTTCCGCCTGGATCTGATCCCGGAGCCTGCGGTGAAGCAATCGATCCGCAATTCCGGCGAGCCTGCTATCAGATTCGAGTTCGTAGTCGACGTCCGTCACTGTTAGAGTCTGGGTATCGGGGTCGTATGCCGGACGGCCCTCTACGGCCATCTCTCCGACAAGTTCGCGAACGATCCACAGGCCGGTATCGGCTTCAAACTGGACAGCGGCCCTGAGACGGTCATCGATACCGGACAATTCGATGCCGAGCCAGCGAACCCTGGCGCGTGTACCGATCTCATCCTCTCTTCCGACGAGCTGGTCCGAGATAGCTGCCGTCGCTTCATCAAGTTCGAGAGTAATCGGAATCGAGATCTGAAACGCCCCGTCACCTTCCGGTCCGTCTCCCAAGGGCGGAATCGGCCCAAGAGCCAGGGGTTCGGGTTGGTCCCCGACAACCGAGTCGATGTACAATTCCATACCGACGCCGAAACGGAGGTTTCCACTTGAAGCTTCTGCAGGCGCCAGGTTGAAAGCAACCGGTTCTACACGGAGCCACACCGACGGGTCATCGCTGACGGCGATTGGCGCGGCGAAGCCGTTCCAGACCGGCTCCAACATTCCCCGCACATCGAGATCGGCCAGATAATCGTCCAAGGGTGCAGCGATTCTGTCCGTGTTTCTCTGAAGTATTTCCTCGATGATGGCCGAAGCGTTCAAGTCAAGGCCCGGGACTGTGATCTGGGCACGGTCGACGTTGATGACCACCGTCGAATTCGAGGCCACCGACCAATCCGGGTTCAATCCGACCGATGTGCTGAGCTGGACGTCCAGATCCGCGTCAAAGCCTTCCGGCCGGCTGAGGCTGAACCCTCCGAATCCCAGAGTGACCCGGCCGATGACGTGGAGGGGTACGGCGGTCGTCAGCGTCTGTCCCGTCATCTCCATTGTGATCGGCGCGTTGCGTCGATTGACGACGATGTCGAGCGTTACTCCCGTCGTCACCTGGCGGGATTCGGAATAGAGCTCCCCGGACAGTCGCCCGTCGACGAGGCGACGCAGCGCTTCGACGGGAATCAGCACGGGGGTGGCAATCCTGGACAAGGTCGGGACGAGGTCTGTCACCGTTGGGGGTATCGGTTCGTCCTCGGGCTCCCCACCACTGCAGGCACCGAGCAGGGATGCCAGCGCGACGGTCGCGATCAGTAGGATTCGAAATCGTGTCGCCATCCCATATATTCTGCTACAAACGGAGCGGTTTTAGTCCCCGATTTTTTCGATAACCTCCTTCATGAAGTCCTGGTATCTCGGCCCTAGCCCGCATGGATCACCAAGCGACGCTTGATCGCGATTTTGCATGAAAGACTCATCGGCGGACGCGAGATGGGGTGTGGGGGAGGGTCTTCGGGTGAAGCGAGAAGGTTTTGGCGACATGAAAAGGGGATTTTCGTGCTCGAGAGAGCGTGGTTGGCCGCAATCAGACACACCTCGGCTCGGACTGGATAATCAAATCGAATTCAGGGACGAAGCGGGAGCGTCGGCGTCAGCATCGCAGTGGCATCGCCTGTAGGTTGCGCACAACGGCGGTGAAGACTTCGGCGTAGGGACAGGCTTCAGCCATCGACACCCAGACGTTGCGGACCGTGAACCGGATTCGGGCACCGATCTTGAGCAGCTTCAGCCGGATCGTGCCGCATTGAGCCCGCGCCAGTTCGGTATTGTGGAGTCCGAGTCGGCGCAGTGCATGCATGATCATGTAGGCGGCCGAAGACAGATACAGTCGGAGTTGATTGGCGCGCATGGTGGCCGCGCTGGTGCGGTCGGCAAACAGATCCAGTTGTTGCTCTTTGATCCGGTTCTCCATGTCGCCGCGCGCACAGTAGAGATCCTCGTATAGCGCACGGGCCTCCCAACGTTCTGGTGACAGCGATGTGACGATGAATCGGGGATTGGCGCCCTTGCCCAGAACCTCGGCCTTGCCCACGACGCGCCGTTGTTGGCTCCAACTGTCTCGTGTGCGATAGCGGAAGTCCTTAAATACCCGTGCCGATTGACCGGTGGATTCGAACTCCGATTTCGCCTGAGCCATGGCTTCAGCGATATCCTTCTTGAGTCGCTCGTTCTTGGCCAATCCCACCACGTAATCCACCTGATGGGATTCACACCAGGTCAGTAAGTCATCTCTGCAGAAGCCGGAGTCTCCACGGACGATGATCGACACATCCGGCCAGCTCTTCCGGATCTGTCCGATGATGCGGGTCAGTTCCTCAACCGATCCGGCCGCGCCATCGATATTGGAGCGCCGTAATCGGGCGCACAGCAGATGCTCACCCGAGAAGATGTACAACGGCAGATAACAGTAGTTGCCGTAGTAGCCATGAAAGAATCGTCCCTCTTGTTGCCCGTGGATCGGATCGTCGGTGGCATCGAGGTCCAGAATGATTTCTTCAGGCGCCGATTCAAAGGCTGCGATGAAGGCATCGACCATCCAGCGGTCGACCTGGTCCGTATCCATCGCAATCTTCTTGTATCGCTCCTCCCCGCCGACTTCAGCCCCAGTCAACTCCAGCCGATTCAGTGTGCACTTGGCCGCCAGAGCCTTTCCCCGGTCGCTGGCCTGCCGTCGGTTGCCTCCCAGCGGATCGGCCTTATCCACCGCCACGGCCAGCATCGGATCGGTGCGTAGTTGGTCGTGATCGTTCAGGTCTTCATATCCCAGACACAGGCCATACACCCGTTGCCCAATCAATTCTTTCACCGTGTGCTCGATCAATCGCGGGTCCCGGTGATCGGCGAAACATTCGGCCAGTCCATCGATCAACCCGGTCCGTTTTTCGACCTCCCGCAACAGCAGGACACCCGCGTCGGAAGTGATCTTCCCTCCGTCGAATCGAGCCTTCACTTTTCGTTGATTAAGTCCGTGAAATTCAAACGTGGTTTGGTTACACTCTGTCGTCATAAGGGCCGCCTTTGTTTGGTGTCTGAAACGTTCTTGTCAAACGCTTTATGCCAAACAGGGCGGCCTTTTCTGGTCCATCTCGTGATCTATACGGGCTAGATCGGTGGGCCGGAAATTCGATCGAAAACGTTCCTGAAGTCGGCGACCGTACTGCCGGCGCAACTCCGGTTCCGCGATCAATCGTGCCGCCAGCTCTACGTATTCGACTTCGTCGTTGGCCGAGACTTCCTCCATGCCCGCCAGTTCGGCCCCTGCATTAAAGTGTGTTGCCTCCGGGTGCCGCAAGATGACTACGGGAGTGGCCGCGGCCATCGGTTCCAGTACCGACTGTCCGCCGGAAACCGGAAACGTATTCAGGTAAACATCGGTCATATTCAGCAGTCCCGCGATGTCGTCTACATGTCCGAGGAATCGGACCCGGGACATCAATCCGGCGGCATGCAGGGGTTTCTGGATCGGAGCAGAGTCTCCCGCGCCTGCGAATAAATGGTAGTGGGCCGGGAACCTTGCCAGGATGCGGATGAGTGTCCGAACATACGCCGGGCTGACTTTGAACAGGTTGCCGTAGGTGCCTGAAACGGTTTCGGCCCCAGCCATTTCGAACTCGTCCGGCGTGTGGTGCAGGCATGACTCCAGCCGCTCTTCAATATCGGAAATCAATGGAATCCATCGCGACGGTCGGTGCCGGAATCGGCTTCTCTCCATACCGTTCTGGAAGAGATGGGCGAAACCGTCGAAGATATCGGCGTCCACTTCGGTTGCATGGTTGACATTGATCTGAATGGGAGTCGGTCGCAGGGTGGCCACTCGAACCGTGATCTGTTCGGTCGGTCCGCAATGGTAGAAGGCGATATCGATGTCCCGATCCCGAATTGCAGCGGCGACACTCTTGGCCCGTGCGAGAAAGTTTCCCTCTTCAGGGCCGACAACGGTCTCGGCCTCGACCTCGATCGGTTGCGACTGTCGTCCGGGGGGATTGAAGAACCAGTCGGAAGCCCATTCCGTCGTAAATACCGACGATCGGATACCGTGGTCGGCCATGGCCTGCGCCATCAGCTGAACATACAGGCTCGGGGCGTGTCCCGGGAGGAAGCAACCAATTACGTGTGCGATATGGCCGATGCGAATTCCGGATGACGGACGTGTGTCGGGGGGGCAGCTCAGTCGTGTTTGAAACGCGCACACGGCGCGTACTCGATCCGGATCCAGTCCCGAATATATGGCACGTTGGTAATAGTCCAGTGCGAGGCCGGGATTGGTACTCTCATACAGTTGACCGATTCGAAACGCGGCATCGGCGAGCTCGCCGGTCTGGCCGGAGGAGTGGAGCGCGATCGTGTATGCGTGGTTTAGAACATCCGAACTGTATCGATTGTCCCGAACCACTGTTTCGAGCAGGTGCGCGGCGGTTTCGAAATTTCCCTGGCGCAGGGCCAGAAGCGCATCTTCTTGTTTCATGCCCAGGGAGAGCTTACCGGTCTCGAGCCGTGACGGCAACCCGCGAACTGATGCACCCGAATCGCGACCAGGCCACCGCTCCGGATTGTTCGGTGTCTTGCATCGGCTACAGCAGGGGCAGTTGAATCGACGTGGTGTCATCACCCATTCGATCCGCCCAACCCGCGACCGTGACTGCGAGTGCGGGATCAGCTCCGCCGTAGCTGATGTTGGCCGCGCACTTCTGGATCAACTCTTCCTGTTCCAGGGGTTGCCGCACGCCGCCACGCAGATACGGTTGTTTCTCTTCAACCACGGTTCCGTCGGTGAGCGTGGCGCGGATGTGGCCGGTGTAGTTTCGTGGGTACTCATCGTCTGCATCGATCGCGTAACTCACACGTTTTGACAGCGCGAGAACGCTGGGATCGAGAATTAACTCCTCATCGAACTCGGCCAGTCCCGCGTTCCCGTGGAGAAAGGCGATGGCGATACAGTACGGTGTGCTGAATTTCGCGGCATAAGCGCTCGGTGGACAGCGCTTGACGTCCAGAGGCTCCCATAGGCGATGCACCGTGCCCTCACCAACAGAGCACTCCAGGCTTCGAATGTCGTGGGCCGCAATTCCGCGCTGTGCGAGTCGGATTGCGCAGTCGACGAAGGGTTGCGCCATCGTGCCGCAAGCGAACGGTTTGAACGCGAGCCGCGTCGTTTCCCAGCGTTCACCTAGACGGTCTGTCAACACAGTGAAATCCGGGACGACCGAGGGTGCGAAAGCGCGGAAGAATCCGTGCTCGCCTTCAAAGACAGTAGACGGACCTTTAAATCCTGCACGGCCCATCGCCACTGCCCGCAGCCCCGATTGCGCCGCCCAGCCTGCATGCATCCTCTTGGTCCACGAGCCGTCCGCCAGATATTCGATAATTCCGGATGCCATGCTCCCGGCAATGCCGAGGGCGTTGGCCGTGGCGCGGGGTGTGGCCCGTGTGGCGGCCGCGACCGCGGCCGCGGCTCCCATTGAACCGATCACGGCCGTGGGATGAAATCCTGCAGCGTGCACTCCCTTCTGCGCAACCAGGCCCATCCGGCACATGAGTTCCTGTCCCACCGCGATACCGCGCTGGGCGTCGGCGCCCGAGAGCTGTTCGGACTCCGCGATGGCCAGTACCGCCGGTACGACTACAGCTCCCGGGTGGACGGGGCAACCTTCAAATGTGTTGTCGAAGTCCTCGCCATGGGCCGCCGTGCCGTTGATCATGGCCGCGGCCTCGGGCACAAGTTGGTCTCTTCTGCCGATCACCGTGCAGGTGCCGGCACCTGTCCACGATTCGTGCAATGCGCTGACATAGTCGGTGTTGCGTGCGGCGATCGCGAGACCCACAGTATCGATGACGGTATCCGCACAGGCTTTCCGGACAGCGGCGGGCAATTCGGAACTTGAAAGTTCCTCGATCCAATGGCCCAGCGTAAGCGCGATTGGTCGTTGTTGCGTCTCAATCATTGCTTTACTCCGGTTGTGAGACCCGGCCACCCTTGCGGAGACTCGACCAGATCCGGGTCGTGACGGATCCGACAATGAATAGCGCCGCAACGGTCAAGAGACCCGCACTGATTGGGTCTTCGAGAAAAATCGAATACTCGCCGCCCGACAGTACCAGCGCGCGGCGGTAGTTCGATTCGACCAGAAAGCCCAAGACCACACCGAGGACGACGGGTAGCAGCGGAAAGCCCAGAATCCGCATCACAAGGCCCGCTGTGCCTGTAGCCAGTACCAGGGCCACGTCGACGAGGCTGTAATTGATCGTGTAGATGCCCGAGAAGATCAGAGCGTATATGAAAGCCATCAGCACGGCCTTGGGCCGGTTCACCAACCACAGGCACAGGGGCAGGATGGCGCTTCCGATTACCAGCAGCGAGAGGCTTGCGACAAACAGCCCGGTATAGAGTCCCGTCACCGCAGCGGCGTTCTCCTCGAAAAGACGCGGACCCGGCACGAGACCGTGCACGAGGAGGCCTCCGAGTAGAATCGCTGCGGAATTCGAACCGGGAATTCCGAAACTCAAGAGGGGAACTAACGCGGTTGCGGCGACGGTGTTGTTCGAGGTTTCCGGCGCCGCCACGCCTTCGGGTGATCCCCGTCCGAATTCCTCTTTGGCGCCGGACCAGCGTCGGGCTTCGTTATAGGACAGAAACGACGCAATCGTGCCCCCCGCGCCGGGTATGACGCCTTCAACGGTGCCTACCACGGAGCCAATCAGCTGAGGCTTCACCAGGCGTCGCCGCATCTTCCTGTCCGGAAAGCGGATCCTTGTGGACGCGCGTGCCGCCTTTTCCCAGGCGGGCTGGCTGGACTGAAGGAACAGTTCGCTGACGGCAAACAGTCCGATCATGACAAGGATCGGCGCGATGCCGTCAAGGAGGGCCGCCTGCCCCATGGTGAAGCGTGGCACGCCGGAAATCGGATCTGACCCGACAGTCGCGACCATCAAACCCACCAGACCCGCCGCGAGACCTTTCAATACGGACTCGCCTGCTAACGATGCGATCACGCTCAAACCCAGGACTCCGAGGGCAAAATAGGACATCGGGGTGAACTGCAACGCCAGGCTAGCCAGTGGCTCCGTCAACAGCACCAGCATCAACAATCCGAAGAAACTGCCGAGGACTCCGGAGTAGAGCGAAATTCCCAGGGCCTCGCCACCGCGGCCCTGCTGCTTCATCGGATAGCCATCGAGTAATGTGGCGCCCGCGGCGTTGGTGCCCGGCGTGTTGATCAGGATCGCCGGTATCGAGCCTCCGTATTCCGCCCCGATATAGGTCGATGCCAGCAACACGATCGCCGGGACAGGTTCCATGCCGTAGGTGAACGGCAAAAGCAGGGCCATGCTGATCGAGGGTGATATTCCAGGGAGGGCTCCACCGAGTATCCCCCAGGCCACGCCAGCGACCGCAGCCAGGGACAGGGGTGTGGTGACCAGCAGATTCAAGCCTTCAAACACGGCTCCCATCATCCACCCCACAGAGCCGGCCAGAATCCGGATGGCATGTCGATCCCGAGCAAGAGATCGAAAAAGACCCAGAATGCGGCTCCACCCGCCACGGCAATTCGGGCCACACGCCAGCCGATGCGCTCGCCTTGATACAGCGCCACCAGCGCTACTACGGCGGCCATAGAAATCAAGTAGCCGACAAATGTCACTGTGGCGATATAGGCACATCCGATCACCAGCATGCCGGCAGCGCGTCGGAGTTTGGGGCCCTCACCGTAAAGGTCGTTGATCGGACGCATAGCACCGCCTGGTGTGAATCGCCAAGCGATCAGTGCTTTGGCGGCCATGGCCAGGGCGACCCCCGCCAACAGAGTCGCGTAGACCCGGGGAACGCCCGCCGCCCCGATTTCATCGGCCAGGGAACTTTGATTGATGTCAGCTGCGAGGAAGAAGTAACCGAAAGCGATCAGCAACAAGATCAGTGCGCCAATCAGATCCTTCAGCATGAAAAGGCCATCGTCGCCGGTCGACTCGTTCGATTAGTTGATGACACCAGATTCGCGGAGATACCCCCCGGTATCGGCAGCAAAGGTACTGATGAATTCGCCGTAATCGGTTTGTGGCATATATGCGGGCGACAGCATTGCGCTTCCATACACCTGCTGGTATTCCGGATTCTCCAGGACTTCCTGCACCGCACCCTCCCAGGCTTCGACAATCTCTCGTGGAGTTTCGGGCGGTCCCATCAGACCCCGGAACTTGGTCACGACGACGTCGTAGCCGGATTCCTTCACTGTCGGGACTTCCGGCAGTTCCGGCAAACGAACCGCACTGAACACGGCCAGCAGGCGCAACTGACCGGCGTCGAGTTGGCTCCGAATTTCCTGGGCCTCGCCGACGCCAATATCGAGCGTGCCGTTCAGCACGTTGAGGATGAGGTCGCCACCACCGTCATGGCTGACGATTGCGGCGTCGACGCCCGCGGCCTGCTTGAGGCGCTCCAGGGCTTGTCGTTCCAGCGAACCGGGAGTCGAGGCGCCCCAGCGGCCCCGATCCGAGCGTGCAGTCTGAATAGCGTCGGCGAGAGTCTCGAACGCGCTCTCCGTGCGCGTGTAGATGACTTCCTGGTCAAAGAAGACGTTCACGATCGGATCCAGATCATCGTAGGTATTCGCCGGCTGGCTCATCAGGGAAGTGAAGATAAAGCTGGGCGTAGCAGCGTAAAATATGCTCCCGTCGGGGGCCGCGTTCGCCAGCCGGCTCATTGCCCGCGCACCGCCACCGCCCCGGACGTTTTCGACAACGAAACTGACACCCATCTGGGGACCCAGATGTCGGATGAGTTCCCGGAGAAACACATCGCTCCCGCCGCCGGGGCTGGAGTGTGTAATCAGCGTCACCACGTCGTGGGGGTATGCACCGCCGGAGGGCCCCTGGCCGGATCCGACATTATCGGCGTTAGAATCGCCATTGTCAGTCGTGCAACCGGCGGTAAGCGCGACGACTAACACCAAGATTAATATGAGCTGCGGTCTGTCCATGGCTATCCCCCGGCGTTTGATCGTAGCGTTAATATACACGAGCCGCACCCTCCCTCCCCAGGTACCTCACGATCACGGCATGAAGCGGCCGCCGCTGACGTGCAGAGTCTGGCCCGTTACATACTGTTCATCCGGGTCTGCCAGCGACAAAACGGCACGGGCGACATCGTGCGTGTGACCGACCGCATGGTCCTTCTCCTGCATGAAACGTGGCCTGCGTTTTCCGGGCTGAGTTTCCGTATCGATCGCGCCCGGCACGACGCAGTTGGCCCGGACATGCCCGAGACCCTCCTCGGCCAACGCCCGTGTCAGACCGATCAGTCCGGCCTTTGCGGCAATCACGTGCGCCCGGTTCGTTGCCGGACGATGTGCGCTGATGCCGCCGATATTCACGATCGCTCCGTTCCGTTCTTTCGGCAAGCGGCGAAACAATTCCCTCGAACAGATGAAGGCACCGGTCAGGATGACGTCGAGGACCGATGTCCATGCCGTGCGGCTCATTGTATTGAGGGATTCGTAAGGACGCACGGCGGCGTTGTTGACGAGGATGGATACGGGGCCCAATTGTGTTTCGATCTGATCGAAACTACGGACAACGGCGTTTTCATCCTCGACTCGCACGAGCATTCCCATGCGACCTTCTTTTTCTCCGTCGAGCGAACTCAAAGCCGTATCCAGCGCTGCGGCATCCGAGCCCCCCCAGATACAGACACGCGCACCGGAGGCACAGAGTGCACGTGCAATCGCCAGACCGATATTCCGGCTGCCACCGGTGACCAGGGCCACTTCGTTGCTGAGATTTCGTTGATTGTTCATCGTGCACTCTGGAGCCGGACGTATGGTTTTCCATTTCTCGAAACACAATGGAAAGCACGATTGGTAATCGAGTAGTCTGTCTCCTGGCTACTAATTCTATACAGTCCTTCGTTCGATGGGGAACACGGATAATAGATCGGCCACGATTCTGGATACGCTGATGACTGTGGTAATGAACGGCAGGGAGAGTAGGGGGAGACCCGGCGGGCTGTTTGTACCCAGCGGCTGGATTCGAGGCCTCCGGTATGACCCTGGTCGGCGGTCTTCGTTCCTGTATCAACGTTCCAGCATCATCGCCGGGTTGATGCTCAGAGGGAGTAATCGTGTCTGAAAGGCCAAAAGTGCTCATTGCCGGAGCCGGTCTCGGCGGCATGGCGGCTGCGGGATGCCTGTTGCAGAAAGGCTATCGCGTGCGGGTCTTCGAACAGGCGGCCGAATTGGGCGAGGTGGGGGCCGGTATCCATATGAGCGCGAATGCCATCAAAGTTCTGTGGCAACTCGGGTTGGCGGATGACATCGATAGAATCGGCGCGAGACCGAAGGCCTATGTTTTTAGACTGTTCCACTCGGGTGAAATCCTGCAGACTTTTGCGCTGGGCGAGGAACACTGTCGTGTCAACGGCGCTCCCTACTACCAGTTTCATCGCGCGGATATTCATAATCTTCTGGTGCGGCGGGTCCAGCAACTCGATCCTGACGCCATTATTCTCAACGCGGCGGCTGAAGGCTTCACCCAGACAGGCGCGACAGTTGTGTTGCACCTGAGCGATGGTCGGCGCGAAGAAGGCGACGTCCTCATTGGCGCCGACGGTATCAAGTCCGTTATCCGCGAACAAATTCTGGGTGCAACCAAAGCGAGTTTTACCGGCGATGTGGCCTGGCGCATTCTCGTGCCGAAAGAGCGTCTCGGCAACGACTTTATGGATCGGGTCATGACGGTATGGGTGGGCCCCGGGGCGCATGCGGTGACTTACTATGTGCGCGGCGGCGATCTGGTCAACTTTGTCGGACTCGTCGAGAATTCCGATTGGAGGAACGAATCCTGGGTCGTCCGTTCCCCCTGGTCGGAGATGCGGGATGACTTCGCCGGATGGCATAGCGACATCGGCCGGATCATAGAAAACGGCGATAGAGACCAGTGTTACCGCTGGGCCCTGTTTGACCGGCCAAAGGCGGACCGCTGGAGCCAGGGGCACGTGACACTACTGGGGGATTCCGCGCACCCGATGCTGCCCTATCTCGCGCAAGGCGCCGTGATGGCAATCGAGGATGCCGCCGTGCTGACACGTTGTCTTGAGACCTTTGAATCAATTGAAGAGGCGCTCGACGTTTACCAGAGGAATCGCATTCCACGGACCGGTCGCGTCGTAGAGGAGTCCACCGCCAACGCCCGGTTGTTTCATCTGAATAACGTGGACACAGTCCGCGCGGCCTTCGGAAAACGCAAGCTGGGTGCCGAACGCAATCACTGGCTTTACAACTACGATCCGTTCTCGGTCGAGTTAATCTAGGACTATGCGAACGCACTGGGGAGAGATCGAAGTCTCCGACGCACACGCGCACCTGTTCTCATATACCTTCTTCGAAACGCTGGCCCGACAGAAAGGACCGGCCGAGAAAGTGGAGCACCTGATCCGTGACCTGGATTGGGAGATTCCTCCGAAGGACAATGCTGAACTGGCGGTCCGGTGGGTCCGGGAACTGGATGCCCACCGCGTCGCGCGATCTGTCCTGATGTCGTCGGTTCCCGGGGACGAAGATTCGGCGTCGGACGTCGTCGGTGCATGTCCGGATCGATTCTACGGATACTTCATGTTCAATCCGCTGGCTCCTGACGCGGAGAAACGTGCGGCCCATGCTTTCGATCAGCTCGGGCTGAAGGGCTTGTGTCTGTTTCCGGCCATGCATGGCTTTTCCGTTCAGGACCCCCGTCTCGACCCGATTTACGAACTCGCCGGCGAGCGGCCCGGAGTTGTGATCTTCGTTCACACTGGGGTCCTCACCGTGGGTGTGCGCAACAAACTCGGGCTGGCCTCGAAATTCGATATGAGTCTCTCAAACCCCATCGATCTGCACCGGGTGGCCCTGGATCACCCGAAGGTCAAGTTCGTTATTCCTCATTTCGGCGCGGGATTTTTTCGCGAAATACTCATGCTGGGCGACCTGGTCGACAACGTCTATCTGGATACCTCCAGCAGCAACTCCTGGATTAAGTACCTGCTCCCCCAGGCGACGCTTAAGGACGTGTTCCGCAAGGCCCTTGAAATATACGGGCCGCAGCGGCTCCTGTTTGGCACCGACTCTTCATTCTTCCCCCGGGGCTGGAACCACAGCATTTTTGAGGCGCAGACAGCGGTGCTCCAGGATCTGGATGTTGACGATGAAGCGGCCCGGGCCATTCTGGGAGGCAACCTGTGCCGTCTGCTGGAAGGGCCCTAGACTCCCTGCTGGCCATAGCGCGTTAGATCAGTCCCGCCCGGCCAGGGCTTTGAGAACCCTGCGGCACGTCCTTCCCGCAATATTGTTTCCGAACGTGACGGATTTCATATGACAGAGAATCGGGTGGCCGGAAGTCGATTGACGCACCGCGCGGTCTTGTCGATCGCCCTACCGGTGATGATCTCGAACGTATCGACACCCCTGATCGGCGTTGTCGATACCGGCGTCGTGGGTCAGATTCCGGACCCCGCCTACATCGGTGCCGTCGCAATCGGCGCATTGGTCTTTACCTTCGTTTTCTGGGCCTTCGGTTTCCTGCGGATGGGAACGACCGGTCTGACCGCGCAAGCGGCCGGCGCCGGCGATAGCGACGAGGTGGTCGCGGGCCTGGGCCGGGCCTTGATGATCGCGTTATCGGCAGGTGTCGGACTGATTCTGTTGCAGTGGCCCATCGAGGAGGTCGCGTTCGCGTTACTGGAGGGTTCACCCGAGGTCGAGGGGCTCGCGCGAGAGTATTTCAATATTCGAATTTGGGCCGCACCCGCGACGCTGGCCAATTATGCGCTGCTGGGGTGGTTCATCGGACTGGGCCGCACCGATATCGGCCTGGTCCTGCAGCTTGTATTGAATTTGAGCAACATTGCGCTGGATGCCTTGTTCGTCATCGGTTTTGGCTGGGATGTCAGCGGTGTGGCACTGGGTACGCTGCTGGCTGAAGTGGTCGCGGCTGCAGTCGGATTGCGGGTCGCTGCTCGACATCTGCGGGGCATCGGCGGTCGATGGCAGTTGGGCCGCGTTTTCATGCCGGCACAGCTCAAGCGGACCATCGCCGTTAACGGCGATATTATGGTCCGGTCTGTGGCGCTGGTGTTTGCGTTCAGCTGGTTTACGGCCAGGGGCGCTCGCCAGGGGGACGTGATTCTGGCGGCGAATGCAGTTCTGATGCACTTTGTTTCGATGAGCGCATACTTTCTCGACGGTCTGGCGTTTGCCGCCGAGGTTCTGGTCGGCCGTGCCGTGGGCGCCGCAGACCGCCGGGGTCTGCAAGCCGCCGCTCGCGTGACGACGCTCTGGTCGGGGGCGGTCGCCGTCATGATTTCGTTGGTGCTGCTCGTTTTGGGGTCCCATATCATCGACGTGTTGACCGTCGATGCCGCCGTCCGGGCCGCGGCGCGGACCTATCTGCCCTGGGCTGGGGCCGCACCCCTGCTGGGGGTCTGGGCCTTTCAGCTGGATGGCATTTTTATCGGCGCAACGCGCACGGCGGACATGCGAAACGCCATGTTGATGTCACTCGCGGTCTTTCTCGTTGCCTGGTGGTTGCTGGTTCCGTTCGAGAATCATGGTCTCTGGGCCGCCCTGTACGTCCACTACCTGGCGCGCATTGCAACGCTGTCCTGGTACTATCCACGCCTGGTCCGGTCGATCGTCTAGCAGCCCGTGGTAGAAGTCTCGCGGGCCGCGTTACGGCCAAACGGGGCCGGATTCCAGGAGGCAACAACGTGACGACACGACGTCGCGACGACGCTGCAATGCTCATTCATTGCGAGGAGTCGGGGACAACGAAGACGGCCCCGTTTCGCCGTAACCCTTTGGGCGCAGGGGGGCCACCGACGTTTCAAACGGAGGCCGCAGGCGCCCCACAGGCTTTGTCCGGTATTAAGTAAGGCGGGTCACGATGAAAAGACGGCGCCCTCGGCCTCGGTTTCGAACCTCGGTGCCTGCTCCTCACTTCGCGCCTGCGACCCGAAGACCCCTGCGCGCGGCCTTTGAGATCTAAGTCACTTCTGCCACGGGTTGCTCGGGTTTCTCGGGTTTCCTTGCCCCCGGTAAAAGTCCCCACCGGTGCGCTCTGTGGGCGCACGGCAACCGGGCGGCCACAATCCGCCCACAGTTTGCAGCTGTGTGGATGAGGTGCGAGCATCGCCACACCCCGGCATTGCAGTATCATGTAGGGATTCGGGTGCGATAGTGGCCCGGGGGGAGATGTCGATGAGCTACAGACGTATCAACGTAGACCAGGCACGCGAGTTAATCGAGGCGAGTCGAGCCCGGGTGGTGGACGTTCGCGATCCCGACTCCTACAAAGCCGGACATATTCCGGGTGCGGAGTCCGTCGATGATATGAACGTGCAGGCTTTCATAGAAGGGGCCGACCTCGATCGGCCTCTCATTGTGTGTTGTTACCACGGAAACATGAGCCAGGGCGCTGCCGAGTACTTCAACACGAACGGGTTCAAGGAAACCTACAGTTTGGACGGCGGCTATGAAGCCTGGCAGACGCATTCGGTGGAGTCCCCCAGCCGGCCCGCACCCACCGCGGCTGGGATTGCCGATCTTCCGGACACAGCACGAATCTGGATTTATGGTGTAGCCGAACCGTTGACCCTGGAGCAAAGTCAGGCGCTCGAAGCGCACATGGCGAGGTTCATGGGTGAATGGAACTCTCACCAGCAGAAGGTGACTCCGGGTTGGCAGCTCGTGCACGATCAGTTTGTCATTATCAGTGCCGACGAGACTGCAATGAACCTTAGCGGCTGTTCCATAGACAGCATGTTCCATGCGTTGGAAGCCTTCAACAGGGCGTCGGGATTGAATTTCGCAAGTTCGGGCAATCAGGTGTTCTATAGGGACAACGCTGGAGAGATTACCTGCGTCGACCGGATGATGTTCCGCAATCTGGCCCAGGAGGGCGCCGTCACTGAAGAGACGATCGTCTTCAACAATGTCATTGAGACCGTGGGCGACTTCGAGGCCGGGCGCTGGGAAGTTCCGATGCGCGATTCTTGGCATATGGACGTGTTCGGCAAATCTCTGGTGGGTTCATCCTGATTTCAGACTGCCCCTTTCTGATGGTCATTGATGGTGGCCTTGAGGAGGAGGATAGTAACCATGACTGATATCGCCCAGGCCGAGCACCTCAAGACGATCAGCAACGTCTCTTCCCTTGAACTTCTCTATGAGGAACTTGAAAACCTCACCGTGACCCCGGGTTGGGTGGACCGCGAAGTACCGATCCTGTGGGATGAGCCCCGGTCGAAGTTTGTTCCCGCAAGATGGCGGTACTCAGAAATGCAGGCGGCCATTGATGCCGCGGGCCGTTTGATAGACGTCGCGCTTGCCGAGCGTCGGAACCTCCTGATGCGCAACCCGGTTGCGGGTAACGATTTCGCAACCACGAACACATTGGTGTGTGCCTATCAGATGTTGCTCCCGGGCGAAAAAGCGCGGTCCCATCGCCATGCACCGCATGCCCTGCGCGTCATCCTGGACGCCACGGATTCTTACACCATCGTCAATGGAGTCCAGACGCCCATGGAGACGGGCGACGTGGTTCTGACGCCCGGATGGTACTGGCATGGCCACGGCCACAACGGCGACGTCCCCGCATACTGGGTCGACGGCCTGGACGTTCCGCTCACCCATCTGCTCGAACCCATGTTCTATGAGGATCATCCCGACCAGTTTGAGCCGGTCGAATCCGTCGTCACCACATCGCCTTTCCGATTTACCCGCGATTCGATCAAGAGCGGCCTGGATCGGGCACAACCGGATCCCGACGGCTTTCACGGTCCACGCATCGCGCTCGATGCCCCTGATCTGCCGACGATCGGAATCCACATGGAGCGGCTCGAATCCGGTTCCAGAACCCGGCGGCAACGGTCGACGGTGGACCACGTTTTCGTAGTGCTCGAAGGGCATGGGGAATCAATGGTGGGTGACGAACGCGTTGAATGGGAGTTCGGCGATACATTTGCCATACCGGCGTGGAACAAATACGAACACAACCCAGCGAGTGATACTGTGTTCTTCAATATGTCGGACGAACCGCTGAAGCGCTTCTCGCACTACTATCGGTTCGAAGCGGATTGATTGGCCGGCTCGAGCGGTAGTGACCGAAGTCCAGTGGGCGCCTCGTTCCGGGGATTCTCCACACAGGATCGGCTGAGCATAGCAAGAACAAACGCTTGTTCCGCCGCGTCGATCCTCCAGTACCGGCTTACGGATATCGTCACTCCCGCATCGTTCCTTTTCGAAAGAAATGAGCGCATCATAATCATCGGCGGCACGAAATGTCTGGGCCGGGCGATTCTATCGCGTGCACGGACTTGTGATCGATTCGAAAAGAGCTTTGATCGCTCTCAAGCGGGGGCCTGGTCGCATCCAGGTTCTCGAACCGGACGGAACATCGCCCGGGCCAATGTCACGGCCAAATCCTGGATCAGGCGGGTACTGTGACGGGACGCCGTGACGCAACCTTCAGCCTGACGGCGCTTCAGAGGTACCATCGACTTTTAACAAACGGACAACAGGGGATGCACATGAACATTATCAAGACCGTTGTCGCGGCTGTCGCGGTCACGTTCGGCCTCACCAGTCCCCTACTGTCGCAGGACCTCGCTATCACCAACGCCCGCATCATAGTGGGAGACGGGACCGTAATCGAGCAGGGCACGATCATCGTCGGTGGCGGCAGAATTGCGTCGGTTTCCCGAGGCCCGGCACCGACCGGGGGGCTACTCGTTATCGACGCCGCGGGAGCATCCGCGATGCCGGGGTTCATCGACAGCCACAAGCACATCCGGGACAGCGAAGACTTCGCCGCACAGATGCAGTCGCTGCTCGAGACCGGCTACACCACCATTCTCAACGGCGGCGGGCAGGCCGGAACCAACCTCGCCCTGAGCAATCGTATCGCCAGCGGGGAAGTTGTCGGGCCGCGGGTGATTCCCTCGGGCAGAATCAACGTCCGGAACATGACGTCCGACGAGGCCCGTGCGGCAATTCGGGCGATGGCCGCCATAGGCGTGATGTATACCGGCGAGATCAGCCTGACGCCCATGCCCGCGCCACCGCAGTCGGAAATCGAAGTCCTCAAGGCCGTCGTCGACGAGGCGGCCCAGGTTGGCGTCCAGGTGAACGTGCACGCCGTTAGCAGTTCCGCGATGGAGGCGGCCGTGCAGGCCGGCGTCACCCGGCTGGTTCACCTCCCGAACAAGGACTGGACCAGTTACGAGCAGGCCGCCACCGTGGCCGATGCCGGCGCCATCGTGAGCGGCCTCATCGCGTTCGGTGCGCCGACCATCGAGCGTGAGTCACCGCCGCCGGCGCCGGTGCAGTTCCCGCGCGACAACACGACGCGCTTCCGCAATGGCATGCCGTGGCCCGAGTCGATCGCCGGTGCCAACCGGGACCCTATGGGGCGGGCGATGGGCACCGAGGGCGGCTACACGATCATCAACGCCCGCCGTATCTGGGACGCCGATCCCGATCGTGGGACGATCTCGTTCTCGACCGACCAGAATTTCGCCGACCTCGTTGTCCTGGAGCACGAACTGAAGTCGTTCAGCATTGTGTTTTCGATGACGGACATCCACAGGATCATGGGGCCGAACTCGGCCCGATTCGTCGGCATGGAGGACGAAATCGGAACGCTCGAAGCCGGCAAGCTGGCGGACATCATCCTGCTCGCCGGCGACCCGACCGCGAATATCTACGGGATGCTGACGACACAGGTGGTCCTCAAGGAGGGCCGGATCGTCGTTGATAAGCGTTAGGACGCCGGGATGAAGGCCCCCACGCGGCCGCGGACCCGGAATCACGTGTGCGCGGGACGACCCGGTTAAGGTAGTTGCTTCAGCATTTAGACCGCTGTCGGGACAGTGTCCGACCGATCGTGATACAGTCCACGTCCGATGGCCAAAATTCGACCCAAAAAGCCAAAGTCCCGCGTTTCCGGTAAGCTCCGGATTGGCGACGACTGGAACGCGATCACGATCATTGCGCTCTCTCAGAGCAACCCACTCAAAGCGGTCGCCGAATTCGTCGAAAACAGCATTGACGCGGGTGCAGAGAACATCACGATCACCCGGGGCCGGGAGAAGGGACTTCATTATCTGGTCGTCGTCGACGACGGGGCCGGCGTGCCGAAGAACGATCGAGGAGTACCCGATTTCAAGCACGTGGCCACCCATATCTGCGATTCGATCAAACGCCGTCTGAAGGCCGATGGCGCCACCGGGATTCAGGGAGGAATGTGTGCCAATCTTAGTTGGAAATTGAAACGGCTCCAAACCCCATGGTTTGATGGTATTGGAAGAAACAACATCAAGCCTGTAAGAGAAAGGAGCCGAGATGAGGAGTCTGTTACGTTCGGTAAAGAAACGCAAGAAGTCGCGTGTGCTGGGTGAGGTCGAGGTCCTGAGCCGGGAGGAATACTCGGGACTGGAATTGGACTCGAAGGTGGAGATGATTCGGGCGTTGATCCCACTGGGGTTGATGCACGTGGAGGAGTTGCTCGACGAGGAAGTGAAGTCGTTGGCGGGTGAGCGATACGCACGAAAGGAGGCGGCGTTGCGGGGCCGGCGACACGGGAGCAATCCGGGGACCGTGGGGCTGGGTGGCCAGCGGGTGCCGGTTCGGGTGCCTCGAGTGCGCAGCGTGGCGGGCGGGGAGATTCCGCTTCGGACCTACGAGGAACTCAGTCCGGGTGGCGCGGTGAACGAGCTACTGCTCAGACGTGTGCTGTATGGGATCTCCTGCCGGAACTATGAATCGGCCGCTGAAGCGATTCCGGGAGCGATCGGACTGTCGAGTTCGACGGTGTCTCGAGGATTCGTCCAGGCGAGTGCCGCGAAACTTCGGGAGATGCAGGAGCGGGATCTGAGTGGCGAGGACGTCGTGGCGATCTTCCTGGACGGGAAGGCGTTTGCCGACGCCCTGATGGTAGTGGCCCTGGGCGTCACGCTTTCGGGCGACAAACGCTTCTTGGGCTTCGTGGAGACCGACACGGAGAACGAGCAAGTGCTGACTCCGTTTCTCCGTTCGTTGATGGAGCGGGGCCTGGACATCTCTGAAGGCGTGCTGGTGATTGTCGACGGCGGCAAAGGTCTGCGGGCGGCGGTCAAGAAGGCATTCAGGAATCGAGCCCTGGTCCAACGCTGCCAATGGCACAAACGCGAGAACGTCGTGAGATACCTATCGAAGACCGAGCAAGCCGTGTGGCGACGCCGGCTGCAGCGGGCCTACGAGCGCCCGGAGTACGACGAAGCTCGGGCGGCGCTCGGAGAGCTCCATGGAGAGCTCGAGGAGCGAAACCAATCGGGGGCTGCGAGCCTTGAGGAAGGCCTGGAAGAGACCCTCACGTTGCATCGGCTCGGCGTGTACGGGGTCTTGGGCCGTTCGTTCAAGACGACGAATTGCCTGGAATCGGTCAATGCCCTTGTCGAGGAAAGGTGTGCGAAGGTCGATCATTGGAAGAACTCGAGTCAGCGGCAACGCTGGTTGGCGACGGCGCTCATCGACATCGAACCGCGCCTGAGGAAGGTGATCGGCTACCGTCATCTTCCAAAGCTCCGCGAAGCCCTCCAGCGAGAGCTGAAAATTGAGGCGAAGACGTCGACGAGATCGAAGAAGAAGGTTGCATGACCCATCGTGAGCCGTGGAGAGTTTCAACTAAGAATGGGCTTGACTCTTCAGGGAGAGTTCGGCATCGGGCTGCTCAGCTTCTGGACTGTGGGAGAAGAGCTGACGATGACTTCGGCCGGAGGCGACGGCAAGACTTATCAGATGCGGATGCGAAAGGGCGATCCCGGTTATACGGTGAGTGAGCGGCGCCTGCTGTTCCCGTCACGCGGCACCGAGCTGAAGATCATGCCCCTGCTTTCCGGTATTCGCCAGCTCAGCGGCGAGAAGATGCAGTGGTACCTGGCTTCGGAACTTCGGGACCGGATCCGCCGGAGCGGCGCCACCGTGAGAATCCTGGACCGGCACGCGCGTAAGCAATTTACCGTTCAGCCGCGAGAATTTTCCGGCCGTCTGCTCCATCAACTACCCGTGCCTGAGACGCCTTTGGGCGACGTTTATCTGGAGCTTTACCTGACCGAAGCCAGCCAGGAAGCCTCGGTCGGGCTTTACAGGTCGGGCACGCGCGTGCTGGGGAACATTGCCGACTTGGAGGCATTCGGCGTGCCGCCATGGACCGATGGGCTGCTGGAAGGAATCGCCGACGCGCCTTTTCTGAATCTCACTCCGGGTACGCGTAGCGGCATCATCCAGGATCAGGCCTTCGCGGATTTCTGTGTAGCCATGGGCCCGGTCACTGACAAGATCGTGAGCCTGGTCGCAGAACAGCGCAAAGCGGAGGAAGAGCGGGCCAGCCGGCAGATTCTGCGGACTCTCCAGAAAGCGTTTCGCGAGGCCATGCTGTCTTTGCCTCCGGAAGAGTACGACTGGTTTGACGTCGGCGGACCCAGAACCGCACGGCCCGGCGATACCGAGACCGGGGCAGCCGGCATTCCGATCAACCTGCCTTCAGACACCGACGGGAAGGGCGGAGAATCCCAGCAGAAGGCATTTTTCGAGTTCGCAGGCCCCCTGTTCAGCGCGCGAATCTCGCCAGCTTCCAGCGTCGTTCCGGTCGGCCAGTCCCGAGCGCTGCGCGCAGTCGCACGCGACCGCTCACGCCACCAGGTGGATCAGGATCTCGAATTCGTCTGGAGTGTCGTCGAGGGGCAGGGTGCGATCGAAAGCGTGGCCGACGAGATCATTCGCTTCACTGCCCCCACTGAACCCGGGCTCACGCGGATTGCCTTGAAAGTAACCCAGGGTGCGATCGTCTGCGAGGCTGAAGCCATCGTCACCATCACAGATTCTTTGTTGCCCGAGGCGCGGGGGTCCGCGAGGCAAACAGAGGGTCTGCCAGGGTACACGTTCAAACGTGCGCCGGGTGAACTCTGGCGGTCCCAGTACGACGTGGAGCCAAACGTCGTCGTCATCAACAACGGGCACAGAGATTTCGTCTTTGCCTCGCGCACGCGAGCGCTGCAACTGCGCTACATCGCCCGACTGTTTGCTAAAGAGCTAGTCTGCAAGAATTTTCCGGGTTACTCGGGGCCGGAGTTGATCGAGCGCATGATCGAACTCCTTCTGTATACGGAAGAGAACCTTCGATAATTACTCTAATCGTTGACCCAGCAGCCGAACCTGAACACTGGGTGTGGGATCGATTGGTTTTTACAGCCGGCACCAGAGAACCTCCTGACGTCACCCGGTGTGTTCACAACCCGGAAATGATGTTCCGTGGAGCGAATCTGTCCTGATACTCTGTCATGTGCTGAGGGTCGGCCGGCAGTTCGTTTGACCAGGCGCAGAGCGAGAGGCTTCATTCAGACATATGGCTGAGTCGTGAATTGACATGATCACTGAACACCGACCCAGGACGCCGCACGAGAAAGCCATCGCGGTCAACCTCGACCAACAACGCTATGGCACCTTTGCTGAAATCGGCGCGGGACAAGAAGTTGCGCGTTGGTTCTTCCACGTCGGGGGCGCGGCGGGAACGATCTCCAAAAGCATCTCCGCATACGACATGACCGTCTCCGACGCGATATACGGCGGATGTGAGCGCTACGTGTGTTACGAGCGGCTCGAGTCGATGCTGCGTTACGAATACGAGCTGTGCACCGAGCGGTTGGCCACGAGCCGCGGTGACAACACGGCATTCTTTGCATTTGCCGACACGGTCTCGGCGCAGACTTATTCAGGCAACAAGGAATGCCACGGCTGGATGGGCGTCCGTTTCCAGTCTCATCCCCTCGATGACGTCAGCCAGATCATCATGCACGTGCGCATGTGGGACTCGGAGAACTCAGCACAGCAGGAAGCGCTCGGCATCGTTGGTGTCAACCTGATATTCGGCGCCCTGAACCACTTTCGCAAGCCGGATCAACTCACCGAATCGCTCCTGGATACGCTGTCGACCGACCGCATCGAAATCGACATGATCGAGTTCAGCGGTGCCGAGTTCCGCCATGTGGACAACCGCCTGATGGCTTTGCACCTCGTGCAACTGGGATTGACCAACGCCGCGATGTTCAGCGGGGAGACCCATGTCCTCCAGCCTTCGGAAGTGCTGCGCAAGAAGTCCGTAATCGTCGAACGGGGTCGCTATCGGCCGGTGACCCTCGTCAACCTGGACATACTCGAGTCGACCGCGCATCAGTTGAAGCAACTGGAGGTGGCCGCTGGAGAAGAGACCGTGACGCTGCTTGAAATCACGATGCACAATCTCATGGCCGATGGGGAGATTGACGTCAAGGATTTCCTGAGCCGTGCCGATGTGCTCGCGGCGACTGGTTATACCGTGTTGATATCAAATTATTTCGAATATTTCCGTCTGGTCGGCTACCTGTCGCGGTATACCGATCGACCCATCACCATCGCCATGGGTGCAGGAGGCCTCAGCGGACTGTTCGACGATGTCCACTATCAGCATTTGCAGGGAGGCATGCTCGAGGCTTTCGGACGCCTGTTCAAGAGCGACGTGAGGCTGTGTGTTTATCCAATGCGGGATCCCGATACCGGAGAATTGATCACCGTGAGCAATTTCGAGCCGCCCGAAGCGGTTTCCGGGCTCTACGGTTACCTGGTGTCGAGTGGATTGATCGTGCAGCTTGAAAAGTACCGCGAGGATGTCCTGCACATCTATTCCGAAGAAGTCCTCGCGCTGATTGGGCAGGGTGGGGACACCTGGAAGGCGATGGTACCGCCGAAAGTGGCCGCGGCGATCCAGGAACGCGGTCTCTTCGGCTACGGACACGCGGAAAAAACCTAGCAGTCCGTGGCGTCAGTCTCAAGCGTCGTCCTTTGAACGACCCGATTGAGAGGGACGAGGGAAGGCCGAACATCCGACCGGGGCTTGCTGAAGAACCACAAACACCGATAGCTGTGCCCGACACTCGAATCCCGGTTTACACACTCGCCATTGCCGGGCAAACTAATCGCCGTGAAAACCAGTTCGAAGAAAAGGAAATCGGTTTCGATTCTCCGGGTCGGTCTTGTCCAGACCCGGGTCACAACCGACATTGACCGGAACCTGGCAACCACTGCACGGTTCATCCGCGAAGCCGCCCGCCGCGGCGCTGAAATTGTCTGTCTGCAGGAACTGTTCGCGAACCGCTATTTCGCCCAGTCCGAAAACTCTGACGCGTTTGCCCTGGCCGAAACGATTCCCGGTCTCACTTCCCGGTTCCTCGCGTCCGCGGCGAAGGAAAATCGGGTGACTTTGGTTGGCGGATCTGTTTACGAGCAGGCTTCCGACGGCCGACGTTTCAACACAACTCTCATCTATGACGTCCGCGGAAAACTGACCGGCAAATACCGGAAGATGCATATTCCGCAGGATCCGAACTACTACGAGCAGTATTACTTCCGCCAGGGCGACCTGGGATATGTTCAGGTGCCCACGCCGAAGGCGGTGGTGGCGCCGCTGATCTGTTATGACCAGTGGTTTCCAGAAGCGGCGCGGGCGAATGCGATCCGCGGCGCAGATGTGTTGTTCTATCCGACTGCGATCGGATGGTTCCGGGATTTGCGGCAGGACGAACCGTACTCGGCCCGGCGGTGGGAAGATGCCATGCGTTCACACGCATCCATGAACGGTATCTTTGTGGCGGCGGTGAACCGTGTCGGCCGGGAAGGGGATCTCCGTTTCTGGGGCGGTTCGTTTATCGCCGACCCGTTCGGACAGATCGTGATCCGCGCCTCGCGTTCAAAGGAAGAGGTCGTCATGGCCGATATCGATTTGGAAAAGATTTCGATATCGCAGGAAGGCTGGGGATTCCTGGCAAATCGACGGCCGGACAGTTACCGGGACCTGATTGAATGACGCCGGCCGCGACCCCACTGACGCCGCCGACCCCGAGGACGCTGGGATACCGCATGCCGGCCGAATGGGAACCGCAGGCCGCAGTCTGGCTGGCCTGGCCTCACAACCTGGACACCTGGCCCCGAGCCCAACTGGAGGCGGTTCGCCGGGCCTACGCGGACTTCATCCTGGCGGTGCATACGGGGGAAAAAGTTTGCCTGCTGGTCAACGACGCCGAGTCCGAGTCCCAGGCCTCCGGGGTGCTCGCCGGCCGCGGAATCGACATGGCTTCGGTTCAGATGTTCCGCATTCCAACCTGCGACACGTGGATCCGCGACTACGGACCGACGTTTGTCTCGCACGCACGGTCGGGGGAAACGGCGATGGTCCAATGGGTCTTCAATGCATGGGGAGACAAGTACGATGACCTGAAGGCCGATGACGGTGTGGGGTGCGAGATAAACCGGGCTCTGGACATGATGGAATTCGCGGCTGGGGTTGTGCTCGAAGGCGGATCTATCGATGTGAACGGTCGGGGATCGGTCCTCACGACCGAGCAGTGCCTGCTGAATCCCAACCGAAACCCCGGCCTGAGCCGCGCCGATATCGAAACCGTCCTCCAGGACTACCTGTCGGTTTCCCACGTGATCTGGCTGGGTGAAGGGATCGCGGGCGACGACACCGACGGCCACATCGACGACGTCGCACGCTTCGTGGGCGAGGGCACCGTAGTCTGCGCGTTTGAAAGTGACCCCGCTGACGAAAATCACGCGCCGCTGCTCGATAACTACAATCGATTGATGCGCGCCCGGGACCAGGATGGAGCCCGGCTGAACGTCATCCAGTTACCGATGCCGGGCCCGGTGGCCGGGCCCGGGGGACGCCTGCCGGCCAGCTACGTCAACTTCTACATCGGAAACGACACGGTTCTGGTGCCTGTGTTCGGTCACTCGAACGACCGGAGGGCTCTGAACATTCTTGAAACCTGCTTTCCGAACCGCCGCGTCGTTGGCATTGACTGCCAGGCGATGGTGCACGGTTTCGGCACGCTCCACTGCAGCAGCCAGCAGCAACCGCTTGCGGCACCATTGGCCTGTTGAATCAGCACGGAATTCCACAACTCGGATTCTAATCAAACGGGATGATTTCAGACGGATCGAGAGAACTGTCTCGGCCTCCCCTCCCGCGCGCCCTTCATTGCACCGGCCCGAACCGGCCAGCCTGACGACCCACAACTGGATTGGGTGTACGCGACCCGACCTTGGAGACGGGCTGCTAAACTCGTGCGGTTTCAGAAGGAGGCTCTTCGACGCCACCGGTGTGTCCGAAACTCTGGAAGGCGCCTACTATTCCCATACTCCAATGAATATGCGCATCGTTCGAATCTCGTGCGGCTACTTCGCGCGGGTGCTCAGTCCCTCGGCGAGCGTCTGTATCTTGAACACCGCACCGGCACCGACCATGTAGAGGGTCCGCCTGTCCGGACCGGCAAACGCGACGTTCTGAGGCTTTCTCAGGTTGAAGCTCTCGCCTCCCCATACGGCTGGAATGACGCCTAGATGTGTTCCCTGCGGGCTGAACACTTCGACACCGACGTTCGTTGCCACGTAGAGGCGCCCCTCGCTGTCGACCGCCAGACCGTCCGCCCCGTTGTCCTCCGCCACCAACCGGTCCTGGTGTCCAGGCACGGTGACGCTTTCGTACTTCGCGAACTGACGCCGATTGGCCAGAGTGCCGTCCGGCGCCACGTCGAACGCCAGCAGATACTCGCCATCCTTGTCGTTGGCGTAGAGCGTCTGCTCGTCCGGGCTCAGCAGCACACCGTTCGGATTGGCAATGCGTTGCTCGACCCGGCTCACCTGCCCGCCATCCGGCGGCAGGTAGTAGATCCCTTCCTGGTCCGTGAAGTAGACGTCGCCGCGCGCACCCACCACGAGGTCGTTGAGACGACTGAACGGCCTGCCCTCGAAACTGTCCGCCAGTACGGATTCGCTGCCCGGCGGATACAGCACGCCGACCTTCTCGTTCCCTGGCGGTCGCTGCACGGAAATCAGGCGGCCCTGCGGGTCGAACCCCACCGCATTCGCCCTGTTGGAGGGCTCGACGAAGGTGGATGCGTTGCCGTCCCCGTCGATCCTCGTAATGCGGTCGGCGTCGGAGAAGAGGAGGCTCCCGTCCGGCATGCCCACCGGACCTTCGGTCCGCCCGAATCCGGCCTGGACCAATTCGATCGGCGTACCGCCGGCAACCACGCCGGCGATGGCCGGCGCGACGAGATCGGTCGGCGGTGGAATCTGCGGCCGGCCCTGCGAGTGGGCAGTAAGGCCCGACAGCAGGACGAGCGACAGCATCAGTGTCTGTTTCATATCCGACTCACCTCAACGGTTTTGATTCAATTCCTGGTCGAACAGCTTCCGAAATTGCTCGGGGTTCGCGTCTTGTCTCTCGATGAAGAAGTACCCGTGCGAATTTCCCCAGTCCACATCGGTCAGCGTGGGGGGCACTCGCCGCAGTTCGATGCTTCGAACTCGACTACATTCGAATCATGGGCCACCGCCGCCGCGAACAGGCAGGCGGCCACGACGAGCGCACTCAGAAGATACAGGGGATGTCGCATTACGGGTGCCCCGAAGAAGATGGCTTTTTGTACCCCACTTCTCAGGGGGTTGTCCATATCTATCTGGCGAAAGGGAAGAACGAACTTCCCGAGTTCGTGTTCCCCGGGCCGAGCGTCCTCCTGAAGGATGGGAGCCGTACGGAGGGCAAGTTCGCCGAATTGAACAACGACCGAAACAGCGTCTTCCTGAAGGCATGGCGATTCGACTGCAATCACTGCCGACCTCTCGGAGGCTTAGGCCATCTGTCACCGAAAGAATACGTGGATCGGCACAATGAAATCCGGGCCGCAAACTCGATGATTTTCCAAATTTGATTGGTCTCCAAACGGGGAAAGGTCATAGTGTAGAACGGTCTACTCGACGGGAAATATTGCGCCATGACGACGCGCATGACCATTCGCTGAATGCACGAAATCCAGATGTGATAAAGTGTGCCGAAATCAACATCGAGTGCTGATTCACGCTGAAAGGAGAAGGACCATGATGCACTATCTGGCCCGCTTATTCTGCTGTGTCTTGCTACTGGCCGGTTGGGGCGCGACTGAAGCGAACGCCCAGGCGGGGGTTGCAGAGACTCATGTGTCCGCAGCCAGGGCTGTGGCCTACGAGCCGGGACAGGACTTCAGCGGAAGCCCTTTTGATCTTTGCGCTGAACCCAGTCCGGCCGCCGTCCGGCCTGCGCCAGCCGCCGCGGCCCCCCCACAACGAACGATTCCGCCCCGTTCTCAATGGTACACAGATCCGGTCAGAGTTTTCGACAACCTGTACTATGTCGGTGGCTCCAGGGACGACAACTTCAATGTCTGGGCGGTGACGACTGCGGAGGGGATCATCCTGATCAATTCGGGTCACGACTACAACGTTGAGGAATTGGTCGTCAACGGGCTCGAGAAGCTGGGTCTCGATCCGGGGCAGATCAAGTATGTCATTGTGAATGAAGGTGAACCTCAGTTCTACGGGGGATCCAAACTGCTCCAGGACCGCTATGACCGCCCGCGTCCTTGTATCCGAGGCGGATTGGGATGTCATAGCCCGATCGAATGTTGCCGAGGCAACCAAACCCAGGAAGGATATGGTCATCACGGACGGCCAGGAACTGACGCTGGGTGATGTTACGGTGACCCTATATGTGACGCCGGGCCACACTCCGGGCAGCGTTTCACTGCTGGTATCACCGCTCAAGGATGGAAACCGGAGTCATGTCGGCAGCGTGGTGGGCGGCCGTGGGGCTGGGGGGGCCAACCTGCAAAACGGGGTTCGGTACTATCCGACCGAAGTCGAAAGCATGCGGCTGTGGAGCGCGTCGATCAAGCGGTTCAAGAGTCTCGCGGAGAGTGCCGGCGCGGATGCTTTTCTTTCGCTCCATCATAGTTGGGATAAGACGCTGGATAAGCTGCACGCTTTGAATTTTCGTCGACCGGGCGATCCTCACACCCTGGTCAGCGAGACAGCTACCGGGCGATATCTGACGGTGGTTTCCGAATGCATGGATGCCCAGGTGGCGTGGAGGGCCGACAACCAGTAGTTCGTATTCCCGTTGAATGACGATTTCGTCAGTGTAAGTCCGACGACGTCCGCACTCAATTCACGTTATCGAGAATGACATCTCATAGCGCTCGGAGAAGGACATGAGCCGTCCCAGTAGCGTCCCTTCCAAATGGATGCCTTACCTGTTGAGCACTCTCAGGATCGTCGTCGGGATTACGCTCCTCCGGCATGGCCTGCAGAGGATTTTCGGTTTTCCCGGAGAGACAGACCCCAACTTTCAGGTCGTTCTCGGTGGCCTGGGAGGCATGCTTGCCCTCCCCGGCGGTCTGGCAATGATCCTCGGGCTGTTCACACGCCCTGCGGCCGTCATACTGTCCGCCGTAATGGCCGTCTCTTACTTCCTGGGATCGTTGCAGCAGGGCTACGTGTGGACATTCTTGAATGGCGGGGAGCCCGTCGTCTTCTATTGCGTCGTTTTTCTCTTCCTCGCGGCGGCCGGTGGCGGATCGGTGAGCCTCGATCGATTGCTGTCACAGAGAGGCAGCGCTGAATCGGTTTTCGCCATGCCCGAATGGGCACCGTATCTTCTCAGTGTTTCTCGAATCGTGATCGGTTTCCTCTATATTCAGCATGGCACGGAAAAGCTGTTTGCATTTCCGGGCGGCACCGTGGATCACAACTTTGCGGCGGTGCGGGCATGGGCTGGCCCAATCGAGACCATTGGGGGCGCCCTGATCATACTCGGTCTCTATACGCGTCCGACCGCTTTCATTCTAGCTGGCCAGATGGCTGCAGCGTATTTCATACGATATCCAGGTCGAGGATTCTGGAACAGCCTCGTCCTCAGCGAAGCGGCAACCTACTTCTGCTGGTATTACCTCTTCATGTCCTCTGCAGGCGGCGGGCCGTGGAGCCTCGACGCTATCATTCGTCGCAGGCGGAGCGGCAAGGCCGCTCCCCTTCCGGAAGAAAAACTGAACGAGCAAGCGGCTCAACCGTAAAGGGTGATATGTCCTGTGCGGCGGGGCAGGCTGGCAGTCAACTGAGATTCTCAGCAGACTTCTGATTGACCTGAGCCCACAAAGTGGAATGGGTGATTCTTTGAATCAAGCGGAGTCTTGTCGATCAGTTCCCCTGTTTCTTTGCCAACATACGACCTGAAAGATACAAGGTTGTTGCCCGCATTGACGGCGAAGGGCGTGACAGATAACCGGCTAGACCAATCCGGACATTCAACGTATCCCTAGTAGGCGCGGGAGGCAGCCCCGTATGCGGACATTTGATTTTGTTGTGGAGCGGGATCCGGAAACCGGCGCATACGTGGGTTACGTACCTGGCTGGCCCGGAGCTCACACGCAGGGCTCGGATCTTGCGGAACTTCAAATGAACCTCCGCGAGGTCATCGAAATGCTCCTGGAAGACGGAGTCCCGACATTGGAATCGGAGTTCGTGGGCGTCCACCGGATTCAGGTTGCATAGATGTGGGCTCTGTCCCTGTCCTGCGACCACGCCAAGTTGTAGCACTGCTTGAACACATAGGTTTTGTCGAAGTCCGGCAGCGCGGATCTCACAAACAGTTTCGTCACCCAGACGGTCGCACGCCTACAGTGCCTGTTCACTCCGGTCGCGACATCTCACCCACGCTCCTCCGAAAGATTGCGCGAGACATCGGCCTTACGGTTCAAGAGTTTGTCGCTTTACCGTAGGCGCGATGCTTGTGTCCGTACCCGGAGAGCAGTATCTAAAGTGCCGAAAGTACAGCTCAAACTGCCAGTGGGTTGTCCCGCCAGCAAGATGCTGAAAGAGTCCCGAATGGCTTACAGCCATCGATTGCGGCGACATCTCCTGTGCCGCGAGGCAGGCTGCCGATATGGTGAGTCTTTCAGCAAACTGCTAGCCGGCTGACGATCGAAGCCCATTCGGCTTGTAATGCCGCACCAGAATGGGAACGAGCAGGGCCAGGCCGACAGCATCCGTCACCAAACCGGTATGGACCAACACGGCCGCTGCAAAAAAGAGGGTTCCGCGTTCCAGGGCACCGAGTGCCATCTTCAGGTGTCCCGCTACGGCCGCACCGAGTGCCATGACGCCTGTAGCTGCGGTGAGAGTTGCCAGGACGATCTGGGGAACGGACCCAATCATCAGCAAAGCCGGGCTCATGACGAAGGCGAACGGCAGCAGGTAGCCCGAAAGCGAAAAAAACCACGCCGTGAATCCTGTCTTCATGATGTCGGCTCCTGCGATCATCGCTCCTGCATAGGCGGCCAGAGCGCTGGGCGGCGTCACCATCGACATCATTCCGAAATACAGAATGAACATGTGCGCCCCCAGTGGCATGATGCCGAGGTTGACCAGGGCGGGGGCCGCAAGCGTCGCCAACAGGACATAACAGACCGTCGTCGGGAGGCCCATTCCGAGGACAACCGACGAGAACATCACCAGGAGGAGCGCGACGTAGATGTTGCCGCCGGAGAGTTCCGCGATCAGGGGAGTGAAACGGGCTCCCAGAGCCGTCATCAATATGATTCCGATGACGATGCCGACACATGCTGTAGCACATGTGAGTGAGACTGCGTCCCGTCCCGCTTTTTCAAGGACTTCAAATACCCGGCGCGGCGTCAGCCGCCGTTTCCGCACAAACAGGCTGACACCCACTGCTGCCAGAATGGCATACGATACGGACCGCGTCGGCGAAAATCCCGATACCAGGGAACCAATCAAACAGCCGAATGGGATGGCGAACAGGTAGAGTTCCTTCCTTTTCAGGATACCGCTGACGAGCGCGCGCTGACCCGCGACCTCAGCTCCGCCGATATCATGGCGAACCGAGTAGCAATGGATCGTCGTGAACAGCGCCAGGTAATAGAGCAACGCGGGAATCAAAGCTGCCGTCGCGATCGTCAGATACGGGAGCCCAAGAAACTCGGCCATCATGAAGGCCGCCGCGCCCATCACCGGCGGCATCAACTGCCCCCCGGTCGATGCCACCGCTTCGACCGCCCCCGCCACGTGCGGCTGGACGCCCGTCTTCTTCATCATGGGTATGGTGAACGATCCGGCAGTGACGACGTTCGCAACCGCGCTCCCGTTGACCATTCCGAAGACACCACTCGATACGACGGCGACTTTGGCCGGGCCACCCCGGAATCGTCCCAGCAGCGCCTCGGCCAGATCGATGGCGAATTGCAGGCCGCCAATCGCTTCGAGGACGACGCCGAAGAGGACGAAGGGAAACACGTAGGTGAACATCACAGCCAGAGGAATGCCGAAAATGCCTTCCATAGTGAGAAACGATTGCGTGATGATTCGGTTCACCGGGTACCCGGCGTGACCGGCCAGGGCGATCGGCAACATCCCACCGGCGTAGGCATAAACGATAAATGCCGCGGCAATTGCGGGGAGGACCCATCCCACCCTCCGGCGGGTCGCCTCCAGAACCAGGACAATACCGGTCGTTCCGATGATCAGATCGAGGGCCGTCGGTGAGCCCATTCGAACGATCAGTGCATCGTATTCCACTACGATGTAGGCGCAGCAGATGACGCCGAGAGCCGCCAGCACGGAGTTGATGTAGCCGAAGTTGGGCGGGACGCGGACCCGCGGCTGGCCGGTACCCGTACCGGTCGGAATCAGGAAGGCCAGGGCGAGCGGGAACAGGAGGAAAACCGCGCGCTGCTGAAACGGAGGCAGCGTTAGCCAGTTGACTTCAGCGATCGCGAAAATCGCGAAACCGACGGAAAGGATCCGGAGGAGGTACCGTCGGATGGGGGCGGAATCTTCGGGCGCCGGCTTCGCTTCCCCTGGGTTTGCGTCTCCCTTATCCACGATCTTGGCGCTCTGTCGAAGAATACGTGCGCTCTGGTGATGCGATCCGTGTCACTCTCAGTTCGACGGTTCCAGGACTCCGATTTCGCTGAAGTACAGGAGGCTTCCTGCGTGGTAGGGAATGCCGATATCCATTGCGGCGCGTTCGGGCGTGATCTCGCGGCCTGCCGGGTGCATCTCTCCGATCTGATCCCTGTTCTCGTATATTGTCTTTGCGATCAGATAGACATAGTCGGGATCTGCGTCGGACCGGACAAGCAACTGCGCGCTTCCTGAATCAAAGGTCTGATGGTCCTCTTCCAGTCCTTCGTAGGTGCCTGCAGGGATTGTGATCTTCTGGATGAAGGGGAACTCGATACTGGTGCGGTCCAGGGCCGCAGCGTCAAACTCAAGATAGACCAGGTCCTGGGTTGCAGTGGCCGAAACGATGGACGGTTGGGGCACGCTGCCGCCGGCGACGACGGCATCGACCCCGCCGTCAGCCAGCAACTCCATCGCATTGGCCTGACCCTCGTAGATCTGCTGGAAGTCTTCGTAGCTCACGCCGTGGGCCGCCAGAGCGGGCCGCATGAAGTAGTCCCACCCTGCCCCGGCCGGCCCGAGTGCCACCCTCTTGCCGGCGAGATCAGACAAAGTGGAAATGCCGCTGCCCTGGCGAGCGACGACGGTCATGACGGAACTCTGGAGGGAAATTACAGCTTGTACAGGAAACGCCCGGTCAAAACCTTCGGCGCCGCGTATCGCAGGAAACGTGACCGCGGCGTTGCCCAGCCCCAGATCCACCTGGTCGGCATCCAGCATGCGGATATTTTGCGAGGAGCCACTGCTGGCTTCGGCCGTCACGACAACACCGGGGAAAGCGTCACTGAGCACCTGCGCGATCGCGTTTCCGACCGGGAAGTAGCTGCCCCCGACACTTGCAGTCGCCAGTTGCATGCGGGCGGGCAGAGTGGCGCCATCGACCACGACCACGTCGGCCCCACCGCCGACGCCCGAACACCCCAGCAGGGCCAGCACGATGACTCCGGCCAGCGTCGCGCGCGCCATGTCCGGCCGAGCTTCGATTGAACGGTTCAATACGGTCATCAACTGACTACACCTCGTTGTCTAAGATAGAACTGTGACGGTGACCGGGAGGCCTCGAATCCTATAGAGCGTAGTCTAAGACGAACGAGGCACGCGTCGCAAGGCAGACAGCGAAGCGGGATCGCAAAATCCGCCCGAACGTGGTGGACTTCAACGCGATCGAGGGGGTACCCTTTTTATTCGTTTTGCTTGCTTCGTAAGGAACGCAGAGAGGGACTTGTGGCTGTCGAACACACTCCGGGGAGGCTGAGGCGTATGGGTTGGCTCGTTTTCGTGGCTGGGGCCATCCTGGCCTGGGGTATTTACGGTGTCTTACTCCATCAGGGACAAGTGCAGTTGGGCGATCCGCTCAAGGCGCTGCTCTGTGTAGGCGCTGCCTATTTTCTGATTGGCGTACTGGTTCCCGTCGGGGGTCTGAGTGTGGGCGGGGGCCTTTCTGGATTTGATCGGACAGGCATGCTGAATGCAACGGCCGGAGGCGCGCTGGGCGCGATCGGAGCGGTCTGTATTATTCTGGCATTCCGCGCGGGGGGACTGCCCGTATATGTCATGCCGCTCGTTTTCGCGGGTGCGCCGATCGTGAACGTTTTGTATTCGATGACCGTCCATCCGCCCCGGGCTCCGATCAACCCGATGTTGTACGTCGGTTTTCTGCTGGCCTCTATCGGGGCGGCGATGGTTTTGTATTTTCGACCTGCGGCGTGACCGCCTGGATTGCTCGCGGGACGGCCATGCAGATTATCGGCTGCATGGGCGCATAGATTGCCAGGGGCATGGCCGCATAGATTGCCAGCTGCATGACCGCATAATTTGCCAGCTGCATGGCCGCATAATTTGGAGGTTTCGTGATGGGAATACCGAAGCTACTCTCCGTCCTCGCCATCGTTTTGGGGCTCACATCGATGGCGCATGGCCAGGACTGGCCGCAGTGGAGGGGACCGAACCGCGACGGTGCGATCGCCCGGTTCAATGCGCCCGCGTCGTGGCCGGAACAGTTGAACCAGCAGTGGCAGGTGGAGGTCGGATCCGGTTACGCCACCCCAATTCTCGTAGGCGACCGGGTCTATGTCTTCACGCGGCAGAACGAGGACGAAGTCCTGCAGGCGCTGGACCCGGCAACGGGTGAGACACTGTGGCGGACAGCCTATTCCGCACGCTTCGAAATGGTGCCCGCAACCGAACGGCACGGGCCGGGCCCCAAATCGACGCCGACCTACGCGGACGGCCGCATCTTCACTCTGGGGATCAGCGGCATCGTGACGGCGTTCGACGCTGACTCGGGGCGGCAACTCTGGCAGCACCCCGCGCGATCGACTGCACCGCTGTACCACACCGGCATGTCCCCGGTCGTTGATGGTGACGTGATGATCGTCCACGTCGGTGGCCCGGGCGATACGGCGTTGACGGCGTTTGACGTCGCAACAGGCGAGCCGCAATGGGAATGGGAGGGAGACAGCCCTGCCTATGGTTCGCCCATGATTACCGACCTGGGCGGCATCCGGCAGGTCGTCACCTTCACGAATCAGAACCTGGTCGGGGTGCGTCTGGACACCGGTGAGCTGCTCTGGAGGCGTCCGTTCGTCACTCCCTCCGACACCACGGCGCAGACGCCCGTTCTCTATGGAGACCTGATCATACAGGCCGGCCGCGAAAACGGCATTACAGCGTTTCGCGTGACGTCAGGAGCCGGGGGATGGACCACCGACGATGTCTGGCATACCGACCGGGTTTCTTTGCATATGACCAACGGCGTCGAGGTCAACGGCGTGCTGTTCGGGCTTTCGCACCTCAACAGTGGTCAGTACTTTGGCCTGGACCTCGAATCCGGAGAGGTGCTCTGGCTCAGTGACCCGCGTCAGGCTCAGAACGCGGCGATTCTGCGAGCGGGCGACACGATCTTCTCCCTGCAGGATGACGCGGAAATGCTTGTGCTCAACGCCAGCCGCACAGGGCTCGATCCGATCCGCCGTTACGAAGTTGCCTCGAGCGCAACTTGGGCGCAGCCGGCGATTTCAGGAAACGCTTTCTACGTGAAGGACGTCAACAACCTCACGCTCTGGACTCTCGACTGATCGCCGCATCGGTGGCCGACTTTAATTAGAGGCGTCTGTTCAAACTCGCTGTGCAAGACGGAAACCCTGCCTACGAGGACTGAGCTGGAGGATGAAAGAGGAGTCGCGCTTTCTGGACTGCCGTCGCCTTGTCGCCTGGGATCGATGGGATGGGTTTGAGTAATCGTGAAGGCCCGTCCGACCTGTCCTGGGCATACCTGTACGGCTCCCTCGCTTGCCGTGTCGACCAACCCGAACCCGAGATTCCGGCTGCAGCTTATTTCAGCTTGGGGCCTTGGATGACCCCGGACGCTTCTGTGTTTTCTCCGAAGACCCACATCTCGGAAGTGCTAGCATGAATCGGATGCGTTCCGCCGTTATCTGCGTTTTGTTGGCAACCTCTGCCTTCGGACAACTGACCGCCCGCAATCCCGTCGACGAACTGAAAGACCAGGTGACCGAGGCCCTGGCCCTGGCCGGGGTGGGGTTCACCGCGGATCAGGAACGGCAGCTGGCCCTGCTGATCGAAGATCAGCGTCAGGCTGCTGAGAATCTGTTTGGCGAAACCTGGGATTTCAGCCAGGGGCCGCCGCAGGGCGAGCAGCAGGATCAGGCCCTGGCCGGCATCCGGTTTATGTATGACGAATTGCGGAGCAGGCTTCCCGAATACATGACCGCGGCGCAGATCGACGCATGGGAGACCTACCAGACGGAGCAGGACGTGGCATTCGATGCGGGGGGGGCCACGAGTGCCGGTGCCGGGAGCGGACGCATTCAACAGATCCGGGTGACGAATAACCCGTTCAATGTCGAAACCGGCTCCGCTAACGGAGCCGGAGGCCTGCGTGAAGGCGGCGCGAGAACCGAAGTGATCGAGCGGGGCGGTGTGGGGGCCTATCATGGTAATTTCGCGGCCACCTTCCAGGACGAAGCCCTGAACGCCCGAAACCCTTTCGCGGACAATAAACCGCCCTACTACGAACGGACCATCAACGGTGATATCAGCGGACCCATCATTCAGGACCGCCTCTCATTAAACTTCGCGGTCACCGACAACAGACGCGAAAATGTCGGCACGGTCAAGGCGCAGACGCTTGATGGGCCTTTTTCACTCGGCATCACCCGGCCTGTGGTGAACCGGTCCTACAACACCCGGGGTGTGCTGCAGCTTGCGGATGCCCACTCGCTGCACATGAGTTTCCAGTACGCCACCGAAGACAGTCAGAATGAGAACGTGGGCAATTTCAGCCTCCCCGAACGTGCGTCCCGCACTGAGACGAGCAACCACGTGATCGATCTTCGCGAAGTCTCGATTCTCTCCGACCGCACCGTCCACGATGTGCGCTTCATATGGCGGAAGGATCGCAGTGAGACCCATCCCGCAAGCAATGCCGTGGGCATCGTTGTCAAGGACGCCTTTACCGGAGGGGGATCACAGAACCGGAACCTGATCAACGGAAACGAATACGAACTGTCGAACCTCGTCTACCGTGAGGGCGATAACCTGACGATGCGGTTCGGGTTTCGGGGCTGGCGTCGCAGCGAGCGCTCGGTTTCGGAAGACAATTTCTTTGGCGAGTTCACGTTTTCAGATCTTGAAAGCTTCCGGGCTGGAACACCGCTCAAATACAAGGTCAAATGCTGCGACCCACTATTCAAATTGAGCCAGACCCACCTGGTTTTCTTCTCCCAGAACGATTTCAGGATTACGCCGACCTTCACCTTGATGCTGGGCGTCCGCTATTTCATGCAAACAGATCTCACCGACCGGAACAACGTGGACCCGCGCATCGGTTTCGCATACGCGATCGGCAACTCAACCGTCATTCGCGGCGGTGTCGCCATATTTACGAATCCGGCGAATTTCAACCTGATCAAACAGAATACCTTTCTGGACGGTACCCGCTTGTTCGAGACGCAGATCGACAATCCCGGCTGGCCGGACCCTTTCTCGGGGGGCAGCGTCCGGCCCCCGACCCGCACGCAACTTGACCCGAATCTGAGAAACAACTATTTCTTTTTCCCACAAATACAACTCGAACAGAGCTTTCCAAACAATCTCTTCGTGACCGTGTCCTACGACCGGGCACGGGGTATCAAACAACCCCGGGGTCGGGACTTCAACGCGCCGTTTGCCGAAACCGGACTCCGGCCATTTCCAGATGTAGGACAGATTCTCCAGCTCGTCAGCGGTTTTTCGACACATCAGCATTTCAAGGTCACAATGCGGCAACGCGTCAGCATATTCAATATCGCCGCGGACTATTTGTATTATCACGGTGTCAGCGATCAAGCGGGCACGGGCGGCTTCCAGGCGTTGCCGGTCGATAGCCGGGACGTGAGCAAGGAGTGGGGACGCACCAACAATCCCGAGCATACATTCAATGCGAGCATCAATTCGAGGTTGCCGATGGACGTGTACCTGACCACCGTCATCGGGGCAAGCACCGGCAGACGGTACACGATCACCACGGGTCGGGACGATAACGGTGATGGCGTGAGCAATGACCGGCCCGAAGGGGTCGTGAAGAACAGCGAAGTCGGACCGAACTATTTCGATGTCAGCTTCAACATTTCGAAAGTCATCGAATTCAGCCGCGGCACCTCGTCAGCTGCAGGCACCGGGCCACGAATGAACGTATTCGCCAATCTCAGCAATGCGTTCAATCAGACACATCCGGGAACACCCAGCGGTGTATTGACGTCGCCCTTCTTCGGCACGTCTTTCAACGCGACCTCACCGCGGGAAATCGAGGTTGGAATGAGATTTCAGTTCTGATATCTTCCGATTTCCCTTCCACCCCCTCCACCTATCCTCGTGGAATCCCTCACGACGCGTCAAAACTGCATTCGCGTCCCCACTGTGAACTGGCGACCGGGGCCCAGGGCCGTTCCTGAAAACACGCCGCTGAAGTTGACGACGTTCAGATGGTCGGTCGAATTCCGGACGTCGAACTGAACATTCACAGATCGGCTCTCTCTCTGCCACAACTGCAGTCCAAGGGAGAAATCGAGGCTCATCACAGACCGCAGGCGGCCCCGAGGGAAATTCACCCGCCCCAGAATCGCAGGCGAGATCGGCTGTATGGCGTCATCATCGTCGTCGGCAAGCTCGACGGGCAGTCCGCTACCGTACCTGAATCCGGTCGAGAGCCAGAGGCGCTCGTGCGGCGCCAGCCGAAGTAATGCCGACAGGGTGTTGCGCTGATCCTGGCTGATCGAGAATCGCTCGCCCGCGACACGCAGTTCGTCTGCTTCACCGCCTTCGATGAACACTCCCCCAGTAACGGGGGACGTCGCGTGTCCGATCATGTTCGAATAGCTGACAGAGGAGGAAAGCCCGCGCCAGGCTGGCAGGTCGAGGCGAACCTCGGTACCCGAAATACGGGCGGTGTCAAAGGTGATCGGGAACGACAAACCGGTATTCAGAAACACATCATCGTCCATATAGTTGGAGAACCTCCGCTGGTAGTGACTGACGTCGAGTCGAACCAGCCCGAGGAAGGGTTTGCGCACACCAATCTCAAAAAAATGGCCGCGGGATGCGGGCACAGGAATTGATTGGCCGACCTCATCGACCCCCAGAGTAGGGGCCGCACCACTGAACAGGAGGTTTTCGATTGGCGGTGGCTGGAAAATGCGGTCGTATGACGCATGGAGTTGCAGGTCGATCACTGGAACCCAGTAGCTCAACGCTGCGCGTGGACTGAACGCGTCGTCGACGATCAGTAGCTTGTAGTGGTCGTAGCGGACACCGATATTCGCTGCAAAATTGCCGGCGCGGAGGTGATCCTGAATATACAACGAAACATCCTTGCTCCGTCCGTCGTCCCGAAAATCCACGTCGAAATCCGGAAACGTACCTGTTGGACCGAAGCGGAACTCTTCGCCCACGTCCGTGATTCGAATATCGCCACCGAATTTCAACGTATGGCTGTCGCCTTCAAGCGTCAGGTCTCCCAGCAACACGGACTCACGAAATCCCCGGTCCCCCTCAACGCGCACCGGGGTCGACAGTGGATTGCTCCAGAGCCCGGCGCTGAGATCGCGATACATGACCTGAACCGCACCCAGTGCCCTGGCTGAAATCACGCGCTGGTAGTGCAACCGCGCTGCTGTTTCTCCCGAAAATCGATCCTGGCGTTGCCCCGCACGCTGTTGGACGGGGTCGTTGGGTACCTGGAATCGAGCTTCATTCGTCCGCAGCGAGAATGACAACCGATCGTTGACGGTCAGATCCCGGTCGACCCGGACATCGAAACCGCCCGCCGTGGCTTCATTCGCGAAATTTTCCAGGGATGGGGGGTCCAGGTATCGGTGGGTGTAGCCTCCGTGGCCGCCTAAAGAGATCGAAGTATTGTCCGTCCCGAACTGGTATCGAAGCGACCCGCTCCGATTGTCGAAACTGCCGACATTAGAAGTGAATTCAGTACTGTGACCTCTGGCCCCGACCCGCCGCGTGTCGAGCGCGATGATGCCGCCCAGGCGGCGGCCGTACTCGGCCGGCATGCCTCCGGTCATCACGTTGACGGCCTCAAACTCGCTGGTCTCAAAGGCCGGGGCAGACCCGATGGAGCGGTTGTCATAGATCGGCATTCCGTCGACGACGTACTGCGTGTCGTATTCCGATCCCCTTGGATGAAGAACGGCGTTGGCCTCCAGCAGCCAGCCCGGAAGGGTCGTCACCACGTCGATCCCACTGCGGCCGAGCGTGGTTCCTCCCACCTCGTCCAGGCGATTCCGGCCTACCTGAATCATCGCTGTCGGTTGCGCGATGTCCAGCAGAGGCGCACGGTCGGTCACCGTGATCGCAGCCGTCGCACCGGCCACTTCAAGGGGCACCAG
The DNA here is from genome assembly GCA_965263045.1 of Terriglobia bacterium. Taxonomy (GTDB): domain Bacteria; phylum Acidobacteriota; class Terriglobia; order 20CM-2-55-15; family 20CM-2-55-15. The sequence continues at coordinate 5,874,637 of CBDHGK010000041.1, forward strand.
AATAGCGCGCGGCACAGCAGAACGCACTTCAACCGTTGTGCTGAATTCGGAAAACCCGCTCTCACGGATAATGAGGCGATATACCCCCAGAGGCACCCGCCCCAGCCGTGCGAGGCCGTTGGAATCCGTTCGGGTGTCGGCCTCGAACTGGGGGTTCCGGCCCGTCAGCACCACCGAGGCCAGTCCAACCGCCAGCCCGTCCGGATCGCGGACTGCGACCCGAATCTCACCCTCCATAATCTGAGCGAAACCGGCCCCCGGTGTGAGCAGCAAGATCGAGAATATGGCGACGTTCAATCCATTCATTTCAAGATGGTTCTACCGTTCGAGGTCATTCACTCGCTTCATCAATTCAATGCGGTGAGACATTGCACAAATCGCCGGTGGGCCAAACAGGCTCTATCAACGACTCTACACGCAATCAATCTTGGGCGTGGGTGCGCCTTGGGAAAACATAAGATCCACACCCTAGCCGAGACAGGGGCAGTCTGTGCGAGTTTCGTCCGTCGATCAAGGGAAAGACCCTCAACCCCACTGCAACACAAGAGGATTAACAGGGACCTGAACGGAATCCGCACAGACACCCAGTTTCATACCAGGATAGGCTACCGATCGGCCGCGGAGCTGCCCTCGGAGCTACCCGACGATTCCGAGGGACCGAACACGCACTCCGTTTCGGTGTAAACTGCGCTTCCGAAGTTGGGTGCATGATTGTTCCAGCACTCGACGAAGCTTGATCAATGAACTGCAAAGCCTGTCTACGACCAATCGTCCTCATTTGGGTATTCATCACGGTCCCGGTGTTGGTTGCCGCCCGAGGCCAGGAATCCAGCCTTGCCCCGTCTGTGCGTTCCGCCATTGTCACGCGAACTATGTCGGAAATCCGAGTTGACGGAATACTCGAAGAACGCGACTGGCTGACGGCGCCGAAGATCGGAGAGTTGACGCAGCGGGAGCCGGCCACCGGGGAGACGCCGACGGAGAGGACGGAAGTCACGCTGCTCAGTGATGCGAACAATCTCTACATCGGGGTGATGGCCTACGACCGAGAGCCGGATCGGATCGTCGGTACCCAAATGGCGCGCGACGCCAACCTGGGCTCCGACGATCGGCTCGAGATTGTGCTCGACACCTATCGCGACCAACGCAACGCCTTCTACTTTGCCACGAATCCGGCGGGTGCGTCGGTCGACGGTCTTCTGTATGCGAACGGCCAATCGAACATGAACTGGGATGCTATCTGGGAGGTACGGACACAGCGCACGGATCAGGGTTGGTCCGCCGAATTTTCAATTCCGTTCAAGAGCCTGGGATTCTCCCCCGGGGGCACAGTCTGGGGGTTCAACGTCTCTCGACGTATTCAGCGAAAATCGGAGGAAGCGCGCTGGTCGGGAGCGCGCCTGGAGACCCAGTTCCGCCAGGTGTCGGAAGCGGGTGAGATCACCAACCTCGAGGGCATGACACAAGGCATTGGTCTGGATGTCCGGCCGTTCTCCAGCGGCCGCTGGCTTCATCGCGGCGCAGATGGGAACGACACCATCACGGGCAAGCCGGGACTCGACATGTCCTACAATTTTACTCCCAGTCTGAAACTGACGGCGACGGTGAACACGGACTTCGGCGAAACGGAAGTGGACGCGCGCCAGATCAATCTTTCGCGATTCTCTCTGTTCTTTCCGGAGAAGAGATCGTTCTTTCTGGAAGATGCCGGGGTCTTTGCCTTTTCCGATACTTCCGTCGGTCCACCGTCGTTTCTCGCCCCGACCCGGTTTCAGGTGATCCCGTTTTTCAGCCGCCGGATCGGACTGCTTGCCGGAGAAGAAGTCCCCATCGATTTTGGGACAAAGCTAACCGGCAGAGTCGGTCGAGCCGACATCGGCGTGCTCAATGTACGCACCCGGGACCTGCCCGGGGCCCGGGCAAAGAATTTCTTCGTGGGACGTATGAAATGGAATCTGTTGGAGCAATCCTACGTCGGCGGAATTATCACTGAGGGAAACCCGGCGCAATCGACATCGAGCCAGACCTACGGCGCGGACGTCCGTCTCGCGACCTCCCAGTTTCTGGGTCAATCGAAGAACCTGGTTTTCAATGCGTACGGTCTCAAGAGCAAGAACGCGGGCGTATCCGATCGAAACGCATCATATGGCATGTCGGTGGATTATCCGAACGACCTGGTCGAGATGGAGTTTACCTTCCGCGAGGTGCAGGAGAATTTTGAACCCGAGATGGGTTTCGTGGGGCGTCGGAATCTGCGGCTCTTCAGGATTGGCGGCCGTTACAATCCTCGACCGAGGGATTTCCTGGGCCTTCAGCAGATGTTCATGGGCGTCTTCTACAATCGCTTCACACGACTCGACACCGGAGAGGTCGAACGCTGGCACCTGCACGTCCCGGGGCCAATCGACTGGCACTTCAGATCTGGTGATGCGATCCACGCCATTTTCTGGCCGTCGGTTGAGTACGAACAAATCTTCACGCCTTTCGAAATTTTTCCCGGCGTCACACTTCCACCGGGTGAATACCGGTTTACTCGCTGGAGAAACACGGTAGCGACCGCCTCGAGGCGCAGCTTGCAGGCCCGTGTAGAGTGGCATTTAGGGAACTACTGGTCCGGGCAGGCACACGAACTCCTCACCGCGGTGACATTCAGGATTCCGCCGTGGTTCACGATCAGTTTCAATACCAACCAGACGTTTGCCCGGCTGCCGCAGGGCAATTTCGCCGCCCGGATCCTGACCGGACAGGTGAACTACACGGCGTCGCCGTTTCTTTCGTTCTCGAATCTGATTCAGTACGACAACAGGTCCAGGAACCTGGGCTGGCAGAGCCGTACCCGATGGATCCTGCGACCTGGGAATGACCTGTTCTTTGTGTTCAGTCAGGGCTGGATTCAGGATCCGGATGCCGACTATCGGTTTACGGCCCAGGACGGGAAAGTCTCGGCGAAGCTCCAGTACACATTCCGGTTCTGAAGCGCTTCAAACAACATGAACGCCCACTATGAATTTCGAGTGTGTCGAAGGTGAAACGCCCGTCGGTAAGATCAAGCCCGGGCGATCTCTGATGAGAATTCGCTCAAACTTGCCTTAATGATCGCGGAAGGGTTGGAAGAGGTACACGAAAAAGAGTTGATTCAACGCGACATCAAACTCGTGATGATCGAGGTCACGATAAATTCGTGAGCTGCGTCCGGTCCTGTTGTCTGAGAATCGGCGGCTTTACACCCGCTCAACCTGACAGCGGCCACCGCAGGTTGATATTGCAAGGTTCATCTGGGGGGAGCGCCCCCGGTGACGCACCGACCCGGCGTCCGAGGCCATGGATCTTAACGTCTTGCGACATTGACAGCCCTCGACTATTGTTTCAGGAGAACACCCGGATTGATTCTCACTGTCGCGGAATGTCGTGTCTTGGAGAGCCGGACATGACCGACTTCGAAGTCGAGGGCTGGGGGACGTCGTGCGCTCCATCGCGATTGAACCGTTCCGTGCGCGGTCCTGGGCATACGTGGGCCCAGCCTCTTGTTGTTCCGCAGTTCTATAGGTCGAACAGACGTTTGAGGAAACGCTCATGATCGGGAGAGTTCCAATTGTCTTATCCTTGTTGGTAATCGCGGCAGTCCCAACTGCGGCACAACTCCGTGTTGATGTCGGGCTGGTGAACGTGGTGGCGACGGTTGTTGACGACCGCGGCAACTATGTCGCCGATCTCGCACCGGAGGACTTTGTCGTTTACGAAGATGGAGAGCCGCAGGCGATCGATCATTTCGTTCCGATGCAAGGTCTTCCGGTGAGCGTCGGCGTCCTCCTCGATACCAGCCGAAGCATGGAGAGCAAGATCGAGACGGCCACCGATGCGGTCGAGCAATTTCTGCATCAGATTCACCCCGATGACGACGTCTTTCTGATCACATTCGGGGACCGGCCCGAACTGCTTCGGGACTTTACCGATGACCGCGACCGCCTCGCGAGAGCGCTCCAGAGTCCCTGGGTCGGCGGCGGTACCGCTCTCTACGAGGCATTGACTTTGGGTGTCGACCACATCCGGGGTGGAAGACATGAAAATAAGGCGATCCTCCTGATCAGCGACGGTGAAGACACCTCAAGCTCTACGTCTCTCGAGCGCATACTCCGCGAACTTCGGCAGTCGGATTTGCGCGTCTACTCCCTGGGACTTGGACCCGGACCAGAGGGTGCGGTGCTCGCCGGAGCGGGCGCTACCCGGCCGACGATTTCCACCGGAGGACCCATTGTCAGGAGGACGACCCGGGGAATACCTCGCGTAGCGAAGCGGCGATCGACCACGCCTGCTCGCAGGTCCACGAGTGTGAGGACGACTACGGGCACGCAGACGACTTTAGCCATCCGTCGTCCCACAGGTGCACCGCCCAGGCTTCCTGCCGGACAACCCGCTCCGGGGGCGGTCACCCGAAGCCGTACGGTCCCCCTGGACCGCATGAATATGGAAGTCCTGGAACTCTTCGGAACCATCAGCGGCGGTTGGGCCCGGCGGGTTTCGGGAAGCTCGGAAAATAGCCGCCGAAACCAGGTTTCGGAAGCCCTGGAAGAACTCGCGGATGAACTCAGAAGCCAGTACAGCATCGGATACTATCCCCCGCACAGCCTCGACGACGGCATTTGGCACCGAATCGAGATCACCACCAGGAATCCCGCCCATCGTGTCCGTTATCGTGAGCAGTACTTCGGAGGTCCCGAACCCGAATGATCGTTCCGGTGGAACCGGCTCACGCGATCCGAATTCTACGCTTGAAGTTAGAAATCCGTTCTCCAGTTGCCGATAAGTACAAACGGCAAGGTTTGCAGAAGCTCCGGGACCGACACCTCATTCCGCCGCACTGAACGAGTCGAATGAAGTTCCACGCCGGCCACTGGACTACGAACGGACGAGCGCATTTCCGAACCTGATTCCGAACACAGCGTAGGTGGTGAGGGAAAACAATCAAAGATAAGCCTCCGTCCCGGAAATGTGCGTTGTCCCGGAAATGTGCGTTCAGATGGCGAGAAGGTAGCTGTGGAGTATTCCATCGCCGATATGATTTCCATCGGACGGCTTGGCAATTTCCGATTCGGTTAAAACGATATTGATGTGAGCTGCTGGCGGCTTCGATAGTGGACCGTCGGGCCGTTCGTAAGGCCACCGAAATGCCACTCAGTAGTCGGCTTAACTCGCAAACCGTGGAAACAGTCTTGCCGCGTTGCTGCGATTGATCATTGCGTGGGTCGCTTGATCAAAGCTGTCATAGCCATCGAAGCCGGCAGTCTCGATGGCGACGACATCCTCCGACACGTACGGGTAGTCGCTGCCGAACAGAATGTGCGAGGGGTCGATGATTTTGGATAAGGCATCCAGCGGCACTCGGTCGCCCGATAGCGCCGTGTCGAAATAGAATCTTTTCATATAGGCGAGGGCCCCGTCCGGGTAGTTTTCCTGTAGTGACGTTTTCTTGTCAAAAATTGCGATGCGATGGGCAAGGAACGGTAAGGTGCCGCCCGCATGCGACAGAATAAACGGGATGTCCCCGTGTCGCTCCATCACACCGTTGAGAATCAGATTGGTGGCGACCCGGGTGGTCTCGAACGGGTAGTCGATCATCATGCGCGGGATATTCCAGTCGCGCGCCTCGGTTCCCGGCGGATAACAGGGATGGATGAACGTCACCACGCGCCGCCGGTTGAGCTCTTCATAAACCGGTTCGAAACTTGGGTGGCCGATATAGCGCTCATCGACGCTGGTCAGGAGCGTAACCCCGTCCAGTTTCAAGTCATCGAGGGCGCGTCCGATTTCCGCCAGGGAAGCGTCTATGTCGGGTAGCGGCAGAAATGCGAATCCCCCGAAACGGCCGGGATGGTTCTCGGCGAGAGTGGCCAGATAGTCGTTGCACCGCCGCGCAAGATCGCGGGTCTGATCAAGATCTCCGAAATAGATGCCGGGCGACGTGAACGATAGGATCGTAGACTCGATTCGGTGGTCTTCCATCAACGCGAGTGATTTTTCCGGAATCCAATCCGGAAAACCGCGATAGGCCGTCCCGGAAATTCCAGCTTTACGCTGTGCGTCGATGTAAAATTCAGGCAGCACATGATGGTGAACGTCGATACGCGTTGTGGTCGGTGCCATTGATATCTCCAGCTCGATTCAAGGTATATTTTACCCCAGGGTGGCTGCCGAGTTAAGAAGTTCCGGGACGGCCACCTGGCTCCGCCGCACTGAACTGAATGAACGACGTTCCGGGGCCGGCACTGGATTGCGAACGGACGGGCGCATTTCATAACCTGAGTCCGTACACATCGTAGGTGGCGCGGGCAAACGACCACAGATAGGTCTCCGTCCCGGAATTCTCGTGACTAGAACGATCGGGTTTCTGGGCAATAAACCGACTTTCGACCGAAAAGGAACATTATGGAGATTCAAAAACGCCGGGTTGCATGGCTGCTCCCCTTGTTAATGGTTGCTTGCAGCGGGTCTGACGACATCGCCCCCGGCGTCCAGCCTGAGGCGGACGCGTTCGAGATCCTCGAGGCACGCATCGTCGACATCCATGCCGCCTACGATTTCGGCTCGCTGACAGTGGTGGAACTCGTCCAGGCCTACCTCGACCGGATCGCCGCATACGACGCGACGGGCCGAAGGCTCAATTCGATCATTACCGTGAATCCACAGGCGCTCGACCAGGCTGCGGTCCTCGACGAAGAGCGTCTGCGTTCCGGACTCCGTGGTCCACTCCACGGCATCCCCGTCCTGCTGAAAGACAACATCAATACGTCGGATCTCCCCACGACCAATGGCTCTGCCGTGCTCAAGGGGATCGTTCCTCCCGAGGACGCAGCCTTAACCGAGGCCCTGAGGGAGGCGGGCGCCATCATCCTGGGCAAGGCGTCCATGGGTGAGTTCGCCAGTGGTAGCTACAATTCTGTAGTTGGCCAGGCAGTGAATCCGTACAACGACAGGCGCGATACAGGTGGTTCCAGCAGCGGATCGGCTTCGGCCATTGCCGCCAATTTCGCGGTCCTCGCCGTGGGCACCGACACGAGCACCTCGGTTCGTGGCCCGGCGGCCTATAACGGCATCGTCGGCCTGCGCCCGACGACGGGCCTGATCAGTCGCAGCGGTATTGCCCCGAAGAATCTGGAGTTCGACAGCGCCGGCCCCCTCGCCCGGACGGTCACGGATGTGGCGCATATGCTCGGAGTCATCGCCTTTGCCGGCACCGACGATCCGTTGAACGTTGAGGTATGGTCCGAGGTCTCCACGCGCTATGACGTCGTCGAGGGCCATGTGGACTACACCACGTTCCTGGACTCGACCGCTTTGGAGGGAACCCGTGTGGGCGTCGTGAGGAATCTGTTCGGCGGCGACCCGGAGATCGATGTCATGGCAGAACAGGCGCTCGAACAGCTTGGCCAGCTGGGAGCGACGCTGGTCGACGTCAGGCTCGATGATGACTTCATCGCCCGCTATCTGGGGGACGGTCAACGGGAGATCCGCCGGATCGCCGATTCTCGATTTCGCGAGGACTGGGAAGCTTATTTGGCGACCCTGCCCGGCGTGCCCAGGACGGTGGCCGAGTTTTTGGAGCGATACGACACGGTCGTCAACCAGTCAGCGCTGCCGGCCCGCGACAACATCACGGGCCTGTTGCGCCGGTCTCTGACAACCTCCACCAGTGACGCCGCGTATCTGAATCTCGTTAGCGAGATCCTGCCCCGGGCAACCGCCGACAAGCTGGCGCTCTTCGAGAATTCAGAAGTCGACGTCCTCGTCTTCCCTTATGAAACGAGTTTTGCCGCCGTGATCAGCAACCCGGTGAATGAGCGGGAGGACCCGTCCTACGTGGCCTCTGAGATCCCTTCTCCCGCCACCCTCGCGGGGTACGGCTCCGTGGGGTTCCCCTGCATCGTCGTCCCGATGGGTTTCGGAAGCCAGGGCCTGCCGATGGCGCTCGCTTTCCTGGGGAAGCCCTACAGTGAGGGACCCTTGCTTGGGTACGCGTACGCCTATGAGCAGACCAGCCTGAAGCGGGTGCCACCGCCCCTGTTCCCGCCACTGGAGTCCGGAATGCAGTAACGGGACGACGCGACGTCCGGAGGACGGGGTGAGGTTCCGGCATTCCGAGGTGGAGCGACCACTGGGTGTCGTGAACAGTGATTCTCTGGAGGCCTTTATCCAGCCTGAGGCGCGGGGGTCACAACAGTTTCCAATTCTTCCGGTGCGTAGCCCACCACTGCGCGCTCGCCGTCGAATAGAATCGGTTTCCTCAGCAGGTCGGGATAGCGGTGAAAGATCTTCAGAAGCTCGTCCTCGCTCGGTTCTCGACCGGCGATGTTCGCCTTGTATGCGGGGTCCTCCACCTTGCCAGAATTGAGGAGCGCCTTACTACCTCCGAGGGCGCTGGCGATCCCTTGAAACTCCTCCATCGATGGGGGCTGGGTCAGGATGTCGATTGTCTGATATGCGATGCCGTTTTGTGAAAGCCACGCTTCCACCTGCTGGCAACTCCCTCAGCCGTATTTGTGGAAAAACTTCCAATTGGCGGCCATTCGCAATCCTCCTCGGTTGCCCGTCATTATACATCGGTACTCGCGAGTTCGACTGAGTCGAATCACCCGTCGATGGCTGGCGTGGCTGGATCGGATCCTTCGAGGGGGCTCACACGGCGACAGCCAGCAACACACTGGTTGCACCGGTCCAAAGGTCCCAGGGAAATTCGGCCCTTGCTCAGACCGAAGCGATGTGGGAGTTCTTCGAGCGTCCACGCTTATTAAGAGCTCAATTTTTCATCCCGCGGGAGTCACCTGTCCGTCCATGCGATTGCATATTTGACCTTAGGCCCCACCTATAGTCTGATTCATACATATGCGATCGGGCACCAAACTCGGCCACTGCGGGACAGGCGCACTCTCCGGCAAGGGAGGGCATGGGTGAGGGCTTGAAGATCCAGGATCAGGACGCTCCTTCGTGTGCGATTTATGGGGGTCGTGACAATGCAGGTCGAAGTGACAGATGGGGAAAGTTTGAATGAAGCGGTTTCCATGATCAATGATCCGGCCTTTCGTTCCAGAAAGGCCCGCTGGGCAACGACGGTGCTGGGTGCGGTACTCTTTGCTCAGGGAACCGGCAAGCTCCTCGACCCGGGCGGCTATGTCGCTGCCCTGGAGCCCTTTGCGGTTGTTCCCGAATCCCTGCTGTGGCCCGTCGGCGTGGTGTGGCTCGCGGCCGAACTGGTGAGTGGCATCGGCCTTCTCGTTGCGGGTCTTTCCATGGCGCCGCCCAGAGCATTTGCCCGTGTATCGGCGGTATTGGCCGTCGCCGTGACCGTCGCGTACCTGCTGATGACGGGTCAGGCGTATCTGCGCGGGTTGGAGATCGAAAACTGCACTTGTTTCGGGGTGTACCTGGCCCAACGTCTGGGCTTGTTCGTCCTCGTGCAGGACATCTACATGATTTCCTACGCGATCTGGCAACAGCGGAGGGTGCGGCATTAGTGAGGAACCGAGGCCGAATCATCCGAACATCACCGCGATTTACGGCCGGGAAAATCTAACAACAGGTAAACAGGTTGCCTGTAGGGTGAACTAGAACAGGCACCGCAAAACGGCATCGGCAGACCATCGGGCCGGGGAGGTCATCGTCATCATGGGGTCGGACACGACGGGCAACGCCCGCAAAACCATCGGCGATCAAGTTATCGCCATCCGCGACAAGTGGCACACCAAGCAGCACCCGCTGTTCACCACCCTTGCTGAAGGCAAGCTCGACATCAGGACACTGGCGATTCATCAGGCCAGTCACGCCAAGTTTGTCGTTCTGGCCCTCGAAAGCTTCGGCCTCCTGTATGCCCGCGGACCGGGGGACGTGAAAAAAATGTGCGTCGAAAACCTGGCCGAAGAAGAGGGCCTGATCATGATGGACAAGGTTGGCGACGATCCCCACGAGCATATGGATATGCTGCACAATTTCTGCCTCGCCGCCGGAATGACGCGCGCCGAAATCGACGCCACCCAACTGACCCCGGCGTGGTGGGCGCGCACCCTTTTCTACCGCTACATGGCCGAGTTCGAAGCCATCGGTGTGGCGCTTGCCGCACTGTTTACCCAGGAAGGGCAGCAGCCCCAACTTAACGGCGAGATCACCATCCCCGCCTTGACGACCTACTACGGATTTGACCGGGACTCGCCAGCCATCGAATTCTTCGTCGCTCACGAAGCAGCCGACCAGGAACATTCCCAGCGCCAGATCGATCTGGCCTCGAAATACCTCGACACCCCGGAGCTCGAAGCCCGCGCCCTGGTCCGTGCCGAGGAAATCTGCCGGCTCCGGTGGGCGTCGGCGAGCGACATCTACCGCCTGCACCATCTAGGCGAGGCCGAGATTCTGCCACCGGCGTTTGGATGAGCGGATCGGAAGCACTGGAGGCCGCGCACGAGAGTGGCGGCATCCACCGCGATCTGAAACCGGCCAACATCAAAATCACTCCCGACGACACAGTGAAGGTCCTGGACTTCGGACTGGCGAAAGCTTTCATCGGCGACGACGCGGATCTAAACCTGTCGAACTCGCCGACCATGAGCATGCAGGCCACACACGTGAGACGATGTCATGGTCGTCGGCAAGAGGATGTGGCTCATCCCGAAAGATGGTCGCGAAGCTCGTCGAGGGACGCTTCAGAGATGATCGGAAAGACGCGTGCGTTACAACCCGCGGGCAGCCGCCCGACGAGTGAGCTGTCGGTCACTATCAGACTGGTGCGATCCAGCCCCCTGTTCCATCCCCGTCGGCGAGCGTCCCTCAGGTCCAGCGCTTCATCCCCGATGCCGACGGCTCCGAGGAAGGTTCTCGCCAGCCGCAGGAAATGGGGCCAACGCGACACGACCGTGATCAGCATGTCCGGTCCGGGCCGGGTCTCTCCTCTGAGCCGGCCGGGCACGGAGCTCGAATGCAACAGGACGTACGGTACATCCGGGCTCAGGGCGGCACGCACCTCTTCAGCGTGATCGTACAGCGCCACGGTGAGTGCCCCGGTGAGGAGGTTCCGCCGTCGACAATCTCCGACCCCATAGCCGACAACCGGTATGGAGAGGGCGGCCCGTATTTCTTCGATTAGGATCGCGCGCAACTCGACATCGGGTTCGATCACGGCGATCCGATCCGGAGGCTGGACCGCAAGCCAGCGGCCGACACGGGCTTCGATTTCGTCGAGCGAATGGCCGCGGTCCTGCGCCACCCGGAGAATCGTTGAAATCAGGCGGTCGAGTTCCAACTCGGGATCCAACCCGACGTCGGGCTCCCGGTTTCGGACAAAGAACCCGGAACCCTGTCGCCGGTCGACCCAGCCCGCCGCCGCCAGCGCGCGGTAGGCTGCCCGCACGGTGTTCGGGTGGATCCCGAAACGCCGACCGATCTCGGACGTACTGGGCAATCGTTCGCCGGGTGGCAGATCTGCACTGACGATCCCCAGGACGATCTGTGTTTTCAGTTGTTCTTGGAGCGACACGGCACTCGTCTTCGACAGCCAGATCCTCATCAGCGATCTCTCCCAGCGTCGGCCTGATCCGTTAGAGTGTCATTATCCCGGCGTTCCAACCAAACATCGATCCGTTTGTGACAGTTGAAAAACTGCGACAGTCGGGGCTCCGACCGCGAGGGACGAAGCGTAGGGTGAAGCGGTGAGGTGATGGGCATGACGAATCGACCAACTTCCTGGGACCCTGCCATCAGGATCAGCCTGTTGACCCTTATACGCCGACGAAGCCTGTGCACGCTGCTGGTTCTTGGAGTATTCGTTGCGGGATGCATGACAGTGCGTACGCAGGTGATGGATCCCTCTGACGCCGAGGAATTCGCTTTCGAGCACTACGAGGTTGACACCGGCTCCGCGAATCGCCAAACCGTCTTGACGGGGTTCCTTCTCGGGGGTGCCTTCAGGGACCTTGCCGTCGTCAACATCGACGACGACGCCCGTCGCTTGCGCATCTACGCGTTCAACGGCAGCACCTGGGTGCCGAACCTCGAGGCGACGCTCGGTCCCGAAGTGTTATTCGTCGATGTTGTCAACATCGGTGGACGTGACCGGTTGATCACCTATGAGCGCGGCCGCCTGAACTGGTTCGATCCCCAATCAGCGACGGAACGCGCGTTGGTGGCGGTGACTGCCAATGTCAACCCGTCTCCCGGAGACGAGATCCCCCATGTAGACATCGCTCGGGACGTGAACCATGACGAGCGCGACGACCTGGTGGTGCCCGACACTGGTGGCTTCTGGGTGTTCGTCCAGACCAACGACGGCGCGTTCGCCGATCCCGTGAAGCTCGGCACCTCCAGGCACATGAGGGTCGAAGCTGAGGGATATCGACACAAGCCCTGGGATCAGGGCGGTATTCACGAGATGGACTATAACCGGGATGGTCGCAGCGACCTGGTGTTCTGGAACGAGGATCACTTCGAGGTTCACACCCAAGACGAGCATGGGCTGTTCGCGCCGGTCGCCAAGACCTTCACAACCGATGTGGCATTCGACTCCGACGAGGCCGCCTCGCTCGCCGCTCCACTGGGGCTGCGCTGGCGTCGCAAGGATCACATGCCGACCGGAGACATGAAGGGGCGTGTGCTGCACTCCCTGGCCGACATGAACGGCGATGGCGTCGCCGACCTCGTGGTTTTCTCGCTGGAGGTCAGGAGCATGTGGAGCGCGCGCTCCACCTACGAGGTGCATTTCGGCACGCCAACACCGGAGGGCGGCACCGTGTTCGCGGCAGACGTCGGTACCGTGATCCAGTCGAACAGCCTCCCGGTCGGGATGGGCACCCACGACTTCGACCGCGACGGCCAGATCGATATGATGTTCACAACCATCAAGATCGGGATCTTCAAGACCATCCGCATACTCATCGGCGCGGTTTTGACTCGTTCCGTATCGCTGGATCTCGAGTTCTACCGCATGGAAGGCGGCATCTACCCCGACAAAACCAACGCCACCCGTAAAATCAAAACGGACTCTCTAGGAGGGTCAGGGGAAAGAGCCGCGCTCTTCCCCTCAGTGCTGATCGGGGATGTGAACGGCGACAGACGCCCGGACCTGCTCGTGGGGAGGAGCCGGAAAGAACTGCGCGTCTTTCTCGGCGTGGGGGGGGCGGACCTGTTCGCAAGGCGGCCTCAGACAGTGGCGGTCGCCATGCCCCGCGAGGAATACACCTGGCTGGTGGACTTCAACAAGGACGACAAGCAGGACATCCTCATGCACCACCCGTCCACCACCGAGCCGCATCGGCTGACCATGCTGGTCGCCCGATGAGCAGAGAGGTCATTGTGCTGTTGGATGCGGCATAACCCTCTCGCGTCATTTCCCCCGAAACCGACATCTGGATGATCGAACTGCCCGGCGACCCTGGACGGATCGCCGATGTGGAAAATTTGAGGATTTTCTAAGAAGCCGGGTCCTGCTGCCCTGATCGGGATCTCGGTGCCTGTTCAAATCCCGGTTCGCGGCCAATGAGATTTCATTGCCGCCCTATCCATCCGTCTTGTAGACTGCCCCCAGTTCTCTAAGTCCCGATCTGACAAGCCACTGACCATGGAAACCGGCAGGCAACTCGGCCACTACACGATCCTCTCTGCCGTCGGCAAGGGTGGCATGGGAGAAGTGTGGCGTGCATCTCTGCGCGCTAAGGAGAGAAGCGTAAGATGACGAAAGTAACCAAGAGCCTGCTGACAGCTCTCGCTGTCGCAGCGGTCATGTCCACGCCGACCGTGAACGGCGCTGGAGCCATGGCAGTTCCATCCAGCGCGACAGCTCAAGCGCCGATGAACGACACCGCAAAGTTTGTCGGCACTTACAGTCTCATCACGATCGAACAGAAGAATAGGGCGACCGGCCAATGGTCCGAGAGGCCGAACTTCAATTCGAACGGGTACATCATCTACAGCGATACGGGACAGATGGCGGTACACATCCAGCCGAAGGTCCGGGCGAAACTGTCGAACCCACCGAAGCCTGAAGAAGCCCAGGCAGCCATCCGTGGCTATGCGGCGTACTTCGGCACCTACACCGTGAGCGACAAGGAACAGTTTGTCACCCACCACCGCGTCGGACAGATCAATCCCGGAGGCGTCGTGAACGCAAAGCGCTACTACGACTTCGTCATGACCCCGCAGGGACGCGAGCGCCTCATCCTGACGCCGGCGCCCATGGGCGACGGACCGAAAGAGGAGGCGACGACGCACTTGATCTGGGAGCGCCAGCCGCTGGCGCCACTCTCGGCTGAAGCGAAGAAGTTCGTCGGCTTCTGGAAGCTCCAGTACACGGACAGGTACCGGACGAAGGACGGCAAGGAAGTTTTCCACGGCGAAAGGAACGAAAGCCGCTCCGGAACCGCCTACATCATCTACACGCCTAGCGGTCACATGATGGTCCATCTGATGCACAAGGAGGGGCGAACCGAGTACGCCGACGCGCAGCCGACACCCGAAGAAGCGCTGAAGGCGTACCAGAGCTACTCTGGATACTTCGGCCGCTTCACCACCTACGAGAACCAGACACCGCAGTGGCTCATCCACAGCCAACAGGGCCACACAAACCCCAGTACGTACAGCGATCAACAGCGCTACTACCAGTTCACCGGCGACGTGTTGAGACTCGGCGGGCCGCCGAACCTGAACGAGGCCGGTGAGATGACCGGGGGACATCTGTACTGGCAGAAGATGAAGACCGACGAACGGTGACGTAACACCGCAGCGTTCTCAGGTACTGTCAACTCGAGGAGAACAGCACGTTTCTCAGCGCGAGAGCCAGATATGGCGCTTCAAGTCGGCCGCCCACTACGGGTCGGTTGACGCGAGACCTGCGCTCGATTGTTTTCGTACTGTCGGGTGCTGTGGCACGGACGGCATGTCATCTAAATATCGTGCTGAACTGGCACCAGGAGCTGCTTGAGCGCGCCCGGTCGATTGATTGGCAGGTACGGATCGGCACACGAGAATAGCTCGCGAAACGTCATGAAAGTCATGAACTTAGCGGCTGAGGGTCCAGCTGGACGCGGAATGTCTTTCGATCCTGGTTTGAAGAACTGAAGGAACGGGTGCCGGTGCCGTAAAGCAGGCCGATTGTTGCTGTCTTCCTCGGAGATCCATTCTCAGGGCGCGATCCGCTTGGCGGACGTCGAGAATATCGGCAAACAGAAGCTAGAATTCAGCCCGAAGCTACCCCAGCGTTACCTGAAGAGTCCCGCACAACCTGCAACCACTCGATTCCGGCTCATTAACTCGCTTGAATCGACTGACTACCGCTCAGTTACCCTGAGGACCACTGGCCCAGTCGCACCGGCCGACAGTACGGTTCGTCCTTCGACTTCAAACACATCTGATCCCTCGCAAACATCAGATTTCTGGTGCAATCCATCAGGTGATCGTCGTGTTTTATTATGTTTCCACGATCATCCCGGCTGTATTTACGAAACTTTTTGAGCCAGTTGACGAGAGAAGAAAAGACCTTCAGTTGTCTGGAAATCATCAACTCCCAGACCAACTGCCTATTCGTTCGACTTGGTCGAGGGGGATATACCTTTTATGGCAGATCAAGCCCACGCAAAGTCAGCATCGTCAAGATTGTTATCAACAATCCGGGCCATATAAGGATAATTGCAATCAGGCCTAGCACCAGCAATATCTTGTCTTTTCTAGCGGTCGTCATGGTGTTGGCCTCCGTCTTCTTTTCGGTACATTTCGTTCACCGACTGCTGACAGATACCGCGAAACTGAAGTTCCACATGAGGATCCTCAGCCGAGTGCCCCCTCAGCCAGCGAAACACCTGTTCATTCGTTTTTGGCAAGAAGATCGGGTCAATAACCATCTTCTTGCAGATCGTGCATTTGATGCCCTCTTTCAGTCCCGTTTCTCTCTCAACACTGAGGGTTTTCCACTGGATTGTCATTTCGGACTCCTCCGGAATAACCGCACATCCCATTCCCGAACGTTGACGACGGGCAGTGGCAGATTTCAAATGGCGGAGGGACTGCACCACTCTGGGCGCGGAACGGACAAGAACTATTCTACATAGGTCGCGGGAATCGCATCACGGCGGTTGCCGTCCAATTTGATCCAGCCTTTGCCCCTGGGAATCCTCAGACTCTTTTTGAGGGACAGTACTTTTTCGCTGCCGGCGTCGTGGTCGAAGCTATGATGTGTCGTCCGATCAGAGGTTTCTAATGATCAAGCCTACCTCCGCAGAAACGGACAGCGATGCCCCACGCCCCAAATCAACATCGTCCTGATCTGTTACGAAAATATGACCTAAGCCTTTTAGAATCAGTCCAGACACTTCGGGCCCTCTTCCGCAGTATCGGGAGCACGAAAATGCATATTTTCATCTTTCGGGGTGAGCTCCCATGCATGGACGTCTGGTTTGAAGAACTGAAGGAACGGGTGCCTGTTCGATGATTCAGGATCTCAGGGCACGTTAAATCCGGTTCGCAGACGTCGAGATTCTTTACTTTCGAGCAATGAAATCGGTGGTTCTTCAGTTGACGCGATGGGCGTATCACCGGCACTGACACTTTTCTTGCTAATAAACCTCCTCTGTAGTTAACTTTACCGAGATTTACACAGTTTTCTTCCGTACACACTAAATCGTTGAACATCGCCAGGTAAGTCGAAACGCCGGACGAGGAGCGAGGCAATGAAGAAATGCGCACTGTTGTTATTGGGTGTGGCCGCAATGTTAGCTGTTCCCGCGATGGTTTGGGCACAGGAAGCCGAATATCCCATCATTGTGATCCCGACGGGCGAGGGCTCGTACACGTTTCCGGAGGGCTACCAGAGGCCCTGGGACAGGATTCAGATTATGGTGACAGAAAAAATGTCGCCGAATCTCTTTGTTCTGCACGGTTCGAAAGGACTTGATCCGTCTCACCCCGACGCGTCCGGCGGCAGGGTCATGGTGCTTTTCGGACCGGATGGCGTCCTGATGGTGGATACCCAGAACAGACAAGTGGCCGAAAAGACACTGGCGACGATCCGGTCATTTACTGACGCGCCCATCAAGGTCTTGGTCAACACGCATATTCATGGCGACCATACCGGCGCCAACGCCTTCTTCGCCAAGCAGGGGGCGTTGATCTTCGCGCAGGAAGATCTGCGACTTGACATGATCAATCCGCTGCGCCCCAACGGCCGGCCGGCCCCTGCTCTCGATATGGCCGCTATTCCAGTGGTGACCTATCGCTATGACCCCGCCGCGATGGGCGAGCCCGCCGTTACCTTGAACATGAACGGCGAAACGGTGGATTTCATCCCGATGATGCCGTCCCACACCGCTGGGGACACCGTCGTGCGCTTCCGCGAGGCCAATGTGATCTACATCGAGGATTTCTACCGCAACTTCGGCTATCCCTTCGCCGCTCAGACCAGTGGCGGCTCGATCAGGGGGATGATCGAGGCGGTTGATCTATTCCAGGAGATTGCTGGGCCTGACACGTGGCTTGTTCCCGGCCATGGCACGCTCATCCATAGGGAGGATCTCCTGCCGTATCGGGCCATGCTGGTTGACATCCTGACAAAGGTAACGGCGTTGCGCAACGAGGGTAAGTCGCTGAAGGAAGTTCTGGACGCAGACCTGACTGCGCCGTATGACACTACGACCCAGGGCGACACGCAACAGAGCAAGGATCGTTTCATCACCGCGGTGTACGACGAGGTGAAGGACTTTCCGCCTATCGTGGACGGAAGGCGGACCATGCCGATACATCCCTAGTGTAGTCCGTCACAATTAACGTAACGGCTCTAGCTGTCCCATTTCTGATCATATATGCGGAAAATAATGCCCATTAGATCGGAAATCCCTGTGCGGAAGGAACTCGAACGGCTTGGCCGAAGCCGCAGTGTGTCGGTCTGGCTCGGGGAACGATCTGAATAAGGTACAGTCTGTTAGACGGGGACCACTAGCTGTGAATTCACAAATTACCGCGACTACGACGTTGTTCCCGATGGAGATCGATTCCTGATGATATTTTCTCCAGACGAAGGCGCCGCTCGAGAACCCACACGCCCCCAGATCAACATCGTTCTGAATTGGTTTGAAGAACTGAAAGACAGAGTGCCGATGCCATAAGCCCCTTGCTGTCGTTGTCGCGGTTTAAAATCAGTAACCGCTTCTGCTCCTTTGAGTTCAATGTAATCGTCTCCGCCATCCCCATGGGGTGACATTTTCACTGAACAGCTATGGGGTAACACAATCATTGAACAACTACATTGACGTGACAGATTGATTGACCTGTAAGCCCACCTGTAGTCTTATTCATCCGATGCAACCCGGCAAAAAGCTCGCTCACTACCAGCTCCTTTCCCCGCTTGGCAAAGGCGGTATGGGAGAAGTGTGCCCTTCACCGTGAAGTAGTGGTTTCAAGGGCCAGGCACGCGCTTGAGGCCAGAGGCAACGATGCAGAGTCGCAGAACTTTCCTGTCAGTCCTCGCCGGCGGCATTGCCACTCCCCGGCTGTTTTCCGCACTGCAAGCGGTCTCCAGAATCGCGCTATATGCCAACGTCGGGGCCGATCTGACACATTATGACGTGGACGTCGAAGGCGCCCGGCTGAGGAGACGTAGCACGGTGGGGCTGCCCGCAAGCGTGCAATACGCCTGGCCGCACCGATCGAGACGCTATCTCTACGTTGCGTCCAGCAGCAGTGCTTCTGGTTACGGGCCGGTGGGTACGGAGCATCACATCACGGCATTTCGGATAGATCAGGCGACGGGCGCGCTGACGCCGCATGGCGAAGCGATCCGATTGCCAACCCGGCCGATCCATCTGAGCACGGATATCGGGTCAGAACATATCCTGGTCGCGTTCAACAATCCGAGCGCGGTGCGCGTGTACCGCATCAATGAGGACTTTACGCCGGGAGGAGAAGTCGCACAGCCGGGCCCCATCGACGCCGGCGTTTACGCGCATCAGGTGCGAGTTACCCCCGACAACCGGCTGGCCGTTCTGGTCACGCGCGGCAATGAACGTACGGCCGCGAGAGCCGAAGATCCCGGTGCGCTGAAGGTCTTCAATTACCAGGATGGTGTGCTGACCAACGAAGTGTCCATCGCACCCAACGGAGGGAAGGACTTCGGCCCGCGGCATCTGGATTTTCATCCGACCCAGCCGTGGATGTACGTTTCGATCGAGACACAGAATAAGATGTTCACCTATACGATGGAAGGCCTCAGGATCAACCCGGAAATCGCATACCGGGCGGAGACGCTCGCCGAGCCGGGGAACATCAGATCGCGCCAGGCGGCAAGTACGGTTCACGTGCATCCGAACGGCCGTTTTCTCTACGGTGCAAATCGGGCTCAGGACACGATCGAGCTCGAGGGTCGCGACGTGTTCAGAGGGGGTGAAAACAACATCGTCGTGTACTCAATCAACGCGGTAACCGGAGAACCCACCGCAATCCAGCACATCGAGACGCGTGCCATACATCCGCGCACCTTTCACATCGACCCGAGCGGGCGCTTGCTTGTGGCCGAGCACAATCTGGCTGTCAACATCAGAGACGGCGATGAAATACGGACCGCGTCCGCCGGCCTGTCGGTGTTCCGTATCGGCGATGACGGCAAGCTTACATACGTGCGCAAGTACGATGTGGATGTCGGCGACCAGACCATGTTCTGGATGGGAATGGTGGGGCTGTAAACAGTCCGTAGATTCGTCACGCCGACTGGAGGGGCAGGCACGTTATCACCGGACCCGGCCTGGATTAGCGGTGGATTTGCGGTGGGCCACTGGTTCGACGTGTGCCGAGACCACTTGGCGGAAGGAACAGGTGGCGCGGATTCGGCGTCACCTCCCACGGTGTTCAATATAGAGGGACTTATGACATCAGAGAATCAGCATCAGACCTTTGGGCGCCCCTGGCTGAAGATTGCCGCGCAAGCCGCGATCGCGGTGCACCTCATCGCGTTCGGGTCCGCATTCGGGCCCGCGCTCGGTGCCCAGGGCAACGCCGGGCATTGGGTTGGCACCTGGGCGACGGCGCTGGTCGAGCGCCCCGTGGTCGTGGCTCGGCAGGCGGACCGACAGGGACAGCGGGGGCAAGCGACCTCACGGGTATCCTCGTTCAACAACCAGACGCTTCGGCAGATCGTGCACGTGAGTCTCGGTGGGCGCGAGATCCGCGTCGTCCTCAGCAACGCTTTCGGCACAGCGCCGCTAAAGATCGGTGCAGCGCACGTTGCGCGGCGCGATACGAATTCCACCATCGTCGAGGCCACCGGCCGGCCCTTGATGTTCGACGGGAGCGCCGCCGTCACCATTCCGGCCGGAGCGTCCCTCACCAGCGATCCGGTCAACCTGGCCCTACCCTCGCTCTCGGACCTGGCGATCGACATTTACATTCCGGGCGACACAACAGCCGAGAATCTGGCGCTCACCACTCACAACGGCGCACAGCAGACGAGCTACGTTTCCACAGCTGGCGATCATGTGGGTGTGCTCGATCTTCCGCTCGCGAAGACGACTGGGTCGTGGTTCTTCCTGGCTCGTGTGGAAGTCATGGCGCCCGCAGCGGTCGGCGCCGTCGTTGCCTTTGGCGATTCGATCACCGACGGCACCCGCAGCACGCCGGACTCGAACAATCGCTGGCCGAATGAGCTCGCTCGACGCCTGAACGCGGAACAGACTGGCATGGCTGTGCTCGATCTCGGTATCGGGGGCAACCGGCTGCTGCTCGACGGCACCGGCCCCAACGCGCTGGCCCGGCTCGATCGCGACGTGCTCGCGCAGCCGGGCATAACGCATTTGATCGTTCTTGAAGGCATCAACGACATCCGGCACACCGGCATCGACCGCGATCTCGGGATGCCTCCGGTGACGGTGGCCGACCTCATCATGGCCCATAAGCAGATTATCGAGCGGGCGCACGCGCACGGGGTGAAGGTAATCGGTGCAACGCTGACGCCGTTCGAAGGCAGCCTCTGGACCCCGGAGAACGAAGCCAAGCGCCAGGCGGTTAACGACTGGATTCAGAGCGGTGATGGTTATGACGCGTTCATAGATTTTGACGCGGTCACACGCGATCCGCGTCGTCCGACCCCACTGAATCCAATGTTCGATTCAGGCGATCACATTCATCCAAACGACGCCGGCTACCGCGCAATGGGGACCGCGATCGATCTGGCGGTCTTCGGGACCGGCCTGCTGTCGAACACGAACTGATGGGTGGTTGAAGCGGCGCCGTCCCCGGGGCACCGGCCGACCCGGGCCGTGCTTGCCTCAACATCACAGAGGCCGTCCCGCAGGGATGTTGTGCGACGACGCACTCAAATAGCGGGTTCTCTCGTGTGACGGAATCAAGGGCGAGTGCTTCGAGCTGGTATGTCCTGACCGGACGGCCGTGCTCAGGAATCAGCACGACGGTGGCAGCCCTGAGGGCTCGCGGTTATCGCACCGTACGGGAGGCCGCGCGCTCGATCATCGACGAAGGTGTCGCCGAGGGTCGGACCGCCGAGATGATTCGCTCCGACGACGCCCAGTTTCAGCGGGACGTACTGAAGCGAAAGGTCGACTCCGAAAGAAGATTGCCCAAGGACACCGTCGTCTTCCTTGACCGCGGGCTGCCCGAGAGTATCGTCTATTACTCGATTGCCGGACTGGATCCAGAGGAAGTCGCCGGCGTCTGCAGCCGGGGAATCTATCGCAAAATATTCTTTATGGCGCCCCCGCCCTACGAGCCCAACTATGCCCGGAGTGAAAGCGCGGCGGTGCTCGAACAACTGGAGCGAGAGTTGAGGTCTGTCTATCTCGATCTGGGCTATGAGGTGGTGTTCATTCCGGTCGGGACTGTTGAAGCACGAGTCGAACGGATACTCCAGCATGTCAGCTGAGGCTTGGATTCTAAACTCTGACAGGGGCGACAGATTCACTTGGGCCTGTAGGCCCCCTACTGGAGGTGTGGCACCTGCCTCACATAGGGCGTTTATCACGATCCTCTATCGTCGTTTCATGGGAGTCGAGATATCGCTTGGCCCCGATCCCTTCCATAGATTAGATTTGGCTCATTCTACGCCGATCTGGACGGTGTACATTAATTCAACCTTGATTATGAGGTTGAACGTGGATAGTGATAGTTGGGAGCATTTTCTGACGCTCAGCCAACGTGACCCATAGCGGTGCCGACATGCCCGATGACCACCATCATTCACACGATCCACAGGATGGCTCCGAATTGTCGGAAATGCAGATCAGGGTCCGTTCCCTGGAGACGGTTCTGTCGGAGAAGGGCTATATCGATCCGGCGGCGCTGGATGCCATCGTCGAGGCTTTTGAAACCCGCATCGGGCCGCACAATGGCGCGCAGGTTGTCGCCCGTGCCTGGAACGATCCACAGTTCAGGAGTGAACTCCTTGAGGATGCGACCCGGGCGGTCAATGCCATGGGCCATGTCAGCTCCGTCGGCAGCCATCTCATTGCCGTTGCCAACACCGAATCGACGCACAATATCGTCGTGTGCACGCTCTGCTCCTGCTATCCATGGGAAGTGCTGGGGCTGCCTCCGGTCTGGTACAAATCGGCGCCGTATCGTTCCCGGGTGGTGATCGAGCCCAGAAAGGTGCTGTCGGATTTCGGCCTTAGCCTGCCCACGGACACCGAGATCCGGGTCTGGGATTCGACCGCGGAAACAAGGTTCCTGGTGGTGCCCGCCCGACCCGCCGGAACGGAAGGCTGGAGCGAGAAACAACTCGCCACCCTGGTCACCCGCGACAGCATGATCGGTACGGGTCTGGCAAAGAACCCGGAAGACGCTGCGTGACCAACTCGATCCACGACATGGGCGGCATGCACGGTTTTGGCCGGGTGCGTCCGGAAGCCGATGAGCCGGTATTCCACGAGCTCTGGGAAGGACGCGTCTATGCTATGCAGCGGGCCATGGGTCCCCTTGGCCTGTGGACCATCGATATGGCGCGCGCATCGCAGGAGACGCTGCCGCCGGATCTTTATCTCAGGGCGTCCTATTACGAACGCTGGCTGTGTGGTCTCGAGCGCCGCGTTGTCGAGCACAATCTCGCCGGTGCCGATGAACTCGAAGCGGGACAATCGCTCAGGACCGTCGACAAGCCTGATCGAATCTTCACGCCCGATGACGCGAGCCGCATGACGCGCGGAAGCTTCGAACGGGATGCATCGAACCCGCCCCGGTTCAAGGCCGGCGACGGCGTCCGGACGAGGAACAGCAACCCAGAGACGCATACGCGTTTGCCGCGCTATGCGCGGGACAAGTTGGGAGCAGTCGAAGCCGTTCGCGGATGCTACGTCTATCCCGACTCGGTCGCCGCAGGCGAGGGTGAAGATCCGCAATGGTTGTACACCGTGATGTTTCACGGCCAGGAACTGTGGGGAGCAGGCAGCGATCCATCGGTGAAGGTTTCGATAGAGGCGTTCGAACCCTACCTGGTATCGGCATGAGCGAGATCCACAGGGACACCGCGCGCCACGCCCTGGACGAGGTTCCCAGCATCCCGCGCAACGCTGACGGGCCAGTCTTCAGGGCGCCCTGGGAAGCACAGTCCTTTGCTATTACACTGGGACTCTACGATCAGGGCCTGTTCACGTGGAAAGAGTGGACGGCTGCGCTTGTCATGGAGATCAAACGCGCACAGGAAGCGGGCGATCCCGACACCGGCGAAACCTACTACCTGCACTGGCTCGCCGCCCTGGAACGGATCGTTGCGGAAAAGGGTGTGACCGACGCTTCGACGCTTGGCCGATATCGCGATGCGTGGCGTCGGGCCGCGGACCGAACGCCACATGGTCAGCCCATCCTCCTTGACCCCTGGGATATTGAGACCTGAGCCTTCACTGGCGCTCGCATAACCTCCGCAATTCGGGGGCCCAATGGAGTCCTGGTAGCGGTCTGTGACTGCCCGATATTGAGCGTTCAGGCATAGGAGACCGACCGAAGGACGGTGGACCCTATGCTGAGAAATGCCCGCACCCACAGTGTAAACTCGACATTAACCACGGGCTGCTGACGCACCCTGGGTGTTAGCATCGATATCATGTCCAACGAATCTCACGAGAACCCGCCGTTGCCCTGCGATGATCTGTCGCGAGCCGAGTACAGCGACGACGGCGTCGATCTCACGCTGATCCGATGGATGCTTTCGCTGACTCCCGCGCAGCGATTACAGGTGCTGCAGCAAAACGTCCGTTCGATCGAGAAGCTACATGGTCGACTCTCCAACCGTTGATTTCGTCGCTATCCTCGAGACCCTGTCGGCGAACGCTGTCGACTTTGTCGTCGTGGGCGGGGTGTCGGCCGTGTTGAACGGGGCTCCCGTATCAACGTTTGATCTGGACATCAGCTGTTGTCTACACGATCGGGTCCTCTTTATGTGCTGGGAACGATCGGGCGAGGCCTGAGCTATGAGGACCTTGCTCCCCGTTGTTCGGATAGAGAGATTTCCAGCGGACTCGAGATTCGTGTTCTCAACCTGGAGACGCTGATCGAAATCAAGGAAGCGATAGCCAGTGAGAAGGACCAGGCGACACTACCGATACTGCGACGCGCTAGAGGCGATCCGGGACTCGAACAAGTGAACGGGCCATTCGCCCGACACACGAAGGTTGTTGTGAAAACGCAATGGCAGTGCTACTAAGAGATGGCGGCCCGCTTGCGCGGCCACGAAAGGAAAACACTGATGCGGCCTCTTTCTAAATCCGGAAACGTGCTTGCCTGCGTGTCGGTTTGCCTCATGTTTGCCGTGTCGGCCGGGGCGTATCCCGTTGTCTGGCATCTGTCGGACGAGGATTCAGACATCTACATCCTGGGAACAGTCCACGTCCTGCCACCCGGACTGGAATGGCAAAGCGACGAGATCAATGCCGCGTTCGAGGGCGCCGACACGATTTGGTTCGAGGCTCCCGTGGCGGATCCGGCGGCGCAGATGGAGACGGTGCAACTCATATATCAGTACGGACTCAACGAGCCGGACAATCCTCTCTCAGAGCAGATCAGTGCGGAAGGTCAGGCCTTACTCGCCGGGATCATATCCCGCTACGGCATCGGGGCGACCGACCTGGATGCCATGCGACCGTGGATGGCGGCAATGACGCTGAGTCTCGCCCTCATTCAATCGCTGGATTACGAGCCGAAATCCGGGGTGGATTTCGTGCTGTGGAGAAAAGCCAACGGCAGCGGGAAAGAGATCGCGTACTTCGAAACGCTCGAACAACAGGTGCGCTTCATGGCGGACCTGCCGCCCGAGATCGAGGCCGCCTACCTGGAACAAACCCTCAAGGATTTCGAAGGCAGCGAAGCCCAACTCGAAGAACTCGTTCAAGCATGGAACGCTGGAGACATTCGAACGATAGACCGTGTGATGAACGGAGAAACGCGTGATGCGGCGCCGGAGGTCCACGATGTACTCCTCGTTGAGCGGAACCGGGTCTGGCTTCAGACGATCAAGGAAACGCTCGCGGGCTCGGGCACAGACTTCATGGCGGTGGGTGCGGGCCATGTGGCCGGGCCCGACGGCCTGATCGAACTCCTTCGCGCGGAAGGATTCGAGGTTGCCGGCCCATAAGGCCTGACCGCGACAGGTGAATCCTCGTTGCGCCCCGCCTCTACCGGAGGAAGATTGATGCGGACCCTGCCCAATGGTTTGATTGCCCCCAATGGTGTGATCGCCTTTGTTAAGCGCGATTGTCCGACCTGCACCCTGGTCGAACCCGTACTGGAGCGAATCGGGAGTGCGCCCGGTTCATTGACGGTTTATTCACAGGACGATCCGGACTTTCCAGCAAATGTCGCCAACGTGATTGACGACCGCAGTCTGGAACATTCCTATCTGTTTCAGATCGAGACGGTCCCGACCTTGCTCCGTGTTGAAAACGGTGGCGAGGTGGGCCGGACCCTTGGATGGCATCGCGCAGAGTGGGAGGCATTGAGCGGAATCGGCGGGCTCGGAGCAGGCCTGCCGGAAACCCAACCGGGATGCGGGTCGATAAGCGTGGAGCCCGGGACGGCCGAGCAGTTGGCCGTCCAATTTGGAGATGCCGTCCTGGCTGCCCGGAAAGTCGAGGTTGGGTCTTCAGAAGACGAAGTGGAGGCGTGCTTCGAACGTGGGTGGACCGACGGGCTGCCTGTGGTGCCCCCGACCGAAGGGAGGGTTGTGCGGATGCTGGAAGGCACCGGCCGTTCCCCCGATGAGGTGGTGGGAATCGTGCCACCCAACTACAACCGATGCACAGTTGAAAAGGTTGCGATCAATGCAGTGATGGCCGGATGCAAGCCGGAGTATATGCCGGTAGTGCTGGCCGCTGTTGAAGCAGCGTTGATGGAAGAATTTGGAATGCACGGTCTGCTCGCAACCACGTTTTTTGCAGGACCGATGGTCGTCGTCAATGGACCAATTGCGCCCGAAATAGGGATGAATTCGGGGATCAACGTCCTGGGCCAGGGCAACCGGGCAAACGCCACCATTGGCCGAACGCTTCAACTGGTGATCCGCAACGTGGGCGGAGGGGTCCCGGGTGGGGTGGACCGGGCGATGCAGGGCAATCCGGGAAAGTATACGTTCTGTTTTGCGGAGCGGGCACAGGACTCGCCGTGGGATTCTCTGGCCCTCGAACGCGGATTCGCCCGGGGGGTATCCACCGTGTCGCTGTTCGCTGCCAGCGGGGTGACACCGATCATGGATACGGCATCCCGGGAGCCGGAGGGACTGTGCCGCTCCATTGCCGCCTGCCTCAAAGCCGTAGGGCACCCCAAGCATGCGAACGGTCCCGGCCCTGTGCTGGTGATTTCGCCCGAGCACACGCGTCGGTTCCAGGACGCGGGATGGTCGAAGGCCCGGTTTCGCGAGATGCTGGATCGATGCCTGGAGGTTCCGGTCGCACAACTGGTTTCCGGGGCAGGGGGGATTGCGGAGGGGATTTCAGAAAAACGGGCGGCGGGTCGCGAGACGCTGCCCAAGTTTCGGCCGGGGACCTTACATATTGTACGGGCCGGTGGAGACGCAGGTTTGTTTTCATCGATCATTGGCAGTTGGGGAGGGAGTCAATCCGTTTCGAAGGAGATTGTGAAATGAAGGAGACACTTGTGATACTGGATCCCACGTCAGAACAGCAACCGGCCGAGCGCAAACGTGTGGATCGGCCCGAATCGCTGGAGGGCTTGACGATTGGATTGCTGGATATTTCAAAAAACCGGGGTGACGTCTTTCTGGACCAGGTGGCATCCCGTTTGGTCGACCGGGGCTTGAACATAAAGCGCTATCGGAAGCCGACGTTTACGCGGCCGGCGCCTGTAGGGCTCCAGCAGAGGATTGCCACAGAGTGCGATGTTGTTGTGGAAGGTCTGGCCGACTGAGGGTCGTGTACAACGTGCAGTGTGCACGATACGACCAATTTCGAAGGCCGGGGTATTCCGGCCGCATTCGTAGCGTCGGAGCCGTTTCGAGAAGCCGCCACTGTCCAGGCGACGGCATTGGGACTGGATGCTGCTCGGATCTTTGTTCCACACCCGATTCAGGATCGGACGGATGCTGAAATGCGGGCGCTTGCGGATGGGGCTCTCGAAGCACTTGTAAAATCCGTTTCGGCCTGAAATCGGCCACGCCTGCAGCAGGTGTAGCGTAGGTCCGGAAGACACCGGGGACGCACAGAAGACCTAGATTGGAGGGACTGTGGAGACACCTCTATCACCTCTCGAGTTCCAGCGGCGTGCGCGCTCTCTCTATCCGAATCGGGAGGCCGTCGTCGACGGGTCGACGCGCCTGACCTACGAGGAGTTTTTCGACCGCTGCGACCGCTGGTCTGCGGTGCTCGAGCGTCTGAGTGTGAGCAAGGGCGACCGCGTCGCCTACGTTTCGCCGAACACCCATCAGATGCTCGAGTCGTTCTATGCCGTGCCCCAGATCGGGGGCGTTCTCGTTCCTATCAACTTCCGACTGAAACCCCACGAGATCGAGTACATCGTCGTGCACAGCGGGGCGTCGGTCGTGTGTGTGGACGGGGAACATCTCGAAGCGCTCGAATCCCTGCGCAGCCACTGCCCCGGCGTCCGGCACTTTGTGGCGCTCGGGGGACAGTCCGACGGCTGGGAGCCATACGAGACGTTGCTCAAGGCTGAATCCGGGAGTTTCGAGCGTCCTTCGGTTGACGAGGGCGACCTGCTCACAATCAACTACACGAGCGGGACGACCGCCCGGCCTAAGGGCGTCATGATTACCCATCGCAACGCGTACATGAACGCGATCGGAACGATGCTCCATTTGACGATGACCAGCACAGACCGGTATCTGTGGACGTTGCCGATGTTCCATGCCAACGGCTGGACCTTCGTCTGGATCGTGACCGCTGTGGGCGGTACACATGTATGTCTGCGCAAGGTCGATCCGGCCAGGGCGTTCAAGCTGGTCCGCGACGAGTCGGTGACGATGCTTTGCGCGGCGCCAACGGTGCTGATCGGACTGGCCAACGCTACAGACGAACAGCGGGGCGAGGTGGGGTCGGGTGTGCGGGTCCTGACGGCCGGAGCCTCTCCGGCCGCTGCGACGATTCAGCGGATCGAAAGTGAGCTGGGCTGGGAGCTCACGCAGGCCTATGGTTTGACCGAAACGGCTCCGTTAATCTCCATCTGCGAGCCGCGACCCGAGCACGCCGAACTCAGCCTCGAAGAGCGCTCCGTCATCAAAGCCCGCCAGGGTGTGGAACTGATCACCTCGGGGGAGTTGTGCGTGGTTGACGAAGAAGGCAACCCCGTACCGCGAGATGGTCGGACCCTCGGCGAGATCGTGGTTCGCGGCAATGTCGTGATGCAGGGCTATTACGAAGACCCCGAGGCGACCGCGGAGGCCATGCGGGGCGGATGGTTCCACAGTGGTGACGCTGCAGTCGTGCACGGGGACGGGTATATCGAGATTCGCGACCGGTTCAAGGACGTGATTATCAGCGGCGGGGAGAATATCTCTTCGGTGGAGGTCGAGGGTATTCTGATGCGCCATCCGGGGGTTCAGGAGGTGGCCGTCGTGGGGATGCCCGACGCAGAGTGGGGCGAGACTCCCCATGCGTTCGTGGTCCTGGCCCGCGATGCCACACTGACTGAAGCGGACCTGATCCGGCATGCGCGGGACCACATGGCCCATTTCAAGGCTCCCCGAAAAGTCCGGTTTGTAACCGAGCTGCCGAAAACCGCGACCGGAAAGATCCAGAAATACGTGTTGAGGGGCGGTCGGAGCGCAATTTCCGTTCAGTGAACGTCGAACAGGCCGAGGTCACTGGTTGCCTCGAAACCGGTGTCCGGGATTCAGAAACCGCGGGTGGCGGTAGTCGCCCGATGTGGATCACTGGTTTTGCTATCGATTTCTGTCCATAACGTGTAAGTTCAGATCGGGAGAGAGAATAGAAGTGAGAATCATCGCGAGCTTGATTCAGTGCATGGCGCTCACCTTAGTCCTGGGGTGGGCATTGCCGCCGTTGTATGCACAGGACACCAATATGGAACAGTTCCGCTGGTTTGAACTCGAGCGCCGATCTGAACTCAGCGAAGTCCCCGACACCCGGGGGTCCACGGAGAATCGGTGGGGGCGTTTTCTGGAGAATCTGGAAGGACTGGAAAAGTTTGGTGTCCAGGACTGGCACATTGAATCGAACCCGGATGCTGGTGAAGATGCGGGCGCAGAGGTTGGGCGAGACCTGGAAGAGCGATCGAAGAGCCTCGGGCGGGTCGCAGGCGAGATCCGTGAGTTGTTCCAATGGTATTTCAATGTGCCGACGCCCGAGATTGACTCAATTTCGGCAGAAGCCCTCGACGAACGACTCGTACGGATCACGTCCAAAGTCAACGAGGTCATCCCCTTGGTCATCGCGGCGGTCGACAGCCAGGCCGCGCTGGATGTGGAAGCATTCCCCCGAATGATGCGCGGCCTCGCTGAAATTGAAGCGCTCACTCAAGCCTTGCAAAAATAGGGACCGCGTGTCGGCTCGATGGTCAAGCCGGTGCAGCAAGTGACTCAAGTCGATAGCGGAGGGTTTCAGATGTGGCGAGAGTTGTAGAGACAATCCACCACACCAATGCGCCCAAAGATGTCTGGATGCCCTATGCCCCCGGCCTGAAAGTCAACAAGGGGAACATCCTGTTCGTTTCTGGTTGTACCGCAGCCCCGGTCTACCATTCCCATCCTCACAAACCGGAGGAGTTTGAATCGATTCCCGCAGATATGGGAGAGCAAACGCGCATTGCGTACGAGAACGTGAGGCGGACGGTCGCAGCGGCCGGGGGCAGTCTGGATGATGTGGTCGATGTGACCCGGTTTATCGTAACCATGGACGAGCAGGACGCGGCCAACAGAGCCCAGGCCGAGTTCTTTCCCAACCACATGCCAGCGTCAACGACGGTCGGGGTGACCTGTCTAGCAACCGACCCCAGGTGCAAGATCGAAATCCGTGCGATCGCCGTGATCGATGACGGGTCATAGTTCCGTTTGACCCTTTTGCAGGACGGACGTCGTCGCCCCAGATCTGCTCCGTGCGAACCACGACCCTGTGCCGGGGGGAGGGAGGTCTCAGAGCGCCGAAACGGAAGAGCGCGCCCGGGAGCCGACAGAATCGTCAACTCCCGAACCCACAGCTGCAGCTATCGACGGGCAGACGGCTGTCCATGTCGGGACTTTCACATGCGGCCCGATCCGGGTTCGAGCTGTCCTCTCGACAACGGCTAGTTTCGGGAGATCCCGCGGCTGACGGGGTTCCCGTGAACTTCGATCCAGTCCACACCGCTGTTCCCGTTGGTCCCGTGACCGGCCCCGCGCATCAGGTCGGTGAAGCCGACCTCGTCGACGCGGCTGAAATCCACGTCTGTCTTCCAGTCGGAATCTCTCGCCACGGCCATCCCCGTTTCTTCGATCATGCGCCAGCGTGGAACGTCTGCAAGATAAAATTCGGTTTCGCGCCAGTAAGACGATTCCGGCTCCACGTAGTCGGCCGCCAGCATGGTGCCGTCGGCAAGTTTTATGAGCAGCCGGGTCTGATACAAGCTCCGGGTCCGGGTGCGCCATCGAATCTTGGCAGGCCCCCGCAGGTCGAGATAGTTGTTCTTGTGCCTCAGCATGAGGCCCCAATTGTCTTCGGTGACGCCCGACCAGATATAGCTGACGCTCTCACCCGGTCGCGCTCCGTCGACGGCCTGCTGCAGCAGGAGCCCGGACTCATATTCGGGGACCGCTTTCGCGCCCGGACCGTACAGTTTCATCTCCACATTAGCGTTCGTCACGTGCTGTTCGGTCAGCGCGACGGGAGTTGGCGAGTTCGGCTGGGGCCCGCGCAGATTGCTTTCGTCCACGATGTTCGGGAAGCTCTCCCGGAAAAGCAGCCTCGCGGATGTTGGCGCATCTGAGGCCGTGTTCTGGGCGGCCTCGGCGAATGTGAGTCCAGCGGAGCCAATCAATAGGACAGAAAACAGAACATAGGCTGTTCGTCGCATCAAATATCCCTCCGTCATTTGCACAATGACGTTCTTTGACGGTCGTTGTTTTGTTGTGTGTTCGAGGTTTCGGCAGCATATACGACTGGGAGTCGGCTGTCCACAGGACTGGCTCTACACCGTGATGGGTGCCCTGTGACGCCCGGACTACGCAGCTCAAGCGCGAAGTTGTCACGATCCAACTCTCCGCTCTGTGTCCCAGGACGCTCTTCTTATGGAAGACTGAACGCCACTAGTCCCTGAACAAGCGTGATTGATGAGGAATTGAAAGTGGAATAACCGCCGAAGTACCCGAAATGCCCCCTCTCCGTGCGAAAAAAACCTTGGACAGATTCTTTGGAGAAGGAGGCATTTCAGATGAACGATTATACGCGCAAGAACATGAGGAACCGCAAGCGGCGAATTGAGCGTCGGCTTGGGGATCGGAATTGGAAAGATCAGGCGAAGCCGATGCTGTCGGCGCGCAACATCCGGTACGAGATGGGAGACCGGATGAGGGGTCTGTCGGTGGGCGGCATCGGAATGATGCATCAGGTGGCGCGGCGGACCGGACTGATCGAAGCCATCGACAAGGACGTGCATGTGCTGAAGCGGCATCTGCCCTACCAGGAATCGGATCACGTGTTGAACATCGCCTACAACGCGTTGAGTGGGGGCACGTGTATGGAAGATATCGAACTGCGGCGCAATGACGAAGTGTATCTGGACGCGTTGGGAGCACAGCGGATTCCGGATCCGACCACGGCGGGAGACTTCTGCCGGCGATTTGAGGAAGACGACGTGGAGTCGCTGATGGACACGTTCAATAAAGTGCGGCTGAAAGTCTGGCGCCAGCAGCCCGATGCGTTTTTCGAGGAAGCGGTTCTGGAGGCGGACGGGACATTGGCCCCAACCACCGGAGAATGCAAAGACGGGATGGACGTGGCCTACGACGGGACATGGGGTTATCACCCACTGTTGATTTCGCTGGCGAACACGGCCGAACCGTTATACCTGGTGAACCGGAGCGGCAACCGGCCCTCGCATGAGGGAGCGGCCAAACGGTTCGATCAGGCAATCGCGTTGTGCCAGCGTGCGGGGTTCGATCAGATCCTGCTGCGCGGGGACACCGACTTCAGCCAGACCCGGTATTTGGATGGATGGGACGACCAGGGCGTGGGCTTCATCTTCGGCATCGACGCGATGAAAAACCTGGTGGCCCGGGCCGACCAATTGGAGCCGGACTGCTGGGCGCGCCTGGAACGTCCCGCCAAGTACGAGGTAGCCAGCCAACCCCGCCAGCGTCCCGACAAGGTCAAGGAACGGATCGTTCGGGAGCGTGACTTTGAGAATATCCGCTTGCGGGGCGAGGATGTGGCCGAGTTTGCGTATCGGCCCGGAGCCTGCGATCGGGACTACCGCGTCGTTGTGGTGCGAAAGAATCTGTCGGTGGCCAAAGGGGAGCAGGTGTTGTTCGACGACATCCGGTACTTCTTCTACATTACCAACCGTGCGGATCCTGCGGACCAGATCGTGATGCGTGCGAATCAACGGTGCAATCAAGAGAATCTTATTGAGCAGCTCAAGAACGGCGTACACGCCTTGGGGATGCCGGTCGGGGATCAGACCAGCAACTGGGCCTACATGGTGATGGCCTCACTGGCCTGGACACTGAAGGCGTGGTTTGCGTTATTGCTGCCCGAAACCGGACGTTGGGGCCAGAAGTATCAGGCCGAGAAGCAGACCGTGCTACGCATGGAGTTCAAAACGTTCCTGAACGCCTTCATGCTCGTGCCTTGCCAGCTCGTGCGTACTGGTCGGCGCATCGTCTTCCGGCTGATGGCCTGGAACCCGTGGTTGCCAGTCTTGTTTCGTGCCGTGGATGTGTTGCGTCAACCTCTGCGATGCTGACCCGATCATGGATCTGAGCCCGGGCGGTCGAGGTCCCGGTTTCTTTCAACCCTTCAAACAGACACGGCGAGGCGGCAACTGAAACAGATACAACACGAACCGCATACCTGGAAAAAGCGATCTGGGAACGGGAGCTTATGCCTCCAATTTTACGGCCGTGAACCGGCCGTTTGTCCACTGGTTATGCGCTTGTTTTGGGACTAGTTCGGCGGAGTGCAGGCTGTCCCCAATCGCAACGACGATGTATTGACGCGCTCCAACCATGTAGCTCACCGGCGGCGCGGTCGTGCCGGCCTCAAGCTCCCTCTCCCAGACAGTTGCCCCGGTTGCTTTATCGTAGGCGCGGAACATGTGCCCCCCGCTGTTGGTGACGATCTCGGGGGGCATCCCCGGCGGGACGCGTGGGTCATTGTCAAAATCAATGTTGGTTTGTCCTTCGCCGATGAATAAGAGCGTCTTCGTCAGCAGGGGCGAAGGTCGGCCCGGGCTGCCCAGAGGGCCTACATTCAGATGTGCAATCGCCGGGTGGTCACGCGGACCATCGCCGTTGGGCACCATCCAGACATGTTCCCCGGCGTTCATGTCGACCGCCGTAATCCTACCGTAGGGTGGTTTGAACAGAGGTAGTCCTCGCGGCCCGCCGATCCATTGTCGCATCCCTTTCACATAGCGAAGGTTTTGCCGTTCGGGATCGCCCTCCTGAATGTCGGCCACGAAAGGAGACGTAATCGATGGGATATATAGAATTCCCGTGTCGGGATCGAAGGCAGCGCCCTGGACGTCCGCTCCACCTTGAGAGCCGGGAAGCTGAATCGTCCCTAACGTGTCATTCGGGCCATCTCCGCGAACCGACGGTGGGGTGAACAGTGGGCCTGTGACGTAGCGTTCAGCGATTTCAAGCGCTTCAGCGCGAAGCTCCGGTGTGAAATCGATCAGGTTTTCTTCAACGGAGCCCTGCAGGTCGAACGGTGGTGGCTTCGTCGGGAACGGTTGCGTCGGCGAAGTTTGCTCGCCCGGTGTAGTCGATGGGGGTGCTGGACGTTCTTCGATCGGCCACACCGGTTCACCTGTCGCGCGGTCAAAAACGAACGCAAATGCCTGTTTCGTGATCTGTGTGACCGCTTTGACCGCCTGGCCGTCCACGGTGATGTCCATCAGGATCGGGGCCGCCGGGAGGTCATAGTCCCACAAACCGTGGTGGACCGTCTGATAATGCCAGACCCGCTCGCCGGTTTCCGCGTCCACCGCGACCAGGCTCTGTCCGAACAGGTTGTCGCCGATCCGGTGGCCCCCGTACATATCGTTGGTTGGCGATGACAGCGGCATGTATATGTAACCGAGTTCTTCGTCCGCACTGAAAAGTGACCACACCGGCACGTGGCCGGTGTAGGACCACGATTCATCTTCCCAGGTGTCGGTACCGAACTCTCCTGCCTGGGGGATCGTGTGAAAGATCCAGCGCAGGTCGCCGGTCTCGACGTCGAAAGCGCGCACGTCCCCGCGTATCGCCTCTTTGGTCGTGAACGTATCCGACATCGACTGTCCCACGACCACGACATCGCGCACCACCATGGGTGCGCCGCCCCAGACGTAGAATGCCCCTTCCGCCAGACCCGTCGTCAGATCGACCCGGCCCGCGTCGCCGAAATCAGGGTACAACTCTCCGGTCTCCGCATTGAGGGCGTACAGATACCGGTCGCGCTGTACAAGGACTCTCGCGTCGGTTCCATCCGACCAGTACGCGACTCCACGAGTACTCGTTCCGAACAGATCATTGACCCCACCATAGGGTTCCTGAACCCAGATCGTCTCACCTGTTTCCGGGTCAAACGCCTCCACCAGACCGATCCCGTTCGGGATGAAGGCCATGCCATCAACCACCAGAGGCAGGGCCACATAATTGTTCGGGTAGAGCAGCGCCGGATTCATGTCCAGGTAGTGAGCGTCGACCCCCGGACGGCGCCACGCCACCTGTAGGTCGTCGACGTTGGTTGCATCGATCGTGTCCAGTGGAGTGTACTTCGTGCTGCCGGAGTCGCCGCCAAAGGCACGCCACTCGCCACCGGCCGCGCCCAGTTGCGCCTGAAGCGAGGGAACCAGCAGCAGCGAACCCATCAGTGCATGAGTCAAGAACAGGAACAACCTTGCCGGCGCGTTCATCAGTCAATCCTCCCGTGTCGGAACGCCAGAATCAATCGAGAGTCAGTGGGCGTTTGAGGGATGCTAGCAGCCCGTGGCATAAGTCTCAAGGGCCGCGTTACGGCCAAACGGGGCCGGATTCTAGGAGGCGACGACGCTGCAATGCTCATTCATTGCGAGGAGTCGGCGACAACGAAGACGGCCCCGTATCGCCGTAACCCTATGGGCGCAGGGGGGTTCGGGCCACAGGCTTTGTCCCTCGTCGGTCACGATGAAAAGACATCGTTCCGCTCCTCACTTCGCGCCTGCAACACGAAGACCCCTCCGCGCGGCCCTTGAGACTTATGCCACGGGCTGCTGGGGCTAGTTTTGAGCCATGTCAAAGGAATAACTATTCGCAAACGAGAATCTTCGCGGACGGGCTGGAAGAACGGAGACAACGGGTGCAGCAGCGGCACGCGATCTCTGTTTAGAATTCCGAATCCGGCAATGCGCGCATGAGCGGTCAACGTTTAATAGCGGGCCCTATGTTTTCCATGAGATTCCGCTTCGCGCGCCGGGTAGAATTGCGTGATCAACCATTTGGACCTGATTCGGAACTCCGATCCAGGTCGCACGTGCTGTGGTCCCGAACTGCACGATCGTTGACTCCACAGTAGTGCTCATTTTTCTCTTCCCGTCCCGGAAGCCTATTTGAGTAGAATAGCGGGTGAATTCTAAAAACGTTTCGGTCCAGTCCGGGTCATGGGCCGTCCCGACCCGAAGAAAAGCGGTCGACCCTTGGGGGATAGAGATGAAAAATAAGGACAAACGGTGGCAGCGGTCGGTGACATTCAAGTGGCTCATTGCGGCACTCGGCATGCTGGTTATTGCGCCAACAGCGGTCTTGTCCCAGGGACCGGGAGTCGAGAACGGGCAGTGGTCCTACATCGGCGGGGACGCCTGGCACACACGCTACACCCAGGCGAGTGAGATCAATTCCTCCAACTTCGAAAACATGGAGGTCGTCTGGGAGTGGAACGCGGCGAGTTTCGGCTCAAGTACCCCGCGGTCAACACCCACCTACGTCGACGGTAAGTTGATCACGGTCACCGGCGAGCGTCGGCATATCGTGGCTCTAGATCCCGAAACGGGAGAGCTTCTCTGGAGTTATTCTGAGCCGATGACCGCGCGCTACGAGTACTCCATGCGAAAGGGTTACGGAAAAGGGATCGCGTACGGTGAGATCGACGGCCGCGGCGTCGTATTTCTAGCGACACCCGCATTTTTCCTCCACGCCATCGATGCCGAGACCGGCCTGCACCTTGAAAACTGGGGCACGAGGATAGGGCTGGAGGGCTTCCCGGAGACGGGCGTCGTGGATCTGCTGCCACCCCTTATCGCGGATTGGGACCGGTGGCTGGAATCCGGCGAAGAGTACGATCCTTATTACGGAATCCCCCTGGAGCTGGGCTACATCACGGCATCGTCCCCGCCCATTGTTGTGAATGGCACCGTCGTCGTGGGGAACTCCGCGGAGCAGGGGTACAACCAGACCCGCATCGAGAACGTTCCCGGCGACATCCTCGCGTTCGATGCGCGGACCGGCCAGTACAAGTGGAAGTTCCACGTCATCCCGCGACCGGGTGAGTTGGGACACGAGACGTGGGAGAACGATGCCTGGCAGTGGACGGGCGATGTCTCGTCCTGGGCGCCGCTATCCGCCGATCCGGAGCTCGGGTTGGTCTACGTTCCGACGAATGGTCCCACCATCGATTACTATGGCGGGTTCCATCCCGGGGATAACTTATTCGGCACGAGTCTGATCGCTCTCGATGTCGAGACCGGTAACCGGGCCTGGCATTACCAACTGGTTCACCACGACATTTGGAACTACGACACCCCGACGGCGCCAATACTGATGGACGTGACGGTCGACGGGGATGAGATCCCCGGCGTCTTTCAGGTCACCAAACAGTCGTTCGTTTACGCTTTCAACCGGGAGACCGGTGAGCCGATCTGGCCCATCGAAGAACGGCCCGTACCGCAATCCCGGGTACC
This sequence comes from Terriglobia bacterium, assembly GCA_965263045.1. Taxonomy (GTDB): domain Bacteria; phylum Acidobacteriota; class Terriglobia; order 20CM-2-55-15; family 20CM-2-55-15. The sequence continues at coordinate 5,912,188 of CBDHGK010000041.1, forward strand.
CGGTGAGCAGCTCTCTGCAACGCAACCGTTTCCGACCCGACCGGCGCCGTTCGACATCCAGGGGAGAACTGAGGAACACCTCATCGACTTTACGCCCGAGATTAAACGCAGGGCGATGGAAGTGGCGCTCGAGAACAACCTGTTCGTCCCCCTGTTCAGCCCGCCGACCCATGTCGGCGACCCGGAACTGGTGGTGCCGGCCCGGGCGTGTCCGGGCGGGGGCGGCGGCGCGAACATTACCGGACCGCCTGTCGCCGATCCGGTGGCGGGCGTAATCTTCATCAACTCGCAAAGCGCATGCACCACGATCCATCTCGCACCGGCGTCGGACTCTCCATTGGACGGACCCGCGCAGACGGGGACCAACCACTCCGACTACTCGAGAGCGATCGACGTGGAAGCCCCGCCCAGAACGGAGACCCTGGATGGGCTCTCAATCTGGAGGGGACCGGTCGGGCGGATCACGGCGATCGATATGAATACAGGGGAACACCTCTGGGTGGTCCCGCACGGGGATGCGCCTCGAGAGCAACAGGAGCTGATCCGGAATCACCCGTTGCTCCAGGGGATCGAGGGTGTTCCGGCGAATCCCGGCCGCCTCGGCCAGGCCGCTATGTTGACGACGCCGACGCTGCTGCTTGCTTCAGGTCAGACCAGCGATGGCGCGCCGCACCTGTTCGCAATCGACAAGCAGACCGGTGAGCGTGTCGGGGCTGTGGAGATACCGGACGTTTCGCGGTACGGCATGTCGAGTTGGGTCCACGAAGGACGCCAGTACGTCATCGTTCAGCTCGAAGACGGTCTGGCGGCGATGGCGTTGCGCTGATTCAATCGGCGCCGGAGAAGATTCAGAAACCAACAGAGATTCTCAGAACTGGATGTGGGTCACGCTGGCGGGTCCGTCCCCGCCGTGCACCGACTCTGAACGGACTCGAGACGTGAAGGAGAAGAAAAATGAGTGACATGCGATGGTTGTTCCTCACCCGATGCGGCGTGGCGCTCGCGGCCACCTCGTCCCTGATGCTCGCCGCGTGCGCCCCCAATCCGCCGCCTGAGCCAGAAATGGGAACAGGCGCCCCGACGGCGACGACCTCGAGTGAATTCGTCGACCGCCAGCTACCGAACCCCACGGGTGAGGTGATGCTGAACTGGGCACCGCTTCCGGATGGTCGGGAGTGGGGATCGACGGCCGGCATCGACATCGGTCCCGATGGGCATATCTGGACTTACGACCGTTGCGGCGGGCTGGCGCTGGCAGGCGGTTGCGAGGAGAATCCCGATCGGGATCCGATCTTCAAGTTCAACAAGGACACCGGCGAGATGATGACGAGCTTTGGCGCGGGGCTTTTCGTACTCCCGCATGGGCTCCACGTCGATGCAGAGGGAAACGTCTGGGTTACCGACTCCCAGGGCAACGAGGCCGGGACGAAGGGGCATCAGGTCATCAAGTTCAGCGCGGACGGCGAGGAACTCCTGCGCCTGGGGACGCCCGGACAACCGGGCAGCGGTCCCGGTCAACTTAACGAGCCGTGCGACGTGATCACGGCGCCGAACGGTGACATTTTCGTCTCCGACGGGCATAGCGGCCAGAGTCCGGATCCGCCTCCGGGCGCCACGGGGCGCATCCTGAAATTTGACAGTGAGGGCAACTTCATCACCTCGTGGGGCGAACTCGGTTTCAGGCCCGGCCAGTTCCGCACGCCGCACGCGCTGGAGTTCGATTCCGAGGGCCGACTGTATGTGGCCGACCGCGGCAATCATCGGATTCAAATCTTCAGCCAGGACGGCGAGTTGCTCGACACGTATTTGCACTACAGCCGGGTCAGCGGGCTGTTCATCACGGACGACGACACGCTCTACGCGATCGATTCGGAATCTGACGCCCAGCGCCATCCGGGATGGCGCACCGGGGTGCGAATCGGTCCCGCGGGCGAGGACCGCGTGACGGCCTTCGTGCCACCCCACGCCCACGACACACGCGTATTGCAGGGTGTGGCCGGCGAAGGCGTGGCGGTTGATGCGGACGGCAACATCTACGCCGCAGAAGGCCCCGGATCGCGTCCGGTCGCCGGCGGTGGCATCACGAAGTACGTGGTCCCGTAGGCCACGCACGCACTCGCTCGGCCGACGGGCGTCAAGGTTACGCCCGCCATCCAGGAGGACTGTCTCACGGCGGCCCGGGCGGGCGCTATCTTCACTTTGGACCTTGAAAAAAATCGGGTCGCCGCGGATTCGCTGGCTTTCGCTTTCCGGATCGACCCGTTCGCCCGCAACTGCCAACTGGCCGGCATCGACGACCTCGAGTATATCCTCCGGCATGAGGACGCGATCAAGGCCTTCGAGGCCAGGAACGATTAATCTGGGGACGGCGACCGAATACGGTCTCTGTCCCGAATGTCAGTAGGACGCAGCGATCGACTCGAGCCGCTGCTGGATGTCGGCTTCAGGTATCCACTGCCCGCGAACCATCACGCCCCGACGCTGGGCGACGTGGCCCACATCCTCGAGGGGGTTGGCTTCCACAAGAATCAGGTCGGCGCGCGCGCCGACGCTGATCGTTCCGAAATCATCTTCGTTACCGAAGTACTCCCCGACAGCCCGCGTGCCGGAAGCGATCACCTGGTAAGGCGACATGCCGGCCTCGACCATCCGCTCCATCTCTCGATGAATGGAGAAGCCCGGGACGCTGAAGACCTGTGGCGAATCGGTCCCGAGCATGATGCGTGCACCTCCCTCGTGCAGCGCCGTGAGGACGCGCATCCGGTTGGCGATCAACCTCCGAGCTGCGGCAGGGTCGAAGGCTGGATCGCCGAGAGCCCGGTCGATCCGCACCGTCCACTGCTCGACCATTGCCGGCGGCATGTACTTTGTTTCAGGATACGACACGACGGTTTCGCGCGGGATCGTGCCCCGGAGAACCTCCCATAGCGCCATTGTCGGTACGGCCCATGCACCGGCTTCTCGCGTCATCTCCACGACTTCCGCCAGACGGGCCTCGTCGAGATTCCCCGCCACATCGGCCAGATACTGCACGTAACCGTCCAAGTGGTCGAAGGTCTCCTGGCCCGACTCGATTGCATGAATCAGGCCGACATCGGCCGGCACATGCCCCCCGAAGCGAATCCCCTCTTCGTGGGCTGTCTGAGCCATCGCGTCGTAAGTGGGAACGCTCAAACCGTTCTGAACCTTCAGCAGATGCCAACCCTCTGATTTCTGCGTCCGGACTCTCTCGATGGCGGCGTCGGGCGAGGTGACACTCTCGCCGTTGAAGCTGGGGCCAGCCAGATACAGACTGGGTCCTACCAGCTCCCCGGCATTCACGCGGTTTCGCAGCGCAATTTGGCCATCCCTACCCTGCATCCCGCGGACTGTGGTGACGCCGTTGGCAACATAGAGGAAAAGGACGTCTTCGGTGAGCTGCTGTGGCTGGTCCGGCCCTGGAATATGGCCATGCATTTCACCGAGTCCCGGCATCAGATACAGGCCGTTCCCATCGATGCGCGCTGCATTGGCGGGTACATCAACGCTTTCGGCCGGCCCGACGGCCACAATTCGATCCTCGCGCGTGAGGACGGTCTGACCCGGAACAACCTGTTCGAAGTCCATCCGCACGAGATTGACGTCGATAAACGCGAGGCCGGAACCGCCCGCATCGGTCGCAGGCGGAGCCTCGGCCGGCGCGCACGACACAGCCAGTATGACAAGTCCAGTCAGGAAGACAGGCAGTTTGACATTCATTCGAACCTCCGCGATTCAGAGTGGGAAGGACCTACGATTTCACAGGATGGTGAAGGCGTCAAACAATAGTCACCAATTCTGGAAGGATCGCCGGGAGGGAATCGAGATCGGCTATGTCGGTGTGCGAAGACCGTTCGGCGCGAAAGCGGTCCACGTTCTGGTCCAGGGTGCCAATTGAACTTTCACGAAGTTGGCATAGACTGCGTAGAGCGCAACCATCCACTTGTGATTCTCGAACTTCTTCCTGAATCCCTTGGTCAGGCGAGTGAACCAACGCATGTGCATGCGCATGGTGAGGTTCTGGCGGTCTACATGTGACCTTGAAATTTGCTTGGGATCCGAGCTTTCGTATCGAGAGGTTTCTTGCAAATGAATTCCACCTGTAGTTAGATTTCCGCGATGACACGGACACCCGGTTCGATGATGGCAGCCGGCATACCGCTCAAAGGAGGCAATGTCATGAAGTCTGGCGCATGGAAGGTCGACCGACGTCTTCTCGGCTGGCTCGCCCTGTTCTGTTTGGGAGCCTGCGGCGGACCTGCTCCCGAAGGACCGTACCAGGCCACGGGGATGAAGATCGGAGAAGTGACCGATACACAGGCAATCGTCTGGACCCGGCTGACCCGGTCTCAGCAACGCGTTGGCAGCGAAGCCCCCATGCCGGAGTTTCTATATCGGACCCCCGGGAACGATGCACTCGTCGAGGCGGCCGGAGGCCCGTCTTTTCCCGTCGACTGGGTGCCCGTCGTCCAGTATCCGGATGGTTTTACGATTGATACGATCGAGGGCGCGGTCACCGGCGCTTCAGGCGAAACACGGGTGCTGTACCGGGCGGGTGATTCAGACAACTGGCAATCGACGGATTGGGCAGCGGTGGACAACGGGCGGGACTTCACCCGCCAGTTCACCTTGACGGGCCTCTTGCCCGCGACGGAGTACGCACTGCGCGTCGAGGCGCGCCGCTCCGAGAGTGAGATAGTTGGTTCATCGCTCGATGGCCGGTTTCGAACGGCGCCGTCACCGGATCAGCCCGCGCGACTCGTTTTTGCAGCGACCACCGGGACGGAGTACCCGGATCAGGATGCACCCGGGGGCGGCTTCAGAATTCACCAGTCCATGATGGATCTGGGCGTCGATTTCTTCGTGCACACCGGGGACATTCTGTACTACGACCGCTGGGCGAAGAGCGTTGATCTTGCGCGCTGGGGCTGGGCGCGGATGTTCAGCCTCCCGACCCATCTCGAATTTCACCGGCAGGTTCCGACCTACTTCATGAAAGACGACCACGATACGTGGCAGAACGACACGTGGCCAACCCATGAGAGTCTCTTCATGGGTGACTTCACGTTTCAGAACGGGCTGGATACGTTCAGGGAACAGGTTCCGATGGGTGATCGAACCTACCGGACGTTTCGGTGGGGCCAGGATGTACAGATCTGGCTTGTTGAAGGTAGGGACTACCGTAGCGCGAATCCGGACCCGGACGGGCCGGAAAAGACGATCTGGGGAGCGGAGCAGAAAGCGTGGTTTAAAGATACCGTCGAGGCCTCTGATGCCGCTTTCCGCATCCTGATCAGCCCGACGCCTTTCGTGGGCCCGGATGCCCCGGACAAATCCGACAGTCATGCCAACGATGCATTTACTACCGAGGCCCGTGAGCTCAGGGCGTTTCTGACCGAGCACGACATGATCGTCATTTGTGGTGACCGCCACTGGCAGTATGTTTCGGTGCACGAGGAAACCGGGTTGAGAGAGTTCGCAACCGGGGCGGCCAGCGATGAGCACGCCGGTGGCTGGACGCCCGGTGATGTACGCCCCGAGCATCGATACCTCAATGTCGTCGGAGGTTTCCTGTCAGTCACGGCCCAACGCCGCGAGGATACGCCGACCCTGACGCTGCGCAACCACGGCGTCGACGGCGAAGTCCTCAACGAAACCGAACTCGGCACTGAGTAGCTTCAGAATCATCGACGTAAGGTGGATGCGGTTGACTGGTGCTGGGTTGCACTGCGCTACCGCAGGGCTCGCCCCGTCGTTAAATCTCACGCGGAGATCGTCCAAGCCGGAAGCACCCGAGCAAATATGGAGGTAACCGAGCGGTTGAGGCTGTTGCTTAAGGGCTGCGACAGTTCGTGACGGCACGACTGCCCACAACCGTTGCCAAACAGTTCGGATCTTGGCAAACGGCAGTTCATGGGACGCGCGCAGTCGGGTAGGGTTCCCGATGACGTTATCCGCCTGGAAGTGTCACCGGGAGCAGGGCATAGTGGCTCCCGCGCCGTCATCTTATTAGACGATGCGGCTCGGGAACCACTCTGGACTTCGGTGCTGGCCGTGGTGGCTTAAGCCGCGGGTGCGCGTACGTACTGGTTAAACCAGTAAATGGTCCGCGTCCAGGCCTGTTCCGCCGTCACCTTGTTGTATCGTTCCGGCGTGGCGTCGTTGAAGAAACCATGCACGGAATCGGGATAGATGTGGCCTTCATGCGGGATGTTGTTGCTCCGCAATGCCGCTTCATAAGCGGGATAGGCGCTGACCAGGCGTTCATCGAGCCCGCCGTGGTGGATGAGCATCGCCGCCGAGATTCTCGGGACGTCCGCAATATCGGGCCCGCCGCCATAAAATGGGGCTGCTGCTGCCAGATCCGGCCCCAGCAGCACAGCCAGCGTATTGGACATGCCCCCGCCGAAGCAGAAACCGGTTACGCCGATGTTCCCGTTGCTGTCTGGACGCGCTTTCAGCCACTGTGCGGCGGCGACGAAGTCCTGTGTCAACCTCGCGCGGTCGATCCCACGAAACATCTGGCCGCCTCTGTAGTCGTCGTCAGGATAACCGCCTACCGTCGCCAGGGCATCCGGCGCAAACGCCATGAAGTTCTCCAGCGCGAATCGCCGTGCAACGTCCTCGGTGTGCGGGTTGAGTCCCCGATTCTCGTGAATGACGAGGATTCCGGGCAGCTGGGATGGGGTGTCGCTGCGCGAAGTGGCGCTGAAGGGTTTCACAAGATAGCCCGAGATATAGCCATTCCCATCGGGTGAGGGCACGGTCTCATACGAGGCCCGAATCCGCTCGTCATCCCTGCGAACCTGCTGCCCCAGTGCATAGTTCGGCATCAAAGCCTTAACAATCGCCGCAGCCGTCAGCCCGGCGACGGCAAATCGCTGGACCTTGGATAAAAACTCACGACGATCGATCTCGCCGTGAATGTAGCGTGTGTACAGTTCGACCGCTTCCGCGGGTATTTTCTTCTGTTCCATTGCTGGCTCCTTTTGTTCCGTAGCTTCCATTGCTGGCTCCTTTCACCCGGACGAGGATATCATTGCCCGCGCTACTTCTGAACCCTGTAACTCAATTGATCGTTTGTGGCTCTCGGTACCATCCGAAACGGGACCGGAGACACAGTGTCCTGACGGGAATAGCGAGGCGCGAGTCAGCGGTCGATGTCCCCATATCGACGACTCCTCGCAACGAAGATTTCGCCGGCTGACTCTGTCGGCCCGAGACTTCAGGCGACCCGTGTTGACCGATCGATATCGATGACGGCGGCGGTCAATTGCGAGGGCTTGAGAGTTTGATTGCGTCTAATTTCTTCCCCGAGTATTCTTTATCGAGTTTTCCATCCGGCGCGTAAGCCGCACCCTATGACTCTTAAATCAGGCACAAAGTTGGCAACGGCCCTCGCTCTGATTCTCCTTCCGGTGGCCCTCAGCCTCGTGTACCGGAACCTGACCGCGTTCCCGGCAGAGATCACAATTGTGACCGGGCCTGAAGGGGGCAAATACGCTCCGTTGAGCGCGAATTTCGCCGCTGAGATCGAGGAGCAGCTCTCTGTAAGGGTCAACGAGGTTCAAACCAACGGTTCACTTGAGAACCTGCTGTCTCTTGAATCGGGCATGGCGGATCTGGGACTGTACCAACCGGGTACGCTTGAAATGTTCGAACGATATCTGCCGGGTACTGTGGAACAGGCGAGAGCCGCGCTTGCGAATTCCGCGGGGAGCATAGATGTATCCGTCGTGGCCAACCTGTACTCGCAGCCCGCACATTTCTTTGTTCGCCGCGCGGCCGGCATCAGCAGCCCGGCCGATCTGGAAGGAAAGAGTGTCGCGGTCGGGTTAGAACCGTCCGGAGACAGGGCCATGAGCCTCGTGATCCTGGATCACTTCAGTCTGATTGGGGAAGTTAGAAGTATGGAGTTGCCCTACACGGAAGTTCAGCAGGGATTTCGCGACGGCACACTGGATGCCGCCTTCATCACGTTAGGCTCAGACGCCCAGGTTTTTGCAGATCTGGCGGCTTTAGACGACGTCGAGTTGATCGGTGTGCCAACGGCGTCAGCCCTCGCAACCAGGTATCAGTTCATTTATACCTACGATATTCCGGCCGGACGACACCGGGTCCGCCCGCGTCAAGTGCCGGACTCTGACATTCAGACGGTGGCGGCAGGGGCGCAGCTGCTGGCCAGGACGGACCTGCACCCGGGCCTAGTGGAGGAGATTGCGAGGATTGCCCTGAGCCAGACATTTTCAAAGTCCAACAGGCTGGACGAACTGGCCGAGGGAGGCCGGAATTTTGCGCTCGGACGACCTGACTTTCCGATTCACGCCGGCGCAAGGAACTTCTACGAACCCGGATCCCGCCCGGTCCGTTTGTTTGACGAGGCGATGGCAGGGGTCCGGCCGGCTGTGATGTCGGTCGCAATTGCCATAATCGTGCTATTGGGATGGCGTCGGGAAAAAAGACTGGAAAAGGAAGCACAAGACCTGACGATGTATCCTTGACCGGCTGGTCCTGGGGAGTGTGCGCCGCCAAGCGACAGGCGCCCCCCCCCCAGTGCCGCCTTGCGACCCGCCGGAATCGGGCGCTGCGATGACCGTTCCTGTTGCCCGTTGACCTGCCTCTTTACCACACACCGATCACTTTCCACCACAGCCCGCCGATGCCCAACCAGATGATGAGGTTCACGACGCTGATCAGGCCCCCTAACTTCCACCAGTCACCCATCTCGACGTAACCCGAACCAAAGAGGACAGGTGCCGGGCCGGCTCCGTAGTGGGTCAGGCTCCCGAAGAGATTGCTGAAAAATCCCAGAACCAGAGCGGCCAGCAACGGCGGTGTGCCGACCGACACCGCGACAACGAGGAATGCCGAATACATCGCGGTGACGTGAGCGGTATTGCTCGCAAACAGATAGTGACTGTAGAAGTAGCTCAAACTGATGACGAGGAAGGCCGCGACCCAACCGAATCCCTCGACGAAACCGCTCATGGTTTCGCCGAACCACGGAATCAGGCCCAGGTCATTCAAATGCCGCGCCATCATGACCAACGCCGAAAACCAGACCAGGGTATTCCAGGCCCCGCGTTCCTGGAGAATGTCCTCCCAGGTCAGTGTTCCGCTGACGAGGAGCAATCCCAGCCCGACAAAGGCTGCCGTGGTTGCATTGAGCGCCAGCGCGCTGCCGAAAATCCATAGGATCAGCAGCATGAAAAACGTTGCTGCCATCATCCATTCCCCGTGCTTTGGGGATCCCATTTCCGCCAGTTTCTCCCGAGCCATGCGGGGAGCGGAGGGTGTCTCTTTGACTTCAGGGGGATACAAAACATACAGGAGCCAGGGAACGACCAGCAGACTGATGAGACCTGGAACGGCCGCAGCCACGGCCCAGCCAGTCCATGTGATTTCGATTCCAAGGTCACGCGCAAGCCCGGCCGCAACAGGGTTGGCCGCCATGGAGGTCAGAAACATCGCGCTGGTGATGACGTTTGCCTGGAAAGAGGACTTGATCAGGAATGCCCCGATCTTTCGCGCCGTGCCGTTTTCGGGAGAGCTGTCGTAGGAGACGGCGATCGACCTGACAATCGGGAATATGACGCCTCCGGCCCGGGCCGTATTGCTTGGAATGGCCGGCGCCAGGACCAGATCTGTTGCGGCGATTCCATAAGCCAGACCGAGGGATTTCTTTCCTGTGAGAGCGATGAAAACGTAAGCGATGCGGGTTCCGAGCCCGGTCTTGATGAAGCCCCTGGAGATAAAGAAAGCGATCACGATCAGCCAGATCGTGCGGTCCGCGAAGCCACCGAGCGCTTCGTCGATGCTGAGGATGCCGGTCGCCGCCGTTGCGGTGATGCCCAGCAGTGCAACGGCCGCCATCGGCAGCGGCTTTGCGATCAGTCCGACGATCGTTGCTACGAAAACAGCCAGGAGATGCCAGGCACGCTCATCGACGCCCATGGGCGCGGGTACAAACCAGATGGCCGTGCCGATCAATACCACGATCAGCAGCATCTTCAGATTGACTGCGTTTGTTTTCTCGGTTGGTGGCATTTCGCAATCCTTTCCGGACAATCAGATCCTGGGGTTCATTCCCGGGATCGGTCGTTGTCATGTGCTACAAACATCAAGACGACAGGGAATGCCGCGCGAACCGCCTATCTTCGAAATATCTGCAATTAACCACGCCTGGACTGACAATTCGCTGGAATTAGTAGCTGAACTGGTTCTGGCCGACGTCCCGGTTAAACGGATGCGGGTGTCGCCCGAGGGGACCGCAGGTTTCGAATGACGAGGGCGGTGAGCACCGCAGCCAGCAATGCGCCCAGAATGAGCCAAAATTCAACCGGAACGACGGGAGCGTATTCCTGCTGAACGAGGACTACGAATTCCGAGTCCGCGACCGGCGCGAAGCTTGCGAACCAACGGCCGCCGTATTCTCCGGCGGTCCGCTCATTCAACGATGCAACCGGGTCCCTGTATTCCCCGGTCGATCCCCCATCCATGGCGGCCAGGTAACTTTCCGGGAACCAGACCGGGTCAATTCCGCGTTCGTAGCCGGGATGGAGAAGGACCATGAAATCTGACGCACCCGCAGGCGGCGTCCCGGTCTCTCCGGGTACCAGGAACGCATCTCTCGGGGCGAGTAGAGTCGTGACGAAGCCCGGCTCTTCAATTCCGGGAAGGCCCATCTGTTGACTCGTCGTGACCGTCGCCACCACAACACCCACGTTCTTTCCCTGGTGCCGCACCCACGCTGAGACTGCGAACTTGTACAGTTCGTCGGAGAGCGCCCTGAAGGTTTGCGAGACATAGGTGCTATCCACAATCTCGGCCTCGCTCAGGCCCTCATAATAATCGCGCTTGCTGAAGTCCACACCGTCTGTGTCGGGCGACATCTCCGGCCATCGCGCCACGATTGCCCCGTTTCGGTCGTCGATGACGAACCAGCTTTCGAACGGAGATGATCCGTTCAGATCGACACGGCTGTTCCCGGATTCCATCATGAATTCCTGCAGGGCCAAGGGCTCCTGCTGCACCAGCAGTGCCCCGACTTCAGGGTCCCGGGCAACGGAGATTACGGCCTGACTGAATTGTTGAAGTCGGATCTCGAGTGTCTCGGCCTGTTGCCGAGCCAGTGTTGCCTGGGCCCGACCCGGTTCACCGAGTCGGTCTGCGACGTTCACCCCGACCAACGCCATAAGAGCCACCAGGACCGCAGCGAGGCCCACTCCCACCGGGTTTCTGAGACACCAGAGCTTGACGCGCTCTCCCGTCTTTGGGGGTTTGGCTTCAGTCGGCATGTGAGCCAGCCAGCGATCAATATCCTTGGCAACACCCTCAGCGGATCGGTAACGATTGCGAGGATTCTTCTCCAGGCACTTCATGCAGATTGCCTCGAACGTGGGATCGATGGCCGGATTCAACTCTCGCGGGGGCCGGGGTTTCTCCATTGGATCAGAGACGAGGTGCAAGGTTTCGTTGAGTGTCTCGCCCCAGAAAGGCGCCTCACCGGTTTGTAGCGCGTACACAATCGTTCCGATCCCATAGACGTCGCTGAGGGTCGTCACGTCTTTGCCTGTGGCCTGCTCAGGCGACATGTAACTGGCCGTTCCGACAACACTCCCGTAGGCGGTGATGTCGGGATCGGACCCTCCCGCGCCCTCGTGCCGGAGGGCTCGAGCGTCTATCGGCTTTGCAAGTCCGAAGTCACTGACATACGGGCGGTCAGACCCGGCTTCGTCGGTGTCCAGCAGGATATTCGATGGCTTCAGATCGCGATGGAGGATCAGTTGCTGATGGGAGTAATGAACCGCCCGGGATACGCTTACCATCAGCCGCGCCCCGGATCGGGGATCGTCAATGAACCGGTCCAGGTGGGTCTCGAGACTGCCGCCCGGGATGAATTCCATGCTTATGAACTGACGCCCCTTGTAATCCTTGACGTCGAACACGCGTGCGACGTTGGGGTGGCTGAGCTGGGCCATGCTCTGGGCGTCGAAGAGGAAACGATTCGCTTCAGCCGCCGTGGCCTGGGTGCCGGACTTGCTGACTTTCAGGGCCACCCACGTCTGCAATTGTTGATCGAAGGCCTTGTACACGACGGCCTGTCCGCCCTCACCGAGTCGTGTCACGTCGGTGTAGCGTTCGGACTCGGGTGGAGCAGCGTACACGCAGTCGAAACGGCCCTGGGCTGCATCTTCGTTCTGGAAGTAGCTGTTGAGATGCGGTGCCAGTTCCAGGTAGTCGCCAAAGTACCGTTCCCGCAACAAGCCCAGTTGCACGGAATCTCTGTCGTGGGTTGCGGCCTCGTCGTTGTAACGGGCCAGCACCTCGTCCAGCTTCGGGGTTTCATCGCGAGAGTCTGAAGGTGTTTTCATCAGCCTGTCTGCTTCTGGGTGTCGGGACTATCTGACCGCTCCAGTTCCTGGCACAACGCTTTCAACCCACGCCTCAGCAGGCCGGCGACGCTGGCCTTGGTCCGGTTCGTGAACTGAGCGATTTCCTCGGGCGACCAGTCTGCCAGATGCCGGAGTTCGACCGCAGTCCGTTGATCTTCAGGGAGGGTTTCCAGCGCCCGGACCAGATGCATCTGTCGTTCGTGCCGTGCCAGATGCTGGCTCGGCGAGGTCTGGGCCAGGACCCGCATCCGGATCATGCGGACATCGGAATTTTCTATCGTTTCCTGATAGACCGCCTCCAGCGCCGCGTCGCGTTTCTTACGGAGGAAGTGGCGTTCCTTATCGATCAGCTCGTTTCTGAGAATCTGTCTCAGCCAGGCCATGAACTCTTCCGGTGTCGTGCCCTTGAACTGTTTCTCCCGTTGATGGGCCCGCAGCATGACACTCTGGACGAGATCCGATGCATCCACCTTGGCCCGCACCGGTCCGGCGCCGGCCAACAGCACTCGGGCCAATCCCATCAGGTAGGACCGATACGAATCCAGGGGAAGTGTAGGACTAATATCGGTTGGCATTGCCGGCAACTCTCGGTACAGGGTGACAGTTGGTGACCCAAGTGTAACCCAATCCAAAGCTGAGCCCTGACGAACATCACGGGTGGGGACTGGACCGGTGATCGTCACCCGTATACTGTACCTAACGCGCACCACGCGTCGCTCCTGGAGGTACCGACAGATCCAGCCCCATTTGTTGGGCGACGATGAGCTGCATCATTTGAGCAAAATCAGTGGATGCCCGGTCGGTATCGCCAGCCCCGCCCGCACCCCCACCGCCACCCATGACGAGTGTCGGCACCTGACGTTGGGCATAAGCGCTTGCCCAGACCTGCTGTGCCTGTACATAGGCGTGCAGTTTTTCCTGCAAGGCCCCGTCGGCCTGGAGAACGAGTCGCTTTCTTTCGGCCTCTCCCTGACCGAGGAGGATTTCTTCCTGCTTTTTCGCAGCGGCGGCCTGCCGGTCGAGCTCTGCAACCTCGACCCGCTGCCCGGCTTCAACCAGGGCTTGGACTTTTTCAAACTCGGCGACTTCCAGCCGCTGCTGTGCCTGAACCACCACTCGAATCTTCATCTGCTCTTCCGCGTACCGCTCCCGTGCCACGTCCGCCTTACCTTCCGCCTCGACCATCAGGGCTTCCTGCTCCGCCTGCTGGGCCTTGGCCATTGCGGTCGCCACCGCCATGAGCGCGGTCTGCTGAGTGCCGATCTGTTCGCGAACTTTCTCTGTGTAGTCAAACTGCTTGACCTCGAAGTTCGCGAGCGTAATGCCGAGTCCATCCAGAGGATTTCGCTGATAGATCGGGTCCCCGTTCTCCTGCTTCTTGATTATCTTGAAGGTCTTCGTCACCTCCTGCCCCGACACCGGATCCACAACCTTTCGGGTTTCCTCCTCCGTTTCGTAGAGTCCGTTCTGGATCTGATCCCACGCCCAGTAGACATAGTCTGCACGCCTTTCCGAGTACGACTCGCGCGCAGACATCAGATTTGCAGTGAAGCGGAGGGCGTTCCTCACAACGGGGAGGATGAGCTTCTGTTCGAGCTCTGTGTAGTCGGCGTAGCCGTACTTGGTCACCACGTCGATGGCCTGCCGTTCGGAACTGGGAAGAATAATGCGCAGGGTGCCGGACACATCACAGAGCGAACCGTCATTGAAGCGCACTTCGATGGCCTGGGCCGACCCGCTCTCGTCGCTCACAAAGAAGAAGGTCTCCGCTTTCGGCCAGGTCACGATGTTGCTGAATAGCTGCAGCCACATTCCCGGCATCAGCTTGGCATCCATCTTGCCGCTGACGACCATCTGCCTAACCTGGTAGGAGTCCTGACTGACGGTCTCAACAATCCCATAGCCCAGTACGGTCAGCATTCCCAGGATCGACCCCACGGCAGCAAACTGCTTGAATGACAGCAATAATGCGCCTGTCGAGCTTATCCGGGAGCTGAGACGCGTCGCTTTCAAGCAAGCGCCAAGGAAGGCCATTGCGGCGTTCTTCGCATTTTCTGCACTGCGTTCCCGTTCTGGCCTTGGTTTCGGTTCGTCCAATAGACCCATGATCAATGCCTCCTGATGTCGTCGATTAAAGTTCTAACTCTCTTCTTCGGATCCTCACAATGCTTACAAGGACTAGGACGACAAATCCAAGCGCAGGGACCGCGGAAATTTCAGAGCGGCTATAAACTAATGAGCCATTCATCATCACGTACCCTTCTGAACTGGATTGAATAACGGAAGGAACAGGGAGCGGAATTGAAGTTGCCGCTCATTCGGGGAAGGGAGAGTACGAGGGTGCTGTATTCCGAATGATTGCAGCTGAGCGCTGCTTGGCAAGACTCACTCTGAATCGATTCGGGATGTCGGGGCCCGACATCCTTTGAAAGGCTGCGGGCAGACCGCCCCGGCGCTTTGATTAGCGAACGTTTTTCCGAGTGCGTCGCTTCACTCTGCCCCCAACGGCCAATCGGTTGCCCGATGACGGGCTCTCAGTTCGCGGGAAGCGTGAACGATGCGGGTTTCGAATTCGTCGCTTCACTCGCCGATGGCGATCAGGTTCTGTCGGGTGCGGATATACCATTTTCCGTCGACCAGCGCCGGTGAGGCCAACACAGGCTCTCCGATGTCATTCACGCGTAGTATTTCGAAGTTCCTGCCGGCGTTGAGCACAAAGGTCTCGCCGTTGTCGTTGGTGAAAAACACCTTGCCGTCCACGGCAACGGGTGAGGCTGAAAAGCCCTCCCTCCGGGCAACTCCGAGCCGTCCCTGCCAGAGGCTATCCCCCGTTCTCGCATCGAAGGAAGTGGCGATGCTGGCCATGTCGTTGACGATGTAAAGCTGGTCCGCGTAGAGAATCGGAGACGGAACGAAAGGAGAGCCCCTGGGGCTCGACCACACCACATGGCTGGCTGTGACGTCGCCCGTGCCGCCGGGACGAATCGCCATCGTCGGACCGGCGCGACCCGAGGAACAAAAAAGCATCCCGTAGCCGACGACGGGGGTGGGGATCACTTCGAACGTATTGCCGTCGCACCACCAGAGTTCCTCTCCGGATTCGGGATCATAAGCTTGGACCCGGCGCTGGCTGTGGACGATGATTTCGTCATGACCGTCCACGTGGATGGCGATCGGCGAACCCCACCCGACGCTGGCTCGCCGCGCGGTCCGCCACAGCATGTCGCCTGTCCGGGTGTCGAATGCGGCAACGAACGAACCGGCGGAGTGATCCTGAAAAATGATGAGGCGGTCTTTGTAGACCAGGGGTGATCCGGCCGTGCCGTGATAGTTGCTGATCTGGCCGATATCCTGAGTCCAGATCAGTGCGCCGTCCATACTGAACGCCATCAGTCCGCGGGCGCCGAAAGAGACATACACCCGTTCACCGTCGGTCGTCGGCGTCGCGGAGGCGTGACCATTCTTCTGATGCAGCCGTTCCCGGCTCCCGTCGGGAGCGAAGCCCTCCCACAGCATCATCCCGTCGGATCTCCGGTAGGCCAGAAGCGACAGCCGCTGGCCGCCGTCATAGGACGTCGTCAGGAAAATCCGGTCATCCCACACGATGGGCGACGAGTTCCCGCTCCCCGGGACGGACATTCTCCACAGTACGTTTTCAGTTTCCGACCAGGTGTCGGGATAGCCGCTGCCGGGAACCAGCCCCTGGCCCGAAGGACCGCGCCAGCGCGGCCAGTATTCGGCGCCCTCGCCTTCGACGGGAATCATTTGAATTCCGGATTCCCCTTCGGGTCGGGCGGGTTCGTTGATTCCGGCCTGGGGGACTGCTTCGACCCCACGGGGTCTGCCCCCCAGCGCCACCAGCCCCAGCAGGGCTGCGATTGCTGCACCGATCGCCAGGAATGTCTTTCTGTCGGTGGTCCTGTTGTTCTTCATCGGATACCTCAACTCATTCTTCCCGAAGCGCCGGCAACAAGGGTGACCGGAAGGCCGCAACGGTCGCAGATAGCGATGCTGCCAATCCGACGGCCAGCACCCCGCCTAGGAGTCCAAGGACCAGTGTGCCGGGAAGTTGCCCCCCTCGATCCCAGATCACGGGTGCGGTGGCGAGAAAGGCTGAAGCGGCGCCCGTCAGCAGGCCGGCGACCAGCAGCGTCACGCTTTCGGCCATGGACATCAGCAGAAAATCCCGCTGCTGGTAGCCCAGGGCGCGCATGAGGGCCAGTTCCCGTCGACGCTCCAGGATGTTGCGCAACATCACGGCACCCAGGCCGACGGTTCCAAGCAACAGACCCAGACCGCCGAGCATCTGAAACGTCGACAGATAGGTGTTCTCGACCTGGTGGAACCGGGCCAGGTAGTCGGCGGTCGGTGTGGCGGACCCTCCGAAATCCAGCAGGGCGTTTTCGATCGACGCTACCGATGCTCCGACCCGGCCGGGTTCGGTCTCCACCAGCAGGAGACGATAGCCTTCGTGTTCGGGAAACAGGTCCAGAAAATTTTCCTCCGACATCACGAGCTCGCCCTGGAATATGCTGTCATCCAGAGCCGCCACGAGTCGCAGGCGAATCGATCGGTTTCCTGCCGTGATGACGATCTCATCACCGAGTGCCCGATGCAGGACGTAGGTCATGGAGTTTGCGTCTCCAATCACGGGGATCGCACCGTCGGGTTCCTGACGATGGAGGAGCTGCCACGGATTGGCGCGTTCGGCTTCGGTCGAGGCCAGGGAATCGAGGAAGGCGAAACGGCCCTGTTCGATGAAGGCATTGCTGGGGGCCACAATCCGGGGGTTCGTCGGTTCGTAAAGGTTCAGACAACTGGCATCATCGCCTCCCCGGACGCGGAATGGCGCTACGCCGACCGAATCGAAGCCGCCCAGTCCGAGCAAGGCCTGGCCTTCGGTGCCGCTCGGGTCCTGTGAGAGCGGCAGCAGCGACTCGACGCGTACCGTGTACCCGCCCAGTCCCGAATCGGGACCGAGATCTGTAATCGTGTCTCTGCGGAAAGCGTCGACGGATAACAGGATGAACGTGGCTGAAGCGATCATGCCAATCGCGGTGACGCTTCGCGCCGGTCTGTAGGTGGCGTTTCGAAAACCCAGCCTTGAAACCGGCCACCAGCCCTGCCCCTGGAGCGCTTGTTGCCCGCCCCCACGAAAGCGGACCAGCAGAAAACACAGGCTGGCCGCCAGCACCGCCATTCCGCCACCGAAAAAGCCAGCGGCCCGTTCGACGAAACCAAATCCCGCGCCGGCGATGAGGACGGTACCCAGCCCGCTGAGCACAAACAGTCCCACGCGTGCCAGGCAGTTTCGACTCCGGGTTCCGCCGACGGTTTCATCGGACAGTTGTCCGGCCAGCAGGCGACGTTCGGATACTGTGGCGAGGCCACCGAGGGTCGACCAGATGCAGGCCATGGCCGCAACAACACCGCCGGCTGCGCCCCCAGCAAGCGATGTGGCAGAAACATGCAGGCCGACGGCGGTAGTGCCTACCGCATCGACCCACCAGGTGCCCAGCGCCGTGACCAGCAGCCACGCGTAGCCCAGCGCACCCACCACGCCGATAATGGCACTCACCGAGGAAAGCACGAGGCCCTCGGTCAGGAACAGTCCCCGGAGCATGGCGGGGGTAAAGCCGACCGATCGCAGCAACCCGACTTCGGGTCCCCGTCCTTCGACACTCAACTTGAAGAACAACGCCGCCAGCATGAGTGCCGAAACGACGAGGAAGAAACTGAAGTACACGAAGTACTCGCTGAAGTTCGTGGCGCCGCGCGAAGCTTCAAGACTCACAGATCGCACCGAACGGACTTCCAGTCCCACACCTTGCGCATTCAGTGTCGTTCCCAGACGTTCGGCGTAGCTGGCGGCCCTCTCCTCAAACCCGGCAGGGTCTGCCTCAGCCGGGTTCGAAGTAAAGCGAATAGACGAGATCGAACCGTATCGGGATTGCCAGAGTTCACGGCCGACTTCGAGAGAAACGAAGGCCTTGGGCGTCGTTCGATAAAGCTCCCAAAACCGTTCATCGATGGGACGGATTCGACCCAAATCGATCGGAAATGGTGGGTCCCAATCGCCCACGGCCGCCGAATCGGTGATGCCCGGATAGTTTGGAGCCATCGCCCGATCGCCCGTCTCGACGGGAACGACTGCGGCCACTTCGAATTCCGCCGTGCGGGTGACCAACTGCCCGGGGTCCTCCCAGACGAAGTATTCCATCGACAGGCGGTCACCGGATGAAACCCCCAGGTCGTTTGCGGCCCAGTCGGTGAGGACAACCGGGGCGACGTCGGACCTTGCGGTCGGATTTGCCGCCGGAAGGAGCGTTCCAAGGTCAGTCGCGGTCACGAGTGAATACGGAATTTCACCTCGAGCGTTTCCCAGGCTGTTGACGAGGTAGGTGAATATTGGCCGGGCTTCCAGGTTGAGGGCCGTCGCAGCTTCAAGAGCGATCTGTTCTTTCTGATCGTCGATCAACCCTCCGGAGCCTTCGAGGATCATCGCCCCGGCCGGCTCCATCAGTCTGAGGTTCAAACCCTGGTCACCCAATTCAGCTTCACTTTGAACGATGTTCTTGAGTGCCGCCGTAGCGATATCTTCGTCTGTACTGCCATCTCTGTTTTCGGAACTTGTGGACACAAGCAGCAGGTTGACGCGTTCCCCAAGATCGAGGTCCGCCTGGACCCGGTCCATCGGAAGAAAGACGGCATACACCTCCCCCTGAGTCGCGTCGAGAGAAAACTCGCCGAGTGCTTCGCGCCTGACCACAGCCGCGACATTCGCCCGGATGGTGCGGCCCACGTCCTCCCTGTTTCCGTGGATCGATTCGAGTGGGATCTCCGACGGTCGCTGCACCCGAACCAGGATCGTATCGCCGGGTCCGGCATCGATCGCTTCGGCCAGGGCCGGGCTCAGGAGCGCCTCACGGCCCTCGGGACCAGTGATCTCGTCGACGCCGTGAAACCGCCAGAACCCGTCATCAACACCGTAGACGCGCACCTGGTTCGCACGGCCGTCTCCGGTTTGTGTCGTGACGAGACCTTCGGCCAGGATGACGGGTGAGACATCGTTGAAGTTGTCCTCGAAATCGGGATGGGAAAGCAGATCTGCGGCCAGCGTCTCCCGGAAGAAGTCGGTGGACATCACGATCTGATCCGTATTCCCAATCCGCTGGAGAACGAGGTCCCGGAGGCTGCCGCGGACGGAGTCGCCGACGAGCAGGGCGCCGGAGAGGACGGCGACGGCTGTTGCGATTCCCAGAACCACAGCGATGTTCGTCCGCCAGTAGAACATCAGGCTTTGAACAATAAGTCGTCTGCGTGTAATCGGTTTAGACATGGTGGCCCGTGTGCCTGTGGAGTCGTTGTTGCCGACGGATTGATAAGTGCATCTTACGTACCTCTTGGCTACCTATGATTCAACCCGACCGAGCCGCCCTTCTGCAAGTTCAAACCGTATCGGAAACTGTGCAGCAAAACGGGCACTGTGCGTCACCGCGATCAGGATGTTCTGTTGGGCCCGGTGCAGTTCAAGCAGCAGCGACGCGACAGTCTCCGCCGTTGCTGCGTCGAGGTTGCCGGTGGGTTCGTCACACAACACCAGGCGGGGTTGCCGGATTAACGCACGGGCGATGGCCACACGCTGCTTCTCCCCACCCGACAACTGCCCGGGCCGGTGGTCGATCCGGTCTTCCAGGCCGACCTGATCGACCAGGGAACGCGCATAGGAGCCAGGGTCTGGAGGCGTTTCGCTCAATGGCCCATGCCGCGCGAGAGTCGGCACCAGGACGTTCTCGAGGACGGAGCACTGGGGCAGCAGACAGTGGTCCTGGAAAACGAAGCCGATCCGGGAATTGCGGAAAGCCGCCTGTTCGGAACGACTCATGGCAAACAAGTCCTGTCCGTCCAGGCTTACCGTACCCGCCGACGGTGGCTCCAGACCTCCAAGCACGTAAAGGAGCGAACTCTTGCCGCTGCCCGATGGTCCCATGATCGCCGCGGCTTCGCCGGGTGCGAGGCAGAGGTTCACATCGGACCATACGACGAGGGGACCTCGTGGGGTCGGAAACTCCTTGTTCAGATGTGAGACTTCGAGCAATGGTCCCTCTGAAATTCCTCGCCGGGCCGGGTACCGGAGAAATTTCTTTACCGGGAAGCCTTATCCGCCCAGCGGAGCACCCGCAGGGTGCAGGGTGCCCGCTCCAGACCCGTTGTTCAACACTGAGTCATAGAGTGCAACCAACCGGTTCGCCGAGCCCCGCACGGAATAGTGTGCGTGGACGCCCCGCAGTCCCTGTCGGCCGAAGGTATCCCGAAGTTCCCGATCGTTCCACAGTTGCCACAGACCCTCCGCCAGGCTGTCCGCATCGTCGGCTTCGACCAGCAATCCACCTCCGGTCTGTTCGACGATTTCCGTGAAGGCGCCCCGGCGGGGTTGAACAACCGGCACGCCGTTGGCCATGGCCTCGAGCAGGAACAGGCCTTTCGGCTCATCATAGGTTGCCGGGACTGAAAGGACGTCAAGTTCCTGGAGAAACGCAAGTTTTCCGTCGCGGTCCACGACACCCCGGTAGGAAAACTCGTTCGCGTAGCCGGCCCCGGCAAGGGTCTCTCGAACCTCGCTCATGTATTCGGCGTGCGCCGGTGCAGTGTAGCCTGCGACCTTAAGCCGTACCGAAGCATCCCCTGCCCGTTGCCTGAACCGGATGTAGGCTTCGGCCAGGATATGCAAACCCTTTTCCGGTGCAACCCGCGCGAAATATCCGACGCGAAAATCAGCCTTCCTTTTCCGGGATGGGCGGCTTTCGGGATAACCCGCAAGGTTGATACCGAGAGGCACGACTCCGATGCGTTCCTCAGGGATTTCAAGGTACTCCGTCATGAAGCGGCGGCAGTACTCGCTGACGGCGACGAACCGGTCCACCGTTGAGATCTGTGCCCGGATCAGATCGAGTGCCTGTTCGCGATAGGGAGGCCGCAATCCGTCAATGAAGAGTTCTTCTCCCTGCAGCGTGCAACAGACAGGCCGATCGAATTTCTCGCGCAGCGGTTTGGCCAGCGCAATCAGCAGCGAGTTGGGCAGATTGATGATATCGGGCGTGGGCTGATGACCGATCCAGTCGGCGAGTTTCTCGAATTCCTTGCGCAGGGCGCTGTGTTCGCCTTCGAGCATGGAAATTGTGAGATCACCCAACAGTTGAGGGTCGTTCGAGACCGCGCGTCCCGCAACATGGTCGATTACCCAGGGGGAGTCCCACAGCCGGTCCAGGAATCGGGGAGTTTTCCGGAAAAACGGGAAATACTGCTGCAGATAAACGCTGATACCCCCGAACAGGACATGTGGGCGGCTGGCGTTGGGTTCGTCCGTCCGTGTGGGCGTGTAGACCGGTACGAGAGTGCAGTCGTGCCCAAGCGATAGTAGTTCCCGTGCCAGTGCGTTGTCGCGGGCGCAACTCCCGCAATACATTCCCGCCGCGCCGGCTGTGATCGATAAAATCCGCATTCACTCGGGTTCGTTCGTGGGCGATTGTTCTCGGTTAGAAGTGGATTGCTTGTTGGTTTCTTGATGGTTCGAAGAGATTATCTTATTCCTCTAAACGCCTCGGCCGCCGCCTCGTTGTTCACCCGCACCGTGGGACCGGTGCGGGTAATTTTGGGGGACTGCTTTAACCTTTCCTCAATCCCTATAGGCCCCGCCATCACGATGATGGCGGGGGTCGCCGATCGTTCAGACAGGATGTCTGAAAGAACGATCGAGCGAAATCCCAAATCAGAAACTTTCAACCGAGCCCATTAGCTGAACGGCGCGTCCTGAAATGCGCGTGCGCGAAACAGAAAGTCGATGATGTTGCCCTCGTGGGGTTGCAGCCAGTTGAGCTTCGTCGTAGGCACCGGCCCCAGATTCAGCCGGTCGATGTTCACGGCGTCGACGAGGCGACGGCGGAATCCGTCGTCGTTGGTGATCGCGCTGCACACCAATGTCGGTCCGATGGCCCGAATCATTTCGGCTTCCGGGCATTCTACGACGGAGACAAAGGGGAACATGTATTCCTTGCCCGCGATCGCGGCTTCCGGTGACTCGGCGTGGATCACCGTTGGCAGCAAATAGTCGGCCAGGCCGGCATCGACCACACGCTTCCCGTCCCGATACATTGCAGTGACATCCCGGACGCCGGGGGCCTCGAGATCGGCGTCGATCGATTGTGAAATCGATTCGGCCACTCCGGTGACCGTGAACGCGGCCAGGGCGGCTTCGGGATCTTCCGGGGGACGCGGGTGTATCCGGGCCAGTCGCCCGGCCAGGGCGTCGGCAATCTCGCCGCCATGCCGGCTCACCCATATCCCGGAAGCGTTGATGCAGCTGCGGCCACTGTTAATTGCCACGCTCTCCACCATCAGGTCCAGGTGTTGCTCCCAGTCGTCCACCTGGTCGTCACCTATGAGAATCTTCGAAAAGCCGGGTCCATGCGCCTGGACTCGCGGATCACTCCGGTAACGCGCCACTGTGGCTTCGCCGCCGAATATGAGGCTGCGGCTCGAAGCGTCCAGCACGGCCGCGCCGACATCGGCTTCGCCCGGATAGATGGAAATGGATTCGGTCGGAATACCAGCATCAAAGAATGCGTTGGCCATTCGATAGGGCGTCCAGGGTTCCTGGGGGCCGGGCTTGAGGACGAGGCCGATCTGCAACGCGACGATGGGCAACCACAAGGCGTGGACACCGGGGGAGTTGGACGGCAGAACGACGCTGAGCACGGGGCTCTGGGCCTGGTAGCTGATCGGAACCCCACGCTCCTCGCCGAAACCCCGGTTAAGGACCTCGAGATCCAGTCCGCGCGTCAGGGATCGGAGGATGGCCGGCATTTCGGAAAGCACGAAGCGGTTCTTTTCCATGTTGGCCCGGCACATGTTTTCCGGTAACCCGGTGCTGGCCGACTGGGCCCGCACGAACTCCTCAGGCGTCTGCGCGCCATCGCCCATGGGAACCGTGGCGGACATGAACGTCTCACCCGCACGCTGCACGCGGTCCATTAGTTCGTTGATCGGAATCGCCCGCAGCGCGTCGCGGGCGGTCTGAGCCTTGCGCATGTCCCGCTGGATCAGTCCGCTGTTGGCACGCCCGATCCGTGCGACGGGTTCACCGGTTGAGAAATGGACGACTTCGTCCATATCGAGGCTGTCGTAGGGTTGACCCCAGCGCAGTACGGGAATTGTAATCATTCTTAATACACGCCCACCGTCGTTGTCGAAACAAGCTCACGAAAGGGCCGGACGCCGCTCACCCCATCCCAGGGATAGAGTTCGCCGGGGGGCTCGCGCTCGCCCTCGTCCCGTTCAAGGAAACCGGGCATGAAGAACTCCTGCGTCAATGTCGTCACCCGGACCCGGCCGGTCTCGCCATATGCCACAACATGTCCGTCCTCATCGGGATCGACGACCTCGATTACGGCACGGGGTTGGGGGGCATGGTAGGTAATCTTGTAGCCGTTGTGGGGTCCGCTCGGAGCACTGGGGGCGAGACCCATCATCGTGTTTCCGTAGGTGGGCGTCATGTATGCGCCGTCGAGCAGTTCTTCGTGGGCGAATCGGTTCCACTGAGGTGTGAATTCAGTGCCCCCAGAGAAGATACCCGTAATGCCTTCCCTGTGAATCGACGTGTCCATCGATTCGAGCCGCAGGGCCAGGGCCTCGAGCAGTTTTGGCGTCGTGAACAGACAGCGGATGTCGTGCTTGGCCCGGAGGATGGTTACGGCCTGGTCGATCACATGGTTTTTGTACGCGTTCAGGTGATCGGTCCACCCCTTCTGGATCAGCTTAATCACCCAACGGGGATCCAGATCCACAAGAAAGCAGATGCCCCCACGGTATTGAGCCAGGTGCTCGACCGCCAGGCGCAGCCGGCGGGGACCGGAAGGGCCGACCATGAGCCAGTTCGACCCTCTCGGGAACGACTCTTCGGGCAGCGTATCGCTGAAGAGTTCGTAGTCGGTCCGAAAGTCCTCGCAGTTGATGCGCGTCTTGGGGATGCCGGTGGTACCACCTGTTTCGAAAACGAACACGGGTTTGTCGGCCAGGCCGCGGGGCACCCACCGGCTGACCGGACCTCCGCGCAACCACTCGTCTTCGAACTCACCAAAACGGCTCAGATCGCTGAAACTTTGAATTTCTGAGAGAGGGTCCCAACCGAGTTCCGTGGCTCGCTCGAGCCAGAACGGAGTTCCGGTTTTCGGGTCGAAGTGCCAGGCGACAACCTCCCGCACCCAGGCGTCGAGTGCTGTACGGGCAGCTTCCACCCGGGCGGGCACGGCCTGAGCATTTCTGGAACCGGTGTCTGCCATAGCCGAAACAGTATAGCGAATTGTTGGATGGGTGGGATGAGGGTTTGGGGGGCATGGTGCCGGGCGTTGGAGATGGTAGTGCATCGGTTCTAGATTGCAGGTGATATCCGAATGAATCCATCAACTTATTACCCTGACGCCTCAGCTCCGCCGCTTTAATATGAAAGCCGTCCACCCGCACCGTGGGACCGGTGCGGGTTCTATTGGGAGGGAACCAGGAATTCCGTCGTTCCTTATAGGTCTTGCCATCATGATGATGGCGAGGGTCGCTGGTCGTTCGGACCACGCGTGGCACGTGTGCCACGCGACAAAGATGGTCATCCGAAAGAACGACCGAGCGATTCCCTTCTATTCTATACGGCTGAGCAAATACCAACTGAGGCACGATCTTCCCTTTGGACAGGTTGTCGAGATGAATCCGGGTTCATTTATACTGCCCCTAAGCGACAGAAGCAGAGGAATTTGATGCAACCTTCAAAAAGTTGAATGGCGATTCTGTGCCTGGTCCTGACGATGGCTCTGGCAGTGTCCGCTATTGCTCAATCGCAGGCAGACGCAGAACGTTACTGGGGGCAGTGGCGGGGACCCATGGCAACCGGGGTGTCGGAAACGGCCAATCCGCCGGTCCAATGGAGTGAGACGGAGAACATTCGCTGGAAAGTGGAGATTCCAGGCCGTGGCAGCAGCTCACCCGTTATCTGGGGCGATCGGGTATTCGTGACATCGGCTGTTCCCGTGGGCGTGGATGGCGACGCGGCGCACGAGACGCGGGGTGGTGTGGAGCCTCGCGAGGCCCATCGATTTGTCGTTCTGGCGCTCGACCGCAGCGACGGCAGCGTCGTCTGGGAAAGGACCCTCCGGGAACAGGTTCCCCATGAAGCGGGGCACTTTCGAAACTCCAGCTGGGCATCCAGTTCTCCCGTCACCGACGGCGAGCACCTGTTCGTCTATTTTGAGTCTTTCGGTCTCTATGCCCTCGATCTGGACGGAAACCTGCTTTGGGAGAAAGACTTCGGTGACAAAGGCCAGCGGAACCAGTTCGGTGAGGGGAGCACACCGGCGTTGTACGGCAATCGCCTGGTCATTGTCTGGGACCATCAGGGAGGCCAGTCCTTTGTCCTCGCGGTCGACAAACACACGGGAGCGGAAATCTGGCGTGTCGGTCGCGATGAAATCGACTCCTGGGCCACGCCCCTTGTCGTGGACCACGGAGGAGGGCCACAGGTGATCGTCCCGGGAAGGAACAGCCTGCTCGGCTACGATCTCAGTGACGGCAGTATTGTCTGGGAGAGTCCCGGTTTGACGATGAACCCGATTCCGTCACCCGTTGTCGAGGACGGGCTGCTGATCGCCATGAGCGGTTTTCGGGGCAACAACCTCAAGGCCATCCGGCTCGACGATGCCCGCGGTGATATCAGTGAGACCGGAGCGATTGTCTGGGAGTTGAATCGGGATACGCCGTACGTACCCTCGCCGCTGCTCTATGACGGCATCGTCTACTTCCTGAAAACGAATTCGGGGATTCTGTTCGCGTACAACGCAGCAACGGGCGAACCGTTGTTCGAGAATCAGCGCCTTCAGGGCCTGCCCAACGTATTTTCGTCTCCGGTAGGCGCACAGGGCCGCGTGTACCTGACCGGCCGTGAAGGGAGCACGCTCGTTATTCGTCGGGGTACCGATTTCGAAGTGATGGCGATGAACACTCTCGACGACGGTTTTGACGCGTCTCCGGCGCTGGTCGACAATGAAATATACCTACGCGGAACCCGCTACCTCTACAGCATTGGTGAGGAATTCTGATATATGTGCGGCGCGACCGCTGGTTAGCCGTCAAAAGCGTAGCTTCAGTGCCAGGCTGCCGGCAAACCCGTCCAAAGATTTTCGAAACCCGGCGGCGCCTCCAATAAGCCTGTAGCCCGCTCCAACACTCAAACGGAATCGCTCTGAGATGTTCACGATGAGGTTAACTTCGGGCTCAGCAACGAAGAAACTCACGCTTGATGCCCTGTCGGGCCCATCTGGGATCTTAAGTTCGGAGCTCGCACCATTTGCCTCATCTTCGCTGCCTTCACTGCCGCCTTCATTCATTGCGTCCGGGATATCCACGGCGCTCTCGATACCCATCGCCAGCGTTGCACTCCCACCCCCGATGAGGATGCGCCCGGATACATTCACCAAAGATCTTTCGTTGACGAAGTACTCGAAAACACCACCGCCGTAGCTCATCTCGTCGCCATCGGACCCGCTAACGAGCTGGTACCAACTCCCACCGACCAGATAGTTCCGGTTGATCAACCAGCCACCGTACGCACCCGCAAGAATCGAATCGTCATTGCCTATCTGGGTGAACTTGAATTCGGGAACGACCAAGTATTCGAAGTCGCTGGCAAGGAGTGTTGCCGTTCTCTCAGCATCTTGAGCGAGGGCGGCCGGAGCCGCAACCAGAGCCAGGAGTATCGCCAAAAGGAATCGTATCGATGGTACCTCCGCGCGGCCCCCCTTCAGATTCGTTCTGCCGCGTGACGCGCTAAATGAAGTGACGCCAACGGTGGGACCCTGTGCGACGACCACATCGTTCGTGTGGACGGGAGGGATGTCGCTGGGGGCGAATGGCCAATGTTAAATAGGTCCACACGCACACCGATGGATTGCTGACGGGTACCTGTCGCTACGACCCTGTGTCTTGGATCAATCGCATCGTGGAACCCGTTCGTTGACTACCGCAAAAACGGTGACACTCCACTCTGAAGTTTCCCTGAAGCCTTGGTGGGGAAGTCTTGTCTGTGAGGGCGGTTCCGAAATTAAATTAAAGGTTCAGTCGGATTTGACACAAGTTGAGGCGAGGTGGGACGCCCCTGGGCGTGGAAGGCAAACGCGCCGGCCCGATTCGACCCAGAACAACGCGACGGCAAACAAGATCCTCGTCAGCGGGCGGCCTCGGCCCGCTCCCGGGCGAGTTGGGCCTGAAAATCACGTTCCCGTTGTCCGAGACTTGCCCGGCACTGCTCCGGTGCGTAGAAGGGATTGGGCTGTTCGCCCGCGAGCAGGCGGTTCATTTTATCGATGAGTCCGAAGCCATCCGCGTGCCCTTCCGTGAAGAAGTCGCAGGAGAGTTGCCTCGCCCTCCGCAGCGTGTCGGCATAGTCTTCAGCGATGGTGGGCCAGTCGGCGTTGTTGACGAACGGCTGCCGGATGCCCCCGATGCCGCCCCAGAACACGAACGTCCGACGCTGGCCGCCGTCGTCCACCTCTGTCGTCCAGGTCGTTGCGCCGCGGGTGTGCCCGGGAAAGACGTGGGCCGTTAATGTGGTGCCACCGAGCGTCACCGCGTCACCGGTCCGGATGTAGCGATCCGGTGTCACCGGCTTGAATCGTGGTGTTCCATCGGCGCCAACCCCGCCGCCTTCGGCCAGGGATGCCCCGTCGGCTTCCGACATCACCACCTGGGCACCGGTGAGTTCCTTCGTCACGCTATGGGCTTCAATGTGGTCCGCATGGGCGTGGGAGTTCAGCATAAATTTGATGTCCCGCATGTTGAAGCCCAGTTCTTCGATGTTTTGACGGATCCAGGGCGCGTCCCGCTCGTAGGTGCTGTCGATCAGAATATGCCCCTCGGGCGTCGCGATCAGGTACACAGTCATATCGGTTCCGCCGACGTAGTAGATATTCCCGACGATCTTAAATGGCGTCACCTTTTCGCTGATCCGCCTTCCATCGGCGCCCCGCTCACCGCCCTGGCCGGACCCTGTCACGGCGGAGGCCATCAGCAACACAAAAAGCACTGCCCGGAACAGGGTCCAGGGCGGTATCGAACCACGACGCCATCGAGTTTCGTAGCATCTTGAATCCATCGGGCACCTCCTGAAACTCACTCTACTCAGTGAGGATAGTCAAAATCAGAACACTTTCGCAACGAGGTTTAGGGGAGATTAACGTTAGTGTGTGGGGATTCGGCAACTCAGGCAAGTGCCAACGCGGCTGAACAAGTCAACTCCAGAATTCCCGCTGAGATCCCGGAGAAGTTTCATAGTGCGATGATTTTGTCTCGGAGGAATTGGAGGCGAATCATCCCGGGCCGGTGGTCCGACTCAAAGTGACACTCGACACCGTCTCTCACAGCCAGTCGCAGGTCTTCCAGATTATCCGCTTCGGTGAAGACCGGCACGAACAACGCCTTCGCCTCGTACCCGCCTTCGGTAGACTCCACAACCGAACAAATATTCTCGTCGGACATACCCAACCATTCTCCGATTGAAGAGCGTCGCACTATGCCGCCCCACACGCACTGACGTCGTATCGAAGCGATTTCGAGCTTCATCGGCGCCGGTTTCGATCGGAGCTTAGAATGAATATTCCTCAACGACAGTTTGTGCTCTGCTCCCCAATTATCGATTGGTGCTCTGAGAGATCGTAAATCCTCTTTCAAGTGTAACGAAGTACGACACCCTCCAAACACCCTTCAAAATAGATACGAACTAAATTGAATCAATAACATAGACGATTCGGGCAGTTTGTATGCCGCCGGAATTACTTACGATTTCTCTGCGGTGTTTCAGAGCGCATAATTTGCGTTTTGTCGGTTTGTGTTAAGCCTGACAGCGCTTAAAGTGTTGATACTAATACGGAACCGGTCATGGGAAAGTTCAGACACAAGCATATGGATGAAGGATGGCCCTTGTCTTGCTTGTCATAATATTGACACTTATGACAGAATATTGACGAAAACATATATCGGCTGTGGGGCGGCAGTCCGGGTGAGTGCCGCCGATCATCGTCGCAGAAGACGGCCGTCTTTCAAAATCGTCAAACTTACAGGAAGCGATACATGACCAAAATCAACTTATTCATAGTGATGGGATTCTTGGCTGCAATGGTCTATGCCCCACCCGCATACAGCGATTCGTTCGGTTTCGAGGGCGTCACCCACGGAACGATATTGAATACCCAGTTTTCCGGTGTCACGATCAGCGCGGTAAATCTGGGTGGTGGCCCGGACCTCGCGGTCGCGTTCGACACCACACAGATATCAACATCAGACCCGGACCTGGAAGACCCGTGGGCCGCTGGAAACTTGGCCTCCACGACAGCCCTGGGGAATATCCTCATCATCCAGGAAAACTCGACGGGTAT
The DNA here is from genome assembly GCA_965263045.1 of Terriglobia bacterium. GTDB lineage: Bacteria > Acidobacteriota > Terriglobia > 20CM-2-55-15 > 20CM-2-55-15. The sequence continues at coordinate 5,942,069 of CBDHGK010000041.1, forward strand.
CGGTGACGGCGTCGCTGACGATCCCGACGACGAAGGAAGTCGTCCGTCGGGTCAGTTGATTCTGGCCTTTCATTCTTCCTACAGCAGCTTCGGGTTCGATCTCGTCGATGTTGAAGACACAGTGGCGACTCCGGTGGGCGAACGAGGTTTTTTAGAGTTCTACAGCGGCGCCGCCCTGGTCAAGACGGTGCAATTTATGGACTTCTCAGCCGGTGGACTGCTCGACAATGGTGCGATTTACGGCAACCGTTCCGCGAACCGAATCACGGCCTTCAGTGTCGGGACATTTGACCGAGTTGTCGTCAACCTCGGTGGTTCCGGAGGTATCGACAACATCCAGGTTCCCGAGCCCACGACGCTCTTACTCCTGAGCATGGGTTTGACGGGGCTCGCGCTTAGCCGCAAACGTCCCCGGAAATAGTCAAGGATCAGGATTGGGTGAATCTCATCCTTCGATCATATGGCCAGCCGTCGGAGTTTTGTCGCATAGGAACGCACACAAAAGGCGAAGAGCACACAGATCAAGCTGGCTAAGGTCGGAGGTGAAAGTTCCCGACCCCGCGTACTCGGGGTTCCAACTTCCGGCCGATCGTGCGGCCGGCCCGGGGGCGTACTGCCCGGCTCGGGTGAAAGTCAATATCCCCGCCCCATCCAACCACGCATTTTAGTCCCTGCCTGCGCTGTTTCTCGGCTCAATCTGATTCCGCCGTTCTGCCGCCTCAACTCAACGTAAGAGCTCAATAGGCGGGGACACCTTAGGCCGAAAGCCGATCATTCCGCGGCAGATTCCACCGAAGCGAGATCCCTCGATACCTGCTGTAGGATCTTCAGTGAACGATGGCACGCAATGGGATCGAAAATTCGAACCGTTGTGATCAACTCGTCGGCACCGGTCTGCTCCAAGAAGTGGCCGACGCTCTGTCGCAGTGAATCGGGGGAACCCACGAACGCATATCGAAGCCTCCTCTCCACCGCCAGTTTCTCCTGCGGCGTCCAGTAGGCCTCGATATCGTCGACGGGCGGACCGAAGGGCTCCCGAAGACCACGCATCATATCTGTCGACGCCGCCTGTTGCGACGTGAACAGCCACCGGGCCTCGTCGTCCGTATCGGCCGCCACGACATTCATTCCGACCATCGCATAGGGTTGGTCGAGATCATCCGATGGGCGAAAGCCTTTCCGGTAGGCTTCCAGCGCGTGCATCAGATAGTCGGGCGCAAAGTGAGATGCGAAGGCATAGGGAAGCCCGAGTTGGGCGGCCAATTGAGCGCTGAACAGACTCGATCCGAGCAACCAGACTGGAACCGACAACCCGGTGCCGGGAACGGCACGCACACTCTGTTGGGGCAGGGCCGCACGGAAATACGACTGCAGCTCCAACACATCTCGCGGAAAATCGTTGTCGGAACCTGAGAGAGTGCGTCGTAAGGCGTGTGCTGTCCGACGGTCCGTACCCGGTGCACGACCCAGTGCCAGATCGATGCGGCCGGGGTAAAGGGATTCGAGAGTGCCGAAATGCTCGGCGATTACGAGGGGCGCGTGATTGGGCAGCATCACTCCGCCCGCGCCCACGCGAATCTTTTCGGTTGCACCTGCGACGTGCCCGATCAGGACGCTGGTCGCCGCGCTCCCGATCCCGCTCATGTTGTGATGTTCAGCGAGCCAGTATCGTTTGTAGTCCAGCTTTTCCGCCAGTTGTGCCTGCTCGCGCATCAGGTGGAAAGCGTGGCGGGCATCGCCGCCCGCCCGGATCGGGGCCAGGTCCAGTATCGAAATCGGAGTCACAATCGCTAATTCACAGCCCGCGGGGCCTTTTGACGCGGGAGGCAACCTCTTCGGGTTTGGCGGCGGGTCCGATCACCGTTGAATCAGACTACAGATTGGAACTGACGTCAATCCGGAGGTCACATCGATGCAAAACCTGCGGTTCCGATCGCGTTCGCGATTCCCCGGTTCTTAGATCCCCGTCCCATTGGCCGGAGCCGTAGACTAATGTGGTGAGTACTGGCATAATCGCCGTCAAACGATGGAACAGGGGGCTGACTGATGAGCGAATCGCGACGCTTGGCACTATTGATTTCCGTTACGTTGTGTTTGGTTACGATCCCACCCCGGGCATTCGCACAAGAAGGACCGTATCCGTCCGAATCCGGCAAGATTGAGTACACGGTCGAAGGGGTGCAAAGTGGCACCATGATCCGCTATTGGAGAAATTGGGGATTCGAGCGGGCCGAGTTTAACGATTTGAGCGTGTCGATGTTCGGAATCAGTCAGGTGACCCGCACCCATACCATCACCAACGCCGATACCGTGACCAGCATCGATTTGACGGACAACACCGCGACTCAAATCCAGAACCCGGTATCCGACTTTTACGACATGTCGCCGGACGAATTGGAGAACCTCAATCAGACGATGATGCAGAACCTGGGCGGGCAACTGACCGGCACCGAAGTGATTGCGGGTCAGGAGTGTGAAGTCTGGGAAGTGGCCTCGATCGGGGGGAATATGTGCTTGTGGAGCGGCGTGGAGCTTCGGAATTCCGGTGGGCTCGGCGGCATTTCGGTCACGATGACGGCGACCCTCATTGATACGAGCGATCCGGGCGAGGAGCCTTTCACGGTTCCCGCTGGCGTCACATTTTCCACGCCGGGAGCCGGCACCCCCAACATTCCCAACCTCGAGGATCTGCTGCAGGGCCTGGGCCAGTAAGCGGATTCAGCCAAACACGCGGGTGTAGGTGGGCTCGTCGAATCCGACGATCAATGTCCTGCCCTGTCGAAGCGCCGGGGCCCGGAGCTTCCCATTACGGCAGATGGCTTTCAACAGGTCGTCCGGCCCCGGTTTCTGTTTTCTGAGATCGAAAAAGACCACTTTCTTACCGACACAGGCATAGATTTGATCGACCTGATTGATCAGGTCCAGGACCTCTGCTGCCCGAACAGCAACCTTCCGTGCGTTCACCTCTGCCTTGATTTCAACTTTGTGTTGCGCAAGAAACTCCTGCGTCCGTCCACAGGTCTTTCAAGAGGGTCGATGATAACTCCAGTCCAACTGAGGCATGGTCCCTACTCCGGGTTGCAGGCCTGGTTTTGGAGACAGACCAAATCAGGCGTATCGCGATCCCTACCGGACCCTGTGATTGCAGTTCGGCGGGACGCATAATGACGGGGGATGATTCCTGTTGTCAGTCCCTCCCGCGGATCAGTATAGCAAGCGGCTTTCGGCGTGCAGGATCTCCGGTTCCAGCCGCGAGTCTCTGTCTTGCCACCGCCGTCGGGTTTCGTGCAGCCTAACAGACGCCTCACCCCGCTACTCCCAGAGTGTGTCGTGCCGTGCCCTGCGGACACTACCGGTCCCGAATATGCCGGTTACAGTGATCTTGCCCGATCGTGGCGCTATGATAACGATCGGCGGCGGAACTGGGCGCGGCGGGCCCAGGCGGGAACGGTGCCAGACCGCGTTGCCCGCCGGCAGGAATCAGATGCTCGATAAACACTAATAGAGGTTGCGTGTCATGAATGAGAAGAAAAATTCGCTGAAGTGGTACCGGGTGGCGGACGTCGACGAACTCGGGTCGGGCCGTGTGAAAACCGTAACGGCGGACACGCAATCGATGGCGCTGACCCACGTCAACGGTGAGTTCACCGCGATGGATAACCGGTGCCCACATCAGGGAGGTCCACTCGGCGAAGGGTCCATCGAAGTCGGCGTCGATGATCAGTGCTGGTTGCGCTGCCCCTGGCACGGTTGGGACTTCGACCCGCAGACGGGCCGACCGCCGGGCGGACACGAGGACAGCGGTCAAACCCTCTATCCCCTTGAAGTGCGGTCAGACGGTATTTATGTCGGGCTTCCGACTGAGGTGCCCCGGGTCGACACCGTCACCGACGTCATGGCTGAAACGATGACGAACTGGGGCGTGGGCACCGTCTTTGGGATGGTGGGCCACTCGAACCTGGGACTGGCCGACGCACTGCGTCTCCAGGAGGAGAAAGGCCGCCTGAAATACTACGGGGTCCGTCACGAAGGTGCGGCTGCCTTCGCCTGCTCCGGCTATGCGAAGCTTACGGGCCGGCCCGCAGCCTGTCTGACGATCGCCGGTCCGGGTGCGACCAACCTGATGACCGGGCTCTGGGATGCGAAAGTGGACCGGGCGCCGGTTCTGGCACTGACCGGTCAGGTTGATGTGCAGGTCCTCGGACCCGGGGCTTTTCAGGAAATCGATCTCGCGGCAGCATTCGCACCCGTGGCCCGCTTCAGTCAAACCGTGCTCCATACCTCCAAACATGCGGAGCTGATGACGCTGGCGTGCAAGAGCGCCATCGTCGAACGCGATGTGGCCCACTTGATCTTTCCCGACGACGTCCAGACCCTTCCCGCCTCGGAGTCGGGCCGCGCCTCAACTCCAGATGGCCGGGTGTCCGTTCCAACAATTGCACCCGACGACGCGGTACTGAATGACGCGATTGCCCGGATCAACAAATCGGCGCGACCCATCATCGTCGTCGGCTATGGGGCGCGCGACACGATGGGCGACATTGTCGACCTGGCCGAGCGACTGCACTCGCCCGTCCTGACGACGTTCAAAGCCAAGGGCCAGATCGCCGATCATCATCCCCTGGCCGCGGGTGTCCTGGGCCGTTCGGGAACGCCCGTGGCGAGTTGGTTCATGAACGAGTGCGACCTGATCCTGGCCCTGGGGGCCTCGTTTTCCAACCACACGGGAATCACCCCGACGAAACCCATCATCCAGGTCGATTTCGATCGCATGGCACTGGGCAAGTTTCATCCCGTGACGGTGCCGCTGTGGGGGGAAATCGGCGTCACATCCCGACGCATGGCCGACAGGATCTCCCAGCCAGCCGGGTCCATCGACCAGCGGCCCGAACTCGTCGAACGCTGGGCGATCTGGCGCGAGGAAAAACGGAGCCGGATCAACGATGATCAGGGCCGGGGACTAAATTCTGCGGCCGTCTTCGCCGCGCTCACAACTGCGATTCCTGCCGACGCCATTATCGCCGTCGATGTCGGAAACAATACGTATTCTTTCGGGCGGTACTTTGAATGTCAGGACCAGCGGATCCTGATGTCGGGCTATCTGGGCTCCATCGGGTTTTCGTTTCCCGCGGCAATGGGCGCGTGGGCTGCGACCGAGGACGGCGACGCATACAGAGGACGCAAAGTCGTGTCTGTCAGCGGCGATGGCGGATTCGGTCAGTACATGGGTGAATTTACAACGGCCGTTAAATATGGCATGAACATCACCCACGTCCTGCTCAACAACTCACAGCTCGGCAAGATTTCCAAAGAACAGCGTGCCGGTGAGTGGCCCGTGTGGCAAACGGCGCTGCACAACCCCAGTTTCGCCAGCTACGCCCGGGAGTGTGGCGGCAAAGGCGTGCGGGTGACTCGGTCGGAAGAACTCGCTCCGGCACTGGCCGAGGCCCTGGCCCATCCTGGCCCCGCACTCGTTGAGATTGTCACTGATGCCGACCTGATTTAGAAATGCGGGCGCACGGGCGCCCGTTGAGAGATCCCTCGGCCCGGGCGCACCACAGACCGCGATCGATTGACCCGCGACGGTTCAGCGCACGTTGTTCAGGGTCCTGGGCTCCGCCCCGCGGAGCTTCGCGTACACTGGAACCATGAACGCCCCCCCGAAGGTTGTCGTGATCGGCCCTGGCGCCGTAGGCGGATACTTTGGCGGCAAGCTGGCCCTCAATGGAGCAGGGCTGACGCTGGTGGGACGGCCGGGACTTCGGGGTGCTCACATGGAGACGCTCGCACGCGACGGCCTGCGCATCGAGGCACGCGATCTGGAGGCGACCATTCCGGTCAAGGTCACCGACGACCCCAGCGTGGTTGGTGATGCCGACCTGATACTCGTCGCCGTGAAAACGCTGGACACTCCCGCGGCTGCCCGCGCTATCGCGCCCCACCTCCCTCCGGACGCCATTGTCGTCAGTTTGCAGAATGGGGTCGACAACGTCGATCGACTGGCAGCGGGTGGGGTGGATGCCCTCCCGGGGGTGGTCTACGTTGCCGTCGCCATCGACAGTCCCGGTGTGGTCACACACCGGGGCCGTGGCGATCTGGTGATTGGGCATGCCACCCGCGCGGATGACGTGCAGCGTGTGGCCGACTGGTTCGAGTCGGCCGGCGTGCCCAGTCGTGTGTCCGACCGGATCGAAGCAGAATTGTGGGGCAAGCTGGTGATCAACGCCATGGCCAACGCCATCAGCGCGTTGACCGGCGCGCCCTACGCCACCGTTGCGGGACACGAACCGTCGATGGGTGTGGCGATGGACGTCGCCGCCGAGGCCTTCCGCGTTGCGCGCGCGGCGGGGATCGGGCTGGATGAGGCAGCGGTCACCGCCGAGGCGGCGACGATCTACGGAGCGATGGGCCAGGCAACCTCCTCCACACAGCAGGATATCGCGCGGGGTAAACCCACCGAGATCGACGCGCTCAACGGCGTGATCGCACTGAAGGGAAAGGCCTTGGGTGTTCCCACCCCCGTCAACCGGGCCCTGTGGGCTCTTGTTTCTCTGCGTGAACAGATCGAGGCGCGCTGAAGCGTACGACAATCAGGCCAGGGGTTGATCTTTCCTACCCCAGCCGGAATCACGCCGTCATCGGCCAACTGGTCTTTGGCCGGGCTTCGCGCGGAGCAGCAGGACGTCGCTGCTTTCTGTGCCCCTCATCAGCCGCGCCGTCTACATCGACTGCTTATGCCGACCCTCGCTGCTCAATCTGCTTCACGTGATGCCGCAGATGGTCCAGATAGTCCTCGACCAGAAAGCCCAGTGTGACCGGATCGCCCGACCCGATGCGGCACTGTATGCTGAGTGAACCTTCCGGAATACGTCGGATCGTTTTGGAAAGCTGACGGTTGGACAGAACCCAGAAGTCGATCAACTCCAGCCACGGGTGATCCTGGTAGCCCTGCAGTTGGACCCACGCGTCCTGAGCGTATCCCGGAAACTCGAACTCGGCCACCTGTTGAGCCCGGACGAATCGTTGCTGATTATTGGCGGCCGAGTCGACCAGATGCCCGACGATTTCCTTGGTAGACCACGCTTCAGGCCGTGGTTTGGCGGCGGCGTCCGCATCCCCGATGGCTCTGAGACGAATCGCGACTTCGTCCACTTCGGAAACGAGCTTATCTGCCAATTGTTGAACCATGTGTCACCTGCCATGCGAAGCGGCATAGCGGACTGGGGCTGACAGGCGGGCCGTCAGCACCAGTCAAGAGCAATCCGCCTCTCTATTCCCCAAGAGTCCGATACTTCCCACCATAAAAGAGCAGGGGCTCTCCCCCACCCAGATCGCCTCCGACCACTTCACCGACGAACATATCGTGATCCCCGGCTTCAAGGACGCCGGTCAATTTGCAGTCCAGATATCCCAGCGTGTCTTTAAGAATCGGCGCTCCGGTCCCGGAGTCGGTCCACTCCAGGCCCGTGAAGTCTTTCGGACCCGGTGTGGCAAAACGTGTGGATATATCTTCCTGGCTTTGAGTCAGGATATTGATCGCGTAACACTGCCCGTCGTTCAGACATCGGTGGATCATCGCTTTCTTTTCCACCGAGACCACAACCAGCGGAGGATCCAGCGAGAGCGACATGACCGCGTTGGCCGTCATCGCTGTAATTTCACCATCGCCATATCGGGTGGTCACCACCGTCACACCTGTCGCGAACTGTCCCATGATCTGCCGTAGCAACTTAGCGTCAAATGCCATGTCTGTCCTTTCTCTGTTGCCACCTTTTTCAAAGGCGGATAGGAAAAATAGGAAGCCCACGGGCAGTATAGCCAGACTGCAGGAAAAAAGTGGATGGGGAATTTGACCGTTTCCCGGTGCGGATCCCGGCTCGCGGGTTGGATCGCACAGCCACAGATGCATGCAATGCGCGGTCACCGTACTGGTTGGTCTTTTCCGTAACGCCTCTTGATACAGTCCAACGGCATCTCCGCCGGCCGAGGACAGAGCCATGCGTTTTGTTCCGGGGCCGTCTCAGATCAACCACGGCATAGAAAGGCACAGTAAGTGAATTGACAAAACGACAGATCGTCTCCAGTCTGGCGCCGACGGCTCGGTCGGTAACAGAAGCGCATTTGGATGGTCCAGTCCGGACACTTCGGGTTAAATGTCATCACAGAATACTCAGGAGGAGAACACGATGAACGAATGGTTAACCAGAGCCTCACGCCGAATACTCATGCTTGCGATGGTGCTGGGATTAGCAGCACCGCCGCTGATGGCGCAGTTTCCGCCGAATATCAATGCCGCCGCGCCGGATGTGACCGATACGCATTTGCAGATCTGGGGCGAACGTTTCCCGCCGGGTAGCGAAGTGTGGCTGGCCGACCAACGGTTGACGGGCTTGGTCGTGGACCCGAGCGGCAATTTGATCACCGCGCTGCTTCCCCCCGTGCGAATTCATGGAACGTTTATGCTGCGAGTGGTCGAGCCCTCCCTGGGGAGGCTGGGGCGGTCCAATTTTTTTGAAGTGACGTTGGGAGCGATCGGCCTTACAGGTGCCGCGGGTACGGATGGTGTGGACGGAAGTGATGGAGTGGATGGGGTCGACGGAGTGAACGGATTACCCGGGGCTCCTGGATTGCCGGGAGTCAATGGGGCGAATTGCTACGACGGGATCGGGATGACGGTGGCGGATTGCCAGGGAGCGCAGGGTCAGCCCGGACAGCCGGGATCGGATGCGGACGTGTGTGCGGTATACGCAATTCTTGGACAGGTGCCACCATTTGGCTCGGGGCTGCCGTGCGCCCCGACGATGCGGTTTGTGGACAACGGGGATGGAACGATTACGGATAACCAGACGGGTCTGATGTGGGAGAAGAAGACGGCGTGCGGAGCCCAAGACCTTAACGATCCTCACTGCGTGGAGAATCGCTATGCGTGGTCAACTAGTTTTCTTGACCCGAACGGCACGTTGTACAGCGATTTTCTTGTAAAATTGAACAGCGCCAGCCCCGAAATCGATAGTGTTACTGGCGAACTCACGGAGGTATACGGGGACTGGCGGATACCGACTCGAGCTGAACTGGAGGGCATTCTGGTGGAGCCTAATCCGTGCGGGCCGACACCGTGCATCGATGCGGCATTCGGTCCGACCCAGGCGTCCTTCTACTGGTCGTCGGCTACCAACGCCCTCTTTCCGCTCGACGCGTGGTTCGTCGACTTCAACAATGGCTTCGTGTTCTTCAACCTTAAGGGCAGCGGCAACTACGCGCGCGGGGTGCGAGGCGGCCGGTGATGTCTTATTTGCTTATTTGATTCGGGGGTCTGGGGGGCTTGCCCCCCAGCGTATCCCCCGGGGTGACCAGAAATGAGACGGCAATGGCGTACACGGAGCACCTAACCAATTACAACAGCGTATACGATATCTGTCTGTACCGGGCAGATGATCCAGGGCTTGGGACGGCATCTCAGGTATTCGAGCAGGTTGGGTATACAGGGCAGCGCCTGACGGATGTTGAAGTTGGGGGTTAAAGGCTCGGCTCAATTCCCGGAGCGACAATTCTCCAGAATTGATCCAGTGAGTGGCCGAGGGCGGCACCGGATTCGACCACGAATGCATTCGACCAGAGCGTTAGCTTGACGGGAAGATGCGCATGGCCTTGGGCGAAAGGGAATGAACTATCGGCCGAGCAGAGCTGCGACGATGGAGAGCAGGATGGCGACCTGAATGCTGACCAACCAGTGGAACTGACGGGCGACTTCCTGGCGAAACAGGTCTGCCTTCTGGTCCAGGGCGTCGATTCGAGAACCCAATTCTTCGCGAAAGCGATCCAATTTCTGGTCCAGAGCGTCGATCCGAGAACTCAAATCTCCGCGAAAGCGATCCATCTTTTGATTCACGGAATCGACTCTCCCATTTAAGTGGAGCAGAAGTTCTCGAATCTCTCCAAATCCCCGGGAGTGTTCGTCCAACTTGCCTTCCAAGAAAGCCACCCTTTCCTCTAAAGATGGAGGCATGCAGAACCTCCGTCCCGATTATATCGCGGAGTGCATTGTTTCATGCCTTATTCCAAGCATGTCGGATGCCGTTCGCGAATGAGACACTTTGGGCGGGAAAACTCGCGCAGATAGGGAATTCGGGTGCGTTTAATTCGCACCAAATGCGACTTAAGGGGAGGGCCTTGTCGGGGAACCGAGCGCGCGCGTACGCGATTCGAGCGGCCTTGAGGCACCATTAGAGGGACCGGCACCCGTTCGGTCGATTCATCTGCTTCGACGGGATGCACCGTGCTCCTCGAGGGGGAACCCATGAGCGACAAGCCGCATGACCGGCGATGGGGATCCCAACTGCAGCTTCCGCCCACCGGTTCGCATATGTGCCAGCGACATGTGTAACCCATAGCGGCACACTGCGACCAAGCGATGATTCAGTCATTCGAGGAAGCGAGACTGAAGCGTTCTTTTGAAACGGGGAATAACAAAGGCATTCCACCGCGCATGGTGCGGCGCATCGAACGACGTCTGGCCGCTCTTGACGATGCCACGGCACGGATTGATCTGGGACAGTTCCCCGGAATTATGCTCCACGCAACAAAGGGCAATCGCAAAACCGAGTGGGCGGTGTGGGTGACCGGTAGCTGGCGAATAACGTTTAAGTTTGCCCGTGGGAACGTGGTGGACGTGGACCTTGAGGACTATCATTAACCGTGTTCACTCCGGGATGCACCGCGTGGACTGAACGTCTGCATCAGTTTGTGTAGCAGTTGGCAATAGTAGATGAATGGGGGGCGACTCCATGAAGCGAGAAAAGCGAGCACTGCGTGCTATACATCCCGGGGAAATGATCCGGGAAGAGATACTGTCGGAACTGGATATGAGTCAGGCCGAGTTTGCCGGTCGACCGGGCGTCTCTCGCAGGGCTTCTTCAATGTCGGACTCGAACGTTCATATCACCGGAAGGAGACCCACAGTGACCATCAACCGGCTAACTCGATACGTTGCTTCCGGCTTTTTCGCCATGCTGCTGCCCCTGCTCGCTCAGGCACAAGAGCCAGTTCGGTCCTTTGAGCAACTGGACGTGCAAATGATGCTTGCGGAAGGGGATGAGGTTCGGCTCGTCGACGTCGACGGCGTGACGGTCAATGGCCGCTTTGAGTCGGTTTCCGCTGATTCGATGGATGTGGTTGTTGATGGAAGCCGGCGCTCGATACTCGAAGAGTCCGTTCGGGAGATCAGGTTGCAACGGCCGGATTCGCGTGAGAATGGCGTGCTCATTGGTCTCGCCGCGGGCGTGGGTGCGGGTTATGTCGGTGTGGTCAGTGCATGTGATCTCCCCGACCCGGAATGTGGGGCCAATGTAGGCGCAATCTTGTTCCCGGTTTTCGCCGGCGTCGGTGTCCTCGCTGGTTTTCTGATCGATCACCTGATTCACGGTTACGACACTGTGTTTGAAGCTCCGAATCCTGCCCAAAGTAGCCGCATCGCGATTTTTCCGGTTGTCGAGAAGCAGGAGAAAGGCATCCAGGTCAGCATTTCTTTCTGATCTTGCTCTCTCCTGATCGCGACGCCCGACCCATCGTTTAATCCTTTCTAAGTCAATAATATTCTGAACCACGCCGAATACGATCGGGGTAACCGGAAGAGGTAGTACCGCCGTTGAGGAGTCTTTAGTCAATTTTTTCGGGGAGGGCGCACATGACTGCACCACGTGTATCTCAGAAATACATGGGATTGATTGGAAAGTTTTCGCTTCGTCCAATTCGGTCCGATCTGGATTTGAAAGAGGCTGACAGTCCTCACCTCTGTGCGACCCGGACATGCTTGCACCAACCGAAGAAAATGATAGAGGCAGAGCTATAAAACGCGGCCGCCTCGTGCCCGACGCGTCCCGTTTTTATTGACCTTGAAACCCACCTGTAGTCTTATTCATCCAATACCAGCCGGCGCTCATAGTGGCCACCCTACAATCCGGCCCCAAACTCCTGAGAGTGGTGTGGGAGAGGTGCAAGGTGTCCGTGACAGCCGGTCAATGCGCTGGTGTCGCCATCAGGACATTCCCCGGGGAGTTCGCACGTGATGCGGAGCTTCCCGTTCAACAAGGAGCAGCCAGATGTTCAGGAAGTGGAATCAAACGGTCATCGGTCTCATTGGAACTGTGTTGCTGGCCCTCGGCTGCTCGACAGATCCAGCGGGTGATATTGCCGCCGATACGGTGGCGGCCCCGGAAGGCCACAGTGGGGTCATTCAGGGAGTGGTCTCGGATTCGTCCGGGCAGCCTCTGGCGGGAGCTTTTGTAAAGTTAAAGAACGCCGAACGGCGCCTGACGTTTATGTACATCAGCCAGGACGAAGGGCGTTACGCAGCCACCAAACTGCCCGAGGGGAGCTACCTCGTGCAGGGTGTCGGAAACGAATTCGAGAGCGCCTGGTCCGCCCCCGTGGAGGTATCGGATCACGGGACGGCACAGATGGATCTCGCGCTCACAGTCGGGCGGGCGCCGGCCCTGCCGGCGGCATGGCCACGGAGGGTGCCCGAGCATATGGCGACGGCGAGCACTCTTCCTGCAGGGCGCGGCAAAGAAATTATCATGGCGCGCTGCACCGGCTGTCATTCCGAAGCCAGTGTGATTACCCGGCGAGTTGACCGCGAGACCTGGGAATCCACCATAACTGAAATGCGTGAGGAGATGGTCGGCGTCGATCTGCCCGACCTCAGCGATGACGACGTCAGCGTCTTGCTGGATTATCTCACCCAGAACCTGCCGCCGATGCCGCCGCCCGATCCGAACAGCCGCTTGATGCGGACACTGTTGGCTGGCGAAGCCAGGAACTACCGTGTGGTGCAATACGATGTCGAAAATGCACTGGTCGAAAACCACGATGTCGCAGTGGATCCCTGGGGAGTGGGCTGGGCCAACCAGCGTACCGGCGGCAAAATCAGCCGTTTCGATCCCGTCTCTTACGAATACAGCGAAATCGGCCCACCGCTATATACGGCCGAGCGCGCACGTCCCGGCAATCTGCAGATCAGCAGGGACGGCATCATGTGGTTTGCCGATCCGTTCGAGACACGCTGGCTGAGCTACGACATTGCTGCCGACCAATGGACCGACTGGCCCTTCCCGAGCGGCGAGATCCGCGGACCAGTCCAGGGAAACAGCATGGTGCTGCATCCCGACGGTTCGGTCTGGTCCTCCGGCCCGGGCGCCGCAAGGAGACTGGATCCGGCCACGGGCGAATGGAGCGCATGGGATACGCCGACCTGGACGGCGACCGAGGAGAATCCCGGCGGTTACGGCATCACGGTCGCCGGTGACGGGCGGGTCTGGATGGCTGAAAACCTGGTGGACCGCCTGGCGCGTTTCGACGGACACACCGGAGAGGTGGTTGAGTTTGACGTCCCGGTGGAGGGCACCTCCTATCCACGCCGGATGGACCATGACGGGGAAGGCAATGTCTGGATCGGGTTGTGGGGGACCGGAAACATACTGAAGATTGACTACAGGACGGACGAAATGACCGTCATCGAGCCTCCGATTCCATACAGCGGTGCTTACTCGATCGATTTTGACGAGAGCAAAGACCTGCTGTGGGTGACCTTGCACACGGTGGACATTATCGCGCGGTACGATCCCAGGACCGGAGAGTGGCTGATGTTACCGCTGCCACAGGCGGAAACCGACGTGAGGCGCCTGGAAGTCGACCAGAACAACCCGAACCGCATCTGGTGGAGCAGCAACGCTTTCAACGCCAGAATCGGATACGTTGAACTGTTGGACAGCGCGGGGTAGAGAAGCGACGGGGTACTCCCATCGAACACGACCATTGGAGTTGCCCCGGACATGTCTGTGCGAACTGGAGTGAATGTCCGATGACACTCGGGCATTGAAGGACAACGGCCGTGAAGCAATCGCAGTGGATAACGATCGTGGCTATTGTCTGTTTCCTGGGTGCCGGGGCAGCCGCGAAGGTACCGTCACAGGCGCAGGCCCCGGATCTGATTCTGTCGAACGGATAGATCGTCACCATAGACGACCGCTTCACGATTGCAGAAGCGGTGGCCGTGGCCGGTGAACGTATCGTCGCGGTCGGCACGAATCAGGAAATTGCCCGATTGTCCGGTCCCAACACCCGAACGATTGATCTCGGGGGACGGACGGTCACTCCCGGTCTGATCTGCTGGTTCTGGACCGCGACTACCTGACGATTCCAGCCGACGAGATCAAGGACATCGAGTCGGCAATGGCGATTGTTGGCGGAAGAATCGCCTACGATGCCGGGCGGGACTGATTATCGATATCCGTCGTTGACGGTGGCGTCTTTCGAATCGGGCAAGCCGAGCCGCCGGCGCCGGCGCTCGCTGAGAAACGTCGGTTGAGGCGGTGCGGGGACGGGGGGCTCGTGTGAGTCCCGTTTCCGGCGCCGGCGCGACAACTCCAACCGGAGGCTCTCTTCCCCCCGCGCCATCGCCCAGCCGTGATTTGCGGCGAAGACCGGCCGTATCAGGACCGACAGGTAGCGCAGCAGCGGCTTCCGGGCCGTGACTGTCCAGACGTACTCGACCCGCACATTCGGGCCGTCCGCCGTGAACGTCCAGCGTCCCTCTCCTTCGAAGTCCCCTGAGGCGCGCAGCACGATGCGGCTGGGACGAAGCATCTCGACGGTACGGGCCTTCCATTGGAGGACATAGGGGAGCCACCCCTTCGACACTAAGCGAACGACTTTGCCGATCCCATCGTCATCGCCGGCTTCGAGCACTTCAACCTGCAACCAGACGGCCGGCCACCACCTGGCGAACGCGGCCGGGTTTTCGATGACGCTGTAAACTTCTTCGGGCGTCGCTTCGACACGCCAGCGTGTGACGAAGCGATACTGAGTGCTGAGCATCTAAACCTGATCACTTCGATCGATTTCGCTTGTCGGATGCAACGGTGGCGAGCTCCAGCACTACCGGGCAGTGATCCGAACCCGTAATATCATTGAGAATATCGGCGTTCTTGATCTGGCCTGTCAGGGTCTCCGATACAAGAAAGTAGTCGATTCTCCAGCCCACGTTGTTTTGCCGCGCGTTGGCGCGGTAGCTCCACCAGCTGTACTTGATCGCATCGGGATTCTTATATCTGAAGGTATCCACGAATCCGGAGGCGATCAGATTATCCATTCCGTCGATTTCAGCCTGCGTATATCCCGGGCTCTTGTTGTAGTTGGGTTTGGGGCGGGCGAGGTCAATGTCGGTGTGCGCAACATTGAAATCGCCACACAGCACCACAGGCTTTTCTTTTTCCAGTTTCTTAAGATACTTGAGGAAATCCGCATCCCACTGTTGTCGATACTTCAGCCGTTTGAGTCCATCACCGGAGTTGGGAGTATAGGCCGTCACAACGAAACAGGAAACCAATTCGACAGCGATGACCCGACCCTCCAGATCATGCGCCTCAACACCAATGTCTGCGCGGACGGAGAGCGGTTCCTCCCTGCATAAGATCGCCGTGCCCGAATATCCCTTTTTCTCGGCGGAATTGGTGATGATGCGGTAGCTGTCAATATCGGCGAGAGCTTCGAGGACTTGATCGTCCTGGGCTTTGGTTTCTTGCAGGCAGAACACATCAGCGTCCAGGCTCTCGAAGGAAGCCGCAAAGCCCTTTTTGATTGCGGCACGAACGCCATTAACGTTCCAGGAAACTAAGCGCATGGATCTTTCCTGCTTGTGGCTCGGTTTGCGATTCTGTCCGTCATCCTTGCTGCACAATATAATACCGGATCAACTGCAGCTGAGTTGATCTACAGGCAATTCAAAGACTGTTTCGTATTCGCTTCGTAAGAAAAGCGTAAGGCGGCGAGCGTCGAACGCGGCCGAGGAGCACTGCGGCGGCGAGCCAGAATCCCCACGACAGCCGCTCAGCCAGGGACAGCATCCGCAGATGCTCCCAGGCAAGCCAGGGCGTCGTGAAGGCTAACTTGATTCGCGAGTTCTGGTGATAGGGCATCCGCCGCTCAACGACTGTACTCGCCGATCTTTGAGCCGGCTGATCGAGCGCATATATCAGGTCGGTCTCATCGGTGTCGTGCCGCACGGCAACGATCAACTGAACTTCTTTTATGCGTTCGCCCGCGGAAACCTCTGAATCGTGTGTCCATGCCCTCATTCTTCCCACACAACACATCCGGAAGGGTCCTGTAAGTCCGACAGGCTGCTAAAAAATCAGTTTGAGGCCGAACTGGCAGCGTCTCGGGTTGTCGGCCGAAACGACCTGGCCAAAGGTCGGTGAGCCTACGAAAGCGTCCGGCAGGTGAAAATTGGAGCGGTTGAACAGGTTGAATGCTTCAGCCCGAAGCTGGAGATCCACGCGTTCACCGATCGACACGTCCTTCGACAGCGCCAGGTTCACGTTCTGAAAACCAGGGCCTTCAAGGATATTCCGTTGGGCCGTGCCAAAGCTGCCGAAATCCGGGACTGCGAAAGCTGCGGTGTTGAACCACTGCTCGGGTGAGGGATCGTCCAAAACTGGATTGCCGACCCGGTCCGGTCGATCGTTTGCGCCGAAACCCAGTGTGGAGCGACCGGTGTTGCTGTTGTCGAACTCGGGAACTAATGCCACCGTAAACGGGCGCCCGCTCTGGAGTGTCACGATGCCCTGCAGTTCCCAGTTCGCGAGTACCGTCGACAGCACCCCGTTGTCGGCCAGCCAGCGTTGGCCGGTGCCGAACGGCATGCCCCATGCGACGCTCGTTGAAAACCGGTGTCTGACGTCAAAGCTGGAACGCCCGTATTCCAGGCCGGGGTTCCGGCTGTCCTGAGGAAAATTGGAGTCCCCCGTGCTGGGGAAGAATCCGGAAGCGTCATCCTGGGACTTGCCCAGCGTGTAGGCTGCGAGCAGCGACAGACCGCGTTCGGAGCGCTGCTGGAACTTGATCTGGAGTGCCTTGTACTCGGCTTCCCCACGGGACTCGATCAGTGTAATGTCGGCCAGCAGCGGATTGGGTCTCAGGTTCACCAGTGCCGGGCTGGGATCGGGTTGGTTGATGTCACGCGCGGCGATCAGATGCCGGCCGCGTGAACCCACGTAGGCGACCTCGATCGTTCGTGCGTCACCCAGTTGCCGTTGCACCCCGACCGTCCAGTGTTCCCTCCGGCCCGTCTGAAGGTTTCGCTGATAGGCCGTCGCCGATGCGGGTAGCGCAAAAGGGTACGACTCTGGAAACGGATCCTGGAGCGTCACCGGCGGTATGCCGCGTGCAGGAATGAACAGTTTCAAATCAAAGTAAGGCGCGTTGAAGTAGAGGCCTTCGCCTGTGGCCAGAGCACCTTGGTTGTAATAAATCCCGTAGCCGCCACGGATGACGGTCTGTCTGGAAGCGTCCGGCGTCCAGGCCAGTCCGATCCGTGGTCCCCAGTTGTTGCGGTCCGGTTGATAGCCGCCGCGTGGCATGGTGCCTGTACCGACCTGTACGAACCCTCTCGCTTCGGGGTCGTACAGGTTGGCTCGATCGTCGGCATCCACTCCCGGCCCGATGTACTCGTAGCGCAGGCCGGCAGTGAGGGTGAGATCGTTGCGCAGTCTCCAGCCGTCCTCGAGAAACGCGCTCCAGCCCGAGGACCGCAGCCGCTGCGGGTTGTCGAGAATGGCGCCTCCCGTCACGAGAGGAAAACCGAGCAGGAGATCGGCCAGGCCATTGCCCGTCAGGTATCGATCCGAGAAATTCAGGAAACCGCGGGACTGAACATCACGATAGGCCTCCTGCCGGACATGCCGAATATCAAAGCCGGTCGTGACCATGTGCGAACCCCGGGCCCAGGTCAGTGTGTCCACCAGTTGCCACATGTCCGTCGTGCTTTGCTGTGGGCTGGTGAATTCGTCTCCCAGCGGCGAGAATCCCGCTACGGTGATCTGGCTCAGCCCGAAATCGCGCGGGTTCGGCGACAGATCTGGCAGGCCCACTTCCTGATTGACGCTGCGACCCTGGTTTTCATGAAAGACACCGATCGAAACCCGGGTGTAACCAAGGCGAATGTCATGGATCAGGTCTGAACCGATGGGTTCGGTGAAGCCGACGGCAAGATTCTGTCCGCGTCGCGGTACGTCGGTGCCATATCCGGGGACGCGGACGCCCGCTACGAAGGGTTCAAAAAAGCGTCGGTCGTTGAAGCTGTAGCGCGCCATGAACCGGGAGCCTCTGGAAAAATTGTGATCCAGCCGGAGGTCAAAATGGTCGACGTCGTCAGAAAGTGTCGGTGAAGAGACGAAATTCGCGAACGGCCGACTGCGGTTCGGCTCGGGATACAGCGCGGCAATCGCCCCGCCGACCGGGTGGATGAAAAAGCCGGGAATGCGATCGTCGGGAAACGGTTGGCCGCTGAGGGGGTTGACCGGTGCCGGGTGCAGGCTCTCGGAAAAGTCCCCTCCGCGTTCAGCCAGCGTCGGCACGTTTGTAACCCGCGTAATGCCTTCCCGAAGGTGGGTGCGTTCGTAGTCGGCGAAGAAGAAGGTGCGATTTTCGATGATTGGCCCGCCGAGCGATGCGCCGTACTGGCCCCGGCTGTATTCCGGCTCGGGTTCGTTTGCAGGTGCAAAGTAGTTGCGCGAGTTGAGCGAACGCGTCCGGAGGAAACCGTAAGCCGTTCCGTGGAACTCGTTTCCACCTGAGCGTGTGACGATATTGATCTGGCCGGCCGCGTTTCGACCGAACGACGCATTGTAGGACCCTGTCAGAACCTTGAATTCACGGATTGCGTCGACAGGCGGACGGACGCCGGGTGTGTTCAGTTTGGGATCGATGTTGTAGACGCCGTCGAGGAGGAAGCTCTGGGCATCTTCGCGTGCGCCGTTGACGGTGAAGGCAAAATCGCCCCTCACGGAGCTGGCTGAGCCTTCCGGAGCGGGTGCGACACCGGGTGCGAGCAGGGACAGTTCCAGGAAGTTTCGGCCATCCAACGGAAGACCCGTGATCTGACGGCTGTCGATCACGGTGCCCAGGGCAGCCGATTCCTGATCGATGGCGACGGCCGGCGCCCGCACTTCGATTTCCTCCCTCAACGTACCCAGGCTCAACGCCACGTTGAGCCACAACTCCTGATGAACCCGCAGTCCGGTTCGGACAACATAGCGGGCGTAGCCGTCCAGTTCGGCTTCGATCAGGTAGTCGCCCGGGACCAGCGCCGATACGGCAAAGCGCCCGTCCGGTCCGGCAATGGCGACACGTGTGTTTGATGTCGCCTCGTTCGTGAACTCCAGCGCCGCCCCCCCCACCCCAGCACCCGACGGATCGACGACGATTCCGCGAATCGAGGCTCTATAGGTTTGCGCCAGCCCGGGGCTCGCGATCCACAGGGTGAGAACCAGTCCGACGCAAAGCTTTGGAATCATGTTGAAGGCCCTCGCTGAAAGTGTCATCGTTGATCAGAAGCATGTTAACTGTCTCGCGGCTGGATCGCCAGCCGTGCCCCGTGTAGGCACTGAATTGGAAATGCAAACGAATACCGGAGTATGGAGGTGAATTTGTGCCTGTCGGTCGGGAGCGTCGCCCTGATTCTGACGACGATCACAGCCCTTGGTGGCCAAACCGCAACCGCTACGGATTGGCCCCAGTGGCGCGGTCCGAACCGTGACGGCATATCACAGGAATCGGGCCTGATGAGCCAGTGGCCGGCGTCGGGCCCGGACCGAATGTGGCAAACCCAGGGTCTGGGCGCGGGATATGGATCGATGGCTGTAGCCGGCGACCGCATCTATCTTCAAATGTTGGTGGGCCAGCAGAGCGCCGTCGCCAGTCTGGACCGGAGCACTGGGCGTTTGTTATGGTCGCGGCCCCTTGGTCAAGGACGTAGAAACGGGGAAGGATCCGGGCCCCGGGGGACTCCAACCCTGGATGGTGGCCGGCTCTATGTCCTGACCGAAAACGGGGACCTGGCGTGCCTCGAAGCCAGCGACGGATCGATCGTCTGGCAACTCAATATCCTTGAGGAATTCGGCGGCCGGAACATTTCCTGGCTGATCAGCGAGTCGCCTCTGGTGGACGGCAACATGGTGATCGTGGCCCCGGGTGGGCGCGGTGCCGCTGTGGTGGCACTGGACAAACGGACCGGGGAGACGCTGTGGGCCAGTGAAGGACTCAGTGACCGCGCCGGCTATGCGTCGGCCATCGTCGCCGACGTAGGCGGCGTCCGGACGGTGATGACTCTGACCGGTGAGGCCGGCGTGGGGCTCAGGGCCAGAGACGGCGAACTGATGTGGAAATACACGGAGGCGGCCAACAGGACCGCAAACGCCGCCACTCCAGTCTTTTATGACAACAAAGTCTTCTACGCTTCCGCGTACGGCACCGGCGGCGGGCTATTGGAGCTGAGGCCTCAACAGGGGACGGTGGCGGCCGAGGAGGTGTATTTCACCCGCGAGATGCGGAACCATCATGGAGGTGTCGTCGTAGTCGATGGGTATCTTTATGGTTTCAATAACTCCATCCTGACTTGCCTGGATTTCGCGACCGGCGAGCGGATGTGGCGTGACCGTAGCGTTGGTAAGGGATCTCTCGTTTACGCGGACGGACATCTCTATATCCACAGCGAAAATAATGTCGTCGGACTGGTGGAAGCCACACCCGAGCGCTACACGGAGAAAGGGCGATTCGAGATGCCCGATCAGGGCGAACCCAGCCGGGCACACCCGGTAATAAGCGACCGTATCCTCTATATTCGGGATCAGGGGACGGTGACGGCTTACGATGTGGGTGGGGGGTAGGTTCGTGAGGCAGAAGTTCGTTGCCTGACAATTCGTCAGTGTCAGAAGCGATCATCTTATTAGTCTAACGCCTCGGCTCTGCCTCGTTGTTCCCCCGCACGGAGGAACCGTGCGGGGCCTGTAAATGAGGAAGAGTGGAAACCTGGCAGCGTTCCCTAATGAACCCGCAGCGGTCCCCCGGTGCGGGTGAACAACGAGGCGGCAGCCGAGGCGTTCAGTGTAAGAAAATAGTCGGATCGGATCGCGACGAAACTATCAGGCAATGCGGAGCTAGATGAAGACACCATGTGATGGTAACGTCAGCAATCTTTTTGACAGAAATTCACTGCAACCCCATTTGCCTGCGATATATTTCTAATTCAACCGTTCGGCTGTTCCAAATTAAGAAGTTTCCTGACAGATGGAACGTATCGAAGGACATTTCAATATGTTTATGAAACCGGCTCTCCTTTTCACGGTACTGCTGAATCTGGCCGTAGGTGCTGCCGGTCAGGGCACTGGTCGAATTGCCCTGGGAGATTGGCCCGAGCTACGTGGTCCCCACAGGGACGGTTCCTCTTTGGAGACCGGACTTCCGGAAACATGGGAGGTGAACGGCACGAATTTCCTCTGGCGGGCTCCCTACGGTGGCCGTTCGGCGCCGATCGTAATGGGCAATCGCGTTTACGTTCAAAACCCCGCTGAGCGGGGCCCGCAACTGCAGGAACGCGTGATGGCCCTTGATGCGGACACCGGGGAGATGATCTGGGACTACCGTTTCAACATATTTCAGAGCGATGTCCCTCCGCACCGGGTGGGCTGGGCTTCCCCGGCGGCAGACCCTGAAACCGGAAATGTCTACGCGATGAGTGGCAACGCGATGGTTGTTGCTTTGAACGCGAACGGTGAGCTTCTGTGGCAGCGATCGTTTGCCGAAGAGTGGGCCGCCTTTACGACGCACGGTGGACGGACTTCCTCCCCACTAATTGACGGTGATCTGGTGATCGTGTCGGCCGCGATATCAAGTTGGGGATCGAACTGGAACCGGGCGCATCGCCTGGTGGGGCTGGATAAGCGGACCGGGGAGATCGTTTACGCTTCGGCTCCCGGCGGTCGCCCGTTTGATACGGCCTATGGGCCGCCGACGATTGCGACGATCGATGGCCAGCGACTGCTGATCCAGGGTCTCGGGAACGGGGGCGTCCATGCCATCAAGCCCCAGACCGGTGAGGTGGTGTGGAGCTTCCCGGCGGCGCGGCGGGCGATCAACACCGGTGTGGTTGTCAGAGACGACGTCATCTTCATGTCGCACGGCGATGAAAACCTTGCAGGTAACGAGCTCGGCATGATCGCGGCCATCGCGGGCGGCCGAACGGGAGAGATTACCGAAACCATCTGGGATGTGAAAGGCCGGGAACTGGGTTACTCCTCACCCGTCATCGACGGGGACCGGATCTATCAGATCGACACCGGATCGACCCTGCTGGCCTTCGACACAGATAGCGGGGAGGAGCTGTGGTCGCTGCCGCTGGGTAATGCCCAACGGGCGTCACCGGTGCTCGCCGACGGCAAAATATATGTGGGGACCAACGGGGGCGCTTTCTATATCGTCCGGCCGGGGGCCTCCAGCGCCGAGGTTCTGAGCAGGGTCGAACTCCCGCTGAGCACGGACAGTTGTTGCAGTTCGGAGGGCACCCCGGAGCAGATCGTCGCGGGAGCGGCCATATCAAGAGGACGGGTTTTCTTTGTCACCAGTGACGCCGTGTATGCCATTGGCTCACCTACGGCGTCTGCGCTCGATGGCTGGGCCCTCGACGACGTCATTTCCCCCGGGGAAGGCCCGCCCACCCACCTCCAGGTCGTGCCCACCGAGATGGTGCTCGAAGCGGGGGATACGGTCCGTCTGAGGGCGCGCTTGTTTGACGGTCAGGGGCGATTCATCGGCGAGGCCGATGCCGACTGGGCCCTGGACGGTCTGGAAGGAACGCTGGGCGCGGACGGAAGCTTCACCGTTTCGAATGAGCCCCAGTTACAGGCCGGCGTCATCCGCGCCACGGTGGGCGGACTCACAGGTGAAGCCCGCGCGCGGGTGGCCCATCCGCTTCCCTACGAGGAAGGATTTGATGCCTATATGGACGGGGATCTTCCGCCAGGATGGATCAATGCGCAGGCGGGACGGTTTACCGTCTCAACACTCGATGGGAATCGGGTCTTTGAAAAACCTCCCGACAACACGATCTTCGGGCGGGCCCGGATGTTTCTTGGACCGACGGACTGGTCCAACTATACATTTCAGGCCGATGTCCGGGCGCCGACGCGACGCCGCCAGATGGCCGATGTCGGCATCACAGCCCAGACCTATTCCCTGGTTCTGTACGGCACGACGCAGAAGCTCAAGCTGGAACCCTGGGAGCCGGAAATCGAACGCTCGGTGACTGTTCCGTTCAGCTGGGAACCGGACATGTGGTACCGGATGAAAGTCCGTGTCCAGAACCTGCCTGACGGCCAGGTCCAGGTGCAGGGTAAGGCTTGGCCGGTTGGTGATGCGGAGCCGGGGGAGTGGCTCATCGACCGTGTGGATCCGATCGGTAATCGCGAAGGCGCGCCCGGCCTCTTCCTGGATGCCGAGTATGGCGCGTATCTGGATAACTTCGTGTTGACGGCGAATTAGTGCCCTGAATTAGATGTTTGGAGAATCGGATTTCGCTCGATCGTTCATTCAGACATCCTGTCTGAACGATCGGCGACGCTCGCCATCATCCTGATGGCAAGCTCTTTTGGGGAGGGGACGGACGTTACGGTAAGTCCAGCCAGGCCCCGCACGGTTCCTGCGTGCGGGGGGACAAGGAGGCGGAGCCGACGCGTCAGCGATTTAAAATGATCGTTTCGGACCGCGACAAACTATAACGGATTGAACCGTGTATAGAAGAAGCTAAGGGTAGAGTCGACTCGACAGGCTCAAACTCAAGACAAGGCAAACGTAATGGAAATAACTAGACGGTTGCGGATCAACTCAAAACTCTTGGTCGTTCTCGCCATCGCATGGCTCAGTGCCGTAGAAAGCGCTCCCGCGCGCACACAGCCGGGAGAGCCGGGAACTGGTGATTGGCCCATGTGGGGGGGGACCGGGGACCGCAACATGGTTTCGGACATGACGGGGTTGCCGACCGACTGGGACGTGGAAACGGGACGGAATATCAAGTGGGTGGCTGAACTCGGTTCGCAGAGCTATGGCAATCCGGTTGTTTCCGGGGGCATGGTGTTCGTGGGTACGAACAACGAGCTTTTGCGCGATCCCGACCAGCCTGGAGACCGCGGCGTTTTGATGGCGTTTCGAGAGTCCGACGGCGAGTTCCTCTGGCAGCAGACGAATCCGAAGCTGGAGGCGGGACGGGCCAATGACTGGCCGTTTCAGGGTGTGGCCTCCTCGCCTCTGATCTTGGGTGAACGCCTCTTCTACACCACGAATCGTGGGGTCGTGACCGCACTCGACATCCAGGGTTTCCGGGACGGCGAGAACGACGGAGCCATCACCGATGAGGAGCGCACGGGTGAATTCGATGCCGATATTCTGTGGGAGTTCGACATGTTGGAAGAGGTGGGCACCTACCCTCATAACCTGTCGAATTCGTCACCGGTCATGTGGGGGGACTTGATTTTCGTGAGCACCTCCAACGGGCACGATGAAAGCCACGTCAACGTCCCGTCGCCGTTTGCGCCCGCGATCGTCGCGATCAACATAGATACCGGAGAATGGGTCTGGGAAGACAACTCCGTCGAAGATCGGATTCTGCATGGGCAGTGGTCCACGCCATCGATTGGCGAAGTCGACGGTGTCGTCCAGGTCGTTTCCGCCCAGGGCGATGGGTGGGTGAGGGGATACGTCGCCGAAACCGGTGAAAAGCTCTGGGAGTTCGACACGAATCCCAAGGATTCGGTCTGGCCCAGAACGCGCAATGAAGTAATTTCAACGCCAGTGATTCACGAAGACCGCGTGTACATCGCCAACGGGCAGGACCCGGAGCACGGCGAAGGCGTCGGGCATTTTTACGCTCTCGACGCGACCGGACGTGGCGATATTACCGAAAGTGGCGTCATCTGGCACTATGAGGACATCCGCCGTTCAATTTCGACCGCTGCCGTCGCCGATGGCCTGGTCTATATCGCCGACTTCAGCGGTTTCCTGCACTGCCTCGATGCCGATACCGGCGCGCCCTACTGGGTTCACGATACGTTTGCCGCTGTCTGGGGCTCTGCTTTCGTCGTTGACGACAAGGTCTATCTTGGAGACGAAGATGGTGACATCGTCGTCCTTGCGCACGATCGCAATGAAAATGTGCTCGCCGAAATGAACATGGGAAGTGCCGTTTATTCGACCGTCGTCCCGGCACACGACGTCTTGTTCATGAACAATCGCAACCAACTTTTCGCGCTCTCGGCCGAGTAACGGTCGATGGCGTGAACGAGGTCCCGCTGAAAGCTCACCCCAGAATCGCCGTCAGTTCAATGGATGCCCCTGTCATGTGGAAGGTGATTGGCGTCCTGCTCGTTGCTACCGTGGCGAGCGTGGTGCCGGTTGTGTTTGCCCAGGCCCCCACTGCAAACGGCAGTAGAGACTGGAGCCAGTTCCGGGGTGACCCGGCGCTTACGGGCGTCGCGGGCACGAACCCACCCAGCAGCCTGGAACTGCTCTGGAGCCACGAAACAGGTGACGTGATCGATTCATCCGCCGCAGTCGCGGATGGTGTCGTATACGTCGGCGTCGGCAACGGTGATCTCCTGGCGCTCGATCTGGAATCCGGAGAGCTCCTGTGGACCTACTCCACCGGGAGTTTCATCGTGGAATCTTCCCCGGCGGTCGCAGAAGGCACCGTCTACGTGGGTGATCTCGACGGGAACCTTCACGCGGTGAACGTGGACGACGGCCACGGGGTGTGGACTTTTCCGACCGATGGGGAGATCAAGTCGTCACCCGTTGTCGTCGACGATCTCGTCCTCGTAGGCTCATACGACACGCACCTGTATGCCATCGACTCAGATGGTGGCAGCCTGCGTTGGAAGATTCAGACCGACAACATGGTGCATGCGACACCGGCGGTCGCCGACGGCCTGGCCTTTATAGCAGGGTGCGATGGAATTTTTCGCGCCGTGCGCGTCGCCGATGGAACCGAGGCTTACCAGATCGTCGCCGGAGCATATACGGCGGCATCACCGTTGGTGGACGGTGGACGTGCCTATTTCGGCACCTTCGAGCATGAAGTTCTCGGACTTGATCTCGCCGAGGGCAGCGTTGTATGGCGCTACAGGAATCCGAACAGGCAATTCCCCTATTACTCATCCGCAGCCCTGGCCAATGGTCGCGTTGTTCTCGGTGGGCGCGACAAGTTCGTCCATGCGATCGACGCGACAACGGGCGAGAGCCTGTGGACCTTCGAGACGCGGGCACGTGTCGATTCGTCACCCGCAATCGCCGGTGGCCGAGTGTATATCGGATCGAGTGACGGTCGATTGTATGTGCTCGACGCCGCAACCGGCGCAAAGCTGTGGGAGTTCAATACGGGAGCGGATCTGACGGCATCCCCGGCGATCGCGGACGGTCGGGTGGTGATTGGGTCCACGGATGGGGTTGTTTATGTGTTTGGGTGATACGGGATCGCTCTGCGTGGGAGGCGGAACTGGGGGAGTGGTTCTTGATTGATCCGATAGTCCTATTACTCTGACGCCTCGGCTCCGCCTCGTTGTCCACCCGCACCGTCGGACCGGTGCGGGTAATATTCTGGGATCCACCTACAAATTCCGAGTTCCCCAAAAGAGCTTGCGATCACGATGATCGCGAGCGTCGCCCCTCGTTCAGACAGGATGTCTGAGCGAACGAGGGAGCGAAATCTTCGAGCGCAACCTTCGGATCTACGATAGCCTGCGCAGCGGCTTAACTGGTCGGTGTTAGCACGCCTCCCGGAAGGCTCCCAGGCAACGCTGTCTCCCCCTCCATCACACCTGCTCAAGCTCGATCAGCGTCCCGCAAAAATCCTTCGGATGGAGAAACAGGACGGGCTTTCCGTGCGCGCCGATGCTGGGTTCTCCGCTTCCGAGGACCCTTGCCCCTTCCGCCGTCAACTGGTCGCGGGTGACGGTGATGTCGTTCACTTCGTAACAGATGTGATGCATGCCGCCGGAAGGGTTGCGTTCGAGAAACCCTGCGATGGGCGACCCATCACCCAGGGGTTGTATCAATTCGATTTTGGTATTCGGCAGTTCTACAAAGATCGTCGTGACGCCGTGCTCCGGGAGATGGACCCGTTGCGACACCGTCGCGCCCAACATCCCCTCATAAACAGCGACTGCCTCGTTGAGGTCCGGCACGGCTATTGCGACATGGTTGAGCCTTCCGATCATGATCCTCCAGTATTGCGCTTCATGAATGTGGCAATCAATTCCTGCGCCGCGGTCGTCGGCGAGAGTTTCCCTGCTGTCACTTCGTTTTCGAGCTGTTTGACCCGTGCCTTCACGTTCGGGTCGTCCATGAGTTCATCGACGAGTTCGCCAGTAACTTCGGTCCACATCCATGCTTTGGCCTGGTCGGCACGCTTCTGGTCGAGATCGCCGGTGACCGACAGCGCCGAGCGGTATCGCTCGACGATGTCCCACACCGCTGTTGTGCGCGACCCTTCGATGGCCGAGAACTCTTCGACCGGAACCTGCCAGTGTTCGCTGCGAGGGTGGAGCAGATGCAGGGCATTTCGATAGTCCTCGACCGACCGCTGGGCTATCGCCAACATGTCGCCATCCGCCTTGTTGACCAGGATCAGGTCGGCCAGTTCGACGATGCCCCGCTTGATCCCTTGCAGTTCGTCCCCACCGCCGGGCAACAGCATCAGGATGAACATATCGGTCATTTCTGAAACAGCGGTTTCCGACTGTCCGACTCCAACAGTCTCAACCAGCAGTATGTCAAAGCCGCCCGCTTCGGCCACCAGCATCGTTTCACGGGTGCGCCGTGTCACGCCGCCGAGCGTTGTGCCTGCCGGAGACGGCCGGATAAAAGCTTCCGGCCGCCTCGATAGCTGCTCCATACGGGTCTTGTCGCCCAGAATCGAGCCACCGCTGACGGCCGAAGAAGGGTCCACGGCCAGGACGGCCACTTTGTGCCCTTTGTCGATCAGAAAGTTGCCCAGGCTTTCGATGAATGTCGACTTCCCGACACCTGGAACACCTGAGATCCCGATGCGGATCGAGCGGCCTGCCCGCGGTACAAGTGCCTCAAGGAGAGTGAGCGCCGCCCTGCGGTCTTCGGGGCGTGTCGATTCGATCAACGTGATGGCCTGGGCCAGCGCTCGGCGGTCCCCCCCAATTACGGCCGGGCCGAGAGTCTTGGCGTCGGGTGACAACATTTCCGGCTATTCGAATTCCACGATCGGCTGGTCAACGACGAGGCTATCCCCTTCCCCAGCCAGCGTTTTCGCGATGACGACGTCTTCAGAGGCCCGCAGGCTGTTTTCCATCTTCATGGCCTCGACAACTGCCAGTTCCTCGCCGGCCTTGACTTCGTCGCCAACCTGGACGGGAAGATGGATCAACAAACCCGGCATCGGAGACAGCAGGAATCTGGATAAATCCGGAGGTAGCTTCGGAAGCATGTGGCGGTTCAGTTCAGCCGCTGTTTGGGTGATGACGAGGGCATCGACCTGAGAACCGCGGTGGAACAGTCGGTAGGCTGCACCAAATTCGTCCACTTGAACACAGACGGCGTGTCCGTTGACCTCCCCCCTGAAGAGAGGTTGACCAATCTCCCAATCTGTTGTGACCTGGTAGCTGTTCTCGCCGTGGACGATCTCGAAACGTGTGTCGATCGATGAGACCGTGACGGGCCAGTGTTCCTTGTCAATGATGACCGTCCACTTTTCACCGACCTGGCGTTCCTGGCCGAGCATCTGGCCGGACAACTTTGCGCCCCGAAGCATATGTTTCTGGTGAATCGTTGCCGCCACGGCGATCGGAAGCCCCGGATCGTTAAGGGGAACATCGCTGGCGTGAAACCCGTCAGGATACTCGTCCGCGATGAAATTCGTGGTCAGCGCCCCCTTTATAAACCGCGGGTGGGCGATCAGGGCGTTCAGGAAGCTGATATTGTGGGAGACACCCCGAATGTAGTAGGCGTCCAATGCATCCCCCATCCGGGACAAAGCCTCCGACCGGTCCCGACCGTAGGTCACGACCTTGGCAATCATCGGGTCGTAGAAAATTGAAACTTCACTGCCCTCTTCGATCCCGGTATCGACACGCGTGCCTTCAGTTTCCGTCGGCGCCTGAT
The DNA here is from genome assembly GCA_965263045.1 of Terriglobia bacterium. Classification (GTDB taxonomy): domain Bacteria; phylum Acidobacteriota; class Terriglobia; order 20CM-2-55-15; family 20CM-2-55-15. Next base: position 5,971,082 of record CBDHGK010000041.1, read on the forward strand.
AGCGTCCCAGGCGGCCGGTGGACGGCATGAAGTTGCGAAACGGATCTTCCGCGTAAACGCGGCTTTCAATCGCCCATCCGCTGAGAACGATGTCCTTCTGGGTGATCCCCAGTTCTTCACCCGCCGCGATGCGAATCATCTGTTCCACAAGGTCCAGGCCTGTGATGAGTTCGGTCACCGGGTGTTCAACCTGCAATCGCGTATTCATCTCGAGAAAATAGAAATTGCGATTCGCATCGACGATGAACTCCACGGTCCCGGCGGAGCAGTAGTCGACCGCCTGAGCCAGGGCCACAGCCTGCCGACCCATCGCTTCGCGCGTGGTCTCATCCAGAAATGGCGACGGGGCTTCCTCGATGACTTTCTGGTGGCGCCGCTGAATCGAACACTCACGTTCCCCAAGATGGATCGTGTTGCCGTGCATGTCGGCGAGAACCTGGATTTCGATGTGTCGCGGCTCTTCGATAAATTTCTCTGCAAAGATGCGGCCGTCGCCGAAGCTGGCCTGCGCCTCGTTCCTCGCCCGCTCAAATCCATCGCTGGCCTCGGCATCGTCTGTCACCACGCGCATGCCTTTCCCGCCACCACCAGCACTGGCTTTGAGCATGACGGGGTATCCGATCGTGCGAGAGACCTCGACAGCATGGTCTGGGCTCTCGATCGTGTCATTAAATCCAGGAATCGTATTCACACCGGCTTCGGCCGCAAGTATCTTGGAGGTGATCTTGTCGCCCATGCTGGTGATCGCTTTGACGCCCGGACCAATGAAAGTGATTCCGGCCTCTGCCAGAGATCCCGCAAACGCGGGATTCTCTGAAACAAACCCGTAACCGGGATGCACTGCCTGGGCTCCCGTCTTTTTTGCGGCTTCGACAATGAGATCCATCACAAGATAGCTCTCGGCTGCGGGCGGGGGCCCGACGCGAACGGCTTCATCCGCCATTCGTCGGTGCAGGGCGTTCCGGTCGGCGTCGGAATATATCGCGACCGTCCGGATACCCATGCGGCGGGCGGTCTTCATGACGCGGCAGGCGATTTCGCCTCGATTTGCGACCAGAATCTTGTCGAACATTCTTTTACTTTCTTGGAATCGCCTTGCGTTTAGAGCGGTATATTTCCGTGTTTGCGCCACGGGTTTTCCAGGCGCTTGTCGGCCAGCATCGCGAACGACCGCGCGACGCGCGCGCGGGTATTTCTCGGCATGATGACATCGTCGATGTAGCCGCGACTGCCGGCGATGAACGGATTCGCGAACTTCTTCCGGTATTCTTCAGTTCTTTCCGCGATCTTTTCCGTATTGCCGAGGTCCTGGCGAAAAATGATCTCAACCGCCCCTTTCGGGCCCATCACAGCGATTTCCGCACTCGGCCATGCGAAATTGACATCTCCCCGTAGGTGTTTGGAAGACATCACGTCATAGGCTCCCCCATAGGCCTTCCGGGTGATCACGGTGACCTTCGGTACCGTGGCTTCGGCAAAGGCGTATAACAGCTTTGCGCCCTGCTTGATGATTCCACCGTACTCCTGGGCCGTACCCGGCATGAATCCCGGTACGTCCACGAGCGTCAGGATCGGTATGTTGAAAGCATCACAGAAGCGAACGAAGCGCGCGCCTTTGACGGACGAATCAATATCCAGGCAACCGGCCAGCACCATCGGTTGATTGGCGACCACTCCAATCGTCGAGCCGTTCATGCGAATGAGGCCGATGATGATGTTTTTGGCGTACTCGGGTTTCAACTCGAAAAAATCACCTTCGTCAGCAACTTTCGTGATGAGTTCCCGCATGTCGTAGGGTTTTGCCGGATCGTCGGGCACCATGCTGTCCAGAGACAGCTCCACGCGATCCATCGGATCGGTCGTCGGCCAGGTGGGCGGCTTGCTGCGGTTGTTCACCGGCAGATAGGTGAACAGGCGGCGCGTCATCAACAGCGCCTCGATATCGTTTTCGAAAGCCAGGTCTGCAACTCCGGATCGTGTGGTGTGAGAAATGGCGCCACCGAGTTCCTCGGCGGTCACCTCTTCATGGGTCACCGTTTTAACGACGTCGGGTCCGGTCACGAACATGTAGGCGCTGTCTCGCACCATGAAGATGAAGTCGGTGATTGCCGGAGAGTAGACCGCCCCGCCGGCGCATGGACCCATGATCAGGGAGATTTGAGGCACGACACCCGAGGCCAGCACGTTTTGCTGAAATACGTCCGCGTAGCCACCCAGCGAAGCCACTCCTTCCTGGATTCGGGCGCCACCGGAATCGTTGAGCCCGATCAGGGGCGCGCCCACCTTGATGGCCTGATTCATCACCTTGCAGATCTTTTCCGCGTGGGCCTCAGACAGCGAACCCCCGAACACCGTGAAGTCCTGACTGTATACGAACACAAGTCGGCCATTGATTGTCCCGTAGCCGGTGACCACGCCATCGCCCGGTATCTTGTTTTCGCCCATCCCGAAGTCGTTCGAACGATGCTCGACAAACATGTCCCACTCTTCAAAGCTGCCCGAGTCCAAGAGCATTTCGATTCGCTCACGCGCGGTCAGTTTGCCTTTGGCATGTTGTTTGTCGACACGATCTTCACCGCCCCCCAGCTTTGCGGCGGAGCGCATCTGTTCCAGCTGTTCAATGATGTCCTGCATACAAGTCTCCAGTTAACCCGTCGTTAGTCTGGGGCGTCCGGTCGCCTTTCGCCGCTCCCGAATCAGGTTCAGTACGGCGACGGCCGCAACCGGAATATTCGTTCCCGGTCCGAAAACGGCGGCGACGCCGGCCGCTTTCAGTTCATCGTAGTCTTTCGGTGGTATGACGCCGCCGCATACCACGATGATCTCGCGAGTTCCCAGGTGTTTCAGCGACTTTAGCAGTTGCGGAACCAGGATTTTGTGTCCCGCGGCCTGGGATGATATTCCCACCACGTGGACGTCGTTCTCGATGGCGTGATGCGCAGCTTCTTCCGGTGTCTGAAACAGCGGGCCAATGTCGACGTCAAAGCCAATGTCAGCGAACGCTGTAGCGATGACTTTTGCGCCGCGATCGTGTCCGTCCTGACCCAGTTTGGCAATCAGGATCCGGGGGCGGCGGCCCTCTTCCCGCGCGAACGCTTCGATCTCCTGTTGGATTTCCATGAAATTGCTGTCTCCCTCGTAGGCCGATCCGTAGACGCCGCTGACGGAGTGAACTACTGCCCGGTGGCGCCCATACACCTTTTCCAGGGCATCGGAAATCTCACCGACGCTGGCGCGGGCACGCGCCGCCTCGACGGCCAGTGCCAGCAGGTTTGCCTGGCGTTCGCTGGCGGCAGCCGTCAGCGCATCCAGTCGAGCGCCACAGGCCGACGCATCCCGTTCATTGCGGACCTTCTCCAGACGTTTGACCTGTCCCTCACGTACTGCCGTGTTGTCGATGTCACGGATTTCGACTTCGGGCTCGTCATCGAGCTGATACTTGTTGACTCCGACGACGACTTCCTGACCGCGGTCGATGCGGGCCTGTCTGAGGGCGGCTGCCTGTTCGATTCGCGTTTTCGGCATGCCCGATTCCACTGCCCGGGTCATGCCTCCGAGTGCCTCAACTTCATTGATGAGCGCTCGGGCGTGCGCGACCAATGCTGCGGTCAGGCTCTCAACGTAGTATGAGCCGGCCAGTGGATCGACGACGTTGGTAATTCCGGTTTCTTCCTGAAGCACCAACTGTGTGTTTCGGGCAACATGGGCCGAAAACGGTGTGGGCAGCGCCAGCGCTTCGTCGAAAGAATTGGTATGCAGCGATTGGGTACCGCCCAGCGCAGCGGCCATGGCTTCTATCGTTGTCCGGATAATGTTGTTGTGCGGGTCCCGACTCGTCAGGCTGACTCCGGAAGTCTGACAGTGCGTCCTCAGCATCAGCGATCTGGGGTCTTCGGGGGAAAACAGTTCATCCATGAGCGAGGACCAGAGCAGCCTCGCGGCTCTCAGTTTCGCGACTTCCATGAAGAAGTTCATGCCGATGCCGAAGAAAAACGAGAGTCGCGGTGCAAACTGATCCACCTTCAGACCGTTGCCCAGTGCAGCGCGGACATACTCGATGCCATCGGCCAGGGTGAATCCCAGTTCCTGGACGCTGGTCGCTCCAGCTTCGAGCATGTGGTAGCCGGAGATCGATACCGAATTGAATTTGGGCATGTGCCCGGCGGTATAGGAAATAATGTCGGCGACGATTCGCATGGACGGCCCGGGCGGATAGATGTAGGTATTCCGCACCATGAATTCCTTGAGGATGTCGTTCTGCAAAGTCCCGGCGAGTCGATCGGGGCCGACACCTTGCTCCTCGGCGGCAACGATATACATGGCCATGATCGGCAGCACCGCGCCATTCATCGTCATCGACACCGACATCTGGTCCAGAGGTATGCCGTCGAACAGGATCTTCATGTCCTCGATCGTGTCGATGGCGACTCCGGCTTTTCCAATGTCCCCGACAACACGCGGATGATCCGAGTCATAGCCACGGTGGGTCGCCAGGTCGAACGCAACAGACAGGCCGGTCTGACCCGCGGCCAGATTATTCCGGTAGAAAGCGTTGGATTCTTCGGCGGTTGAGAATCCGGCGTACTGGCGAACCGTCCACGGGCGGTGGGCATACATGGTGGCCTTCGGCCCCCGAACGTAGGGCGGCAAGCCGGGCAGACTGTCCAGGTGGGCGATTCCGTCCAGGTCCTCGGCCGTGTACAGCGGTTTGACGATGATGCCTTCCGGCGTATGCCATTCAAGTTGGTCGAGCGGTCGACCACTGGCTTCTTTTTCGGCCAGGTTCTGCCAGTCTTCAGGTCTTGGCCCTCGTCTTTCGTTCATGTCCTGAATTCTCTCGAATCTCCCCAAGCGCTTCATTCAACTCATGTTCAATGGCCAGTTCCGGGCCAGCTGGCTCGGTTCTAATGTTGCTTGGCCGGGTTGTTGGCCGATCCGACTGCGCCGCCCAGTATATATCAAGAGTGTTGGACCCGGACGGGGCTGGAAGTGATCGAAAACGGAACCCGGGAGATGGTTTCGCGGACTTACTTTAAGCAGGGCCCCCTCGGACGGGTCGGTCCGGGCCAGTGCGTGAAAAGGGACAACTCCGAGCGCGGTCCGACCCCGGGTCGACCGGCCTCGAGCGCTTGCGCAGGATATGGCTCATCTGCTACCCTGATCGATCGGCTGAGCTCCTATTTCCTCTGAAGACCCCCGAGTGATTTGAAGATTCGCCGAAGATTCGCCAATAACACTGATTTGCTTAATTTTAGAAGGAGGCATATCCCTCATGCAACTTGGAGTCTTTCTCCCCGTGTCTGGCCGAGCGGCAGTTCCGGAAGTTTTGACCGACGCCGCCCAGCAGGCCGAGAATCTGGGCTACTCTTCGGTCTGGGCGGCGGAACGCCTTGTCAATCCCTGGAACATGGAAACGGCTTATCCGTACAAAGACAACTCACAGTGGTTCGTCTCTCCGGATGTCCCTTTCCTGGAGCCGCTGACCTGCCTGTCGTTCCTGGCAGGCGTCACCAAGAAGGTCAAACTCGGTATCAGCGTCGCCGTTCTACCTTTTCGTCACCCGCTTTATACCGCCCGGGTCGCCACCTCAATCGACACGCTTTCGAACGGACGGATGATCCTTGGCGCTGGAATCGGTTGGATGATCGAAGAATTCAACGCGTTGGGCGTTCCCTTCAAGAAGAGGGGAGCGATGGGCAACGAGCAGCTTGAGATCTTCAACCTTTTATGGAAATCCGAGAAGCCGAGCTACAACGGAAAGCACTACCAGTTTGCCGAGCTTGCGGTCAATCCGAAGCCGGTTCAGAAACCTCGCTTTCCAATCTGGACGGGTGGAGAAAGTGAAGCAGCTGTCAAGCGTGCGGCCAAGTATGGCGACGCGTGGTTCTCCTATCACGTCAGGATTTCTGCTGAAGAGCTGGCCGCCAAGTACAGCAGGGTGCAAACTGCTGCCGCGGAACATGGCAGGGAAGGTCAGGTCGACCTGTGTTGCTGCCGTCCCATTGAAATCACCAAGGAATCCGTGGCCCAGCAGGACGACGTGCTCGAGGGTACACCGGAGCAGTTGATCGCAGGGTTGCAGAAGTTCAAGGACATCGGCGTGAAGCACATGGCGCTTCAGTTCATGAAAGGCCGCTGGCCCGAGCGTCGAGAGAAAATTGAATGGTTCGCTAAAGAGGTTCTGCCGTCCATTCAAGACTGATAAAGTCTCTGTTCGTGTGTTCAGGCCGGTCACTCCCGAGTAATGTCCGGCCTTTTTCTTTGTCTGTGGCAGCCGAGTCAGGAGCAGACCACCAACCTCCTCTTCTGTTTCTTCTGTAGGTGTGGGCTTTCCTTTGTATGGGGACCACCGTCCGGCGGCCGGCTCTCCCATGCTTGAGCGCACAGAAACGTCACATTTCGAGATTCGTGCGGTCATCGACCGCACATTTTTGTTGGGTGAACACTCGATTCCTGACGCGGCCTGCCGAACGCGAGGCTCAGGTCCCCCGGAGCACGTTTCTAATATTCTCCGGTATGGGTTTCGCCTTAAACGTTGCCCGATCCACGCAAACGGCCGTCAGGAAACCCGTGGCGAGCAGGGCATCCGTCTCATCGTCGAGGACTTCGAAATCGTAGCGCACTGTTTTTTCACCTTGAAACTGTGGGTCCATCCGGACGCGAATCGCGCTTCCGTTCTGAATCGGCTTGATGAACTTTGCATGGGTCTCGACGCGCGGCATCCAGAGATCAAGTGCGTCGAGCATTTTCTGGCGCCGCTGGTTGGCGAGAAGAAAGAGTTCTTCCTCGGCCAGCCCGATAAAGCGGAAAAAATTGGCGAAGTAGACAATGCCGGCCGGATCGCAATCGGGCCAGTAGGTCTGGAGTTTGACTTCTCTCATAAGGGCCGTATTCTATGCGATACAATGCGATCGATGACAACGATTGGCGCGATGCCTTCCCCTGATCGCCCCCGCCGCTGATGCGTCCAGATCTTATATCGGGCCTGTTGAACGGTGAGACACTGGCCCTCGCGCGCGTAATAACGCGGGTCGAGAATCGTTCCCCGGACAGCCTGGAGATTCTGCAGCAACTGTTTCCCAGAAGTGGCCAGTCCAGGATTCTCGGTGTGACGGGAAGTCCGGGCGCCGGAAAGAGTTCCCTGGTCGATCAATTGGCACTGGATTGTCGCCGGAGAGATGAAAAAGTCGGCATTGTTGCCGTGGATCCCAGCAGCCCGTTCACAGGCGGTGCCATTCTCGGCGACCGCATCCGGATGCAGACCCTGGGTGTCGATCCCGGTATCTACATCAGAAGCATGGCTACGCGCGGCAATCTGGGGGGCCTCGCAGCCACGACCGCAGACGTGGTTACGGTGATGGATGCCGCCGGTCGCGACCCGATTATCGTCGAAACGGTGGGTGTGGGCCAGGATGAGGTAGAGATCGTCAAGCTGGCTGACGTTTCGGTCGTGGTTCTGGTTCCTGGAATGGGAGACGACATTCAGGCGATCAAGGCCGGGATCATGGAAATCGGAGATATCTTTGTGATCAACAAATCCGACCATCCCGGTGCTGAAAAGATGGAGAGTGCGATCACGGCCATGCTTTCGCTGGCACATCGTGCGGACGACTGGAATCCCCCAATCGTCAAGACCGTGGCGACAAGGGGCGAGGGTACTGCCGAACTCGTTGAGAAAATTGAAGAGTGCCGGCAGTATTTCGACGATTCAAAGATCCGGGCTCAGAAGAAACGGGCCGCCGCGCGGCAACGGCTGATGACCCAGTTGCAGGTTCGCCTGGTGGGCGCCGCCCTCGAAGACGTCTTTGCCGGGGAGTCTCTGGACCGGATCATCGGAGAGATCGCGGAGCGTCGGCAGGACCCCTATTCGATCGTCGAAAAAATCGTAGGTAAGGTCAGGTTCGGAACCCTCTAAGCCGCGGCCGGGTCAGGATCCTGCTCACCTGAGGGTCGGCTGTTGTGCCCACAACGTTCCAGTGTAAAATGTCCGGATGCCATTTCCTCTGGATGCGATCCTGGCCAGGGCCCTGGACGGGGAATCCCTTACTCCGGAAGAGGGGTACCGTTTGATTCATTGCGATGACTCCCAGTTGAATCGCGTCATCGAAGCGGCAGGAAGGCTCCGCGACCGGTCAAAGGGCCGGGTGGTGACCTACTCGAGGAAGGTGTTTCTTCCCGTCACCAATCTGTGCCGCGACCGCTGTTCCTATTGCACCTTCCGGAAAGATCCGACGGACCCGGATGAATGGACGATGACGCCCAATGACATCCGACACACGCTTGAGATGGGGAGCGCGCAGGGGTGCAAGGAAGCACTGATGTGTCTGGGCGACAAACCGGAGGTGGCCTACCCGCATTATCGTGAAACTTTGGCCAGCTTCGGGCATCAGACGACTGCCGGTTACGTGTCCCGGGCCTGCGAAATGGCGGCGGAGCGCGGGTTCCTGCCCCACACAAACGCTGGTGTGCTCACTTACGCGGAAATGGAGCTGCTGAAACCGGTGAATGCCAGCCTGGGTCTGATGCTCGAGACGGTCAGTCCACGGCTTTCCATGAAAGGCATGCCTCACTTTTCAGCTCCCGACAAGCACCCGGAAGTGCGTCTGCGCATGCTGCGTGAAGCGGGAGAGTTATCGATTGCGTTCACGACTGGGATCCTCGTCGGTATTGGAGAAACCCGCGACGAAGTGATCGACAGCCTGATCGCGATTCGAGATCTGCACGCGACCTACGGTCACATCCAGGAAGTCATTGTCCAGAATTTCCGAGCAAAGGCCGACACGCGCATGGCGGAGTTTCCCGAGCCGGATGCGGTCGAGATCGCCCGAACGGTGGCGGTCGGACGCCTGATCCTGGGCCCGGATATGAACCTCCAGGTTCCTCCGAATCTCAATCCGGACGGGCACCGTCTTCTGCTCGGCGCGGGCATTAACGACTGGGGGGGGATTTCCCCCGTAACCGAGGATTACGTCAATCCCGAAGCAGCCTGGCCGCATATTGATACACTTGCCGAAACCTGTCGGGAAGAGGGCTTCACGCTGCGTGAGAGACTGGCGATCTATGATGAATACATCGACCGCCCGGGTTTTCTCCCGCCCATGCTGCGGCCAATCGTTTCGGAACTTCAGACCGCGATTGCATAGATACGTATCTGGGGAGACTCTTCGGAATCTAAATTGAACCGGCGATTACGAGAGTTGGTCCTGAAACGAGGAACGCCATGACACGCGACACGCTACCTTCATTGCCGGGCAATATTGATCCGAACATCGGGAGGATTCTTTCCCGGGCGATGGAAGGTGAGGAGATCTCCCCGGCCGAAGGGCTCGAGTTGTGCGACAGCGACGGAGGGGACTTTCACGCGATGGTCTTCGCGGCCGACTGGTTGCGGCAGACCCAGGTCGGCGACACGGTCACCTACGTCATCAATCGCAATATCAACTTCACCAACGTGTGCGTCAAGCACTGTGGATTCTGCGCGTTCAGCCGGACCTATCGAAACGAGGAAGGATATCTTCTTACCTTTGATGAAATCATCCGGCGAACCGTTGAAGCCGTCGACATGGGCGCGACCGAGGTGTGCATGCAGGCCGGCATGCCTCCCGACATGGATGGGAACCTCTATGTGGATCTCACGCGCGAGGTCCGGAAGGCGGTTCCGGATGTTCACATTCACGCGTTCTCGCCCGAAGAGGTGCTCTACGGCGCGACCCGGTCCGGTACCTCGATTGAGGACTATCTCAAGGCCCTCAAAGAGGCCGGTTTAGGATCGCTTCCGGGCACGTCGGCTGAGATTCTGGACCAGGAAGTGCGGGATACGATTTCCCCGGGACGCATCACCGTACAGGAGTGGATCGAGGTGATCACGACCGCCCATAGCCTGGGCATTCCCACCACGTCAACGATCATGTATGGACACATCGAATCGCCGCTCCACTGGGTCAAGCACATGGAATTGCTGCGGGACATCCAGCACGATACGGGGGGGATCACGGAGTTCGTCCCGCTGTCGATGATCTCGCAGGAAGCGCCGATGTATCAGCATCGCCTTCTGCCGAACATGCGTCCCGGTCCGAGCGGGACGGAGGTCGTCAAACTGCATGCCCTGGCCCGTCTCATGCTGGGCGCGTCGATACCCAACCTGCAGTCGTCCTGGGTCAAAGAGGGCCCGAAGCTTGCGCAATACCTCTTAGCCGCAGGGGCGAACGATGTGGGTGGGACGCTGATGAACGAAAGTATTTCGACCTCAGCCGGCGCGCAGTATGGACAGCTGGTTCAGCCTCGGGAACTCCGACGTCTGATTCGTGATGCGGGGCGCATCCCAGCCCAGCGGAAGACGAACTACGACTTGATCCACGTCTATGCCGACGACGACGCTACCTCGACCCCGCTCGACGCCATCGAGGATTCCGACCAGCGCTTCGGTTCCTACGGCAAGCTGGCCGCTTCGAAAGAATTCCGCTACGTCCGCCGGCCTAAAGCGGTTGCTAACTGAAGCAGTCTGCTCGTCTACCGGGACCCTGCAGGGAATTCTTACGAGACGCAACTCACTCTGAAACCCGATGATTCGATCTCGGTTCAGGCTCTACCGGACCTGAGCTTCAAGGTTAGGGAACCGCTGGGCTGCTAAGACCGCAGGCCACCGCTTGTCAATGCCTCTTATGGCGGCGGCATTCTCGCCTTCTGTTCTTAAAATGAATGTTGGCTCACTTTCTAGTGAAATAGATAGAATATCAACTCTTCAAGAAAGGAGCCGAACGATGCAACCAAACGAGCGACTCGAATATTCCGCGATCATTGACAGGCCTCCACCCCAACTCCCCGACGGTGCCCGCATGGTCGTCTGGACCATCGTCAATGTCGAGGTATGGGACAGCATGCAGGTGATGCCGCGTACGGTACTGACGCCTCCGGCCGGTGGGGCGCCCATGCCCGATATCCCGAACTGGGCGTGGCATGAATACGGAAACCGGGTTGGTTTCTGGCGGATCAAAGACGTTCTGGATGCGCACGATGTCCCCACCACGCTCGCGTTGAACGGGAGTGTCTGCACGACCTATCCCCGAATTGCAGAGGCCTCAAAGGAATCCGGATGGGAATTCATGGGACACGGGTTCTCACAGAAGAACATGCAGAAAGTGGATGACGAGCGCCTGGATATTCAGAAAACCCGGGATGCGATCGTGGAATTCACCGGGAAGGCACCCCGCGGATGGTTGGGTCCGGGTCTCACCGAAACCTTTGAAACCGTCAATTTGCTCAAAGAAGAGGGCTTCGAATATGTTGCGGACTGGGTGCTCGACGATCAGCCGGTCGAGTTGAAAACACGCGCGGGGAACCTCGTCAATGTGCCTTACACGCAGGAGATCAACGATGTCGCCATGATGCTGATTCAGCACCACCAGGCGTCAGAGTATGCGAGTCGCGCTCTCGACCAGTTCGAAGCCCTCTATGAAGACTCCCTGAAGCAACCCCGGTTCATGGCCATCGTCTGCCATCCCTACATTATGGGGGTGCCTCACCGAATCAAATACTTCCGCAAGATCTTCGAGACCATCCGTCAGAAGCCGGACGTTCTCTTCTGGACCGGCGAGCAGATTCTGGATTGGCATCGGAGTCTGAAATAAACCACGGCGCTTCCGGCCGGGGCCTCGGAAACTTTTGCTTCGTAGAGATCGAAGATTTCGAACCGCGCTTCGGCTCATCCTCGAACCTGGCCGCGTCGAGCGTCATTGGATCGATTTGCAGGGTGGCGTTCGAGGCCACACAACTGACATGTTCTGAGAGGTTGTCGACCTGTTTTAACATTCCCAGTTCCTGGCCGTCTATCTTGAGGCACGCAGATTTGACAAGCTTTTCTGAAAAGCCATTTAACCCCCGTGCGAGGAGGAACCTTTCCATGAAAACGCTGATATGGCTATCCGTTTTGCTTGTGTATCTCCCGATCCCGGCCACCGCACAAGACGTCATTGAGTACCGATTGCTGGCTACGAGCCAGACGTCTACGATGGAGGATGAGCTTAACGAGGCATCCGAGGCCGGATTCCGACTCGAAACCGTTATGGGTGGCGAGACTGCCTTCGGCGGTCGTGAAGCGGTCGTCATCATGTCTCGCAAGTTGACCGAAGATACTGCGGGGCAATATCAATATAAGTTGCTGGCCACCAACCGAACCTCAACAATGGAAAGAGAGATTCAGGAGGCCGGAGAACAGGGCTATGTGTACATTGGCCAGACCGTATTTGATTCCCTGTTCGGCGGAAACGAAGTCGCCGTCATTCTTGAACGTGACCGCGATGACCCCGAACCCGGCGAGTATGAGTACGTCTTGCTGGCGACATCCAGGACGAGTCAAGCCCATTCTTAGTTGAAACTCTCCACGGCTCACGATGGGTCATGCAACCTTCTTCTTCGATCTCGTCGACGTCTTCGCCTCAATTTTCAGCTCTCGCTGGAGGGCTTCGCGGAGCTTTGGAAGATGACGGTAGCCGATCACCTTCCTCAGGCGCGGTTCGATGTCGATGAGCGCCGTCGCCAACCAGCGTTGCCGCTGACTCGAGTTCTTCCAATGATCGACCTTCGCACACCTTTCCTCGACAAGGGCATTGACCGATTCCAGGCAATTCGTCGTCTTGAACGAACGGCCCAAGACCCCGTACACGCCGAGCCGATGCAACGTGAGGGTCTCTTCCAGGCCTTCCTCAAGGCTCGCAGCCCCCGATTGGTTTCGCTCCTCGAGCTCTCCATGGAGCTCTCCGAGCGCCGCCCGAGCTTCGTCGTACTCCGGGCGCTCGTAGGCCCGCTGCAGCCGGCGTCGCCACACGGCTTGCTCGGTCTTCGATAGGTATCTCACGACGTTCTCGCGTTTGTGCCATTGGCAGCGTTGGACCAGGGCTCGATTCCTGAATGCCTTCTTGACCGCCGCCCGCAGACCTTTGCCGCCGTCGACAATCACCAGCACGCCTTCAGAGATGTCCAGGCCCCGCTCCATCAACGAACGGAGAAACGGAGTCAGCACTTGCTCGTTCTCCGTGTCGGTCTCCACGAAGCCCAAGAAGCGTTTGTCGCCCGAAAGCGTGACGCCCAGGGCCACTACCATCAGGGCGTCGGCAAACGCCTTCCCGTCCAGGAAGATCGCCACGACGTCCTCGCCACTCAGATCCCGCTCCTGCATCTCCCGAAGTTTCGCGGCACTCGCCTGGACGAATCCTCGAGACACCGTCGAACTCGACAGTCCGATCGCTCCCGGAATCGCTTCAGCGGCCGATTCATAGTTCCGGCAGGAGATCCCATACAGCACACGTCTGAGCAGTAGCTCGTTCACCGCGCCACCCGGACTGAGTTCCTCGTAGCTCCGAAGCGGAATCTCCCCGCCCGCCACGCTGCGCACTCGAGGCACCCGAACCGGCACCCGCTGGCCACCCAGCCCCACGGTCCCCGGATTGCTCCCGTGTCGCCGGCCCCGCAACGCCGCCTCCTTTCGTGCGTATCGCTCACCCGCCAACGACTTCACTTCCTCGTCGAGCAACTCCTCCACGTGCATCAACCCCAGTGGGATCAACGCCCGAATCATCTCCACCTTCGAGTCCAATTCCAGTCCCGAGTATTCCTCCCGGCTCAGGACCTCGACCTCACCCAGCACACGCGACTTCTTGCGTTTCTTTACCGAACGTAACAGACTCCTCATCTCGGCTCCTTTCTCTTACAGGCTTGATGTTGTTTCTTCCAATACCATCAAACCATGGGGTTTGGAGCCGTTTCAATTTCCAACTAAGATTGGCACACATTCTCCAGGACTTCAACAATGCAGGAAGAGCTGCAGGAGGCCGGAGCCGACGGGTTCGCACTTGTGGGTATGACCGTGGGCCAGACTGCGTTTGGTGGGGAAGAAGTGGTCGCAATCCTGAGGCGCAGCCAGCTAGACTGAGGGCCGGATCGGTCGGTGTAAAGCGATGGTTCGAAGGCCCGGAAGTTGTTGCGGTTCAATCCGGGGAGTCACTTGCCTTTGGACAACGCGCGCACGGTGGACGACATCTTGATCTTGTGCGCTCCACGGTAGGCCTCGTGGTTCACCTCGATCTCATCGTGTTTGTAAACGTAGTTCACCATCAGCCCCCCAGACTGGCTCATCCCATTTTCCGAGGTGTCCGCTAACCAGTTGAGCCGCTCGATCCGCGCCCCATTGGACAGGTGAAAGTGGGCCACCGGGTCCAGGGCCAAACCACTCGGCAGTTTTGCCCGGCAGAGGTAACGCGCACAGAGACGCTTTAACGGTGATTCCAGGGCGGTGGCGATTTCGGGGCTCTGATGCCAGTCGGGTTCATTCAGCAGGGACCGGAGCGTATCGGCGTCCCGCGTGCCCGAACTCCCTGTGCCGAGTTTCTTTCGCTCGGTGCCCGTGAGCAACTCGATCCCTGTTTTCGCGAGCCACACATCCAGCCATGGCATAAAGCCAGGTACCGGTGAAAGCGTGGCGAACCGGGTGAGGCCTTTGAAGTCAACGGCCAGTTCATCAACCACGTGCTTGATGAGGAAATCACCGAAGCTGATCCCGGCCAACCCTTTCTGGGCATTCGATATCGAATAGAAAATGGCGTTGTCCGTTAAGTGGGCATCGAGCACGGGCGCTTCGGTGTCAAGCAACGCCTGGATATTGTCCGATGTTCCGTTGACCAGGGCCACCATGACGAAGATCAATGGTTCATTGGGCATACGCGGATGAAAGAATCCGAAGCAGCGGCGGTCTGAACCCAGCCTGTTTTTGAGGTCGTCCCATCCTGCGATGGGGTGGACGGCTTCGTATTCGATCAGTTTTTCCAGCACCGAGGCCGGTGAATCCCATTCAATCCGAGTGAGTTCCAGAAAACCAAAATCGAACCACGACAAGAGTAAGGACTTGAGCTCCGCCTCGAGGACGTCGAGCGCCGTGTCTTCCTCACGGAATTCGAGGATTTCCGCCCGGAGGTCGACGAGAAATTTGACCCCTTGCGGAAGCGCGGTGAACTGCTTGTACAGGGTGAAACGCGGTGAACGCAGGGCAACCCGCAGGGCCCGCTCCGCCCCTTGCCTCGAGTCCAGATCGGGGGCATCTGTGAGGGCCTCGATCGCCAAGCGGATCGGCTCCTGATCGAGGGTGACTTCGCGCGCGAGAACGGCAAGAAAACGCTTTCTTCCGTCGCGATTTAGGGACAGATAGTTTCGGCCCAGATTGGCGGTTCGTGCGCGCGCCGATACCTTGCCGCCCCGGCCTCCCAGACAGTCACTGATCTGCTGCCGGATGTTGGGGAGATCGCTGTCGGGCAGTTCCGGAGCGACCCCGCCGCTGGCCTTGCTTCGAGTCACCCCGGCGATGGCCCGCCACGCCCCGCGGAGCGTGCGGTCCAGGAAGCTCGTTTGCGCGACGTCGGTCATCGATGTAGCTTAGTCGGGCAGGCCCGTCAGTCGGATTCCTCCGGCACGCACCTTGTTGCGAATATTCAGGCGAATCAGAATCGACGTCATGCCTTCGACCACACGGGCGCTATCGGCCGTGCCGACGTCATGGACCTTGAAGCCCATCCTGGCCACCAACTCCCTGACCGTCTTTCGCGCGTCCTTATCGTTCCCGCATATCATTACATCGCAGTCGATGGGGTGATCCGGATCTCGCAGCAGGTGGGCTGCGACATTCTGGAACGCGGCCACGACTTTGGTTTCCGGACCGAGAAATTCCTGTGCTTCCTCTGTGGCCGATCCCGCCGCCGGCATCTTCATATGGCGTGGGTTATCCGGATCAAGGGGCACCGAAACGTCTATGAAGACCTTGCCCTGGACCTGTTCCCGGACGCTTTCCAGCGTTTTCAGATGTGCTGAATACGGCACTGTCAGGACGACGACTTCAGCCGCTCGGGCGGCGTCGGCATTCGCCATGCCGCGGACTCCGGCTCCGGGCTGTTCGGCATTCAACTCCGCCGCGACTTTTTCGGCTTTATCAATGGTCCGCGACCCAATGATGATTTCCTCGCCGGCCTTTGCCCAGCGCAACGCCAGGCCCGGCCCCTGTTCTCCGGTTCCACCCAGGATCGCGATTTTCACGTCCCTATCCTCCTTCTGGCTATCGAAACAAATCTTTATCGGGCGGCCGGATCAATTGCCCGGCTCCACTGTCGCCCGGTGTGTATGCATAGCCCCGTACGACGGCCACGGGTACTCGATCGACTTTTCCCATCACCAACTCCGCGGCCGAAGCCAGTTCGTCTGCGACGGCCACGGCCGTTACCTTCATGATGCGTCCCGCCGTATCGGGCCGGTCACGGTAGTCCTCGACCGCGTTCATACCCGCAACTCCGATCGCGACGTCCACCAGGCCATCGCGCCAGGGACGGCCAAACGTATCTGAAATAATGACTGCCGGTTCGACTCCAGTGAGTCTTCCAATGGCAGACCGCAGTCTCCTGGCCGAGAGATCGGAGTCCTCGGGCAACAGGGCAACGGTTCCGTCATCTTTGAGGTTCGATTCATCCACCCCGGCGTTGGCGCACACGAAGCCATGATGGGTCTCCGAAATTATCGTTCCCCTGTCCATTTTCACAATGCGCCGGCTTTCCCTTAAAACCACCTCAACGACGCGCGGGTCCTTTTCGTAGCGGCGGGCAAAGTCGTCGGCAAAAGGGGAAGGCGTGACCGTCTGGAGATCCACCAATCGCCCCTCCGCTTTGGAGACCACCTTCTGTGTGACGATCAGAATATTGTCGTTGCTGTCGTCTGATCCGATGTTCAGGCCCTGGGCATTCGCGGCTTCGGTGATGGCAGTCGCGAGATCGAGTCCCGGCGTAATGTCGGGCAATCCCCGCAATCCGATGATCTGCAATTCAGAAATCATGGTACTTGTTGGCTATCTTCCCCTGATTCTGGCCGGCAGTCCCATCTCTTCCAATATGGCATGGCTGCCGGTTCCCATGGCCTGGGGCATCAGGCGCACGAGATCTTCGGGTGTGTCGACATCCAGCGCTACGCGTGGGAGTCGGAGCACTTTGTAGGCGAGTCCCCCACGCTTAGCCTCCTTCACGTGAGGGAAAAAACTCCAGGAACTGAATTGCAACGGAAGCACATCGGGAGGGTGCAACAGGACGGTGTTGGTTCCGCGGCTATCCCACGAGGGTACTATGACGACGTCGTTGCTGGCGCCGGCCTCGATGACGGAATCGACATCCCCCCTCTGCAACAGCGGAATATCTCCGGGGATCACGGCCAATGAACTGGCACCGCGTTCGATGCACACCGGGATCGCCATTTCTATCGCTTCGGTCAAGCCACCGTCTCCACCCTCTTCAATGATCTCGATCCCTCTTTCCCCAGCCCGCGCGGCGGTGCCGCGATCCCGAGTCACCAGGGCGATGCGGTCAATGGCCGCCACTTGCTCCAGCGCGGAAAGTACGTCATCGAGCATGGCGGCGGACAGCGCCTGGCGTTCAGCCGACGAGAGCAGCGGGGACAGCCGTTCCTTCGCCTGGGTCAACTCTTTTACCGGTACCAGGGCATATCGCATTGTGAAGTTCGAGAGCTACCGATTCGACAGAGGGGCAGGCTTCAGCCACCGGAGGCGGGTGGCGGACTGTGGAAGCCGGATGCTTCCTGAAATCCGTTTCATTTCTTGCGTACGTGTTCCTGGACGTACCGCACGATGTCCTGGGTCGATGCTCCCGGCTGAAACACTTCTGAAACGCCCAACTGTTTTAGTTCCACAATGTCCTGATCCGGAATAATACCGCCGACGACGACCATGACGTCGTCGATGCCTTCCTGCTTCATCAGTTCGGTGATTCGCGGACAAAGTGTCATGTGTGCCCCCGAAAGCACTGAAATTCCAATGACGTCCGCATCTTCTTGCAGCGCAGCATTTACGATTTGCTCTGGCGTTTGCCTCAGGCCCGTGTAGATGACTTCGAAGCCGGCATCGCGAAAGGCCCGTGCAATCACTTTTGCACCGCGGTCGTGACCATCGAGGCCGGGTTTGGCAACGACGACGCGGATTGTCTCATCTGTCATGGTTCGATTGTCTCCGGAAACAGAGCCCTGAATGCGACCTCAGACGTGCCTCTCGCTTCGGCTTTCCCCAATTAATGCGCGGTACCCAGAAGCTATAATAAAGGAGTATGGACCTTCAGAATCAAAAAATTCAGAGCGTGCCTGACCCAGGGATCAGGCGCCCGATTCCGTGATTCTTTCAGAGGAGTGCCCCTGTGGACCCTTCCGATATGCCGGTGGCCCGACCTCCTGTCGGCCAGATGAACCCTGAACCTGGGCCCGCATTAAGGAGGTGGGAGGGACGAATCTCCCGGCGGAGCCGGCAGGCTGATGCACTCAGGTGGTACAGGCCAGTAGACAAACTCGATAAGGAATTGCCAGAATCCGTAGACCGATCGACGGAGTCTCAGGGATTGAAAATGGCCGAAGTCCAGTCGGGTCGGTCACTTGTGTTGGGGAAAGAAGTATTATAAAGTTCGATTCTTCTGTACACCTCTTCGTAATTTCCGTTCCCAAATCTTGGAGGAAATAAGTGAGTCGTCCCAGAAGACCTCTCGAAGGCATAAAAGTGCTGAGCTTCGAAATTCAAGTGGCCGGCCCCTATTGCTCAATGATGTTGGCCGACCAGGGGGCCAACGTCATCAAAGTTGAACGTCCCCAGGGCGGCGACACCGCCCGTGGTGGTGCGCCAAAAATCAAGAACGACGAGGGCGAAACCCAGAGTGGTTACTTCCTTCGTTTCAATCGCAACAAGCGCAGCCTGACTCTGAACTTGAAGAGCGATAAGGGCCGGGAACTCTTTCGCGATCTGGCGAAGGCATCCGATGTCGTTGTTGAAAATTTCCGGCCCGGGCTGCTCGATGGAATGGGTATTGGCTACAAAGCGTTGTCCGAGCTGAATCCCGGCCTTATTTACACATGCATTTCGGGATTTGGCAGCCTCGATGGCTACCTGGGACCCTACAGCAAACGGCCGGCTTACGACATCGTGGCTCAGGCGATGGGCGGGATGATGCATTCCTGCGGCCAGGCCGACGGTCCACCGACGTGGCTGGGGTCTGCCCTGGGCGACATCGTTTCGGGTATGAACGCGGCCAACGCCATCACCCTGGCCCTGTATCAGCGTAAGGAAACGGGGAAGGGACAGTACATCGATGTGTCCATGTACGACACCATCATCGGACTGGCGGAACGCTCCATCTCGGCCTACTCGCTGGCTGGAACCACGCTCTCGCGCGGTCGCGAACTGTATATGGCCCCATGGGGACCGTTCGAATGCAAGGATGGCTATGTCGGCCTGATTGTCGCCACCGAGCGCGACTGGGGCAAGTTCTGCGATGCCATCGAGCGGCCCGATCTGGTCGGGCATGAAGGCACAACTTCGGGTCCAGAGCGCGCTGGGAACATGGCCGGTTGGTTGGGCGATAGCATCAATGAGTGGTTTGCTCAACATACCCGGGCCGAAGCGACCGAAAAGCTGCTGGCAGTGGGACTGCCCGTCGGTCCTGTCCAGAACGCTCGGGATATCTTCGAGGACCCGCATGTCGCCTCACGAAAGTTGTTGATCGACGTACCCGATCCGGTTCTCGGATCTGTAAAACTCGTCGGCCCGGTGGCCAAACTGTCGGGGAATCCGGAACCGCGAACCGAACCCGCTCCGCTGCTGGGGGAGCACAATGCGGAGATTCTCGGTACAGAACTGGGTTACACCCCTGAGCAGATAGCGGAATTGAAAGAGCAGGAAGTCATTTAGACGCCGTGCGGGAAATGTTCATAGCAGGAGGACAATTGTGAGCCAGGAAGAAGTCGTTGTCGTCAGCGCCGTACGGAGCCCATTCGGAAAGTTTGGCGGTGCCCTGAAGGATTTTAGCTTACCGGAACTCGGCGGTAAGGTGATGGCCGAGGCCGTTCGGCGCGCCGGCGTCGATCCCGCCGATGTCGAAGAGGTGGCGACAGGCGTCAATCTTCCCGGCGCCGACCGCTCGATCGCGCGCCAGGTCTTGATCGAGTCCGGCATTCCGGCCAACCGTGTCGCGTATACGGTCGACCGGGCCTGTTGCTCGTCGATCGCCGCCGTAAATATGAGTTCACGCTCGATCCGTCTTGGCGAAGTCGGTGTGGCGCTCGCCGGTGGCGTTGAGAACATGAGCAAGGTGCCCTATTTCCTGACCGATCTCCGGTGGGGGAAGCGGCTGGGGGACGTCACGCTTAAAGACCAGCTCATCATCGCCTGTCCGATGACGGGCAAACCCCGCGCGCTTCAGGCCGGCGAGGAGGCTGTTGAGTTCAACGTCAGCCGCGAAGAACAGGATGCCTGGGCCGTCCGGAGTCACCAGCTTTATTTCAAGGCGAAAGAGGCCGGCTCCTTCAAGGATGAACTGGTTCCGATCGCGGTGCCTCAACGCCGCGGTGACCCCATCGTAGTGGCCGAAGACGAATCGCCCCGATCGGATACCACGTTGGAGAAACTGGCCAAGCTGAAGACGATTTATGGCAGTCCGACCGTCACCCCCGGAAACGCTCCGGGCCTGAGCACCGGGTCATCAGCGATGCTGCTGATGTCGGGTGAAGAGGCGAGAAAGCGAGGCAAGAAACCCCTGGCGAACCTCATGGCTTGGTCCATGGCTTCGGGCCATCCCGACAAGCTTGCCTCGATTCCCGCTGAAGGTGCCCGACTGGCGCTGGAGAAGGCCGGCATGACGATTGACGACATCGACTTGGTCGAAATCAACGAGGCTTTCGCCGCAATGCCGCTGGTTTCGACATTGGTGATGGCCGGTGACGACAAGACGAAGGTAGAAGCCATTCGGGCGAAGACGAACGTAAACGGCGGTGCGATTGCCCTGGGCCATCCCACTGGAGCGACCGGGGCGCGGCTGATCATCACATTGATTTATGAATTGCGTCGGCGACGTCAGGCGTCCGGCGAGAACCGGCCGTTCTATGGACTGGTCACCATCTGCGGTGGTATCGGTGAAGCTGAAGCCGTCATCGTCAAGGTGGATGATTAAAGGACCATGTAATGTCAGACCGGGACTTGTCGAACAAAGAGGAATGGAAGTCGAGGATCGTAAACCCGTTTCTCAAGGCTGAAGCCGAAAGACGGGACCAGTTCGCGACGATTTCGGGAAAGCCACTGGAAAGGGTCTATTCCGCGGAAGACTGGTCCGGCAGCGAAGCCGCAAAAGGTCTGGGCTATCCCGGAGCGTATCCCTTTACCCGTGGTGTCACGCCGACGATGTATCGCGGCAACTTCTGGGTCATGGGCATGTATTCGGGTTTCGGCTCTGCGGAAGAGGCGAACGAGCGCTACCGTGCCTTGCTCGACCGGGGCCAGACGGGCTTTTCCATTGCCCTCGATCTCGCCACCCAGTGCGGCTACGACGCCGATGATCCTCTTGCTGTCGGAGAAGTGGGTGTGACAGGCGTCCATATCGGTTCGCTCGAGGACATGGAACGTCTGTTTCAGGGCATACCGCTTGAAAAAGTACGGCAGATCCGAACCACCGCAAATTCGATCGGTCCGATCATCGCGGCGATGTACATTGCCGCGTTCGAAAAACAAGGCGTCAACATCGGCAACACCCGCATGTTCCTCCAGAATGATGTCCTCAAAGAGTACATTGCGCGGGGCACCTACATCCTCCCGCCAGAAGCCGGACTGAAATTATCCTCCGACGTCATTGAGTATTGCGGACGGCATTTGCCGTCCTGGACACCCCTGGCGATGAGCGGTTATCACATTCGGGACAGCGGGAGTACGGCCGCCCAGGAACTGGCGTTTACGTTCGCAAACGGGCTGGCCTATATCGATGAGGTGCTCGGTAGGGGGCTCAAGATCGATGATTTTGCCGGGCAGATATGGACCTTCCTCTCAGCCGGTATCGACGTCTTAGAGGAAGTGGCAAAATTTCGCGCGGGACGGCGGGTGTGGGCGAAGCTCATGCGGGAACGCTATGGAGCCCGGAATCCCGAAACCATGAAGCTGAAGATCTTCGCCTATACCCTGGGTGGCAATCTTGTGGCCCAGCAACCGCTGAACAATATCGCTCGCGTCGCGATCGAGACTGTGGCGGCCGCGCTGGGCGGTGTGCAGACCATCGCGACCTCGTCATATGACGAAGCGTATGCCATCCCAACCCAGGAGGCCGCCACGATCGCGCTACGGACCCAGCAGATAGTGGCCCACGAGGCGGGCATTACCGGTACGGCCGATGCCCTCGGAGGATCGTATGCCATCGAGTCCCTCACCGATTCGCTGGAGGCCGACGTTTACGGCTACCTTGAGAAGATTGACGCGTTGGGCGGGGCCGTGAAGTGTATTGAAAATGGCTACTACCATCGCGAACTGTCCGATGCGGCCTACAGTTACCAGCGACAGATCGAAACCAAGGATCGGATCCTGGTGGGCCTGAATGAGTATCAGAGCGAGAGAGGGGATGGGATTCCCGTCTTCAAGCCCGACCCGGAAACCCAGCGGAAACAGACGGCAAAGCTGAAATCGCTGCGGGACAGGCGGAATACCGGGGAGGTCACCGATTCGCTGAAGAATATGGCCGACGCGGCCAGGGCCGGGGAAAACCTGATGCCGTCGTTGATCGAGAGTGTTAAAGCCTATGCGACTATGGGTGAAATCTGCGAGTCGCTCCGCGGAGTGTACGGAGTGTATAGCTCGAGCCAGGTCATTTGATATCGAAGGGACGCACCATGGACTATTCAGTGTTCAAAGACATACTGTTTGAGCGCCGGGAAAACGGCATTCTCTGGATCACCCTCAACAAGCCCGACAAACTGAATATGGCCGACGCGGCCATGCACCAGGCCTTTGTCGATCTCTGGCCGATGATCGATCGGGACCCCGAAGTCCGTGTGGCCGTGATCACTGGAGCCGGCCGGGCGTTTTCGGCCGGCGGGGATCTCAAGCGGGTGAAAGAGTCCCACGGAAACTACGAAGAGATCGTCGCCATTCTGGACGAAGCCCGAAATATCGTTTACAACATGCTGCACTGTTCCAAACCGATCATTTCGGCCGTCAACGGTGTTGCCGTGGGTGCTGGGGTTGTCGTCGCGCTGCTGTCCGACATCAGCATCATGGCCGAAAATGCGCGCCTGGCCGATGGCCATACGCGGCTGGGAGTTGCGGCCGGCGATCATGGAGCCATCATCTGGCCCTTGCTGTGCGGCATGGCGAAAGCCAAGTACTACCTGCTGACCTGCGATTTCATCAGTGGGCCCGAAGCCGAACGGATCGGGTTGGTCAGCCTCTGCACCCCCGATGACGAATTGCTCGACAAGGCGATGGAAGTGGCCACCAAGGTGGCAACCGGGCCCACCGATGCCAACCGGTTTACGAAGCGCGCCCTGAACCAGTGGCTGCTCCAGGCCGCTCCGATCTTTGATCATTCGCTCGCACTGGAGATGATGGGCTTCTTTGGCAAGGACCTGCTCGAAGGCGTGGATGCGATCCGGGGCAAGCGTCCTCCAAACTTTCATTCAGACGATTCGTAATCCTATGAATTCCGATGTGATGAGGATTTCTGATCTTCCCCTGCAGTACAACTGCGTCGATATTCTGGAGCACAACCTAGCCGTGAGGGCCGACAAGACGGCTCTATACAGTCTGGAACGTGAGATGACCTTCCGGGAAGTTTCCCTGGAAGTGAATCAGGTCAGTAACGCACTGGAAAAATTCGGCGTACGCATGGGTACCTTCGTGGCTTTGCTCTCGCTCGATCTACCTGAATGGGTCACTTCTTTCTTTGGCGTGATGAAGATCGGCGGCGTAGCGATCGGTATGAGTACGACGCTGACCCCGCCTGAGTACGCCTACATGCTCGACGACAGCCGGGCGTGGGTGTTGGTTGTTGATGAGACGCTGGTCGGAAAAGTCTCAGGCATACTCGCCGAGCGGCCGTTTCTCAAACACGTCGTTGTCATTGGCGATGCCAGCTCGATCACCGAGGTCGGTTCGGTTAGCTATGACGACTGGATCGCCGGCGAATCAACCGAACGGGAAGCCGCGCCGACCCACCAGGACGACTTCTGCACATTGAACTACACCAGCGGGACGACGGGCCGGCCCAAGGGCATCCAGCATGCTCATAAAGACATGCCCATCAGTTCCCAGCTGTACACGATCAACACCCTGGGCCTGCGAGAATCCGACCGGACGTTTTCGATCGCCCGGCTGTTCTTTACATATGGCCTGGGTGTCAACCTGTTCTCTCCCTGGCACATTGGCGCAAGTACGGTGTTGTGTTCCCAGCCGCCGCGCAAGGCGACTAATGTTCTGGAAACGATCGGTCGGTTCAAGCCTACATTCCTGTTCAACGTGCCTACCGGTTACGCCAGCATGATGGCCGTTGAAGGATTTCCCGGAGGCTATGACCTGTCGTCATTGCGTCTTTGCGCCGCGGCCGGCGAGGCGCTTCCGGCCGCTCTCTGGGAGTCCTGGAAAGCCAAGACCGGGTTGGAAATCGTCGAGGGGATGGGGACGACCGAAGCCATCGCGCTGTTCCTGTCCAACCGGCCGGACGATATCAAGCCCGGTACGATCGGCAAGGTCGTTGAAGGGTTCGAAACGCAGATCATTGATGAAGGCGGCAGGGAAGTGCCAACCGGTGAGATTGGCGATCTGATGGTGAAGGGTGAGACCTTCGCCCTGTTCTACCTGCACCAGTACCACAAGAGCCAGAATTCCTTCCGCGGGGAATGGCTGTTTACCGGTGACAAGTTTATCGTCGATGAGGGTGGCTACTATCACTATATCGGCCGCGTGGACGACATGCTCAAGGCCGGAGGCATCTGGGTGTCACCGGTCGAAATCGAGAACACGCTGCGGACACATGCAGCCGTGTACGAATGTGCCGTCATGGGTCGCTCGGATCAGGACGGCCTGGTGAAACCTAAAGCCTTTGTGTCGCTGAGGGAAGGGTTCCAGGCATCGGATGACCTTTCCGCAGAGCTGATCGAGCATTGCAAGACCCACATGGCATCCTACAAGCGCCCGCGGTGGGTCGAGTTCATGGACGAGCTACCCAAAACGGCCACCGGTAAGATTGAGCGTGCCGCCCTGAGGGAACAGCAGGCGAGCGGAACTCCTGATCTGTAGGTGCGATCTATGACCGCAAATCGTGTCTTTTTTGTGCTGTCATAGACTGCACCTACAGGAGGACGAGCGTCCCGGGGGTTCATCTGCTGGACTACAGGGCTCCCCAGCTTGTGACTGCGCTCGGTGTCACGACGATCACCGGGTGACCTTCCAGCGGCATGGATTCATACTGAGAATACTTCTGCTGCAATAAGCGGATTCCCCTGCGGTGCGAATCCCCTTCTTCGACGAGCTCTCCGGTCCCCTTCACCAGAACCCAGGCGAGTTGAGTCCAGTCCTCGCTGTAACGGTCGATGACGATCGCGACCTGATCGTTTGCGAGCAGGTTTCGGATCCGCTTCAACCGCGATGGTTTGACGCGCTTTGGCTTTTCATCGATCGGTGTATACAGGCAGTGACCGTCACAGGCGAACACGATCGGGATAACGTGCGGTTGTCCGGATGTGTCCGCTGTCGCCAACCGGGCGACCCGCATCGCTACCAGGAAACGGACTTCGGAAGCTTTAAAGGTCGACCGGCTCATTGGAGTTTTGCCACAGCCGTTTCGGCGGTTATTGTGTCGTTGGGCCTAAAGTGCGGGCGAACTCAAGAACGCCTCGCGCCAGACGTGTTCGCTCTTCCAGAGTAGTCATCAACGTTTGGGTGACCGCGCATGCGATTCCGCTTGAATCGATCGAGGCCGCCAGCCCGGCATCCGCTTCATCGAGAACGATCCCGTCAATCAAATCCCTGTAATGGTCGGCAACGGCCGTGGCAGAAACCGGGATACCGAGTTCGGCCATGAGTTTAGCGGTGGGTCCTTTGATCGCACGACCGCCAACGATGGGTGAAACGGCTATCGTTGGCGCCCGGGAGCGGGCGATCGCTTGCCGCACTCCGGGTATTGCGAGGATCGGGTCGATGCTGAGGTACGGATTGGATGGGCAAATAATGATCGCCTTTAAGGAGGTGCCGGCCAGCAACTGGGCAAAGCGCGGCGCCATTTGCGCCTCAGCAGCGCCGGCAAAGTGCAACCCTTTCACCGCCGGTTCGCAAGCGGCGCGGACGAAATACTCCTGGAACTGCATGATGCCCCTATCGGTTTCGACTTCTGTGCAAACCGGCTGATCGCTCATCGGGAGCACTTCCGGCCCGATTGCAAACTTCCTTCGCAGTCCGTCGATCACCTCGCTCAAGCTTGCGCCCCTGTTCAACCGGGCCCTCCGATACAGATGGAGTGCGATGTCCTTGTCGCCCAGCCTGAACCAAGTCTCGCCGCGCAATCTCTTCAACACAGTCATGCACGACCATGATTCCTCCGCCCGCCCCCAACCGGTTTCGGGATTGTTGATTCCGGCAAGCGTATAGAGCAGCGTGTCGACGTCGGGAGAGATGTGCAACCCGAGGTGTTCAAAGTCGTCGCCCGTATTGGCCACGACGGCCAGCTCATGGGGTTTGAGCAGCCGGGCCAAACCGAGCGCAAGCTTTGCGCCTCCGACGCCACCGGAAAGGGCAAGAACGATACCGTCACTCATGGGGCAATTTCCCGTAAGGAATGCTCTTGCGCAGGCGCCGATCCGGGTGGAACAGGCCACTAGCGGGCCGCTGAAAAACGCAGTTTATCAGCCGCCTGCGGCGCGGCACACGATGTGCCGCCATTTTTGATGGCTGAAAGCCATTGAAAATGTGAGCCAACCGAGAATCACACTTCTCGGGTGGCGTTGCTGAAAAGGCTAATGATGGCTTTTTCAGCATCCTGCTAGTTGGGTGTTGCGGTGTGAAGCCGAACAAAGACGTGTCAGTCAACGGGCACGAGTTCAGGATAGTCGGGAGTCCACGTCGCCGCCGTCACAGCGTTCTCGGCCTCACTTTCCGACAGCGCTTGCCCGCCGCCGTCTTTGGCAGCGGCTCGAACGACTGCAACGGCGATCGAGTGCGACACCTCCGGCATCCGGGCGGTTCGCGGAAATAGCATGCCGCTTTGAAGTTCATCTTCGGTAACCTTGTCGGCCAGTGCCTGAGCAGCCGCCGCCAATATCGCGGGGTTCACTCTCTTGATGCCTCCGACCATCAGGCCGAGACCGAGTCCTGGAAAGATGAATGCGTTGTTACCCTGAGCGATTTGCAGTTCGGTCTCGCCCATCGGAACCGGAGGGAACGGGCTCCCGGTCGCCACCAGGCAGCGGCCCTCGGTCCAGGCGACGAGGTCTTCGGGTATGGCCTCCGCTTTGTCGGTCGGGTTGGACAAAGGCATGATGACGGGCCGGTCCACATGTCGAGCCATTTCGCGAATCAGTTCTTCGGAGAAGGAGCGGGGAACACCCGATGTGCCGATCAAAACCGTCGGTTTGAAATTCCGGATGACGGCAGCAAGATGTCTGTCGGCAGGACTACCCACGCCCATTGCCTCCGCAACGTTTATGGGCCAGGTGAGTTCTTCCTTGTAGGCTTCCTTCTGTTTGACATCATCAACGAGCAGTCCCCGGCTGTCGAGTACGGCAATCGCCTCCCGTGCCGAGTCCGGGGTTGAAAAACCGGCAATCATAGCCGCGCGGAGTTGTTGTGTCATCCCAAGACCGGCCGCGCCCGCTCCGTAAATGATGATCCGCTGGTCGGCAACATTCTGTCCCAGCGCACGGGCAGCCGACGTGACGGCGGCGACCGCGATGGCCCCCGTGCCCTGGATGTCGTCGTTGAACGATGCGATCTGGCCGTCGTATCGGTGCAACACCGCCAGCGCGTTGTCCTTCCGAAAGTCTTCCCACTGCACGACCGCCCCTGGGAATACCTCGGCGACCGCAGCGACGAACTCGTCGAGCAGTTCAAAGTATTCCGGGCCCCTCAGGCGCGGATGGCGGTAACCGAGGTACACGTCGTCGTTGAGAAGCTCTTCGTTATCCGTGCCCACATCGAGGCTGACGGGAAGAGTTTCGCAGGGGTGAATACCGGCGGCCGCGCAGTAAATCGACAGCTTGCCAATGCTTATGGAAATTCCCCCGGCCCCCTGGTCGCCAATGCCGAGGATCGCCTCGTTGTCTGTCGCGACTATCAATTTGACGTTGCTGAACCGGGCCCCCTGCCGCAACACCGAAGATATCCGGCCACGATGCTTTGGGGTGACAAAGATGCCCCGCTGCCGGCGGAAGATGTGGCTGTAGCGTTGGGTCGCCAGGCCGACGGTCGGGGTATAGACGATGGGGAGATATTCTTCGAGGTAATCGCTCAATACACGGTAGAACAGATGTTCGTTACGATCCTGCAGGGCTGCCAGTTCCAGATATTTGTCTAATGGCTCGGTGCGCCCATCGAGTATTTTATGGATCCTCTTAACCTGCTCAGCCATTGTCTGTTGCGTAGCCGGCAACACGCCGTCGAGGCCGAACTGTTCCCGTTCCTCAGTGGAAAACGCAGAGCCTTTGTTGAGCAACGACTCCTTATACAGCGCGTGTCCGCGCAGGGGTACTTCTACGACTTGATGTCCGTCAGCTTCTCGTTTGAATCGAAGTTGGTACATTTACGCTCACAAAAGTAACCGGTCGCATCTGTTTGGTAAAACCATTGCTGCAACAAAGGAATCCAGGCCGGGAACTGAAATCCCTGGAGGGCTTGATACTGCGGTGTGGTCAGAAGTCAAAACGCAGTATAGCCGAAGCCCAACGGGTAAGCCAATTGCAGAATCTCGCGGATGAGTCCCTGTTTGAAAACAGCGGCTGCGCCTGTTTTGAAAAGATTGGCTGCGCCCGGTTTTAAAAGACAGTTAACGTCTAAGGCTCTGGACCCGTGCGTCAGCCCAGAACCTGCCTGAACCAGGCGCTGATGTCGTCGACTTCGTCGGGCGACACCGAGTGCGGCATCGGGTATTCATGCCATTCTACGGCGTAACCTAACTCGCTCAGCGTCTCGCTTGAACGGCGTGCGTTATCGATGGGCACCGTGGGATCATAGCTACCGTGCGCCATCAGGATTGGCAGTCCGTGATTCGCCTCGCTCGCTTCCGCGGCAAGCGCGTGCGCGATCGGGAGGTAGGCTGAGAGCACACACAGCCCGGCCAGCCGATGCGGATAGCGGAGCCCGGTATGAAGCGAAATAGCCCCGCCCTGCGAAAAACCAGCCAGCACGATGCGGTCTGCGGGAGTGCCGCGTTCCACCTCGCGTGCGATCAGGCTTTCAACCTGTCGCTGCGACCCGTGGAGACCCTCTGCGTCTTCATCGGTGCCGATTTCCGGGGTTCGGATGTCGTACCATGCCCGCATGACATAGCCACCATTGATCGTGACCGGGCGCATGGGCGCATGCGGGAAGACGAATCGAATGGGCACCGGGCCCAGGTCCAGAGTCTCAACAATCGGTGGAAAGTCATGGCCATCGGCGCCGAGTCCGTGCATCCAGATGACGCTCGATGTCGGACGCGGGGCGGTTTCCAGTTCTATGGCTTCGAGGAGGTCGCTCATTCAGTGCCGAGGCTCCGCAGATCTTGAAAATATACGACCTTATATGTTGATGCGCAGCAATCGAATCAGGTTTCCCCCGAGGATGGCTTCCTTGTCCGCGTTGCTCAAAGACGGCGACGCGGTAATTACACCGATCATGTCCGGCCAGTTATAGGGCTGGTCACTTCCGTAAACGACCTGACTCACACCGGTCTCGGCCACGAGATGCCGCAGGCCTTCTTCGGCAAAAACGATCGAGTCGACAAAAATCTGATCTCTCAGATACTCGCTCGGGTTCTTCCGGTTCACACAAGTCGCATTGGGCCTTATGCCGCATGCGACCTCGGTTCGGCCCACGTATGAGGGCAGGTAGCCCCCGCCGTGAGAGGCGCAGATTTTCAGGCCCGGGAACCGGTCGAGAACACCGTCGTAGATCATGTGCGCAAGAAAGACGGTCGTTTCCAACGGGTTCCCGATGACGTTGCCAAGATCGGCCCGTCCGGCCAGTGCGCCCTCTCGAGCGATATTGAGGGCGTTGTTGGGATGCATGAACACCGGGACGTCCAGTTCCTCAGCCTTGGCCCAGAAGGGATCGTACTTTGCCGATGTGGGCTGTTCGTTGTCCACATGGCCGCCAATCGACGCGCCGCGAAATCCCAGTTCATTGACGGCGTAGTCCAGTTGCTCGGCCGCGAGGTCCGGGTACTGCAGTGCGACCGACGTTAAGCCGACGAATCGGTCGGGGTGGAGGTCGCACCATGCCGCGAGGCCCTCGTCGTGAAGCCGCACGATCTGCCGCGCGAGATTGCGTTCGGCCGTGTACCACCAATACTGATTCACCGAGAGCGCCTGAATATCGATACCGCGCTCGTCCATCATTTCCAATCGATGGGGACCCAATGTCAGGGGTTCAGGCAGGCCGGCCCGCGCCGGGGTGGCGGCCGGGAGCTGCTCTGCCAGCTCTCGAAGAAATACACAGTGCGCATGGATGTCGACAACAGTTGCATCCCGTCCGTTGAGCATCACCTGGCGGGGCGACTGCGCCAGGGCATCCGGCAGACGGGCGAGGAGCAACGCTCCTGCGGTTGCTTGACTGACGGTTCTTAGGAAGTCTCTGCGGTTTGCCATCGTTTTTCTCCCGTGTCCGGACGGTTTTATTCTGGTGTGGCACAGCGCCCGTCATCCGACGCTGCTTCGAAGGCACCTATTTTACATACCCCCGATAGCTACCCAGAAGCATTTAGAGATTAGAAAGTGATTCGCATCAGCGGTGACACTTAGTCGCAGAGGACTCCCCGATGGCGCGTTGCCGGTTTAGAGAGGCAGATGCCGGTACCCGTATGTGCCCGCCGCATTCTCTCTGTTGTCGGCGCAACCAGATGTAAATGGCTGATTAAAAGCATTTTAAATGACAAGCAGGTCTGGCGCGCGAAGTGGCAGCGAGGTTGTATGAATCAGACGGCGGGGCTCGGGTTTAGCCCGGTTGGTCAGTTCTTGTATACCAGAGACGCTCGAAGGACAAAAATGACTTTGGGACAAACTGTGGAACACGAAGAAGCGAGAAATTTCGGATGTGCGATCCAGGCCGTCGTACTGGCCGTGTTTCTCGTGTTGCTCTCGATCGGGTCCGCATGATTCTTTCTGCAACGAGTCGGGTGGTTGCCGGAACTGGCTTCGGTCCATGCAACGGACTCGAACCGGGAGTTTCTGATTGACGGGCGACTACGGGATTCATAAGGGAGTCGGGCAGGGTTGGGTGTCACCGCTCGTTGTGCTGGGCCTCGAGTTCTTCGATCGAACGGGGCCAGTCGGACTTGAGCAGTTTTGAGAGAGCCCGGTCCCGCAAGATCTTCCCATCCGTCTGGCATTTCGGACAGTAGTTGGTTTCGTTGCTGGAATAGACAATGCGCTGGACCTGGCATCCGCAAACCGGACAGGGTTGGCGATACTTTCCGTGTACGGCCATTTCCGGCCGGAATGCGGTGACCCGAGCAGGGAAGGCGGGCCCCGCCTGCTCGCGGAGCCGCTCAATCCATTCGTGCAACGTCGTCTGCGTGGCGCTGAACAGCCGGCGCATCTCTTCGGCATCGAGGCTCTGAGTCAGCTTGAACGGCGAGAGCCGGGCGGCATGGAGGATTTCATCCGAGTAAGCATTGCCGATCCCACTGAAATTCGCGGGGTCGCACAGAGCGCGCTTGAGCGTGTGGTTCGCGCGGATCAGTCGTTCGCCAAAGTCTTGAGGCGAGCACTCAAGTACTTCGAGCCCTCCACGGTCGTGAATGGCAAGCCCCTGCTTTTCCGGGACGGCATGCAGGGAGGCCCTTCGCTTGCTGCCGGATTCGGTCACGAGAAGGGAACCGTTGTTGAAATCGAAAGCCGCGAGGCCGATCTTCCCGGTCAACCCGGCGCCCTTCTTCTTCCACTGCAGCCGGCCTGCGATCATAAGATGGAGAACGATAAAGCCGCCGCTGTCGAATTCGAATACGATCCGCTTCCCGAGCCGCAGCATGCGGGTCACCGTGCATTGCTCAAAATCTTCAAGGGGTGGATCGATGCTGCGGACCAGGAAGGGGCTGCGGAGACGGATCCGCTCGAGGACCCGGTCGACGATCAACCGGTCCAGGGCTTCCAGGTAGATCTGGATATCGGGGAGTTCCGGCACATCTGTTACCTTGACGACCGTTGTCAGTTGGTCGGTCTCTCCCAGCCCTGCTCGAAGAATCTTTCCCACGTCTGCGCCCAGGGCCGGCCAAAGAAATCAACGTAACGCTCATCGAAGGGCAGGACCTGCGTCGGCCTTCCGTCGGGACCATTGATGATGGTTCCCTCGACCTGACATTCATGCCATGTGTACCGGGTTTCCGCGTCATCGAGTCCGGTCCGGAAAATCCAGGGGGTGACCGTCTGCAGCGGACGACGAAACGCCTCCGGGTCGTAGAACGTGGCCTCGACGATGAGTCCCCGCCCATCCGGATCTGGCCTGAGGACTTCGACGATCTCCAACTCATTGCTGTATTCGAACATCGAATGCGACATGGTCCATCCCACAGAATTCGCTGTCCAGGCGACGAGGGTGTCTCCGTTCCAGAACCCGATCGTTTCGCCGAACCACTGCGGCACCTGTTGTACATGTTCCCGTCCCACGAGGACCCTGCGGAGGAAGTTGTGACTGGCTCCGCTCAGAAACTGGATCTGATGGGGCGTCACCATGACTTCGATGTCTCTGAGAGTAAACTCCCCCCACCACCGCACCACTCCTTCCGGGTAGCAGAACGAAGCATTCCATTGAGGAGAGTTGGTTACGGCTTCGTGGTAGGCCACCTGGGCCATGCGCTCCTGATACTCCGGGGTCAACAGCGACAACATGGTGGCCGTCTGGAGGTCACGACCGTAGATCCACTGGTCGTCGACCGCTCCCCGGGCATACCAACCGTCCCACTCCGGCATGGTCTCCCGGGTGTGCGCGGTCGGGCCTCCCGCGGCCCGAGCTTCGGCCATCAATGCGGCATAGTGTTCTTCGGCCGTCCCGTAATCGTATGGGCTGACGATGCCGGAGACGTCGCGGTCGAAGTCGCAGTCGCCCCATTCGCCGGGTCGACTGTCCCTCCAGATATCGGTCAATTGGCGGGGTGTGTTGCATCGGGTATAGCGCGGGTCTGTCCAGTATGCGCGATCAAAATAAAAATTCTCAGTCGTAAACAGGTCCACCGGTAGTGGTTCGATCCCGATGGGCGGTGTCGGTCCAGCACTTTCCTGCGCACCGGCTACCGTCGCCACGCACAACCCTGCTACCAGCAGGGCGATCGACACTGTTTTCGTCAGTACTGAACTCATGAAACTCACTCCTCTTGTTGAACTCACGTCTTCGTCAAGGAGCGATGCTATTACGCTCTGTTGTGGTGGTCAAGGCGAGGCTGGGAGGGGCGAGTACATGACGTAGAAAAGCCCCGCCGACCCGGGGAGGTGACGGGGCAATCCGGCTATTCTTCCGGACTGTTTTGGCGGCAAGGGGAATACACGGATGAGTGCAATCCCAGGCAACACGTATGCGGGCTCAGTCTTCCCATGTGCCGACCGTGGTCCCGTCGTCAAATTTCGCCCCGACGAATCCACCGGCCGGGGAACCATTGAGCATGGGACGGATCCGCATGGTCACCCGCGCGTCCGGCGGGAACGTCGAAGGACGAATGCCGCGCCGCGCCAGGGAATTCGGGCTGCCCCATTCGACGCTCCACTCTTCTTTCTCACCTTGCTCGCCCGTTACCCAGACCTGGATCCAGGTGTGAGGATTCTGGAACTGGAACTCCTTGACGGTGCCCGTGATTTCTTTAATTTCATCCGCGTTGAAACCCGCGCTCGAATGGTGGGCGGCCGCGGGTTGAACCCCAGCCAGCGATCCCACGACAACGAATCCTGCAAGCGTCAGACCATGGAGAAACTTCATAACGTCTACTCCCAAACTAAAAGAAATTTATCCGCGATGTCGTCCAGCTAAACCACTCGACACAGGCGTTTCCGCCCTCTGAGGCATCCGAACCCGCCCGATCGCTAGTTCGCGTCGTTGAGTCGTTCGCCTTCCGGACCCAGCATCAGGGTCCGCCCCGTCGTGGGATCGACAGGGTTGCGGTTGTTCTCCGCGCATCCGTAGTCAAAAACCCGGGTTCCAGCTTCCATCTTGCCGAACGTCTTTGTCACAGACCAGGGCTCGATCAGGGCCTTCGAATCCTCGATCGTCATCTGGACTTCGATGGTCGTGTCGTTCGTTTTCCTCATTCGAGTGGACACCCGCGCGGCGTCGCTCAAGACGAGGCCGCTCCGGTCGAGGATGACATCTTCATCGCGCCAGCCCTTCAGACCGATGGTCGTGAAGACGAGAGTATCGCCTTCCCAATGCCCCACGGAGTCCCCCGTATACGTGCCCCATGGCTCTTCGAGGTGGGGGCGCCCATCGGTGTAGATTCGGGCAGTGTTCGGGCCGTTCTCGGTCAGGATCCAGACCTGTTCGGGCCGGACGACAAATTCCAATGGATCGGGCAGGTTGAACACCCGGGGGAAACCTGCGGGAATGCCGCACGTCGAGTTCGTGTCCGGGAACCGGAACTGGTCTTTCAACTCAACGTGCCGCGTGTAAATCGCTTCCCACTCGTCGGTGTAGGTTGGATGGGCCCTCGACCCTACAGTGATTGCGCCCCCGCCGCCGGTCCAGGTGGCATGGTCAAAGACAGTGCCCCCCTGCATCCTCCACGCGCCGCTCCAGTCGGGCAGGTTCTCAAAGTCAGGGAGCTGTGCATATCCCGATCCTGAAACCAGGATGAGGCTGGCAGCCACGGTAACCAGAATGGTTTTTGCAGAGGTAAGACGTTCGAGAAAATTGCACATTCGTTTCACCACCGTCGACATTAGGTGTATCTTCCTTCACACCCGATCGCTGGACGTGATCACATTTTCGGTTCGTGCTCCACGGGTTTATATAAAACTGATAGATCGAGATTATGTTGGCTTCGCCGCCGTGTCAACGCGATTAAGAGTATTTCAACCGGGGGCAAATGGGCGAGGCTGTCCGATCGGATTTCCGGCAACCACTTAGCTTCCGAGGCGGCCTATCGGCCAGCGTTGCGGGGTAATTGCCAACCTGCTTCCCGAACGTACACGTATACGTGTACAATAATTGGGTGAAACGGAGGGATCTGGAGAAGTCGTTGAGGGAACTGGGTTGGAAGTTCGTCAGGCACGGGGGGAGGCATGACATCTGGACCAACGGTGATCGGGCCGAACCCATTCCCCGACATGGGGAAATAAACGAGCGGCTTGCGAAAGCCATCCTCAAGAAAGCGAAGACAAGGTCATAACTATGCGATTTCAGGGAAGGATATACAAGGATGCCGGCGTCTGGCTCGTAGAGGTGCCTGTTTTTGACGCCTTGACCCAGGGACGGACGCGAGTCGAAGCGTTCGAGATGATCAAAGACTGGTTTGTATCGATGGTGGACAAGCCTGGATTTGCCGTCGAGGTTCATTCAGGGAAGTCGGACGATTTTGAAATTGGCTCCGACGATCTGCGATCCATGATCGGTCTGCTCCTACAGCGTCGACGGCAGCAGAGCGGCCTGTCGCTGGGAGAGGCAGCCCAGCGATTGGGGGCGAAATCCCGGAACGCGTACGCGCGCTACGAACGCGGCGAATCCCTGCCGACGATGGTAAAACTGGATCAACTGTTGAAGGCGGTTTCCCGGGACCGTGACTTTGTGGTCAAAGAAAGTATTGCCTGAAGCGCAGGGAACCCGCGGTCTATCGGGCTGGTTTCATTGCTCCATCGGGGAGCGAGTGGAGAGCTTCAAGTTACATGCCTGAGGTCAGGAGCGCTATCGCGCTAGCCCGCATAGATCACCAATCGACGCGTGATTGCGATTTTGCGTAAAAGAACCCTGGGTGGGCGCGAGATGGTGTGGGGGGAGCGTCTCAGGGTGAATTGACGAGTTTTTGGCGATGTGAGAAGCGGATTTTCGTGCTCAATAGAGCGTTGACGATCGCGATCAGACACACCTCGGCTCGGACTGGGTAAGCGAATCGATTTCAGGGACGAAGCCGCAGCGTCGGTGTCAGCATCGCAGTGGCATTGTTTGTAGGTTGCGGACAACGGCGGCATAGACCTCGGCGTAAGGACAGGCTTCAGCCATCGACACCCAGACGTTTCGGACCGTGAACCGGATGCGGGCACCGATCTTGAGCAGCTTCAGCCGGATCGTGCCGCATTGAGCGCGCGCCAGTTCGGTGCCCTGGAGCCCGAGTCGACGCAGGGCCTGCATGATCATGTAGGCGGCCGAAGACAGATACAGTCGGAGTTGATTGGCGCGCATGGTGGCCGCGCTGGTGCGGTCGGCAAACAGATCCAGTTGTTGCTCTTTGATCCGGTTCTCCATGTCGCCGCGCGCACAGTAGAGATCTTCATATAGCGCACGGGCCTCCCAACGTTGCGGTGTGAGGGAGGTGACGATGAATCGGGGATTGGCGCCCTTGGCCAGAACCTCGGCCTTGCCCACGACGCGCCGTTGCTGGCTCCAACTGTCTCGTGTGCGATAGCGGAAGTCCTTAAATATCCGTGCCGATTTACCGGTGGATTCAAACTCCGATTTCGCCTGAGCCATGGATTCAGCGATGACCTCCTGGAGTCGCTCGTTCTTGGCCAATCCCACCACGTAATCCACCTGATGGGATTCACACCAGGTCAATAAATCATCTCTGCAAAAACCCGAGTCGCCACGGACGATGATCGACACATCCGGCCAGCTCTTCCGGATCTGTCCGATGATGCGGGTCAGCTCCTCAACCGATCCGGCCGCGCCATCGATGTTGGAGCGTCGCAATCGGGCGCACAGCAGATGCTCACCCGAGAAGATATACAACGGCAAATAACAGTAGTTGCCGTAATAGCCATGAAAGAATCGTCCCTCCTGTTGCCCGTGGATCGGATCGTCGGTGGCATCGAGGTCCAGAATGATTTCTTCAGGCGCCGATTCATAGGCTGCGATGAATGCATCGACCATCCAGCGGTCAATCTGGTCGGCATCC
This sequence comes from Terriglobia bacterium, assembly GCA_965263045.1. Lineage (GTDB taxonomy): Bacteria > Acidobacteriota > Terriglobia > 20CM-2-55-15 > 20CM-2-55-15. Next base: position 6,008,176 of record CBDHGK010000041.1, read on the forward strand.
ATCGCAATTTTCTTGTATCGTTCCTCCGCCCCCACTTCGGCACCGGTCAACTCCAGCCGATTCAGCGTGCACTTGCCCGCCAGCGCCTTTCCCCGGTCGCTGGCTTGCCGCCGGTTGCCTCCCAGCGGATCGGCCTTATCGATGGCCACGGCGAGCATCGGATCGGTGCGTAGTTGGTCGTGATCGTTCAGGTCTTCATATCCCAGACACAGGCCATACACCCGTTGCCCAATCAATTCCTTCACCGTGTGCTCGATCAATCGCGGGTCCCGATGATCGGCGAAACATTCGGCAAGTCCCCCGACCAGTCCGGTTCGTTTTTCGACTTCCCTCAACAGCAGGACACCCGCGTCGGATGTGATCTTCCCTCCGTCGAATCGAGCCTTCACTTTTCGTTGATTAAGTCCGTGAAATTCGAACGTCGTTTGGTTACACTCTGTCGTCATAAGGGCCGCCTTTGTTTGGTTGCTAAAACGTCTTCGACAAACGCTTTATGCCAAACAGGGCGGCCTTTTCTGGTCCATCTGGTGATTTATGCGGGCTAGTTCCAGTGTTCGGAACTGAAACGGCTGCGGGTCCGATTCAATCCGTCATTCGAAATTCCACCGTTCGGGCCTTCGAGATGTTATTCGGGGCGTCGAAAACCTGAAGAAATGCCGCGTTTCTCAATTGGCGGGCTTCTCCCAGCCTTGCTCGAAATTCTGCTCCCAGTTTTGAGCCCAGGGTCGGCCGAAGTAATCCACCCAACCTTCCTCGCCCGGAATAAGCTGGGTCGGTCGCCCGTCCGGACCGTTGACGATGGTGCTTTGTGTGCGGCACTGTTTGAGAGTGTACCGGGTCTCCGGGTCCTCAGGTGGGGCCTCAAGAATCCAGGGGGTTAGCGCTTGCAGCGGCTCGCGAAACGCCTCGGGGTCGTAGAAAGTGGCTTCCGATATGACGCCGCTCCCATCCGGGTTGGGCCTGAAGACTTCGATCACTTCTAAATCGCTGCTGAATTCCGGCATCGAGTGGGACAGCGTCCAGCCCTGAACGTTGGCCGTCCAGGCGACGAGCGTATCGCCGTTCCAGAATCCGACAGTCTCACCCATCCATTGCGGCACGCCGTCCTGGACATGCTCCCGGCCGACGAGGACCTTCCGCAGCAGGTTGTCTGCGACTCCAGCCAGGAACTGGACCTGCGTCGGCGTGACAATGACCTCGATGGGACCCCCCAGAGCCGCCTGCGACCACCAGCGCATCAAGCCGTCCGGATAGCAGAACGCGGCCATCCACTGGGGCGCGTTACTGACGCCTTCATGGTAGTTCTGCTGGACGAGGCGTTGCTGATACTCGGGAGTCAACATCGACACCATCCTGGCGGCCTGGAGATTCCGACCGTAGACCCACTGTTGCTCGAGCGCTCCCCGGAGATAGAACCCGTCCCAGTAAGGCAGCGTCTCCCGCGTGTGCTGGGTGGGGCCTCCGGCTGCTTCTGCCTCGGCCAGCAGAACGTTGTAGTGTTCCTCAGCCGTCTGATAGTCGTACGGGCTCGCGATGCCCGATGGGGCACGGTCCAGGCTGCAGTCGCCCCAACCGCCGGTGCGTCCGAAGCGCCACATGTCGGTCAGCTGTCGTGGCGTATTGCACCGGGCATAGCGGGGATCGGTCCAGTATTCCCGATCCAGGTAGAAGTTTTCGGTGGTCCACATATCGACCGGCAGCGCTTCGATGCCCGGAGGTGGGTTCGTGTCCTTCGAACCGTCCTGGAACATCTGCCCGTTTGCCATGAGTTATAACCGAATCTGGTGTTTGAGGGATTGAAGAAAAGCGGCGTATCTGGTTGATTTGTTGTTTACGAGACTTCAAAGCAACCAAAGGAGATACGCCACTATGAGTAAGAGTATCGTTATTGAACGGGAAGATCGAGAAGCGATCGCAGACGCGGTGACCGATTTGCTACGAGCCGGAGCTCAAGAGCTGATCCAACGCGCAGTCGAAGCCGAATTGTCAGAACTGCTATCCCAGCACAACGATCGGCGCACCGAGAAGGGGAACGCCGGGGTGGTGCGCAATGGCTATCTGCCTGAACGCGAACTGCAGACCGGTTTGGGACCGGTAACGGTGCAAATCCCGAAGGTCCGTGCCAAGACCGGCGAAGCGGTGACGTTCCGATCGGCGCTGGTACCTCCGTACATTCGAAAGACGAAGTCGCTGGAAGCCGCGGTGCCGTGGTTGTATTTGAAAGGCGTCTCGAGCGGCGAAATGGGTGAAGCCCTAAAAGTTCTTGTCGGTCCCCAGGCGCAAGGTCTGTCGGCGAGCACGGTATCGCGCCTGAAGCAGGTCTGGGGCGAGGAGTACCGCCAAAGCTGCGAGGAGCGGCTGGATGCAAACCGCTGGGTGTATGTCTGGGCCGACGGCATTTACAGCGGACTTCGTGCGGAACAAACCAAGTTGTGTGCATTGGTCGTGATCGGCGTGAATGAACGCGGAGAGAAGCGTTTTCTGGCGATCGAAGACGGTGTCCGGGAATCGACACAGAGTTGGCGCGAGGTCTTGTTGAAGCTGAAGTCCCGTGGGATGAATATCCCGGAGTTGGCCATCGGTGACGGTGCGATGGGGTTCTGGGCCGCACTGGAGGAAATCTATCCCGGGACACGCCAACAACGCTGCTGGATGCACAAGACCATGAACGTGTTGAACTGCCTACCCAAGTCGGCTCAGGCGAAAGCGAAAGAGGCCTTGCACGCGATCTGGAAGGCCGAGACAAAGGCAGACGCCGAGAAGGCATTCGACCTGTTCATTGAAACCTATGAACCGAAATATCCGAAAGCCACTCTCTGCCTCCAGAAAGACAGCGAAGCACTGCTGGCCTTTTACGACTTCCCGGCCAAGCACTGGCAGAGCCTCAGAACGACCAATCCCATTGAGTCGACCTTCGCGACCATCCGCCACCGGACCAAGCGATCCAGGGGGTGCCTGACGCGCGACGGCATGCTGCACATGATGTTCAAACTGGGACAGTGCGCTCAGAAGAACTGGCGACGATTACGAGGATTCGATGATCTGGCCAAGGTGATTACTGGAGTGAAATTCAACGATGGTATCGAGGTGACAAACGTCGATCAGGCCGCCGCTTGATTCAGTCGCCTAAACACCACTTTTGACAATAACTCGTTTGCCATGGGTGCGGGCGACAGAACAGCGACCAACAGTGCAGTCGACATTGCCATCGTGCGTGCTATGGACATAGAACTTCCTCCATTGTCGTAACGAAGCGATTGATTAGTGAAGGCGCGATGCTATTACGTCGTCCGGTAGGGGTCAAGGGGGAGCAATCGAAGGTGTTCGAGGTCGTTACGGCCGTCGCAGCAGAAAGCCCCGCCAAATTCGTCAAAAGACGTGATTGAACGGGGCTTTCGATTAAATTCCCGGCAACGACCTAGTCTCCCACGCAGTCGCCCACGCAGTACCATCGGCCCTGAGGGGCTTAACTTCCGTGTTCGGGATGGGAACGGGTGTGACCCCCTCGGTAAGATCACCGAGAAACCTGAGAAATCTCCTCAAAGAACAAGTCCCTGACAATTCAATATTGATGGGTAGTGAGCGCCGTTAGGGCGAATTTTTGTAGTGATTAAATCGTAATGATCAAGCCTCACGACCGATTAGTACAGGTTAGCTGAACACATTACTGTGCTTACACACCCTGCCTATCAACGTGGTGGTCTTCCACGGGTCTTTAGGAGCCTTATGGCCCGGGAGATCTTATCTCGCAGCCAGCTTCGCGCTTAGATGCGTTCAGCGCTTATCTGAACCGAACGTAGCTACCCAGCGATGCAGCTGGCGCTACAACTGGTACACTAGAGGTTCGTCCAACCCAGTCCTCTCGTACTGAGGTCAGCCCTGCTCAAATCTCCTACGCCCACACCAGATAGGGACCGAACTGTCTCGCGACGTTCTGAACCCAGCTCACGTACCGCTTTAATGGGCGAACAGCCCAACCCTTGGGACCTTCTGCAGCCCCAGGATGCGATGAGCCGACATCGAGGTGCCAAACCCGGGCGTCGATGTGAACTCTTGGCCCGGATAAGCCTGTTATCCCCGGCGTACCTTTTATCCGTTGAGCGATGGCCCTTCCATACAGAACCACCGGATCACTAAGTCCTGGTTTCCCACCTGCTCGACTTGTTGGTCTCGCAGTCAAGCCACCTTATGCCTTTACACTCGTCGGCTGATTTCCAAACAGCCTGAGGTGACCTTTGAGCGCCTCCGTTACATTTTAGGAGGCGACCGCCCCAGTCAAACTACCCGCCTGGCAATGTCCCTGAACCGGATAACGGTCCTAGGTTAGATTCACAGAGCAGCAAGGGTGGTATCTCACCGGTGGCTCACCGCAGCCCAAAAGCCACGGTTCAAAGCCTCCCACCTATCCTGCGCATACTGACCCATAAATCATTGCCAAGGTATAGTAAAGGTGCACGGGGTCTTTCCGTCTTGATGCGGGTATCCGGCATCTTCACCGGAACTACAAATTCGCTGAGTCACTCGTTAAGACAGTCGTCAGATCGTTACGCCATTCGTGCAGGTCGGAACTTACCCGACAAGGAATTTCGCTACCTTAGGACCGTTATAGTTACGGCCGCCGTTCACCGGGGCTTCAGTTGGCAGCTTCGCTACACAAGTGCAACTAACCGCTCCCTTTAACCTTCCGGCACCGGGCAGGCGTCAGCCCCTATACGTCGTTTTCGACTTTGCAGAGACCTGTGTTTTTGTTAAACAGTCGCCTGACGCGCTTCACTGCAACCCCTTCTCGCTTCGGACCGCGAGGATCCTGACAATAGTGGGGCGCACCTTCTCCCGAAGTTACGGTGCTAATTTGCCGAGTTCCTGAACGAGTGTTCTCTCAAGCGCCTTTGGACATTAAATCCTCGTCTACCTGTGTCGGTTTGCGGTACGGTCACCTCGGCCTCTCCATAGAGGTTTTTCTTGGCAGTGTGGCCTCACTTACTTACGAGTCGCAATGACTCCGGACTCCCCTCTCGGCGTTGAATACCCACGCGGATTTGCCTGCGTGGACCGCCTACCGGGTTCCACCTCCCATAGCCATAGGGTTTGGCTAAGCTAGCCTCCTGCGTCACCCCATCAGTTCATGACGAATCAAACGAAACCGTGGTGGTACAGGAATATTGATCTGTTTCCCATCGTCTACGCCTTTCGACCTCGACTTAGGGACCGACTAACCCTGAGCGGATTAACCTTCCTCAGGAAACCTTAGACTTTCGGCGGGGAGGGTTCTCACCTCCCTTATCGCTACTTATGCCGGCAGGGTCTCTTCTGTACGCTCCATCTGTCCTTACGGTCAGACTTCGGCGCCGAACAGAATGCTCGCCTACCAAAACGTGAGCAGCTCATGTAACGGTGATACCCGGACGGAAAGTGGGTACAGACACCAATTTCCATTCGGTTCAACATTTATAACGATCTGAGAAGGAAATTGGAGTCAGTCCCCAGTTTCCTCCCATCACCGTTCCATGAGCCACTCACGAGATCCGCAGCTTCGGCACGATGCTTGAGCCCCGTTGAATTATCGGCACGAAGACGCTTGACCAGTGAGCTATTACGCTTTCTTTAAAGGATGGCTGCTTCTAAGCCAACCTCCTGGCTGTCTCCGCATCTTCACTTCCTTTTCCACTTAGCATCGATTTAGGGGCCTTAGCTGGCGGTCTGGGCTGTTTCCCTTTTGACAATGAGGCTTAGCCCCCACTGTCTGACTGCTATGCATTTGTCGTCGGCATTCGGAGTTTGATTGGATTCAGTAACCTTGTGGGGCCCCTAGTCCATTCAGTGCTCTACCGCCGACGCAATTCACATAACGCTAGCCCTAAAGCTATTTCGGCGAGAACGGGCTATAACGGAATTTGATTAGCCTTTCACCCCTACCCTCAGCTCATCCAAGCCGTTTTCAACCGACACTGGTTCGGACCTCCACTGCGTGTTACCGCAGTTTCATCCTGGCCAAGGGTAGATCATCCCGCTTCGCGTCTATTACCACGGACTCAATCGCCCTATTAAGACTCGCTTTCGCTACGGCTCCCCCGGTTGGGTTAACCTTGCCCGTGACAATAACTAGCCGGCTCATTATGCAATAGGCACGCGATCAGGCTTTGCCTTCCCGAAGGATGGCCATAGCCCTCTCACTGCTTGTAGGCATACGGTTTCAGGTACTTTTAACTCCCCTAGCAGGGGTACTTTTCACCTTTCCCTCACGGTACTGGTTCACTATCGGTCGACGGATAGTATTTAGCCTTGGGAGATGGTCCTCCCAGATTCCCACAGGGTTCCTCGTGTCCCGCGGTACTCAGGTGCCTGTCGGGAGTCGCTACCGCTTTCGTGTACGGGGCTATCACCCTCTATGGCCCGCCCTTCCAGGCGATTCTACTAGCGGAGCGATTTGTAACTCCACAATGACAGGTCCTACAACCCCACCGATTCCGAAAAATCGCTGGTTTGGGCTATTCCGCATTCGCTCGCCGCTACTAACGGAATCACTATTGTTTTCTATTCCTCCGGGTACTAAGATGGTTCACTTCCCCGGGTTCGCTTCGTACGGCCTATGTGTTCAGCCGCAGATACTCCAGTTTTGCCGGAGTGGGTTCCCCCATTCGGAAATCCCCGGATCAACGCCTACTAGCGGCTTCCCGAGGCTTATCGCAGCTTGCCACGTCCTTCATCGCCTTCCGTCGCCAAGGCATCCACCGTATGCCCTTAGTAGCTTGATCACTACCAAAGTTTTTGCCTAAGACGCTCGTTCTACTCACTTAAATCCGCAGGAACAACCAAACCGCACGCCTCGACCCTATCCAAGCAGTCTTCGCTTACGGTCCGTCCCACGAATCCGATTCGTAGAATTTACCCATCAATATTCAATTGTCAAAGACCAGAGACATTCTTTACGAGCACAACTCGTAAACAAATGTTTATGGGTGCTGTGGACTTGGGGGTACCGGCCGTCTTCAGACGGTGGGCCCCAAGTTACTAGAAGCCACCCATTTGTTGAGAGTTTCGGGACGGACACCTAATTCCCGGAATTAGGTGTCCGTCCCGAAACTCCAAATGGAGATGATCGGGATCGAACCGACGACCTCCGCCTTGCAAAGGCGACGCTCTCCCAATTGAGCTACATCCCCTGACAACCCGTACATTCCGGGTTCAAGCTTACAGGCCCCGGTCGAATGGGCCTGGGTAGACTTGAACTACCGACCTCACGCTTATCAGGCGTGCGCTCTAACCAGCTGAGCTACAGGCCCCTGTTGGTTCAGCGACTGAGGCTGCCAACTCATGTTGCCGAGCCATCATTCCCATCATTCCCGTCATACACTCCCATCGTCGTTTTGATGGTTTTGATGGAGTTGGCCGTGACTGCTTGCAGAGTTGGCACGTTGTCGAGTGCCAGAATTGTTACTTTTAATTTCCCCGAACTGTCTGAGGCGGAAAGCGTACCGTCAGCCGGAACTGAATCCTGAAACTGACTTGCGAAGCGTGAGAATACTCTTAGAAAGGAGGTGATCCAGCCACAGGTTCTCCTACGGCTACCTTGTTACGACTTCACCCCAATCACCACTCATACCTTAGACGGCTTTCTCCCGAAGGTTGAATCACCGGCTTCTAGTACAAACGGCTTTCGTGATGTGACGGGCGGTGTGTACAAGGCCCGGGAACGTATTCACCGCGGCATTCTGATCCGCGATTACTAGCGATTCCAACTTCATGGAGTCGAGTTGCAGACTCCAATCCGAACTGAGGACGGCTTTTTGGGATTAGCTCCCCCTCACGGGTTTGCGACCCTCTGTACCGCCCATTGTAGCACGTGTGTAGCCCTGGACATAAAGGCCATGAGGACTTGACGTCATCCCCACCTTCCTCCGGTTTTTCACCGGCAGTCCCTCTAGAGTGCCCACCATAACGTGATGGCAACTAAAGGCAGGGGTTGCGCTCGTTGCGGGACTTAACCCAACATCTCACGACACGAGCTGACGACAGCCATGCAGCACCTCGACTAGTGTCCCCGAAAGGAAGAAGAGCTTTCACCCTCTGTCACTAACCGTTCGAGCCCAGGTAAGGTTCCTCGCGTTGCGTCGAATTAAACCACATGCTCCACCGCTTGTGCGGGCCCCCGTCAATTCCTTTGAGTTTCAGCCTTGCGACCGTACTCCCCAGGCGGGATACTTAACGCGTTAGCTTCGGCACGGAAGGGGTCAAGCCCTCCCACACCAAGTATCCATCGTTTAGGGCTAGGACTACCAGGGTATCTAATCCTGTTTGCTCCCCTAGCTTTCGCGCCTCAGCGTCAGTTGCGATCCAGAAAGCCGCCTTCGCCGCCGGTGTTCCTCCTGATATCTACGCATTTCACCGCTACACCAGGAATTCCGCTTTCCCCTCTCGCACTCTAGTCCGCCAGTATCGGATGCAGTCTCTGGGTTGAGCCCAGAGATTTCACATCCGACTTAACGAACCGCCTACGCGCCCTTTACGCCCAGTAAATCCGAACAACGCTTGCCCCCCCCGTATTACCGCGGCTGCTGGCACGGAGTTAGCCGGGGCTTCTTCTACAGGTACCGTCAACTCCGAAGAGCTTCTTCCCTGTCGAAAGGATTTTACGTACCGAAATACTTCATCATCCACGCGGCGTTGCTTGATCAGGGTTTCCCCCATTGTCAAAAATTCCCCACTGCTGCCTCCCGTAGGAGTCTGGACCGTGTCTCAGTTCCAGTGTGGCCGACCGTCCTCTCAGACCGGCTACCGATCGTTGCCTTGGTGAGCCATTACCTCACCAACTAGCTAATCGGGCGTGGGCCCCTCTCAGAGCGATTAAAACCTTTCAGCAAAGCTTCCAAAGAAGCGATGATCGTATGCGGTATTAGCACCGGTTTCCCGGTGTTATTCCCCACTCCGAGGCAGGTTACCCACGTTGTACTCACCCGTGCGCCGCTGTACTCAGGAACCGAAGTCCCCTTTCTCGCTCGACTTGCATGTGTTAGGCACGCCGCCAGCGTTGATTCTGAGCCAGGATCAAACTCTCAAAATAACTCTTGAAAGTTGATACATTAGCTCGCTAGCCAAAGACTCAGCTATAGATTCGACTTGTGGCACGCTTTCCGTTGTCAAAGAGCGAAGGCTCTCAGGCCTCAAACTGCGCTCAAAAACACCCGTCCAGCCAGAAGCTTTCAAGTGTCCTGAGGGGCAAAAAAAGACCGCCCGATATTACTTGGCGGTACTTCTCGCCACCCTGCGTACGATGTTACTCAAGTACACAGGCACAGCAAATAATGATAGGGGCGAGTGTTACCAGTGTCAAGCGGAGACTTCCCGTTTTTACAGGATTGGAATGTTCTTCTCGACCACATCCGCCAACTCGTCCGCATAGGCGTTATTGGTATCTGCGGAGTCGCTTTCGATCATGATTCGAAGTAGCGGTTCGGTACCCGAGCAGCGCACAACAATACGGCCCCGACCCTCGAGCTGGGTGGCTATTTCGCGGATTTTCTCAGCGATTGTTGGCACAGAATCCAACGGGACCTTGTTGGCAACAGTTAGATTCCGGAGTAATTGCGGGGCGGCCTCCCAACCCCGGGCCAGGTCCTCCAGTGACGATTGCTCTTCTACGATCGCCTGGCACACTTTCAGCGCGGTCAACAATCCGTCTCCGGAGAGGCCGTAGTCAGAGAAGATGATATGGCCCGATGGCTCGCCTCCCAGTTGTGTTCCACCCGACACCATCTCCTTATGCACGTAGCGGTCTCCGACGTCCACGCGGACGAGTTCGATTCCTTCCCGCCCGAGTGCCCGCTCAAGACCGTAATTGGTCATCGACGTGCCGACGACGGTCGGGGGCCTCAGATGACCGTCTTTCTTGAGCCGCCGGGCCATGAGGAACAGGACGGCATCACCGTTCACAAGGTCGCCGGCGGAAGATACGAAGATGGCGCGGTCACCGTCACCGTCAAACGCGACACCGAGATCCGCCCCCCGCGACCGGACATGGTCGGTCAGGCTTTCCGGATGCACGGCGCCGCATCCGGCGTTGATGTTTTTCCCCGACGGCCTGGCGTGAATGGCAGACACCTCGGCGCCGATGGACTCCAGGAGTGCGGGAGCGAGCTTGCTCATCGCACCGTTTGCGCAGTCTGTCACGATGCGCAGTCCCTCCAGCCACCGGCCCGGAGGAAAGCGTTCAGCGAGCACTGCCATGTACTGGCTGGCAAACGGGGATTCTCGATCGGACTCACCCCCATTGGGGCTTGGGTCCAGCAGCGGTGTTGTTGAGTCGTGATGGAGGTCCAGGAGTTCTGCCACACGCAGTTCGATCCCCGCTTCCTCACCGTCCTCCAGTTTGTTTCCATCGGGCCGAAAAATTTTAATTCCGTTGTCCTCAAAGGGGTTGTGCGAAGCAGAAATCATGATGCCGCCACGAACCCGGGTCCGGCTGGTGAGGATCGCCACCGCCGGTGTCGGGAGCACTCCGGCATCCTCGTATAGAAGTCCGGCCCGGTCCAGTCCTTGTTTGACCAGGCCTGCAATCCATGGGCTCGATGTCCGTGGATCCTGGCCGATTAGAATCGGTCCGCCCAGGCATTCCCCGATGGCCTGGCCGATCGCAAGGATCGCCCGGGGTTCGAGCGGAAAATCGCCTGCCCGCGAACGTATCCCGTCTGTGCCAAATAGCTTATTCATAGACAACGTGTGACGGACGGCATGTAGTGGACGACGAGCAAGAAGAACTCATTGGTTCGAGGCGTTCGCAGATCATTGTACGCCGCCCGTAAGGTGTCACTGAATTCACTGAGATGCAGAACGGACCATGATTTCGACCGTTTCAGGTTCCAGCAGCGCCAGGGAAAACGGGTCGGAGATGCCGAAAATCTCTGGCGTCAGCTGGTGGCTGCCCGGTGAGAGAACCGAGGTGTCGACTGTGAAGTATAGAGTGCTGGAATCGAACTCTGCCATCAGGCTCTTCGGTCCCTGCACGGTTACGGTGACCGAGGACGGCTCGATCAGCCAGAGGGATGGATCATCGAGAGACGGGTCCATGTCAGCCGTGTAGGCGGCATCCACCCGGACTTCGCGAATCTCAACCTGGACTTCGTGCGGGGACAGGGACACCAGCCTCACCAGTGGATCGACGATGTTCAGATCAGCAAATGTCCGGACGGTAAACCGCGCACCGTCGATACGGACCGATGTAGTGGGCAGAGAATCGAGCGGGCGGATATTGGATTCCGGGCCGACGACGTTCACTGTGCTGGGTGTAACTAAGAATGTGACGACTTCGTAATCCTCTTCGGGCTCTCCCTCGACTACGGCCCGGACGGGGAGCGTCCGCGTCAGGGTGCGTTCGAGGTTGAACTGGACCCGAATCGGATCAATTCGAAGAACTTCAACGCCAAATGGTGTTTGAATGTTCGCCGAAGAAAGATTGACCGTCTTGCTGCCCGGAGATTGTCCGGCCAGCGAAATGACCGCGGCAACATCGGCCGGCGATATCTCGTTCAGCAAGCTGGATGACCCCCGCAATTGCAGGTCAACCTGCGTGGCCGTTTCTCCCGTGATCTCCATATTCGATGGGATGCCCTGAAATTCCAGGGCAATTGCCCGGTTGATGACGGAATTTGTTTCGCTCGCGATCGTCAGCCATAACAGGCTCGCCACCAGTACAGAAAACAGTTTCAGAAACCAGTTGTGGGTGAGAAAACGGCGAAAGGGAAACATCATCTTACAACTCCGCGGTGGAGGCGACCGGATCCGGTACCGACTCCGGAGTCTTTTTTTCGAACGCCTTGCGCAGCTTCTGCCGTAGGCTGTCCGCATCCAGATACCGTTCGATCTGACCGTTGGCGGCAAACGAAATAGTCCCGGTTTCTTCAGAGACGACGATCGCCACAGCGTCTGATTCTTCGGTGATGCCGATGGCTGCACGATGACGCGTTCCGAGTTCCTTGCTCAGAATCGGATTGACCGTTAGAGGCAGGAAGCAGGCTGCGGCGGCAATCCTGTTATTCCGAATAATCGCCGCTCCGTCATGCAGCGGAACCGACGGATCGAAGACCGTCACCAGGAGATCGTAAGAAGTCAGAGAATCCAGGGCGATACCGCTTTCGATGTAGTTCTTCAGGCCGATGTCCCGTTCGATCACGATCAGCGCACCTGTGCGTCGCTCCGCCAGGGTGGTCGATGCGAATACGATTTCCTCGTATAACTCGCTGCGGTTGATCGAAGAAAAACCGCTGAAGAACGGCGTCTTCCCGAAGTGAGCCAATGCGCGGCGAATTTCGGACTGGAATATGACGATGACGGCGATGAACAGATAAGAAAGGATGTTGGTCAGCAACCAGGACAGTGTCGCCAACTGGCTCCACCGCGACAGGTAAAAGAAGGCGATAACGAGTGTGAGACCGAGGGCCATCTGGACGGCGCGCGTCCCCCGCATCAGGAGGAGGGCCTGGTAGATGATGATTGCGACGATGGCGATGTCAAGAATCGCGTACGGATCGAGCGCCGGCAATGAAAAATCGTTCAGCATAAGAAGTGAGAAATTAAGAGCTGGGCGTAAACGCTGAGAATTCCTGTCAGATCACCGCTAACGTCCAACTCTTAAGCGGGTTCGCCGCGCCTCAGGCGTGGAGAACTGAATCTGCTACCTCGACAACCACCCGCATGTGGGCCACATCGTGAACGCGGACAACCTGCGCCCCCCCCGCGACAGCCAGTGCTACAGCGGCCGCAGTGCTCCAATCCGTGGTCTCAGAGACAGGTATATCCACCTTAATGAACGATTTACGGGACGTGCCTACCAGCAACGGGTAGCCTAGTGTACTAAAAAGATCAAGTCTTTTTAAGACTTTTAGGCTGGTGTCACGGTCCTTGGAGAAGCCGATGCCGGGATCCACCACGATGGCTTCGGCAGCGATGCCGCCTTCGACTGCGGTCGCCACGGTCTGCATCAATTCATCCCGGATGGTTTCCGGGCTGTCTCCATTCTTTTTTGTATGGATTGCCTCCCGCTCACCGCGGCTGTGCATCAGAACCACTCCCGCACAGTGGCTGCGAGCGACGTTGATCATTTCCGGATCCATGCGGAAACCACTGATATCGTTGATTATCTGGGCCCCGGCCGCCATCGCCTGCTCGGCCACTTCCCCGTGGTAGGTATCAATCGAAACTGGGATCCTGATTTTCGATACGATGCGTTCGATCAACGGTATCACCCGTCGAATCTCCTCGGCTGCAACAACCGGTGAACTGCCCGGGCGCGTGGACTGCCCACCGATGTCCAGCACATCGGCCCCTTCCGCCTCGATTTCCAAGGCCCGGTCCAGGGCCCGCTCCGGCTCGGTGTGGAGGCCCCCGTCGGAGAACGAATCCGGTGTCAGGTTGAGGATTCCCATGATCGCCGTTGCCGGACCCAGTTCAATCGACGTGCGCGGCAGCTTCCACCTATAGTGCCTGTTCATGATGAAAAAAGGGGAAACAGGAATTCCTGTTTCCCCTCTCAATAAATGGGGTCAGAGCCCTATTTACCTATTTAATTATTTCCACAAGAGGCCGAGACGTTAAATAGGGAAATAGGGCTCTGACCCCATTTTTCGCACTTGTTCATGCGGGTGATGGGTTTTCGTGAGGCGGAATCGATGGAGCCATCTTCTCGTTTTCGAGCTCCGTATCGTCGCGCTTTTCGCCCTTTTCGTCCTCGTCTTTCCGAGGCGGTGTCGGAGCGGGCTTTTCTTTCAACGGCCGCCCATCAATTAATGTCTTGATGTCTTCACCGTCCAGCGATTCCCGCTCGAGCAAGGCCTCCGCAATTCGGATTAGCGTGTCGTTACCTTCAGTCAGTATCCCTTTTGCGCGTTCGTAGCCCTCCATGACTAAACCGTGGACCTCGTAGTCGATCGACCGGGCCGTCGCTTCACTGTAGTCCCTGTGCTGACTGATCTCGCGCCCCAGGAAGATCTGCTCTTCCTGACGGCCGTAGGTCAGGGGGCCGAGTTTGGACATCCCGTAGTTGCAAACCATTTTCCGGGCTAACCCGGTGGCCTGTTCGATGTCGTTTCCAGCGCCCGTCGTTATTGTGTCCAGGAACAGCTCTTCGGCCAATCGTCCGCCCATCATGATGGCAAGCTGCCCTTCCAGGTAGGTGCGTGGATAAGTGTGGCGATCGTCCAACGGCAATTGTTGCGTCACACCCAGTGCCATTCCACGAGGAATGATGGTCACCTTGTGCAAGGGGTCGGCGCCCGGAACCATCGCCGCGACCAGCGCGTGACCCGCCTCGTGATACGCGGTGACTTTCTTTTCATGCTCGCTGATGATCATGGACTTTCGAGCCGCCCCCATCATCACCTTGTCCTTCGAGGTTTCGAAGTCTTCCATGCTGACGGCCTTGTGGTTCATCCGCGCAGCGTTTAAAGCCGCTTCGTTGACGAGATTAGCCAGGTCAGCGCCCGAGAATCCAGGGGTGCTCCGGGCGATGACCCCGAGGTCGATGTCCTCCGTCAACGGGATCTTCCTGATGTGAACGTTGAGGATCCCTTCGCGCCCCCGTACGTCAGGTCGGGGTACGACCACGCGGCGGTCGAAACGGCCAGGTCGCAGCAATGCCGGATCCAGCACGTCCGGGCGGTTCGTTGCGGCTACCAGGATGACGCCTTCGTTGGGCTCAAACCCGTCCATTTCGACGAGTAACTGGTTCAGCGTTTGCTCGCGCTCGTCATGGCCTCCGCCCAGTCCGGCCCCCCGATGACGCCCGACTGCGTCGATTTCATCAATAAAGACGATGCACGGTGCGTTTTTCTTCCCCTGTTCGAACAGGTCACGGACCCGCGAAGCACCGACACCAACGAACATTTCAACGAAATCGGAACCGCTGATCGAAAAGAAGGGGACATTTGCTTCTCCTGCCACTGCCCGCGCCAGCAGAGTTTTGCCCGTTCCCGGAGGGCCGACCAACAGAACGCCCTTGGGGATGCGACCCCCTAACTTCTGAAATTTCTGGGGTTCCTTCAGGAAATCGATGATTTCGTGGAGTTCTTCTTTTGCTTCGTCCACCCCGGAGACATCCTTGAAAGTGATCTTCTTCTGATGTGCCGTCAACAGGCGGGCCCGGCTCTTGCCGAACGAGAGGGCTTTGTTCCCCCCACTCTGCATCTGGCGCATGAAAAAGACCCAGAATCCGATAATGAACAGGAACGGCGCCCAGGAAAGCAGCGCGGTCAGCCATGGGCTCTGGTTCGAGGGTTCGCCTTCGATGACGATGTTTCTCTCCCTCAGGAGGCTGAGCAATTCCGGGTACTCCATGGGGATGTAGGTTCTGAAGGCTTCCCCAGAGGTGAGTTCTCCTGTGACCTGGGATTCGGCGATCGTGACTTCTCTCACCGCTCCGCGCTCGACTTCCTCCATAAAGCGTGTGAAGTTGAACTCGGCTTCCGCGCGAGTCGTCGTTCGCTGGACAACTTGATATAAAAGTACGGCGGTCAGCAGGAGTGCGACCCAGAATAGAATGGTCTTAGTGGTCGAATTCAAAACAAACCCCCTAGAGCGGCCGGCCCGTATCCGGAATCGTTCGGGCTTATGTGTTTAGACAAGCCCGATCGGGAAACGTTTTCCCAGGCAGCGCTATATCACCTTGTCTTTGTCGATCCGACAGCCTCAAACTCGACGATTCTTCGGGAAGTTCCCGTGGGGACGAAATCACGGGACACGGGAAATGAGGCAACCCAGACAATAGATGATTCAGCGACAAAAACCGGCCACTGACGTCTCTTCCTCCGCGGAATTCGTTCCTTCTGAAAGAATTCCTTTAACTTAGACGCCCGTCTGCCAACTGGATTATAGAAGTCGCCGTTTTTCCAGTTTCTGATCTTAACACACGGTCCCAGAGATTCTCCATCGACAAAGACCCCGTCCTGCTTGGGTTTAAGAGTATCCGGGGAACGCAGGTGCGCCTGGAAAATCGTGTCGATTTCGGGGATGTGTACCTCGCCCGGAATCGCCAATTCGTATTCGTAGTCCGCACCCACCCCCTCCGCGCTACGGTAGATCAGTTGATCGAAATTTCGTTCGACCATAATCGGACCGGGCAACTCGATGATTCGGCCGCTCTTACCTGATTCAAGCAGTGATCGGATGTTTTCAATGTGATCGAAACCGATGTCCTGCATCGACGATCCCGCGCACTCCAGAGCTGCGCGTAGCAGCCTCCGGACGAACGCGATCGGCTTGGATGGGAGGTCGCCGATATCGACGACCAGTGCGCCGTCCTCGTCCACGGATCTGGGTTCGAGCCATTCCTGGACCGCGCCGTCCTGCCAGTCGTCCTCTGCTTCGAGGATATCGATCGTACGCGAAAGCGATTCCCGGAGGCGGGGGTTGAACGCCGCAGACAATTCCGGAAGGACCACCTGTCGGATCCGGTTTCTGGCGAACCGGGTGTCAGCATTCGATCGGTCTTCCCGCCAGGGTTGGTTCTTTTCCACGAGGTAGCGTTCGATTTCCGTGCGGGTCGATTGAATGAGCGGGCGGACGATGTGGCCCGAGACGCCCCGCATCGACACCAGGCCCCGGGTTCCCGAACCCCGCAGCAGATGGAAGAAGAAAGTTTCGACCCGGTCGTCCGCCGAGTGCGCGAGTGCGAGCTTGCCGAAGTCGTCCTGTTGCATGATCTCCTGGAAGAATTCGTAGCGGGCCTTTCGGGCTCGGGCTTCCATGTTGCCCGGAACCGATTCCGTCCGGCTCCGGCGCTCAAAGAAGTCCAGGTCCAGCCGTGCTGCCAGATCTTTGACGAATTGCGCGTCTTCATCGGATTCGGACCCGCGCCAGCCATGGTTCACGTGGGCCAGGCCGGGTTTGAATCCGAGTTCCACCAAGATCAGAACCAGGCATACGGAATCGGCCCCACCCGAGATTCCGACCAGCAGGGAATCCTCACGGGAGAACATCCGCCACCTTTCAATTGTCGCGGCGACTTCCTCGACCAGCGTGCTGTTGTTCATGATTGCTTGTCACAATTGTGAAGAAAGTGCCCTGTGTTATCAACGCGTTATAAATTGGGGTCAGAGCCCTATATTCCGAATTACACTCACTCTTAGGAAACTGGTATCGGAGTCCTGTCGTCGAATTTTCACTCACTCTCGCGCAGTGGCCTGTTCGCATTTGAATTCCGCAAGCATCTGAGCGCGGCGGTCATCGGATTCCACGAGAAAGGCCCTCTTCGTTCGTCCGTCACCGGTCCTGCACTTGAACGTGTACTGGTATACTCCGGCTTTTCCGTCCAGAGGAACCTTGCTGACCTGGGTGCACGTGCAGGGCATAAGAAAAGATTAACCGGATATATGAGTGGATGAGCCATTCTTCTATCAAAACAGTTCTCTTTGATCTCGACGGTACGCTCATCGACACCGTCGAACTCATCCTCGAAAGCTATCGCCATACCGTTCGGACGCACGGCCTCGAACCGGTTTCCGATCAATCGTGGCGCAAGGGTATCGGCATCCCGCTCCGGGTACAGTTCCGTCAATATACGGATGATCCGGACCAGCTCCAGGAATTGATCGACACCTACATGGATCACAACCTGGAGCATCACGACGCTCTGGTCCGCGAATATCCCGGGGTGCGCGACACGGTGAAGGCGTTACACCGTGCAGGCTATCGCCTGGGCGTTGTCACCAGCAAAATGCACGGCGGTCTCGAACGGGGACTGGCACGAGGTGGCTACGCAGGGCTCTTTGAAGTCCTGATCGGGGCGGATGACGTCGAGCAACCTAAGCCACACGCCGAGCCGGTATTGAAAGCTCTCGAGTCTCTGGACGTTACGGCTGAGCGCACTTTATTCGTGGGCGACTCTCCGCACGACATGGCCTGCGGCCGTGCGGCAGGCGTCCAAACCGGCGCTGCGCTCTGGGGGCCCTTTGGGCGGGCGGAACTTGAAGCGCACGACCCGGACCACTGGTTCGAAGACCCCGCCGAGATCGAAAAATTGTTCGTATCTAGACAGAAACTGTGAAAACTGGACCTCGGCTGTCTCAGAGACGGCTAATACTTTGGCGACCTCAGATCTCCCACGAGGCTGGCGATTGGAACGGAAACGGGCCGATCGCTGGCCGAGTGTCACCAACCGACATCCGCGGCCTCAAGTTTTCGAACACGACCATCAGGAGCAGATCCTGTCGGGTCGGCGCCAGGCTTGGCCCGCATTTTGCTGATCGTTTGCCTGAGGCGTCTGCTCCATCTCAGTCCATGCCAAGTGTAAGAAACGTGGGCGGGTGACTTTCGTTGATGCCGGCGGGTGGACTCGAACCACCGACCTAAGGATTATGAGACCTTCGCTCTAACCTCTGAGCTACGCCGGCTGGCGCAAACTTCCTATATTAATCGGACTGCATATCCTTGGCCAGTGCCGGCAGGAAATAGGCTCGCCCCAGCAGCTTGTCCACACGCGCCACGCGTACGCGAATCTTTTGCCCCAGCCGGTACTTTCGGCGGGTTCCCCGGCCGATGAGGGTATGCGACCGGGCATCGAAGTCGTAGTAGTCGTCGGCCATGTCATCCACAGACACCAGGCCCTCTATAAAATAATCCACGAGTTCCACCCGGACGCCCTTCCCCCAGACGCTGACAATGATGGCATCGAGCGTGTCGCCAAGGTGTTCTTCGAGCAGCGTCATCCGTTTCCAGTCGTAGAGGTCGCGCTCGGCCTGATCCACAATTCGTTCTCTTCGGCTGGACGTAGCCGCCATTGCGTTTAGCTCGACCATGGAATAACCCGAGCGTCGTCGCCCGGAGAGGTAAGCCTTCAGCAGGCGGTGGACCACGAGGTCCGGGTATCTTCTGATGGGTGAAGTAAAGTGCGTATAGCTGCCCGAGGCCAGTCCGAAGTGGCCCACATTTTGGGTCGAATAGACGGCTTGTTTGAACGAGCGCAGCACGAGAAACGAGATCATCCGCTCGTCGGGCCGACCTTCGACGGAACTCAGGAATTGCTGGAAGGCTCGAGGGGATAGTTTTCGTGGCCGAAATCGTATGCCCAACGATGCGAGCGTGTCGCCCAGTTCGTTGACCTTTCCCGGATCGGGGCGCTCATGAACGCGGAAGATTGTCGCCGGTAGTTCGGTTTCGAGCAGTTTGGCTACGGCCTCGTTTGCTGCGATCATGAACTCTTCGATCATGCGATGGGAAAAATGGCGCTCGGCTTTTACGATGCCTTCGACCCTTCCTTCGTTGTTATAGGTCAGTTCCGGTTCCGGCAGGTCGAAGCCGATGGTGCCCTGTTTGTTCCTGCGACTTAAGAGTAGACGTGCCACCGTTGCAAGTAACTCTATGGTGCCGACGATCCGGCGGTGCCGCGTTCTGATGGGGCCGTCTCCGTCCAGAACCTTCTGGACGGTTGCGTAGTCCATGCGTTCGTCGGAACGGATCACGCTTTCGTGAAATGTCTGGCCCCGGATCGTTCCGTCCGGTGCGATGTCCAGGTTGACGCTCATCGTCAGTCGATCCGTACGGGGATTGAGCGAGCAGATGTCGTTTGAAAGCCGTTCCGGAAGCATTGGGACAACGCGGTCAGGAAAGTAGACGGAACAACTGCGCACCCGCGCGTCATTGTCGGTCGCGGAGCCGGGAGCGACGAAGTGGGCGACGTCGGCGATGTGCACACCCAGGCGGAAACCACCATCGTCAAGTTGTTGGATATCGACGGCATCGTCAAAGTCGCGCGCCGTCGCCGGATCGATGGTCACCGTTTCTCTGTCCCTGAAGTCATCGCGTTCAGCGATATCAACGTCGGTCAGCGTAAGCGGAAGTTGTAGAGCTTCTTCCTCTACGGCATCAGCGAAATCGACCTCCAGGCCGTATTTCTTGATGATGACGCTTGTTTCAACGTCGGGATCGTCGATGAAGCCCAGGACGAAGACGAGCTCCCCTGCAGGCCATTCGGTTTCGGAACCAAAGCGTGTCAGCTCGATTTCGATGATCTTGTCTTTGTGTTCCGACACAGCGCCTTTGATCAAAATCTTGTCCGGGAGTCGTTCGTCGGCGGGTGACACGAAGTAGACGCGGCCATCGTATCGGAGTTGTCCGACGACTGTCGTTCGGGCGCGTTCCTCGACCCGGACGACAGAGCCCTCAGCTTTCCCAGGAGACGTGATCGCCACGACCACACGGTCGCCGTCCATCGACGAGCCTATTTTTCGCGGTGGAATGAAGATATCGCCGGTGATTCCGGGGACGTTTTCATCGGGCGTAACGAAGCCAAAGCCGTCTGCGTGGAGGGAGATACGCCCGCGGTACAGAGCCGGGGTGAAGGGCGCCTCGTATCGGTTTCCCTTGTGCCGTGCGAGTTTGTCATCCTTGACAAGTTGATCGAGGATTTCCTTGATCTGCTTGCGGTCGGTCCTGTCAGCACCGAAGTCTTCGAGAATATGACGGAAGCCTGCCGATCGTTCCGGTTGGTTGCGGATGTAGTCGAGGAGAGATTCGGAGGAAAAGTCCCTGATGCGCGACGTTCTCGGCGATTTCCGTGCCGGCGATTTCCTGCTTGCCACGTCTCCCCTTGTGTCACATCCGGGGGCGGTTTACAAACCTGGACTTCGGTTGACTTCGCAGATGCGGCCCTTTACATTGAATATCCAGGCCGAAATGGCGGAATTGGCAGACGCGCTAGATTCAGGATCTAGTGGGGATATATCCCCGTGGAGGTTCGAGTCCTCTTTTCGGCATTTTCTTTCAAGCACTTGCAGCTTTCCGTTTCTTAGAAGTGGACCCGGAAATTCGGACAGCGTTGTAAGGTGGATTTCACACAGATGAGAGGACCTTACGACAATGACGAAACGACGGAATTTTTCAGCGGACTTCAAGGCGAAGGTCGCACTGGCCGCGATGCGTGGAGACGGCACCGTGGCCGAACTGGCGTCACGGTACCAAGTGCACCCGAACATCATCGGGAAGTGGAAGCGGGAGGCGCTCGACGGGGTGAAGGAGACGTTTCAGCGGGGTAAGAACCCAGCGGACCGAAACCACGAGGACGAGATCAAACGGCTCCAGGCCAAGATTGGAGAACTGGTGGTGGAGCGGGATTTTTTGGCCGGAGCCTTCGATCGGTAAGCGTGGATCGGAGGCGAGGGATGATCAAACCCAAGAACCGGAAGCTCAGTGTCGCGCGACAGTGCGAGCTGGTGGGAATGAGTCGGTCGAGCTGGTATTACCGGCCACGCGGCGAGAGTGAGCGGAATCTCGCTCTGATGCGTGTCATCGACCTTCTGTATCTGGAGATGCCCTGGTACGGCTCGCGTCAGATGACGCGCGAGCTGCGCCGCGCTGGGCATCATGTCGGCCGGAAGCGTGTCCGTCGTCTGATGCGGCTGATGGGCCTGCGATCGGTCGCTCCCAGGCCCTTCACGTCCCGGCACGCACCCGGACATGTCGTGTACCCGTACCTGCTCGGCGACATCCGGATCACGCGAGTGAATCAGGCGTGGTGCGCCGATCTGACCTACATCCCGATGGCCCATGGCTTTCTGTACGTGGTAGCGATCATGGATTGGCATTCCCGAAAGGTTCTGGCCTGGCGACTATCGAACACGCAAGACATCGCGTTTTGCATCGAAGCGCTGGAGGAAGCCATCGAAAAATACGGTTGTCCCGAGATCTTCAATACCGATCAAGGCAGCCAGTTCACCAGCACCGCCTGGACGAGCGTTCTCAAGGATCACGGCGTCCGGATCTCGATGGACGGCAAAGGTCAGTGGATGGACAACGTGTTCATCGAGCGGCTCTGGCGCTCATTGAAATATGAGTGCGTCTACCTGAATGCTTTCAAGGACTTCAGGGAATCGGATTTTCATATAAGGGTCTGGATGGAATATTACAACGACCGCCGGCCCCATTCCGCCCTCGGCGATCTCACCCCGGGCGAGGTCTACGACGGGATCACGATCGTACCTTCGGCAGCATAATGAACCGTGGAATCCACCTTAAATTGGCTGCCGCGCTGTCCAACGATTGGGGTCCACTTCTAGTCGTGTGATGAATGAATTCCCGTCCTTCGGCGTCTCCAACCTGCCACTCCCATCAACATCAGGCCCGAGGCTAACAGCGAGAGAGTCGCCGGTTCGGGGACTTGTGTTTGGGCACCGATAGTCAATATGAGTGGGGCTGTTATGGCATTCGAGGTCGTCTATAGTTGGTGAGTTGTATATACCCCCGGATTGAAGTAGCTAAACGGCTGTGAGCTTACCAGGTCTCCGGACCAGGACAATGTATCTCCGATGTTCCAGATCAATTGATTAAAATCGGCACGTGGGCCAGCGGGCGTCGGACCGGATGATTGGGACCACGTGTTGATCACTGCCAGAGAACCGGTTGTAGTTGTGGTCAGCGTGCCTGAGCCAGAGATTATCGGTTGGCTA
Source organism: Terriglobia bacterium (assembly GCA_965263045.1). Classification (GTDB taxonomy): domain Bacteria; phylum Acidobacteriota; class Terriglobia; order 20CM-2-55-15; family 20CM-2-55-15. The sequence continues at coordinate 6,030,603 of CBDHGK010000041.1, forward strand.
AGTCCGCTGGCGTTCGTGGGATTCCCCTCCACAAAAGTATTACCCCAGAACGAATTTATGGTTGATGAAGTTAGCGCGGTCGTTGAACCACTGAAAACCCATCGCGTGTTGCCACCCCCGGCATCTGATATGTTCAGAAGAAGGTCAGCCCTTGCTGTCCCAACGGTCACCAACAACATCATTAATAATGCCCATACGGGCTGAAGTGCTCTTTTCATTGTTCGATTCACCTAGAGTAGGACCCAAACCCGAGAACATTCGCGTGGCTCGAATCACGGTTTGGGCTGGAATCCTTGTCTACATCCTTGTAACTGGTCGATTCGACCGATACCTTATGACACGCCACGTTGACTCAGCAGCAATTTAATAGCCATAATGCGACCCGGACGTGGGATTGCTCGCTTTTACATTCTGTACCCAATGGGATCAATAACTTATGGAGCATCGATATCACAAGAACGCGATCAAACGTTAGTCTTGAGCTGGCAGCGAATAATCGTGAAACGTAACAAAACCCGACGGCATTCTCGGCATGCTCACGTTGGGCACCTCCCATATGATTGCAAACGTTCGGTTAATGCGGCGTTTACCGGCACATCTGTAAAGTGTCGGCGATCGTTACATCTATCCGTCGAACCTTCGTCAAGTCCCACAATCGAATTTTAGTGACCACCTGGCGTTCAGCGGTGCTTGCCGTTTGAGTCCTGCCTGCCAGAACTTCAATGCCAGGTCGCGCCAGTAGTGCGTCACCGTCAAGGTCGCTCTGGAACGTCCACACATCTCCCTGCGGTACGGAGCTGCGAAGGTAGGTCTTAAAGGACGGTCGTCATCACTGTGAAGGCGTGGCATCGGGTCTTGCCATCGGTCCTCTATCGAAGCTGACCGTTGAGCCCGCATGAGTGCATTCCGCTCAACCGACTGTAGAACGTAGGATTGTTCATCAGGACTTCCTCAGCGTACCAACTTAAAAAGCGGCGTCCCTCGTCATGCCCCCGAATAATCCGGAACGAATGCCACGATCCTGAGCGGTCCACCGCTTCCCCCTTGGATCTTCATCGGAAGCGCGACCACGTAGCTCCCGGTGGACGGCAACGCCCCGAGATTAGCGACATTCTCGAAGCCGGCGATGTTTTCCGCGTAGAGGATCACGTGCGCCCGGAAGTCAGATGACTGGCCGCGATCTATGCTGGGCGTGTCTATTCCGACGGCGACAACACTGCGGTTGTCGACGAGCCATTGCGCAGCTTCGGCTGCGATTCCGGGAAAATGCAGTTCCGCGACCGCTGCTTCTCCGGTGAGATCCGTGCCCAGATACGCGGCGCGGTCGTTCCACCGGTCGGCCCATCCCGTTCGGATCAACAGGATGGCTCCGTCCGGGATCGCGCCGTTCGCCGCTTCCCATTGAACAAGCTCTTCGATGGATACGAGGTGATCCGGAGTGACATCTGCGGTGACGTCCACGACGGCTGCGGGTCCGATGAGGCCCGAGAGTGGAACCTGCTCGGTGGTGCGTCTGCCTTCGGCGAAGTGGACCGGTGCGTCCAGATGCGTTCCACCGTGTTCCGCCGATGCGAAGCGGTACGCCGAATAGAACCAGCCGCCCTCGGTAGGCCCGAAGGCGAGTTCATCCAGTTGAAATCCTGCCGTGTCCGTTGGCCAGTAAATCGTGGACTCGGAAAACGCGTGCGTGAGGTCGACCCATTGGCCGGCCGAGTGATCGAAGACGGCGCCGTAGTCGACGGGTTGCGGCCCGCACCCGACGACGGCAACAGTGAGAACCAGCGGCACGATAAAGCGCATGACATGCATCTCCCCGGCGTTGATCGAGCCATTGTGCACCACTCGACTCGTTGAACCAACCACGGACGGAGATATGGATGCCGGGCCATCGATACAACTCTTGTTTGTCACTCATCGGAAGACTCAGTAAAACTCACGTTTTCACCCGCTCTGCGGGCTCAGAATTCCGGCCGTGATTGCGGCGGGGCAGAGCTCCAGGCGATGGTGAAAACATTGCCGCAGAATCGCCGCTCCAATCCCAGTGCTCACTCCTGGAGTGAAGAATTGAAGCCGGCGAGGTCGATCCGGCAAGCGTAGTGGTTTGCGGGTCCGAGCGTCGAATGAACCATCGTCGCCCCGTAGGACTTATAGAAGAGCAAGGCCAGAAGATTTCGCTGGTGGACCAGCATCTGCAAAGCGGTCACGCCTTCCCTCTGCAGCTCAAGCACGGCTCTCTCAAAGAGATAGTTTGAGACCTTGAGGCCCGTGGCGTCATCCCGCCGATCGCGGTGAGAGGGCAGGACGCCGAATGAAAGGATCTCGCCCAAATTTTGCTCTTCGACATGCTGTCTCCGTTGGCTTCCAGTGGTTCGGACCTCCCAGAGCGTCTTGAGCCGCCCAGGGGACTGGAGGACTGCCAAACCGGTCAAAAGACCGAGTCGGATCAAGTGGCGGCGGGCACCCTCGCTCATGAAAGTGTAGGGCTGGCTCGAGTACGCGATGAAGGCTGCGTATCCGGCTTCGTCCTGGAGCAGATCACATCGGATCAGGCCGTCGTTGACAAGGGTCGAGTAGTAGAAGCGCCGCATGAAATGGTCGCCCAGCCGGGGGATCAGGCTCTCGGGCAGAAGCTCCGCATGCAACCGGGCGGCGGCACGGGTGTGGTCGGCGGATGAAGGCTCGAGTGGGACGACTTGCTGGACAAGATTCACTCCGGAGGCCTTCTCGACTTTTTGAAGCGTTCCGAATGCTGCTTCTCATCGGCAATCTCGATCTTCACAGGCACTTTGAATTCCTCCAGACGTTGCCGGCAGTTTCGCTTGAGCCGTCCGACCACTGTCCTCCGCTCCTCGGGTTCCCGCAGCCGAATACGGGCGGCCACAACCGATCCCATGAAGGCATGAGGTTTACCATACACCGTCGCCTCCGCGACATTGGCCTCCTCGAGCAGGATGCTTTCCACCTCTGCCGGGTAGACCTTCTCCCCTCCGACATTGATGATCTCGGATTGTCGGCCGAGGATGCGGATGTAATCACCGTCCATCTCGACGGAATCTCCGGTCTGGAACCAGCCATCCGAGGTGAAGGGGCTGGGAGCGTTCAGGTATCCCAGCATGGCCGAGCGGGACTTTATCTCCAGCAGCCCGTCGCGGACTCGCGTTTCAAAGTCCTCTCCACCCACCTTTACCCACAGGGAGTCCGAGCTGCGGGATTTGGACCGTAGGATCCCGACTTCCGACAGGCCGTAGGTCTGCAACAACCCGATCCCGGGGAAGAGCTTGTGAAACTGCTTCAATGTGGATTCCGGCATCGGTTCAGTTCCGTAGGTCACCGTCCGCAGGCTCGAGATGTCGTGATGTCGATACGCCCGGCTAAGCAGGATCAGGTTGATGAAAGTGGGGGAAGTCGGCAGCAGCTCGACTCGATGCCGCTCGACGGCGGATAGCACTGCTTCCGGGCTCCGATCCTGCACTGTGACGAGGCAGCCCCCATTTGACAGCGTGTACAACATCGTATTCACCCCGCCGATATGATCGTAAAGCAGGAAGCTGATGGCCCTCATGCGCCTGCGGCTTGTCCTGAACTTTCCGAGGAGCGGTATGAAGTCATGGACGGCCGCCTTGCTCTTGCCCGTCGAGCCCGAAGAGAACAGGACCAGACCCGGGTGGTCCAGCTCCCCGAGCTTCCGATAGACGAAATGGTCCGCCCTGCGTCCGGTCCGTACGAGCGATGCCTCGTCATTGCCATCCAATTCGAAGACTGCCTCGACTTGAGCGGTCTCCAGCATCTCTTCCCGGTTCGCTGCGACCGCAGACGTGAGGGGAACCAGCACGCACGCGCTACGCAACAGGGTGAGGAAGAGTGCAACGGCGTTGGGCGAGAAATCGGCTTCGATGGCGGTGACTGTACCGCGGGCAAGATGGTAGCCTTCAATCCTCTGATTCCATTGTGCGATACGGTCGAGCAACCATCCATAGGTGTAAATCTCGTCCTTCCAGACCAGGGCTCCTTCGTCCGGAAAGCGCCCGAATACGTCCACGAGGAAGTCGATGGGATCCGGGGTGACTTCAGTCACTGACTCCTCCGAGATAGATTGTCTGACCCGTCACGAAGCCGCTCTCCCGACGCAGGAAGAAGTCGACGACGTTTACGACGTCGGGGAACTCTGCCATCCTCGAAATGGCCTGGCGCTCCACCAGCGACTTGATCTTGTCACGAGGAACTTTTCGGGTGAGGTCGGTGTCCATCGCCGTCGGCCCGATGGTGTTTACGGTGATGCCCAGTTCGCCCACCTCGCGCGCCAGGACTTTGGTGAAGGTGGCCACGGCCGCCTTGGACGCTGCGTAGACGGATTCTCCCTCCACCTGCAGGGGCACGGCCACAGTACTCATGTTGACGATCCGACCGAATCGCTGCCGCTGCATCAGTTTCACGGCCTCCCGGCAAAACAGGAAGGTGCCCCCGAAGTTCGTCTTCATCAGGCGTTCCACAGTGCCGAGCGGCGTCAGTAGAGCGTGGTTCATCGAAGCCACACCTGCGTTGTTGATCAGGGCGTCAAGGCGTCCGCGCGTTCTACGGATCGCCCCGAACATCTTCTTCACGGCGATTTCGTCGTGGACGTCGAGCTCGTAGTGGACATAGTGAGGATGCTCGAGCGGCGAGGATTGACGGCTGCATCCGTTCACCTGGTAGCCGCGCTCGAGATAATATGACGCGACGTGGCGACCGATGCCTTTTCGCGCACCCGTCACGATCATCACCGGAAGATCACCGGGTGGCTGTATCATCTCGAAACTGCATGATGTAGTCGGCGAGCGACTGCACGGACCGGAAAGGGTTGAGTTCCTGGGCGAAGGCGCGATCGTCGGCCAGGATCACCTCCTCATCGAGGCGATCGCTCAGCTGTTCCTCGACCAGAGTGATTACGTTGACGAGCCCCATCGAAGTCAGCCCGGTCGAATTTCCGAAGAGTTCCGCTTCGGACGAAACGACGACCCGCTCGCCGTCGGGCTGACCCTCGTTGAATTCCTCCATCGCAGCCAGAATGGCCTGAACCACAGTGTCTCTATTGTTCATGGCTTATCGTTCTCGATCGACCGTTATCGCGAAGGTTGATGACCTCGATTCCTGAACCCGGAGTCTAAATATATCAACCAATTGGTCCTGACGGGTGGCGAAAGATCGCCTCTTCCTTAGTCGACCACAATGACAATTTAAATTCTACTTCTGTCGTTCCTCGGGATCCGACTCAAGCTCGCGGTGAGGCAGGGAAGGCATTCAAGTCCCAGTGACCTGAGACTCTGGGGATGGCCCGGCAGTCAGATTCCGGACGAATGGATGTTGTGATGTCTGAACATTGAAGTGGCCGGTTTTTCCGCAAACACTGCCATGTCCTTCAGTGGAATCATTCCGCACTCAGCTGGTAGACTGCGCTCACCAATCGTAGGGTTGCACGCAGCGGATTATTGGATAGAAAGGGGAGCGGTGAGGACTTCCGGTGCCACTATACCACCGCGCCTTAGCAATCGCACCGGCATCGTCGACGAGAATCTTCATTGCTCAATTTCGCCGGCCTTATGGGTTGAGTCGTCTTAGAGGTAGCGTCGACATTCGTCTCCAAATTTCGATTTCGCATTGCGAGAGGCCGGGGCAATGGGCGTCGGGCCGCATGTTTTTCGTGGCAGTGACTGGATACGGGGTCAAGACAAATGGTGTCTTTGCCACCCGGCTTTCATCGGAGCACACATGAAGACTGGCCGCGATCGAATAATGACGACCCACGTTGGAAGCCTTCCGCGTAACGCAACCCTGTCGGACCTTCTGATTCAGCGGGAAACCGGCGAAGGCATCGACGGCGCGCGCCTAGGGGAAGAAATGGACCGGGCCGTCCGCCATATCGTCCGAAAGCAGGTCGAAGCCGGTATCGACATCGGCAACGACGGCGAACAGCAGCGAGTGGGCTTCCAGACTTACGTACCCGGGCGCATGTCGGGTTTTGCCGGCGAATCGGATCGGCGTCCCGGACTCGATTACACGGAGTTTCCGGAGTTGGGCGAGCAGTTGAAGCGGCGCTTTCCAAAGCGCAGCCGGATGCAGAATGCGCCCGAAGCCCGGGGCGAGTTGAAGTACCTGGACACGTCCGCAATCAACCAGGAAATCCGGCGGGTTCAGGAGGCGGTAAAGACGGTGGGCCAGTTCGAAGAGTGCTTCGTGACTGCACCCTCTCCCGGCATTATTGCCTCGACCATGCTCAATGCGTATTACGACTCACAGGAGGCATATCTGGCCGCCATCGCGCGCGAAATGCGGCACGAATATCAGGCAATCCATCAGGCGGGACTGCTGCTGCAGGTTGACGCGCCGGATCTGGCGATGGACCGTGCCATGTTCTTTCGCGATTTGAATGACGCAGACTTCGTGAAGGCAGTGGAGATGAACGTGGCGGCATTGAACCAGGGTCTGGAGGGAATCCCGCCCGACAGGGTGCGGCTCCATTGCTGCTGGGGAAACTGGGATGGACCCCACATATTCGATGTCGCCCTGGAGCTGTTGCTGCCGGTTCTGTATCAGGCCAACGTGGGAGCGCTGAGCATCGAGCTTGCGAACCCCAGGCACCAGCACGAGTACCAGGCGATACGGCAGAATCCACTGCCGGACAACATGGTCCTGATTCCCGGCGTCATCAACACCACGACGAATATAGTGGAACACCCGGAGGTTGTCGCACGAAGATTGGAAGAGGCCGTGGGTGTCGTCGGGGACCCGGAACGCGTCATCGCCAGCACCGATTGCGGATTCGGAACCTTTACCAATCGCGAATGGGTAATCGAACCTTCGGTGTGGCTCAAGCTTAAGACGCTTCGCGACGGGGCCGATCTCGCATCGGCGCGGCTATTCGGTTAGAGCAGCCGACGCGACCAGGTCACCGTCCGGCGGCTGCATAGAACTCGGCGAGGGGAACCACACGCGTGGCGTGCACCGGCAGAAGGTAGTCGACGTCCAGGTCGAGTCGTTCGATGTTGTCTATGAGCTTGGCGACTGTAGCCACACCCTCCGTCAGCGCCGGTACGCCGGGCCCGGGCGAGTCGAAGATATCGGCTTCGACCAGGCCGGATCCCCGGTTCAGATCGTACATCTGCTCACACGCCGCCGAAGGCAGAGATCCGATGGGATTGAGCAACCGTATTCAGGAGGGTGCATCTCCGCTTCGCGCATTCCCATCAAATCGTCGAATAGATCTGCGGACTCGGTGAATGCCTCACTCATAAGATGGGGCCTTTCGTATTCCTTCACATATATGATAGTCGTCGGGCGGGTAAGTATTTGCGCTGCCCGGGCAGCTAAACTGTAGAAACCCGTAGTCGTATGAGGCCCGCAGGATCGTGGGAAGTCCATGCCACTCGCGCGATGATGATCAATCTCTTTAATTTTCGAGCGGTCCGTCCAATGCCGCGCCCCGGTTTGTCAGAAAACTGACCTTATCGGCAGACTGCTTGATAGTGAGCTTCGTAGTGCGTTCGGCGGGTTTGAATGAGTATTATCTGGATCGATATCTGAAAACCGGATTCACAACCGCGCAGTTAAACCTGGAGGTATTCCGATGAGAACCCGTGTGGCGGCGGTGACCGCCCTGACCCTTTCTTTGGCGTTTTTCGCTCGAGTTCCGGATGCTGGGGCAGAGAATCGGCAGAATGCTCCTGCCGCACTCCCGGTGTTCGAGATTGCGGACGATTTCTACGTCATCCAGCGGGAGGGCAGCAACGTTTCCGTATACGTGACCGATGAAGGCCTGATCCTTGTCGACGATAAGTTTGATCGCTCTTACGACCAGCTCCAGGGGGCACTCCGGTCGATTTCAGATCAGCCCGTGAGCTACGTCATCAATACGCATCCGCATGGGGACCACAGCGGCGGAAACGCGCGGATGCCCGCGTCTACCGTGCTCGTCGCTCATGAGAACGCCGCGGCTGCAATGGCCCGTAACGATCAGCCGGGCCTGCCTGAAATGACTTATTCCGATCAAATGACGATCAAGCTGGGCGGAAAGGAGGCCATTGTCTACCACTTTGGACCCTGCCATACCGACGGCGACACTTTCGTTTATTTCCCGGCTGTAGAAGTACTTTCCACTGGCGATTGCTTCAACACGGGGAACGGGCGGGGCGTAAATACGACCGGGTCGCCGACATTCGCCTTCTATATTGATTACAGTACCGGAGGGAGCTTTGCCGGTCGGGAGAAGGTGGGTGACTCTGCTCTCGGCCTGAATTTTAACACTGTGGTACCCGGCCACGGTCCGGTGACCGACCGCGACGGCTTCGCGCGGTGGTGCGCGCAGATCGCGTCGATCCGATGGCGCGTGACGCAGATGCTCCGTGAAAACAAGACTATGGAAGAAATCGTGCGGGTGCTGGAAAGCGATGAATTCGGCTGGCAGGAGGGGGGCCGGGCAAGCACGAACTCGATGGATGGGATCATCGATGAGTTAAGGCCCCGCTGATCTCCGGTGGGGCGGAACAGAACGATATTGTTCCGTAGCATACGCTAACGTCAGACCGTGAGAAATGTACCCGATGACAATAACTCTATGATCAAGATTCGCAAGAGTGAGGAACGAGGTCGCACGGACCTGGGTTGGCTGAAAGGGCGATTCACGTTCTCCTTCGCGGGCTATGACGATCCCGAGCACGCCGGTTTTCGCTCCTTACGCGTGATGAACGAGGATCGGTTCAGTCCCGGTAGGGGTTTCGGTCCCCATGCGCATCGGGACATGGAGATCATCAGTTACGTTCTGGAAGGACGCCTGGTGCATCGCGACAGCACGGGGGAACAGCACACGATGGGCCCGAACGAGATTCAACTGATGTCGGCCGGAACGGGCATTGTGCACAGTGAGTTCAACGCTTCAGAAACCGAAGCACTCCACATGATGCAGATCTGGATCGAGCCGGCTTCCGAAGATCTGACACCGTCTTATCAGCAAATCGCCTTCCCTCCCGAGGAAAAACAGGGAAGATTGCGCCTGTTGGCCGGTCCTGAAGCAAGTGTCGGCCAGCCTGTGGCAGTCATAAACCAGGACACCCGCCTATACGTTGGGGACCTGGCGACCTCGGAATGCCTCCGGCATGTGCCCCGACCCGGGCGTTACGCGTGGGTCCAGGTGGTGCGGGGAGAGGGCACCCTGAACGGGCAAGAATTGCGGGCGGGTGATGGCGCTGCGTGTGTCGGCGAAGAGGAGTTGTCGCTGGTCGGGGTAGGGTCCGACGGCGCGGAGGTCCTCGTGTTCGATCTTCTGTGAGGCGAATCCAATGTCTTCCATCACCGTGATGATCGCCTTCTACTCCACCGGCGGGTCGACGGAGAGGCTCTCGACCGCTGCGGCCGTCGGCGCCGTGCAGGGGAGAGCCCGAATCCGTTTGAGGCGGATACCCGATGGCGGCCCCCGGGCGAACTTTCCGGAGCGCCCCGATTTCGGCGAGCCTCTGCTGCGGATGAGGAAGGAATACGTCCCACCCACGGAATCGGATGTCATCGCCGCTGACGCACTCGTCTTCGGGGTGCCCGGCGATTTTTTTCCGGGGTCGCGGGAATGGAAGACCTATCTGGAGTTGCTCGCCCGGCTGGGGTCTGAAGGCAAGCTGGGTGGAAAGGTGGGACTGGCCGTGGGGAGCGAACCGGGACTGTCGGCCTTTGCCCCGGCGATCGGGGGCTTGCCACTGGCGGCTCCCGGGTTGGGATGCTCTATGACCGAGGCAGTCCGGGTCGACGATGTCGACCATGCCGTCGGCCTGGGTTTCCAGGTCGCCAATGCGGTGCGATCGCTGAGGGACCACACAAAGTGATCACACAGAATGGCCGCCAGTCCGCATACGTCGCTGTCGCCATCCCCGCGGCGGATTCCAGATCGGCTGGACAAGCAGTCAGATTCCTCCGGAAACGGTCCGATTGCGGGTCACGGGTTTCAGCGTTCTTTAAGGAGGGTAACGATGCGAAACAACATTGCAACCATCTGCCTGTGGGTTGGAGCGATGGGCTCCCAGGCGATGGGGCAGTCTGCACCCGACGTCATCGGCAGGGTTGCGGAGGCGCTCGGGGGGCGGGATCGGATCCTCTCAGTCCGAACGCTCAAAATTGAAGGCTATGGTCAAACAGCGGCCCAGAACGGGGGCGCCAATGCATCCGCTTCGGTGGATTCGCCCCAGGTGTGGACCAATGTCCAGGCCTACGAAAAAACCATCGATCTGGCCAACCAACGGATACGCATTCGGCAGCGAACCCAGGCCTGGACCTCCGCGGCAACGCTGTCGAGAGCCATCGGGGGCATGACGGCCAACGTGCTGGATGGAGACATTGCATACAGCGTCAACGCGAACGGCGAAACGCGGCGCGGCGGGAATCCGGACAACCTGCGGATCGAAATGCTCACACACCCCATTGGTCTGATCCGTGCGGCTCTCGAACGAGGCGCCGTCGTCGACAATCTCCGCAACCAGGGGAATCAGCAACTCGTCGATATCAGGACCGACGACGGCGACATCTTTACGCTTGGCATCGATGTGGAGACGAATCTCCCGGCCTGGGTGCGATGGATGGCAAGCGACCAGACGCTGCGTGACGTCACCTATCGAATGGCATTCACCGGGTACGTTCCGATCAACGGCGTAAAGATGCCGTCGGGATTCAGAACCGTCATCGATTTCAGGAACGTCGTTCAACGCACCCTCTACGTCAACAGGAATACCGTGGACGGACCGATTGACGATCTGGCCGCACCCCAGTCGGTACGGTCTTCACCTCCAGGTGCCGTGTTTGTACCGGTGGTCGAGGCCGAACCGGTTGCCCCGGGTGTGTGGCGGCTCCACGGTAACCGGGGCCACAACTCCATTCTTCTGGAATTCGCCGACCATCTGACGATGTTCGAGGTGCCTGTGAACGAGGCCTGGACGCTCGCACTGATCGAAACAGCCCGGTCCGTGGTTCCTGGAAAGCCTGTGACGGAAGCGATCGTTTCGCATCATCACTTCGATCACTCCGGAGGCGTGCGGGCAGCGATTGCCGAGGGCCTGACAATCATCGCCCACCGGGGCACCCGGGAACTGTTCAGCGAGATTGCGGCCCGGAAATCCACCCTGGAGCCGGATCATCTCAGCCTGAACCCCGCGCCTCTGAAATTCGTGCCCGTCGACGATCATCTCAAGCTGCAGGACGACTCCATGGAGGTCGATCTGTATCACGTCATCGGGGATGATCACATGGCGGAAGCGCTCCTAGGTTTCGTTCCTGCAGATGGACTCCTCATCCAGGGTGACCTTTTCGATCTTTCGTGGCAAGGTTACTGGTGGCGCGGCGTTTATCCCGACAATGTCCGGCTGCGAAACCTCAGAGTCGAACGCGATGTGCCCATTCACGGTCCGGTGGTTGCGTATGACGAAGTGCTCCGGAGTCTCGATGAGAAGCGGGAGCGGACCCGGCAGTTCTGCATGGGCCCGGAGGCGCCGTTTCTCCCGACCTGCCCATTTGTCCAATAGTGGCGGGTCCCTCTTGTTTGGGGCGCGGTCGCGCCACTGAACCGGCTGTCGGGGGAGGACACTGGAGGCACTCGCAGCGCGTGGTTGAGGATTGCCCTCTGGCGTTACCGGTGCAATCACCCCATTCTGCGGACTCCCTATGGCTTGAGTGCCGCGGTGTCGGTCAGCAAAGACCAGAACGACGCTCCTTCCGAGGCGCCATAGTCGTCGACTTCGACGGCGTGCATGTCTGTCAGAAAGAAGTCGTAGACGGTGGCTCTTTCGTGCGCCAACGGTGTGGCGCAATAGCAGGTCTCATACCACTCGATCGTGCCCGGATGTGTGATCTTTGCACGCTCCATCGATGCCCGCATTTCGGCTCCGTCCGGTCTTTGATTTTCAATCGTCCCATCCGTGAGTTTCTGATAAAACTCAGGGATCTTGTCCGTAATGTATTTCGCGTTCACTTTGTAGATCATCGGTATCTCCTGCGGGTTTACCGCCCATCGTAGCACCAGAGGCCGATGACGCCCCTTCAGTGCAAGTTTCAGCGTTCAACCGTGGTCAAGGTGCGTCCAGATTTCGTCCATCGCGCTGATCACCGGGTCTACTGCGATCTCTTCCATCGAGGTCCCCTGGATGCACTGATCCAGGGGACCTCCCGGACCGTAGTGATGGGGTGATCCGCCAGCGAAGATTCCGATCGTGGGCACGCCCAGGGCCGGCCCGATATGCATCGGGCCCGTGTCGTTGCTGACCAGCAGATCTGCAGTTTCGATCAGCGCCGCGATCTCGGGAAAACTCAAACCATTGGCGAGATGCACGCGGGAGGGTTTCTCCGCGCCTGCCTGAACCTTCCGGGCGAGGGATTCTTCTTCTGGCGCTCGGCCGCCGATCACGAGGACCGACGCTCCCAACTGGCCCACGGCATGCGAAGCCACCTTCGAGAATCGGCTCGCGGGCCATCGACGGGGGGCTCTCGAGGCACCGACGTTGAGCACAACTCTTGGACGCGGGCCATCAAATCGCGCCGCGATCGCTTTTGCATCAGGTCCCACCTGAATGAAGGGTCCGTCCTCGCCCCCGCAGGTAGGGATGCCCACGACGTTTCGGGCTACGGCGCGGAAAGTATCGGCCATATGGAGCTGTGGGTCCTGGGGTGCGGGCTCCAGGTTGAAACAAAAGGGAAGGTAGGCGCGCTGGGACCGTTGCAATCCCACGCGATAGCTTGCGCCGGAGATCCAGGTCATGAGGTTGGTTTCCCTCAGGCTGTGAAAATCGACGACCAGGTCGAAACCCGCGCCGCGAACGCCCCGTACGAGGCGGAAGATCTCACGCAAAGCCCCCAGCCTGGGTTTGTCTTTGATGGCCTTGCGGTCGACAGGGACGACGGCATCGACCGAGATACACAATTCCGCGATAGACGCACACTGGCTTCCCGTTATAAGAGTCAGTCGTGAGCTGGGGAAGGCACGTTTGAGTTCGGCGAGCGCCGGCATCATCAGGATGACGTCGCCGATCCCTGAAAGACGGATTGCCAGAATGTTGGAAACGCCGTGGATTGCGGTCATTGGCAGGGAGAATCTTTGCCGGAATTGGCGCGGAAAGCAACCGTCACGCATCCGGGCTTCATGCGCTCCGGCCGACGACGATGGTAACGGGAGCGGTCCGGGGCGGGTGTACATCTGCGGTGACCGGATGTCAGCCGCCCAATCCGCAGTCGAATGCCGGGTCACCAAATCTGTGTGGATCACACCGGGTGCAGGGAAGACGTCGATTCTGGCCGTGGCCTACATCAACACCCGTTCCCAGAGGGTCCACTGCTGGTTGTAGTGCCCGCTATTGCTGTAAACCTGCGGCAGGTGTTCCGCTTTGCGCAGGGTCTGGCTGAGGCGGAACCGGGTTTTCCACTGTTCCCCCCACCAGGATATCGGACGCAGCGTGATGTGTCCCGGATACCAGAACTGGTTCAGGTTGATCAGCAACACCAGCTTCTGAAAGCCCATCCGTGTCCATTCTTCCACCATGGCAGGTATGTCCCGTTCGGGAATATGTTCGAGGACGTCGATCGCGATCAAGGTGTCGAATCCATCGCTTTCATCAAAAGGTATGTGGGTGAGCGATCCGACCCGGAGATAATCGCGGACCTCCGGGAAGGCGATGTCTGCCAGATTCGGGATGACGTCGAAACCATGCGCGTCGATGCCCTGGTCGCGGCATTGCCGGACCAGTTCTCCGTTCGAACAACCGGCGATGACGCATTTGCCCGGTTGGGCCATTTCTTTAATTAGCGCCGCCTGAACGCGCTTGATCTCGATTTCCTTCGGATCCCCATGCGTGTAGTTGTTGTCCTCGTGATAAGACTCGTCGTAGGTCACCATTCGGGCGGGTTCCGGCGACCAGCCGAACGTCATCGCGTTGGAGAAAGTACTGAGAATAGAGCCGAAATACTGTGCGTAAGCTTCCGGGTCGGCCAGGCTGCCGGTATAGGGGGTACGACTCGTGATGATTGCCCGGGAAGTCGTGCCGTCGAAACGAATCGTGCCGTCGTTGGTATGCAAGCAATCCGTGAATTTGATTTCTATCGTTGACCCGTCCCACTCCTGCAACTCCAGATCGAAATTGCCGGTTTGCCCTTCACGATGGAGCTGCAGGGTAATTCGATTTTCCAACATATGGGGTTCACGCCAGTGCTCGTCTGGAAATCGGACCTCGAACGGTGACAGAGTAAGCAATTCAGTCGCCACCCGTTCGAACCTTACGGCGTCCCGCCCTATTCACTATAAAAATGAGGGAGTTACGGATCGTCGATCGGTGTCGGGACGTCTCGGTTCCATTCCCATTTTGGCGGGACTCTGACAAATCGCCGGGTTTACCGTCGATTGGTGGCAGTACCGGTCTCTCTCTCCCCGAGAAGGAAGAATTGCTGCATTACGCTGTCGATCTCCAGTTTTTCGAAGCGTCTGAAACCGGCTTCTTCCGCAAGCTTCCGGGCTCCGGCCTCTCCGATGATCGTCCCGAGTCCGGCGCCTCCCGATGCGAGTGAAACCGTCAGGCAGTGATAGGGGCTGAGATTCGACCGCATTTTGCCAACCGGGTCCCGGTTATCCATGGATTGGTGTGATCCCGTCGGTTCGGACCAGAACAGGCTTCCGTTCTTACGGAGTAAGTTCCCTACATCCCGGAGCGCCCCGACGGGGTCGGGCATGTCATGGATGCAGTCGATGGCCAAAACCAGGTCGAAGCGTTCATCCCCGGACAACTGCCTCAGGCTGACGGCACGAAACTCGGCGTTCGGAGTTTTCCTGTCGCCAGCCCGGGCGCGCGCCTGTTCGATACTTTCCCCGTGGGGATCTATACCGACGATTGTTGAAACCGGGTAGGCCTGTGCCAGCGCAAGGGTGGAGCGGCCCAGACCGCAGCCCACATCGAGGACGTGGATCCCGGTCTCTAACCTTTTCTTGAATGTTTCGGGCCGCTGGCAGCCATTGGCTCGTTAGCTGGTAATCGAACCATGGGCGATGCATTCTGTCGATCGCCGCGGGAATTTCCGCTCCGAGTTCCGCATATGAGATGCCACCGCCGTTTCGGAAGGCTTCGATCAGCCGTTCTGTCTGGAGAAGCGACGGCAACGCGAACTGGAAGGCGCCGGCTGCAAACACGGGTGACCCTTCATCAGCCAGGGTGAGCCGTTGCTCTTCGGTCATTGAGTACAGGTCATCCTCCGGCCGGTGTTCGACGTATCCGGCACTGACCATGGCCTTGAGCCATTCCCTCACGTAGCGTTCATCAAGACCGGCGTCGCCGGCGATCGCCGTACTCGAAGCCGGACCGCTGTCGGCAACAATTTTGAACAGGCCGAGTCGATCCCCGATATATCCCAGCCCGGTTGCGAACGCGCCTCCGACGTCGGCGATGACCGACTGAACGATGGTTTTTTCACTCATACAGTGCTCCTGTAGTGCAGTGGTCGGATAATTATCAATCCTGATGGAATTATCGTACTCTTTCGGATCGAGCGGGTTATTCCGTGCTCTCGAAGGTCGCTCCTCGACTTGAGGTGGACAACGCATTCGATAGCGGTCCAATCGTCGAAAGTTATGCCACGGACTGCTAGACGGTGCCTTCCGGGTGGCCGTGTACCGGGGGCATCCGTCCGCGGCCACGCGGCCCTTCATCCCGGGCACTGACTCTGGACGACCCTGAAGAAATTCCCGGAGGGATTGTGGCGAAACAGTCGATTCGATCGATTGCTGAACCCGCGCTTGTTCCGGGATCGAGGCTTTAATTGCTTCTAACTCTTTCCTCCAATATTATTTGGCCAGTTTTCGAAATTGTTTCCAGTAGGACCTGCAGTCAGGAGGTCTATCCAGATGGCTGATTCTCTAAGAAGAATGTTCGTGGGGTTTGTTCTTGCAGCAGTCGTTACCACCGCGGTTTCGGTCTCCACGTTCGCGCACCATGGAGGTGGCGTCGAGTATTACATGGACCAGACGCTGGGTCCGATCAGCGGAACGGTGGTCCGTTTCAATTTCGCGTTCCCTCATCCCCAGGTCTTTTTCGACGTGACCAGTGAGGACGTAACCGTCGTGCAATGGGCTGCAGTCATGCGTCTGACCCCGGTTGGGTTGCGGCAGAGAGGTTGGTCTCGTGACTCCTTAAAGCCCGGGGACACGCTCAGCGTGATGTATTCCCCTCATCGCACCGCACCAAATGTCGGATTCGCTCGCCGGATCGAAGTCAATGGTGAGTTTCTCGACGAGGGTATGTGAGCCAAAGTCAGAGCGTTTTCTTTGCGACGCCTCCTCCTCATTTCGTGGCCGCAGCCCGAAGGCCCCTGCGCGCGGCCTTTGAGATTTATACCGCTTACGCCACGGGCTGCTAGCCGCTTGCCCATATTGCTGCGCATGATCCAGGAGTAGGATGTTGGTATCGGTTAAAAAATGGGGGTGTAAGAAAATGTGGAACAAGATCATTATTGCTCTGGTGCTCATACTGTTGTCGTCGAACGCCGCAATGGCGCAGTCTGCGTTTTTTGATCGCAAGCAACTGACGACGGACGCGGCCAGAATAATCGTCGACACGTGTCTCGCCTTTGCGGCCGAGCGCAATGCCGTGGTCGGCGTGGCTGTCGTCGATATGTCTGGTGTTCTGATGGATTTCCACGTCATGCAGGCCGGTGGCGCGACTACTGCGGAAACCGCGATCCTCAAAGCGAAGACGGCGGCGCACTGGGGCCGTCCGACCACCGTACTTGAAGAAACGGTCATGAGCGGCGGCAATCAGGCCTCCGTTTGGATCAATGATTTTCCCAAGGGTGGAGGGATACCGATCGTGGTGGACGGTAAGGTTGCGGGTGCCGTCGGCGTTGGTGGACCGCGATTCCAGGATGAATGTGCGCAAGCCGGTATCGATGCCGTACTTAATCCGTAGATTCGTTTCACCGTCTAACATTTAAGGTGTGTTTCAGCATAAGCGTGCGGCCGCACGCGGTCACGCGAATAACGAAGCTTGTCTCCCCGCGGTTCAGAACCTGAACAAGCGGGTAAGCTTGACAATCAAGGCGCGGTTTGTGAGTTTCGGAAACCGGCGCGCCAATGTGTCTCGCTGCTCGTTGTACACGACGAATAATTCGCTGCCGGGCTGATATTCCCATCGGAAGCGGACGTTCGCCGAGACGGCATTGGTGCCTGAACTGTATTGCACCAGTGCGCTCGTGAACATCCACGGTGTCACCGCGTAAGTGACGCGCGAGCCGGCCAGGGTCGTCGAAAACGAGCCTTCCGGGAGATCAACCCAGTTGATCGAATAGGTCGGCTCAACCGAGAGCTGCCGCGTGAGGTTTGCCCGACCGGAACTCAATCCGACGGCGGTCTTTTGGCCACTATAGAACGTGCCGTGCGCAGCCGAGAGGCGGCCGTAGAGCGGCCGTTGCGTGCCGAACGTGAACCCTACCTGCACGTTTCGAAAGTCGTAGCCCCCAACCGGCACCCGAACGTCGGGCGCAATCCGGAATGTCTCTGGCAGGAACTCGTACGTACCGACGTAGCTGAGATCAAAGCGATCGCTATTCTGGAACTCGATGGCAAACTCCCCCGTCCACTCCCGGGTCTCCAAGCGCCCGGCGCCATTTTCGATGTAGTCGAGCGACCCGGACCAGGAGAATCTGCGGATCGACTCGATAGACTGCGGCCGGGGACTGAAGCGCAACTGTCCCGATGTCCGCCGCATGTCGTCGCGCCGAACGAACCCCACTTCCGGATTGAAGTGGTCGCCGACCCCGAGCCGTTCGAGCCCGACCCCGTAACGATCTCCCGCGTAGTCGAGCTGGACCCGATAGCTGGTGTCCTTCCCCCGCAGTCGCTGGGTTTCGGTTCGCGCCCAATAGGTATTGATGGCCAGATTGTCGAAGAAGGCAAACGTGCCATCAATTCCGTAGGCCGTATTGGACCCACCCTCGTCAAGGCCGACGGAGCGCCGCGTGTAGATCAGGCCCACGTTGCTCCGGCGCAGCACATCGCGCTTCAGCCGCACGACCGAAAAATTGGTTGTGCGCGCACCCGACACGGGTTCGCCGGCGGTCTGAATGTTCAGCAGGCCGAGACTGTAACGTCCCAAGCGCCCCGTCAGGCGCCCACCTACGTCGATCGGCACGACACGACCCTCGTTCAGACCGATGCGCCGACTGTAGAACAGAAGCGGTGCACTTGCGGTACCGAAACCTCCCGTGAAGCCATCAACGCCCCCAAACGTGAACAAACCAGGATTTTCCAGAAAGAATTCCCGCTTTTCCGGGAAGAACAGGTTGAATCGTGTCAGATTCACCTGTTGTTCGTCTGCCTCGACCTGCGCGAAATCGGTGTTGTAGGTGAAATCAGCTATGAAATTCTGGGTAACGCCATACTTGACGTCAACTCCGACATCACCACTCAGGTCGTTGGAAATCTTCGGTGTGGCGATGAGATCGCTCGCCAGGTTAGAGATGGCATAAGGTTTGATTTCCAGATTCTTCGAACCGGGTGGGGCCTCGATTCCCACCAGCGATGCTGCCAACGAGCCTCGAAACAGGCCCAATCCCCCCAGGGCATTCGGTATCGGCGTGAGGTGTGAAGTCTCGTTCTTCCACCGGTTGACCCGGCGAGCGTTGAAGCCCCAAAGCTGAGCCTCCCCGGGCCCGTACCGCAACGACTTAAAGGGGATGGCCACTTCCACCGTCCATCCCCCGTCGAATTGCCCAACCGCCAGATCCCAGATCGCATTCCAGTCACGATTCCACCTCCCGTTGGTGATCTGTCCATCCTGCCGACCGCCGATCGGATTGATGTTGAATCCTATGCCGTTCCGCCTGTCGGAAAAGGTGTCCAGGTAGAACCCGAAGGTTTCGTTCTGAAACACGGCAGGACTGTCCCTCCGCATTTCGTTGACCACCATGCGATCGGGCTGGCTCTCCCAGCAACGCGCCACCACGTACACATTATCCTGATCGAAAAAGACCCAGATTTCGGTCTTCTCGGTCGCCGGCACGCCCTCCTGTGGTTCGGTCTGGATGAAATCTGACATCGGCTGCGCCCGGGTATAGACGGCTTCATCGAGCCGCCCGTCGAGCTGCAGCGGTGTCGTCAGCCGCACGGCTTGAACCGTCAGTCGTCGGGCACCGTCTTCGGCTAGGGCCTGAGGACGTTCGGGCGGAGCAGGACCATCCCCATCGGCTGGAATGGCCGATGCTTCCGCCGACGGCGGGCGCGTGGAGGATGTCGAAGGGAGTCTTTCAGATTGGCGTCCCTGGGCTACGCCCATCAATACTAGGTTGGCGACGAGGAGCCAGACTGTTGTGCCGGTCACAGAGTTCGCCTTGAGCCGGACATTGATCATGTCAGTCGATCGCTGCGGGTCGAAATGTGTAACGCGTTGCCTGGCCGGGCTTCATCAGCAGGCGAACGTGGTTTGCTAGAGCACTTTGCGCGCACACCGATGGACACCACGTGCCTGTCGATATCGTGACATCGAAACGGATTCTACATCACGGGTATGACAGAACCAGCAGTGGAAATAGATGCTGGATGTCGTGGGATCGTCGCATGTTCATACGGGCAGTCTGTACCCTCAAGGCTTAACCTGACAGTGCCCTCGACAGCGGAGCGCTGCGGGAAAATCGTAACCAAGGCGTCGTTGTCTTAACACCCTGCCATACAGCGCCCCTGCCCGTCGAACTCCATCGTGCGCCCGCTGATGGCGAGGTGAGTCGGTGGATCCAGCTGTTCGATGAGCGCGGCTGTGCGCGACCGCGGGCGCAGCCTCCCGCCTTCGGTCGCGGGCTCGTTCACATGCGTGAGGATCACCGACGCCGGTTGGACCAGTTCGTTGATCACATGTGCTCCGGAGGCATAAATGCCCGGGTTGTTCCCGAGATTGAGCACGGCGAGATTGGCGTCGTGGTATTCGTTGACGACGGTTCTCATCTCGGAATGGATACCGGTATCGCCCGAGAGATAGGCAGTAAGCCCGTTGGTGAATTTGACGACGTATCCAGTCGGAGGGCCGTACTCGAGAATGGCGCCATTGGCCTCGAGGACCGCACGGTGTGCCTCGGAGAGGAACGCAGGCGGGGCGTTGTTCACGTGCGACGCGTACACGATCGTGATCTCCACGCCCTCGGCTGCATCAGCCGACTTTGCGACAAACAGGCCGCCTAAATCCATGCTGGACCTGCAGGCCGCCTCGACAGGAACAGTCGCGGCAACGGGTTGCGGGCAGACAGCCAGGGCTTGGCCGCGCATGCCTTGAACCTCGCTCGCCACGAAGCCGGCCATGGCGCGAGTCGTTACGAGCACAGCGCCTTTAGCGACGACGACTTCCGCAGTCATCGAATTCGGCGCGGGCTCGCGTTCCGAGTTTGCGCAGGTGCCGGCGCCCACGGCCCGGAGCCTGCGATCACCCAGATGGTCCCCATGCATGTGGGTCAGCAGCACAACGTGAATGTCGCCGAGCCTCGGGTCGTCTCCGGCGGTCAGGTTGTGAGCTGGATCATAGAGCAGGCGTACGCCGGTTGGGTCCTCGAACACGGTGGCTCGATCGTTTGCACAAAGCTCGCCCGCGTGAGATCCGATAGGCGTGATCGTCACATTCTGGGCAAACGCCGGCAAAACAATGAGAGTGAGGGCGAGGGCTGCACACGCCGTTTTCATATCCTTCCTCCAGACATCCATCAGTCGGTATTCGGATCCCCGTCAGTCTATCGCATGCAGGGGCGGAAGGCGCTACCCGGAAACGGTGCTCACGATCCCGGGACTGGCGTTCATCGTAGTCGGAAAGGGCAGGCTTGATGCGCCCGCGCCGATGGGATTGTCAAATAGGCGGATCTGCGGCTTAGCATCAGTTCAGTCTGCGGCTCAGTCTGCGAGCGTAGGATCAATTTGAACCTGCCTGTGACAGCTATCGAGATCCCGCTGTCTGCTTGGCCAACTCGTCCTGGAACTGTTGTTCGTATTCAACCACGTGGTCCGGGAGCGTCGTCGCGTCAATAAACGGATTTGAACCCGGGCCCCTCCGTGATAGCTTGCCGAGAAGATCCCAATGGTGCCCATGAGAACCCAGGAACACGTCGGCAGGCAGAGTTTTCGCGAGCTCGTAGGTGCGCCTGTACTCGTTGATCCTGTTCGGATACTCATGCAGGTCACGCCCGCCCGCTCCGTAACCGCAACCAATCACGACATCGTAGGTTCTGGCCCCGTCTTCGACCTCCATCGTGTACGTCGTGCAGCCCGGGGTATGTCCCGGAGTGAGTAACGCCGTGAGGGTGACGTCGCCGAGTTGAACGGTGTCTCCGTCGTGCAGCACTCTGTCGATCGGGTGTGGCTTGTCGCCGGGTCTGATCTGTTCGAGCATCGGAACGTCCTCGGCCATGGCCATCACCTGAGCGCCGGTGAGGGCTTTGATCTGGGCATCTCCTTCCTGGTGATCCCCGTGAGCGTGACTACCCAGGACGATCTCGATGTCGTTGAAATCGAAGCCGACTTTTTCGATACTTTCCCGGATCGTTGGAAGCTGGCGTTCATAGCCACTGTTGATGAGGATGTGGCCTTCCGCGGTGGTGATCAGAAATGATGAATGGGCCGCTTCGGGACCCACGAAGTAAATATTCTCAACGACCTGAAAGGGTTCCACCAGCATGTTCGCGGCTCCGGCCACTTCTGTCGGTGACTGAGCCAACAGACCGGGCGAAGCGAACACAACGAGCAACAAACAGTAAAGTGGGGTGATTGTTTTCATCACGAACCCTTAACACATGGTGGTACGCAATGCAAGAATCTGTGCGGGTCACCTGTTCGCGGGCGATTGCGTGAGCAACCCCCGCAACCATTCATTAGAATCAGTAATTTGCGGACCGATTCCGGTGGCCTGTTTTGCCGCTATGTCCGTCAGGCGACGAGATGTTCGGAAAATGCTTCCCATTCCAGAAACAAGTTTCCTCAGAATGTTCGACTTACCCACTCCTCGACGCCCGTTTCTGTGTGACGTCCAGCCTGCACCAGGCTGGCGTTCGTCCATAAAGTTCTTTTGAGTGCGTAGAGTCCAGGGTGATCACAGGATCCGTGTGGCGGGTCAATCACTTTTCACATTTCCGATTCCGCGGCTCTACGGCCATTGGAAGCTGGGTCCGATATCCTAGTGAATGCGACTTCTGGGGACTTGGGGCCGGGTAGGTAAACGCCACGCCGCTGCACGCGGGGAGTCGGCGAGGCGGTGTCTTTACCTTTCAAGATGTCTGCCCGTCCAGGCATTTTCCCGGTAATCGGAACTTCCGATTGGCGCTAACGGTAATATGCCCAGTCGGGGCGAACCTGGCAAGGACTGATGCAATTGCCATACGCTAACTAACAACGGCTCATTCCGGAACCGGCGTTTCACTCTGGCAGCTTCCTCAAGCCCGGGCCCCAGCGGGTAAGAGTCGGTAACCACGCGACAACCGCGAGAATGTCGTCGCTGTCGACAAGGATTTATCCAGTCGCTGCCCACGCATGTTGCTGAGGATGCTAGGTCGTGCATTGCGTGCGCACTTGCTTGATGCGACGTCTTCGTGGCTATCGGCATTGCGTATCGTCCGCGGAATCCGGAAACGACCGTGCTGTATAAGGTCGTCGGCGAACAGCTGGAAACATTCCTCGCAAGACAGCAGGAGCGCGACCGTTCAGTCCCCCGATTTGTTGAAAAAGAATTCCGTGC
The DNA here is from genome assembly GCA_965263045.1 of Terriglobia bacterium. GTDB lineage: Bacteria > Acidobacteriota > Terriglobia > 20CM-2-55-15 > 20CM-2-55-15. The sequence continues at coordinate 6,053,333 of CBDHGK010000041.1, forward strand.
CTTCCTGGATTGCGGCATTTTCGCGCGGGGCTTCCTGCGGCTTCATTGCTTCGACTGTGGACAGGATCGGTTGGTGGCATTCTCCTGTAAAGCGCGTGTCTGGTGTCCCCCATGTGATGGAAGCTGGCTGGACGACGCATGGTGGATACCGCGACGCATGTGGTCGATCGTGTCTTTCCAATCGTGCCGGTACGTCAGTGGGTCCTGTCGCTGCCTTTCGCGCTGCGCTACCGCATGGCCTACGATCGGAGCCTCACCAGCGATGTCCTGAACGTTTTCATTCGTGCTCTGTTTGGGGATTTGCGGCGGCGGGCTGAGCAACTGCTGAGTCTGCGCTCCTCCCAGTGTGGTGCCGTGACGTTCGTGCAGCGTTTTGGGGACGCTCTGAATGCAAACGTGCACTTCCACTCGATGGTGATCGATGGAGTTTACGCCCCTGGCGCGAATGGCCGTCCCCGGTTTCATCAATTGCCGGCACCTGAGGACCAGGAGGTGCTCCACCTGACAGCCCTCGTCAATCAGCGGGTTCGATCATTGCTGGTGCGGAGAGGGCTTGGAACTGCGGCGGAACCTCAACAAGCAGATCCCCTGGCACAGGACGATCCCGGTATAGCCGCTCTGCTGGCCAGCTCCGTCGGCAGCAGGATTGCGGTCGGCTCCAATGCGGCCACGGCGTCGTACGCATGGGAGATCAGATCGATCCAGATGGTATCGTTGCCTTCCAGAGCCCCCGCTCGGCCATGGTCTCGGGCTTCAGCGTGCACGCCAAAATCTGTGTGGAGGCCCGCGACCGAATGCGCCTGGAAAGGCTGATGCGCTATGCGGCCCGCCCCGCCGTCGCCACAGAGCGTTTGTCAGTGCTCTCCGATGGCCGGCTCCACTACCGCCTAAACGTCCACGGCGGGACGGAACCACTGCTGTCATTTTCGAGCGTCAGGACTTCATCGCCAAATTGGCGGTCCTGGTTCCAGCGCCGCGCGCGCACCTGACGCGGTACCACGGAGTCCTTGGCCCTGCTGCAGCGTGGAGGTCCATGATTGTTCCAAACGGGAATGACAATCGCAGGGAAACCGAAGTGAATCCGCAGTCTGGGGCCCTAAAATCAGCCGTGCCGCCTGTTGATGCTGGGACGTACACTGGGTCATCGGTCCGCGATCGCAATTACACCTGGGCGGAGTTGATGAAACGTGTCTTTCTAGTGGACGTTCTTCAGTGTGAGCATTGCGGCGGAAGGATGAAAACCCTTGCGGTCATTCGTTCCCCCACGGCCACAGTATAAATCCTGGAATGGCTGGGCCTGCCGTCCCGCGCCCCGCCTCTGGCGCCCGCCTCATTCGACTACCATTGCCAAACGGACGCCATTTAAACGTCACCGTCAAGACGCAGCGGGACGAGTGTGCCTCCGAAAGACGGAGAACTGCCATGAATCCGCCGCCTGCAGTGAAGAGTGAAGTCGCCTACCGGAAGAATCCTGCTTTGAATCCCCCGCGCGACGGCCTGCCCCCGCGCACGGGTTGACATAACACCCATACGGAGACGCTGTCGGCGCTGTCATAGGTGTCGGACCCCGCTTGAATTGCTTATCCGCCGATGTCATTAGTCGAAGCGAATATACCCATGTGCGACCAACCGCCTTGCCCGTCCGTCTTGGGGCCAAAGGGCGGCATTACACCCTGGTCCTGCCCATCCTTGGTGATGGATAGGTATACGTCTTTATTTGGAGTGGCACCTGTCAGATCCAGACGCCATTCGTCTCCGATTATTAAATTCGGGTTCCGGGCCGAATCGGTGAGATTCGTGATCGTCAAGGTCGGCTGAGATGGGCCGGTCACCGATTGTGCAAAGACGTCAAGAATTCCAGCACCGTATCCAACCGCAAGTGGATAAAGCCAATCACCGTAGAGCTGACGAAGGGTCTTCCCTGTGGCATTGGGTATGCCATTGAACACCTGCGGCACAGGGTCAGCGGTGATCCCTCCGCTGTTTTCGATGTATACGGCTCCTTTAAGTCGACGCGTCCCATTTCGGCCATTGTTGTCCTCTGTGAGACTTTCGGGAACAACTAGCCAATCGTTATTCGTTGGAAAATCTTCGAATCGGCCGATTCGATCGATTTCCCAGTACGCATCGCCAAACAAGCCTCCATCATCCCAATGCAGCGATGGAAACGTCTCGCTCAATACACTGTCGGGTTGCTGACCCGCCACTTCATCTAACTCGACTTCGTAGACCGTCAAGTGGTATGTCTTCAATGCCACTTCTTTGACAAAACCAGCTGCAGTCGTATCGGAAGCAATCAGAGATGTCGCCCCTGGGAAGGCCGTCGGGAAGTTTGCCTTCCCCCAGTTCTCGAAGTCATCTCCTAAAGGCCATAAATGTGCATCGCCATGGACGTGCGCGGGTGAGGTCATATCTTGAATAAAGTGGAGAACTCGCCCCAGGCTATGAAAGGCGCCTGACGCCCCTGTGGTTTGACCATTGCTGTACCGGACGATCGCCTCGTCCCATGCTTTCTTAGCATTTTCTGGAGCAGTGCCACTAAAGGTTGCCCACCAAGGCGCCTTTTCGGTAACGGGATTGAAGAAATGCCCGAGTGGCCTGGCGACATCGTCTTCGACACTGTCTTCATCGATAGATCCCTGCCTGACATCCTGCTTATTCGTAGGGTGCAGGGGGGAATAGAACGAATCTATGGGTCGCGCTAAAAAAGACTGATCCGAAATTGTTGGATGAACATCTTGTTTATGGCTCCAAAGAGTTTCGTAGAAAACAAAGACGCTTAGACAGCCGACTAGAATCAGTGGCCAGCCGCGAGATGTGAAAACGCTCAGTCTATTGGGCCGGGTCATCTTCCCGTCCTAAGCGCGAGCGTACGCTGCGCGCGCTTTCCACTTTCGCTCAGTTCTTGCGCCATTGCCTCTATAGCAGTCATGCTGGCCGGTGTATTCAGATCCGCAAGCCGCTCTAATGCCCACTGGGCAACGAGTCGGTCGCCACTACGTGCGAGTTCTTCCAAGTAAGGCACCGGTTGGTCCGCAGCGATCCTGGCATACTCTTGTTGTGCAAGCGCCATCACTGCGTAGCTCTTCCAGCCGCGCGACGGCATGCCCCCGCGCACGGGTTGACATAATACCCATACGGCGACGCTGTCGGCGCTGTCATAGGTGTCGGACCCCGCTTGAATTGCTTATCCGCTACGGAGCGCTTGGCAGAAGCCGGTATTGAGCCGTCCGTGGGCAGCTTCGGAGACTCGTATGACGATGCCTCAGCAGAAGCCGTCATCGGCTTGTTCAAGACGGAGTCATTCGGCACCAGGGGCCATGGAAAGCATCGACGAGGTGGAGTTTGCAACTCTGGACTGGATGTCCGGGTATAACGAGAAACGGCTATACGGGCCGCTCGGACACATCCCACCGGTAGAGTTTGAACAGATGTATTATCAGAACCAGTCCGGCCTCGTTGGGGCCGGACTCAACTAAAACTGTCTCCGGGAAACCCGGGGCGGTTCACTTCATCCATTATTCTCTACGGAGTTTTCGATAATAGTGCCTTCTGTTCAGAAGCCGGTCCGAAGGGCAGACTGGAGCTTACCCAATAGCTGTGTGTCTGTCGCCTGCGATTGGGGCGATGTTGGATCGTAATGTTGTCAACGAGGTGGGGGAGGAGAAAATGGTTACCGGCATAAAACGATCATCGGCGCTCATTGACTCGGTCGCATGCTGTGGCTTGATCCCTGCGATGCTGGGGGCGCAATTGGGATTCTGGCGAGGGGCACGAGTTCGAGTAAGCGGTATGGGGCTCACCGCAACTGCGTTACTCGTGTCCGCTTGCGGTATGGACCCACAGATCGACCGGCCAACCGAACCATTTGAACTGGCCGAAGCTACGATCACCCAAACTCACGCAGCTCTCGCTGCAGGAGAGCTCTCATGTGCCGAATTGATCACTGGATACCTCGCTCGAATCAACGCCTACGACGACCGGGGTCCGGAACTGAACGCGATCATCAACGTGAATTCCAGAGCGCTGGACGTCGCCGCAGACCTGGACACGGACTATGAAACAAACTCGGAAACCACGGGGCCGCTCCACTGCATTCCCGTCATCGTGAAAGATAACTTCGATACGGCTGATCTGCCGACGACGGGAGGATCAGTGACATTGGCGGAATCCCATCCGATCGATGACGCTTTCACTGTCCGACGTCTTCGAGCGGCTGGGGCTATTGTTCTGGCGAAGTCCAACCTGTCCGAGCTTGCACGGGGCGGCGTGACGGCCAGTTCATTGGGAGGGCAGACGAGAAATCCCTATGACCTGACGCGGACGCCAGGGGGTTCGAGCGGCGGCACGGGCGCGGCCATTGCCGCCGGTTTTGGCATCCTGGGTACAGGGAGCGATACGGGCCAATCGATCCGTTCTCCCGCATCGGCCCAAAGCCTTGTGGGCCTTCGACCGACTCGGGGACTCGTGAGCCGCGACGGCGTAATCCCGAACAGCACGACTCAGGATGAGGCAGGCCCGATCACCCGATCCGTTGAGGATGCGGCGCGAATGCTGGACGTTATGGCGGGATACGATTCTGGGGATCCCATCACGGCCTTCGGTGTGACTCACATTCCCGACAGCTACACTCAGGCACTCGACCCGGGCGGCTTAGAAGGCGCCCGCATTGGCGTGATGATGAATCTCTTCGGTACGGAATCCATTCATGAAGACGTCAACCTCGTCACAGAATCAGCCATCGTTCAGATGGAGGAGGCTGGGGCGACGATGGTTCGGGTGAGCATTCCAAATTTTGACGAGATTGTGCGGGACATCGCAGTCGCCGACTTCGAGCACAAGAGTGTGTTCAACCAGTACCTCGCCAGTCTGGGGTCCAACGCAGCGGTCGAGAGCCTCGAAGAGTTCGTCAGCCGCGGAGAATTCCACCCTTCGATCCGGCAAGACCTGGAATTGACGGTGGCCATCGAGGACGGAATGAACGACCCGGAGTACCGGCGTCGCTTGTTTCGACGTGAAAACCTCCGGCAGGCACTGATGAGTGTGATAGCCGACAACGACCTGGACGCTCTCCTCTACCCACACCAGCGTCGCCTGGTGGCCGTGATCGGCGAGGAGCAACTCGAGCGCAACGGTGTGCTCTCGAACGCAACAGGCTTTCCGGCCATTACAGTTCCGGGGGGGTTTTCCCCGCCCACCGACTCCGCGCCGCTGGGTGTGCCAATCGGGATCGAACTGTTGGGACCAGACTGGAGCGAGCCAACCCTTCTGAGACTCGCCTTTGCGTTTGAACAGGTGTCGGGGATCCGGGAGTCCCCGGCGGCGACTCCACCGTTGAACTGACAACGTTCGTCACTTATTTGAAAGGGTGTCAATGAAATCACAAATATTATCGGTGGCTTTGCTCCTCATGCTGGCTCACAACGCCACGGCCCAGGAAGTGGACACGGTTTTTCTCGAAGAACTCACCACGGTTGAGGTCCAGGATGCCATCCGAGACGGCACGACAACCGTCATTTTGCCAACGGCGGGGACCGAGCAAAACGGCCCGCATGTGGTGTTAGGAAAGCACAGGTACATCGTCAATTACGCGTCGGAGCGAATCGCGCGCCGCCTCGGAAACGCGCTGGTCGCTCCCGTTGTGACTTACGTGCCTGAGGGTGAGGTGGATCCGCCGTCAGGACACATGCGCTATGCGGGAACAATCACGCTTCCAAATGAGTACTTCATGAAGCTTATTGAGTACGCTGCACGGAGCTTCAGGGCACACGGATTCACCGACATCGTGTTCATCGCCGATAGCGGCGGAAACCTCGGAGGCATGGAGACTGTTGCCGAGGGGCTGAATGGAGAATGGGTAAACGAAATTACCCGGGTTCACTTTGCTGACGACTACTATTCCAATAACGGCTATAGCGAATGGTTAATCGAACAGGGTGAAACACAAGAGACGATCGGTGGACACGCGGGTCTCGACACCACCTCGGAGCTGCTCTTTGTCGCACCCCAACACGTCCGCCAAAACGAGCTGATGTCCGCTGGCTCAACAAACACCAGCCGCTATACATTTTCGGGCGACCCCACCCGTGCGACGGCTGAATATGGACAGAGCGGCCTGAGGTTAAAAATCGAAGCCGCCGTCCAACAGATCCAGTCTTTGATGGAGGCGGATTGACCCTCACAGCTGTCCTCCCATTGGTGTCCTTCAGGGATCCGACAAGGATATAGAACATCCGTCAGAACGAGCCAACGTCGGTCCAGGCTCATCCCGGTCGCGGCGCCGGCGCGACGATTCCGCTTAATCTTTGATCTCTGACATACGCACCCTGCAGGCAATTTTCCGAAGAACTTCAGCAGAACGTGGCCGGCTGCCAACTGGTTTGAGGAGCTGGGGCATCGCGAGCCGGTGCCCGAGGCAGACGCGAATCAGGGACTTGCCCGACAGGTGACAGTTTATAGAGGTCTCTTCGGATTGATGATGGTGCGCCACATGAAGCTGCTCGACGAGTTGTCCCAACCAAGGCCCTTCTGTGGCTGTTTAAAATGGCGGCCGATGATGTCGAGAAATGGCTCGATCGTTGGATCTGCGTCCGGGTCGAAGCTGTAGTCATCGTTTGCGACGATTTGCATCGCGCGATCGTACCATCGGTGGTTCCTGACGTAATCATACTCGGCCTGGATATATGGTTCCGGCACGTAGTCCGGTCCGAAGAGCTCCTTGTACACTTCGGGGTACTCATATCCATAGTCGGGAGCTGGATAAAAGCGAAGCGACTGATGATAGCGGACCGAGAAGGCCACCCTGTCCGATACATACGGTCGATATAAAGCTTCGGCCCAGAAACCGTGGTCCGGTTGCTTCAATACCATTCCAGTGTCGTGAATCAGGCACGCAAAAACTGCTTCTTCCGGAGCGCCATTCCCGAGCGCTCGATTGGCGCTTTGCAGGCAATGGTTGCTGACGGCGCCGAACCGCAGCTCGAAGAAATCGCTCAGGGTCGGCTGTGCGGGCATCGGGGACAATTCCTGATCCGTCACCACGAGCGTCGCCAGCGGAGCGAGCTTACGAATCCTTTCTTCATCAAGTCGCTCGGCGGCTTCGGAGCCCGAGTCTTGGGGATTCCTTCGCGCTCGCTCCACGGGTTTACGCATTTGTTTCTGCGCCATGCTGCCAGTTTGAGTACGCGACTTGGAGAATGTCAAGTCTATGCGGCCGGGTCCGACGCGGCGGCCCCGGGGTGCTGTCAAGTTGGGACCGTAGCAGCCAGAGTCGCATGCGAATAACCGCCACAATTCATCCTCCGGGCGCGACCCAGAAAATCCTGGACTGCCTCGGTCTGCCCTGGCGTGGCCCCCCCGTTGCCCCGGCCGCCCCAAATGCATCCCACTCAACCCGACTGGTTCTGAACACGGCTGAAAAAACGTCGCGGAAGTCGTGTGCTCGGGTCCCTTGCGATTTGCGAATCGGGAACGATTTTTTGGGCACTGTCGAATTAAGTGGCGCAGTGCAAATTGAGCTTGGTTGGACGCACCTCACGCCGCCGCGCGATGGCTTGCGGCCGCGCGAGGGTTGACATAACGCCCATACGGCGACGCTGTCGGCGCTGTCGTAGGTGTCGGACTCCGCTTGAATTGCTTATCCGCTGCTGCAGCTCGCCCTGATAGTCAGGAACCGGTAGTTGTCCATACGGGACACTTCCCAGATCGGCACTGTCGCAGTATGAAAGGACGCCCCTTGTCTGGCGGTTGTTGAGAGAAGACTCTTAACAACCTGATCAACGTTCGAGCGTTGATCCCAGAAAAGGAGCGTGTGTAATGAAACGAGACAAGTATATGGGGATGGATGTCCATCAGGCAATGACTGTAGTGGCGGTGATGAACGTGGAAGGCAAGGTCGTGTTGGAAACGATGGTGCCGACGAAAACCGGCCCGATCCGTGATTTGATGGAGAGTCTGAGCGGGCCGTTGCATGTGACGCTGGAGGAGGGGACGCAGGCCCAGTGGCTACACGAAGTGATTCGAGACCTGGTCAAGGAAATCGTGGTGTGTGATCCGAAGCGGAACAAACTGCTGACGGAAGGCTCGAAGGGAGACAAGCCCGATGCCCGGAAACTGGCGGAGCTGTTACGGGTCGGAATTCTGCGATCGGTCTGGCATGGGCACGAGCAGACTCGTGGTTTGAAACAGATGGTTCGGGCCTATGAGACCTTCACCGTCGACACGAAGCGGACGATGCTTCGGATTAAGGCCATCTACCGGGGACGTGGCATTGCGACCGGGGGATCGGGAGTCTACCACGCGACACAGCGAGAGCAGTGGCTGGGACAGATTCCTGAAGCCGGAATGAGGCAACGGGCGGCCTGGTTGTATGAGCAGTTGGATCAGGTGCGGAAACTGCGGAAGCAGGCCAAGGCCGGCATGCTGGCAGAGAGCCGCCATCACAAAGCCGTCGCTCTGTTGCGAAGCATTCCCCAATTGGGTCCGATACGAGCCGCTCAGATTGTCTCTACGGCCGACACGCCGCACCGATTCCGAACCAAGCGGCAGTTTTGGAGCTATAGCGGTTTGGCCGTGGTGACTCACAGCAGTGCGGAGTACGAGTTTCAGGATGGTCGTATCCGGAGGCGATCCAAACCGGTGGCCACACGGGGTTTGAACCGGAACTGCAATCGGCGACTCAAGACGGTCTTCGTGTCTGCAGCCGCGGCGGGTGCTCAGAGCGATCCCTGGCGGGACTATCTGGAGAGTCTCAAAGGGAAAGGGATGCGGCCGGAGATGGCTCGGCTCAATCTGGCGCGGAAGATTGCGACCGTTGCTCTGACAATCTGGAAGACAGGAGAAACGTTTGATCCCAAGAAACTGAGTTCGAGACCATAGCCGTTTTCGAGTTGACCGCCGGCGGAACAGGCACGGCCGACAGAGCAGGAAACGGCGCGGATCGAGGGTGAGGATCTGCCCAAGTTGTCGTCCACGGACTCCGTCCAAAGGACACGTACTGTCTCTATCCCCCCTCGCAGGACCCGAAACAGCGATAGCCTTCGAGGCTCAGATAGATCTATGGTCGGTACTAGCCGTCCCAAACCTGCTGTTCAGTTTCCGAACTCCGTCACGGTGTTGCACTGCCCGTTCTTGAATTGCCGAAACGTTCTCCCGTAACGGAAAATGGGGCTGACTGCCTCGACAACGATCCGGTGTGGGGGCCGCAACCCGTCGGGGAGTTGTTTCTCTTGACATCCCCTTTCATAGATCAACTTCTGTTCAGGATCCCATTCGCGGAGGATAGTCAAAACAAGGGCACTTTCGCAATGGATAGGATGTCCCGATGGCGAACGATCACTCTATCGCTGAGTCAATCAAAAGCTGAAATAGTGTGACCTTCTAGGGGGATCGATGGCTTCGCCCTCCGCACTCCAGGACGAAGCAGAGCTGGGATCGGTCTGAGTTCCTGAGTGATTTGCGTAGGCCGCGTCCATTCTGTAACTGGTGGTTGGCATGCCAGCGGTTAAGCGTATCAGCACGGTCTGACGGCTATGGCAGCGCGGACAGTGTCGCCGTATGGATTTGTGTCAACCCGTGCGCGGGGACAGGCCGTCGCGCGGCTGGAATGACTTCCGGGTTAGGTCCCAACGGGTGACCGTCTCTGTCGACGAGTTCACCCGTCTACTCATGGCTTAACGAACGCCCCATCTATCTCGTTGACTGCATCCGAATCGCGGACCTATAGTGACGCGAACTGACACCTATGTGACCTCAGAAATGCTTGGAAGCCGTCCGCGATTCAAAAACGGACGCCATGAATAGAGGAGTGCATCATGTCTCGAATGACCAGTCGACGTGAGTTTATGCAGGGCGCCGGATTGGCGGCCACGGGAATTGTCGCCACAGCTCAACCGCTCGCCAGTGGTGTTTCCCGTTCCAAGCCGCAGTCCCCCCCGACTCCGCAAACGATGGGAGCACGATTTCGGCAATTGCTGCAGGGGGGCGAGCCGTTCGAAAGCATCGCGGTGTTCGATGTGATGACGGCGCGCATGACCGAGATCCTGGGGTTTCCGGCCTTGTCAATCGGCGGCTCGGCGGTTGACGAGTTCTATGGCCTCCCCGGCTACGGGCTGACGGCGGGGAGCTACAAGATCGAATTCGGTAAACGTCTTGCGGGTAGTGTCAATATCCCCATAATGATCGACATTGGCGACGACGGGCCGACGCCGCTGGCTCTCTATCATGATATTCAGGAGTTCGAAAAGGCAGGCCTTGGAGCCGTGCACATGGTTGACGGGAGATCCGCTCTTGGCAGTGGATTCTTTTCTGTCAGCGAAATGGTCGACCGCATTCACGCCGCGGTCGATGCGCGGTCTGACATGGTTATTACGGTTCGCTGCCAGCTTGCTCTCACCGAGGGCATGGAAAAAATCGTCGAAAGGGGCGTCGCTTATGCGGAAGCTGGGGCCGACGTCCTGTGGTACCAGAGGGTTCCGTTCGACGACCTGCCGGGAATCGCCGACGCAGCCGGCCTCCCGTTGATGGGGAGAATGATATCGGATACACCCGTGTCGGACGCCAGAGCCGCCGGGATTACACTGATGTGGTACCCCGCGCTCGTACAAAACATCGCACAGGGCGCCGTGTACGACGCTCTGATCGAATTAAGGGATACCGGATTGATGACCGAGTCCGCCCGCGGCGAAATCCTGGGGGACACCCTACCCGCCGACGTCCGCAACCGAATCCGGCGGACCGACGAGTATCGGGAGCGTGCAGCCCGATACAACATGGACTTCTGAGCGTGTGCCGAGCCGGCAACCCGGAGACGGCCCAACCCCGGGCCACTTGCGCGAGCCAGTTCAGCGTCAGACGAGCCCGGTTCTACATCAGGGTCGGACGGCTACGGCAGCGCGGACAGTGTCGCCGTATGGGTGTTCCAGGATTCTTGCCGCGGCTTCGCGCAGCAAGAGTCCTTAATTTGTTATGTCAACCCGTGCGCGGGGGCAGGCCGTCGCGGTGACCGGCGGGGAGATAGTCTTCCACCTGCCCGAGAAGTGCAGGGCGCGCTCCGGGGCACAATGCCACATATCCTTGGATTCGGTAGAGGAACAGGTCTCTGGGGGTGGCCCGAAGGTGGATGGCCAGGTAGTTCAGGAATCGTGGGTCGAGATACGGAAGATCCACGGCGGTAATCAGGTTGTTGTCAGTCGCAGTTACCGTGAGCGCCGTCCGGATGCCTTCGAGGGGCATTGTCAACTTACGCTACGGCGGCCGAACTTCTGCCGAACTGACGCACTTCGATCAGGCTGCTGTGACCGCGTCCCAAGTCGCGAAAGAACGCGCCCGCAACAGCCGGTTGTGAACCGCTCTGAGTCTGTGCCTCGACAAACTGAAGAGATTCAGAATGACACCATGAACCGAAAGGAAGAGTTGAGCTTGTCGTGGAGACTTGAACCGTCGCATCTGACGTTCCCGTTGTCGGGTCGGCTGATGTGAAACTTCCGCACGATTGTTGGCGTACTGTTCCGTGTCATGTTTCACCGTGGGCATGATCGTCCGGAGTGCCGCACCGTAACTCTTCAATTTATCGGTAGCCACGAGAAACGGAGCCTTTCCTTGGCCTTTCAAGAGTTTGCGAAAGAATCGTTCCGCTGCTCGACGGTTGCGTCGAGACTGGACGAGGATGTCGATCACGTCGCCGTCTTGATCGACGGCGCGCCTTGGACACGATGAGGACCTTGCTCGAAGCACGTTTGGGGCAGTTCGGACTCACACTTGCCGAGGAAAAGACCCATCGGACCCACCTGGGCGCTCGGACGAACAACGAGACCCATGAACGGCGTAAGCTGACGTTTCATGGCTTCACGATTTACCGAGCCCGGAGCGTTGGCAAGACCGCCATCAAGACGGTGTTCCAGACGGAAGGGAAGCGCTTCAGCCGGGCAAAAGCCGCGATGAAGACGCAACTCCGACGGATGCAGCACCAGCCCGTGGAGACACAGGCTCGCATGATCAACCAGATCCTGCGGGGTCACTTCAACTACTACGGGCTCGCCGGGAATGCGAGCAAGCTCCAGAACTTTTGGGACTTCACCTTTCGGCAGTGGAAACACTCTCTTTCGAAGCGGAGCCAGAAGGGCCGGCTCAACTGGGAGGGCTTCAAGGCCCTCTTGGATAAGCACCCGCTGGTTCGGCCGCGAATCCGGATCCGCTATTCCCAGTTGGCGGCGTACGCCCGGCCGTAAACAGACTCCTTTCGAAGAGCCGTATGCGGGAAATCCGCACGTACGGTTCTGTGGTGGGGCCGGTCCGGTGACGGGTCGGCCTACCCGATCGCAGTCGCACTTGTAGGTTTTGGTGTACCTTCGGTTCTTTTCTTCTGGTTCGGAACGGTGCAACTGGCCCGCTTCTACGTGCGGTCCACGACGTTCCACGTTCGGTGTGTGCTCCAGAAATTGCGGCGAAAAGCATCGCACGGTGTACTCGCGATGCGCTCTGCGATCTTCGCAGCAGTTTCAATCATGGCCGCATTCGCTCCGTTCTGGTGGAGTACCGTCTATTCAACCGCCGACGTCGACTTCAGGCCGACGCCTGACTATCGCGTTGAAGAAGCAGACGGTGGCTCGAAGCTGGTATTGAATGTCTGGGAGGAAGAAGCCATGAACGGCGCATTGAGTGCGTTTTCCCGGCTCGCCGTTGATGGGTTTGAGCTGATCGAACCGATTGTTGCGAGTGAATTTCGTGATGGAATTATGGCAGCGAACGTCGATATAAATCTGGACGGACGGCGGCGATACTGGCTAGTCGCGGGTTGCGATACCGATTGCGTCAACCTCTCGATCGAATTTCCGCAACTCGGCATCAGCGTCGCCGAAGGAGACACGCCCGAAATGGATGTTGAACTGGCAGAAGGCGGGGAATACGAGATCGTGCTCCGTGTCACGGAGTGTCGGTCGGAACCCTGCGAGGTGATGCTTGCCCGTTACGGCCAGCTCGTCGGGAGCGCCCAATGAAGGTTGTTGTTCCTCACCAAACTGTCGATTGGAAAAGACGAATCGCATGAATCAGGGCCGGCCACGCGATCGTCGTGGACGCGAATCCTCAGGGAAAGTTTTCTAATCAGTCCGCCAGCGCAAACGCCCTCAGCGTGGAACCCGATGGTATCAGGATGAATTGCCGGCCATCGAGGATGTATGTCATCCCGGCAGTCCCATGGATTGGATAGCCGGTGTAGTAGCTCCATACGCGTTCGCCGGTTTCCGAGTCGAACGCGGCAAAGTCGCCTTCAATGTTGCCTGCCAATACGAGCCCGGATGCCGTTGATGTGACGCCGGTCTGGTTCAAATCTCCAATCAACATCTTGTCCCTATCAGAAACTCCATCGCACTCGAAATCGGTCAGATCATCGCCCAACATCTGGAAACGTTTCTCACCCGCCAGGCCGAAAGGGATCGTCCGGTACCCGGCTTCGTTGAGCGGGAGTTCCGCGCCTTCCTGGAATGCGGAAATTTAGCGCGAGGCTTTCTGAGGGTTCATTGCGATGCCTGCGGGAAGGATCGTCTGGTGCCTTTCGCCTGCAGAGGCCGTGGCTTCTGTCCGTCGTGCACCGGGCGGAGGATGGTGGACACGGCCGCGCATCTGATCGATCGCGTCTTTCCCGAAGTTGGGGTCCGGCAGTGGGTCCTGTCGGTTCCGTTCACCTTGCGCTACCGTCTGGCTTACGACAAGTCCCTGGTCCGGGATGTTCGTCAGATCCTCGCGCGGGCGATATTTGGGTCGCTCCGCCGCCGGGCCCGGGACGAAGAAGGGATTCCCGACGCGCGGTGCGGCGCCGTGACGTTTGTGCAGAGATTCGGAGGCAGGTTCAATGCTCATGTGCACTTCCACATGCTCGCGCTCGACGGTGTCTACGCTGCCGGCCCGCACGGCTTACCGTAGCGCGCAAGATTGCAGCGATTGCGTTAGTCATGTGGAAGAAAGGAGACACGTTTAATCCGAAGAAACTGAACCTGGCGACATAGCCATTTCGAGACTTCTGCCGGCAGCGCGATGAATTCGACCGTTTGTCGTCGGGTGGGTTTCGGAACAATACTCTCGAGGGTGAGGATCCGATAAGCGGTTGGCCCACGGCTTTGGCCGAAGGCCCATCTTAAACTCTATCCCCCCTCGCACGACCAGGAAAAGCGATAGCCCTCGAGGCTCAGATAGAACCGTGGTCGGCAACACACGACCCCATTACGCTTTTCAGTTTCTCGAAACTCAACCAAGATGTGATGAGTGATCGAATTCTCTGCGACCGAGTATCAACAGTTCGTATCAACGGAGACAGGGGCTGGTTGCCACGACAGTGTGTCTGTACGAGCGTCCCGGCAGGCGGAGAGATGTTTCTCTTGACAACCCCTTCCATAAAACCTCTTATCCGCGGGGTGAATGCTCATTCATCTCACCGATTCGGCCTGTCCACCCGAATCGCACCCGCCTTGACGCATCGGTTAGCCTTTGCGCCAGGGTGCGTTCTTCGCCTCTGTCTGCTCAACTTTAAGGCGGTGATCTTTCCATCTCACAAGCTCTATTCACGCCTCTTGGCGCACGATAAGCGGAATAAGCAGTGGCCGACGTTTATCCCAGCACTGGGAATGTCGGAGTTCGGGTGTTTTGTCCACCCGGGCGCGGGTCAGGCTGACGCGCGGCGGACGTCGATCCGCCGCAGCCGGAAGACCTGGGGAACAGAGGTGCCCGGAAATCGGCGGAAAGTTGGCCGACTCGTCGAGCGCAGTCCCGGCGTTTTCGACCATCGTCCATACGCAAGCCGGTTCGATCGTGTCGTGTGATTTAGAGTCCATCTGAGATTGACTACATCTTGGTGCTCAGACGAGGGCCCCTCTCCCGGAACGATCCCTACATAGTGGGCTAAGGGCTTGCGATATGCAATTTGGCGATCATCTCCCACGAGTCCTGTTCGTAGTCTCTCTGATAATCTTTTCATGGCTGTATGGACTCGCGACCGTGCAATGGAGCCTTCCACCCTATGAATTGATGCGGACGACCTGGAGCGGGGTTCAGGATTTCGCCGAATTCTGGAAGAACGACCTGAACATTGAGCCGGTCCGTCAACTTGTCCCTGCCTACCCCGGGTCTGAACGATTCACCGTTCATGACAGGTCAAAGATGACACCGGGCTTCACGATCATTTCGGGATTGACCTGGCAGCGTGGAACTTATTTTGGCGCGATCATGCTGGATGCCGACGGGCGCGAAGTGCACTATTGGCCTATCGATCTGGAATCGATACTGTCGAACGGGCGCGATCAAGAAAATGTTTATATTCACGGCCTCGAGGTCTTCGAGGATGGATCGATTGTCGTTGACGCCGATTTCGGCGACTTTCTAGCCGGGATCGGGCCGTGCGGCGATGTCCTCTGGGTCCTGTACGAACCCCACCACCATGTCGTCATTCGCTCCTATGACGGTACGCTCTGGAGCTGGCTCGGGGATGTACTCGCGCAGACCGACAGGACGGGCAAACCTCTGAAACGGATTCGCTTGATTGAAGATGTGATCGACCGCCACGGTTATCACGGCATTTTCGCAATTCACGCATGGGGGGAGGTTGATGCGATCCGTTACCTTCGGGACCCTTTCCATCCGAACGATGTCGAGGTTCTCGAGCCCTCGATGGCGACCGCTTTTCCCGCCTTCGCAACCGGCGATATTCTGATCAGCTTGCGCAACCTCAACCTTCTGGACCTTGTTGCATGGATCATCCCGAAGGATGTCTTATCATTGTGTTTTTCAACACCGGGGATAACTTAGATGCCACATAAGTTCAACGCAGCCCGACGGCACAAGTTTGATAAGGCGCAGTACCGGGTGATCAACTGGGCAGAATATAACGAGAGCCTGCGCCAGCGGGGTGATCTGACGATTTGGGTCAGTGATGAGGCTCAAAGTGTGTGGCGCGCGCCGCGCCGCACGTCACGGGGTGGCCAGCGGAGATACTCGGATCTGGCGATCGAGACATGCCTGACGCTGCGCACGGCGTATCGGCTTGGGTTGCGACAAACGCAGGGACTTATGGGATCCATCGGCACGCTCATGGGGCTGGACATACGGGTGCCGGATTACTCCACACTGTCGCGTCGCGCAAATGGCTTGAGCATCGCTCAGGTGATGAGGCAAGCCGGATCTGTGCCTGTCCATCTGGTGGTGGACAGTACCGGCCTCAAGATCTTCGGCGAAGGGGAATGGCTCGCGCAGAAGCATAAGATCAAGGGAATACGCCGCCGCTGGCGCAAACTCCACCTCGGACTGGACCTCCATAGCGGTGCGATTGTTTGCGCCAATCTGACTCACGATGACGTTGGAGACAGCACCGCCTTGCCCGGGCTCCTGGATCAACTCGATGCCCCTGTCACGGGCTTTCTGGCGGACGGCGCCTATGATGGAGCGTCCACACGGGATCTGCTGAGGGAACGGTATGGGGAGACCCTGGATGTGGTTATACCTCCGCCAAAGAACGCAGTGATCCGCCCGCAATCGGCGCGGGATCCAACCGTTCGGGATCGCCATATTGCCCAGATCCGCAGCAACGGCCGCATGGCCTGGCAAGTGGCCACAGGGTACAACCAGCGCAGCCGGATAGAAACGCAGATCGGCCGGTGGAAGAGCGTCATCGGCCCCAGACTCAGATCCCGCAGCTTCTCCAGGCAGATCACGGAGATCCAGGTCGGCCAGAAAGTCCTGAACACAATGACCGCACTCGGACGGCCTGTGTTCGAACGTATCGCCTGACGCTACCGCTTGGGAAAGGGCGAATTCCATCTCCGCCCCGATCCATGCAACAACGCTCTCCACTGGAGGGGTCGACCGCCCCGAACCCATTCTGGCGCTGGGCATTGACGGCAGTGCCGTCTTCTGGAACGGGACGGGCTACAAACGGAGGAATGGGGCCGACGGGACCGCTCAATCCAGATAGTAGCCGGAGGCGAGCAGGAGGGGCAGGCCATAGACGACGACCCGCTTGACGAAGGTCACCTTCCTCTGGAGTCTCCCGGTGGCCGGGTTGCGTGCCGTGTAGTAGAAGAACGTTTCCCCGAACGCGTCGCCGACGGCGATGACGTCACGGCCCCCGAAGGGGCCCTCCCGGTGCGCGTTCAGCTCCGGGGCCAGCGCCCCGAACCACTGGCTGTAGGGATCGCCGCTGAACAGCGTGTTGCCGTAGGTGTCCAATCCGAACAGGTAGATTGAGCGGCTCCGCCAGCGGGGATCCCTCGACAGGGTCTGGACGGCGAAGTATCCCTGTGATTCCAGCTCCATGGCCGCGCAGCGGACGAACTCGGCCAGCTGCGGGTTGGACGGATCCGCCTCTAGTCCCATGGCATGGACTTCACTGGGTTCGCAGGTCCCCGGCAGGTCCCGGCTGTAGATGCCCGCCCCGATCGCAGCCGGCGTGCCATTCCAGTCGATGGCCTTACAATAGGAAGCCTTCGGCTCCGCCCTGCCGGTTGCCGGGTTCGTGAAGGAATAGTAGACCCAGCCCTGACCGAACTCCGTGGCGACACGATAAAATTCCACGATCAGGTCGGTACCAAAATCGTCGATGAGCAATCCCCACGGCAATCCTTCTCTCGACGGGTCGGGTGGGAAGACGAATGCACGGGACGCCCCAGGTACCGGCGTCATTTCGTCGACGAAGACATAGGTCGGGCCGCTCTTCCAGCGGACGTCCTCGTTGAAGGCCCGACGGGCTTCCTCAAATCCCACTTCCTGGACGAACTCATAGGCGCATTGGACGAACGACTGCACGTCCTGCCGTGTGGAGACCGCTGCGGCGGTGACCGAGCGATCGACGCACGGAGGCGGTTCCCCCCCATTGGCGCGGGCGGGCGCGGCGACGGCGAGCAAGAAGGGAATCAGCAAGAATAGCGGTCGGCGGCGCATTATCTTGCCGACAGGTTAGCAAAATACCGGACGGGGCGGACAAGGATTCTGCATCACCGAACTCAAATTGAGCCCCGGGCGGCGGGGTATATTCATCAGGTCAGGGGCTGTCAGATGGGTTTCAGGGCGCGCCTTTGATTGGGGGCATGTCGAACAATTTCCGGTCCCGATCCCGCTCCAGGAAGCCATCCAGACCCCTCATCAAGCGATCCTTTGCGGCCTCGTCGTTAGTGGTGATGTGCTCCATGTAGCTGCCCATCAAAATGAGCCGCCGCGTCCTACTGCGCGGTCGAGATCCTCAAATAGGCAACGGTTTTCACGGCCTGACCATGGAATACGGCTTCTGGTATTTTATCTGACAGATACGAAACATGGAATACGTCACATTTCATGCTACCAAACTGTTCGGTCAGAACGGGCGTCTTGTTAGACGCTATCTGATCACACAATGTACTGGATACCATAGTCGATAACAGTCCGGAACAGACCTCGTTTCACCTTTTCTTGGACGCCGTAGCGCAAATGTATGTCCAAGGAACCGGGTGCGGTACAGGCCGAGTGCTCGTCGTAGTCAGCGACGCAGCTCGATTTCCTTCACGAACATCGGCCACAAGGGTTGAAACCTGCTGATGTAGCGCCATTTTAATATAACCCCATCGTACTTACACCGCCCCACGCTCGTGTCTGTCGTATCCACGCGTATTTCCATCCACACCTTCTCGTCCGCCGTTGGCGACGTGACTTTATCCAATGGCACGACCACGAAACGTCCTGCTTTCCCGGCCCCTCCAATGATGTATATCCGCTGATCGTGAGGGTTGTTCTTCGCGACGAACTCGTGCAGCTCGGCGACGGGAAGACTCGCCGACTGCTCCACAAAAACGACAAGGACAGTCCCGTCCTGATACCTCTTCCGCAGCTTCTTGCCGATGACGTCGAACACGCTCTTCGAGTGCCTACCGTGTTGTGTTATCTCAACTCTGATCATTCTGACGGTGCTGGTCTTCCGGTCGACAACGAGCACTTCCGCGTCTGGAGCGTCAGCTTTTATGGAACTCACGTAGTAGTCCTGATCCCGATCTAGACCCTGAACAAGCGTGATTGATGAGGAATTGAAAGTGGAATAACCGCCGAAGTACCCGAAATGCCCCCTCTCCGTGCGAAAAAAACCTTGGACAGATTCTTTGGAGAAGGAGGCATTTCAGATGAACGATTATACGCGCAAGAACATGAGGAACCGCAAGCGGCGAATTGAGCGTCGGCTTGGGGATCGGAATTGGAAAGATCAGGCGAAGCCGATGCTGTCGGCGCGCAACATCCGGTACGAGATGGGAGACCGGATGAGGGGTCTGTCGGTGGGCGGCATCGGAATGATGCATCAGGTGGCGCGGCGGACCGGACTGATCGAAGCCATCGACAAGGACGTGCATGTGCTGAAGCGGCATCTGCCCTACCAGGAATCGGATCACGTGTTGAACATCGCCTACAACGCGTTGAGTGGGGGCACGTGTATGGAAGATATCGAACTGCGGCGCAATGACGAAGTGTATCTGGACGCGTTGGGAGCACAGCGGATTCCGGATCCGACCACGGCGGGAGACTTCTGCCGGCGATTTGAGGAAGACGACGTGGAGTCGCTGATGGACACGTTCAATAAAGTGCGGCTGAAAGTCTGGCGCCAGCAGCCCGATGCGTTTTTCGAGGAAGCGGTTCTGGAGGCGGACGGGACATTGGCCCCAACCACCGGAGAATGCAAAGACGGGATGGACGTGGCCTACGACGGGACATGGGGTTATCACCCACTGTTGATTTCGCTGGCGAACACGGCCGAACCGTTATACCTGGTGAACCGGAGCGGCAACCGGCCCTCGCATGAGGGAGCGGCCAAACGGTTCGATCAGGCAATCGCGTTGTGCCAGCGTGCGGGGTTCGATCAGATCCTGCTGCGCGGGGACACCGACTTCAGCCAGACCCGGTATTTGGATGGATGGGACGACCAGGGCGTGGGCTTCATCTTCGGCATCGACGCGATGAAAAACCTGGTGGCCCGGGCCGACCAATTGGAGCCGGACTGCTGGGCGCGCCTGGAACGTCCCGCCAAGTACGAGGTAGCCAGCCAACCCCGCCAGCGTCCCGACAAGGTCAAGGAACGGATCGTTCGGGAGCGTGACTTTGAGAATATCCGCTTGCGGGGCGAGGATGTGGCCGAGTTTGCGTATCGGCCCGGAGCCTGCGATCGGGACTACCGCGTCGTTGTGGTGCGAAAGAATCTGTCGGTGGCCAAAGGGGAGCAGGTGTTGTTCGACGACATCCGGTACTTCTTCTACATTACCAACCGTGCGGATCCTGCGGACCAGATCGTGATGCGTGCGAATCAACGGTGCAATCAAGAGAATCTTATTGAGCAGCTCAAGAACGGCGTACACGCCTTGGGGATGCCGGCCGGGGATCAGACCAGCAACTGGGCCTACATGGTGATGGCCTCACTGGCCTGGACACTGAAGGCGTGGTTTGCGTTATTGCTGCCCGAAACCGGACGTTGGGGCCAGAAGTATCAGGCCGAGAAGCAGACCGTGCTACGCATGGAGTTCAAAACGTTCCTGAACGCCTTCATGCTCGTGCCTTGCCAGCTCGTGCGTACTGGTCGGCGCATCGTCTTCCGGCTGATGGCCTGGAACCCGTGGTTGCCAGTCTTGTTTCGTGCCGTGGATGTGTTGCGTCAACCTCTGCGATGCTGACCCGATCATGGATCTGAGCCCGGGCGGTCGAGGTCCCGGTTTCTTTCAACCCTTCAAACAGACACGGCGAGGCGGCAACTGAAACAGATACAACACGAACCGCATACCTGGAAAAAGCGATCTGGGAACGGGAGCTTATGCCTCCAATTTTACGGCCGTGAACCGGCCGTTTGTCCACTGGTTATGCGCTTGTTTTGGGTCTAGACAAAGCGTGAATACGGCCGCAACCCACAACTCGACTATCCGCTTGTCAATAGACTTTCTGGAGTCGAGCGTCGACCCCAAGCCAATGCCATCGACGAGAGCGAAGATCTGATAGGGACTGACGAAGTGTCCTTGTTTCCTGAGTTCCTCGAAATCCGCGTCCAAGGTGTCAACGAAGAGCGTGAGCGGGCCGGCGGTCGATAGATCGACCTTCATGTGCTGGCGTATGAAATCCACGTATGAGACACGGACCGATTGCAGGCCCAAACGTCGAGCCAACGAGATCATCGAGGCTACGTTGTACTTTGTTCGACGTGCCCTGCCGCTCTCCAGCGCTCTATACCGAGCAACACGAAGCAGCCCCCGCTTCGCCGCCATTGACGACGTTATCCCTGAGCGCGCCCTGGCCTCTCTGAGATCCTCCGCAATCAACGGAATCGCCTCCTCAAGGAATTCGTCAAGATCCATAGGGCGCTAGTGGGCATTGTCACAGGCCCTTGGAAGGGGCGCTGAAGGCTCTGGTGCGGGTGTCCCCCTTTCCCCTCTCCCTGGATGATTCCAGATCGGTCCTCGCCGTCAAGGGTTCGCTTCGCCGCTTCGCGTCCTGGACCGCTCCGGGCCGATCCGAAGGAGATAGCTGTTTACGAGGGAAAAGGGGGGGTTGGGCCGTGGACGGGCCGGAAGGGAACCTTTCGGCCATACTAGGGTAGCGCCCACATTGGTGTTGAAATACAACATAAGGGCGGTCCGAGCCTTGGGGTCAGCCCGGAGCGATCTTGCGGGTCTGGATGAAGTGGTAGAGGGCGGAGCGGGAGACGTCCAGTATCTTGGCGATCGAGGCCTTGGAGACATCCTTGCCCAACAGCGCCCGGATGTCTTGCTCCTTGCCGTCGAGCCTGGATGCCGGAGGAATTGGGGCCGGTCCCAACGTCCGCGGAAGCCTTCTCGCGAAAGATGCGCTTGCACCCCGCCGCTTGCAACGCGGCCACTTGAGCAGCGGTGTGCTGATCGTCTGTGGAAACGCGGGCGTAACCGATCAACATTGCACAAAGGTATCGCTAATCACATTGATTCTGCAATACCGTTTCGCAACGCCTAAGCCCTTGAAAATACGATCGGCGCCGGATCGTTGCAAAACCGCTCGTTTGTGCAATTCCTTTGGGGTGCGCCTACCCCTTTTCCCTCGACTCGCATTGTGTCGGATCGGTCCTCGCCGTCAAGGGTCCGCTCCGCCGCTTCGCGCCCTGGACCGCTCCGGGCCGATCTGAAGGGGATGGCTGTTTACGAGGGAAAAGGGGAGGTTTTGGTTTTTTTGATCCGGGGAATTTATCCACAGTCGTCGTCGCTCCCACTACTTGTATGGTGTACCTGTATAGGCGTGGAAAACTCCCCCGAATCAAACAAGCCTGTGGAAATAAGCTATTTACGGCGTCTGACGATTCAGGAGCGCGGGTGACACTTGAGAAGGGTCCCACTCTCCACCGCCTGAAGGCGGTGGATTCGACATGCGACTGAAGTCGCCTAAAGACCTCGCTTCGCTCGCAGGCTGACTACTCAGTGACCCGAAAATCGTCGTCTCGGGTCTCGACATCTTGGGTTTCTATATACTCTGCAACCATCGTATCGCTCACATTCCCAGTCGTCGCCACGAAGTACCCTCGTGCCCAAAGATGTCGTCCCCAAAACTCCTTGTGCAACTTGCGGTGATCTTGGAATGTGTGCCAATCTTAGTTGGAAATTGAAACGGCTCCAAACCCCATGGTTTGATGGTATTGGAAGAAACAACATCAAGCCTGTAAGAGAAAGGAGCCGAGATGAGGAGTCTGTTACGTTCGGTAAAGAAACGCAAGAAGTCGCGTGTGCTGGGTGAGGTCGAGGTCCTGAGCCGGGAGGAATACTCGGGACTGGAATTGGACTCGAAGGTGGAGATGATTCGGGCGTTGATCCCACTGGGGTTGATGCACGTGGAGGAGTTGCTCGACGAGGAAGTGAAGTCGTTGGCGGGTGAGCGATACGCACGAAAGGAGGCGGCGTTGCGGGGCCGGCGACACGGGAGCAATCCGGGGACCGTGGGGCTGGGTGGCCAGCGGGTGCCGGTTCGGGTGCCTCGAGTGCGCAGCGTGGCGGGCGGGGAGATTCCGCTTCGGACCTACGAGGAACTCAGTCCGGGTGGCGCGGTGAACGAGCTACTGCTCAGACGTGTGCTGTATGGGATCTCCTGCCGGAACTATGAATCGGCCGCTGAAGCGATTCCGGGAGCGATCGGACTGTCGAGTTCGACGGTGTCTCGAGGATTCGTCCAGGCGAGTGCCGCGAAACTTCGGGAGATGCAGGAGCGGGATCTGAGTGGCGAGGACGTCGTGGCGATCTTCCTGGACGGGAAGGCGTTTGCCGACGCCCTGATGGTAGTGGCCCTGGGCGTCACGCTTTCGGGCGACAAACGCTTCTTGGGCTTCGTGGAGACCGACACGGAGAACGAGCAAGTGCTGACTCCGTTTCTCCGTTCGTTGATGGAGCGGGGCCTGGACATCTCTGAAGGCGTGCTGGTGATTGTCGACGGCGGCAAAGGTCTGCGGGCGGCGGTCAAGAAGGCATTCAGGAATCGAGCCCTGGTCCAACGCTGCCAATGGCACAAACGCGAGAACGTCGTGAGATACCTATCGAAGACCGAGCAAGCCGTGTGGCGACGCCGGCTGCAGCGGGCCTACGAGCGCCCGGAGTACGACGAAGCTCGGGCGGCGCTCGGAGAGCTCCATGGAGAGCTCGAGGAGCGAAACCAATCGGGGGCTGCGAGCCTTGAGGAAGGCCTGGAAGAGACCCTCACGTTGCATCGGCTCGGCGTGTACGGGGTCTTGGGCCGTTCGTTCAAGACGACGAATTGCCTGGAATCGGTCAATGCCCTTGTCGAGGAAAGGTGTGCGAAGGTCGATCATTGGAAGAACTCGAGTCAGCGGCAACGCTGGTTGGCGACGGCGCTCATCGACATCGAACCGCGCCTGAGGAAGGTGATCGGCTACCGTCATCTTCCAAAGCTCCGCGAAGCCCTCCAGCGAGAGCTGAAAATTGAGGCGAAGACGTCGACGAGATCGAAGAAGAAGGTTGCATGACCCATCGTGAGCCGTGGAGAGTTTCAACTAAGAATGGGCTTGACTCTGATCTTGCAGTAGATGATGCGACGTTTTCCCTTTGATCGCCTGCATCACTCGGCTCGGCGCCAATCTCGGCGGCACATCCAACAACAAATGTACATGATCGGGTCGCACATGCCCCTTCACGATCTCGATATCCAACGATCGGCAAATCTCTCGCGTCAGATCCCGCACCTCTTTCCCGATCTCTCCTCGCAGAGCCGGCTTGCGGTACTTGGTGATGAACACAAAGTGATATCTCAGCCGATACACTGCATGCGAACTTTTCCGATACTCAGACACCTCCGCAGTGTACCCCCAAGCCTCCTGAAGGCTTCGCCTAAAGGCGAGGGGGTTCACCCATCCCAGAGTGGGACCTTGAGACCCAACTCGGCGCAATGAGGCTCCTGGCGGGCCGCTGAGAGGCCGGGAAACGGGTGATTAGCTTGTGAGTTGGGCTTGTTTAACCGGCGCAATGGCCGGGATCGAAGGATGCAGGATCAGGAGGCCCGGCCAGCTTGATCTTGACCAACTCGCGCAGCATCTTAACAGTAGTACGCACCGAATCTTCTTCTGCGCGGGCATCCGCCCAACCGTCTTTTGCGAGCACTTCAGAATCTCGGCGGCCATCCGCCTGGGTTTTCCAGTCGTCTATCAGCATCAGCTTCACCTTTGATTTGGACACATTTGGACAATGTCCACATTGTCCAAATTCGGCCGAGCCAGGGGCTTTTCCCCGTTCCGGAAACGCCGGCTCCGGGGTCCAGGCAAAAACGAACGGCGAAGGTCCGGCAGCGCCAGGGCACGGATCGCGGTCCCCGGATTTGCTTCTATCCATCCCTTTCTGGGATAGTATGTTGCCTTCATGCGGATCATCGCGAAGCGGACATTGCGCGCCTTTTGCAAAAGTGAGCCCCGAGCGGAACAACCGCTGAGGGCATGGTACGCGATCGCGGCGAAAGCCGACTGGTCTTCGCCGACGGACGTGAAGACGGCTTACGGAAACGCGAGCATCGTTGGCAACGACCGGGTTGTATTCAACATCGGCGGGAACAGATACCGGCTCATCGTCCGCTTCGACTACACGCATCAAATCGGGTTCGTGCGTTTCGTGGGAACACATGCCGAGTACGACGCGGTCGATGCGTCCAGAATCTAGGAGTTCGACATGCATATCAAACCGATCAAGAGTGAAGCCGACTATGACAAGGTATTGGCCGTAATCGACGGCCTGATGGGTGCCGCGCCGGACACGCCGGAAAGTGACGAGCTCAAGGTCCTCGTTACTCTTGTAGAGGCTTACGAAGCCGAGCGCTGGAGGATAGAGGTGCCGGACCCGATCTCGGTGATCGAGCACGTCATGGAAGCCCGCGGCCTGCACCAGAAAGATTTCGCAGCGCTGATTGGCTCCCAGCCACATGCCTCGGAAGTGCTCAACCGTCGCCGCTCGCTCACCCTGTCGATGATCCGGGCCCTGTCAACCGAATGGAACCTTCCGGCCGACGTGCTTGTACGCGAGTACGACCTCGAGAATGCGACATAGAGGGAAAAGCGCCGCCGCGCCGGAAAGGAAAGCATGTTATCAGTCCTTAAAAGACTAGCAAGCAACCCCCTATGTCAAAGCGGGAAAGGCATCCCCCCCCCCAGAAAATCTTCTGAGTGGCGTGTAGTGTTCCGTCCGCGGAAAGTTGCCCGATTCTCATCGTTTTCGCTCGTGTTCCTATTTGCCGCGCTCACACTCCTGGTGCCGACGAGCGCGTGGGCGCAGAGCGCGACGGTATGGTTAGAGCGCCAAGACGAAACCAGGGAAGAGGGCCAGGAGGTGCGATTCACCGTGCGTCGGACCGTGGCATCGTCAGTGACCACGGCCGTAACCGTGGATTTGACCCTGCAAGGTGATTTCTTCTCTTCCTCTCAGCCCACCCAGCAGACGGCAGTGTTCACAGGCTTACAATCGCATGCAACTGTTTCGGTGATGACGGTGGACGATGATATCGACGAAGCTGATGGCACGGTGACTGCGACGATCGTGGAGGGAGAGGGATATGTAGTCAACTCGCCCAGCACTTTCACGACGACCGTGGCCGACAACGACGAGCCGTCCACCCGCTTCGCCCTGACGCTGAGCCCCGACCAGGTGACCGAAGATAGCGACCCGCTGGCGGTGACGGTGACGGCGACGTTCAACGCCGGGGCCCGGACCCAGGACACCGCGGTCAGAGTTCTGGTGGGCGGGGGCTCGGCGCGATGGCCGCTCGACTACGCCGCCGAGGGGGACCGCTATTTTCACGATCCGACGGTGGGGAGGGTCGTTGAAATTGATCTCACAATTCCGGCGGAGAGTCGGAGCGGGGAGGCGTCGTTCAGGCTGCTGCTGGTGGACGACGCCATCGCCGAGGGAGACGAGAGGGTGAACGTGGTCGGGATCGCGGAGGGCTTGTCCCAGGCGGGCCTCACGGATCTGACCCTCACCGACGACGACACCGCCTCCACGGGGATCGAGTTGAGCCTGGACCCCGAGCGGGTCACCGAGCAGGGCGGGCAGCAGACCGTCACGGTCACGGCCGCCCTGAACGCCGGAGCCCGCACCGAGGACACCGTGGTCAACGTGACGGTAGCGGCAGGCACGTCCACCATGGTGGACGACTTCCAGGCAGTCCCATCTTTCAACGTCACCATCCCGGCGAACCGGCCCAG
Organism: Terriglobia bacterium; assembly: GCA_965263045.1. Taxonomy (GTDB): domain Bacteria; phylum Acidobacteriota; class Terriglobia; order 20CM-2-55-15; family 20CM-2-55-15. The sequence goes on from CBDHGK010000041.1 coordinate 6,080,022, forward strand.
CGCCACGGGCGCCTTCTCGCTGACGCCGGCCAACGACGCCATCGCCGAGGGGGACGAAACCCTGGTGGTGAGCGGAACCTCGCCATTGCCGGTGACCGAGGCGGAGCTCACCCTGGCCGACGACGACACCGCCTCCACGGGGATCGAGTTGAGCCTGGACCCCGAGCGGGTGAGAGAGGACGACGGAGCGACGGCGGTGGAGGTGACCGCCACACTGGACGAGGACGCCCGCCCCGAGGACACGGTGGTCAGCGTCGTGATAGAAGGCGGGACGGCGGGAATAACGGAGGACTTCGCGGTCTTCCACGAGGGCCAGCTCAGTAGCCTTGAGGTCACCATCTCGCAGGGGATGAAATCTGGCTCGGGAGTCTTCTTGCTGCTGCCGACCGACGACGGAATCGTGGAGGGAGACGAGACGGTGGTGGTGACCGGCACCTCGGCGCTGCCGGTCACCCCAGCGAACCTGACGATTGCCGACGACGACACCGCCGCCACGGCCATCCTCCTGAGCCTTGTCCCCGGCGAGGTGCGCGAGGACGGCGGGGAGCAGACCGTCATCGTCACGGCCGCCCTGGATGCCGGAGCCCGCACCGCCGACACCGTGGTGCAGGTCTCGGTGGCCGGAGACACGGCCACGGTGGTGGATGACTTCCCGGCGGTCGGGAACTTTCAGATCACCATCTCGGCGAACCAGACCAGCGGAGAGAACACCTTCTCGCTGATACCCGTCAATGACGAGATCGCCGAGGGAGACGAGACCCTTCAGGTGAGCGGCACCTCGGCGCTGCCGGTCACCCCAGCGAACCTGACGATTGCCGACGACGACATGGCCTCCACCGTCATCATGCTGACGCTCACCCCCGAACGGGTCTCAGAGGGCGATCCCTTCACCCAGGTCACCGTGACGGCCGCCCTGGATGCCGGAGCCCGCACTGGGGAGACAGTGGTCAGCCTTGCGGTGGCGGGGGGTACAGCGAGCGAGCAGGACTTCCAGGCGGTGCAGGACTTTACGCTGGCCATCCCGGCCGGCGAGACCAGCGCTACGGAGATGTTCATCGTCACGGCGGCCGACGACGGCATCGCCGAGGGGGACGAAACCCTGGTGGTGAGCGGAATTTCGGTGCTGCCGGTGACCGAGGCGGACCTGACGATTACCGATGATGACACGGCCTCGACAGGCATCGAGCTGAGGCTGGACCCCGAGCGGGTCACCGAGCAGGGAGGGCAGCAGACGGTGACGGTGACGGCCACCCTGAACGCCGGAGCCCGCACCGAGAACACCGTGGTCAACGTCTCGGTGGCCGGCGGCACCGCCACGGTCGTCCAGGACTTCGAGGCGGTGGCCGCCTTCGCGTTCACCATCCCGGTGGGGGCCACCAGCGGGGAGGCCGATTTCAGCCTCACGCCCGTCAATGACGCCGTCGCCGAAGGGGACGAGACCCTCCAGGTGAGCGGGACCTCGGACCTCCCGATGACCGCGGCGACGCTGACTCTGACCGATGACGACATAGCTTCCACGACGATCGGGCTGAGACTGAGGCCGTATCGCATCACCGAGGACGGCGGGGCGCAGACCATCACGGTCACCGCCGCCCTGAACGCCGGAACCCGCACTGCCGACACCGTGGTCAACGTGACAGTGGCAGCAGGCACGGCGTTAGCCGAGGACTTCGCGGCGGTCCCGTCCTTCACGGTGACCATCCCGGCCGGCAAGATAAATGGGGAGGTTGATTTCAACCTCACGCCGGTCAACGACGCCATCGCCGAAGGAGACGAGACGTTGAAGGTGAACGGCAGTGCCGACGGCCTTACGGTGACCCCGGACACGCTGACGATCACCGCTGACGATGAGTTGCCGACCGTGACGATTGAGGCGGTCCCCGATCCACCTGTCGTGACGGAGGGGGACGATGTCGTGTTTCTCCTCACCCGCGTCGGCCAAACCAGTACTCCGCTGACCGTGGCCGTGCGCGTTGCGGAAATCGGTCGCGTTCTTATCGGCGCACGGCCCAGCACGGTCCGGTTCGCCGGCGATGACGAAACAGCGGAGTTGAGAGTGAGTACGCTAAATGACCTCACCGTGGAAGCCAATGGCCGCGTGACGGCGACGATCCGGCCTGGAGAGGGGTACGCATTAACACTGGACCCGGAGCGCGTCACCGAGCAGGGCGGCCAGCAGACGGTGACGGTCACTGCGATGCTCAACGCCGGAGCCCGCACTGCCGACACCGTGGTGCAGGTGACCGTGGCCGGCAACACGGCCACGGTGGTGGACGACTTCCCGGCGGTCGGGAACTTTCAGATCACCATCTCGGCGAACCAGACCAGCGGGGAGGCCGCCTTCAGCCTCACGCCCGTCAATGACACTATCGCCGAAGGGGACGAGACCCTCCAGGTAAGCGGCACCGCCACGGGCTTGCCGGTCACCCCGGCGGCGCTCACCATCGGCGATGACGACGTGGCCTCCACGTCCATCGCCTTAACACTGGACCCGGAGCGCGTCACCGAGCAGGGCGGCCAGCAGACGGTGACGGTCACCGCGATGCTCAACGCCGGATCTCGCACTGCCGACACCGTGGTCACGGTCTCGGTGGCCGGCAACACGGCCACGGTGGTGGACGACTTCGCGGCGGTCCCCTCCTTCAACGTCACCATCCCGGCGGGGGCCACCAGCGGAGAGAACACCTTCTCGCTGATACCCGTCAATGACGAGATCGCCGAGGGAGACGAGACCCTCCAGGTAAGCGGCACGGCGGCATTGACGGTCACCCCGGCCACGCTGACGATCAGCGATGACGACGTGGCCTCCACAGGGATCGAGCTCAGCCTGGACCCCGAGCGCGTCACCGAGCAGGGCGGCCAGCAGACGGTGACGGTCACCGCGATGCTCAACGCCGGAGCCCGCAGCGCCGACACCGTGGTCACGGTCTCGGTGGCCGGCAACACGGCCACGGTGGTGGACGACTTCCCGGCGGTCGGGAACTTTCAGATCACCATCTCGGCGAACCAGACCAGCGGAGAGAACACCTTCTCGCTGATACCCGTCAATGACGAGATCGCCGAGGGAGACGAGACCCTCCAGGTAAGCGGCACGGCGGCATTGACGGTCACCCCGGCCACGCTGACGATCAGCGATGACGACGTGGCCTCCACAGGGATCGAGCTCAGCCTGGACCCCGAGCGCGTCACCGAGCAGGGCGGCCAGCAGACGGTGACGGTCACCGCGATGCTCAACGCCGGAGCCCGCACTGCCGACACCGTGGTGCAGGTGACCGTGGCCGGCAACACGGCCGCGGTGGTGGACGACTTCGCGGCGCTCACCAGCTTCCCCATCACCATCCCCGCGAACCAGACCAGCGGGGAGGCCGCCTTCAGCCTGACGCCCGTCAATGACACTATCGCCGAAGGGGACGAGACCCTCCAGGTAAGCGGCACCGCCACGGGCTTGCCGGTCACCCCGGCGGCGCTCACCATCGGCGATGACGACGTGGCCTCCACGTCCATCGCCTTAACACTGGACCCGGAGCGCGTCACCGAGCAGGGCGGCCAGCAGACGGTGACGGTCACCGCGATGCTCAACGCCGGAGCCCGCACTGCCGACACCGTGGTGCAGGTGACCGTGGCCGGCAACACGGCCGCGGTGGTGGACGACTTCGCGGCGCTCACCAGCTTCCCCATCACCATCCCCGCGAACCAGACCAGCGGGGAGGCCGCCTTCAGCCTCACGCCCGTCAATGACACTATCGCCGAAGGGGACGAGACCCTCCAGGTAAGCGGCACCGCCACGGGCTTGCCGGTCACCCCGGCGGCGCTCACCATCGGCGATGACGACGTGGCCTCCACGTCCATCGCCTTAACACTGGACCCGGAGCGCGTCACCGAGCAGGGCGGCCAGCAGACGGTGACGGTCACCGCGATGCTCAACGCCGGATCTCGCACTGCCGACACCGTGGTCACGGTCTCGGTGGCCGGCAACACGGCCACGGTGGTGGACGACTTCGCGGCGGTCCCCTCCTTCAACGTCACCATCCCGGCGGGGGCCACCAGCGGGGAGGCCGCCTTCAGCCTCACGCCCGTCAACGACACTATCGCCGAAGGCGACGAAACCCTTGAAGTAAACGGGACGGGACCGCTGCCGGTCACCCCGGCGGCGCTCACCATCGGCGATGACGATACCGCCTCCACAGGGATCGAGCTCAGCCTGGACCCCGAGCGGGTCACCGAGCAGGGCGGCCAGCAGACGGTGACGGTCACCGCGATGCTCAACGCCGGATCTCGCACTGCCGACACCGTGGTCACGGTCTCGGTGGCCGGCAACACGGCCACGGTGGTGGACGACTTCCCGGCGGTCGGGAACTTTCAGGTCACCATCACCGCGGGCGACACCAGCGGCGAGAACAGCTTCTCGCTGACGCCCGTCAATGACACTATCGCCGAAGGGGACGAGACCCTCCAGGTAAGCGGCACCGCCACGGGCTTGCCGGTCACCCCGGCGGCGCTCACCATCGCCGATGACGACGTGGCCTCCACGTCCATCGCCTTAACACTGGACCCGGAGCGCGTCACCGAGCAGGGCGGCCAGCAGACGGTGACGGTCACCGCGATGCTCAACGCCGGAGCCCGCACTGCCGACACCGTGGTGCAGGTGACCGTGGCCGGCAACACGGCCGCGGTGGTGGACGACTTCGCGGCGGTCGGGAACTTTCAGATCACCATCTCGGCGAACCAGACCAGCGGAGAGAACACCTTCTCGCTGATACCCGTCAATGACGAGATCGCCGAGGGAGACGAGACCCTCCAGGTAAGCGGCACGGCGGCATTGACGGTCACCCCGGCCACGCTGACGATCAGCGATGACGACGTGGCCTCCACAGGGATCGAGCTCAGCCTGGACCCCGAGCGCGTCACCGAGCAGGGCGGCCAGCAGACGGTGACGGTCACCGCGATGCTCAACGCCGGAGCCCGCACTGCCGACACCGTGGTGCAGGTGACCGTGGCCGGCAACACGGCCGCGGTGGTGGACGACTTCGCGGCGCTCACCAGCTTCCCCATCACCATCCCCGCGAACCAGACCAGCGGGGAGGCCGCCTTCAGCCTGACGCCCGTCAATGACACTATCGCCGAAGGGGACGAGACCCTCCAGGTAAGCGGCACCGCCACGGGCTTGCCGGTCACCCCGGCGGCGCTCACCATCGGCGATGACGACGACGATAGCGACGAGCCGCCGAAGGCACTCCTCCAAGTCGCGATCGCGGCGGGGACCAGCCCGGTGAACGAGGGCGATCCCGCAACATTTATATTGACGCGCACGGAGGATGCCACGGAGGCGCTGACGGTCAAGGTGAATGTCTCTGAAACCGAAGACATGATTTCATCATCGTCAGAGGGAACGAGTCAGGTCACCTTCCCGGCGGGCGCGTCCGACACAACTCTGACCGTGCCGACGGTTGAAGATAGCGTGGAGGAGGAGGCCAGCACGATCACGGTGACCGTGACCGCGGGCGGCGGCTATAACGTTGGCGACCCGCCCTTCGCCACGGTGATCGCCACCGACGACGACACCCGTGGTGTGACGCTGTCCAAGACAGAGCTGACGGTGCCGGAGGGCGGTAGCAACACCTACACGGTGGTGCTGGATTCCCAGCCCGCCGTCGAGCAGGTAACGATCCTGGTGAGGGTTCCGGCGGCCACCGATATTTCGGTGCCCCAGGATCAGGCCACCCTCACCTTCACCCCCTCGAACTGGAACCAACCGCAGACGGTGACCGTGGAAGCGGCCCACGACCCCGACGCCGCCACCGACCCGGCGGTGGTCCTGACCCATACGGTGAGCGGCGGGGACTACCAGTCGGTGACGGCCCCCGACATCACCGTCACCATCACCGAAGACGACACCGCCTCCACCGGGATCGAGCTGTCGCCGGAGACGGCGAGCGGGGCCGAGGAGGACGGAGCCTTCGACATCGAAATCCGGGCGGAGCTTAACGCGGCCACGCAGACTACCGACACCTCGGTCACGTTAATGGTGACGGGAGGGACGGCCACCGCGGGTACCGACTACGAGGCGATCGGCCCGCTGACGATCACGATCCCGGCCGAGGCTATCCAGGGCGCGGCGACCCTGACGGTGACACCGGTCAACGACAGCCTCGCGGAAGGAGCGGAAACCCTGGTGCTGACTAGCACGAGCCCGTCGGGCCTTGAGGTGACACCGGCCACGGTGACCGTCACCCTCCTTGACGACGACGAGCCCGAAATCGCCCTCAGCGTCAGCCCGACGCAGATCTCGGAGGCCGACGAGACCTCGGCGGAGATATCGGTCGCCATCACCAATGGCGGCGTGTTCACCGAGGACAAGGCGGTGGTTCTGACCGTGGCGGAAACCAGCACCGCGACCCGGGACGACGATTACACGCTCGGCGGCACGGAAATCACCATACTGGCAGGGGCGGCCACGGGCAAAGACACGGTCTCCCTCACGGCCGTGGACGACTCGATCGACGAGGAGGACGAGACCCTCCTCATCACGGCGACGCTCGACGGTTCGGCCGTCGGTGATGCCCGAACCGTCACGATCAGCGACGACGACACCCGCGGCGTGACGCTGTCCAAGACGGCGCTGACGGTGCGCGAAGGCGCGACCGCAAGCTACACGGTGGCGCTGACGTCGGAACCGACGACGGCGGTCACCGTGGCCGTGACCGTCCCCGCTGGCTCGGGTCTCTCGGTGGATCGGGCGCGCCTGACGTTCGAGGCCGGGAACTGGAGTGCCCCGCAATCGGTGAAGGTGACCGCGGCCATGAACGCCGCTGCGGTGATGGACGGGTCGGTGACGCTGACGCACCAGGTAAGCGGCGGGGACTACGAGTCGGTAACAGCCGAAAGCGTGACGGTGACGGTCACCGGGAGCGACCATCCCGCGACGCGGCTGGAGCGAATCAACAGGGTGCTGTTGCCGCGGGTGGCGGCGGAGATGGCCGATAGCACGGTCTCGGCAATCTCGGATCGCATCGACGCCGCTCGCGGCTGCGCGAAGGGGACATCGAGCCTTCCGACCCCCCTGGCGATAGCGTCCAGGCTCCTGGCTCTTAGTCCCGGCCCCCAGGCACAAGGCGCTGAACGACGGCCCATGACCTTGGAACAGGCGCTTGGCGGCACGTCCTTCGCGCTGCCGCTCAATGTGTCCAAGGACTGCGGTCTGGGCGTGTGGGGCAGCGCTGATTACCGCTCGCTCTCGGGCAGAAGAGGCATCGCCTGGAACGGGGATCTGTCGAGCTTCCACCTTGGCGTCGATCTGCGGGTGCGCCCCGATCTTCTCGCCGGGTTGGCGGTGGCGCGGCACATGGGCGCCTTCGACTATACGGACCGGACCGGGATCGAGGCGGTGGAGGGACGTTACAAGAGCCGCATGACGGGCGTGCATCCCTATGTGGCTTGGTTCTCGCCCGACGGCGACCGGAATCTATGGGGGACGGCGGGCTATGGCCGGGACGGGATCGAGATCGACGACGCGTTGAGCGGCAGACATGCGAGCAACATCCGCATGACGACGGGAGCAGTCGGGGGCAGCGACAGGCTGCTCTCGGCCGGTACCACGGCTCTACGGCTCAAGGGCGAGGGGATGCTGACGTGGATCGCGGTGGAGGGCGGCGGCTCGATCGAGCCGCTCACCTTGGATGTGCGGCGGCTGCGTTTGTTGCTGGAGGGTAGCCACGAAAAGGAACTGGCTTCGGGCGGGCAACTGACGCCGTCGCTGGAGGTGGGCGTGCGTCACGACGGCGGTGACGGGGCGAGAGGCGTGGGTCTGGAGTTCGGCGGCAAGCTTCGATATCTGGACCCCGAACTAGGTCTGACTCTGGAGGCCCGAAGCCGGTGGCTGGCGGCGCATCGGGACGATATGGGGGAATGGGGCCTCGGGGGCATGATCCTGTTCGAGCCGGGGGCGGACAAGCGAGGCGTGACGTTTAGCCTGATTCCGAGCTGGGGCGAGACGCAGAGCGGGACGCGACAATTGTGGGAGCGGGGCCTGACCGTTGCGTCGGCCAATGATGATAACGGCTTGGCGTATAGACCCCGCGGCGGCGTCCTTGACACGGAGCTCGGCTATGGCCTGCCGGTGCTGAGCGGCCACGGCTTGGTGACACCCTATGCTGGCGTCTCGCTGGGCGATGGGGTTTCATCCGGCTACGGTGGGGTCTCATCCGGCTGCGGCGGGATCTCCCGGGGCGATGGCGGGCGCTCACCCGGCCACAGCTATATGGCGGGGGCTTACCCCGGCTATGGCTACGTGGGCGGGAGCTTACCCGGCTATCGTAGAGCGCCCGGCTACGGCGGGGGGTATGGCGGCGGACCTAGCTATGGTGGACCTTGTTGCATGGATCATCCCGAAGGATGTCTTATCATTGTGTTTTTCAACACCGGGGATAACTTAGATGCCACATAAGTTCAACGCAGCCCGACGGCACAAGTTTGATAAGGCGCAGTACCGGGTGATCAACTGGGCAGAATATAACGAGAGCCTGCGCCAGCGGGGTGATCTGACGATTTGGGTCAGTGATGAGGCTCAAAGTGTGTGGCGCGCGCCGCGCCGCACGTCACGGGGTGGCCAGCGGAGATACTCGGATCTGGCGATCGAGACATGCCTGACGCTGCGCACGGCGTATCGGCTTGGGTTGCGACAAACGCAGGGACTTATGGGATCCATCGGCACGCTCATGGGGCTGGACATACGGGTGCCGGATTACTCCACACTGTCGCGTCGCGCAAATGGCTTGAGCATCGCTCAGGTGATGAGGCAAGCCGGATCTGTGCCTGTCCATCTGGTGGTGGACAGTACCGGCCTCAAGATCTTCGGCGAAGGGGAATGGCTCGCGCAGAAGCATAAGATCAAGGGAATACGCCGCCGCTGGCGCAAACTCCACCTCGGACTGGACCTCCATAGCGGTGCGATTGTTTGCGCCAATCTGACTCACGATGACGTTGGAGACAGCACCGCCTTGCCCGGGCTCCTGGATCAACTCGATGCCCCTGTCACGGGCTTTCTGGCGGACGGCGCCTATGATGGAGCGTCCACACGGGATCTGCTGAGGGAACGGTATGGGGAGACCCTGGATGTGGTTATACCGCCGCCAAAGAACGCAGTGATCCGCCCGCAATCGGCGCGGGATCCAACCGTTCGGGATCGCCATATTGCCCAGATCCGCAGCAACGGCCGCATGGCCTGGCAAGTGGCCACAGGGTACAACCAGCGCAGCCGGATAGAAACGCAGATCGGCCGGTGGAAGAGCGTCATCGGCCCCAGACTCAGATCCCGCAGCTTCTCCAGGCAGATCACGGAGATCCAGGTCGGCCAGAAAGTCCTGAACACAATGACCGCACTCGGACGGCCTGTGTTCGAACGTATCGCCTGACGCTACCGCTTGGGAAAGGGCGAATTCCATCTCCGCCCCGATCCATGCAACAACGCTATCCATCGCAATCTTCTTGTATCGCTCCTCCCCGCCGACTTCAGCCCCAGTCAACTCCAGCCGATTCAGTGTGCACTTGGCCGCCAGAGCCTTTCCCCGGTCGCTGGCCTGCCGTCGGTTGCCTCCCAGCGGATCGGCCTTATCCACCGCCACGGCCAGCATCGGATCGGTGCGTAGTTGGTCGTGATCGTTCAGGTCTTCATATCCCAGACACAGGCCATACACCCGTTGCCCAATCAATTCTTTCACCGTGTGCTCGATCAATCGCGGGTCCCGGTGATCGGCGAAACATTCGGCCAGTCCATCGATCAACCCGGTCCGTTTTTCGACCTCCCGCAACAGCAGGACACCCGCGTCGGAAGTGATCTTCCCTCCGTCGAATCGAGCCTTCACTTTTCGTTGATTAAGTCCGTGAAATTCAAACGTGGTTTGGTTACACTCTGTCGTCATAAGGGCCGCCTTTGTTTGGTGTCTGAAACGTTCTTGTCAAACGCTTTATGCCAAACAGGGCGGCCTTTTCTGGTCCATCTCGTGATCTATACGGGCTAGCCAGGACCACTCGTACGGGTGGCAATCCGTGGAAGGCTCATATCTCGGCCGCGTCACCCTTACTCGGGCACAAAAACGAATAGACTGGAACTGAACGGAAGTAACCGCGATTGAGTGACGTCAATGCTTCATAGTCAGCAGGTCAGCAGTTCACATCCGATCGTTGTATTTTATTTATAATAAAATACTTATCCCACTCCCGATGGGCCTTTTTCGTGCCTCAAACTTGAGAAGGTGACGTTGACGACACCTCCTGCGACCAGCCCGTTAGCATTCACCGTCCGTCAACTCACACGGTCGACTTGGTCGAAACTTTCACTTCCGAAGGGATTAATCGCCGGGGACCAGTAGGGTCTCAAATCCGTTCCCCTGACTCCGGGCATCTTTTCAGCGAAGCGCCGCCGGGCCGGACGCATCTGTGTCAGTCACCCGCCATCATTTCTCCCACGCGTTGAAATTAAAGACATGTCCGTTTCTTGCCGATAAGAGTGAGAGACCCACGTCAGCAATACAAAGAGGTGCGCTATGAACGACTACTGCTCATGCACGCTCAGACGCACGGATCAACCGTCGCAAAAGGGCGGGATCATCGTTTGCCCCGATTGCGACAAACCCGTCTCCTGCGACGCCGTGCTACTCGGTTCGACCGAACAGACTGAACATGCAGCGGAAATCGGAAACGGAACGTATTTCATCTGTTGGCGCCACAACTCGAACGCACTGATGAACCTGCTTTGAACCGCACTGCAGGATATCAATCAGACTTGCTGTTGGCTTGATCAGATACCCCGGTAATCCCGGGCATCATGTGGCACCCGCTGTCTGAAATATTCTGAACGCCATCACGGAATCGGCAACATCGGACGCTGCCCATCGGGCAACTGCTGGTCGAAGGCCACCAACAGCACGGCATCTCCAGAAAGCTGCGCCATCAGGTCGACGAAATCCACGAGGTCTCTCTCTCCGAAAACCTCCAGCACCCGCGCATAAGTTTCGGCGCTGACGGCATGGCTGCCTAAAAGCTCACGACCGAATTCTATGAGAACAGCCTCTCTCTCACCCAGTCCCACAACAGGACGGCGATAGCGTATTTGGTCAATGATTGCCGGCTCCAGTCCGTCCCGGAGGGCTCCCGGTTCGGTCGTTGTCCACAGATACTGGGAGTCGAGTTCCCGGGCCGCAACAAGTGTCGCCAACGCCACCAGGCGGCGACCGACACTGTCCTCCAGAGACTGCAGACCCGCCCCATGCAGCCGGATATGTCCCGGGCCCGTGCCCGCAGGGGCCATCGTTCGACTGTACAGGGTGGGCGGCGCGGTCGGGCCCCCAGCGGTGGGGCGACGAAGCGGCAGTCGGCTTCTCGAGTCCGGATGAATGTCGTCGGGTGGAGTGAATGGCAGTGGCAGGAATTGTTTCCATCCCGGAGGCATCTGCTGGTTGACGGCCGTCAGCCGTATGGCCGTCGCAGTGTAATTGCCCATCAGGTCCACGATGTCGACCAGGTTCTCGGTGCCAAGGATCCTCAATGCATCCGCATACGTTTCCGAGCTCAGTTTGTGAGTTGCGAATATCTCGCGGCCAACCTGAATGATGATGGATTCCCTCTCGCTCGGTCCTGTGAGCGGGCTTCGATTACGGACGATGTCGATTGTCGCCGGATCCAGTCCCACCGCGAGAGCTTCCATCTCGTGCAACGACCATTCATAAGGCTGGTCATGCGCGCGGGCCGCAACCAGGATCGCCAGTTCGGTCAAGTCGCGTCCCAGGGGCGATTCCCAGCGGACAATGACGCCTGACCCGTGAAGCCGGATCGCGGCAACGGCCTGGGGCGTCGGGGTGGTGTTGAGCAATGGCAGCCGGCTGCCCGAGTCCGGAAATATATCGCCCGGCAGCGGGCCCTGTGCACGGACCGGCAGAGCCAGCAGGACCAGAAGCGTAATGCTGGCGGATAGAGGTTTGAGCATTGGATTCTCCCGTAATCATGGTTACCGCCGAGCGTATCACGCGGCATGGGGATCGTGGGATCGGAAGCCTGCCTGCAGAGCGATTTCACGGCAGGGCGATTTCACGGCAGGGCGATTTCACGGTGATGCGATACTTCGCTTTCGGCTTGTCGAATCTGTGTGCTCGAAACCCGAAACTGCGCACCTGGTCCACACTGCTATTGAACGCGGACAGCGGGAGAAAGCGGATGTGGCTGGGCGGTCCCTCGTGCAACCATCGGTGAACAAGCACCGGACTCAGGGACACCCTCGCTGATCGGCGTCTGAAGGTATAATCAGCGTCGGTGCGCCCGGGGATCATCCGATGCAAATCACACTTCAGCTGGACACTCAGACGGCCCATGAGATTCGGCATCGGCAACCGCCCGGCCCGGCTGCACGAGAACTGTTATCGGCGATTGACGCACTCGAGGTCACCCTCGATTCCGTCCACCCCGGGGTGAGCGACCCCGAACTCGGACGATACTATTCTGTCGAAGTTGTGGACGCCGCAACGGGCGAGCAAATTCGCGAGCGACTCGCCCGTTGCGTCGGTGTTGAGGCCGCCTACATCAAACCCGCGGATGAGATGCCCTGACTGCGATCGGTCGGGCAGGCTACACCTCGATCATTGCCAGCTCCCGTTAGTTCTCCTTATTCACATTGATGGTGATGGACACTCCGCCAGCGCTGCCCCGTTTTTCGGTTTCGAACGACGAAAAGGAAGCGGGTTGGCCATCACCGGGCCGATTCTGCGGTCGCATCTCGAAGGAACGACCGATACCACCGTCTACATCTGCAATTCGACTGAACGATCCCGGAACGACGCGGTCGGTCAATTCAGAAACGTCGGCGATTGCCTGGCCGGCGTCCGCGGGCGAGAGCAACGGAATATTCTCCGGTGGGCCCTCCTCGACTGAGAACGTCCGGGCAACAGCGGGTTGGTTGGCGTCAGATGGAATCGATATCAGCTGTTGCGGATACACGTAGCACTGGATCCTGTCGAGCTGCCAGCCTTGGTCCCCTTGCCCGAGTTCGGCGAAATTGGTCGTATAGAAGTGGTCGCCAACGCTCGGATTCCAGTACCCGTAGAGCGGCAGGCTTCCCGCAGCGGGTTGCGACTGAACGTAGCACTGGATTCCGTCAAGCTGCCAGCCACAGCTTCCCTGCCCGAGTTCGCCGAAATCCGTCGTATAGAAGTGGTCGCCAATGCCCGGGTTCCAGTAACGGTAGAGAGGAAATGTGCCGGGATGAGCGGTCGAAAAGACGTAGCACTGGACCCCATCGAGCTGCCAGCCATAGCGGCCCTGCCCGAGTTCGCCGAAATCCGTCGTATAGAAGTGGTCGCCAATGCTCGGATTCCAGTATCGGTACAGTGGGGCCAGGCTATGCTGGGTACCACCACCGCCCGGCAATCCCTGAATCATCTCATGCAAGTTCGGTCGATTCCCAATCCGTTCGGTCCGTGGGCGGCCCGGAGCGTCGGTTTGCCCCGATCCGGTCGCACGCAACATCGCCCGCATCTGGGCGGGGGTATGGAGCGGTTGACTCCGAGCCCGTAAAATTCCCTGCACGGAGCCCAGCGCACCCACAACGATCGGTGAAGCACTCGATGTCCCACTGAATCGATCGGTGTACCAGAGATCTTCGTTGCTCCCGCCCTGCAGGTCGCCATAACCACATGTGGTGACTTCGCGGCCCCAGGCCTGGGCGTCGACAAGCGCCCCAAAATTCGAAAAGCCCAACCGGGAGCGATCCGGCCCGTGATCACGCCCGTGAGTGCCGGGCGGAGGAGCGCCGGCACCCACCACGACCGCTCCAGAATCGCGATTGCTGCGGTTAAAAGGGTTCGTCCAGTTTGCCGGAAATCCGGTCCCTGGCTGACTGTATATGGCGTCGTCGAGATCTTCCGCACCATTGCCGGCGGCTTCGACCACGACCACACCGCGTTGCGCGGTCGCAAACCGGATTGCTGCAAAATCGTCGGGCCACCATTCGACCGCGATGTACCCGCGTTGATCCGACCGACTCTGATGACTGAACCGGGGTCCGGGACGGTGGAGTTCAAGCAGAATGATGTCTCCGGGACCCAGTGCCATGGCGGCCTGACTTATCGCCCGGGCCGTTCCGAGTCCGAATACCGAAATCGCACGCGTATTGGCGTCAGGACATATCCCGGTCACGCCGATGCCGTTGCTGTCCCCACCGAACTCTCCGATGACGGCCGTCCCGTGGTTCCGCCAGCCAATATCGACCGACGGCGTGCCGCCGATCACGCCACCCTGGCTTTGCACGAGGTCTTCGTGTGTAAATCGCCATGCCCCTTCGATGTCGATGATGCGAATCCCCGCGCCGCCCCCACCCGTTAACGTCCACGCAAATCGGGCATCGATGCCGGCCGGCGCCGCGTCAAGGTAAATCTGACGTGGAGTAAGATCCGGCGAGGCTGGCGGTGCGTCTTCAGGGGACGGAACAATGGCGTCCATCTCAGCGCCCGCCGGCATCTCCGCGGGCGGTTTCACGTAGGCCGCCTCAATCGCGTCCTGTTCGGCGAACTGCGCTGCAAGGTCGTCCAGACGGTCATCCGCTGCAGTGACCGTGTAAAACACGGACAAATCCAGCGCGGGTCCGCCCTCCCGAGTCACAGTGTGTGAAAGCGCTCGAAGTCGCTCTTCCGATGCTCCAAACAACGACGTCAGCCGGGCGTTGGCCGCCGACAGAATCCCCGCGATTGGTGAGACGTCAAAGCCGGTGACTGACGCCACCCGTGTTGTGGATGCGCGCAATCCGACCTCCGCGTTGGCGATCACAATCAGCTCCCGCCCCGGATTGAGGCGCCGGTCCTTGTCGGCGTCGTTCTGCTGCTCTCGACTCACCTTTCTCGGTCGGGTTGTGCGTTTCTTGGCCAATTCAAACCCCCCATCTGGATTCAGACATGCGTGTTTACAGCATCGCGGCACCCGCTTGGGTGCCTTCGCTCCGGCAGCCTAACATGAAGCCCAGACGATTTGTACGCGCAAACCTTGTGCCAACAGATGGGTTCGCGAACTGGGTTACAGGGGAGGATCGAATTCTGCCAACGGGATCACTTGAACAGACTTTTGGAGGCTGGTCGCATTCCAGTCTGGATCGAGGTCAAGCCGTAAGCAGCGAGAGACGCTGTCGGGTTCACGATTTTCGTGAACCCGACAGCACCTCCGCGACGCCCGGCGGATGGTCCGCTCGACCCTGTATTCGACTAGATATTTTCGACTTGCAGATTGTTGACCACTGATAATGCGAGGGTCTGGCGCCGTACGACCGATGCTGCCAGTGCTTTGTCCAGTGAGGTTCTGACGACGCCTTCCAGTCGAATCCTTCCGTTCTCAACGATGACGTGAATCCCGGGTCGCGATTGGCGCATCAAGGGCTGTAGCGCCGTGGTATTGGATATTGCCCGGGCGGCCGCCAGGCGCATGTCGTCGTCAAACTGCGACAGCGGCAGGACATCGAGTCTGTTCTCAACACGGCCCACGCCCGCAACGCGAGCGGCGATTTTCTCGTAGTCGCTTCTGTACAGGGGTTCGCGGACGGAACCGTCCAGGGTCACGACACTGTTTTCCACACTCACCCAGTCGTATATGGCAAAACGCGAGTAACGACGGATCGAACTCATGACCTGTTCGGCCAGTTGCTGGTCCCCGGAAGTCTGCGCCGTGTAGGCGAACGGGGTCTCAACCGAATCATCCGGAGCCCCTGCGAATACACTTGCCGAAATCAACGCAATTCCGGCAACTGCCGGAAGCAACAGTCGGGTCAAGCCAATTGAATGTCTCATCGTCACAAGCTCCTTTTCTGTTTGAATATCAATTTTTTTCACACCCAGTCTTTGACGCTGGCGAGGGCCGTGCGTGAGCACGCGCGGCAAACTGTGAGGGGGTCAACCTCACCCGTTGAGGCGGTCACCTTGATCTTGTGAGGGCGTCAACCTCTGACCGGGCTTCACCGGCTCTGGGCGCACACGGGCCTGGAGTCGGCGATACAGCGCAGCATTGATGAATAAAGCTACAAGAAGAGCGCCCCGAGCCGATGGTACCTGGCGCTCTCGGGAATCAGTTCGATCGGATTCGACTTTCAAGACCTGCTACAATCCCCTGCCTTGCAGGTCGCCCCGGGGGCGATGCTTCACGATGCCGTGGAAATGGTCTTCGTGTAGAGTTCGGCGTAACGGTTCACGATCTTTTCGTGGCAGAAATCGCGCTGCGCATGATCGCGGCCGGAGCGACCCATCTTCCGGCGGAGTTCGCTGTCTTCGAGGAGCTCGGCCGCGGCCGCGGCCATAGACTCGGTATCGCCCACATCGAATAGGAAGCCGTCCGAGCCATGTTCAACGACTTCGCTGACGCCTCCCACCCGGGTCGCGATTACGGGAACCTCCGATGCCATAGCCTCGAGGGCAACCAATCCGAACGATTCCTGTTCGCTGGGTAACACCAGGATGTCTGAGATCGACAACAGCTGTTCCATGTCCGCACTCTTTCCCAGAAAGAGCACATCGCGCTCAATGCCATGGACCTCGGCCAGCCATTCTGCGTTGGGGCGCTCCGGGCCGTCCCCGACCATCAGGAGTTTTGCCTTTTGATTCCGTCGCAGGCGGCTGAACAGCTCTATGACGTCACTGGTCCGCTTGACGGGCCTGAAGTTCGATATGTGGATCACCACACCTTCATCTTCGGCAGCAAAGCGCGCGCGAAACTTCGAGTCGGACGATTTCCGAAAGACATCGCAGTTGACGAAGTTCGGAATGACCTCTATCTCGCGCCGGGTGCCGAACTCCCGAACAGTGGTCTCTTTCAGGTATTCGGAAACCGCCGTCACAGCATCACTCTCTTCAATTCCGAAGCGTGTGATCGGCAAATAGGACCGGTCGTTCCCCACCAGCGTAATGTCGGTCCCATGGAGCGTCGTCACAAACGGAATCTCTCTTCCGGTCGACATCTTCTTCGCAAGAAAAGCACTGATCGAGTGCGGAATCGCGTAGTGCACGTGCAGGATATCCAACTGCGACCGGCTCACCACTTCCGCCATTTTCGTCGCCAGGACGAGATCGTAGGGTGGATACTCGAAGAGCGGATACGACAGAACCTCGACTTCATGAAAGTGAATCCGATCGCTCGCCTTCAGGCGAATCGGCAGCGCGTAGCTGATGAAGTGGACCTCATGGCCGAGCCCCGCCAGTTCCCTGCCCAGTTCTGTACCCACCACTCCGCTGCCGCCGTAGGTGGGATAACAGGTGATTCCAATTTTCATATTCCGCCTGACGGTCCGTTTAGAGTTCTATGACCTGATGGACTTCCCCATTGAGTTCCAGAGCTCGATCCATCATCGGAATCAGATTCAATCCGTACCGGCCGAGGAACGACGTCACATTGACCACACGTTCCTGGAGTTTGTGCTCGGGAAACAAACGTGAGGTCAGCATATTCAGATGCCGGTCAAGGACTTCGTCCCGTCGTGATTCACCCTTCACGAATCGCGAATGCAGTGTATCGACCTGGTGCATGATTTTCTGGATGGCGTTGTCCAAAGCCCCACCCAACGTGGGATCCACTCCGTCCATAACCGGGCGCAGACGGGCCATTTCATCGGAAATGTGTTGGCGCACTTCATTGAAGACACCCGTTCCGGAACCGGCAGCGACCGCGCCCATTCGCAGTCGATCGATGCCCTGAAAGACATCGTCGATACTGAACCGGTATTTCTTCAGAATACGCGCAACTGGAGGCTCGACGATGGTTGCCGTAATCCTTGGAAAGATTGGGGGCATCGGCTTTCCGATGAGCTCATAAACCGATCCCGACTGAGCCAGGTAGGCGATCTCCGCGGGCCCACCCACGTAAGCAGTGGTCGGGAACAATGAATCTTGCACCAGTGGCCGAAGGAGGACGTTCGGGCTCAAGTCCGCAGCCGCCACACCGTCGGCTGGCCTCCATGGCACCCTAGTCTGGCCGCGCAAGGCGAACAGGCCCGTGAAGCTCTCATCGACCCGCACCTGCTGGGGGTACCCTGCCTCGGCGATCAGTCGGTCCCGCGTCAGAAGCGCGGCGCGCACCTCTGTCGCCCGACTCGCCAACGTCCCCAGGGCCTCCTTTGCAAGGTCCCGCAAACCCGCATCGAGGGGATCCGCCAGTATCAACCCGGAACCCCTGAACAGACGGCCCATCATCCGTGCGTAGGCATCCACCGGAGACACGTCCGGACAATAGGCATCTTCGATAACGGATCGAAGCTCGGATTGAAACTCCGACGGCGGGAGGAACCGGTAACACGCCTCGATCGCATCTTGCACCGAAGGTCCAAAACGGAGCCATCCGACCGGTGTCGAGGCCCCGTTACCGAGTTGGGCCCGGACCGTCTCGAATGATGAGTCCGCGCTCAGAATACCGGCCCATTCGATCTCCTCGTGATCGTGATCTTCTGCGGCGATCCAGAACACAGGGACAGCCTCGATACCGCGTTCAGAGAGCGCCCGGGCAAGCTTGACGGCAGTCAGGGCTTTCAGAATCGAATACATCGGACCGGTGAAGAGGCCGGCCTGCTGTCCGGTCACAACGGCCACAGCTCCTGACTGAAGACGCTCAATCGAGCTCATGTCCAGACCCCAACGCTGGTGCTGCGCTTTCAGCGCCTCAGCCAGACGGTCCCGCCGGGCGGCGTCGATGGGGGCGGACTCGCCTGCAAAGGCCGCCACAGCGTCCAATGAGTGATCATGCGGATAGAACGGACGGGCGCGATCTGAACCATGAATGTAGTCCAGAAACAGCGGTGATACGACGGGCATCGCTTCAAGCGGGAGGTGCATATGGCGTTATGTCATTTCACTTGAGCTGCTTACGCCCTTGTGGCGTGGACACCCAATCATACCGCACATATGGCTCGTGATTCATTTAGAGGGTAACTAGAGAGTAATTTGGAGGCCCTGCACGCAGCCCTCGAGCCTTCTGCAAGAGCTAAACCATTCGCTTGAGGTAAACTCCCAGCCCTTCGATGCCGGCAGCCACGCCATCTGCGTCCTGACCGGGCGACGGCTTGCGGATGTCTTCTTCGACACGAGCCAGGCTGGGAAGCGCTTCAAATCTGATATCGATGCCGTTCAGCCCGCGTCTCGCTCCGGTTATCGCCCGGTAGTGACTGACGAGCCTCAGTGCGGGGTAGTAAAACAATACGTTTGGACCCGGAATGGGCACCAGAACCCAGAAAAACATGGCGGCGAGGGTCGTCAGAGCCCCATCAACGATCAGCCACGCTGTGTGCTTGACGATCTGCGTGCGCAGTAGATCCCGAAATTGTGAATCTGGATCCGTACTGGGAGCGTGCAGGACACGCAGGGAGCGCGGGCGGTTGAGCGCTTTGATCATCCGTTCGAGAGGGTCGATTCGATCTTCAAGGCGCTGATAGTATCGATAGCCCGTCCGTGTGACGCGACCGACCCACCGGATCACCGGGTTTCTGTTCCTCGTCAATCGGCGAATAAACCTCAGAAACAGGCTGTTTTCCGTGGCGGTACACAGATCGAGTGAAGTGCGAGGCAAGAACAGTGTGGTGCGTCGCCGTGCGGTGCGGATCATGTACAGATCGACCCGCGGCGATTCAGAAGCATCCAGAGGAGACGTCAACGCTCCCTCCTGCTCGCTCACCTCCAACACCGTGTCCCTTGGCACCTGGCGACCCATCCTCTCGTCACGAATGACCGTAGCATGCGTTATGCGTCTCTACAGTTTACGCAAATCCGGGCTCCTGAACCACCGTATCCTCATACACCAGATAGACGGATTCGATCTGATTTCGGCATCAGCAGCCGCTATCCGAAATTTGGAGCCAATCGGTGTCGTCCGGGTGCGATCCGATCAACTTCTTACTCTGGACGCAGGGACTTGCGGCCTTGTCCGCTCTGTCGGCGACCAACTCGAGTCAGGTATCACCCGGGTTCAATCGTCCGACGCACTTCTGGCCGTACCCACCCACAGGCTCCGGTCCGCACCCTGCTCGACGCCATCGATCACGGCCAGTCGTTCCATAAACTTCTCGGTCCGCGATTCAATCGACCCAAGACCGATCAGATCTGATATCACGGCGACCGCACTCGCCCCGGCAGCGAATACCTCGTTCAGGTGTTCCAGCCGGATCCCCCCGATGGCCACAACCGGTAAGTCGGTGGCTTCACAGATTTCAGCCAGACGCTCCAGCCCAAGTACGGGGGCTGGCTGCTCTTTTGTGGACGTCTCAAAAACAGGTCCAACAGCAATATAGTCCACCACATCGGTCCCCATAGCGCTGGCCTGGGATCTGTTGTGCGTTGAAACTCCCACAATGCCGTGTCCGAGGGCTTTCCGAGCCAACGCTGGATCCAGATCGGCCTGACCGACATGCACACCCCCTGCACCGGCGATTCTGGCAACATCGGCACGATCGTTAACGATGACGACACCATTGGCGGGAGCCTCGTCCACGATCCGAACGGCTTGTTCCAGCAGTTGCCCAGATGACGCTGTCTTGTTTCGAATTTGTACAAGTTGGGCACCACCTTTGAAGAGACGGCGCGAGATTTCAACCGGATCGCCGAAGGCTGCATCCGCAATGGCATACAGCGCCGACAGCCGATTCATGCAGCACCCCCAGCCTCGGCGCCGGGATCAAGGACACCGGACTGTTCGAGAAAAGCAGTGGATATGTCCCCGGCCTTGAAACGAGGATCAGCCAGGATTTTCAGATGGAGGGGTATCGTCGTTCGTATGCCTTCGACGATAAACGTCCTCAATGCCCGATCCATCCGGCGAAGCGCTTCGTCCCGCGTTGCGCCAAGCGCAATCACCTTCGCCACCAGCGAGTCGTAGTAGGGCGGCACCACGTACTCGGCGTATGCGGCCGTATCCACCCGTACACCGGGACCGCCCGGAGTGTGCCACGCGCCTATCTTTCCCGGAGAGGGGCGGTGCGTAAAAGGGTCCTCGGCGTTGATGCGGCATTCGATCGCGTGTCCCTTGAAATGAATATCCTCCTGACGGTGGGGCAAGACCTCGCCGGCGGCAATCAGGATCTGATCGCGGATCAAATCGACACCCGTAACGATTTCAGTCACAGCGTGCTCAACCTGAATCCGCGTGTTCATCTCCATAAAATAGAAATTCATGTCTCCGTCGACGAGAAACTCCATCGTCCCGACGCTTGTGTAGCCGAGCTCCTGAACAGCAGCTACAATGCGCGACCCCATCTTGAGGCGAAGTGCATCGTCCACGACGACAGACGGTGCCTCTTCCATCAATTTCTGGTGCCGGCGCTGGATCGAACACTCTCTCTCGCCAAGATGAATCGCATTACCGAATTCGTCGGCCAGAATCTGAAACTCAATGTGGCGGGCCTTTTCTACAAACTTCTCCACATAGCACTCCGCCGAGCCAAAGGCCGCCAGAGCCTCTGCCCGTGCCGTTCCGAGTGACCCTGGAAGCTGGGAAGGCTCTGTAACAATCCGCATTCCCCGACCGCCGCCGCCGGCCACCGCTTTGATAATCAGGGGATAGCCGATCTCTCGTGCAATGGCCAGCGCCTGGTCGGAATCCCCGACCGGGTCCGAGCTTCCCGGCAGTACCTCCAGGCCAATCCGGGAGATTGCCGACCGCGCGCGCGCCTTGTTCCCCATCATTCGGATATTGGACGGAGAAGGACCAATAAACTTGATCCCGCAGTCCTCACACACCTCGGCAAAGTGGGCATCTTCGGCCAGAAACCCGTAACCCGGATGTATTGCGTCGGCGTTGGAAATCTCAGCGGCGCTGATCACACGGGGAATATTGAGATAACTTTCTGCGCTGCGAGGGGGCCCGATGCACACAGCCTCATCGGCAAATCGCACATGCAGGGCATCCCGATCCGCCTCGGAGTAGACAGCGACCGTAGCGAGACCGAGTTCCTTGCATGCAAACATGACCCGGAGCGCGATTTCCCCTCTGTTTGCAATCAGTACTTTCCTGAACATCGGAATTGGAGACCTCAGATCAGACGATCAGCGCGGGCGGATGGCGAACAGTCGCTCACCATATTCAACAGGGTGGCCATTCTCGACAGGTATGCTGACGATCTCCCCAGCAACGTCGGATTCGATTTCGTTCATCAACTTCATCGCCTCAATTATACAAACAACACTGCCCTTCTCAACCGAATCTCCCACCTTCACGAAGGGTTCTGAGTCCGGACTGGATGCCCGGTAGAAGGTTCCCACCATGGGGCAGGTGACGAACGACACTCCCGCGATTTCAGCCGCCACTACTGTATCCGGCGGAGGCTCTGTAAGAGCCCGGGCAGTTTCATCCGCGTCAGGCCGAGCCTCAACTCCCTGAGTCCGCTTCGGGCTGCTCCCCGCTTTCCGAACCTTGAGACGGACCCCCGCTTTTTCAACTTCGAGTTCCTCGATGTTTTCGGTCGTCGAAACGATTTCTATGAGTTCTTTCAGCTCTTTGAAGTTCATGACAATTCAGAAGAGTATAGCATCTGAGAAATTGTCAGATGTACCGCGCCAGACGTGCTAGCTTGGAGGATTATCAATCTGTGGCCGCAGTTCCCAGGCGGCCCTCCGGAGCAAAAACCGTGCGAATCCGAATCGGGGTCCGGGTTCCGTTACGAGGATCAGAAATCTTTCCCCAGACACGCGTTGAGTAACGACCAACCAGCGGTCGGCAATCCAGCACATCTCGGAGAGTTGGCCGGCCGCGGTGCTCTCGCAGGTGTGCTTGGTAATGCGAAGTATCGTGGCGAATTCGGACAGGGTTTCCCGGTTGAGGGTAGCGTCGACGATCCCCTGTTCAATGATCAGCCCGTCCAGACCCACCAGAGCCAGCACCCGAAAGCCCTCCAGCTGGTCGCGGACGCTTTCAAACACTTCTTGAAAGACAGGACTCGGCACCTGGTCGACCTGTTCGAACCCGCTCCGGGAGAGGGCCTGCCGCACTGACGCGGAGGCACTCATACCGATGCCGGTTTCGCCTCATTCCGGTTATTCCGACTACTGGGCCAAGAGCTGGGAAGACTCCTCCGGGGACGTTTCTGACAGAAACTCCAGCGGATTCGCAGGTTTGATGCGTGCCGTAATGAAGAACAACAGCTCGCTGGTACTCTTGATCACCTGCGTACTCTTGAAGAGATTCCCCAACACAGGGATGTTGCCCAACCCGGGCACCTGACTGACGTTGATGGAATCGTTGTCGAGCAGGATTCCTCCGACGACGGCCGTGCCGCCGTCCGGAATAAGAACCTGCGTCGTCGCCTGCTGTGAGGAAACTGACGGTATGCCATTGACGGATCGTCCGAAATCCGGGCTGCTGTTATCGATTACAGCCGTCAGCAGGATCGTTCCGGCCTCGGTGATCTGTGGGGTCACAGTCAAACTGAGAGAAAAGTCGACAAACGTAACCGTGATCGTATTGTTCACGTTCGTCTGAACCGGAATCTGAGTACCCTGGGAGACGGTAGCCGATTGATTGTTCTGCGTCGTAACTCTAGGTCGGGACAGCAACTTCGCGGTACCCGTCGCTTCGGCTGCCTGAATAATGGTGTCGAGCAGGATGTCGCCACCCGCCCCGAGCAGAAACGACAGACCGGACGTACCCCCTGCCGGAAAATCGGTGATCAACGGCACCGCTCCACCAATGTTCACCCCGGGCGTGGGGGTCCGGGTAAATGGACTTCCCGCGCCCGGGAGACCGGTAACCGCGTTCTGGCTGTTGTTTCCAACGAGAAGGCCAATCTGGGTGCCCAGGTCTCTGGAAAACGACTTACTGGCTGACAGCAGGCGGGCTTCGATCTCCACCTGTTGCGCCGGAGTGTCAAGGAATGAAACGAGCGAGTTCACACGTCCAAACTGACTTGGAATATCTGTGACAATGAGTGCGTTGCGACGCGCGTCGGTGATGATCGTCCCTCGCGTTGACAACAAGTCCTGGATGATGGCTGACACTGTCGCCGACTGCGTGTAACTCAGAATGAACGTCTCGGTCACCAGTGGCGCATTCAATTCCTGCGCGTCCCTCAGTTGCCGTGCAGCATCCTCTTCAGCCTGCAAAGTCGCTCGTGTGGCGATCCTGAGAACATTCCCCTCCAGCTCGTAGCCGAGATTGTTGTTTCTGAGCACGACATCGAGAGCCTGGTCCCAGGGAACGGCGCGCAGCAGCAACGTCACGGTTCCATTGACCGCTGGATCCAACACCACGTTCAACCCGCTGATATCACCGATCAAGCGGAAGAAATCCTGCAGGTCCAGATTTCTGAAATCAAAGGTTGCAATCTCGCCCGTGTACTGCGGTGTGGCCGGGGCTTCTATGGCCTGTCCCAGGAACGAGGACGCTGGTGGCGCAGCCGCGATGCCCCCGACAGCCGCGGCCTCAGCGACAATCGCAGCCTCGGATTGGGGAGGCACCGGTGCGGCAACCGGCGTGGCCAGAGCTCCCGGATTGACCGGGACAGGCGCCGGCGACCCCAGCTCTTCCACGACGATCGATGGGTCCGCCCCATGGATTTCAAATTCTGCGCTCGTCAAAATCGAAGCCAGGAGACCTTGTCCCGTAGGCGGCGCCTCGATTTCCGACGTCAAGATCGGGGAAGGTATCGGCTCCAGAGGTGCCACGCGATCGCTTTCAACGACGCGCAGGCTCCCGCCTGCTTCCTGGACGCGCACGCTCCCGTCTGCTTCCTGTGCAATGGCCGCACGACCTTCATCGACTTCAACGACTTCAACGGCGGTCTCAACTACAAAATCCGCCTCAGCCGGCCCGAGTTGGGTGTCTTGCACGATGTTCGGAAGTATTTCCGGCTGCTCCGGCTCAAACTCGTCCGCGGGGGCTGGATTCGACGGTGCGGCTTGATTGGTTCCTGAAGCGTCACTGGCAAGGTTCAGAATGGTCTCGCCGCTGTCGACGCTGCCTGCTTCAATCGACGCTGCTTCTGTGGCTGAATCGTTTAGACGGGCCGTATCCGGGACCGAATAATCTTCTCCATCGTCTTCTTCGATCCCGATCAGGTCCAATACCGCTGCTTCACCGGCAGTCAAGTCGTCGTCCACCACCGCTCCGTTCGTCGGGGCGTCAAAAGGCAGACTCTCTGCTGTATCGATCGCAAAGGCGTTTAGATTGGCCGCATTTCCGGTGGTGTCGTCATCTGAATTGTCTTCATCGATTTCATCGATCTCGATCAGGTCCAATACCGCTGCTTCACCAGAAGTCGATGTGTCGTTCGCGGTTGCATCGATTGCCAGGGCGTCAGAAAGCGGCGTTTCTTCGGTGTCACTGCCGCCGACGTCGAAAAGTCCGGGCTCGGTTGGAGGGCCCCAATCGCCGAGATTGGCCAGGCGGTCACCTGCTTCGATGCCGGCAGGATCCGACTCCTGATGGTCGAGCACACCAAATCGCACACGGACTTGTCCCTCGCCATCGTCGACAACCTCGTACGGAGTTTCTTCCTCCAAGTCAAAGACGAGTCGGGTAACTTCGCGCTTGGAATCACTGAAGAAAGACGCCCTTACCTGGTCCACGCCGGCATGGTCAACCGCCTTCCTCGAGAATCCCAACGCATTACCCGCATTGTGGAAGTCAACGACGACACGCGGCCCTTCGAGGTTGAAGTAGGTATATCGAACCCACTCCGTCGATCCGATGAGGAATTCCACAGAATCCCGGTCCGGAGTCACGACAAGCGATTCGACCGCTAACGACTGGTCAGGATTCTGACCGAGGGCCATGGTGGACAGGAGCAAGAGAACGCTCACTGCTGAGGTTGTTTTAGTGAAGACAGTCATCACTTAATCTGCTGGCGTCGCGTTTAGAGCTCGCACGACTTCCTCTCGTTGTTCGGGCTCAGGTTGCCCTTCGACAGGCTTGACTTCGAATACGATTCCGTCGGGCATGATCTCTTTGATCACCGCGTCTAAGAGTTCGTCTCCTTCCCGGGCGAAAAAGGTTCGATTGGCTGGAGCCAGCACAACCACAACGTTCATCGAGGGTTCTTCCGACGTGACAACCCCGACCAGCAGGGCTTCATTCAGGAGCACCCCGGGAAGGCCCAGTGGCCGGACGTCTGGAATCGTTGAAACAGGATCGGGTTCCCGTGGTGGAGGTGGGACCGGATTAACGAAGGGATCCCGCCGACCCAGCGGGTCGTATCGATAGCCTTGTGGAATCGCCAGCGGCGGCGGCGAGTCATCTTCCTCCACGACATCGCCGGGCAGCTCCTGCGTCGGCATCGGGGGCAGAGCAGGCATGCCCTCAGCGAACGGAGGGAGCGCCGGCATAAGAGCCCATATGAGAATCCATCTATAGCTCATCGTCAGTTCCCCGGTGGGGGTTCCTCTTCACTGTACACAAATGTCGTCGCGGTATACGTGACGGACACCGATGTTGTGAGGCCGCCTCCGGTCGCATTCATCTGCAACCCGGTGATGTTTACGATTCGCTCCAGTTCCCGAATTCTGTCCAGATACAGACCCATATTGTGGTAGGTCGCTTCAACCTGCATGTCGATGGGCCACTCCGAATAGAAGTCGTTATCAACGGTCGCCCGGGGCGATACCCGCAGGATCCTCAAAGACGAATCCGTCGCAGCCTGCTGAACCTGCCGAAGTATCTGGTCGGTTTCGCGTTCCAGCGGCAAGATCGGCTTGAGGGCGTCCAGCTGTTGCTGCAGCTCTTCGGATTCCGCACGAATCGTGGCCAGCTGTTGCTGTCTAAGTACCGCAGCCGCGACGTCCTGCGTGAGCTGGGTCAGGCGGCCATTCAGGGCAACGACATTGGCCGTCATAGGCCTCAGGAACTGGTACCAGAACAGTCCGAGGATTACTCCAGAACCACCGACCACGATGAGGGCCTGGTAATACCAGGGCAATTTCTGAAAATCACTGTAGTTAACAGCCATAAATCGTGTCCGATAACCGGCGCTTACTGGTCGGCCCCCGGCCCGGCGATCTCTGCTAGCACACCGTCCTCAGGTTCCACATCGACGACCTCTTCAGCTACCAGGGCCGGCGGAAAGAAATCACAGATCATCTGAAAAGTAAATGTCCCGGCCGTGTCCTGGGCGTTCACCAGATTGATGTTGCGAAAATAGCCTGTCTCTTCGAGACTGGACACGAAATCGGCAATCGCGTTTACGGACGTCCCGACTCCCGTCATCGAAATTACCGTATCATTCTGCTGAAGTTGCTCTAACCATACGTATTGAGTTGGAGTAATCGCCTGACTCAAACGGTCCAGCAGAACAACAGGGCTGACCTGATCGCTCTGCAGTCCTTCGATGGTCATAATACGGTTGGCCAGCTCTTCCCTCCGGGCTTCGAAAGCAGCGTTTGCATCGATGGCGGCCTGAAGCTGGACCAACTGAGCTTCGGCAGACGCAATCCGCGTCCCCAGGTCCGCAGTTTCTGCGGTAAGGCCCGAATACCAGGTGTATCCATAGATGGCGATTCCCAAAATGATCACGACCCACAAAATCGGAAGCCCATTTGTAGGCATCTGGAAGCTCAGGCTCCGTCCCTTTGCTGCCTGTTTCTTGGGAGCGCCCGACAGGTTCACTCGAATCATGAGTCAAACCCCCGTAGTGCCAAACCCAGAGCGACCGCTACAGCCGGCCCCATCTCCTGAATCTCTGAACCCACACCTGAGGCGACCGTCACGAGCTTGAACGGGTCCATTATCTCGGTCGGAGCACCGAAGGCCGCTTGAATTTTTTCAGCCAGACCCGTCGCGTTGGAGGTACCGCCTGCCAGATATACAGATGCAATCGTCTCGTCCGGATAGGTCTCCTTGAAAAAATCGAAGGTTTTCTGAACCTCCATCGTCAACATATCGGTAATGGAATCCAGCAGCGGTGCCACCATGTCCGCGTCGTACATCCCAACCTGCTTCCCGAATTTCAGATCCTCGGCTTCCTCGTAGCTGAGTTGTAACTCTTTCTGCAAGATATCGGTGTACTGGTTACCGCCTACGGACACATCGCGGATAAACAGGGGCGTCCCGTCCTTTGTTATATTGATGTTTGTCAGCGACGCTCCGATATTGAGCAACGCTATCGTCTGGTCCGGATCCGGGTTGTAGTTGATTTCGAACGCATTCTGTAGCGCAAAGGCGTCAATATCAACCACTTCTGCTGCACGCCCAGCCATCGCGACGACGCTGGTATTGTTATCGATTTGATCCTTTTTTGCAGCTACCAGCAGAACCTCCAGTCCATCTTCCTCGCCGCTTGCCGGGCCGATCACTTCGTAGTCGAGGTTAACGTCTGTGATTTCGAAGGGGATATACTCATCGGCGCTGAACTGTATGGTCCCCTCGACTTCCTCGGCATTGTCCACCGGAAGGACAACGCGTTTGACGATAACCGAGTGCCCCGAAACACTGGTCGCCACTCCCTTTCCCTTGAATCCACCCACGGCAAACGCTGTGCTGATCCCCTCCGACACCGCCTCAGAGTCGGTGATCGCTCCGTCGACGACGGCATCGGGCCCGAGCGGGAATCGCGCGAAATTGACGACTTCGTACCCACTCTTGGACTGGGACAACTCGATCGCCTTGATCGAGCTCGAACCGATATCCAGTCCAACGAGAGCTTTGGCCTTACCAAATAGCATACGAAATTAGCCCCCTGATCGGCAGGTCAGCGCCTCACCGATTTCTGACCGGGCCCCTTTGCTGAAGTTGCGCCGCGCTCGCTCTTCTTTTCCATCCACCGGTCCAGCAAGTCCTTCTTGAACCGCCATCGATTTCCGAGCTTGAACGCCGGAATCTTGTTTTCGCCCAGATACTTGTACAGGGTATCGGGGGAGACCCCTAAGTATTGCGACGCTTCTCGCAAAGTCATAACCTCTCTTAGTCGTTCCATTTTGGCCTCTAGATCCCCCGGGGGGTGCCTATTTCAACGCCGAGCCGCTGCGATGTCAAGAGAATATTGGGGTGTTTCTGCCTTTTGTTTGGCCGGTTGTTTCCTGTTTTTTGCCGGTATCTTGGATATCTGGCGGGCTTTTCTCCACGCGAATCATGCACATAGGCGCATATTCTGCACCCAAAATTTAGGCTAAGGCGGGAGTTTTAGAGGCCTTCGATGAGATTCCTGACTTTTCGTTCAACCAGGTCCCGGACCTCGCGAAACGCATCAGGATCCATGAATCCCGGGTCGGGGATTTCCCAATCCAACCGATGGCGAGCCTTCACGCGCGGACATTGATCGCCACAGCCCATCGTGACCAGCCAGTCGAATTCCAGGTCGGGGATCTCCTGCAGGGACTTGGATCGGTGGGTGCCCAGGTCGTACCCGATTTCCGCCATCGCGGCGATGGCTCCGGCGTTCACGATTCCTCCGGGTCGGGAGCCTGCGCTATAGGGGCGCAGTCGGTCGCCGCCGTGGATACGGGCAAAAGCCTCGGCCATCTGGCTCCGATTCGAGTTCTCAATGCAAACGAAGAGAATCTGGCCGGAGGCGCTCGGGCCACTCATTGAATAATCCTGATTTCCGGTTAGAGGACGCGCCGGAGAGCCCGCGCCATGTCGCGAAGTTCCTCCAGGCCCCCCGCGATCAGGTACGGTAGCGATGCTTCTACGATCAGATCTTCAACCTCTACGGAGGGCTCGATCTCTTCCGTCAGAATTTCGACGAAATGCTGGAGTTTGGGTCCGATTCCATTGACCAGCGACAGGAGCAGGGTCAGCCGGTACTCCATTGTGGAGTTTTCATCAAGAGGTTCGAGAATCACCCAGAGATCATCCGTATTCCCGCGCACCCTTGGCGAAACATACTGCACGAATGAGATGAGGTCGCCCGCCTTGTCTTCCAGATCTTCGGCCCTTTCGTCGATCTGTTCCAATTCTTCGCGTGTCATGTTGGGGTGGACGCGAAAAGATATCAACTCACCACTGATTTCGTAGAATTCGAATGTGTCCTCGACGAAATCATCAATTCTCTGCTGGAAATAAATCTCCGCGGCCCGGCGGCGCATTTCTTCTAGCGGATCGGGACGCTGGGAAAACGCCGAGGGCACGAACGCCCAGAGCAGTGCGCCCACCAGACATGAAGCGACGGTTCGAACTACCACGACTCCTCCAGAAAATGGCATTCATCGAAGAACGACTTTCGACAATGCAGACTAAATTATCAAAATGACACCCCTGATGGCCAGTTTTGAGTGCAGTGCCCCAATTTTTCACGTAAGATCCCGAATCCGATGCTCCATTTTTCTCGGATCGTAAAGATCGCGACCTTTTCATTTCCCGCCTGGGTCCTCGTGGCCAGCGTCGCCGCCCTCTACCGTCCAGCCGTCTTCACATGGTTCAGCGGCGTCCTCATCACGCTCGCTCTGGGCGCTACCATGATGTGTATGGGCCTGACCCTGGAGGTCAATGACTTCCGCCGCGTCGCCCTCCGGCCACAGGTGATCGGTGTCGGCGTGGCCCTCCAGTATCTTGTAATGCCGTTCCTGGGCTGGAGTATCGCTTCGCTGATGGAGTTACCGACTCCGTTCGCTGTCGGCCTGATTCTGGTGTCGTGCTGCCCGGGCGGAGTTGCGTCGAATGTAATTTCGTATCTGGCTCTCGCCGACGTACCCCTGTCCGTTTCCCTGACAGCCGTGTCCACATCCATTTCGGTCCTGATGACGCCTGCTCTGACGGCAATGTACGCCAGCGGCCGCGTCGACGTTCCTGCAGCCGGTCTCCTGTTGAGCACCCTCCAGGTCGTCATCGTCCCGGTGGTGCTGGGCCTGAGCCTCCGCCGCTTCGCGCCGGGGCTGACCGCCCGCATTCTTCCGGTGGCACCTTTAATATCGGTCATATTGATCACCTTGATCGTCGCTTCGATAATCGGGACCAGCCGGACGGCAATCCTAGAGTCCGGCTTCTTACTGATCGCAGCTGTCCTCCTGCTGCATGTCTGTGGGTTCAGTTTCGGCTACCTTCTGACCCGACTCCTGTCCACAGAAGTGATTTCAGCCCAGACGGTTGCGATCGAAGTTGGAATGCAGAATTCCGGTCTGGGAGTCGTCCTGGCCCGAGAGAACTTCGTCAATCCCCTCGTCGCTGTACCCAGTGCGATCTCCAGTCTCTTCCATTCTTTAATCGGCAGCGTTCTGGCTGGATGGTGGCGGGCATCAGCAAACCGGGTCCAGGTCCCGACTGAATCCGGTGAGCATGAAAGGCAGATTCCAGAACAGCTGTGAGCATCGTGCGGACTCCGAGACCTCGTGCGGACGGCGCCTCCCCCTGACGTGTCAGCAACGGAGCTACTTCAGGATCGCGGCAAGGGCGCCGTCGAGTTCCGGATGCTGGAACTTGAAATCCGACTGAATCGCCACCGTTGGTATTGCCCGCTGCGATTCCAGCAGGACGCTTGCAAATTCGCCAAGCGCGAGCCTGAGAATCGGGCCCGGGGCCGGAAACAGCGCCGGACGGTGCAGTCGCCTGGCCAGTGTGCGGGTGAAGTCCCGGTTTGTAACCGGATTAGGCGAAACCCCGTTCAACGCACCACGCAGGTCGTGCTGAGTGGCCGCATGAATCATCAGACGGGTTATGTCTTCAATATGAATCCAGGGCATCCACTGGTGTCCGTTGCCCAACCGACCTCCAAGCCCCAGCCTGAACGGCGGTAGCATCGAATCCAATGCCCCGCCCCCCTGACCCAGAACGATTCCCGTCCGAATAGTGACGACCCGGACACCGTGTTCTTCGGCCCGCAAGGCTTCGTGCTCCCACGCCTGACACACTTCGGCGAGGAAGGATCCGTTCGGGGCGGAACCCTCGTCCAGAATTTCTTCCCCGCGATCGCCGTAATAGCCCACGGCCGAAGCGCTCACGAGGCAGGACGGTTTCTTTTCCAGTGCAGCCAGCGCGTCGACCAGGTGACCGGTTCCTTCGACCCGGCTCGTACGGATTCTGTCCTTCTTAGCCGCAGTCCAGCGGCCCTTAGCGACAGGATCGCCGGCCAGATGAAATACCGTGTCTATGCCATCAAAGGCCTCCTGTGGGGGTTGACCCGCGGTGGGTTCCCAGGGGGAAACCCGTATTCCAAGCGCGCGGGCAGCCTCGCTGTCGGGGTCGCGCGAGAGGGCAGCGGGCGCCTCGAGCCGCCTGATGAGTTCTCGTCCGATGAAACCGGTCGCTCCGGTAACCAGTGTCTGCATCGCTCGGGCCTCCTTCCGATCCGTTCTCGGGCCAGGATTGCCATCCGGCCGGCTGTCCACGACCACACGATCTTAGTCTATAAACATCGTTGTGCGTTCAAAGTCCGCACATATACCGAAGAGGTCGGAAGGAAGACTCAACGCCAACGAAAGGCGAGGGGACAGGTATCGGCGCTCACTCTTCGACCCGGATCTCAAACTCCGGGTCGACGTAGAACTTTCGATAGTTGGAATACTGCTCAACAATCTGGCGGTGGGTCTTCTTCAACAGGAATGCCCGCGCCTCGATTGTCATGCTGAAACTTGAAGGCAGCCAGACTTCGTTATTCACTTTGCGCCACTCCCGCATATACTCGGCCCCTTCGCTGATTCGGGCAAAGGATCCGAACGGGCCAACCGTAATGTCTTGAACGATCCTCGCATCGATGCGTACAAGGCTGGAATCCTCCTCATCCACCCACGCGCGTCCAGCAACTTTTGCCAGGATCATCCGGCCGACACCGCTCTGGTATTCTGCATCTTGGCTCGGACTGAACTCGACAACGATTGCCGGCCGATCATCGACGAAGTCCCGCCCGACCACAGCAAAGTTGAATCCATTGAAAACGTCCGCTATTGCACCCGCACGGTCCGCTTCCGAGTCACCGGGGGCGCCCAGCCACGGGCGGCGCACAGGATCCTGGGTGATGGCTCCTCGAACGTGGATGTCAAACTGTTCATCTTGTTGACTTGCCTCGTCTTCGGAGAGCTCGGAGCCGTTCTCCGTCAGAAGCTTTCGAAATGGGCCGTGATCAAAGTAATAGACGTCGGCGTCGATCGTTTCGGTCTTCTCGATCGCGTCCCTCCCGTCCAGCTCGTGCTGAGCCATGGCAAGGCGATAAACGTAACCCCTCAGAGCATCGCCGTCGTTGAACTGGTGCTGCAGTCGGTTTCGAACGCCGTTGAGGACCGTGAGAGTTTCCGGAAGCGTGCCCGATCCGGGGGGGAACGCCTGCGGACTCGTCACGCGAGGGCTGGCGATCATCGAGACACTCGCGAGGAAAACCAGCGACGCTACAAGCGATTGACGTCTTCCTCTCATTTCATGCACATCCAGCCAGGGGGTCGGTTCCGGTACTCTTCTTATCGATCCCCCGCCACGAAACTGTAGCCTGCCCTGAGATCCACGATCCCCGGTTCAAAGCACGATCCACTTGAAATGCCGTAGAATCAGGGAAACTTTCTGGAGGAAAGACATGAACTACTACGGTGCGGCAGAGTTGGCGGCCAGTTTTCGAACCGTCCGTCAAAACACGATTCAGGTTGCGGAAGACATTCCCGAAGAACAGTACACTTATCAGGCTGGGCCCGAAACCCGGACCGTCGAGAAGTTGCTGACACACATTGCCCTCTCCTACCGGTTCTTCCATCAGATCCACGCCGTTGAGCGCAGAACGACGCTCGAAGGCTTCGATTTCCCAGGCCTGATTGAATCCCTGGGTGCAGAAGAGGCCCAGTCGCGATCCAAGGCTGAAGTGATCGATCTGCTCAGGCAGAACGGCGAGATCTGGGCCCAGTTTGTCGACGGCGTCTCTGAAGAGTTCCTCGCGGAGTCCGTCGCCATGCCGCCGGGTGCGACGCCACCTGCGAAAAGTCGATTCGAGATGTTTCTATCGGTCAAGGAACACGAGATGCACCATCGTGGCCAACTGATGCTGATCGAACGCATGATCGGTATCGTGCCGCACCTGACCCTACAGATGCAGGAGCGAATGGCCCAGGCAGCCAAAGCGTCGTCATAGAAGCTTCCTGAAACTATCTTGGCCCGAACACGACCGATCCCCGACGCGAGCTTGATCTGCGAGGTACCGTCCCCGAATGAGTTCACGCAGATTGAAAGATCCGTGATTCAGAATCACGGGACGCCCCTTCGGGTTCAACGTTACCTGCGTTCGTTGCCCTACAACTGGGAGTCGCACACACTGAAAACTTTTCGGGAGGTCGTGCGGTGTGGCCGCGCGAACTGTATCGAGGCCGCCCTGGCGGCTGCAACGATCATGGAGCAGCACGGCCACCCTCCCTTGCTGCTGGATCTGGAATCCGCCGACGGTCTGGACCACGTCTTATTCCTGTTCAGGATCCGGGGGATGTGGGGAACCGTCGGCAAATCGAGAGACGTGGGACTGCACGGTCGACGGCCCGTGTTTCGGACGTTGCGGCAACTGGCGTTCAGCTATGTGGATCCTTACGTGGACGGGTCCGGACGAATCACCGCTTACGGTGTGGCTGACCTCGGGAGTTTTTCCCGAAGCAACTGGAGACTTTCGAAACGGAATGTGTGGGCCGTCGAGCGACTTTTGATCGACATGCCGCACACGGAACTCAGGACTTCGGATCTGCGCCACGCGAAGATGCTCAAGCGATTTCTGAGATTCAAGCAAGCCCATCCGGATCAGCCGTTCACAGCCTACAGGGATCGCGGGACGTGGATGTAGAAGTGCGTCTGACAAACCTGCCGCGAACGCCTGAGGATCCAAGCCGCCGACGGTTGCCATACTCGGTGATTTCCGATCTAATTGTCGAACCTTGAAAGCGGCGCACGCAATTCCAGTGACAACCCGAAAACAGAAGCTGCTCACCATCGTCCTGTTCCCCGGAATCATTTGGTTACTGATCACGGCTCTGGAGCCGATCGCAACGAATGGATGGTTGGGCCCCGTGCCCGCTCGAAACCTCAAAGACGGTTTCAACGCGAGCGCCCTCTTCTACACCGAAGTTAACCTGGAAGAACTCCGCGCACCTGAGGCTGGGAGTACCCCGCCAGGCCTGTTGGAGACTGACTAACCATGAGTTGGCTCAAGCAATTTGTAATCCGTGAAGACTGGTGGTCGGTCTGGATCGGTTTCGCCCTTCTGGCATCGGTTTTCGCAGGCATGGTTTCCTACGTACCCGGAATACCCAGATGGTCTTCGCCGCTGTCTGGAATCCCTGCATCTCTGATCCTTCCGCTGATTCTGCTGATGCTCGGCGCCGGTGCGCTCACAACGATCGCCGTGCGGACGCTCGGAGACAGTGCCGGCGCCTATATCCGGGCGTTTCCTGCTGTATTCGCCCTGGCGACGGTGGCGTTCTACATCGCGGCCAATGAAGTCCTCGCTGCCTATGGCCTGGGATATGCCTTGTGGGCCCTGGGCCTGGGCCTCGTCATCAGCAACATCATCGGTACTCCCGAATGGCTGCGGCCCGCGGTCCGAACAGAGCTGTTCATCAAGATCGGACTCGTCATTCTAGGCGCCGAAGTCATCTTCGGAAGAATTCTGGAACTGGGTCAATACGGTTTGATCGTAGCCTGGGGTGTCACACCCGTGGTTTTGCTCTCGATGTTCTGGCTGGGACGTCGCCGACTCGGACTCTCCCCGTCATTCGCCATCGTCATCGCCGCGGCGACCTCGGTATGTGGCGTATCTGCGGCGATTGCCGTGGCCGGCGCGTGTCGCGCCCGAAAAGAAGAACTGACGCTGGCCGTCGGGATGACGCTGATATTCACAGTCATCATGATGGTGGGTATGCCTTTCCTCGCCCAGGCCATGGGCCTGGACCCCATCATCGCAGGCGCATGGATCGGGGGCACGGTGGATTCAACAGGGGCGGTGGTGGCTTCGGGACAGATCCTCGGCGATGATGCGATGCAAACCGCAGCCGTAGTAAAGATGATTCAGAATATCCTTATCGGCGTGATTGCATTCGGTGTCGCGATCTATTGGGTCGCTCGAATCGAACCCGGCTCAGGCAACCGGCCTCAGGCCATAGAGATCTGGAATCGCTTTCCAAAATTCGTTCTGGGATTCATCGGATCCTCGTTCATCGTTTCATTCTTCCTCGTACCACTCCTGGGTGGGGCTGCGGTCGACAGTGCGATCGACATCACCAGCGACTACCGAAGCTGGTTCTTCTGCCTCGCTTTCCTGTCGATCGGCCTGGAATCGGACTTTCGACAACTGGGAAGACAGATGGGCGGCGGAAACCCGCTTGTGCTGTACCTGGTGGGGCAAACGTTCAACGTTTTGCTCACTCTGCTGGTGGTTTGGATCGTTTTTTCAGGCTTGATCTTTCCAATGCCGGAGTTCTAGCAGCCCGTGACAGAAGTCTCGCGGGCCGCGCGCAGGGGTCTTCGAGTTGCAAGCGCGAAGTGAGGAGTGGAACGATGTCTTTTCATCGTGACCGACGAACGACAAAGCCTGGGGGGCGCCTGCAGCCTCCGTTTGAAACGTCGGTGGCCCCCCTGCGCCCAAAGGGTTACGGCGAAACGGGGCCGTCTTCGTTGTCGTCGACTCCTCGCAATGAATGAGCATTGCAACGTCGTCGCCTCCTAGAATCCGGCCCCGTTTGGCCGTAACGCGGCCCGCGAGACTTCTGCCACGGGCTGCTCTAGCCAGTTTTTCGTAGTGAAGTTCGCCCCCAGCGATCAAGACTGGGCTATGGCCAGCCCATATGGCCGCTCACACAAACTGCAGGGACCGTCTGTGAGCACCCGGTCGTTCGGGTGAGTGCTGTCATTGACCGTACCTATGTTTCGGATCCGTCCACACCCGCGGGCTCGGTCTCGTCGAAATCTCGTGCAACCAGGGCAATCGCCTGACGCGCCAGGCGGCGCCCGTGCTTGGTCTTGAGCGGCGAGCGCAGGAACCGGTTCAGTCCCGCCAGCAGGACCTCTGCGGTCCGACGGGATGCGGAACCGATTTCCGAGCGAACAGCAACGCTGGTCTTGAGAAGGTGCGCCGAAAATATCGGATCGCGGAAACCATGATCCATCACCTGCGCGAAAGTGTCCTCGAAGAACGCACCCGGATCAGAAACCCGCCAGTCCTCTTCGCTCACATCACGATCCAGAAAAGCGGCATTCCTTCCGAGAAAACATGCCATCTGCAGGAGCCCCTGCGGCCAGAGTGCCCGGTACCGGCTGCAGACCACGCGAACGGCGTTCGAAAAAGTAATGCCGTGGGTGAAGTCCAGCCAGCCGATGTTGTCGCTGAGCCGACGATCGTAAGCAACGCCGTAGCTGGTATCGAAATGGATCATGCTCTGAGCGAGCACACAGAGCAATGCATCGTAGATCTGTTCCGGCGTGTGGCGGGCGAGGTGCTGCGCAATCCAGGCAAAAGCATCCGGGGTTGATATCGGAAACGGGATGATGAGATCCGGACCGATTGCGGATTCGCCGGCCTCCGAAAGGCTTTCAAGCGCCGGCTGATAACCCTTGAATTCCGGAATGAGGTCTTCGCGGCTGGTGTAAGCCAGATGCCGGGCAAGAGGCAGCAGCACATAAGGCTCAATGTCGGAACCCAATGCGTCGATCAGTTGCGGCGCCTTCGAGACGTAAATGAGGCTGTGACCGAAGCTGTTGTAATGAGCCGCCGCGGCGCTGGCAAAAGCTTCCTCCATGTCGGGCCAGTGAAGACCGGACTGCAAGCCGCCCACCACCATGGCCTCTGCGACCCCAGCCTGCTCCATTTCGATCGCCTCCAGAAATCCGGATTTGTCAAAAGCTCGGTGGGATGTTGGATATGGGTATTCAGCATGACGCAGGGTATCCCAGGCCAGGTGGTTCACTGCTTCAGCCAGGCAGACCAATCGAAGCTCAAGGTTTGAGGAATACTCCTGGGCCAACAGCAACCAATCGGCGGCAGCGGCCATCGAGTGCCGCGCACCGAATTCGAGTCTGTCGTGTGCCCACCGAAACGCCTCCCGGACACCATCCCGCGGATCCAGCTTATGATAGTGGAGCCGCGCGATCTCCCTGCATATTCGGCCGAAATCGACCTCATCGAACGCTGTTTTCAGTCCTCGCAAGATTTCGCGTCGGATTGCCGCGGGGGGCGGATCTGATACGTCGACCCATATATAACCGGCCTCTATGCGCGTGGGATAGCTGCGGACATGATCGCCGCCCTTCAGGCATTCGCCGTCGGCAAGCCGGAATTTCCAGTTGTGCCAGTTGCAGGTCACCACGGGGCCACCCTCCACGGTGCCTTCTGCAAGAGGATAGCCTTCATGGGGACAGCGGTTGTCGATGGCGAAAACACGGCCGTCAATGTTGAAAACGGCAATCTGGCGGGGTGAGAGTTTAAAAACGCCAGGTTGGCCGTCAACCTTCGACAAAGGCAGGGTCTTGACCCAACTCATGGTGCACTCCCGAACGGCTACCCATAGCTTCGCACAAAGAAGGTGATCGTCACGCCGACGCTGATCACCGTAACAATTGCGCGAGCGATGACGGGATTCGCCCGCCGCGCCACCCGCGCCCCGAAATATCCACCGGTCACCGCCGCAACCAGCATCACAAGGGTCTCCAACCAGAACACGCGGCCGGCCGCGACAAAGATCACGACGGCCGCGGCGTTCATCAGACCTGCAAGCAACGTTTTGTTCGCGTTCAGCATCCGAAGGTCGGTAAAACCGAACAGTCCCCAGAACGACAGCAAGATCAGCCCGACAGCCCCCCCGAAGTATCCACCATAGATTGCCGCAACGAACTGCACCCCAAGGAATACGGGAGAACTCAGTTTGGCTTCCCGCCGCAGTCTTGATATCAGGTAAGGCCCGCAAGCGAACGCCAGGGTCGCCAACAAGAGGAGCCACGGTATGATGAAATCGAAAGCGGCTTCAGGAAGCGAGAGCAGCACTGTGGCACCGATCGACCCTCCCCCAATACTGACCAGAGCCATCGCCTTGAAAGGAACCTCGCCAAAATTCTCGCGGTCCTTCCGGTACGCCCATGCACTGGCGAAAGAAGCCGGAAACAACGCCACCGTGCTGGACGCATTAGCGACAACGGGAGGCACCCCGCTGAACACCAGCGCAGGAAACGTAAAAAAGGATCCACCTCCCGCCACTGAGTTTATGGTCCCGGCGACCAGTGCCGCAAGGGCCAGCAGTACATATTCCAAACACAAACTCCCATTAGAATTTGAGGCTCCGAAGACAAGCCATTTTCCGCCTCGAACAGGGGACTTCCTGACACCAGTGCCTGCACCGTCGTTCATTGTGACGTCTGCCGGGCAGAAACTCGGTCAGATCATTGGAACAAGGCAGGCACGTAATTGAGGGTGTCGACGGGTTGACTGCTGTTAACTCGGCAAAGCTGAAGTTCGACAAGGTCAATCCAGAATTCGATCTCCTCCGGCATAGATCACGAAGTTCTGCCCCCGGGCGAATCCCACCAGAGCCAGGTTGGCATCCCGCGCCAGATGAATCGCCAGTGATGTTGGAGCCGATACGGCCACCAGAATTGGAATTCCAGCCGAGACCGTTTTCTGCACCATTTCATAGCTCGCGCGGCTAGTGACCACGGCAAACCCTGTGCCCCGAGCAAGCTTTCCCCGATGCAGAGCGCCGATCAACTTGTCCAGGGCATTGTGACGCCCAACGTCTTCCCGCAGTCGCTGTATTCGCCCGTGCGGGTCGGCCCAGGCGGCGGCGTGGGTCGAACCGGTGAGTTCCTGCGTAGGCTGTTGCTGTTCCAGTTGGACCAGGGCTTGCCTGAGGGCCTGGGCGCTTATGGTGGTCGGACTCCTCAACCGGGCAAGCTTCGGGACAGCCTGCTCCAGAGTCTCGGCTCCGCAGATGCCGCACCCGGTACGCCCGGTGAGATTGCGGCGCCTTTCCTTGAGCTTGCTCATACGCTCGTTGCTGATTTCGCATGCGATCTCCAATCCATGGTCGCGTGCGATCACCTCGCTGTCATAGAGCTCCTCAGTCGTCTGGATGATGCCTTCGCTCAGACTGAATCCCAGAGCGAAGTCCTCGAGATCCGCGGGCGAGGCCATCATCACCGCGTGAGAGACGCCGTTATAGCTGAGAGCGACGGCTGTCTCGACGGCCACACTGTCGTTCAGCCTTTCGGAATGTGAACCCCGGCGGCGGTCCACGCTGTATTGCGCAGCCTTTGCCATTTTCTCTTGCGCCACATTCTCTTCGCCACCGTCGTTGGGAGCGAGCTTGTGAGTTTCCCTCATCTGTCCTTCAGTAGCGTGTGCTGCCCACGATCAAACCTGTAGAATCCGTCCTTGGCCAGGATAGACTTTTTCCATGAAGCTCGACTCCGGCTCACGATGGGTTGCTCAATACGATCTTGCCTGTCTGGCTGAAGTTCCCCATTAACTGGTGCGCCGCTACGGCATCATCGAGAGCACAGACCTGATGGATAACCGGTTGGGTCTCTTTCTCACTGATAAAATTCAGCATTGCACCAAATTCTTCCGGTGATCCCATCGTCGTGCCCTGGATGCGGATATGTCGAAAGAACAACTTCGCCATTTCCAGTCCGGCGGAGGCATTGCCGAGGGTTGCGCCGAAAAACACATACCTTCCACCACCATTGAGCGTGTCCAGAAGGGCGTTGATACCGTCGCCACCCGCACTGTCCACGATGACGTCAAAGCCGCCCGACAGCTCTCGAAGTTGTTTCGTGAATCCCTCTTCGCGGTAGTTTGCGCCCGCGGTGACACCCATTGCTTTCGCATGGTCTATCTTTCCCTGACTGCCGCTGGTGACATAAACTTCGGCCCCGAGACCCAGCGCCCACTGGATGGCGAAACTGGATACGCCGCTTCCGGCCGCGGTCACAAGAACCTTCTGGCCAGGCTCCACTTCCCCATGAGTGATGACCCCACGCCAGGATGTGAGACCCGCCAGGGGAACCGCTGCTGCCTGGTGCCAGCTCAGGTGAGAGGGCTTGGCATACACGGTGCTTTCGGGAACACAAATATACTCTGCAAAGGTGCCCTGATCGGGCATTCCCAAAATGCGAAAATCGGGCCCGAAACTGCGTGGGTTCGCGCCCCACCCCCGTGCCGGATACAACACAACTTCCCTGCCGATGACCGATCGGTCGCCGCCTTCACCGACAGCATCAACGATACCCGCTCCGTCGGAACCGGCAATGATGGGAAACTCCATACCGGGATACCGGCCGACGGTGATCCAGTAGTCGCGCCGGTTCAGTGCGGAGGCTTTGAGTTTGACCCTCACCTCTGCCTGGCCGGGTTGAGGCGTATCCACTTCCTCGATTCTTAGATTTTCCGGACCGCCCTTTTCGTGCAGAACGACTGCCTTCATCACTTACTCCCCGTGGTCATTTCCCGTGCTTGAATCTTTGAGTGCCCTACTTAGCAAATCGCTTGCTCCGCACACTCGCAGTTGGTCATCTCAGAAAACTTCAGGTGTGATTCCCGACATGAACTTCGCCCGCAGCACCGCGCGATCGACTTCCCCGCCCCGCAGATAGACCTGATCAATACGCCGGGTGTTGTCGATGTTGTCGAGTGGGTCGCCATCAAGCACCACGAAAGAAGCATTCTTGCCCTCCGCAATCATTCCAAGATCGTCCAGGCCGAGGATTCGGGCGTTCACGCTCGTAGCCGCCATAATCGCCTCCATGGGGCTGAGGCCGCAGGAAACCATGTCTCTCAGTTCGGTGTGTGCAGTCCAGGCGACGCTTGTGCCCGAGTCGGTTCCCATGCCGATGATCATTCCGGCCTCGTGATGCTCGGCGAGGTTGCGGCACTGAAGCGCAAATTGGGAGTCCGGATCGGGTGGATCCGCAATCTCGAGACGCTGAATCTCGGCGCGCATGCGTTCGATTTCGAAGGGCGGCAACGTTTCCTCCAGCCAGGGCAGATCGGCCTCTATCAGCCTGTTTCCGGGAAGGTTCGGAATCGTCCAGACTGCGGGGTATTGTCGGACCAGCGCCAGGTATTCCTCGTCCACGTCCCGGTCGCGGACCGTGTGGGCGAAGCCGTCGATCCCAGCCCGAAGAAGATCTTTGGCATCGGCCAGGGCGCTCGTGGTTCCCAAATGGGAGACCACCCGCATCCCACGGGAATGCGCTTCGTCAATGATTGCCCGATAGACCGTGGGCTCGACCTTGGGCACGGAGCCGCCCCGATCATCGACCCAGATTTTCACGAGTTCGACGCCGTGGCCGTCAAGCTCTTCGACCGCCGCCCGTCCCTCTTCAGGATTGATCGCACCCCGTGGAATGCCGAGGCGATAGCCGGCCTGTGGGCCCGCCATCGGTGTGGTCGCGATTCCGCGACCGGAAGTGAGGAATCGGGCTAGGTTCGGGATCACCCGGTCCCGTAACCCGAGGGCGAGCAATTCGTCAAACTCGAGGCCAAGGCTCATGGTGGCCGCGATGCCGTGGTAG
The DNA here is from genome assembly GCA_965263045.1 of Terriglobia bacterium. Classification (GTDB taxonomy): domain Bacteria; phylum Acidobacteriota; class Terriglobia; order 20CM-2-55-15; family 20CM-2-55-15. The sequence goes on from CBDHGK010000041.1 coordinate 6,122,385, forward strand.
GCTGTCCGCTCGAGATGCTCCTCGAGGTTCGCCCGCGTGTAGTTGTCCTTGCTGTCTGTGCCGTCTTTGATATTGGTGAGACCAATGTGCTGGTGCGCATCGATCAACGCAGGGATCACGATCTTGCCAGACAGGCTGACACGGATCGCGCCTTCGGGCGGGGCGAGCTCTCCCCGTCGCCCCACCCAGGCGAAGGTGTCACCGTCGACAAGGAAGGCCGAATCTTCGATCGGTGCACTTCCGTCCCCAACGATCAATCGGGCCCCTTCGAACCACAGCGCGCCGCCGGACGCTTGCGGGGCATCCTCCGCAGGCGAGCAGGCAACGACACAGAAGAAAAGCAGGCAGGCGCAGCGTGACATCGCTCCCTCCGGAACATTAAGGAAATTATTGAACGGTCGTACCGGTGTCTTCCGCAGTGAACCAGAAAGAGCTCGAAGATACAAGAAGGGGGGTTTGGCTACAGCCAGAAGTTCCGGTCAAAGGGTCCGGTCCCCACGAGCGGAGGAAGCTGCAACAGGCATGCCCGAAGTTGAGCGCTACGGTTGAGCGTCCAGACCAACCGCGACGACCATTTCTTTCCTTAGCGACTGCAATCGGGGGTCCGGCTCCCGCCATCCACCCGGCACTGTGTGCCAGGTGGTTTCGTTAGAGGCATAAACCAAGTCTCTGGCATCGCTATGTGAGAGCCCCAGCGCCTCGGCAGCTTCCATCCACATCGTGTCGGGATACACATTCGCTGTCCGTATGTAGCAAACCGCCCCGATTGGTTCAAACACGACGCCCTCGGGACCTTCTCTGCCGGTGCCCCGGATCCACAAACGCGATTGAGATCTCAGTTCCGATCCGTAACCCGTATCCGGTTCAATTTTCCACTCGAACAGATGCTGCACTCTTGCCAGTTCACTTATGAGCTCCGAGGAAGTCATCACGTTTTCCAATTATTACAGTTTCTTTGGGAATCGCCCGAAAGTTTTTAAATTTCCAGGGCCCCGCCGTCTGACATCCTACTGTGCTGCTGACCGCTCGCCGAAAATTTGATCGCTCAAAACAAAAAAAGCCTTCAGGACATACGCCGCCCCCGAAGACTTCATCGTCAACACAAACGATACGCCGTTGTATCTTTGTGGTACTCATTATCTGCACATATCCTTGGGTGTCAACCACTAAGAAGGGTGTCAACCACTAAGAAGTACCGGTAGTGGTCAATCGTCCTGTTCCCAAGTCCGAAAACGAATCCGATCCCCGGCTGCAAGAATCCAGGACTACGGCTGCACCGGAAGCGACGGTGTGGTGGCCGGAGGCTTTCGATGATTCGTCGCCTGCTCGTACGCATAGGCCAGCCGGATCATGGTGCCTTCGTCGTACGGCCTTCCCATAAACGTAATCCCAGCGGGGAGGTCGTCTGCGGTAAAGCCAGCTGGAACCACGATGGCGGGAACAAATACGAGAAAGGTATTCAAATACGGAACGCCCTTCGTATTCACATACGGCGGATTGATACCGTTCTCGATCAGCGTCGGTTGATGTTCCACAGCCTTGTAGACAATTGCGTCCAGTTCATTGTCCGCCATGACTTTCAGGAAATTGGTCATCAGTTTCTCGCGCGCCACCACGGACCGGCCATGCGTTTCCGCATCCGTGAAGGCCGTGAGACGGTTCCGGGCATAGCGAAAGACTCTGGGGAAGTCGGCCGACTGAGTCATTTCCTCAAGAGATGCGAATGGTGGATCGGCGCTTTTCCCAAAGAACAACCTGAACGCTTCCGCAGTTATTTCCGTGGAATTCGAAGCTTGCACCGCCAGCGACTCCTGCAGTTCCGGTATGACAATGGGATCCACAACCTCGGCCCCCGCGGCTTGCAGCTCTCCGATAGCCCGGTTAAAAATCGGGGTAATCTTTGCGAAGTCTTCCGAGCCGGGTTCCGAATCCCGGCCCATCGACTCCCGCAGAACACCGATGCGCGCCCCTCGCAAACCCTCACGGTCGAGGAATTCGGTATAGCTGTCAGGCACCTGGCCAACGCCCCTGGCCGTCACCGGGTCTTCCGGATCGTACCCAACCATTGCGTCCAGAAGCTTGGCCAGATCGGTCACCGTACGAGCCATCGGGCCGAGCGATCCGTTGAGCTGTGGCCAACCGTCAAACACTCCGGTTCGGCTGACCAGGCCGGCCGTAGGCCTCATGCCGACAATGGAGTTCCAGGTCGAGGGCCGGCGAACCGATGCAAAGCCCTCCTGGCCCACGGCCACGGTCGCGAAGTTCGCTGCGACGCCTGCCCCGGATCCCCCTGACGAACCGCCCGCCGTGCGATCAAGCCCATAGGGATTTCGAGTCGAGCCAAACAGCGATCCATGCGTATCGCCCCCACCCAGTTCTCCCAGAGTAGCCTTCCCCAGGATGATTGCTCCGGCCGCTCTGAGCTGTTCAATCACGAACGCGTCTCCGTCGGGGTAGTAGTCTTCGAAGAGAATCGAGCCCAGCGTCGTCCGCATCCCGGCGGCATTCATCTGATCCTTCAGAATCACCGGTATACCGTGCAATGGACCAACGAAGCCGGATGTTTCAAACGCAGCATCCAAGCGATCCGCTTCCGGGAGGGCCGCAGAATTGATCGAAATGATCGCATTGATGCCCGGACCCTGTTTGTCGTAGGCCTCGATCCGGTCCAGATAGAGTTGGACCAACTGACGCGCGGTCAGCTGTCTGGCGGTGTAGGCTTGGTGAATATCCTCCATCGTAGCCTCCACGACCTCGAACGGCTCATTCTGTCCTTCCGCGCTCCGGGGCCCGAGCGACATCAAAGAGAGCGGACCCAGAACGATAACCAGAACCACGATCAACTCCAGAGGCCTGGAATGCAGTTGTCGGCCGATCCAGCGATGCAACATCAAATTCTCCTTTTCGCGTGGCGGGGCAGTGTGTCTCTGTCTTCTTAAACAAGTCCGGCTGCTATAAGTTGTCCGATCAGTTCGGACAGAGGACCCGTACCGCCAATCCACTGTTTAGCAAGTTATACCATTCCACTCCAAGCGTTTTCGAACCTGCGTCGAGCCGACATTGTCTGGTCAGAAGCTCATTGGGCAGTCTGGCGGGATGAAGACCCGACGTCGATGTCGGGCGCGTTGCTTGTGAGCTGACATCATCGGCCACGCGATCTGAGTCAATCCGTGACCCGGCGGCCCCCGGGATTCCCGATTGAATCTGCCTACCGATATACTCATCGCCATGCCCCGGACCCATCCCGATTTCGAACGCATTCGAGCCGATCTCGCGTGGATCAGCCTGCCGACCGATTCCACCCGCTGTGGCTGCCAGGATAAACGCTGTGCCCAGCGTGAAGGCCACATGCGGGGCGAATGTTCCAGGACCCCGCTGACGCAGATCTGGACCCATCGTTCTGTGTTTCTGTGTGGGCAATGCAGGGAGTATTACTTTGGTGGGACCGAGGATGGGCTGTCGTAGGGTTCACCGACGCCTCTCTAACAACCGCGGTTCACCTGTGTCGGCAAGGGAGCGCTGGCTCCCAACGGATAAGGACTCCGCGCTCGCGGAAAGCTGTCGCAACAACGGCATGACGATCTGTCGACCTGCTTGAGTAGATCTGGCGGATGCACCGTGACCGACCCGACAGGGGCCCTGCCGGGCCTTAGCCGCCAGCCGGGACCGCTACTTGGCGCGGCCCTTGAAACCTTCCGCAAGCATCGAAATCCTGTACATCGACCGTGCGTCCCCGCCGGGAAGATCATTGCCGCGACCGATCACGTAAAGCGTCTTTTTGTCCGGGCCGGCAAAGGCAAGGGTCGTCGTCGGACGGGGTATGGGAATCAATCCCAGGTACGCTCCCTGGGGGGAAAAGACCTGAATGCCCGAATCGCCGGCGACGTAGAGTCGTCCGGTACCGTCGACGGCCAATCCATCCTGCCCGCCTTCGGGCTTCACGAACGGCCGGCGGTTTCCGATGCCCCCGTCGGGGGCAACGTCGTAGGCCAGGATGCCGGCCTCTCTGTTGGTCACGTAGAGCGTGCGTTCATCGGGACTCAGCGTGATGCCGTTGGCGCCGTCGATGTCGCCGGCAACGCGTGTGAGTTCACCGCCGGCATCGAGGTAGTAGACTGAGGATCTGCGGCCCTCGGTGAAATACACACCGCCTTTCTGGTCTGCAATGATATCGCTCAGCCGCTCCAGGGGCTGGCCTTCGTAGGAGTCGGCCAGGACTCGGCGCTGCGGAGCGAGGACCCGCACCTGTGGGTTTCTTCTCTCGACCGATATCAGACGGCCCATCGCGTCGAATGCAAACCCACCGGCTTCGTTCGTATCTTCCAGGTACAGGGTAACCGTACCGTCCGCACTGAACCGGCTGACCCGATCCGCCCGCTGCTCGGGCAGCAGCAGCGTCCCGTCGGGTTCGCTGATCAGCCCATCGGCGGCCCGCAATCCTTTCCACACATGTTCGACGGGCGTTCCCGCTGCGACGACGCCCGGAATGCTGTCGGTCGTGACCGCTCTCTCTGCCTGCGGCCCCTGCCCCGCATTCGCCGGAGCGAACAGCAGCATCGTGCCCAATACACACCCGACAATCGTGAATACTGTTTTGATTCTCATAATTTCTCCAATCCCGCTCGGGCGGGATAAACTTCGTCGGCGTAGGGGAATCGATGCAGTCGAATATGCAGACGGATGGCTGACCATTGATCGATCTGCTGTCACTCGATAGACATTCTCCCCCGAGTCTGCGGCAGACGCACTCTACTTCGCGCGGCCCGGAAACCCTTCGGCAAGCATCGACAATTTGTAAATCGTTTTCGAATTGTTGCGGACGCCCTCAGGGGTTTCGAAATCGCGTTCTCTGAAGACGTCGACGGCCCGACTTCCGACAATGTAGAGTGTCTTTTTTTCTGGTCCCGCAAATGCAACGGATATAGGACGCCGCGGCGTGGGAATCATTCCAAGATGTTGTCCTTCCCGGCCGAGGACATGGACACCGAGGTTCCCGGTCACATAGACACGGCCTGCGGCATCGATCGTCATCCCGTCACCACCGTCATCGCCATTGAGTGTCCCGAAATCCCTCCGGTTGAGAGCCGACCCATCCGCTTGCACATCGAAAGCCACGACGACGTTTCGGTTGGTCACATACAGGGTCTGTTCGTCCCTGCTGAGCGTAATACCGTTCGTACGGATGTCCCCTGCCTCGGCCACGGTGATCACCTCACCGTCCGGACTGGCGTAGTAGGCGCCCCCGACCGTAAAGTACGCGCCACCTTTCCGATCGACAACCAGATCGTTGAGCCGCCCGAACGTCTCGCCGTTCGAAAACCTGTCCGCCCGGACCTCGTAGGCCGGAGCCAGCACGCTCAGAGTCGGCGCGACGCTGCACTCGATTTCAGCCGGACGCCCCGGATCCGTGCAGCCCCGCTGTACGGCCAGCAGACGGCCCTCGGAGTCGATGGCGAGCGACCCGGGGTGACCGGCATTCTCGAGGTAAACTGAAGTGCTGTCGTCAGGCGCAAGTCTGCGCACCCGGTTGGGCTGTTCCTGGGCAAACAGGACGCTGCCGTCGGGTGCACCGATAATTCCGTCGGCATTGTCATAGCCGTCCCAGACCAGCCGCCACTCGGCCCCGGCCGCAACAACTCCCGCTATGGATCGGACCACCCATTCCCTTTCGCCGGGTCGCACGTGTTGTGCCTCTGCATGGGTCCGGGCGAAAGCGGCTCCGACCAGGAACAATGCGAGGGCAACGACAGTGCTCGCTTTCATATCCTCTCCCCATTGCAGCCTGCGAAAACGTGCGGGACGGGAGACGAATCATGACCCGACGCCTGATCGCTGGCAAGATTCCCGGTGAACATCATCAGCCTCGCGCCCTGGAGCGTCAAGAGGTTTCGCCCGATCTGAGCACCGTACGACCCAACGCCGCACAGCGGTACGATATCCCGTATCCGGCTCCGTGAAGAATCGGATTCAGTCATTCGATCAGACGCCCTGGCCGAACGAGGGACAACCCGAGTGATCTTCCCGATGGCGGGGCCACCCGGAAATACCGGCCTGACCAGACGGCACGAAATCCGTACCGGACATCCCGTTGTGAGTCGACGCCGACCGAACAATGAACCGTCGGGGGAAGCAGGTGGCCCGGTCGCACAACGACAGACGCACTGGTCAGAATTCTCAAATATGGGCCGGGCACCGGAGGTACGGCCGGCACTTAGACAAATAGCTGTCGTCTGGTTAGAATCCATGCAGTCTTTAGAATCTGGACGCCCGTTGGTGGAAACCATGTGTATTGGTCGACTGGTCTTATTTCTTGTTCTGACCGTGGGGCCCGTCAAGGCACAACTGGTCACCCAGAACCCTCTCGACCAGCTCAAGGAACAACTGGCCACAATCCTGGCCGAAGCTGGTGTCCCGTTTACTCCGATACAGGAAGGACAGGTGGCCCTGCTTGTGGAGGAGCAACGCCAGGCCTCGGAAAATCTCTTCGGAGATATCATGGATTTCAGCAATGGAATTCCCGAGGGCGCCGAGCGAGACCGGGCACTGGCAAGCATCCAGTGGATCCACGATGCATTCCGAGCCAAACTCCCCGATTATCTGACGACCGATCAACGGGCAGTCGTCGAAGCCTTCGAGTCGCGGGGTGGAACACTCGCAGCCACGATCGACGGCGCTGAAGAAGCCGGCGCCGAAGCCAGCCAGATCCAGCAGATCCGGGTCACGAACAACACATTCAATGTTGAAAACGGACGCGCAGGGTTCAACGGACCTCAGGGCGGCCAGCGAACCGAAGTCATCGAACGTGGCGGGTCGGGCGCCTATCACGGAAACTTCTCCGCGGAATTCGAAGACGACGCCTTGAACGCTCGCAACCCGACGGCAGACAACAAACCTCAATCTCGAGAACGCACCATCAGTGGGAACATCAGCGGTCCGCTTATCCGAGACCGCCTCACAGCCAGTTTCTCAATGGACAACAACCGCCGGGAGAACGTGGGAAGCGTGGTTGCACGGACCCTCGACGGTCCATTTACGCTGGGCATCACACGTCCCCGGGTGATGAAAACCTACGAGGGTCGCGGTATTTTTCGTCTCAGCGAAGCGAACAGCTTCCATTTCGGAGTGCAGTACGATTCAGAATCGGAAGAAAACGAGGGTATCGGCGGTTTTACCTTGCCCGAACGGGGTGCCAACTCGTTCGAGAGAAGTATCGGCTTCGACGTCCGTCAAATCTCAGTCTTCTCGGAAAACACCGTTCACGAAACCAGTTTTTCATGGCGCGGCGACCGGGAGGAAACGATTCCGATCACAGCCGGCCAGGCGATCAATGTCCTGGACGCCTTCAATAGCGGGGGCGGCCAGAACCGCAGTGAACTCGACGGGACAAGCATGCACTTCAGAAACCTGCTCTATTTCGAAGGCAACCGCCTGACGGTGAGGGCGGGAAGCCACGTGGGCTACTGGGGAGAAACCTCGATACAGCAGAACAATGTTGAGGGACTGTTTACATTCTCAGATCTTGAAAGCTTCGGCAACGGCCAGCCCCAACAGTACGATGTCAACGTCGGTGACCCCCTGGTCGAACAGACCCACATCGAAACCGAGTTGTTCTTGCAGAACGATTTTCGCTTAACCAACCGGCTCACGCTGAACTTCGGCCTGCGGTATTCGACGCAGAACAATCTCGACGATCGCAACGATTTCGACCCGCGAGTGGGATTCGCGTATGCGGTCGGAAACTCCACCGTGCTCAGGGGTGGCTCGGGAATCTTTCATCAGCGACTCGGCTACCGGGAATTCCGGCGGGTTCTCCAGGAGGATGGCACGCGTCAGCACAGGATTCGAATATCGGATCCAGGCTGGCCGGCCCCCTACCTGGCAGCTGACGTTGAAGCGATACCGCCCCCCTCGCGTCGTGTCCTCGCGCCGGACTTCCTCTCGGGCTACTATTTCAGTTCGCTGATCTCCGTAGAGCAGAGCCTGCCGGCGAATCTCTTCGTGGCGGTGAGCTTTGACTACAACCGAGGCACCAAGATGCGCCGTATGCGCAACATCAACGCACCGCTTCCGGGAACCCTGAGCGACGAACACCTCGACGGCATCCGTCCGTTTCCCGAAGAGGGCGATGTTCTCCAACTGGAGTCGAGCGGTCTGTCCATTCACAAGAATTTCAGAGTCCGAATGCGGCAGCGTTTCAGCATTTTCAACGTCAATGCGGACTATACCGGCAACCTCGGTCACAGCGACGGCAATGGCAGCCGAGTTCCCGCTGACAGCTACAATCTGCGGGGAGACTGGGGCCGCGCGGGGCTACAGCGGACGCACCGTTTCAACGCGAGCGTCAATTCGAGGCTGCCATGGGACGTGTATCTCACAACGACAGTCAACTTCACGAGCGGCGATATGTACTCAATCACGACCGGCAGGGACGACAACAGGGATGGCGAGTTCACGGACCGGCCCGCTGTCGCTTCGGATCTCACTCGACCCGGTGTCGTCATTACGGATTTCGGGGCGTTCGATCCGCATCCCATACCGGGACAGGCCATCATCACCCGCAACAGCGAAACCGGCCCGAACTTCCGATCCTGGGGCTTCAATCTTTCGAAAGCCTTTCAATTAGCTGGCAATTCACGGGTCAGTATCTTCGCCAATCTGAGTAACGCGTTCAACATGACAAACCTGGGCACTCCCAGTGGCACCCTGACTTCGAGAAACTTTGGCCTCTCCACCAGCGCCAGTTCACCGCGGCGGGTCCAGGCCGGCATGCGGTATCAGTTTTAGTTTTGACGACATCTACATACGACATCGTCATCGTCGGTGCTGGATCGGGCGGCATAACGGCCGCAAAATTCGCCGCAAAGCTCGGAGCCAAGACCGCCCTGGTCGAAAAAGACCGCATTGGAGGTGACTGCACCTGGACGGGCTGCGTGCCGAGCAAGGCGCTGCTCAAAGCCGCCAAGGTCGCCCACGAGGCGCGTACGGCCGGACAATACGGTATTAACGTTTCGCCTCCGACAGTCGATATGCCCCAGGTTAAACAGTACGTTGCGGCAGCGATCGCACAGGTTTATCAGTACGAAACGCCAGCCACGTTCGAGGAAGCCGGCATCGAGGTAATCCACGCCGGGGGCCAGTTCGTGGACCCGGAAACGCTGCGGGCCGGCGATCGGCTCGTCAAGGCCAACGCTTTCTTGATTACGACCGGCGCCCGTCCCATCGTTCCGCCGATTCCGGGCCTGGACCAGGCCCCGTTCTTAACGTATGAACAGATTTTTGACGTCGACCGCCTTCCCCCGACAATGGCGATAATCGGCGGCGGACCGATCGGGGTCGAACTGGCCCAGGCCTACCAGCGCTTCGGCTCTCAGGTCACCCTCATCGACGCCGCGATATTGCCAAGAGAAGAACCCGAAGCGCGAGAACTTCTTTTGGAAGTTCTCCGAGAGGAGGGCGTTCAATATCTGGAAGGTCTGGCAACGGCCGTCCGCTCCGAGGGCAGCCATGTAGTCATAGACACACCGTCAGGCCAGAACCGCTCGGAACTCCTCCTGGTCGCCACCGGCCGCGCCCCCAACCTGGGAACGCTCGGTCTTGAGAATGCGGGCGTCCGCCACTCCCCGAAAGGGATCGAAGTCGACGACCACTTACGCACCAGTGTCCGACATATATACGCCGCCGGCGACGTGACCGGTGGATTTCAGTTCACGCACTTCGCCGCGTGGCAGGCATTTCAGGCAGTTCGTAACGCCCTGCTTCCCGGGCACAGCTCCGGATTCACACGTAAGGTGCCCTGGGTCACCTACACAGACCCAGAAATTGGACATATCGGCCTGACCGAGGAAAAGGCCCGCCAACGATTCGGCGACGCGGTCCAGGTCCACCGCCGCGATATGATCCATGTCGATCGCGCAGTCTGTGAAAACGACACCCGGGGTTTTCTCAAAGTCGTGACTGCATCGGACGACACGATTCTGGGTGCGACCGTCGTCGCGGCCAGGGCCGGAGAAGTCATCACGGAACTCGTCGTCGCAATCGAAAAAAAGCTGCGCCTCAGAGACCTGGCCGGCACGATTCATCCGTACCCGACTTATTCAACTGCAGTGGGACAACTCGCCGCGGGCGACGCCGTGGATCAGTCGCTTGCCGGTACTCGGGGGAAGGTGATCCGGGGAATTTCAAGACTGCTGCGTTAATACGATCCATTGGAGGATCCATGGAGAACGAGGTGTCGACTTCAATACCACTCAGAAAGAAGGACGCGGACTACATCTTCTACGAACTGACACGCAGCATCTGTCCAGAATGCCGGAAGGTAATCGACGCCCAGATCCTGTTGCGTGACAACAAAGTCTACATGCGCAAGCGGTGTCCGGAATGCGGGCCCTTTGAAGGCCTCGTATACGGCGACGCCGGGATGTATGTCTCCCAGAGCAAGTACAACAAGCCCGGCACGCTGCCCTTGTCTTTCGGAACCGATGTGCAGGAAGGATGCCCCTACGACTGTGGGTTGTGTCCCGATCACCAGCAACACGCGTGTCTTGGAATCATCGAGGTAAACAGTGCGTGCAATATGCAGTGCCCGCTCTGCTTCTCCGACGCCGGACCGGGATTCAGCCTCTCTCTGGAAGAGGTTGAAGGAATCCTGGATGACTTCGTCCTTCGGGAGGGTGACCCCGAAGTCGTCCAGTTTTCCGGAGGGGAACCGACGATTCATCCGCAAATAATCGACTTCATCGGTGCCGCAAAGACCCGCGGCATACCCCTGGTCATGATTAATACCAACGGGAAGCGGATTGCCACTGACGATGCCTTTCTCGATCAACTCAACGAAGCGCGGCCTTCCATCTATTTTCAGTTCGATGGCTTCGACAGCGAGACCTACCGGGTCATTCGAGGAGAGCCCGATATTTTCGACCAGAAGCTTCGTGCGTTGGACCGGCTGGCGGAGATCGGGCTGAGCGTAACCCTGGTTCCGGCGATCGAGCGTGGCGTCAACGATCACGAGGTCGGAAAAATTATTGACCTCGCGATCAAACATCCCGCCGTTCGGGGCATTAACTTTCAACCGGCGTTTCACGCGGGTCGCCATATGGCACACGACCCAATGGAACGTATGACGATACCCGACGTTCTGCGTCTGATCGAAGAACAGACGAAGAAGCAATTCATGGTCAGCGATTTTGTGCCGGTCCCCTGCTGTTTTCCTACCTGCAACTCTGTCACGTACGCCTTTATCGACGGGGACACCGTGACGCCCATACCCCGCGTCGTCAACGTGTACGAATATCTGGACTACATCACCAATCGCGCACTGCCGGACTGGAACCAGGATGTGACCGAGGCCCTGGAGGGGCTGTGGTCCTCATCCTCGGTACCCGGTTCAGACAAGTCCTCCGAACAGATCGCGGTTTCGTGTCAGGCCTGCGGCATTCCGGATTCCTTCGCCGTGGGAGATATCGCCGAACATGTGTTGATGATCATGTTGCAGGATTTCATGGACCCCTGGACCTTCAATCAGAAGAACCTGATGAAGTGCTGCAAGGAATTCTTACTGCCCGGTGGTAAACAGGTACCGTTTTGCGCGTACAACACAATGGGTTACCGGGAACAGGCCCGTGCGCAGCTTGATGGCATGGAGCCTGCGCGGCGCCAGGCCCGCGAAGCCGGGACCCGTTTCGAACTTCAGCCGGTGACTTTCTCGTTCAAGCGGGGAGACTCATGAAGGAATCGACCCCTCACCCCTCATCCCCCTCATCTACGGAAGACCTCAAATCCTGTTGCGCTCAGCTTTACGAACAGGACTTCGTTCGTCTGCTCCTGGGTGACTCGTTTCATCCGGGCGGCCTGGACCTGACAACCCAGCTTGGACAGGCACTGGGCGCCGGGCCCGGGTTGAAAGTCCTGGATGTGGCCTCCGGCACCGGCGCCAGCGCCCTGCATATCGCCGAAACATTCGGATGCGAAGTGGTCGGACTCGACTACGGAGAGGCCAACGTTCGGGTGGCGAACGCGGAAGCCGCCGGCCGCGGTCTCGGTGAACGCGTCCGGTTCCAGCAGGGCGACTCGGAGCTGTTGCCTTTCGAGGACGCGTCATTCGACACTGTCGTCTGCGAATGCGCCTTCTGCACCTTTCCGGACAAAGCGAGCGCGGGATCCGAGTTCCATCGTGTACTGCGGACCGGAGGCCGCCTGGGCCTCAGTGACATCACGCGCAGCGACACCGGGCCCGAAGCTCTGCGTTCCCTGATGGCGTGGGTCGCATGTATCGGGGATGCGCTGACTATCGATGGCTACCGGGAGACCCTGCAGGGGGCTGGATTCCGGATCGACTCCGTCAGTGCTCACGACGACGCACTCACCGGAATGGTCAATCAGATTCGCGGAAAACTTCTGGGCCTGGAAATCGCCGTCGGACTCAAGAAGATCGATCTTCCAGGCTTGGATTTTGCGAATGCAAAGCAAATGGCGAAGGCGGCACTGGAGGCGATCAAAGAAGGCCAGTTAGGATATGCGATCCTGACAGCAACACGCACTGGAGACTGAGGGACATCTCCGTTTTAGTCTTCCACCGGCCGTCGGCTGTTATTCAGGATGTGAAAGCTCGATCCAGTCAAACAACGTATCGGGAGAATAAGGAAAGACGTGGCCTGCGCCCGGAATAATATCGATCCGCGGCTGGGCTCCAGCCAGCACAAGAAGGTCCCTCGTCCGGTGTGTCAGTGTGACCCACCGGGTGTCGCGCTCCCCGACTGCTAACAGGACAGGCTTTCCGCCCAGCTGAGCCAGATCGCCCGGGGCCCCGTATCCGCCCGGCATGACGACTATCGATCCGAAACGATTCGGTTCGGCCCGAGCCACATGGAAGGCGCCGATTCCGCCATTCGACTGACCGGCCAGCGTGACACGGGCGGCATCGTAGCTGAGATTGTCTCCCACCCAATCGAAAACGGCGTCGACAACGTCGCTGGCCGATGATTCAAGGCTCGATCCCAGTACGGCGGGTGAAACCAGAATATAGCCGCGTCGGTCGGCTTCATCGAGCCAGTAGTTGCCCAGAAAGGCATTGACCATGTCCTGGGTTCCCGGCCCCGGAGGCAGCGCGAATACGAGCGGATACTCAGCTTCCGACGCATAGCCCACGGGCAGGACAACCGTAAGGGCCAAACTCTGCCCGGCACCATAGTTCAACGTAACGCTGCGGCGCTCCCCGGCGGCCATCGCTTCCCCGCCTTTCATAGCTTCAACCGTCGCTTCAACACTGTGGACCCAGAGAACCAGGCCGGCGGTCGCAACCAGTGGCACCGCCAGGAATAGAGTTTTTCTCATCGGATTAGCCTTCCACAAGCTCGTAAGACGATGTGATATCGATCACCGGACCGATACTGCGATAGACGGGACACTTATCGGCATACACGCCGTGCACCCGTTCGACGACCTCGCGGACATCCTCCGACGCGCGCAGCCGCAAGCTCACGTGGATACGTTTTATAATCAGCACGCCGTCATCGGTTTCCACTTCACCAGTAACTTCCGCCCTCAGCCGATCACCTGAAGCATCGATCTTGCGCGCATCCAGCGCGCCCCCGAAGGTCCCCAGCATTCAACCACCGGCAGCGGCCACAATGTAGTCTAGCGTCGTCGCATGGACTTCATCCAGTTTCGCCGGATCCACTCCATAGTGCTCCGCGATCGCCCCGTGAGTCCCAAACCATACCGGTTCGCTTTCGGCCGGTATTCTGGCCAGACGCAACGGACCCTTCTTTCGCTCCAGCTCGACTCGGGATACGTACTTTACCTCCCCCATGAGCACTCTCCTTCGCAATGGTCCGCGTCGATTCCAGGCTGGCGGATCGACTCTAAGGCACGGTGAATTCTGTCAACACCTGGTAGAGCATCGTGGCAAACAACCGGAGACGGTCGTCGATCCTGCCAGGAAATGTCGACTCAATATAGTCCATCGTATCGAACGGTGTATGCCAGATGTAACCTCTTTCTCCAAATCGAGGGTCGACCTGGACGTATCCGTCTCGCGCCCCCAGTGTCCAGTTGGTCGATTCAAAATACGCATACTGGATGCCGGCATCTTCGAATGGAGCGTGATCTGAAAATTCTCCAGTCGTTCCGGCCGGATAGTCCGCATTCTCTCCCGGCTGCGTCCGGAGGTCCAGGCCCTGCTCCCGGGCGCGGGCCAGTATCCAGTCCCGAACAACGCCGGCGTCTCCCACGCTCCCATACACGTAGGCCACGTCACCCGCGACGAGACTGTCCAGGTTGATCATGGCGACGACGTCGCTTATTTCTTCCGACCCCATCGCACCGACATAGTGACGCGAACCCCGGAGTCCTCCCTCTTCAGCTCCAAAAGCGACGAATCGGATCGTGTAGGGCGTCGCTACTTCCCGAATCGAGGCCGCGATCTCGAGCATCACGCCCACTCCGGAAGCGTTGTCGCCAGCGCCTCTCCCCCGGACTTGTGAATCGTAGTGCGCCCCGACGATGATTTCCTTGCCAGAGGCTCCTTCCTTCACAGCGATCACGTTTGCCGACTTTCGCGTGGAAGGCGACCCGGAAGACCCGACAACGAAGGTGAACGACTGCACGGAGGTCGGAAATCCAATCTGGCGAAAAATGGTCTCGATGTAACCGGCGGCCCGAACCTCATTGGAAGTTCCCCCAACACGCGAACCAATACCTTCAGACAGCGCAACGATATGCTCGCGTGCCACCGCGCCGAATCCGGTGTCGTGGGTCGGCTCCTGCAAGGACCCTGTTGCCGAACAGCCCAGCGAAAGAGTCAGCACAGCGGATACAAGGGCGGGGAACGGCCAGCGCGGGAGGTATCCTTCGGCTTTCATGCAATCATCTTGTTGATGCGCGGATAGACCCTCCGGGCGTTCCCTTCGAAGATCTTGTGCTTCTCCTGTTGGCTCAACCAGGAGGCCTGATCGATGTAGCGCTTGGTGTCGTCGTAGTAGTGCCCGGTCTCAGGATCGACACCCCGGACGGCGCCCACCATTTCCGAGCCAAAGATGATGTTGTCGGCCGGCACGACTTTCGTTAGCAATTCGATTCCGGGCATGTGGTAGACACATGTGTCGAAGAAAATATTGTCTCGAATCAGATCCGTCAGCGGCGGCCGCTTCATGTCCTGCGCCATCCCGCGGTACCGGCCCCAATGGTAGGGCACCGCCCCTCCGCCATGCGGTATAACGAATCGCAGTGATGGAAAATCGGCGAAGAGATCCGAAGTCAGAAACTGCATGAACGCCGTCGTATCCGCGTTGAGATAGTGTGCACCGGTTGCATGAAAAACAGGATTGCAGGAAGCGCTGACATGCACCATCGCCGGAACATCCAGTTCGACCATTTTCTCGTAAACGGGATACCAGTAGGCGTCGGTCAGTGGGGGCGCCGTCCACCGGCCACCGGATGGATCGGGATTCAAGTTGCAACCGATCATTCCGAACTCTGTAACACAGCGTTCAAGTTCGCTGAGGCAGTTCGCCGGCCCCACACCCGGAGACTGCGGTAGCTGGCAGACTCCGACAAAGTTCTTCGGATACAGCGTACAGAGCCTGTGGATTAAATCATTGCAGTGTTCGGTCCAGTGTTGGCTGACATCGGCGTCACCCAGATGGTGCCCCATCCAGGAAGCGCGCGGTGAAAAAATCGTCATGTCGGCACCGCGCTCCCGCTGAAACTTCAACTGTGCGCCCTCGACGCTCCCCCGGAGCTGGTCGTCCGTTATGTCCACGGTTCCCTTGGTGGCCGGGCGGGAGGCCTCAAATGCCGCGATCTGTCCTGCGCGGTATTCTCCCAATTCATCGGGCGTTGTGGTGTAGTGTCCGTGACAATCAATAATCATCGCGTTCCTCTACCGTCAACGCGGGCCGACCAATCCTGTAGCCCGCGTACGGTTGTTCCTGGTCTGTCCCTTCCGCATCAGATCGTGAAGCCATTACCGGGGATGTTCGATACGGAAGGCGCCGCACGGTTGTCGAGTCTATCGGATATCGTGAGCCATGAATGCATACCAACTCCGCCACGTCAGGCACGATGGCGTGCCCAGCCCGCGAATCCAAGCCCTGAATGCTACCACGCCCGGGATGACTGTGTTCTTCAGGAAACCGAGGTCAACAGGTGCCTCCTATCCTGAACTTCATGTGTCCTGTCTCAGATGATCCGATGCAACCCGGACCGGGCTGTCAACCGCCCCGTTTCTGACAGGTAACCGCCGCCCTCAGGTCAGATCCAGATTAAACAACTGGATCGCGTTGGTGCGGCCGATTCGCAGGCGCTCGTGATCCGAAAGGGGAGTCTGGTCAAACCAGTCGGCCGCGTCTTCCATCTTCTCGAACGGGTAATCGGCCGAAAAGAACATCCGGTCGATACCCATCACTTCCAACGCACACCGGAACGATGGGTCGCAGAAATTGCCGCTGGTTGTGACGTAGAAATGGTCGCGGAAGTACTCGCCCAGATATCGCTTGCCCGTGTAACCGCGCGGCGAGAACCGCATCCGCGCGTCGATGCGCCAGAGATCGTACGGAATGTGTTCTCCGAGATGGCCGACAATGATTTTCAACCCGGGAAACGTGTCGAACACACCCGAACCACACATGCGCAGCGCATGGATCGAAGTTTCCACGGCAAAACCCACGGCGAACTCATCAGCCACGGGTGCCCCTCATAGGGTTGAGCGCGCGAGGGGATCTGCATCCGTGGATGCAGGTAGAACGGGACGTCCAGTTCGGATACCGTGGCCCAGAAACTCCGGTACTCCGGAATGTCGAAGTAGATTGCCGAATCGGGAACGTCTTTCTGAGTGAATCCGTTGACCAGGGCGCCTTTGAAACCCAGATCCTTGACCGAACGGATCAGCTCCCGGGAAGCGGCTTCCGGATCCTGCATTGGAAGCGCTGCAAATCCGGCGAAGCGATCCGGGTGTTTGACGATGGCTTCCGCCAGATGGTCGTTTGCACGCCTCGCCCGTTCGACGGCCTCGCCGGTGTCCAGCATCGCCTGAATTCCCGGGGCATTGAGTGACAGAATGGCGAATTCGATGCCGTTGCTGTCCATCCGGGCAATTCGCTCCTCTCCAATATCCAGGATCTGGCGCGCGAATTCGTCCCACTTCCCCGATCCTCCGGCGAAACTGCGCGAGTCTTCCAGGGTATCGGGGATCGCCATATGTTCCTCGAATACTATTTTTCCGTCCATCTCAGAAACTCCTTTGAGTCATCGTTTAACAATCGCGGTGAGGGGCCCAGCCCTCGATGAAACTTCGAACAGTCGAAGACAGTGCGCCGGCAGGCTGAGTGTCTGGGCCACGGGAGCCGCGGCCACACGAGGGTTCGCTCAGCCTCGATGGGACATGCGGTCATAAGCTATGACTACAAGTTCGAATGGCTCATTCGGGTACAGACGGTCGATGACGGTCCGAGTGCGCTCGCAAAACGCCATCAGACGTGTGCAAAGATTTCCTGGCGCTGGATACCGTCGTCATCTGTCAGAGCCCGGGGTGTCGCTGGCTCCATGGTGTCGCCCCTTCGTAGGCGGCGCCGATACGCAAGGTCATTGCCTCGTCCCACGCGTGGCCGGCAATCTGGAGCCCGATCGGGAGGCCTTCCGAATTGAATCCGCAGGGAACGGAGATTGCAGGCGAACCCGTGAGTGAAAAGGGCGCCGTCAACCCGGCCAACAGCTGGAACGGCTCGATCGCTTGACCATCGACGTCGGAAAACGGCTCACCAATCGGGAAAGCGACCGTACGGGTGGACGGGGTGACCAATGCGTCGAAGTCTTTCATGATGCCGTCTAATTCCTGTCGCATGGCCGTGCGTAGACGCTGGGCCCGGATATAGTCGGTTGCGAGAATCATTTCTCCGAGTTCCACATTCCATCGAACGTCTCCGTAGTCGTCACTCTGCCCGCGGAGAAAGTCTTCTTGAAACGATGCCGCTTCGGGCCGGCTCAGGAATGGGAAAATGCCGGTCGCTTGCCTGGCGCTGGGAAACTCGACGTCGCGAACATCCGCACCGAGATCCTGCAATACGCCGATGGCCGCATCCACAGCATCGCGCACCTCGGGATCGAGAGGCTCGAAAAAATGTTCCCGTGGAAGACCAATCCGAACGCCGTTCAAACCCTCCCCGAGCCCGCATGTGAAATCGGGCACCTCAACGTTGGCTGAGCCTGAATCCTGCGGATCAAAGCCGGCGATCGCGTTCAACATCAGTGCGGCATCCTCGACCGTACGCGTGATCGGGCCCACATGATCCAGGCTCCAGGACAGCGGTACGGTTCCATAGACACTGACCCGCCCGAATGTAGCTTTCAAACCAACCAGACCGCACAGGCTCGCCGGGTGACGCACCGATGCCACCGTATCTGTGCCTAAGGCTCCATAACAAAAACCGGCGGCGACCGCAGCAGCCGATCCCCCGCTCGACCCTCCGGGAATGCGATCCAGGTCCCACGGGTTGCGCGTCGCTCCGTAGTGAGGATTCGTCGTCGTCCCCCCGATCGCGAGCTCGTGCATATTGAGCTTGCCTGTAATGACCGCGCCCGCAGCGCGAAGCCTGGCGACTGCGGTGCCATCTTTGGCCGGGACGAAATCAGCGAGGAGCTTCGAGCCGGCAGTCGTTCGGATCCCCTCGGTCCAGTAGTTGTCTTTGAGCCCGATGGGGACCCCATGCAGCGGGCCGCGGTGCTTGCCCCGAGCGATCTCGCGCTCGGCCCGGAGCGCGTCGTCGGTGGCTCGCTCGAACGTCGGTGTGATGTACGCGTTCAAACGGGGTTCGACGCTCGACGTACGCTCGATCACGGCGTTCAAAACGTCTACGGGCGAACGTTCGCCGGATCCGATCTGTTGGGAAACTTCCTTCAGGGAAAGGTAATAGACCTCCGCCTCCTCGGGCACACTCATCGCGGTCGAGCGTCGGTTGGAGGGGGAACGCGGAAGTTCAGACCCGGCGCCAGGTTCTCGTATCCTGCGGGCCGCATCGCTCTCAGATTCGCCAGCGCAGGACCGAGGGCCCGTGCGAGGGCTCGAGCCCGATCCTCTTCGAGGGGCAGTCGGGCATAACGGGCGAGTGTGATGACGAGTTCGGTTGTGACCTCTTCGTTCATTGCAGGGATCAGCACCCGGCGTGTATACGTACGACAAACCAGTCCCGCAGCACGACACCCACCGGATCAGCGCGATTGTATCCGCTACGTCACAGATTGTCAGCCCCGTGCAGGAAATCCATGTCCTCGAATTCCACGACAACCACAGCCTCGAAAGATCGACGGTTCATTGATTTTCCTCCCCGTTGAGTCAAGCCGGCATACCGTGCCGGCGGCTCGGATTCCGAACGCCTGGGGTCCGGGCCGCAAACCATGAAAATCGAACCGTGACAACAGCGAGCGGTCGAAGGTAACCTGTCAAACGTCCGAGGCAACGACGCATTGAGTGGCCCGGAATCCACTGGCGCTCCGCGCCAGGGCACGGCGCACTAGAGTCGGAGAGCGATCTTATATGAAAGTCATTCATTGGGTACCCGAACTTCCCCTTCACCCGGCTCGCCGTGTCTCTCGGCGCTATGCGCGGCTCCGACGGATGACTTCGGCAGCCGCGGCAGCGACCGTACTGGTCTCCGTTGCGTGTGTCCGATCCGAACGGGCCGAACCCGTGGTGGACATCGACGGCACTTCGGTACCATCGCGAATCAAGATTGCGAGCAGCCCTGTCGGGGGCGGGTACTATCCCATGGGTAATGCGATCGCGCAGGTCCTCAGCACACGGTTGCCGGATGTGATCGCGACAAACGAGGCGACCAGTGGGTCGGCACAGAACCTGCGGATGTTGAATGGAGGTGAACTCCACTTCGGACTTGCCAATGCGTCCACCACACTTCCGGCAATCGCGGGACGTGAGCCCTTTGAGACTCAGTTGCCCGTCCGGGCCGTCATTTCCCTGCATGCGAGCGTCAACCTATTCTTTTCGCTCGAGGGCAGTGGCGTCAGCGGGTTCGGAGACTTCGCCGGAAAACGGGTGGCCGTTGGACCCGCGGGGGGAGGTTGGGACAGCTTTACCCGTCCGATCCTGGCTGCCCACGGCGTGACCTATCCCGACATCCGGCCGGTATATGAAGGCCAGTCCAACGCCGTCACCATGCTGACCGATCGGATCGTCGATGCGGTCCAGGTGGGAGGCAGTATCCCGCACGCGACTATTCTGGCCGCCACGGCCACACACGACCTGGAATATCTGGAGTTCGACGAGGAGTCACTGGACAATCTTCGGGCCGAATACCCTACGATTCAGAAATACTTGATTCCCGGTGGAACCTACGCGGGCATGGACTCGGATTTCTGGGCGGTCGACACGGGCACCTGCCAACTGGTTGTCCGGGCCGATGCCGATCCGGATTTCGTTTACCTGATCGCCAAAACCATATACGAAAACAGGGATATGATGGCCGAACTGGTGCGCCACGGCGCTGAAATAACGCCCGAACGGGCGGCTATGGATATCGGTATTCCCTATCATGAGGGGAGTCTGCGGTATTTCGAAGAAATCGGTATCTGGAACCCGGAACCGGACTCCATTGCGGCCCTGCCTCCTGTCCGTTGAGATCAGGAACGCTGGCATGATGACAAACGGCGGCGATCCGGAAACTACAGGTGCCGTCGAGCAAGCCCCTTCACCCTTCCGAACCGTCCACCGCTTCACGATTCGCGTCCTGGCCGCGTGCTTCTCACTCTACGTCATCTTTGAAATCAACACGTTTTCGTTGCCGCCGTTCCAGGAGCGCGCAATCTACCTGATGTTCGCGCTCGCCTTGTGCTTCCTCGGGTCCCGGCCCGGCACTACGCAGGGCGAGCGGCACAGGTTCCCGACTCTCACGGATTTTGCCTTCGCTGCCGGGAGCATCATCGCCTGTGCCTATATCGTGATCGACTACGACGGCCTGATCAACCGCATGGGCACCCCCACAACGGTGGATATCGTGATGGGCGCGGTGGGTACAGTCTGTGTCCTGGAGGCCACCCGGAGAATGATCGGCTGGCCGATGCCGACGGTTGCCGGGGTGTTCATCCTATATGCCTACTACGGAGGTTATTTGCCCACATCTCTGGGCGGACACGGAGGATACAGCGTCAGCCGGATCCTCACCCAGTCGTTTCTAACCATGGAGGGCATCTTCGGCATCGCGTTGACGGTGATGTTTACCTACGTCTTTCCGTTTGTTTTTTTTGGAGCTGTCCTGCAGTCCGTCGGAGCACTGGGATTCGCAATCGATCTGGGTCAGGCCGTATTCGGGCGCTTTCGTGGGGGACCCGCGAAGGTTGCCGTCGTCTCAAGCGGACTCCTCGGGATGATCAACGGCAGCGCCGTGGCGAATGTCGTCACCGGGGGATCCGTCACCATTCCCATGATGAAGAAGATCGGTTTCCAGCCTCACGTGGCTGGAGCCGTCGAAGCCGTCGCGTCCACAGGCGGCCAGCTCATCCCTCCCGTGATGGGCGCCGCGGCCTTCGTCATGGCGGAATTGCTGGGAGTGGGCTACCTGGAAATCGCCGCGGCGGCGTTGATACCCGGCATCCTGTTCTATGTCGCTCTTTTTACGACGATTCATTTCTACTCCGTCCGCCATGGAATCGGCGGCCTCTCTACCGAAGGTCGGGGCGAGCGGGTGCTGTCCATCCTCGGGCGGCCTCAGCTGTACCTCTTCGTCGGGCCGGTCGGCTGCCTGGTCGGACTCATGCTTTACGGATTCAGCCCCCCGAGAGCGGCCTCATTCGCATTGATCGTCACGTTCGTCACCAGCATGTTCGTGAAATCGGGCCGGCTGACTCCGAGACGGATCGTCAGCGTTCTGGAAACGGCAGCCTTCAACTCGACCTCTCTGAGTTGCGCAAGCGCCGCGGTCGGAATCATCATCGGCATCACAGTGATGACAGCCCTGGGTTCGCGTTTCGCTTCCATCATCATCGAACTGTCCGCCGGGAACGTGTACGCGGCTCTCGTATTGGTGATGTTTTCCTCGGTGATTCTCGGACTTGGACTGCCAACAACGATTTGCTATCTCCTGCTGGCGACCCTTGCGGCACCCGCGCTCGTAAGCCTGGGGATACTCCCGATCGCGGCGCACATGTTCATTCTCTACTTCGGCATGATGTCGATGGTGACGCCCCCGACCGCGCTGGCGGCATACGCCGGTGCAGCGATAGCGGGATCCGACGTCATGAAAACGGGGTTTACGGCATGGAGGTTTTCCCTCGCCGGCTACATCCTGCCGTTCATGTTTGTCCTGAATCCCGCATTTCTCATGATCGGCACCGCCACGGAAATCTTCCAGGCAGCGACAACGGGCGTGATTGGGATCATGGCACTCGCAGGTGGCGTCATCGGGCACGCCAGAACGGGTTTGGCGAGATGGGAACGTGCGGTTGTATTGATCGGGGCCGTCGTACTGATCCATCCCGATTGGATGACCGACCTGTTGGGACTGGTCCTCGTCGTCCCGGTGGCTGTCCGGCAGTATGAAGTGTTCGGTAGGTTTTCAGCCTCGCCATCCTGAACTGCTCAGGGAGCTAGGCTGGAGAGCACGCCCTCGGCTGGCGCGCTGGGTTCTGGAAAGAACGATTGACGCCCAAATCGCCGGCCGATCGTGGGAGTTTATTATCTGCGGTTCCTGATTATTCCGTTTTCTTCGCGTGCGCGCGCCCTCTCCTCGTCTGAAAGTCCGGTTTCACTCTGCGTGGAGTATCGCAGAACGAATGTTCCGTCCGGTCTCGCCATCGTCCGAATCGCCCCCTGAGGCGTCTCCTGCTTCGTCTGGCGGAGCGTAAAGACAATTTCGTCTCCAGGCTTGAGAGAGTTGCGCGTAAGTCCGTCCCCCATCAGCGTCGTGACCGACGAAAGTTCCCCGGCCCACCGGACGACTTCTCCCGTGGTATCGTCGATGACGTCCCAGAGTACGATGGCGTGGGGGTTTCTGAACCTGAAGTCCACGACAGTCCCCGTTACCGTCATTGTTTCAAGTTTGTAGTACGAGGTGCTGTGGTGTGTCAGCGCCTCCTGGCTGAGGCTGGGGAAGAGAACAACCAAGCCAATCATAACCGCAATGAATCGTGCCCGCATTTAAACCTCCAATTGACAACGCAACGTCGTTTTCAATTCCGTTCCCTGGCATTGACACATGGGCGATGTGCCACATCCTGATTTCAGTCATCTGAAGAACCCTGCGATTTCCCGGTGACTGAGAATCCGACTTGCCCCCTGAGCAACGCTCCCGCTCATCACCCGGCGTAGACGGGAGATCATCGGCCAGAGCCATTATTTATGGTGCCGGGGGCGCACCAGAGGCGGGTCGCGACACCAGGTTCTGAAAGTCTCGCTCGTCGGAAGGAACGCAGAAGTACTCTCCAATCTCGGTGCCCGGAAACAACTCGAGGGTGCCGCTGGACGTCCAGGGCGCCATATATACTCTTGGATCGATGATGGTCAACGAGGCCTCAAGCGTATCGACGGCCGTCCGCCGGTAGCGCTCTTCAATCCGCATCGCGTCGCTGTGCGGAAAGCCCCGGTTGCCATTCCGCGAATCCTTGCCAATCCATGACCGCTCGTCGTATCCGTTCGACTCGACGATGAGCGTATCGCCTTCCCATCGACCGACGGCGTAACCCAGAAATCGCAACTGCGGTGCCTCCGGCGGCAGTTCCCTTCCGTCGAGCCAGATCGTACGCCAGGTGTGATCCCACTCAAAAAACTGGAGGAGCCGGTCGGGCAGTTGAATGAATTCCATACCGTAGTTGAATGAGAACAAACGTGGATAGCCCATGGGATCACAGATCAACTGGGGATCCTTAGAACTCTCTATGGCAAACCCCGCGGAACTGATCTCAGCCTGGGTTGCGTCAGACAGCTCCTGCCCATATGGCGTAAACGGTGGCACCTCCGGATTCAAACGAATGCCATTCTCGCCCCACATTCCCGTCAGATCGTGAGGATTCAATGTCTGTTCGTCGATCTTGTATTTGATGCGGTCAGCGGCCTGTGCCTCATCACTGTGGCGGCGAATGGCTGCCAGCCAGCCCGGACCCGGGGTGATGTCTGTTACTTGTGCTGCAGCGATCTCCGAAAAAACCAATACGGCTGCCAGACTCAAAATCGAACCCATGAAAACTTTTCGCATGCTCTTCAACTCCATAAGCTGAGATCTGTCATTCTCGGCGCCTCCACGCCGGTCTCGGCGCCTCCACGCCGGTCTCGGCGCCTCCACGCCGGTCTCGGCGCCTTCACGCCGGTCTCGGCGCCTTCACGTCGTTCAACGACGCACTCACCGGATGGTATCCACCATCAGAAACATCGAATTAGAAACACTGCCCGTCGAACCGGGATTCAGGACGTACACGGCATAGGATCCCGGGCTCTCCAGCAGACGGGAATCGACCGTAGCGACCAGCTGGGTGTTGCTGACAAACTGTGTCGGCAAATCCGTGTTGCCCAGACGAACCACAGCAGCCGGACTGAACCGTGACCCTTCCAACTCCACGGTCACGCTTTGAACGCCCTGGGGCGCAACCCGCGGAGTCATACTCCGCAGCACTGGACTCCGGCCGTAGGGCCGCGGAACCTGAGTGACCGCGCCCGGGTCGTAGCTCGTATCCAGAACCTGGCCATCCTTGATCACCATCCGGACGTTCCGGGTGGCCGCGATGTCATTCAACGGGTCTCCCTCGATGATGGTAAAGTCGGCCAGCTTTCCCACCTCGATACTTCCCAGGTTCTCACCCTGTCCGATCGATTCGGCCGCCCACAGAGTGGCGCCCTGAATCGCCTGCATCGGAGCAATACCGGCATCCGTAATCATCTGCATTTCGTAATGTATGCTGAGCCCGGGAACAAATTGCCCCCCTTCATCGGTGGCGGCCAGCAGCTTGCCCCCGGCATTGACATACTGGCGCATAAACTCCTGCACTTTCTCATATCCAACGATATCCGGGGGACGGCGCCCCGGATCGATCCACTGCCCTTGAATCTCGGTCGAAACCATTGATGCCAGTATGGGATCCTTGAGTATTTCGACCGCGGCTTCGGCCCTTTCCTGTGCACGTGGACTGGAGGTCCCCCAGTTGGCGACCAGCGTCGGATTGATAAAAACGCCTTTCTCCACCATCAACTCAATCAGCGGCGGAAAGTCGTTCGTATCCATAAATCGTTCCGGGGTATAGCCCTCTCTTCGCCATCGCTCATATCCCATATCGTCTTCGAGCAGCGCCCACGCGACCGTGTTCATGTGTTCCATGTACTGGAGACCAAGCTCTGCGGCCATCCGCATATTCCGCGAGTGTCCGACAACGGGTACCCCAGCCTTGCCGGCCTCATCAACAATCGCGGCGAGCTGTTCGTACGTCAGGGTGTAATTGGTCTTGATCATGTCGACACCCATCGCGACAAGCTTCCTGACATATGCCCGCGCTTCTTCCGGGGTATCCAGCGACACGACGACGGATCGACTCAGGCGGCCTTCGGTATCGGCGACATCGGTGGGTCCGCCTGCCGCAGAGCCCGTCACAAACATTCTCGGGCCCTTGAGTCTTCCACTGTTCAAGGCCTCCCGCTGCAGTAGGATCCAGTCGGTCTGATTGTTGGTCTCTCCAACCGTCGTCACACCGAATCGCAGGAACATTTGCGGCATAAAATCGGCGAAAAAGTGGACATGCCCATCGACCAGTCCGGGCAGTATCGTCCTCCCTTCTGTAGAAATCACCCGCGCACCCTGAGGATAGGAAACCTCACCGCGTTGTCCCACCGCCACAATTCGCGAACCTTCGATGACGACTACGGCGTCGTTGACAGGAATGCCACCGGTCCCGTCGATGAGAGTGCCACCCTCGAGCACGAGTGTCGGGTTTTGGGCGCGCGCCTGGACGGGACCCAGAACGGCTGCGATTGCGACGATCCAAACGACCCAGACGATCCATGACCTGATCATTAGCACATCTCCTTTAAGAAGGTTCTTTGCGTGGTGACGGTATCTATTTACTGTCCTCCCGCCCGCATTGTCGCAGTATGAAAGGACGCCCCTTGTCTGGCGGTTGTTGAGAGAAGACTCTTAACAACCTGATCAACGTTCGAGCGTTGATCCCAGAAAAGGAGCGTGTGTAATGAAACGAGACAAGTATATGGGGATGGATGTCCATCAGGCAATGACTGTAGTGGCGGTGATGAACGTGGAAGGCAAGGTCGTGTTGGAAACGATGGTGCCGACGAAAACCGGCCCGATCCGTGATTTGATGGAGAGTCTGAGCGGGCCGTTGCATGTGACGCTGGAGGAGGGGACGCAGGCCCAGTGGCTACACGAAGTGATTCGAGACCTGGTCAAGGAAATCGTGGTGTGTGATCCGAAGCGGAACAAACTGCTGACGGAAGGCTCGAAGGGAGACAAGCCCGATGCCCGGAAACTGGCGGAGCTGTTACGGGTCGGAATTCTGCGATCGGTCTGGCATGGGCACGAGCAGACTCGTGGTTTGAAACAGATGGTTCGGGCCTATGAGACCTTCACCGTCGACACGAAGCGGACGATGCTTCGGATTAAGGCCATCTACCGGGGACGTGGCATTGCGACCGGGGGATCGGGAGTCTACCACGCGACACAGCGAGAGCAGTGGCTGGGACAGATTCCTGAAGCCGGAATGAGGCAACGGGCGGCCTGGTTGTATGAGCAGTTGGATCAGGTGCGGAAACTGCGGAAGCAGGCCAAGGCCGGCATGCTGGCAGAGAGCCGCCATCACAAAGCCGTCGCTCTGTTGCGAAGCATTCCCCAATTGGGTCCGATACGAGCCGCTCAGATTGTCTCTACGGCCGACACGCCGCACCGATTCCGAACCAAGCGGCAGTTTTGGAGCTATAGCGGTTTGGCCGTGGTGACTCACAGCAGTGCGGAGTACGAGTTTCAGGATGGTCGTATCCGGAGGCGATCCAAACCGGTGGCCACACGGGGTTTGAACCGGAACTGCAATCGGCGACTCAAGACGGTCTTCGTGTCTGCAGCCGCGGCGGGTGCTCAGAGCGATCCCTGGCGGGACTATCTGGAGAGTCTCAAAGGGAAAGGGATGCGGCCGGAGATGGCTCGGCTCAATCTGGCGCGGAAGATTGCGACCGTTGCTCTGACAATCTGGAAGACAGGAGAAACGTTTGATCCCAAGAAACTGAGTTCGAGACCATAGCCGTTTTCGAGTTGACCGCCGGCGGAACAGGCACGGCCGACAGAGCAGGAAACGGCGCGGATCGAGGGTGAGGATCTGCCCAAGTTGTCGTCCACGGACTCCGTCCAAAGGACACGTACTGTCTCTATCCCCCCTCGCAGGACCCGAAACAGCGATAGCCTTCGAGGCTCAGATAGATCTATGGTCGGTACTAGCCGTCCCAAACCTGCTGTTCAGTTTCCGAACTCCGTCACGGTGTTGCACTGCCCGTTCTTGAATTGCCGAAACGTTCTCCCGTAACGGAAAATGGGGCTGACTGCCTCGACAACGATCCGGTGTGGGGGCCGCAACCCGTCGGGGAGTTGTTTCTCTTGACATCCCCTTTCATAGATCAACTTGAGCCGATAACTTCCAGACTGCCTGGATGAGTCCAAGCGGATCCGCGGTTCCGGACGCCGATACGCTGTCATGATCAACCGTCAAACCGTTGGGATCGACTGCGCATACTGCATTGCCCTTGGCTATCTTGAGGATCTGTTCGCCAAGTGGCGTCGGATCGGTGTTCGGCAATCTCGTGCGCGGGGGCCGGTTGTCGCGCGGTGAGTCGGGCGCTCGTCGGCCGCCCCGTCCCGAGCTACGCGTTCATTATGATTTCGATCTCCGGCTTGATCCGACCTTGAGGACCGGCCAGCGAGATTCCAACAAAGAGGACCAGCGAAACCGCCAGCGACAGGGCTCCGACATCCACGCCCAGAGGTGGCGTGATTCCGGTCAACTGACTTCCCACGTTGATGATCAGGCTGGCGATGACGGCAGTATTTGCCGCCCGCGCCGAGGCGCGTTTCCAGTTCAGACCGATGGCCACTACGGGGACCAGCGCGGCACCGAATGTGCCCCATCCGAAAGCTCCCAGCAGGGCGACGAGATCGCCGGTGTAGAGCGCAAACAAAGAGGCCGATACGGCGATCGCGACCGTCGCGATTCGGGCCCACCACAGCCGATTGCCGATCGGACGTCCCAGCGCTGCAGTCGGGATGTCATGCACGATGGCGGCCGTGCCGATATTCAAGAACCCGTCGGCGGTGGACATAATCGCGGCCAGCAATCCGGCGAACACCACTCCGGCCAGAAGCGGATGTGTGTAGTTCTGAAGGAATTGAGGTGCGGCCGCGTCGGGGGTCAGGAGCGCCGGATGCGCTCCGCTAACGACCAGCGCCCGCATCGCGAGGCCGATTCCAAGCCACAGCAAAGCTGAGGCGATGTAGGCGAGAAACGTCAAGGGTACGATGTGCTTGATGTCGCCAATGCGCCGCATCATCATCGACTTCGTGATGACGTGGGGTTGCCCTACGGCTCCGACACCGAACATAAAGAACCACGACAGACATCCCATGATGCCCAGCGTGCCCCAGGGCCCCATCGCTTCCCGGTCGTCGGCCATGATGATCTGGCTGATCTCGATCAGGCCGCCGTCGAAGGTGGTGAGGACCGTGACGAACACCAGAATCGAGGCGAAGACCATGACACCGCCCTGAATCAGATCCGTGTAAACGGATGCGAGGATCCCGCCGGTAACGGTGTAAAAGAGCAGGACGGAACACGATATGGCGACCGCCATGCCCAGGCTGATATCGGTCAACACACCGGCGCCCCGAAGGATGTCCTGGAGAACAATGGCCATCGCGAGGATCTGCGTGGCCAGATAACCGACCACACCGATAAGAATAACGATGGCCACCGACGCCCGGACCGATTCACTCTGATAACGGACCGCCACCACGTCAGGCAGCGAAATACAATTGCCCCACTCGGCGAAGAGACGAATCCGCTTGGCAATGAGCGCAAAGCTGATCACGCCGCCGATCCCCGCGCACACCACCATCCACATGGAGCTCATGCCCATGAGGTAGACCAATCCCGGACCGCCCACAAAACCGAATCCGCTCAGGATGCTTGAAAAGAGGGCGAATGCGGTTACCAGCACGCCCAGATCACGGCCCGCCATGAAGAAGTCCTCAGTGGTCCGGGTCTTCCTGTAGGCCCAGAGCCCCATCGCCATGCATGCGATGAAGTAAACCGTCACCGATACCAGTACGATGAGGGGCCGGGCTTCCTCCATCACAGAGGGTCCTCTTCTCTGGACCGTTTCGAGCGCATCACTTCCTCGATCAAACGCTGATCCTCTTCGGTGAAGTACCACCGATCAAAGTGGTAGGAACACGCCAGTATCATCAGCATGGGGAAGAGCCACACGCCATAGATCATCCAAGCGGTGGGTGCGGGAAGGCCGCCAAAGAAGCTGTCTTCGTGTCCGGCCCCGTAACGCGCATAGCTGGCGACAAGACAGGTGAAGATCAAGCCCAGGCAGATGAAACCGGCTCCCAGCCATTTCCCTAGCATGTTGCCTGGTCCGTTCTTGCCGACACCCATCAACACCAGGGCGGCCATCACTGCAAGAATCGCGAGTCCCATGGAATAGCCCAGCCAGAGCGTTTCCTGTGATCCTCTATCGGAAGTTTCTATCGAGGTATAGACGGCGTGAGGCTGGGCTGCAGGCCTGACTGATGGGGAAAGGAGGAAACCACCGACCATGATCACGAGCAAGATCGCTGAGCTCCCGAACAGGAACCAGGGGGAGCGCATCAGTTATCCAGGGACTCGGAAATCGCGACGGATCGGAACAGGGGGTCCGCGGACTGAAGAATGATTTGCCGGAGGCGATTGGGATAGTCCTCCTCCCTGTCGGACAGGAACTCGCGGACGATCTCGGCTGCCCTTGGTGAATTGTGTCCCGACAGCAGAGCGCCCAGCCAGCTGCGGGGGAAAAAGATGTCACCCGTGTTCCGGACTTCGACCAGTTCCTCCAGAGCGGGTCGGATCAGATCCAAAGCCTCGCCCGCCCGCAAAGGGTGGTTCAGGAAACGTAAGCCGCTCAATACCCAGGGTTCGCGTCTCCGGTTAGCGGAATTTCCAATCCGGGCGAAAAACGCGGACCGCTCCACAGGATCGGCGGATAGCGCCGGAATTACGAACTGGAAGCGCTCCCTCCGGTCGGGATTCTCGATCCGGCCCAACTGTTCTGCGAGGATCTCTGAGGATCGCGGATGCGACCGCAGAGCGAGTTGCTCGGCCATCGTCGTCTCATCGGTTTCCGACAGCGGCAATCCCGGTATCGTCTCCTCCCGGCCCCATACCCGATCGAGAAAAGCGATCCCCTCGGCTGTTGTCACAACCGAACGGAAAGCGGAAAAATAAGCCGACTTCAGGCTCGACGATTGCGACCTTCCAATTCCCTCCCGAAGAACGCGCTCGATCCCCGGTACCCGCTCTTCCCTCTCCGACGCCGGCAGGTAGCGCCAGTACAGCGAAGTGATTCCGTTGAGCAGCAACTGGACGATCTGTTCGGTGTCTTCCTCCCCTACAACGTCCAGGGCAAGATTCATCAGGGCCCGTGGCAGGAGCCTCCCCCCCAACATCTCTTCCCAAAGCGTGACCCACGCTGCGCCGCGAGTGAGGGCGTCGTCAAACTCCCCGAGGTGTTCCAGGAGGTAGGCCCGACTTCCCTCGTCGAGCACAATGTCGCCGTAGGCCAGCCCGCTTCCGCTGGGCAGCACGAAGTCGGGGCGAACAGTAGCGGCCACACCGACGCGTTCTTCGGCCAAGCCCACAGGAACGGTCTCGACGTTTCCAGACTTACCGATCAGGACTTCGATTTGCTGGTTCCACCGGAGGGACCTTGCCTCGGCCGGGTCCGACTGAACAAGAGTGATCCCGGAAAATCCCCCGTCACTTTCGGTCTCGAGTTCCGTGCGAATGACGGGTCTGCCGGATTCTTCCACCCAGGCTCGGCTCCAGGCCACAAGGTCGGTTTCCGTCCTTTCGTCGAGAATTTCAATCAAATCCAGCCAGGTGGCATTGGAGAACCGGAAGCGCTCCAGGTAAACCCGCATCCCTTCCCGAAAGCGGTCTGGGCCGACAATGCGTTCCAGTTGCCGCATCACGATCGGAGCCTTCTGGTAGATGATTGCTCCGTACAGGCTCCCCGCCTCGTTCAGGTTTTCCAACTCCTGCCGGATCGGGTGTGTTCCCGCCGTCCGGTCGACGCCGTACGCCACCGGGTAGTTGTTCGTCAGGAAGAGCAGCTGATGGTTGACCTCGGGGAAAGAGGGATTGACGATCTTGGCCGCCATGAAGTTGGCGAAGACTTCTTTCATCCACACATCGTTGAACCAACGCATGGTGACGAGATCGCCGAACCACATGTGGGACGTCTCGTGCGATATCAGGCTCGCCCGGCTGAGTCGTTGTTGCTCGGTGGCCGTTTCCTCGAGCAGAATGCCCGAATCCCGATAGAAAATCGCTCCGGGGTGTTCCATGCCACCGAACTCGAAGGCCGGTATCAGAACAAAGTCGAACTTGCCGAAAGGATAGGGAATGCCGGTGTAGTCTTCAAGTTGTTCCAGCGCCGCCGCATGCAGGTCGAACACTGCGTTGCGGTTGCGCTCGAGCTTTGCGGTGTCCGTCTCCCGGTGGAACATCCGGAACGTTCGCCCGTCGCGCTCGGCTTCCTCGACCTGGAACAGTCCCGCCGCAAACGCGAACAGATATGTCGAAATCGCTTCGGTCTGGGCGTATCGAATCAGAACGCGGTTTCCGACTTCCTCGCGGGCGGTTTCAGCACCGTTGGCAACGGCTTGCCATCCCTGGGGAATCGTCAACTCGAGTGAGTAGCGCGCTTTCAGGTCCGGCTGGTCAAAAGAAGGAAACACCGTGTGCGCACGTGCAGGAACGAAAAGCGTGTATAAGAACTCAGGGTTCCGGGTCAAGGACGCGTCGCCGGCGCGAAAGACAATTTCGATCGTGTTCTCACCTGCGGCGAGTGCGGCAGAAGGAATGACGATATGTCCGTTGGCCACCTGGAAATCGGCTTCGGAGCCGCCCACAATCACCGACCCGACGAACGCATTCCCGGACGTCCGGTCTGCTGCAAGCGGATCGAAATCGAACACAACAGGTACCGATGCGTCTTCAAGAACGAAGCGTGCCGTGAGACGGCCATCGATCGCTTCCTCGACCGCGTTCGGGATGTCGAACCTCAGCTCGTAGCGAAGATCCTGAATCCTCCCTGCGCGTTCCTCGGCCAGTGTGAGCGGTATGCCTAGTTCCGGAATTTCGAAGTCTCCCCCTTTCTGTCCACAGCCCAACAGTAGCAGGGCTAACCAATGGGCAACCAAAGCTGACGACAGGCGACGCCTCTGCATGGCGCGATTATTACTGATCCGAGGCTGGGGGTCTAGATTGGAGATCGAGTGGCGACGCTTTCGATCCTGCGAAAGGCTGCAGCGGAGCCCGGTCACAGAAATTCCACTTGAACGTATAGCACTTGAAATCTCCGCGGGATCGAGCCACGTCGACCAACTGAACTGGTCAAACAAATGCAGGATCCTGCTGATCTGGGCTGACGTGGTCTGACCGCCTGCGGTTCGGCCACCGCTCAACCGCGTCCAGCAAATCACATACATGCAACCTGCCCGCGACGCCTGAACTTCAAGAGAATTTGCAAACCTTTCGTTTAATTGAGTACCCTTCTCGAAAGTTGTTCTGCGGCAAACGCTTGTGAACGGTGGGAGGCCGATGGCTTTTCGGGTTCTTGGGAACGCCCCGACCGATTGTGATGACATGTAGGGCGACAGCGTAGGAGCAGACAAGCGAATCGTAAGGGGGATAAAGATGCGAAAGGTTTCAGTTCTGATTGCGGTATGTATGGTCCTGGGTTTGGCTCTCAACGTGATGGCACAGCGCGCTCACCCGGATATCATGAACGACTTGAGCGCGACCCGGGACGCCCTGGACGCAAGCCGCGAGGCCGGGAATCTCGACGTTGTGGCGAGACGAGCCGAAGGGATTCAGAGATTGCTCGGGGAAGTCGTACCGATCTACGAGCGAATGAACCTCAGCGCCGCCGCGACGCAGGCGTCTGAGGCGGCAGCGGCGTGGGGTGGGGTAACCGCAGCGGCAACAGCGAACAACGCGGGCCAGTTAGGAACCGCGTACGACGCTGCCCGGGCAACCTGTGGCGGATGCCACCAACAGCTGCGGGAACGGGACCCGGATGGAAACTTCAGGATAAAGACGCAGTAGGCGAGGTTGTTACACCAACCGCGTCCGCCGAATCCGTTCCTGCGACCGGGCCCCTCTCCGGGGCCCGCGTTGAACCCGCTCGATTGAAAACTCGCGGTGTATGCAACATTCGCCGCGGGGCAGCTTTCGCGCGTCACCCGGGCGGTGGACCTAACGGGCCAAGGGCGGCCGACGGTTCGCAATGGAAATCAATGATACTGCCGGAGAGATACAGTCAATCGGACAAGATCGGAATTCTGGAAGAAGCTGGCAGTGTTGACCGACGCGACCGAGCAAGGCGAGTGGCTGTAGGAGGCCGCTGCGGGGGACCTTGCGGATCCGCTGAAAGCGGCGAGCCGTTGTCGGCAGGAGTGTGCATGCACACTCCCCATCGCGCGTTTCAGCGGGCCTAGAGCCTCTGGCCGGAGGTCATTGTCCAGCACATCAGTTCGCATTCCATGTGCCGACGGCTAGAACGCCGCCGGCTGGGGCACCCACCTCGTACGCGCCAGTAAACCCGCCCTGCGGCGTAAAGAATCCGTCTAGCGTTAAATATGCAATGAAAGCTGAAGGCACGTTGTACGCGCGCAGGCTGATGGTTCCGTCGGAAGTGACGGTGACCGTCCGTTCGCCGAACAATGGGGACGTACTGGTGTCAGCGAACCCGCCGGACGCCGTCAGCGGGCCTGTGAATGTCTCGGGCGGGGGATCACCGCCACCGAAAACCCCGCCGCCCAAATCCATAGTCAGTGTCCCAGTCTGACTCGGAACGTCGATCGTTATCGTAAGAGTAATCGATCCGCTACTTCCGAAAGTTGTGTTGTTCCACTGACCGCTGTGCGCCCCAGCCCAGTCAGTCACGGCATCTGAGGTAACCTGTCGGGCAATGGCCGCCGAGGAAATATTACCGTCGGTTATCAGAAGGACCAGCGGTGCGAACGTCCCGCTCGCGGTGTCCTGAAGCAGCACCGAGCTATCCGCCCGGCCTGCCGTATCGGAGAAACCAACTTCATTCACAAAGCGTGCGAACTGACCGTCCCCGTCGAGCGGGTTCAGCTCCGGGGGCGAAACCGTCTGGGCCCCTCCACCCTGGGCGTCCTGGAGGGTCAACGAAATATTGGCCTGAGCCCCTCCGGTTCCGGACACCGCAAACCCGGTGTTGCCGTTGACGGTGTCCACGGCCATTCGGCCCGAGCGCATCGGAAGCGCCGGCGGTACTCCAAGGTGGTTGATTCCGGTGAAGATTGTCGAAACACCCCCAACCGAGGCCTGGGCATCCAATCGGGCCATGCCGACCACGATTTCCGGGCTCGAACCGGTGGATTGAAGCACGTCCGTTCCCAACGGTGGAATCGATACGTTAAATGTGCTGTTGACTCCCCGGTTGAGCGTAATCGAACGGGGCGTCCCATCCGGGTTGAAATACCGCATCGTGCCGGTGAAGGTGGACGTGCCGGGATTGAAAAGCCGCGTCGCCGTCGTCCATCCAGGGCCATCGACGATCTGTGGAAAGATCAACGGGGCGTCCGCCTGAGCGGTGATGAGTGCGGAAGAGGAAATCAGGTCGTTAGCAATGTTCAACGGTAGCGCCGAAAAACTCCCCGCACCGTTCACCATGATCTCCAGGCTACCGTTCTGGGGCCCACTGGAGGAAAAACCCATCTCCGTCCCAATAAACTTGGCATAGTGCCCATCAGGCACCATCGGATTCAGTTCAGGCGGATTGGACGTCTCCGTGACTGCTCCGTTCGAATCGCGGAGACTGAGCGTGATGTTGATCGACGATACTCCTGGATTCGTAATCGCGACACCCGTTCCGAATCCTGAGGTGGACTCTATCAATACCCATGCGCGGTTCGTCATCGGGGCCGCCAGCCCTCCCACGATGGTTGAACCTGTCCGAAATGTGGCAATGCCCTGCACAGCCACACCGGTCCCGACATATTTGGCACTGCCAACGGCGAGCGGGTCGGTGGAAGCCAGAGTCAGAACCAACACGCCCTGATAAGGGACCGTGACGTTGAATGAACTGCTCGTTCCCAATTCGTTCGTCGTGACTGTTCGCAACGTTCCATCCGGGTTGTAAAAGGTGATCGTCCCCGTCGCCGCAGCGGTGCTGCGCTCGTCACTATGGACGAGTGTGATCGTCGTCGTGAAACCGTCGCCGACCGCAATCTGGGGAAACACAAGAGTCAGGGTCTGAGCAAAGAGCGGCTGGGCTTCAAAGGCCAGCAGCAACAACAGGCCGACTTTAAGGAAAATCGGGATGGGATTTTGAAGCATCTGACGCATGGTAGTCTCCCGGTATCGCTGCTGATGAGCTCGAACGCCCAGTGTGGGCACGGTCGGCTGCAAGCATTTTTGGCGATTGTCCGGACCTCTGTCAAGGTTGCATTGGACAACGTGGGATGGCCCGGTGTGGCGACGAACCGGGCCCTCGCTAACGGGTCAGGCGGCCGACTCATCGGCCGTTCGCGAAGGGGGTGACCTGTACGTAGAAACGGTGATAAATCCGAGTTTGGGGCTGTCCTCGCGTTAACGATTCTGGCGTTTGGCGATCTCGATCTGTTCTGAACGCCGGAAACCACAGCTCGCATGATGCCGGGTAGATTCCCAATGTAGGGTTACCCGGCGACGATAGCCGGGTCCCGTTCGGGCTATCGTGACCGCCCCGGGGCAAACCGGGAATCCTTCCTCTCTTCAGAACACTGTCCCACTCGGTCAACAACGATTGCGGAGCTCGAGAATACGGTAGTACCCTATTGCATCCAGCGGCCCTGCTGTCTCTCCAGATCCCGCCTGCCCTCGGGTGAGGCGACGGAGACTTGCGACCACCCACGGGGGATACGGAATGGCCTTCTTGGAAACGTCCGGTCTCTGTAAGAGTTACGGAAACAAGCGCGCCGTGGACGGCCTGAGTCTGAGTGCGGAATCCGGATCCGTCGTTGGTCTCCTCGGTGCGAACGGCGCCGGCAAGTCTTCGACCCTGAAGATGGTCGCCGGCCTGTTGAAACCTGATGCCGGTTCGATTCACATCGACGGTGTCCAGGTCGATTCTCCGGATCATCAGGCAGCCATGCCCATTGGATTTGCGCCACAGGAGCCGGCTCTCTATCTGGAACTGACAGGCAGGGAGAATCTGGAGTTTTTTGGCCGGATCTATGGTATTCGCGCCAGCGACCGCCATGTGCGCGTTACAGATGTTCTTGAGGCCGTTGGCCTCTCCGGTGAGGCGGACAATCCCGTGAACACCTGGTCAGGAGGAATGCGCCGCCGCCTGAACCTCGCGATCGCGCTGCTGCACCAACCGAGACTCCTGGTTCTGGATGAGCCGATGGTAGGTGTCGATCTGGAGTGGCGCGCCCGCCTGCTCGCCGTCATTCGGCAGATGAGCGTCGCAGGTGCGGCCGTTCTCTACGCAACGCACAGCCTCGAAGACGCACGAGACATTTGTGACACGATAGGCGTCATGGACGGCGGGCGTCTTGTGGCGTTCGGCCCCCTTGCCAGGCACGACGACAAAGGCAGCGATACGGCCGGGCCGGCCATCGATCAGATGCTGTCGATGGTCCAGCGCCGTGAGGGTGTCCAATAGTGCGCGCTATGCCCGCCTTCCATATCATCGTCAAGGACCTGCGGCTTTTGCTGCGTGACGGTCGCACCGCCAGCCTTCTGCTGGCCACTCCCCTGATCTTTATCACAATTCTGGGACTCACGATGGGAGGTCTCATCGAAAGCGCGTCGCGGGGAGTCTGGTTGCTGGAGGTCGAGAACGGCTCTGGCGGCGCGGTGGCTGAGGCGTTGGTCACAGAGCTCGAAGCCGTCGACGAGTTCCGGATCGTTCGATCCGAAATTCTCGATCGGACATCCGTGTCCGACCAAACCACCCCGGTGGGAACAATCCGGATCGGACCTGAGTTCGTCAACCGGATCAGCGAACTGGAGATCGCCGACATTATTGACGTGAGACGGGGACAGCTCGCCGATGGTGTCGCAGCCCTCGACATCAGTGTCCAACTGACGGTCGAAATCGATGAAAGCGGACAGTCGCCGATTCTGAACCTGGCGCAGGGGATTCCGCCCGCCCGAGTGTCGCGTTACATCATCGAGCAGACCGTATTCGGCGTGGCTTTACGAACGCTGGTACCGCAGGTGGCCCGGACAGACCCGTTCATGGAGCGATATCTGGATGCCTGGGAAGCTGAGAATCCCCTCCCGCGCACCGATTCGGATTCGAATGCGTCCCCAGCCCCGGACGGGCCCGACGTTGCCACCCAAGCCGTTTACTCTAGGCTGGTGCCCGGCTACACGGTTTGCTTCGTGTTCTTTCTCATCATTTTCATGGGGCGTTCCCTACTCGCTGAGCGTGACCTGGGCACGCTCGACCGGCTGCGGGCCGCACGCGTAGGCCGAATGGCAATTCTACTGGGCAAGACCATTCCTTTCTTCATGGTTTCTTTGTTTCAAATGATTGTCCTGTTTGTCGCTGGCCACTTGATCCTGGGAATGTCCTACGGCTCTCTGCCAGTCATGCTGTTACCGCTGATGGCATCCACGGCCTTGGCGGCCACGGGCCTGGGACTGGTCATTGGTGCCCTCGGCCGGACCGACGGGCAGATCACCGCTTACGGCATTCTGATCGCCTTGACGGCGGCCGCTGTAAGCGGTTGTTTTCTGCCACGTGTCTGGATGCCCGATTCCCTGCAGCAACTCAGTCTGGCAACACCGCACGCCTGGGCCCTGGTGGGCTACGCGGAGCTGTTGCAGGAGAGTGCCCCGGACGTCGCCCTGGTGTGGCAATGCTGTCTGGTTCTGGTGACGTTCAGTGCTGTGTTTCTGGGCGTCGGTTGCTGGCGATTGACCGCCTTATTTTCCAGGGACTGACGGCATGGACCCGTGTATGTGGGCAATCAGAATGTTGTCAGACACATCAATGGAGGAGAGGTGAAGATGGCGAGCCGGATGATCGAAATCAAGGCGCCCGACGGCGGAAAGTTTTCGGCCTACCTCGCCCTGCCCGAATCGGGCAGCGGGCCGGGGCTGTTGCTGCTCGGCCCGGAACTCTCCGGCATCGACCCGGCCCGGCGCAACACCACCGACTACTTCGCCGAGGAAGGCTATGTCGCGCTGGCGCCCGACCTTTTCTGGCGCATGGAACCGGACATCACTCGGGCCTGCGACGCGCGTGGCTTTCGAAAGGTATTCAACGATCTTGGAAAATTCGACCTCGATCCGCCGTTCAAGGATCTCACCGCAGCAGAGCAGACACTACGCGCCTTAACCGAATGCACCGGCGACATCGGCGTTGTGGGGTTCTCCGTTGGCGGCACACTGGCATACCTGATCGCGGCGCGCGGGAAGGCCGCAGTCGCCGTGTCGTTTTACGGCGTCGGTCTGCCCGGTATGATGGGCGAAGCGGAAAACATCGCCTGCCCCATCGTCCTCCATTGCCCGGAGCGCGACCCCGACTATCCGCCCGAAACGATCCAGGCGATTCGCGAAGGCTTCACCGAACACCCCACGGCGAGTGTCTTTGTCTATCCCGGGGCTGACCACGGCTTCTACAACAGCGATCGTGATGGTTTTGACAAACACGCGGCGACGATGGCGCACACCCGTACGCTCGCCGCGCTGCGGAGCGCGATCGGGCCGGCATACGACCTTGGCGACCTGTGGGACAAACACTGCGAGTACGAATTCGTCTCCCGCGACGTCGACCGGACCATGGCGACGATGGTGGCCGAACCCTACGTCAACCACATACCGACGATGACGGGTGGCGTCGGCCATCAACAACTTCACCGGTTCTATCTGAACCACTTCGTGCACGCGAATCCGGACGACACCAGGCTGATCCAGGTTTCGCGCACGATTGGCGTGGACCGGGTGGTCGACGAGTTGGTGTTCTGCTTCACCCACACCAAGGAAATCGACTGGATGCTGCCCGGTATTCCACCCACAGGCCGGTATGTCGAAGTGCCCCTGGTTGCCATTGTCAGCTTCCGCGGTGACAAGCTTTTTCATGAACACATTTACTGGGACCAGGCATCCGTGCTGGTCCAGATCGGGCGGCTCGATCCAAACAATCTCCCCGTGGCGGGCCAGGCAGCAACCCAGAAAATGATGGACGCCTCCAGCCTGGAGTCCAATACGCTGATGGCGCGATGGAAGGGGTCCGAGCCGGGCCCGGCGAAATAGGGAGCCTCGACCGGGGACCGAGGTGGGCAGGCATCCACCTCCGGGGGAACAACGCGAGTGTCGGTCCCGGAATGCCGTATTCTGGCGCCCGATGGGATTGACGCAACGCGGATCATAATGGTGTGTCTAGCGGTTTCACGCCATTTTTTTCTAGAAGGAATATGTACTATGACCAAGCAACCCCCAGTGAATTGCGTCAGGGCGATCATGTTCGTGGCAATGACTGCCGCGGGATGCGCTCCGGGGCCCGACTCGGGTACGATGCCGGATGCGGCCACCGCCTTCGATGGGAACGGGATTTTCCGGCCCGTGAACGAACTACCCACTCCGTATCAGCGTATCGAACCCTGGGGCGAGCTTCCCGAAGGCACGACCGAGTGGGCGGCAGTGACTGGAGCCGAACCGGGACCCGACGGTAACGTCTATGTCCTCCATCGCTGTTTTGAAAACTCCTGTGACGGCCGCCCGGAACCACCGATTCTCAAGCTGGACCCGTCCGGGTCGCTCCTGGCGAGCTGGGGTGCCGGTATGTTCGTGTGGCCACACGGATTCCACGTGGACCGGGAAGGTCATGTCTGGGTCACCGACGCCCGCGGTTCGGCAACCCAGGGCCACCAGGTTTTCAAGTTCACCCCGGATGGTGAACTGCTGATGACGCTCGGCCAGGCCGGGATCGCCGGGGACGGTCCCCTCA
The DNA here is from genome assembly GCA_965263045.1 of Terriglobia bacterium. Classification (GTDB taxonomy): domain Bacteria; phylum Acidobacteriota; class Terriglobia; order 20CM-2-55-15; family 20CM-2-55-15. Next base: position 6,162,604 of record CBDHGK010000041.1, read on the forward strand.
CATTCAACGAGCCGACCGACGTGGTCACCGTCGAAAACGGGGATATCTTTGTCACAGATGGTCACGGCTCCCCCAACAACCGCGTTGTCAAGTTCTCAGGCGATGGGACCTACCTGCTGGAGTGGGGTGGTTTTGGAGCCCTTCCGGGTGAGTTCAACCGGCCGCATGCCATCGCCGTAGACTCCCAGGGGCGGCTCTTCGTCGGTGACCGGTCGAACAACCGGATTCAGATCTTCGATCAGGAGGGGCGCTACATCGACCAGTGGATCCAGTTTGGCCGGCCCAGTGGAATCTACATCACTGACGACGACACGATATACGTCGCCGACTCGGAGTCGTGGGGACCGGATAACCCGGCCTGGAAGAAAGGAATCCGCATCGGCAGCGCCCGGGACGGTTCGGTGCGGGAATTTATCGAGGACATTGAATCGATGACGATCGAGCACAGCGGAGCTGAAGGCGTCGGGGTGGACGCGCTGGGGAACGTATATGGGTCCGTTGTCCGCCGCCAGATGCTGGAAAAGCACGTGCGGAGGGAGTGACTGCATGAGCCGGAAGCCGGCCGCTGGGAGGGTGGTTCCAGCCGGGAGTACCGACGGGATATCGAGCGCTCGATCCCCCTTCAGAGCGTTCCCACAAAGAAGTCGCCTCCGGGTTTTTCAGTGCGTTCTTTCCGAATTGCTTTGACGGGCAGCACGTGTCTGGGGAAAAATTCCGAGAACGAATTGGCGCGAAAGAGTCTCGGTCACGACCGTCGTCCGGCATTCACCCTTTCGGTCCCGGGCGAAGGGACTCAGACGCAACCACGACTGTCGCAGAGGAGGGCATTTCATGAGGGGACATTCGACGATCTGGACCGGGCTCGCCTTGTTGGCCGGCGTGGCATTCATAATTCCTAGCGCGATCAGCCACGCCCTGGCGCAAACCGCTCCCAGCTACCTTTTCGATCCCAGCTGGCCGCAACCGCTTCCCAACAACTGGAAAATGGGTGGCGTCACCGGTCTTGCCGTCGACAGTAACGGCGGTGTCTGGGCACTTACGCGCCCGAACGACCTGACGGCCATCGAACTGCACGCCGAACTCACACCTCCGCTGGCGGCGTGCTGCGTGCGGTCTCCGACGATGATTCACTTCGACGCCGAAGGCAGGGTGATCGGTTCCTTCGACGCGCCGCAAGGTCACGGAATGGACGTAGACGACGCGGGATTCGTCTACATCGGACAGGACACCGTCCGCAAGTACGACCCGGAAACCGGCCAGGTCGTCGCCGAAGTCGCGCGGACGCCGGAACGGGAGAACGGCGCACCGGTCGGGCTTCGCCCCGTTCCCCAGCCTGTGCCTGGTCAAGGCAGCGCCGGTGCCGTCTACCGTTTTCTGCCACCGCCCGCGCGGCCCCGGGCCCCCCGCGACCCTGAAGCGGATCGACAGGCCGACGCCGCGCGCGCCGCGTTTAGGGAAAAGTATCCGCCGGAAACACCGATGATCGTCGGCGGTCTCGAAGAAATCCGAATCGTCGAAGCCGACAACGAGATGTACGTTGCCGACAATTACCTGGGCGGACGGGTGCTTGTTTTCGCTCTGGATACATTCGAGTTCAAACGGGGATGGGGGGCGTATGGGAAAGCTCTGGCTCAGATCAGCACCGATGACGCCGATCACGCCTACACACCCAACGGCCCGATGCCCGAAGACTTCGCCGGCCACCTGACGCTGAATGTCTCCGATGATGGCCTCGTCTACGCCGCAGACCGGAACGCGAACCGTATCCACGTCACGACCAAAGACGGCGCATTCCTCAACGAGTTTATCGTCGCACCCGGTACCGGTATCGGCGGCTCTACAGGCGGCGTGGGGTTCTCGCCCGACGCCGGGCAGCAGTATCTCTATATCTCAGATCTCACGAACAACAAGATCTGGTTCTTGAACCGCGAGGACGGCACTGTCATGGGAGAGATGGGCGGCATGGGCGAGAATGGCGGCCAGTTCTTCGGTCTGCACATGATCGCCGTGGACAGCGACGGCAACATTTACACCGGTGAAGTTTTCGCCGGCGAACGGGTGCAGCGATTCGTGCCAGCTGATAGCCCGAAGGGAGAATTGCTCCAGCAATTGGCCGAAACGCAGTAGCTCGTTATCTGGCTTCGTCTGGTGCGCCCGGGGGTTCTCTACCAGACCCCCGGCCAGGGATTGCCCACCAGGAAATCCGGATTGGCGCCTTCCCGGGGTCGGAATTTCTGGATTCGTCCATTGTTCACAGAGGCCGTGTAGAAATTGCCCTCCTGGTCGGTGGACATTCCGTGGACGCCCCACATGCCGCCAGGATACTCGCCCCAACTGCCCCAGGAGTATAGGAAGTTCCCGTCCAGGTCATAGCCCAGGATCTTGTGCGTACCCTGGTCGGCCGCCCACAGCTTCTGGTCGTTGGTCACGATGAAGCTGTGAATATCCATCGGCGGCCGCGGCCCGAACTTCCACTCGTCCAGGTATTCACCGTTCTCATCAAAGACCTGTACCCGGTTGTTGTTGCGGTCGTTGACGTACACCCGACGGGTCGTGGGATCGACCGCGATTCCGTGTACGTTGTTCCAGTAGCCGGGGCGGGTCTCGTTGGGCGGGTTGCCTTCCTCCCCCCATTGTCCCAGGATGTTGCCATCCATGTCGTACTTGATGACCCGCGTGTTGTCATACCCATCGGCCAGGTACATCGTGTTCTCATCCATGAACGTGAGAAACGTCGGGCGGCGGAGATGATTGTCGTCTTCACCTGGCTCTCCCGGCGTGCCCAGCGTCAGGACCAATTCCTGCCCATCGTTGGTGAACTTGTGGACCGCATGCCCGTCCGCGTCCACGATCCACACGTGCTTTTCCGGATCGTAGGGGCTGATCTCCACGTCATGCGGGCGGTACCAGAGATCGTCCCATTGCGTCCACTCCTCGACGATGTTGCCTTCGGAATCCACGACGAGGACGCAGTGCTCCCACCGCCAGTCGACGCCCGGCCTGCCCACACCTTCCGCCTCCAGTTGGTCTCCGTTCGGGATCGAGTTGCCGGCCTGCCGCAGCGGCAGTCGAAAGTTGGGGAATTGCAGGCCGGGTCCGAGCTCCGGCAGCCACATGCTCTCCGGCCTCTCCTCAATAAGCGGTAGTTCCCCTTTTTGCACCAGGAACACCCGGTCCGGGCTCTCGGCAAAGACGTCCATGGTGATTGAATAGGTCCAGCCTTCGTGTCCGGGGAGGCTCTCCGACATCGGTTTCGGCCAGTTCTCGACGACCTCGTACGGGCCGAAGATGTCCTGTCCGCCTTTCACTCCGGGGATCGCTGCGAATCCTGTACCCGGTGGCTGTGGCTCCCCCACACCGTCGGTTTGGCTGCTACACCCGACAAGCACGCCGGTCAGCAGCAGCCCTCCACAGATCGCCACAATCGTTAGAGTCCGTGTGTTCATGATTTGCCTCCGCGAAATTCCCAATCGACGTGCACGAGAAGGAGCCGCCCGAGTGGTGGGCTCGGGGCCAATTTCCAACACTCCCGGTCGCAGTTTCTCAGACCATACGCGCCCATGTCCTCCGGGGTCAATCTGATTTGGTCCGAGGCCCGCGCACCACCCGCAGCCAGAGGGCGGCCAGAGGAGTTGTCGATCACGGTCGACCGAGCAGCTCGTGGCATGAGTCTCAAGGGCCGCGCGCAGGGGTCTTCGGGTTGCAGGCGCGACGTGAGGAGCGGAACGACGTCTTTTCGTCGTGACCCGCCTTAGTTAATACCGGACAAAGCCTGCGGGGCGCCTGCGGCCTCCGTTTGAAACGTCGGTGGCCCCCCTGCGCCCAAAGGGTTACGGCCAAACGGGGCCGTCTTCGTTGTCGCCGACTCCTCGCAATGAATGAGCATTGCAGCGTCGTCGCGACGTCGTGTCGTCACGTTGTGATCTCCTGGAATCCGGCCCCGTTTGGCCGTAACGCGGCCCTTGAGACTCATGCCACGGGCTGCTATAGGTCGGACGCGGGGCTTGACGCGCTATCCTGGAGGGCCGAGTTGCGGTCGCTGACGAAGTCCGAAAACCATGAAGTCCTGAACGGAGACAGCTCCATACAAAATGTGGGACCTTTCTTGCATGTAGCTGTTGCACCTGCGATAGACTCACCACTTTAGATTTCGCCGAAAACTACTCCATACACGAGGTGTCTCCAATGATACGAGCTATGGCATATGTGGCGTCGAGCGCTGTATGCGCTATTCTTTCGTGCGGTGTGGCCGCTTCCCAGGTCGCGATTCCGACCGGAGGCCCGATTCCCGACATCCGCGGATTCAACAACCGGGTCAACGATCCCGAGGCCGTGGCGGACATCGAGGTTGTCGTTCGCCATGTGGCCGGCCAGGTCTATGTGATTGCAGGCGCTGGTGGAAACATGACGGTCATGGCGGGCGATGATGGAATTTTCATCGTCGACACCAATTTCCCCGTCTTCTATGACGAGATCATGGCCGGAATCCGACGGATCTCGGATGGGCCCATCCGTTTCGTCGTCAACACCCACTCCCATGTCGACCACGCCGGCAACAACGAAAATTTTGCCAGAGAAGGCGCGGTGATCGTGGATCAACCCAACCTGCGCCGGTCGCTGATTGAAGCCGGCGGCGGTGCGGAATTGGCCACCGGGTTGCCCGTGATCACATCGACAGGACCGATGACGTTTCATTTCAACGGAGAGGAAGTCCTCTTCGTACCGCTGAAGCCCTCGCATACCGACGGAGATGCGGCGGTGTACTTCAGCGGATCCGACGTGTGGGCCTTTGGCGACGTGTACCGGACCGACTATCCTTCGCTGAATCCCGGCGTCGGCGGCTCGATTGACAATTTCGTCGATATTTACAACATGGCACTCGCCATGACGACCCCAGACACGATCTTCGTTCCCGGCCACGGTCAACTCTCGCCCCGAGAGGAACTGAGCGCAGTCCGCGACGCCGTGATCGTGATCCAGGCCCGTATTCGCGACATGGTGGCCCAGGGCATGACACTCGACGAAATCATGGCGGCGCGTCCGTCGCGGGAGTTCGATGCGCGCTTTGCCAGCGAATCCAAGTCGCCCACCACCGGCAATACGGTCGAGCGCGTTTACAGTCGCTTTTACGACGATATTTCGAGCGAGTTCGAACAACAACAGTAAGGAACGCGCGCCTGTGCCCGGGAAGTGCGTGGCCAACGTCGGTTCCAGCCAGTGGGTGCGCTTGATGAACGCACTTAAACCCCCTGGGATTGATAATTCGATAGCTTCTGAGTTGCGCATTTAATATTCTCTAAGAAGCGTATCGGCCATCTCGGGTTGCACGAAGAATACGCGCCGGCACGAGGTATCGATCGACCGGCATCCCCGCACCCGGAGAATCCACAGGGAGGAATTTCAGATGTCGATTTCTAGGCGCTCACTATTAAGAGGTGGTCTCACGGCCGGAGCGCTGCTGGGTCTCCGACCCCTGGCCGGGCTGACCCAGGAGTCCATGCCGAGGGTCACCGTCTACAAGTCACCCGGCTGAGGCTGCTGTGGTGCGTGGGCCGCGCATTTGACAGACTACGGTTTTCCTGTGGAAATTCACGACGAGGCAGACCTCCAATCCTTGAAACAACGCCATGGTGTTCCCCCTCAGTTGGCCGGATGCCACACGGCCTTTGTTGAAGGTTATATTGTTGAAGGGCATGTACCGGCCGACTCGATCGGGCGATTGTTACGCGAGCGTCCCGAGATAGCCGGCCTGGCCGTGCCGGGCATGCCGGTGGGATCGCCGGGCATGGAAATCCCCGGCCAGCCCGCAGTTCCGTATGACATAATTGCGTTCGAAACGGATGGGAACACGCGGGTCTTTGCCTCGCGATAGCGGTTTCGCACGATCAAAACTGAGACCTCGCGCGCCTTCGATTTCGGGAAGCGAAGTTTCCTTAGAAAGACCCTCCGAGAGTCTTGGAGATCCTACGATCCAGTGCGGCTGGATTCAGAATCACCCACCGGACGACTATTGGCGACGCCATCCCGGTGATCGCCTCTGCCCGCTGTGATGTTGTAGACTGCAGCGCTTCCGACAGCGATGGTCGGGTTCAGATACACAACCAGCATCCGCAGGTGCAGACATTGCCTGTCATGAGGTCCACGTTGCCCACCGCCCTGCGGCCGGTTCATCCATGTGCGGGCGCACAAACTCAATTCACCTCGCAATGCGTGCGGTGGTAGATGGGCACCTGCAGTCTCGGAATGTGTTCTCAGAGGCTGCCCGGCCGGGGTCCAACACCTTGCTATCTTGTATGTTCATGCGAAAATGATTTCCTTTGTCCAGATCTAACTCAAGGGGGCGAACATGAGACATCCGACTGCTGCTTTTGCCATCATCGTGTTGCTGGGCCTGGGTCCGGTCATGGCACAGACCAATAACAGCAACGTGCCCGAGATTCCCTACGAATCGGTTCCAAATTTTCTCAAATACTCCCCTGAGATGAATCTCGGGGAGACCCTCGCAGTGGCCGTCAATTCCAAGGGCCATATCATGGTGCTGAATCATCCGGGTTCGGCCAGCACGGGAGGACCGCTCTATGGAAATGCCACGTCGCAACTGCTGGAGTTTGACGAGAACGGTTATTTCGTCCGGGAGATCGGGCAGAACGTCTATGCCCTGGGCTACTCGCACTCAATTCGTTACGACCGGTACGACAACCTCTGGCTTGTGGACAAGGGCGCCAACAGCGCCATCAAATTTGATCCCGCCGGATACGTCACCATGAACCTCGGTCGGCGTCCTGAAGGATTCGACGAATACGAACATCTGAGCGGTCTTGATGCGCCCCAGGTGGACGGATATTTCGGGGGACCGACCGACGTCGCATGGGACAGCGAAGACAATATCTTCATCAGTGACGGCTACCTGAATTCCCGCATCGCCAAGTACGACAAGAACGGGAATTGGATCAAGTCCTGGGGATCTTACGGATCCGAGCCCGGCGAGTTCAACCTCCCCCACAACATTCAGGCCGACCGGGACGGCAACATCTATGTCGCCGATCGCACCAACAGAAGGATTCAGGTTTTCGACCCGGACGGCAACCTTCAACGCATGATCGTTCTGAATGTACCCTTCGATAAAACACTCCAGCCGATTCTGGGTAATGTGAATCCAAACCAACCCGATGAGACCCAGCCCTGGGCCCTGTGTATTTCGAAAGGAGAGCCCCAGTACCTCTGGGCCGCGGACCAGCACCCAGGTCGGATCTACAAGCTGTCGCTGGATGGAAAAATCCTGGGTATGCTGGGCGAATCGGGTAAGCAGCTCGGTCAATTCAACTGGATTCACGGCATCGATTGTTCTCAGGAGAACGTGCTGTATATTGCCGATCTGAACAACTGGCGGATCCAGAAGCTGATCCTGAATCCGTAGAGGCCCGGATCCGAACAGGGATTCCGACAACAACAAAGCTTATCCGAGTCAAGCCCATTCTTAGTTGAAACTCTCCACGGCTCACGATGGGTCATGCAACCTTCTTCTTCGATCTCGTCGACGTCTTCGCCTCAATTTTCAGCTCTCGCTGGAGGGCTTCGCGGAGCTTTGGAAGATGACGGTAGCCGATCACCTTCCTCAGGCGCGGTTCGATGTCGATGAGCGCCGTCGCCAACCAGCGTTGCCGCTGACTCGAGTTCTTCCAATGATCGACCTTCGCACACCTTTCCTCGACAAGGGCATTGACCGATTCCAGGCAATTCGTCGTCTTGAACGAACGGCCCAAGACCCCGTACACGCCGAGCCGATGCAACGTGAGGGTCTCTTCCAGGCCTTCCTCAAGGCTCGCAGCCCCCGATTGGTTTCGCTCCTCGAGCTCTCCATGGAGCTCTCCGAGCGCCGCCCGAGCTTCGTCGTACTCCGGGCGCTCGTAGGCCCGCTGCAGCCGGCGTCGCCACACGGCTTGCTCGGTCTTCGATAGGTATCTCACGACGTTCTCGCGTTTGTGCCATTGGCAGCGTTGGACCAGGGCTCGATTCCTGAATGCCTTCTTGACCGCCGCCCGCAGACCTTTGCCGCCGTCGACAATCACCAGCACGCCTTCAGAGATGTCCAGGCCCCGCTCCATCAACGAACGGAGAAACGGAGTCAGCACTTGCTCGTTCTCCGTGTCGGTCTCCACGAAGCCCAAGAAGCGTTTGTCGCCCGAAAGCGTGACGCCCAGGGCCACTACCATCAGGGCGTCGGCAAACGCCTTCCCGTCCAGGAAGATCGCCACGACGTCCTCGCCACTCAGATCCCGCTCCTGCATCTCCCGAAGTTTCGCGGCACTCGCCTGGACGAATCCTCGAGACACCGTCGAACTCGACAGTCCGATCGCTCCCGGAATCGCTTCAGCGGCCGATTCATAGTTCCGGCAGGAGATCCCATACAGCACACGTCTGAGCAGTAGCTCGTTCACCGCGCCACCCGGACTGAGTTCCTCGTAGGTCCGAAGCGGAATCTCCCCGCCCGCCACGCTGCGCACTCGAGGCACCCGAACCGGCACCCGCTGGCCACCCAGCCCCACGGTCCCCGGATTGCTCCCGTGTCGCCGGCCCCGCAACGCCGCCTCCTTTCGTGCGTATCGCTCACCCGCCAACGACTTCACTTCCTCGTCGAGCAACTCCTCCACGTGCATCAACCCCAGTGGGATCAACGCCCGAATCATCTCCACCTTCGAGTCCAATTCCAGTCCCGAGTATTCCTCCCGGCTCAGGACCTCGACCTCACCCAGCACACGCGACTTCTTGCGTTTCTTTACCGAACGTAACAGACTCCTCATCTCGGCTCCTTTCTCTTACAGGCTTGATGTTGTTTCTTCCAATACCATCAAACCATGGGGTTTGGAGCCGTTTCAATTTCCAACTAAGATTGGCACACATTCGCTTATCCATAAACGACAACAAAACGAATGACGACAAAACGCGCGCCCGGAGGCTCTACGATGGAAAAACGAACAAACCTGCCGCTGATTTCAATCAAATCCATGATGGTCCTCGCATGTGTGATTTCGACGGCGATCCCGGGCCTGGGCCAGACACGTGAACGCGGGCCGTGGTGGCCGTCGCCCCATGGTCCGGAAGATCAGGCCGGGGCCTCCAACTACGTGACACCGGAAAAGATCCTCCGGGCGCTTCAGATTCCCAGACCGGAGAAACTTACGAACTCGGCCACATGTATGAAGCCAGCATGCCCCAGTTCACGTCGCGTCCGTACTATCTCAACGTCGTACCTGCCGCGCCCCCCGACAGCGCCGGGGGCGCAGTGGTTCACAGCGAGTACTTCACCGGGTATATCGGCCAGATGGGGACTCAGATCGATGCGCTCGGGCATCAGGGCGAAAATGTCCAGATGGCCGATGGTTCATTTGAAACCGTCTACTACAACGGCTTTACCGAACGCGAGCTGACCGGCGCCAATCGAGGGTTGGGCGGGTTGGAAGCGCTCGGCATGGAGCGCATGAAGCCGTTTATCACTCGCGGAATTCTGATCGATATCGCCGCATTCAAAGGTGTCGCCACGCTGCCGGCGGCATACGAAGTGACGATGGCGGATGTCCGGGGCGCCCTCGGGCGGCAGAACATGAGTGAGGACTCGATCGAACAAGGTGATGCGGTTCTGTTCCACTACGGCTGGTCCGTCAACTGGACCAACCCTTCAAGGTACAACGACTCCTATGTCGGCACCGGCGAAAACGAGGGGTCTCCGGGTATCGGCACCGAGGTGGGGCGCTGGCTCGTCACCCGCAGGGTGTCATTGGTGGGCGCAGATAGTTGTTGTGTGGAAGTGATGCCGCGTCCCGGGCCCAACGTGCATCAGATCGTCTTTCGCTCAGAAGGTATTCCACTCCTGGAAAACATGGAGCTCAAAGACCTGGCCCTCGATGGGGTCTATGAGTTTCTGTATCTCACCCTGCCCGAGCGCATCAAGGGGGGCACCGGTTCTCCGGTCCGGCCCATTGCGATTCGTTGATAGAAGAAGAATAGAGAATGAATATGTGCGCGTGTCCCGGCTTCATCGTGAACGAATTTTTGTTCCGTTCAAACGATAGCATCGGCTAACAGCCCGTGCCAGAAGTCTCAAGGGCCGCGTTACGGCCAAACGGGGCCGGATTCTAGGAGGCGACAACGTGACGACACGACGTCGCGACGACGCTGCAATGCTCATTCATTGCGAGGAGTCGGCGACAACGAAGACGGCCCCGTTTCGCCGTAACCCTTTGGGCGCAGGGGGGCCACCGACGTTTCAAAAGGGAGGCTGCGGGCGCCCCGCAGGCTTTGTCCGGTATTAAGTAAGGCGGGTCACGATGAAAAACCAGCGCCCGCGGCCTCGGTTTCAAACCTCGGTGGCCGCTCCTCACTTCGCGCCTGCAACCCGAAGACCCCTGCGCGCGGCCTTTGAGATTGATGTCACTTCTGCCACGGGCTGCTAAGGCGCGACGGGCTTCCTTCAAACACTCAGATCCGGAGTAACGTCGAATCTCACATTGTGTCGGGGGTCGCGAATCGCGCCGGCGCACACCCGATAGGAATTCCGTGTTTCACAGGGCTGGCGCGGTGATTGACAGCAGCTTCCACCGCTCATGTGTAGTATGGTTCATGGAGTTTTCGGCCTGGCTTTTCGAAGTTGACGATCACGACGGATTCCGGCACAAATCCTGGCTCTGACGAGGCCGGGCAACTGGTGATCGCAGGAATTGTCGGTGAGGTGCATCGTGTTCGGGACACCTTGCTGGATCGCAGCGTTGCGATGAGAATCTTCCGAGCATCTTGCCCTTACACTGAGAGGGCGAAGGTGGTCAGCGAAACCGTTCTAAACACCCTAACAGCGGAGTTCTGAAATGAAGGTATTGGTATCGACTTCCTTGGTAGTCCTGTTCCTGACAACTCCAGGCCTTGCCCAGAATGATGAGGCGGACGTGAACCGAGCGGTGCTGGACTTCTACGCACGACTGAACGCTGCCGATGCGACATACATTTCGTTCTGGCACACTGAGGCCACATCATATGCCAGAGCCGGTGGTATATTAGGTTCTGACGTTGGCATGCGGAGCGAGAGTGCCATCCAGGCTGCGTTTGACGCCGGTCTGGAGTACCGCGTCACCGTTGGCAGCCTGGAAACGAAAGTTTTCGGTGGAATCTCCGCGATATCTACCTTTTACACCGGCGGATTGGTCAGGAACCCAACCGGCACAAACGTCGAAGGAGGCACCTTCAGGGCCACGATGGTCTGGACAAAAGAAGGCGAGGAATGGAGAATTGTGCACCTGCACATCTCACCGCTGGGATGAGGTCAGGCCAGGCGGTAGAACCGACGAAACGGTGAACTTCTCAAGGTATCCCTCTGAAATTCATCGACGTTCAGCCAATCTTTCCAGCCGTCACTCGCAATACCAGCGTCTCCCAATCACGCCGCACAAAACGAACACTTTGTCCCCAGCGGTGTCCGGGGCTACTTTCGAATCGCGACGTGAACTTTTCCGGGGGCGATGGACAACTTATCGGGTCGGCCGCGGGATCGGATTGACAAAGTTCCGGTCGTAGGTGGTGTCCAACAGTTTTCCATCCTTGATGACCATCCGGACATTTCGCGTCGCTGTGATGTCGCTGAGCGGATTGCCTTCGATGATCGTGATATCCGCCAGCTTGCCAGCTTCGATTGAGCCGAGATCCTGTCCCTGGCCAATCGATTCCGCAGCCCACAGCGTGGCCCCCTGGATCGCCTGCAGGGGGGGGATGCCCGTTTCGGCCAGCATCTGCACCTCGTAGTGGAGGCTGAGTCCCGGTAGGATTCCGGTATCCGCCGCGGCCAGAACCTTGCCCCCTGCCGCGACATACTTCCGGAGGAAGTCCGCCGTCTTCCTGTAACCTTCACTGTCCGGGGCGCGAGCGGAACTCTGTGTCCAGTATTCGCGGACATCAGGGGGCACGAATGCCAGACCGCGATCAGCTCGGACAAGCTCGGCTGCAATCTTTTCCACTTCCGCCCCGATCGGAGTGGAGGTCCTCCACCGAGACAACATCGTTGGATTGAGATAGACACTTTCGGCCACCATGAATTCGATCAGCGGATCAAAGAGGCTTGTGTCCATGAAACGCTCCGGGGTGGCGATGCCCTCCCTCAGCTGTTCCGCTCCCATCTGCTCGAGTATCGCGCGGCCCAGGGTGTCGGTGTGTTCCATGTATTTGAGACCCACCTCGACAGCCGTCTCGATATTCTGCGAATGTCCGACAACGGGCACGCCACCGATCGCAGCTTCCTCGATGACGGCCCGCAGTTGATCGAGCGTCAGCGTGAGGTCGACCTTGATCATGTCGACCTGCTGGGCCAGGAGACTGCGCACGTATGTTCTCGCCTCATCCGTGGTCCTCAAAGCCACACCAAAGACCGCCAACCCATCGGACCCGGGCCGGATATACGGCCCGAACGGTTCCGTCGTTGAAGGAACCGTGGCGCGCCCCCCGGCCTCAGGCGGACCGCCAGCGGCGACACCGGTCACAAACAAGCGGGGCCCCTTGATCTCGCCCGTATTCAAGGCCTCCCGTTGCTCGAGGCTCCATTCGGTGTGATTGTTGGTGTCCCCAATAGTGGTCACCCCATACCTCAAGAACATCGGAGGCATGAAATTCTTGAGATGGACGTGACCGTCGATCAGCCCCGGCAACAGGGTCCAGCCGGCGGTACTGATTACACGGGCGCCTTCAGGGTAGTCGATCTGTCCGAGTGTCCCCACTGCCGTGATCCGCGCACCTTCGATGACGACCACGGCGTCGATGACGGGAGTCGCACCCGTGCCGTCGATGAGCGTCCCGCCCTCGAGTACCAAAGCCTGATTTTGAGCCTGAGACTCGAGGGCACCGAGCAGTGTTGCGATCAAAACGATGCGAACCATCCATGACCTGGACATTTTTATCTCCTCTTTATCTCCTGATCGGGAGGGGCACCTGAGAGTGCACCCCTCGATTTGCAGTTTGGGGTTTCGAAGCGGAATGCTCTATACGACCTTGACCGGGAACAGATTCAGGGGAGCTCTCATGGACAGCTGTTGAAAAAACTCAGGTGTCTTCCTTCCGCTGCCTATACGATACCAGCCCCATTAAACCGATACCCAGGCCGAGGAGGAGGGACGTCGAGGGTTCGGGGACAGGGGCCCGGACCACGTTACTGGCATTGAGGAAGAACGTGTCATTGCCGGGATTAGGTTGTGTGGCAGATCCAGGACTGACCGCTTCAATTATATTGCTGTCACCCGACAGCACAATACTTCCGCCGCCAAAAGACTCGACAGCGATAAATGTATAAGCCGAATTTACGGATTGGAAAAGCTCATTCCCTACAGCTGCACCTATAACTTCCGCTGGGAATGCGTAGGTGAACGTATTTATGCCTGCAGTCAGCGGGTGAGGCAATATCTGTCCATTCTCGACCGTGGCCAGGTGAAATCCTGTGTCGATAAATCCTGTACTCCCAAGACTCATGCCACTTCCCAACGTACCTAAAGTGGCATTGATTCGGTCGTTCCACAGAAAGAAACCGGGATGTTCTCCCAGAAACATGATCCTGCCGCCACCGGCAAGGTGGTTCGTCATCTCCCCGATCTCCGCTCCAGTGAACAGGTCATCGGGTAGGTAACTGATGAATAAATCGATCCCGGCCAATTGACCCACTATGGATCCGTTAATCACACTCGAGATCACGCTATTGTTGTTATAGAAATTATTCAACTGGAGAGCGTGGTTAGGGATTACTGTACCTTCAAGAATCTTGACTGTATCCGCATTAACTGGAGAGGGGATGCACAACAACGCTATCGCCGCCACAAACAAACACTGACTCTTGAGAATCCGCATATCTGGTCTCCGAAAAATTAGGAATTAATAAAACAACCCAGGGGCCGCTGGTTTCTGTGTCCTGTATTAGAGCGTTGATATCAAAATTTAGGAGCTATTAATACATAATATTGACCTCCCGCACCTTCCCAGAAACAACGATCGCCCGCCTCGCCCGTACAAAGCCGCCGCCTGGAATTCCTGGACCTTAAATCTGACCGGTTCGCCTGTAAACCCACAGATGGACAAGATTGTCGGGTACCGGTTTTTTGACGGTCGCGATGCACGCGGACACGATATTGTGAATTGCGGCCGGGACATTTCTAAACTGCCCGCCCTGGATCACATGAACGCCCGCGCTGTGACATTCAATTCCGACCGTTTCTTGAAGGACTACGTCCCGCCCTGTGGGGCTATGGTCGAATGTACAATCCGGCGGCTGATGAAGGTTGGTAGATTAAGGGGGCCACCTCGTGGGAAGCGCCCGCCTGATATCTCAGCTCCGGCAACTGTTTCTGATCTGTGGATCCGCTAAGCGCTCGTCAATGATGGCATCCAAGAACCGCAACGCGTCAGAGCATACTAACCAGTTAGTTAATATTGACGATCTCACAATCGCCAAATCAGAGCAGAAATATATATAAAGATGGGTTTTATCGCAGAGATAGCTATTTTCTCTTGAAATTATAAATACCGACTGATTAGTATATTATGGTCGAAGCCTCAGCGAGTTAACGCCAACAGGAAGGGGAGTGTATTCATGAAATTGAGTGGAAATGTCATTCTGATTACCGGCGGGAGTACAGGCATCGGCCTGGCCTTCGCCAAATCATTTCTCGAGTTGGACAACGCCGTCATCGTGACGGGCCGTTCGCAGGCCAAGCTCGATGAGGCGAAACGGAAGCATCCCGAACTGCATACGATTCAGAGTGATGTCTCCAAGGCGGGAGACGTCAGGGATCTTGCCGCACAGCTTCGCGAGCATCACCCGCGATTCAACGTTCTTTTCAATAATGCGGGCATCTTTGTGCACCGAAACTTCGCGCGCGGAGCCGATGATCTCGAAGCGCTTACCTCGGAGATCGACATCAACCTGTCGGGTAGCATTCGCGTAATCTCGGCGTTGACCGACCTGCTACGGGACAAGCGGGGCACGATCATCAACGTGTCGTCCGGGCTCGCCTTCGTGCCGCTCGCCAGCGCCCCGATTTACTGCGCGACCAAGGCAGCGATGCACTCGTTTACGACCTCGCTTCGCTACCAGCTCAGCGGTACCGGTGTAGAGGTCGTCGAGTTGATGCCGCCTGCGGTCCGGACGGGTCTGACGAGTGATCTCCCTGAGGGGGAGTTCAAAATCATCACGACGGATGAACTGGTCCGTGCGACTCTGAAAGGCCTGCGGGCCGGCCAATGCGAGATTCGTCCAGGCCAGGCCAATCAGCTCCATTGGATGTCGCGAATCGCCCCGCAGTTCATCAACGGACAGCTATACAAGGGGAGCAAAGCATTGATCCCTGCATAGTGGGTCAGCCATAGAGGGACACAAGCAATCGAACGCCGGACAGGGGGACAGCGTCCATGCCCAATACGAAGCAGAAGCTCCTTCAGGCCGCCACAGAGGCGATGCTGCGCCAGGGCTTCGCGGCGACATCCGTGGATCGCATCTGCGCAGACGCAGGAGTGACCAAGGGAAGCTTCTTTCACTACTTCGGGAGCAAGGAAGGGATGGTCCAGGAAGCGCTCGAAGAATTCTCGCGTGAGACCAACCGGAGGCTGAGACAGGCTTCCCCTTCAGCGCAGTTCGATGACCCCCTGGACCGTGTCGAGCGTCATCTCGACAGCGCGATCGTCGTGTCGAAGGAGTCTGAAGGCACGGCCGTCTGCCTGCTCGGGATGATGGCGCAGGAACTCGCAGAAACCAATGATGCTGTTCGGGGGGCCTGCGCAGAGCACTTCCGCGTCCTCACCGCGCCGCTCTCACAGCTCTTATCCGAGGCGAAAGGGGCGCACGCCCCTGAAGTCGATTTCGACTCCGACGAAATGTCGTGGATGTTCTTCAGTCTGATTCAGGGATCCTCCCTGGTCGCGAAAACGACGCGAAACCACAGCCATTTCGTCGCAAACATCGAACATTTCCGTTCATACCTCAGGTTTCTGTTTGGACGCTCCATTCGAGTCGACTCGCCTCAGAATGTCTGAAAGATGCAGTCCAGACGGCTGGGCCAAAAGGGGGGACGCCACATCGAGGGTCTTTGGTGTTGGGCTGGCCGTGTCCTGGAAGCGACGATGACCCGTAAGAGTCTGCGGCTCCCGTTTTCTGACAATGAGATCTCGATACCCCTCAGGTTATCCGTTTTGTTAGACTCGACCTAAGATCTGGGATCTGGATATGAATGGCCACGAAGCTTCGAATAGTAAGCAGCGTCCGCGGGCGAAAATTTCATCCACGAAATGAGTGCGACCCAACATTGAGCGATCAGAACAACAGATCGACAACGGAGCGTGTCAGTGGCGGCATGACCCGCCGGGCAGTGTTACTTTCCCTGCCGGGATTTGCTCTGGCCCACCGTCTGCTTGCACAGGAGCCTGCGATTCCCATTCCTGTAGAAGGGTTGCACCAGGTCACGCTAGCGGTGTCGGACATCGAACGCTCTCTGGATTTCTACCAGGGACTTTTCGGTCTGCCGGTACAGGCCCGTCATGGCTCGACAATCCTCATGCGGATCGGGGACGGCCCCCGCTTTCTGGCGCTTACCGAAGCGGGTCAGGGTCCGCCGCGGATCGACCACTTCGGGATGGCGGTGGAAGACTTCGATGTCGATCAACTGATCGAGATCCTCGCGCCTCAAGGCGTGACACGAAGCACACGAAGCACACGAAGCAATGGACGCGAAGGATTGAGTCTTGCGGCAATGCAGGTGCGCCTGACGATGCGAGAGAGCACTCCCGAAATCCATATGGGTGATGTGGATGGCCTCGTCATTCAATTGCAACATCCGAATTATTGCGGCGGTGGCGGATTGCTGGGGGATGCCTGCCTGAATCCGGAGCCGCGGCCTGCGGAGGGCCGGCTTTCCCTGCGTGGACTGAACCATTTCACGATCAATGTCCCCGATCCCGAGCGCACGAAGGCGTTTTACCAGCGGGTGTTCGGTTTCGGCGTGCAGGTGATGCAGGCCGCAACGGCCGGGCTCGGCGTCGGGACGGGCGATCAGTTCCTGATGTTTACCAACGGCGATCGTGCGCGCATCAACCACGTATGTTTCAGCACGGAGGACTTCGCGGTCGATCGCATTCAGCAATCGCTTGAAGCCCACGGCATCCGGGCGCGCGACGCCGTGTCCGCGTCACCCGCTCCTCTAGAGCATTGGGTGTCGATGCGCATGCCGAATCGAGGGGGTGCGCCGGAAGGGACTCCAGAGCTCTATTTCAGCGATCCCGATGGCCTGGCGATCCAGCTTCAGGATGTGACTTATTGCGGTGGTGGAGGTTACCTCGGCGGCGATTGTTAGCGATCCACGACAATCTCATTTCTCATCCACGTGTCACCCGTTCAGACACGGGAGATCGCATTGCTTCTGCCGCACACCTCGAGTATCGTTTAACATCGTCGACCCACATTTCCCGGCGTTTATTCCAGTAGCCCTGCTACTGGAAGGATCCCCAGAGCGCCATGTCTCTATGAAGAGAACCGGAGAAGGTCGTTGGAGGCCTTGATGAACGGAATGGCCCGCCATATGCGACGGATCGTGGCCACCCTCCTAGTCGGCTGCGTATTGGCCGCGCACCCGGGTGTGAGTGATGCGCAATCGTCGGACGAGATCCTGGTCCTCGGGGGTACGGGTTTCCATTGCGGTGAAGATCCTCAATGTTTTAACCGCCTGCATCCCGATATCCCCATGGTGGCCCGGGCGCTGCCCGAACAGACGATCGTACTGAAGACGCGGAACGCCATCGACCGGCAACTGGACCCGGAAAGCACCTACGTCGACCGTCGTGACTCCGACCCGGTACGGGGTACCGTGCACCCGTTGACGGGTCCCATCTATATCGAGGGCGCAGAGGCCGGCGATGTCCTTGCCGTGACCATCCTTGACATCGAACCCGGACCCTTTGGAGAAACCCGGATTACGGCCAATGGCTTCGTCTCGGATCAGATTCCCGGGCCCTACGAAGTACTCTGGAGGCTGAACCGCACCGAAGCCGTGTCGGATGACCTTCCGGGTGTGCGTATCCCGAACGCAAGCTTTCCCGGCATCGTGACCGTGCTGCCGGGCCCCAGAGAGCACGCTGCCGCGCTCGGTCGCGAGGCGGCGCTCGCCGTGCAGGGTGGAGTGGTTGGCCTGCCCGAGCCCACGCACGCATCCCCATCCGATATCTGTGGGCCCGAGGGCCGGTTGCGCGCTGAATGCCTGCGCACCGGGCCGCCCAGAGAACACGGTGGCAATATGGATATCCGCTACCTCGGAGTCGGGGTCACGGTGTATCTGCCCTGCTACATCGCAGGCTGTGGCCTAGCGCTGGGTGATCTGCATTTCGCGCAGGGCGACGGTGAAGTGGCGGGCACGGCCATCGAGATGGATGCCGTTGTCACGATCACGACCCGCGTCATCCCGGACGGACCGGAACTTACGCGCGGGCCCCACTATGAAGGCACGGCCCGCCTCATGGACATTCCCTCCAGACGGTTCTACGCGACGACGGGCATCCCGGTGAAATCGGTGGGAGCGCTACCACCGGACATGGCATACCTGGATTCGCCCAGAGCGGCCGAACTGGAGAATCTGTCCAAAGATATTTCCCTGGCCGCAAGGAACGCACTCCTGGAAATCATCGACTATATCGTCGAATCCTACGACCTGACGCCAGAGCAAGCCTACATCGTCGCCAGTGTTGCCGTCGATATGAGGATCGGGCAACTGGTTGATGCTCCCAACGTCGGTGTGACAGCGATCCTGCCGCTGGATATCTTCGATGACAACCGGCCTTAGCAGCCCGCAAGCACTGGCACGACCGTCGCCGGGCCCGATCGGGTGACAGGCAATTCAGAAACTCTTCAGTTGCCGCCAAAGCTTGTCAACAGATAAGGTTTCAGGGTCAGGAGACCTCTGATGAACGCCCGCAAGCTTCTAGCCCGCATGGATCACCAAGCGACGCTTGATCGCGATTTTGCATGAAAGACTCATCGGCGGACGCGAGATGGGGTGTGGGGGAGGGTCTTCGGGTGAAGCGAGAAGGTTTTGGCGACATGAAAAGGGGATTTTCGTGCTCGAGAGAGCGTGGTTGGCCGCAATCAGACACACCTCGGCTCGGACTGGATAATCAAATCGAATTCAGGGACGAAGCGGGAGCGTCGGCGTCAGCATCGCAGTGGCATCGCCTGTAGGTTGCGCACAACGGCGGTGAAGACTTCGGCGTAGGGACAGGCTTCAGCCATCGACACCCAGACGTTGCGGACCGTGAACCGGATTCGGGCACCGATCTTGAGCAGCTTCAGCCGGATCGTGCCGCATTGAGCCCGCGCCAGTTCGGTATTGTGGAGTCCGAGTCGGCGCAGTGCATGCATGATCATGTAGGCGGCCGAAGACAGATAGAGTCGGAGTTGATTGGCGCGCATGGTGGCCGCGCTGGTGCGGTCGGCAAACAGATCCAGTTGTTGCTCTTTGATCCGGTTCTCCATGTCGCCGCGCGCACAGTAGAGATCCTCGTATAGCGCACGGGCCTCCCAACGTTCTGGTGACAGCGATGTGACGATGAATCGGGGATTGGCGCCCTTGGCCAGAACCTCGGCCTTGCCCACGACGCGCCGTTGTTGGCTCCAACTGTCTCGTGTGCGATAGCGGAAGTCCTTAAATACCCGTGCCGATTGACCGGTGGATTCGAACTCCGATTTCGCCTGAGCCATGGCTTCAGCGATATCCTTCTTGAGTCGCTCGTTCTTGGCCAATCCCACCACGTAATCCACCTGATGGGATTCACACCAGGTCAGTAAGTCATCTCTGCAGAAGCCGGAGTCTCCACGGACGATGATCGACACATCCGGCCAGCTCTTCCGGATCTGTCCGATGATGCGGGTCAGTTCCTCAACCGATCCGGCCGCGCCATCGATATTGGAGCGCCGTAATCGGGCGCACAGCAGATGCTCACCCGAGAAGATGTACAACGGCAGATAACAGTAGTTGCCGTAGTAGCCATGAAAGAATCGTCCCTCTTGTTGCCCGTGGATCGGATCGTCGGTGGCATCGAGGTCCAGAATGATTTCTTCAGGCGCCGATTCAAAGGCTGCGATGAAGGCATCGACCATCCAGCGGTCGACCTGGTCCGTATCCATCGCAATCTTCTTGTATCGCTCCTCCCCGCCGACTTCAGCCCCAGTCAACTCCAGCCGATTCAGTGTGCACTTGGCCGCCAGAGCCTTTCCCCGGTCGCTGGCCTGCCGTCGGTTGCCTCCCAGCGGATCGGCCTTATCCACCGCCACGGCCAGCATCGGATCGGTGCGTAGTTGGTCGTGATCGTTCAGGTCTTCATATCCCAGACACAGGCCATACACCCGTTGCCCAATCAATTCTTTCACCGTGTGCTCGATCAATCGCGGGTCCCGGTGATCGGCGAAACATTCGGCCAGTCCATCGATCAACCCGGTCCGTTTTTCGACCTCCCGCAACAGCAGGACACCCGCGTCGGAAGTGATCTTCCCTCCGTCGAATCGAGCCTTCACTTTTCGTTGATTAAGTCCGTGAAATTCAAACGTGGTTTGGTTACACTCTGTCGTCATAAGGGCCGCCTTTGTTTGGTGTCTGAAACGTTCTTGTCAAACGCTTTATGCCAAACAGGGCGGCCTTTTCTGGTCCATCTCGTGATCTATACGGGCTAGACTGGCGCAAGCTCCTCATCTACACGCACCGGTGGATGGGAATCTTCTTTGGCATCGTATTCCTTGCCTGGTTCATATCCGGCATCGCTTTCATGTACTGGGGGATGCCAAGCCTGTCGGAGGCAGAACGGCTCGGTCACGTCGCCCCTCTCGACCTTTCCACCGTTCAGATATCGCCCGCCGAGGCGGCGGACCTTCACTTCGGAGATCCCAGCCAGTTGCGCATCGAGATGTACTACGATCGCCGTCCGGTGTATCGCTTCGGTACGACACGGGTCTACGCGGATACGGGCGAGTCTGTCGAGGGTGCGACGGCGGAGGAAGCGCTCGATCTCGTCCGCAAATGGGTTCCCGAACACGCATCCACGGTGCGATACGACGCCTACCTGGAAGATTCCGACCAATGGACGCTCCAAACCGCCCAGCGATACTTCATGCCCGTTCACCGCATCGGGGTCGGCGACGCTGCAGACACCTTTTTCTACGTTTCGGAGCGGTGGGGCGAACCCGTCATGAAGACCGACCGCAAATCGCGCTTCTGGGGCTTCTGGAGCGGGGTGTTGCACTGGACCTATTTCACGGCCCTTCGCCGCAACGGGGCGCTGTGGATATTCCTGGTTACCTGGGGATCGATGGTCGGTGCTCTGATGTGCCTTATGGGGATAGTGATTGGCGTCTGGCGTCTCGGGCTCCGACGCCGTTATCGCCTGAAGGGGGTGAGCTCGGTATCTCCCTATGCCGGCTGGATGTGGTGGCATCATTATGCGGGCCTCGTATTCGGATTTCTGACCTGTACATGGGCCTTCAGCGGCGCGCTTTCCCTCACTCCCTTCGATTCTCTCCGCGTGGCTCCGATGACGTCCGCCCAGCGGATGGCCGTTTCCGGCGATCCAGTCGACTTTGAATTGATGACCGTCGACCGGCTGCGGGCTTCCCTGGCTGCGTTCACGCCCGCGTTCGCTCCAAAGGAGATGGAGTACCTCCAGTTTCGCGGAGAGCCATATTTTATCGGCTATCGTCCGCCGCCGGAATACGACTACGCGATGGAAGTCGGGAGCAACGCCGAACGCTATACGCCGCCCCGTGAACATCTGATCGTCTCGGCCGTCGCTCCCGAACACGGAACGTTCAAACGGTTTGACGACGCATCGATGTGGAGAGTCGTTGAAGAGGCCATGCCGGGAGTGCCGATGCGGGATGCGACCTGGCTGGATGAGTATGACAACTACTACTACAACCAGGACGGTCAGGAACCGCTGCCCGTTCTCCGGGCCCGCTACGCCGATGAACGAGGCACGTGGCTGTACCTGGATCCGCACCGGAGAAGCCTCACCAAACACGACAAGAGCAGCCGGCTGGAACGCTGGTTGTACCACGGCTTCCACTATCTCGATCTGCCGTTTCTCTACTACAAGCGGCCACTGTGGGACATCGTCGTCATCGGACTCAGCATCGGCGGAATGGCGCTCGCAGCAACCACCCTTCTGCCCATGTGGCGTCGGTTGATGCGGCATGCACGCCGCGGCCGGAGACTCATTGCGGGCCGGTTTACGCGGGGAGGCATGGATCCGACGTCCGGAGACTGACCCGATACGGGTTTGATTGGATCCGAACAGGGCGGGCCAGAGGTCGGCGCAATGATCACGCATGGACCGGAAAAATCACACACACGCCGTGTGGGTCAGGCCACGCAATAAGCGCAGAGAACAGCACGACGGAGCCGCCGTCCCGGAATGCAATCCGGGAGCGGACTTCCCGACTCCGTACTTGAGGCGTCGTATCTGTCGCTCGCGTTGCCGCCTTGAGTGAAAGGCTATGGGTCGCGCCCGGCGGATCGAGCCAACACGATGAGAAAAAGGACCATAGCAGCGGGAATCAGCGAGCACTTGGAGGGTCGGGAGTTCTTCAAAGGGCAGACTCCCGTTTGACGGTCGTTAGCGGATGGTCTGAAGTGTTGAGGGTAACCTTAACCAACGATGTTGTCCGCTTGCAGCAGGCTCTGACAGTCGCGCCAGCAAAACAGTGACGACGTAGGCTGAAAATAGTATGAGGATCGGCTCGATGGGGAACCGAAAGCGCCCTCGTGTCGCCCATGTCAGATAAAATGGGATGGGCGAGGCCATCACATATAGGATCAGCAGGTGTACAAAACGATTCCTTCGTCCGAACCAAATCCCAACCAAGCCCAACCCGAGGACTGGAAAATAGGCCGCAGCAGCCCCCACCCGCTCAATCCCGGAGGTTGCACCCAGCTGTGTCCAGAATTGCCGCACCCGAACGCGAGTGCGAATGACGAATAATTCAGGATGCTCTAGAAAGACTCTTGCAATTTGACCGCCGAGGGCCGCACTGGATCCGGTTTCCGTTTCGGACGTTTCCGGAACTTCTATTCCCAGTTCGGATCGGTACCTGGGTGAGAAAGTACCCATTAGCACTTCACGCGATAGATTGGATCGGATAATGATGAACGAATCAAACACGACATAGTTGCGTATAAGCCATGGAGTCACGACCGCCCCACAGCACACCACGATCGTCACTGCCCGCCAGAGTCGGAGATTGAAAGCAATTTCCCGCCTCCAGAGGAACCACAGCAAAGCAAAAGGATAAAACGCGACAATGAGTCAAGCCCATTCTTAGTTGAAACTCTCCACGGCTCACGATGGGTCATGCAACCTTCTTCTTCGATCTCGTCGACGTCTTCGCCTCAATTTTCAGCTCTCGCTGGAGGGCTTCGCGGAGCTTTGGAAGATGACGGTAGCCGATCACCTTCCTCAGGCGCGGTTCGATGTCGATGAGCGCCGTCGCCAACCAGCGTTGCCGCTGACTCGAGTTCTTCCAATGATCGACCTTCGCACACCTTTCCTCGACAAGGGCATTGACCGATTCCAGGCAATTCGTCGTCTTGAACGAACGGCCCAAGACCCCGTACACGCCGAGCCGATGCAACGTGAGGGTCTCTTCCAGGCCTTCCTCAAGGCTCGCAGCCCCCGATTGGTTTCGCTCCTCGAGCTCTCCATGGAGCTCTCCGAGCGCCGCCCGAGCTTCGTCGTACTCCGGGCGCTCGTAGGCCCGCTGCAGCCGGCGTCGCCACACGGCTTGCTCGGTCTTCGATAGGTATCTCACGACGTTCTCGCGTTTGTGCCATTGGCAGCGTTGGACCAGGGCTCGATTCCTGAATGCCTTCTTGACCGCCGCCCGCAGACCTTTGCCGCCGTCGACAATCACCAGCACGCCTTCAGAGATGTCCAGGCCCCGCTCCATCAACGAACGGAGAAACGGAGTCAGCACTTGCTCGTTCTCCGTGTCGGTCTCCACGAAGCCCAAGAAGCGTTTGTCGCCCGAAAGCGTGACGCCCAGGGCCACTACCATCAGGGCGTCGGCAAACGCCTTCCCGTCCAGGAAGATCGCCACGACGTCCTCGCCACTCAGATCCCGCTCCTGCATCTCCCGAAGTTTCGCGGCACTCGCCTGGACGAATCCTCGAGACACCGTCGAACTCGACAGTCCGATCGCTCCCGGAATCGCTTCAGCGGCCGATTCATAGTTCCGGCAGGAGATCCCATACAGCACACGTCTGAGCAGTAGCTCGTTCACCGCGCCACCCGGACTGAGTTCCTCGTAGGTCCGAAGCGGAATCTCCCCGCCCGCCACGCTGCGCACTCGAGGCACCCGAACCGGCACCCGCTGGCCACCCAGCCCCACGGTCCCCGGATTGCTCCCGTGTCGCCGGCCCCGCAACGCCGCCTCCTTTCGTGCGTATCGCTCACCCGCCAACGACTTCACTTCCTCGTCGAGCAACTCCTCCACGTGCATCAACCCCAGTGGGATCAACGCCCGAATCATCTCCACCTTCGAGTCCAATTCCAGTCCCGAGTATTCCTCCCGGCTCAGGACCTCGACCTCACCCAGCACACGCGACTTCTTGCGTTTCTTTACCGAACGTAACAGACTCCTCATCTCGGCTCCTTTCTCTTACAGGCTTGATGTTGTTTCTTCCAATACCATCAAACCATGGGGTTTGGAGCCGTTTCAATTTCCAACTAAGATTGGCACACATTCGCGACAATGACCGGGTTGACCAGCAACGCGAGTCCGCACAGTGCCCCCAACACAATGCTCCGGGCGATTCCAGGTCGTTTCGCGAGTTCGAAGGTCTGCAAGAGAATCAGGAGGCCTAATAGCGTGAGCAGCGTGGCATATTCGATTTTCTGAACCGAAAAATGAATCGAACTCGGGTAAATTGCGAATAAAAATGCAGCGATTAATCCGGGCCAGTCATTGTTGAATACCAGTTTTCCCAGCAAGAAAAGCAAATAGCAACTGAGAAGCGAGAACGCGATTTGAAGCAATTCCAGGGAGATTGCAGCGGTGCTCGTATACGAACCGAAAAACCAGAATGCCGTTGCGATGATAGCGGGGCTGATCGGGGCCTTCCATGCAGTCGGTATCGGCCGATCTGGCTGGAAGGTGCCCTGAGGCGGCCCCACAGGTCTTCCTAAGACCGGCCAGGCATACCCGTGTCCGTTCGCGAGAGAGTAAGCGATTTCACCTTCCTCGTTTCCGAATGCGATGTCAGAAGAGAAGTCCCATGTCTGAAAGAGCACCATCGCGGCCACACGCGCTACGAAGGCCAACACCAGGATACCCACAAGGATCTTGCGAGTCATAGCATCGTGGTCAGAGTGTCGTTCGGTCATGGCCTAGGTCAGCCTGCCGCGGTTCTTGAAATATCGACGCTGGGCGGTCTTCAGTGTTTCCCGGAGTCCTTCACCACGATTGTTGAAACTTGCAAGCGTCGCATACGACTTCGCCTTCCAATATTGGCCACTGTCGGGCACCCAGAAACGACCATTGATATCAAGAGTGCGTCCACCCCATTCCCAGAGAAAAAAGTGATCGAGCGCGTCCGATTTACAGACGATATCGGCATTGTGTGGGCTTTCGGAAATCGGTTTAATGCCGCTCATTGTCAGCCGGAGGATCTGCGCGTGGTCTTCCACGAAGATTTTCAACGTGGGTAACACAAACCGAGCAAGGAACCCGTTCTTTGCACGCAGTTTCTTTATGAATCCATCCCCGTCCTCCAGCAACTTGTCCAGAGGGACTGGCTGGGATTTGTGGATGAATCCCTGACGCAGGACGCGTTCACAGTCCTTCAGGTAATGCTGTACCCTGCTTTCGGAATCGTGCGGGGGAGTATTGCTCGTATCCCATACGTCTGCCGGATAGAGAACAACTGGCTTGGCCAGCGATTCCCTGCGAATAAACTCTTCCACCCGATCAATCCTGTTTATGCCCGCATTCAGGTACCAGTTATCCTCGTGGCTGAAGTAGGAAAAGCTCGCAAAAGGGATCACGTATCGGGGACTCAGGTGCAGGATCTGAGATTTGAGCCACCGGAGTTTTTCCTCGGCGGCGGCATCTAACGTGGGACGATCCCCTGGATTTCCCACACGGTTCGCATAGGAGAACTGGGTTGCCAGTACGTCCACCTGCCCCACAGTCCGGGCGACCTTGCCGAGATCTCCATGCGAATGCAGCACACAATCGTTGAGGTTGAGGATCGAGGTATCCGGAGAACGCACCGCTAACCAGGAATCACCATTGTCGTGCATTTCACAGTGCACCTCCAGGTCATCCCCCAGGTCAATCCACTCGGTGGATTTCATTTCGATCACGCGCCCAAATCCCATGTCGGTGCAGTATCGGACCACTTTCTTGTCAACGCTGTCCTGATAAAGGATCGTAATATTGGGCCTCAACGCCTCGGAAATCTTGTTCAGCGTGAGGGTGTTGAAGTGGTCCGGATGTTCGTGTGAGAACCAGATGTGGGTGATTTCCCGGAACCTCGCATAGGGAAACTGAGGCTCGGTGAGAAGATCCCATCCATTGTCGAATACAGAACCTTCCAGCCATGGATCGCAGATCAGGCGAACCCGGCCGTGGTTAACGACGAGGGATGCGTGATTGACGAATTCGATCTGTGTCATGCCCGTGTTCGGATACGTACGATTGTCTCGCCCGACGTCATCGTGCTGATGATTTCGACGTCCCCCCGGCTCCGAGTCCAGGCGAGTCGCCTGTGCCACTCGATTCGGTCTCGATTGGGGCTGTACAGATCAGCCGTGAGCGCCCCCCGCGGGCAGGATTCGATCCTCCGCGCTCCATGTGGCCAACATGCCGGTGAGTCGCAGGATGTCCATTGAACGGCGCACGGGATTGCACTGAGTGGGTTTGCGAAGCTGTCAGTACCGAACCCCGGGCCCTCGTCCTGAGAACGAGGGCGATACGGCGGCGGCGTCCAGGATACGATTCAGCGGAAGAGTCGTTCATCGGTGTTGGGTTGCGGTCAGAATCTAGCTCGAATTTCGGATTCGGAGTTTAGAGTACGCGACTGCAGACCGAGTCCCAGCCGAAGATGAGGACGGTGCATTCCGAGAGTACAATTCTTCGGTCGGATTGTTTCTATGTCAACCACAAACTGGCGTGTTACGGGGGGCCCGCGGGTTGAGCACCAACCCGCACGCCGCCTGGCTTGAATCAATGCCTGGTGGGGTTTCAACTTTGACCGCGGCCTCCGCATCTTCCGGCTCCCTGATTCGGTCGACTAATTTTCGCGTTGCATCACTCGGAGGCGGGAAGAATCGGATGACTCCCCCGGTGACGGCGAAGTTCAGCATCATGCCCACCATCCCGATCCCCTGGATTTCTATCCCGGCGGGGAGGAATCCGAAAGTCCGTCGGTCCATGCCGAAGAGGCCCGATGCGATGATGTAGAAGGCTGTCGGGTCGCCGTATGTATGGGACCGTTTCTTGCCGGAGTAGCCAGTGGATTCCATCCGGAGGCGCAGGGTCAAGCCGGAACGACATATTCCTATCCATTGCGAAAGAGCTCTTGTATTGACTATCCTCTGTTGATTCATACCACTGAGCAGGGCCACCCATATCGCAACCCGATAACGGTGACCCGGGCCGCGGGGCACAGGAAGAACGCATGACCCGAAACCGACCCGTAATAGCGATCGGCCTGAAACTGGCGATCCTTTTGTCGCCGATCTGTCTGTCAGCCCAGGCAGGTTCCCAGGACACGGTGCAGCGGTCGATGGCCGTTTTCGTCGATGAAGCCCCTGTTGTGGACGGACTTCTCGATGATGCAGCCTGGGATAATGTACGTCCCCTGGACCGTTTCCTGCAGAGAGATCCGGACGTGGGACAGCCCGCCAGCGAGGGAACCCAGGTCCGTGTCATATATACGCCACAGGCCATCTACTTCGGCTTTGTGTGTCTCGACAGCAGCCCGGATCAGATTGTGGCCACCGAACGCCGTCGCGATGAGGACCTCAGCAGGGACGACAGCGTCGCCATCCTTCTCGACACCTTTCTGGATCGGCGCAACGCCTTCCTTTTTCGAATTAACGCGCTCGGGACCCAGTTCGACGCGCTGGTCACCGACGAGGGCCGGGACATCAATGACTCGTGGGACGAAAGATGGGAATCGAGCGCCGCCGTAAATCCGCAGGGCTGGAGCGCCGAGATCATGATCCCGTTCGAGTCACTCCGCATGCGGGAAGGCGATACAGGCGACTGGGGCCTCGAAATCGAACGCGTGATCCGCCGCAAAAACGAAGCCTCCTACTGGAATAACTTCGACCGCAACTTCCGGTTCGAGGACGTCTCCCAGGCCGGCCTCCTAGGCGGATTGGAGCAGGCGGAAATCGGTACCCGCTTCCGATTCAAACCTTACCTCTCCGCCGGGTTCGAGCAGACGCCCGGTACCGGAGGCCGAACTGACACGAACAACCGATCAGAGATCGGCATTGAGGTGTTCAAATATAGGCCAACGCGCGCGCTGACCCTGGACTTCACGGTCAACACCGACTTTGCGCAAAGCGAGGTCGACGATCTTGTCACCAACATCTCACGCTTCCCGCTGTTCTTTCCCGAAAAACGGGAATTCTTCCTCGAAGGGGCGGGCGTCTTTGAATTCGGGACGGGAGAGCGCAACTTCAATCTTTTCTTCAGCCGGAGAATAGGTCTTTCACCCGAACGAGAATTGATCCCCATTCTCGGAGGTGCGAAGTTGACGGGCCGTGTCGGGGCCTACACGCTGGGAATCATCAATATGCAGACGGATTCCCACCAGGGTACACCCGGCCGCAACAGCAGTGTTTTGAGGATCAAGCGTGATTTGTTCGACCGCTCTTCGGTCGGCGCCATGTTTACCAACCTGGGGTCCGGAGAAGGCCGGGACCACAACCGGGTCTACGGAATCGACGGCAACTTTGCCTTTGCCGAAAACCTCGGCATCCAAACTTTCCTGGCCAAGAGTGAGACGCCCACGATGATTGGCAACGACTGGGCGGCGTTCGGCCGCATCCGGTGGGACAGCGACTTTGTTTTGCTGGGCGCAGAGCATTTCCTGGTTCAGAGGAACTTCAACGCCGAACTCGGATTCGTCCCGCGCCGGGATCAGCGCATGACGACGATTCAGGCAGGGGTACGGCCCCGACCCGACAGCAGCCTGATCCGTCAGTTCGTCTTCAGAACCCGCCTCGACCTCACACAGAATCAGGAAGGCAAGCAGGAGTCTCTGACCTATCACTACTTTACCTTCGAGAACCACTTTCAATCCGGCGACGTCGTCGTGGCCGACTTTCACCGGAGATTCGAACGCCTTTTCGAGCCTTTCGACATACGGCCCGGTGAGATTTCGATCCCGGCTGGGACCTATACCGGGTGGGACATGGTGTTCTTCTGGAACGGCGCTCCCCAGCGCCGCATCGCCGGCCCGGGGCTCTTCCGCTACCGCTATGAGTGGGGCTTTTTTGGCGGGAGCCGGACCGAGCTGCGGATCCAGCCGCAGTTCAAGATCAACGACTCACTCTCCGTCGACCTGAACTATGCGCTCGACGACGTCGACCTGCCCCGGGGAAACTTTTCCTCGAACGTCGTGAACACGCGGCTCAACTATGCGTTCTCAAACCGATGGCTGACCAGTGGTACGGTTCAGTACAGCAATCTCGACCAACTGGTCAATTTCCGATTCCGGCTCAACTACATCTACCGACCGGGGGATGATCTGTTCGTGATCTACAACGACGGGCGAGTCATCAATCTGGATGATCCGCGGGAAAACCCATTGGTGGGCCGATCCCTCATCGTCAAGTTCACGCGGTCGTTCGACTTCTGATTAGAAGGATCCAGGAACTCCCGCCACCTGGAAGCGGTCGGGGTCGAATTCGTTCGCTGAGTGGTACAATCCACGCAACACCCTTCGTTTGAGGAGCTTCCAATGCTAGCAGCCCGTGGCAGAAGTCTCGCGGGTCGCGTTACGGCCGAATGTGTGCCAATCTTAGTTGGAAATTGAAACGGCTCCAAACCCCATGGTTTGATGGTATTGGAAGAAACAACATCAAGCCTGTAAGAGAAAGGAGCCGAGATGAGGAGTCTGTTACGTTCGGTAAAGAAACGCAAGAAGTCGCGTGTGCTGGGTGAGGTCGAGGTCCTGAGCCGGGAGGAATACTCGGGACTGGAATTGGACTCGAAGGTGGAGATGATTCGGGCGTTGATCCCACTGGGGTTGATGCACGTGGAGGAGTTGCTCGACGAGGAAGTGAAGTCGTTGGCGGGTGAGCGATACGCACGAAAGGAGGCGGCGTTGCGGGGCCGGCGACACGGGAGCAATCCGGGGACCGTGGGGCTGGGTGGCCAGCGGGTGCCGGTTCGGGTGCCTCGAGTGCGCAGCGTGGCGGGCGGGGAGATTCCGCTTCGGAGCTACGAGGAACTCAGTCCGGGTGGCGCGGTGAACGAGCTACTGCTCAGACGTGTGCTGTATGGGATCTCCTGCCGGAACTATGAATCGGCCGCTGAAGCGATTCCGGGAGCGATCGGACTGTCGAGTTCGACGGTGTCTCGAGGATTCGTCCAGGCGAGTGCCGCGAAACTTCGGGAGATGCAGGAGCGGGATCTGAGTGGCGAGGACGTCGTGGCGATCTTCCTGGACGGGAAGGCGTTTGCCGACGCCCTGATGGTAGTGGCCCTGGGCGTCACGCTTTCGGGCGACAAACGCTTCTTGGGCTTCGTGGAGACCGACACGGAGAACGAGCAAGTGCTGACTCCGTTTCTCCGTTCGTTGATGGAGCGGGGCCTGGACATCTCTGAAGGCGTGCTGGTGATTGTCGACGGCGGCAAAGGTCTGCGGGCGGCGGTCAAGAAGGCATTCAGGAATCGAGCCCTGGTCCAACGCTGCCAATGGCACAAACGCGAGAACGTCGTGAGATACCTATCGAAGACCGAGCAAGCCGTGTGGCGACGCCGGCTGCAGCGGGCCTACGAGCGCCCGGAGTACGACGAAGCTCGGGCGGCGCTCGGAGAGCTCCATGGAGAGCTCGAGGAGCGAAACCAATCGGGGGCTGCGAGCCTTGAGGAAGGCCTGGAAGAGACCCTCACGTTGCATCGGCTCGGCGTGTACGGGGTCTTGGGCCGTTCGTTCAAGACGACGAATTGCCTGGAATCGGTCAATGCCCTTGTCGAGGAAAGGTGTGCGAAGGTCGATCATTGGAAGAACTCGAGTCAGCGGCAACGCTGGTTGGCGACGGCGCTCATCGACATCGAACCGCGCCTGAGGAAGGTGATCGGCTACCGTCATCTTCCAAAGCTCCGCGAAGCCCTCCAGCGAGAGCTGAAAATTGAGGCGAAGACGTCGACGAGATCGAAGAAGAAGGTTGCATGACCCATCGTGAGCCGTGGAGAGTTTCAACTAAGAATGGGCTTGACTCTTACGGCCAAACGGGGCCGGATTCTAGGAGGCGACGACGCTGCAATGCTCATTCATTGCGAGCGGTCGGCGACAACGAAGATGGCCCCTTTTCGCCGTAACCCTTTGGGCGCAGGGGGGTCACCGAGGTGTGAAACCGAGGCCGCAGGCGCCCCGCCGGTTTTGTCCGAAATTGTTAAGACGGATCACGATGAAAAGACGGCGCCCGCGGCCTCGGTTACAAACCTCGGTGGCCGCTCCTCACTTCGCGCCTGCAACCCGAAGACCCCTGCGCGCGGCCCGCGAGACTTCTGCCACGGACTGCTAGCTGTGATCCTGATCGTCCTCAGCCTCGAGGGTCCGGCGATCGCAGGTCAGCAGCCTTCCCAGACAGAAAGCGCATTAGCAGAAGCCACCAACCCGCTGGCCGAGTTGAAGGATGAGGTGGGGCGCATCCTGACTGATGCTGGCCTTCCTTTTACGGCGGAACAGGAGCGGGGGATTGTTCTGATGACCGAGGACCGTCGACGGGCTTCCGAAGACCTGTTCGGCGATTTGATGGACTTTCGGGCGGGTCCAACCCAGGGTCAGGAGGCGGATCGGTTGCGCTCCGCGATCGAATGGATGCGGGGGGAATTTCTTGGCCGGCTACAGGACTATTTGACGCCCGAGCAACTTACCGTCTGGAGCGCCTACGCGGAAACCGTCGCCGAACGACAGAATGCCAGCCAGGCCGATCAGGCTCTAACCCAGTACGTTCGGATCAACAACAATGCGTTTACCTCAGAGGACGGACTGTACCGGTTTGGCCAGCGTGGGGCAGGGCAACCTGGCCCGCAAGTGGTCGACCGCGGCGGCCAGGGCGCGTTTCATGGGAACGTGCAACTGTTGTTCAAAGACGAAGCTCTGAACGCCAGAAACCCCTTCGCCGAGAACAAACCGCCCTACCAGGAACGCCAGTTCAATTTCGACATCAGCGGCCCCATCATTCCTCGCAGGCTGACAACGAGTTTCGCAGCCAGCCACAATGAGGCTGAGAACGTCGACACGATCCACGCGACGCTGCCCGAAGGTGTCTTCGCTCTCGGAATCACCCGGCCCGTCGTAAATCGTTTGTTCACAACACGGAATACCTACCAGGTTTCCCAAGCGCATTCGGTTTCATTGAACCTGGGCTATACGACCCGCTCCAGCAACAATCAGGGTGTGGGCGGATTTGCGCTGCCCGAACTCGCCTCGACTTCCAGTGGAGCCGATTGGAATGTGGAGCTTGTGCAGTTCTCGAGGCTTAACCCGCAGAGCCTTTTTGAAAGCCGCCTCAACGTGATTACCAATCGCGATGAAACCGAGCCCTTCAGCGACGCGCTCCGAATCGATGTGCTTGATGCCTTCACCTCCGGCGGTGCCCAGAACAGATCGGACAGCAGGGAACGCATTTACGATTTCAGTAGCCTCTATACACAACTCGGCGAGAAAGTGACGATAAGGGCCGGGGGGCAGGGTCACTATCAGAGACGCCGGTCGTTATCCGAGAACAATTTCGGCGGAACATTCACTTTTTCGACCCTCGACGCATTCCTTTCAGACCGGCCTCTCAGCTATCGCGTCACACGAGGCGACCCGTTACTTGAAACGGATCAAGTGGATCTTTCGTTTTTCCTCCAGAACGACTGGAAAGTGAGTCCACAGCTCACGCTGATGATTGGCGCCCGCTATTACGCTCAAAGCAACCTCGGGGACTATGACAACCTCGCTCCGCGATTGGGATTCGCCTACGCCCTGGGTCGGGCGACGGTCATCCGGGGCGGAGGTGGCCAGTTCTACGTCGGCATGCCGATCACCGTGGTTGAGGATCAGCGCCGTCTCGACGGCACGCGGCAGTTTGAAATCGTAATCGACAACCCCTCCTTTCCGGATCCGTTTCAAGCCGGCACAGTCCGGGACACATTGCCATCGATACGGGTCATGGATCCGAATATTGAGTCGCCCTACATTAACGTCGCGATGATCCAGTTTGAACGGACATTCCTGACGAACATGTTTATCAGCGCCACCTATGGTTACGAGCGGGAGTATCACCGCCTACGGCTCAGGAACCTGAACGCTCCATTTGACAGTACGGCACCCATCCGGCGTTCCTGCCGCCCGACTCAAAGCGCTGAAACATGCGTGCGGCCAGATCCAAGTCGGGGTGATGTGTTGAACCGAGAGGCCTCAGCGAACCTCCTCAGCCATACCCTGCTGCTGAGCTACCGCCAGAGATTCCGCCTCTTCAGCATAACGGCCAGCTACCTGTTGCAGAGGGTTCTTCCCGAAACGTCCGCCAACAGTCGCGCCCTCCCCTCCGACAATTACAATCTTCGGTTGGACTATACGGGTTCTCACGGAACATGCTGCCCCACACACACCTTGAACAGCACCGTGAATGCCCAACTGCCTTTGGGAGTCTTTCTGACCGGCACGATGTCTTTGACGACTCCCAACTGGTACAACATCACCACGGGACGGGATGATAACAGGGACAGCACGATCAACGATCGGCCTCCGGGCTTCGGGCGAAACGGCGGGAAGGGTCCGAAAACTCTCAATTTCGACTTCAATATCTCCAAGGCAATTTTCTTTGGGAGCAACGGCGGAGGCATTGTCACCCGGACCAACCTGAACGTGTTCGCAAACATGACGAATGCGTTCAACCGCACCAATCTGGGGCGGCCGTCTGGCGTGATGACGTCGCCGAACTTCGGCAAATCGACCAGCGCTCTCGATCCGCGTCAGTTTGAAGTCGGTTTGCGTTTCCAGTTCTGATTCGACTCGGGCACTCTGCCATCTCAGTCACGCGTGGAATCCACTGCATCGACCTACCCTCTGATCCGGATTTCGAATGTTCGTCGCCGTCCAACCAAGCCATTTTCATTGAGTCGGTGCACCTGTTTTGATTATCCTCTTACAGAAAATATTCGACAGGAGATGTCCAGTGAAGAGAGTGGCACTGTTTTGTGCGGTCGCGATGATGTGTATCAGTCAGAGCAGTCCGGCCCAGTATCCGGAACCTCCGCGCGGTAGCGGGCAGATATGGGGAAGGAGTCCGGGGCCGCCGGCGGCGGGGCCGCTCGTACACCTGGTGGAGGCCGGAGTGGACGCCTACAACACAGGCGACATGAGCTATTTCGAAGAGATGTTCGCCGACGACATTCTCTGGGTGGACGAAGACGGCCACGAGTTGACCTCGAAGGGCTATGCGTTGTGGTTTATCAACCGGCAGATGACGGCGACACCAAAGCGGACAATGGAAGCACACGGGATTGCAACGGGAGCCTGGGGCGATACCGGCTGGGCGGCATTCGCCTATACCGTCGATGATGGTGTCCATCAGAGAAAGGGGATGAATACGACCCTGTTCAGGAAGACCGGCAACGAGTGGAGAATTCAAATGATCCACGGCGCGATCGACGCGGATGCCGTACCGCATTAGGAAGCTGTGGGTCAACTTCACCTGGCCCTTGTTTGTGTTCGCCCGCCCGATGCCCGAACCGTGGACGGAGCGCATGGCCAAGATTTACGTGGGCAAGGCAATGAGGCTGAAAACGCGGGAGGAACTCCTCGAATCCATTCGGCCCAACTTCTGGAATTATCTCCGCGAAGACTGCGGAGATCTGGCGGCGGGCTGGCCTGGCCCGGATCCTCATCTCTCTCAGGCTGACGTGCTCAGCCAGTGATCGCATCCACCCGGTGACGGTCGGAATTCAACCCGTTTGCCGTTGTTCGGTTGTTGCCCGAACTCGCCCCGGACTATGACTCGATCAACTGATATGAGACCCCGCAACCTCACAATTACCACCTCCGAACATTTACGCAAAAGCATTCTTAATGCATCCCTGTTGGTCGCCTCTCTCGTACTTGCTGTGATCGGGTCAGAGCTCATAACCCGGTTCGTTTCTCCGCAAAACTTGAGTGGAACCTGGCAAATCGAAACTGAGAACGGTCTGTTCGTAAACAGATCGACCGGTTCCGCAAGACACCAGTTCGGCTCCCGCATCGTCCGGTATAATTTTTCATATCCACATCTTCGAGGTGCCTCAGTCGCTGAAGCTGCGAACAGGATCCTGGTGGTTGGAGATTCCTTTTCGTTTGGCTGGCTTCTTGCAGAGGAAGACACCTACGTTCGATTGCTGGCGTCGATGACCGACCGGAGGTTTGGGGAAGGTGTATTCCACTACCTGAACGCATCCGGCGGAGGCTGGGGCACCGCGGATTATGTCGCTTACGTCGAAGATTTTGCTGATAGGGTGAAACCTGATCTGATCCTCGTCTTCTTGAATGTCGACGACATTGGGCGGAGTATCCTAAAGAACATTTACTCTCTGTCAGACGCAAATCGCCTCGCGCTCGAACGCCACCGGCTCCAACCTTCCGTCAGGAGGGCGTTGGTCCAATCTATCCCGAGCTATCAGTGGTTGTTGGAACATTCCCATGTTGTACAGCTCACGCGCAGGGCTTTTCAAAGCCTGGGGGCATTCGGTCAAGATGTGTCGGCCAGCTCGGTCCCGAATGGCACGGTCAGCCCAGCCCGGGGGGACCCCTTAACCGACATTGCCGTGAACCTTGGCAAAGCGCTGTTTCGACGCCTGAACGATCTGGCCGATCAACACGGGGCACAATTGCTGGTGACGACGACGGGCTGGCATCGCCAGGAGGCCTGGGAACCACACCTGGAGTCAACCCGGGCCTTCATGGCCGTCGCTGATGAATACTTTGAGACCCTGAGAGTCCCGTACCTAGACATTTCGCCCTTCATGTCTTATCTGAGATCCCCGGCATCACAGGACTACATCATCCAGGGAGACGGTCATCCAAACGAGAGAGCCGCTGGGCTGATCGCAGAGGAAGTTTGGCAGAGATTCCTCGAAAAGCAACTCGTTCGATACATCGATTCACAGTAGCGGAACCGTCCCGACTGGCTTGTTCTCAATTTTTAGCCTGGGTGGGCGGCGGTGGGGGGTTGATGGGCTCGAGTTCATACATGGCGTGCTGTCTGCAGAGCCAGGGCAGCGTACACGGTCGAATTAACTCAGGAAGCCATCGCGGCCTTGCCAATCTGAGATCGGGCGCTGTCGACGGCTGACGACACACGGCAAGCACTGCCATTGTCGCGCCCGCTATTTCCTCCTCCCCTCAGTTGGGACCTTGACCCTGGATCCCGTCGAGACGATTTGCGTGCGATTCGACCAGTCGCCGGAGCAGACTGTTGGACTCCACCAGTTCGCCCTGAACGGTGACGAGATGACGGCTGACGCCGGCCAGGTCGCCGGTGGTTGATACGAGGGTTTGCATCTTGAGGCTCAAATGTCCCATCTCTTCCTGATAGCGGACCTGGTGCTCCGTGATCGAGTCCAGGGAGCCCTCGATACGGGCAAACCACTCTTCATGCTGGCTGAGCCATTCGTCGTGCTGGCTGAGCCATTCATCGTGCCGGCTGAGCCATTCATCGTGCCGGGCCTGATACTCCGCGATCGTCTTCAGGGTGTTCTCGATTTGGGTCCATCGTTCTTCGGGGGTCATGTTGGAATCCAGTTCAGACATGGAAAGGTATTCCGAATATAACACCATCACTACGCTCAGACCAGCGCCCCATTCGACGGGAATCGTTCCAAATTTCACGGTGCGCCGAGGTCCGTTCCAACGTCGAATGCACTGGACCGTTCGGTTGTCTCCGCAGTTGGAGTTCCGACGATTCGCAGGATAATCCACAGATGTTATTCCCGAGCGATGGCGGGTGTTCCGGTTAAGTTGAGCCGTTTTAGCCGCACTTGTCGCATCAATGAGTGAAGGAGGTGACTCACATGTTCCGACTATCACGAGCCCTTGTCGGTGTGTCCATTTTCGGGTTTCTAATCCACGGCTATGCGGAGGCGCAGACTGTGTCTCTTGCCGAGCTTCCGGACCACGTCAACGTTGGGGACTCTGTTTCCGCGACAGGAGTTGACGGAAGCCGCTTTGAAGGAAGAATCGCCGAGCTGACCGGCAGATCGCTGACTCTATCGGTGAACGACACCGATACACGGACCCTCGAACTGACCGCCTTAGCGCAGATCGTAGTCCGCGATTCACAAAAGAACGGCGCGCTCATCGGTCTCGCCGCCGGGGCGATACCGGGAGCCGCACTCGGGATCTTCATATCGCTGTACTGTGAAAACGAGGGAGGAGGCTCCCAGTGTCAAGCCGCTCCTTTCGTACTGGGAGGTCTCTTCGGCGGCGCAGGTGCCGCAATCGGCGCAGGTATTGACGGACTCATCCGACGAACGATCAAGTTTTCGCCGTCGCAGGGCGTCAACCTGAAGGTGTCGCCCGTCGTCCGTGCCGATCGCCAGGGCATGCGAATGTCGATTCAGTTTTGAGGATCAAAGGTGAATGGCGTCAACAAAAACACAAGAACGGGGATTTGTGCCAGGCCACACTCCGCAGCGCCAATCCCCCGTGTCTTTACGGCCAGGGATGTTGCATCAGTACGCCGTGTGCGTAGACCTCAAACACTGCGATCGACAGCGTGAGGGCAGCCGCAATCAGGACCGTGACGCTGCGCTGCCGCTCGAGCCGCGTCATCGGTTCAACGAAATCGTGCTGCCTTCGCAGGTGCCGCGCATGCCGGAGGTTGTAGAGGTTGGCCCCGGCGCCTACGAGTGCCAAGCCGATGATGGGCCAGCGGATCCACGGGGAGTCGGTGATCCAGAACGCACTGGTGGCCGCGAACGCCGATCCAATGCCGAGAGCCACGGCCAGAGGGCCGATGAGGGCGGCGATCCCGCAGGGCGCGCCAAGAAGGGCAACGACAACCGTGCCGAAGCGGAGTCTCTTCAGAGAATCGCTTGTCCGCGCAGTCACGGTCTTACCCGCACTGATTGCTCCGAGACGATAGGCCGTGATCGGATTCAGGAAGCCCTTGAGGCTCAGCTCTTCGGAAACCACCTGGGGCAAGTCCTTCGCAGCCTGCACATAAACACGGTCATCGATCAGTATCTCTCCCGGTTCAGCTTGGCCCTGGAGCCTTGAAGCCAGATTGACCACGTCTCCGATCGCGGTCTGGTCCTTTGCATCCGAGGAGCCCAGGCGGCCCACACGAGCCCACCCGGAAGCGATGCCGACCGACGCCTGCAAATCCACCTTCAGGCGCACCCCGGCTGCGGGTAACGATTTCTGAATTTCCTGCGCAGCCGCGACCGCCCGCGCGCTGTGGTCTCCGTCGCGAATGGGTACGTTGAAGAATGCCATCACGGCGTCACCGATATATTTATCGATGAATCCGCCGTGGCTGACAATGATATCTGTAGCCATTTTCAGGAACGCGTCGACCACTTCGTGAATGCGTTCCGGGCCGAGCTTCTGGGTCAATTCGGTGAACGATGACAGATCCGCGAAGAGCACAGTCAACTCGACGACCCGGCCGTCGGTGATGTGTGTATCGCAGCGACTGCAAACGTTTCGATTGCGCGGACTCCGACGGATGCCGGCCAGTCTGAACGGCAGGCTCCAGGTGCCTTCGAGCGGCGTGCTGCAAATCAGGCACTGTGGTGAGGTTTGCATATTCAGTGACCATCGGGCATCGACGACCGCAACTCCGGTGCTTCGGGCAGCACGAACGTCGCTGTCGGCTCGTCAAGTGTTGGATGTCTATATCGCGGACCGTCCGCCTTTCTTATCCACACGCGGCCATTCCTCATCTTCTTCGAAACTACGAATATCGGGTGGCTTTCCCTCAAATCCCAACTCGACCCACCGGTCGATGACCCGGTCGTAGATTTCCTTCCGCAGTTTGGACCGCTTCGAGAAGGTCTTGATGTGTTTGTGATCCATGCAGGCGTTAATGAGCGCCTTCGAACTGTAGGGTCGCTTGTCGGGCGGGTTCTGCGCCGGATCGAGCCACGTCGACCAAGTATTGCGCAGGATATCAATGCCCTCGACCGGATTGCAACGGGTGGACATCGCCCACATCACCTGGTCGATGTCCGTCGGATCGATATCGTGGTCGACGGCGATGATCCACTTGCTGAAATACGCTCCGCCCGGGGACTGCGCCGCAATTGCCAGGACCTGTTGCGCATGCCCGGCATAGCGCTGCTCCAGGGAAACGACATTCATTCCGAAGCCGCCGGCGGCCGAAGGGTGGGCGTAAACACCATGGATACCGGGGATACCGAGCCGGTCGAGATCGTCCCAGATCCGGGCGGAACGAATGACGGCGAACTGCAGGGCGCTGTCGTTCGAGGCCCAGTGATCGGCCATCAGAGCCGCAGTGAGAATCGGATTGTCCCTGAAATAAATCGCCTTGATCTCGACCTGCGGCGAGGGATCGCTGGGTCTCCCGTAGTATCCGGTAAACTCCCCGAACGGCCCTTCTTTTCTGTAATCCCGGGGATAGACAACGCCTTCCATGACGATTTCGGAACCGGCTGAAAACTGGAGATCGGTGAACTTCCCGTTCAAAAGCTTCACTGCCTCGCCCCTGAGCCCACCGATATAGTCCATCTCGGACTCGGTCTTGGGCATCGTAATCCCGGATAGCAGGAACGTTGAGGGATCCACACCCCAAACCGCCACCACCTCGCAGGGCTGACCAGCCTGCCACCAGCGTTCCATCTGGAGACGGGCATCTTTTCCGGGAGACATATAGAGTCCCACGTGGTTGCGGTCGTGGATCATCATCCGGTAGGTGCCGACGTTCAGGTGGCCGTCGTCAGGGTCGCGCGTAATCACGGCGTCGGCGGTACCGATATAGGGCCCGCCGTCCAGAGGCCAGTGCTGGGGCGCCGGAAAGCGGTAAACATCGATATCGTCTCCGGTAAGCGTGTTCTGGAACACAGCGGCCCCTTCGGAGGGCACGGTCACCGGCGCGATCTTGCGTCCCAGTCGATTTCGGGTCGCCAACACCAGATCGCGGAGGCTCAATCCCATGGGAAGTCCCATGGCCGCGGCCAGGCGGTTGCTGCTGGACCCCCACATGTTCCAGAGGACGGGCGTCCGGTGCCCTTTGACGTTCTCAAACAGGAACGCGGGTGCGCCCACTTCACGGGCCGCCATATAGACGATGGCCGACATCTCCTCGACGAGATCGACCTCGGCCGTGATCCGCTTCAGCTCTCCTGCCCGCTCAATCAGGTCGATGTACTCCCGGAGATCCGCCGGACCGATCCCATCCATCTGTACAGCGGGCACCGGCATGTCCCCTGGCTCCACTTGTTTCACGGTCCGTCTCCTTGTCCAACGTCAGATTGTTGTCACACCTGGACATCCTACACTGGCTGCGTGATCTGGGGCCAGCAGCCCGTCTCCCATAACAGTCCGTGGCATAAGTCTCAAGGGCCGCGCGCAGGGGTCTTCGGGTTGCAGGCGCGAAGTGAGGAGCGGGCACCGAGGTTTGAAACCGAGGCCGCGGGCACCGTCTTTACATCGTGACCGGCCTTACTTAGTGCCGGACAATGCCTGTGGGGCGCCTGCAGCCTCCGTTTGAAACGTCGGTGGCCCCCCTGCGCCTACCGGGTTACGGCGAATCGGGACCGTCTTCGTTGTCGCCGACTCCTCGCAATGAATGAGCATTGCAGCGTCGTCGTGACGTCGTGTCGTCACGTTGTCGCGACGTCGCGTCGTCACGTTGTGACTCCTAGAATCCGGCCCCGTTTGGCCGTAACGCGACCCTTGAGACTTATGCCACGGGCTGATAACGCCGCTTTTGCCGCTTCCCTGATTGCAACGTTCACCCGCAAGTGAAATCATGGAACGCTCCGAGGTGTATCCGGATGGCCAGGTGGATCGACAACGTGCTGACCCAGGATCTCGAAGACCGGTTGTGCGGCCGTTTCGTGGAAGAACAGGCGGACCAGGTGATCCTGATTCATACGGTGGATTCCGATGGCTGGCCACACCCGGCTGTTTTGAGCTATTTTGAAGTCGTGGCTATCGATAAGGCGAACATCCGAATGGCGACTTACAGAACCAGTCGCACAAGTGAAAACATGCGACAACGGGAAAAAGTCACACTTTCAATATTCGGCAACCGGGAGACCTACTACCTCAAAGGCGATGCCCAGCGATTGCGAGAGGAAATGCAGTCCGCACCCCATAATTCGATGTTCAACGTATCACTAGCGCAGGTTTTCATTGATCATGCCGACCCCATTCTGGAACCGGGAGCCTACATTACCGGCGGCATCACGTGCCTCAATCCGAACGTCCGGTCGGAACTTCCCCGTTACATCAACACCTTGAAAGAGCTCTCCGAACGCGACCTCCCGGAATGACAAGATGAGACTCATCGTCGGCATTACGGGCGCAACCGGAACGATCTTTGGAGTCCGGCTGCTGGAAGCGCTGCGAGATTCGGATATCGAGAGTCATCTCGTCTTGAGCAAGTGGGGCGCTCGGACACTGGTTCATGAAACCAGCTACACGGTCGAGGCGGTCAAGGCACTGGCCACGCGAACGTACCCGGAAAACGATCAAGGGGCAGCCATCTCCAGCGGTTCGTTCGTGACCGACGGCATGATCATTGCCCCGTGCAGCGTACGGTCGCTGGCCGCGATCGCCCACGGCCAGGGGGACAACCTCATTCATCGTGGGGCCGACGTCATACTCAAGGAACGGCGGAAGCTCGTTCTGTTGGTCCGAGAATCTCCGCTGAGCGACATTCACCTTGAAAATATGTTGAAACTCTCGCGGATGGGCGTCGTTATGATTCCTCCGGTACCCGCGTTCTACAATCATCCCAAAACCCTGGATTCTGTCATCGACCACATCGTGATGCGAGTGCTCGACCAGTTCGGCGTTCACACAGGGTCGTCCCCCCGATGGGACGGTGAACTGGGCAATTCGGCCCCGTCGGGCTCCCGGGATAACTGACCACGCCGTGACACCCTGTTGATTCATCCGAGTCGGGTGGGCGGTGCTGGCTGGGCGGGGCCGAATGGATGAGGTGTGGGAGCCAACAACGGCTTCTGCCCGGGCCCCTCCCGGGTTCCTTGACGAACTCCAGGTGTGGCACTACACTCCTTCTAATTCCTGCTCCCGGAACGGACACGTGTTCCGTTATATAGAGGTTGACGGGTCAGACGAGCCAACGTGATTCGGAGGTGGCCATGGGCGCCGCTAGTGCCTTGAAGGTGTCGGTATTTCCATTCTTGTTGCTAACCCTGCTGGCGACTCCACCGGCACTTGCACAGGTAGACCTGTCAGGACAGTGGCGCCCCAATCGGGCTCACGAGGATCAAACTCCACGT
This sequence comes from Terriglobia bacterium, assembly GCA_965263045.1. Taxonomy (GTDB): domain Bacteria; phylum Acidobacteriota; class Terriglobia; order 20CM-2-55-15; family 20CM-2-55-15. Next base: position 6,205,349 of record CBDHGK010000041.1, read on the forward strand.
CCGAATGTGCTGCCGGGAGACTACGCAGGCATGCCGATCAATGACAATGCGCGCGCGAGGGCCGACGCATGGACCGCAACCCGTTGGACGCTGCCCGAGTGGCAATGCAGGCCTCACCCACTGGGATACCTCGAACGGGGACCATCGGAGCTAAAGATCTGGCAGGAAATCGACCCGGTCTCACGGGATACCACGGCGATTCACACCGAGTGGTTGCGGTCGGTCGACTACCCGATCTACATGGACGGACGGCCTCACCCTTCAGCAAATGCCCCGCACAGCTGGGGAGGATTTTCGACCGGGGAGTGGATCGGAGATGTCCTCAAAGTCCGGACCACCCATCTGAAAGAAGGCTACATGCGACGGTCGGGAGTTTTTAGGAGCGACCGGTCCGAGATCACGCAGTTTCTGACCCGGAGGGACAACATTCTCACCTACACCAGCATCATTTACGATCCGGCGTATCTGGAAGAACCCCTCATCCGGAGCCGGGAATATACCCTGGATCTGAATCAACGTCTGCCCCCGTATCCGTGCACCGTTGTGACGGAGGTCGATATGGACCCGGGTACAGTGCCCCACTACCTGCCTGGGACCAATCCCACTCTCGGCGCATTCGCCTCGTACTATGACGTCCCGATTGAAGCATCCCGCGGAGGAGCGGAAACGATGTACCCGGAATACCGGGATAAATTGAAAGCGATGACCGATCGACCCTTCCCCCGCCCACTGAGGGCGATCACCTGCGAGGGCCTTTTGTGCTAGCCCGAACTTCTCACCAGTTCGGGGGCCCGGGTTTCTCACAGCAAATAAGCCTTACCAGGCGGGAGATCAGGCGGGAGATCTGGGACGGACACCTAATTCGGTCCGTCAAGACACTGTGATTTGTGCTGAGCTCGAGAATTAGGTGTCCGTCCCAGATCTCGGACTCCAATCAACGTTGCCGCTCAACTGGTGAGAAACCCGGGCTAGGAGCCCGTGGCAGCCGGGCGCAAGGTAAGATTTCGCTCGAATTGAACACTTGCTCGTTCGTTCGCTCAATAATTCTTTATGAACGACCCGCGTCGGCCCCGGCGCGGGTGAACGGCTTTCACAGCAAAGAGGCGGAGCCGAGGCGTTTAGGGTAAGAAAATGATCCGACTAATCCCGGACCAATCTGTTAAGGACCGGAATTCCGCCCAGGGACACCCGCGCAAAAACATGGGTTGCCCTGTTCAATTCAAGTCAGCATTGGGAGCGATGGTAGTGAGCAGGAGCCTCGGTGGATGGCCGATCCTTAAGAAAATAATAGGTCCCCCCCGCCGCTGGGGAAGAGTGCTCCTGGCCACAGCAGTCATGATCGGCCTGATTCACCCGGCCTACCCTCAGGACGGAACGCCCCTGATCGACGCGCTGCATGTCCAGGGTTCGGTCTATCTGATTGCCGGCAACGGCGGAAACGTCGCCGCCCAGATAGGCCCGGATGGCGTGTTGCTCGTGGACACCGGAAGCGCGAGCGGGGCTGAAGCCGTACTCTCGGCCGTGCGGGAACTGCAGAACAGTCTTGCTTTCGTCCCGCCCCAAGCACTCGGATTCGCTTCCGAGACCGTGTCGTCGATGGAGCGGCGCCGCGCCACGCCGCCCCCGGCCAAGCCGATTCGCTACATCCTGAATACCCACCTCCATGCTGACCACACCGGCGGCAACGCGGTCCTGGCCGCAGCCGGCCGAACAATAACAGGCGGCAATGTCGCGGCAACGATCGCCGATGCTGCCGAAGGCGCGTTGATCTGGGCGCATGAGAACGTTCTGGGACGGATGGCGCGCGCGGACTGGCCGACGGATGTGTGGCCGACGGATACATACTTCGTGAATCAGTACAAACTCAGCCACCATATGAACGGAGAGGGTGTGCAAATGATCCACCGACCTTCCGCGCATACCGACGGCGACTCGCTGGTATGGTTCCGGGGTTCAGATGTGATTGCGACCGGCGATCTGTACACGCCGACGAGCTACCCCATCATCGATCTTGAACGCGGAGGCGGTATCGAGGGTATCGTCGATTCATTGAACTTCATTCTGGATCTGGCCTTTCCTGAATTTCGGACCGAAGGGGGCACCCTCATCATCCCAGGTCACGGAAGGATTTCGGATTCCGCGGACGTCGGCTATTACAGAGACATGGTCACGATCATCCGAGACCGCATCCAGGACATGATCGATCAGAGCATGACGCTGGAAGAAGTAAAAGAGCGTCGGCCGACCTTGGACTACGACACGGTTTATGGCACGAATGCGGGCCCGTGGACGACGGACATGTTCGTCGAAGCCGTCTACACAAGCCTCAGCGGGGCGCCGTAGCGGTCCGTGAATGCGCTCTCGGAGCACACAAGACCATGCGGTTACAGGCCACTAGAGATTGCAGCATGATCGTATTCTCGAAATCAGTGTTTGAAGCTGGAGGACGAACGATGAAAACGAAACTCCTTGTTCTGCTGGTAGCCGGTGTTCTGATCTCCGGAGGGGTGGCGTACGCGCACCACTCGTTTGCATCGACCTATGCGGAAGACGAATCGATCGAGATCGAAGGTGAAATCGTCGCATTCATGTTCCGCAACCCGCATGCTTTCGTTCACGTGATGGCGCCTGATGAAAACGGCGTGATGCACCGTTGGGGCGTCGAGTGGGGCGGCGCGGGTCAGCTCGGACGGCAGGGCGTCACGCGCACAACTTTGCGGCCTGGCGATCGGGTGGTGATCTCGGGAGTGCCCAGCCGGAATCTGGCGGTTGACCATCGGGTAAAGATGGAGACGCTGCTGCGAATTTCGGACGGTTTCGGATGGGGTCAGGCAGCTGGAGAAGTGTTCGATTAGACCGCACGCTCCGCTGTAGTTTCAGAGGGAATGATGGTGAACGATAACATCCGGCGTCGGGCTTCAAGGACACAGCGGATCGTCGGCACCCTGACAATGTTGCTTGCAATGGCTCTCGCCCTAGATGCGCAGCCGGGCCAGGAAGTGATCCCAGAATCCGCTCGAGTCGCGGCTCCGATCGACCTGACCGGATATTGGGTGTCTATCGTCAGCGAAGACTGGCGCTTGCGGATGCGAACAGCGCAACGGGGCGATTACGATTATCTGCCGCTCAATGAAGAGGGCCGCCGTGTGGCCGATGCCTGGGATCCTGAAGCGGCCCTTGCCAGCAGCGAGGAATGCAAGGCTTACGGCGCGGCGGGCATCATGCGCATCCCCGGAAGGTTTCACATCAGGTGGGAAGACGCCAACACTCTCCGGATCGACGTCGATGCCGGGATGCAGTCGCGACTCTTCTATTTTGATCGTCTGCCGACTGCAGGTGGGCCGTCGACGCCTCAGGGGAGCTCCGTCGCAGCGTGGCGCTTCACAGGAGGCCGATCCAGCGGTTCCCTGCCCACGGAGAGGACGTCGGGTGAACTGAACGTGGTCACCACCAACATTACCGCGGGCCACGTCTTCCGACACGGCATTCCCTACAGCGATCAGGCGGTGTACAAAGAGTCCTTCATGGTCCTGGAGGATCGCGGCGTAGAGTATCTCGTGCTGACTACGATTATTGAAGATCCCACCTATCTCGCAGCACCCTACATCCGAACATTGCAATTCCGGAAGGAACCCGACGACTCCGGATGGGACCCGACACCCTGCCTGCTGTAATTTCGGAGGGCATCGGGCCATCACTGGCACTTCAAGACGTCGCGATCACGGATAACCCCGGTGATCAACCCACTCGTGCCGCAGGCTACTGGTGGTGCGGTCTAGGACCGCATTGATCTCGACACAATCTGATTTAGTGCGCTCACAGAGTATCTACAGAAGAGGGATTGATTCGGCCGCGACTGCCGTGTGACGGCCCCGACCGGTATTAATCACATTCACCGCCGAGGGGGAGTCACGCGCGGAAAGCTTCGGTCTAGGTCATCGATTCGCGTTTGCGGCGGCGCGCACGGACCGCATCGGCGAAGGCATCCAGCACCGGCACCGTATCTTCCCATCCGATACAGGCATCCGTGATGCTCTGGCCGTATACCAGTGTTTTGCCCGGCTCCAGATCCTGCCGGCCCGCCTTCAGGTGGCTTTCGATCATGACCCCCATGATCCGGTCGTCCCCGTTGGCAACCTGGGCGGCAACGTCGTTGCCAACCACGATCTGACGCATATGGTTTTTCTGGCTGTTGGAATGACTCACATCGATCATCAACCGCTGGGCCAGTCCCGCTTCCGCCAATCGCAAGGAAGCCGCTGCGACACTCCCCGCGTCGTAATTCGGCTCTTTACCGCCCCGCAGGATCACATGGCAGTCTTCATTACCGCGCGTCGATACGATTGCGGAGTGACCGGCCTTGGTCACAGACAGAAAATGATGGGGATGCCGCGAAGTCCGGATCGCGTCGACAGCGATCTTCAAATTCCCGTCGGTCCCGTTTTTGAAACCTACGGGACATGAGAGCCCGGAAGCAAGCTCCCGGTGAACTTGACTTTCAGTCGTACGCGCCCCGATCGCGCCCCAGCTCACCAGATCCGCAAGGTACTGCGGGGAGATCACGTCGAGGTATTCGACACCGGCCGGGACTCCGAGCGCGTTAAGCTCGAGCAGCAACTGGCGCCCCATGCGGATGCCCTCGTTAATCTGACAGCTGCCGTCCAGGTGGGGGTCGTTGATCAAACCCTTCCAACCAACGGTGGTGCGGGGCTTTTCGAAATACACCCGCATGACGACGATCAGATCCCCGGCCAGACGATATTTCTCAGCCTTGAGCCTCCCGGCATACTCCAGTGCGGCCACCGGATCATGGATGGAACAAGGACCGACGACGGCGAGGATGCGGTCGTCCAGACCATGCAGTACCCGATGGATGGCCTCCCGCGTGTCGTGCGTCAGCGTCGCGACGGCTTCGCCGATGGGAATTTCACGCAACACGTGATTCGGAGGCAGCAACTCCTTGATGTCGTCAATGCGAAGGTCGTCGGTCTTGTGGAGTATTTCAGTCATAGCTCAATCAACTATTATAGACAAATCCGCTTTCAACTTTGCAATCCGTCGATGGCGGCGTTGGCGACCTGCTCATCCTCAGATGACTGTACACCGCTCACACCGACGGCTCCGAGGACCTTGCCGGAGACGACGACGGGGACACCCCCCTGAACCGGGACAACCCCATCGATGGCCATGAAGCCCGGACGGGGACCCGTAACCATTTCCTCGATCACCTTGGTCGGCCGATTGAATCGGGCTGCTGTCCGTGCCTTGCCGATCGACACAGCAAGGCTTCCCGTTTGCACGCCGTCCATTCTCTGAAACATGATCAAATTGCCGGTCGCATCCACGATTGCGATTGCCACCGTCCAGTCATTCCGGCGCGCCTCGGCATCCCCGGCAGCCATCATCGCCTGTGCATCTTCCAACGTAATGTATTGATTCGTTCCTGGCATATTCTTGTCCTCCTCCGAATTATCGGTGACTGATTGCAAACAATCCGGCATGTCTTGGCTGTCGCCGCGACTCCGGCCTGGAGACCCATGACGAAACTCGCCACCGATCACGACAGAGAGATCCGACAGAGGGAGACACTGGCCCCGACCTTACGGTATCACCCTCAAGGCGAGGCCGATGCGGACCGGCGGGCTGTGGCCGCCGGCCAAGGAAGGATCCACCCCCAGCGGCGGGACTCGATGACTTCCAGGCTGATGCGACAGAGTCAAAGCGTCAGAGTAACAAAATTGGTCAAATCGAACCGGGACGAACCGGCTGGCGACAGCGGCGACAGCTGAGGATACGCCGTGCAGGAATAAAAATACTCGTGGACGTCCGTGTGCCCGGCATCGCATCCCCGGCATGGATAGACAGAGTTCGGAGACCGCTTGCACCGGCCCGCACGTGCATGGACCGCATACTTCACGTGTGGACACCCACAACGCCACCGCAGCCGCGGACTGAACCACCTGGATCCTCCCGTCCTCCAACAAGTCCGGACGGGGCTATCTACCCACAATATGTATGGCTTCCCTTGTGGGCTGTTGTATAGTTCTGGCATCAATCAGAACGCTGTGGAACGCCGCTATTTTCGCAATAAATATGCAGGAGGGAAGGATATGAAACCGAGTCGCAGGAAGAAGAGTTCGGTGATGAACCGCCGGACCTTTCTTGGAACCGGAGCGATGGCAACCGCGGGCTTGTTCGTGGGCGGCAATCGGACCGGCGCATCGGCCCAGGACATGCACCTGACGATGATGGGCGGTACGGTGTCAACGCAGTCGGGGCGCGTCCGTGGCCTCCTGAAGGACAGAGTCCATCAGTTCTGGGGCCTGCCATACGGCACCCCCACCGACGGAGCGAAACGCTTCATGCCCCCGCAAAAGCCCGCCTCCTGGTCCGGGGTGCGTGACCACTTTCAGATCGGCCACCGGGCGCCCCTCCAACCCGGCGCCGGTCCACCGGCTCCGGTCGTGCTGGCACTGGATCGCAGAGACGAAGAGGGGGAAGACTGCCTCACCGTCAACGTGTTTACGCCGGCGGTGGATAACAGGGCCCGGCCGGTGATGGTCTGGATGCACGGCGGCGGATTCTCGGGTGGAAGCGGAAACTACCTTCTTTATGACGGCACCAACCTGGCCAAGAAAGAAAACGTTGTGGTTGTCTCCGTCAATCACCGCCTCAACATCTTCGGATTTCTTCATTTGGCGGATCTCGGCGGGGACAAATGGGCCCAGTCGACCAATATGGGTGTGCAGGACCTCGTCGCAACTCTGGAATGGGTTCGCGACAACATCGAGAACTTCGGCGGGGACCCGGGCAATGTGACGATCTTCGGTCAGTCGGGAGGGGGCGGGAAAACCACGACCACAATGGCCATGCCATCCGCCCAGGGCCTGTTCCATCGCTCGATCGCCCAGAGCGGCTCAGCCTTCCGGGGCACGCTCGCCTCAGACGCAAGTGAAGGCGCGGAACGCTTTCTCGCCAAGCTCGGTCTCCGAGCTAACCAGTTGGACGAACTGCAGCGGCTGAATTTTCGGCAGATTCAGGATGCCTACTACAGCGAACCGCGTATCCCACGACTGGGCACGGGCCCCGTGATCGACGGCAACATCATTCCGCGCCACCAGTGGGATCCGACCGCTCCGGCCTATTCAGCCAGGGTCCCCCTGATGATGGGCTCCACGGAAACGGAAAACGGCTGGACCGGCCCGCCACCCTACGACCTGCCCGAGGCGGACATGCTCGACCGATTCACAACACGACTGGCCAACAACGACGCCGCAAAGGGACAGCGATTGCTGGATCTCTATAAGAGACGCCATCCGGAGAAGCGAAACCAGATGCTCTGGCTCACCGCGGAATCGGACAACTCGCGCCGCTGGAACGCCCAGGCGCTGGGGCGTCTCAAGTACGAGCAGGGAGTGTCACCCAGCTATCTGTATTTCCTCGACTGGCACTCGCCGGTCCACGATGGCCGGATGGGCGCCTACCACACGCTGGATATTCCGTTGGTCTTCTACAACATGGACATCGGAGCATCGATGACGGGCGCCTCACAGTCACGCTATCAACTGGGGCACGTCATGAGTGCGGCCTGGGCTGCCTTTGCCAGAAGCGGCGATCCGAATCATGCCGACATGCCGACCTGGCCCGCGTTCAACCCCACCCAACTCCCGACGATGATGTTTGGCGACACGGTCCGGGTCGTGAACGATCCGAACCATGATGAGCGAATAGCGCTGGCGGACCTGAAGGGAAGCCAGCCCAGCGACGACTAGCAGCCCGTGGCAGAAGTCTCGCGGATCGCGCGCAGGGGTCTTCGGGTTGCAGGCGCGAAGAGAGGAGCGGCCACCGAGGTTTGAAACCGAGGCCGCGGGCGCCGTCTTTTCATCGTGACCCGTCTTACTTAGTGTCGGACAAAGCCTGCGGGGCGCCTGCGGCCTCCGTTTGAAACGTCGGTGGCCCCCCTGCGCCCGAAGGGTTACGGCGAAACGGGGCCGTCTTCGTTGTCGCCGACTCCTCGCAATGAATGAGCATTGCAGCGTCGTCGTGTCGTCACGATGTCGCCTCCTAGAATCCGGCCCCGTTTGGCCGTAACGCGACCCGCGAGACTTCTGCCACGGGCTGCTACTAGCCGCGGGGGCTGGAATCTCTAGATATCTCTATCTTCAGATTCCGGCCCGCCCCGTCGGTCGGGGTCGTTGGCCTGAACAGGGGCCGTTGTCCCGCGGCCCGGCTAGTCGATGACCGCCTGCCCCGAAATTTCGAATATCTTCAGGTAGAATCAGGGAGATGGGGACCATGTCGTCTGTCCCCATGTCTCCCACAGGAGTGCTATGCAACGAAAGCTTCGCATATTCTTGTCGACCGCAGCGGTGTTCGTCGCACTCACCAGCGGCGCCTTTACCCGCGACACCGGAGCCAGCCCCTTACAGTCTCCTGAGGGAACCGTACGGACGATACTGGACGGCGTTTCCAGCGCGGGGCAGATTGCGCGTGGGCAGGATGCCTATGAAGCCCGATGTTCCGGGTGTCACGGCCTGGGCCTTTCTGGAGGCGGAAACTCTGCGCTTCGGGGGCCGATCTTTATGGACAAGTGGCGAGAATACAACCTCGAACTGCTTTACGGCTACATTTCCAACTCCATGCCGCCACGGAGAATCGAGAACCCCGAAATACTGAGCGACAGCACATACCTGGACATCCTGACGTATATCATCAGTGGAAACGGCGGGCAGGCGGGACAAGATGAACTCACACGGCAACAACTCACCGAAGTCCTTTTCGTAGGCCCCAACGGCCCCCAACCGCTCCCGGTGGGTGCTCTGGCGATGGTCGTGGGTTGTCTGACACGCACGCCCGACCGCGACTGGGAGTTGACGATCAGCAGCCGTCCGATCCGTTCACAGACACTCCCGTTCGATGCCACGACCGAAGAACTTGTTTCTGCTGAGTCCATCCCGCTGGGTAGCGAAACGTTCGGACTACGCGATATGGCCTTCGTCCGCGACTTCGATCCCGAGGATCATGAATCGCATAAGGTCCAGGCCAAGGGCTTGATGATCCGGACATCCGAGGGCCAAAGCATTTCGCTCACGTCGATGCAGATGGTCTCCGCAGAATGCAACCGGTAGTACCGGGAATTCGCCCGAAATCCATGTTGTTGCGCACCCTCCGGTGGGCGACGTTGCTGCTGGTGACATCCGCAGTCGCCTGTGCCGAAGCATGGGCCCTGCAGGCGTCGGTTGCGGAGGGAGACCGGCCCAGTGTCCGGGCAATCCGTATGAATCCCGAAGAGGAGATGACGCTGGACGGCCGCCTGGACGAGGGTGTCTGGGACCGTGCCGTGCCGGCTTCAAACTTCAGGCAGTCGGACACGCAGATCGGAGAACCGGCCACTGAAAACACGGAAATTCGGATCGTCTACAGCGAGAATAATCTCTACATCGGCGCTAAATTCTTTGACTCGGATTCTGAAGGCCTGCTGGCCAACCAGATGGTTCGCGATGGAAGCCTGGACGCGGACGACCGTTTCATGTGGACCCTCGATCCGCAAAACGACCAGCGCAGTGGGTACTTCTTCGAAGTCAACCCGGCCGGATCCATGGGCGACGCCCAATTGGTCCCAGGAACCGCCGGAAGATTCGGCACCACCGAAAACCGCGCATGGGACGGCATCTGGATGGCGCGGGTGCGCACCGACGGCGCGGGCTGGACGATCGAGGTCGAAATCCCATTCAGCACGATCAACTTCGATCCCATGGCCGAAGCCTGGGGCGCCAATTTTCAGAGAACTGTTCGACGCAAGAATGAAGAAAACCTCTGGTCCGGATGGGGACGGAACGAAGGTCTGTTCGTCCTCACTGCTGCGGGACGCATCGAAGGAATCAATAACGTCAGTCAGGGTCGCGGCCTCGACCTACAGCCTTACGTCATCGGCACATACAGCAATGCCGCCAACAATCGGACTCCGGCCGACTACAACGCAGAGGCCGGTCTGGACGTCTTCTACAAACTGACTCCCCAACTCCAGGCAAACCTGACAATCAACACCGACTTCGCGCAAACCGAAGTCGACGACCGCCAGGTCAACCTCACCCGCTTTCCGCTGTTCTTCCCCGAGAAGCGCGATTTCTTTCTGGAGGGAGCGGGTGATTTCGACTTTACCCGGGAGTCCAGCCGGACCATCAGTGCGTTCTTCTCACGCCGCATCGGGCTGGCCAACGGTCAACCTCAAAAAATCGACTACGGCGTGAGAGTGGTCGGACAGGTAGCCGGTTTCAATCTCGGTTTGATGCAGCTTCGTACAGCGGACGAACCCGGAGTTCGCGGTGAAGATTTCACGGTCGCCCGCCCGAAGCGTCAGTTCTTCGCTCAGTCGTATGCCGGCCTCATCTATACACGGCGCGCTGCGCGAAATTCGATCGTCCCAGACCGCCACACCGTTGGCGCGGATTTTCAGCTGGCCACGGCGCGTTTCCTTGAAAACAAGAACCTTCAATTCAACGCCTTCTACGTCATGACACCGAATGGGGATGGAGCTGAAGACAACGCTTCCTATGGTCTGCGGCTGGTCTTTGCCAACGAGCCCTGGAGCGCGCGGATCTGGTTCGTTGGGGTTGAACGGGACTTTGATCCGGCCATGGGTTTTGTCCAACGGACGGACTATCGCCACGTGCAACCGGTGACCACTTACACGGTGCGTCCGGAAAACAACCGGTGGATACGGCGCATGTCGGTCATGACGTGGGCCGCACTGATCACCGACGGGACCGGTCGGTGGGCCGAGCGGAACTTCCCCATCAACTTCAGCATGGATTTTCATACAGGCGATCGAATGAATTTCAGGATTGTTCGAACAACATACGAACGCCTGCAGCGGGATTTCCGAATTACGCCGGATGTCACACTGCCGGAAGGAAACACTTACCGATACACACGCTACCAGTGGGGCTTCAACTCCGCGAGCCGACGCGCAGTTTCCGCCAGCGCGCGGGCCATAGTGGGCTCGTTCTACTCGGGAACGCGGCGCGAATTGACGCTCGGAGTGAACGTCCGGCCGCGCAGAGGCGTCGTCGCGGAATTGACCTCATCGTTCAATCGAGTGGAGATCAAAGAAGGAAATTTTTCCACGAAGGTCCTTCGGGCCGGTGTGGATACCCAATTCAATCCCTTCATCTCGATCTCGAACAACGTCCAGTACGATACGTTGAGCCGGGTTCTGGGCTGGCAGTTCCGTTTTCGCTGGATCATGGATCCGGGAAACGACCTCTACGTGGTCTGGCTGAGCAACTGGCTGGACACGGGTGAGGCGCTCATCACACAAGACCGTAGCGCAGCTGCGAAGTTGGTTTACACGCATCGGTTCTAGTGGCACAGGTCACTGAATACTAACCGTCCGGAGGATTCTAATGACTGATCAAGGAATGATCGACGCCAAAGGAACACCTGCTTACCTGGCCCGGCCCGAAGGCACACCGAGAGGCGCCGTCGTGGTGTGTTTCGAGATCTTCGGTCTGAACAGCCACATGGAAGATCTTTGCCGGCGGTTTGCAGAGAATGGATACGTGGCTGCCGCCCCCGATTTCTATCATCGAAACAAAGGCGCGCGGGTCGCGCCGTACTCCGACAGGGAAACCGCCCTCCAATTGGCCGACACCATTACCGACGCCTCTGTCATGGCCGACATCGACTCGGTAATCGAGTATCTGAAATCGCAACCCGACGTCGATGAAGCTCGCATCGGAATCGTGGGTTACTGTATGGGGGGCCGTGCGGCTTTCCTGGCGGCATGCCGGACTCCGGAGTTGAAAGCATGCGTGTCCTTTTACGGGGGCGGCATTGAGACGCAGAGTCGTTTCCATGGCCTGACAGCAATCCCGCTCGAGGAGGCCGATGCGATCCAGGCGCCTGTGTTCCTCGCCTACGGAGGACAGGACCAGAGTATTCCCCCTGAGCACATCCAGGCCACACGAGACCGCCTGTTGAAACTCCGGAAACAGGCGGAGTTCCAGATCTATCCGGACGCCGGGCACGGCTTCATCTGTGATGAGCGGGAATCCTACAATGCGGACGCCGCCACCGACGGCTGGGGAAAAACAATCGCGTTTCTGAACGAACACCTCTAAGTCTGAATGACGATGCAGGGAATCCAGGATGTGGCACCATTCGACGGGCAACGACGGTATGAGCCTGATCGTGAGGATGCGAACCCGACCATTGTATGAGTCCCTTCAACTTCAATGTCACTGTCTCCCCATCCTGAAAGGGGAATGTGTGCCAATCTTAGTTGGAAATTGAAACGGCTCCAAACCCCATGGTTTGATGGTATTGGAAGAAACAACATCAAGCCTGTAAGAGAAAGGAGCCGAGATGAGGAGTCTGTTACGTTCGGTAAAGAAACGCAAGAAGTCGCGTGTGCTGGGTGAGGTCGAGGTCCTGAGCCGGGAGGAATACTCGGGACTGGAATTGGACTCGAAGGTGGAGATGATTCGGGCGTTGATCCCACTGGGGTTGATGCACGTGGAGGAGTTGCTCGACGAGGAAGTGAAGTCGTTGGCGGGTGAGCGATACGCACGAAAGGAGGCGGCGTTGCGGGGCCGGCGACACGGGAGCAATCCGGGGACCGTGGGGCTGGGTGGCCAGCGGGTGCCGGTTCGGGTGCCTCGAGTGCGCAGCGTGGCGGGCGGGGAGATTCCGCTTCGGACCTACGAGGAACTCAGTCCGGGTGGCGCGGTGAACGAGCTACTGCTCAGACGTGTGCTGTATGGGATCTCCTGCCGGAACTATGAATCGGCCGCTGAAGCGATTCCGGGAGCGATCGGACTGTCGAGTTCGACGGTGTCTCGAGGATTCGTCCAGGCGAGTGCCGCGAAACTTCGGGAGATGCAGGAGCGGGATCTGAGTGGCGAGGACGTCGTGGCGATCTTCCTGGACGGGAAGGCGTTTGCCGACGCCCTGATGGTAGTGGCCCTGGGCGTCACGCTTTCGGGCGACAAACGCTTCTTGGGCTTCGTGGAGACCGACACGGAGAACGAGCAAGTGCTGACTCCGTTTCTCCGTTCGTTGATGGAGCGGGGCCTGGACATCTCTGAAGGCGTGCTGGTGATTGTCGACGGCGGCAAAGGTCTGCGGGCGGCGGTCAAGAAGGCATTCAGGAATCGAGCCCTGGTCCAACGCTGCCAATGGCACAAACGCGAGAACGTCGTGAGATACCTATCGAAGACCGAGCAAGCCGTGTGGCGACGCCGGCTGCAGCGGGCCTACGAGCGCCCGGAGTACGACGAAGCTCGGGCGGCGCTCGGAGAGCTCCATGGAGAGCTCGAGGAGCGAAACCAATCGGGGGCTGCGAGCCTTGAGGAAGGCCTGGAAGAGACCCTCACGTTGCATCGGCTCGGCGTGTACGGGGTCTTGGGCCGTTCGTTCAAGACGACGAATTGCCTGGAATCGGTCAATGCCCTTGTCGAGGAAAGGTGTGCGAAGGTCGATCATTGGAAGAACTCGAGTCAGCGGCAACGCTGGTTGGCGACGGCGCTCATCGACATCGAACCGCGCCTGAGGAAGGTGATCGGCTACCGTCATCTTCCAAAGCTCCGCGAAGCCCTCCAGCGAGAGCTGAAAATTGAGGCGAAGACGTCGACGAGATCGAAGAAGAAGGTTGCATGACCCATCGTGAGCCGTGGAGAGTTTCAACTAAGAATGGGCTTGACTCTGAAAGGGCGGCCGACTCACTGAACAGTGATCGGGTGACACAATCACTGAACACTTCGGTCGCTTCAGACTCTTCTTGTGTATCCGTTGATCGTGTAGTTAGATTTAGCCTGACTCTCACGATTCCTTGCCGTACCCGATATACCGGCCTTGAGGGCACTGAAGACAGTCCGGGGATGCGTGTTCCTATGTTCGCGATCAAAAACGACGCCTTGCTGCAGTGACCCACTTTCGAAGATTGACCCGCGGCCTGATTCTTGTTTGCTACTACGTTTCGGCGGCCATTGTCCTGCCCTACTCCCTGTTCGTTTTCACGATCGAGCGAGGGAGTTTTACGCGCATTCCGGTTGCCCTCGGCATAGCAACTTTGTGTGGCGTTGCGATCTTCCTATACCGGGCAGCGGCTGTTGGGTTCTTGCGTCGTTGGTCGCTGGTACGCATCGTCGGTTTGATCGTTCTGTTCCTGATGCTGGGGGTTGGCCTGATCGCGGTGATCTCGGCCGTGGGGTTGTCGTATCTGTGTGAGGGATGGGCGCGGTTTCGCATCTGGAGAGGCCAACAAAGACCCACAGCGAATCTTTGGGCTGGTGCTGCCGGGAGCGCAGCGCTCGTGCTCTTTGTGTTTCCATGGTTAAACGCGATGTACTTCAGCGGGACCGGTGCGGGCTACCAGAATTTCGATTACAGCCGCCGCAATATTTTCTATGAGATCAACGAAGATGGCTTTCGCGGGCCCCGCGTTCCGGTCGGCCGAACGGAGAACAAGCCACGTCTGTTGTTTATGGGCGACTCGAGCACCTTTGGCTTCCCGTACCGGTACTCTGAAGCTTTTCCGCATCTGATCACCACGCGGCTTGCAGAGCTGGGGCTTCCTGACGTGGAAATTCTAAATGCAGGGACCGTGGGTCAGAGCATCTCGCAAATCCGGCACGAATTCGATTCCATTATCCACTTCGAGCCCGACGTGGTCTTCATGATGGTGGGTATGCACTTCCGCAAGACCCAACAGGACTGGGAAAACATCCAACGCAGGGAACCCCAGCGGCTCACCGGGTTCAGACCGGTCTTCGGAGTCCCCATACTGGCCGAACTGGCCGCGTATTCGATCCCGACTTCCCCCCTCTTCAATGGACGCATCGATGGTTCGGACTACCGCCCCACGGCTGAGTTGGCCGATGATCCTGATTTCCAACGTGACTTTGAATCATTCGGACGCCATCTCGAGGCTATCCTCGACGAAGCGCAGCGAGCGGAAATACCGGTCGTTCTGATCGAGTACATGACCCCGGTTGCGAACCGCGAAATACAACGGGAAGCGTCAAGGATCGCCCGACGCTTCGACGCCCTGTTTGTTCCGTTGCACGAAACGCTGGGTAGTCGCATTGAGACTGCACAGGGAGACGGAATCCACCCGGATCGAGAGGGCCACCGTCAGATTGCCACTGAGATCGGGTCGGTGGCCTTTGATTTGCTCAAGAACGACGGCGCCGGTCCAATGGGCAGGTAAGCCGCGCAGCAGCTGACGGGTTCACCGGCCTCCAGAAACCGAATCGAATCGGTGGTACGAATCTTCGATAACCTGCGCGCAGTGGCGAAACCGGTCGATGTCGTCGCAGTGCCGAGGCCTTCTTGGGTGATCTATTGGCTCGTTGAAACTTGACTGGGCTCGGCTTTGAATAGAATGGGAGTTCAGTGATCGGCTGGAACAGTGCCGTCGATCACCACCCGCTGGACAGGGCGCCCGGTTCGTCTGACAGATCGCTCCTCCGAAACCCAACAGTCGCCTGCCGGGCGAAGCCGCGTGCCAGGTTCCCACCGGGTCCCGTCCGCTTGGGGTGATACTATGCCACACAGGTTGCGCGGGGCAGGGCCGCGTAACCACCAACCCGGACAGCCGGGCGCAGCGAGTCAGCGAGCCTTGGTCAAGAAACCTGAACGCATGAAAGGCAATCACGCAAGGTTGGAATCGTGACCGGGCTCACCGATGGAATCGGACGGGCTTACATCAACGGCGTCGAAGGCTTGCTCCGCCGCCGGCCTGACGCGGACACCCTGTTCTTTGACGCGACGCAGTTTCTATGGCTACAGCACCTGGAGAAGGATTGGGAGCTCATTCGCGACGAAGTTCAGCCGCTGCTGGCTGACCGCGGTCCGATCCCGACGGCCTCACAGGTCCAGCGGACCAGGAACGAGGTTGACGAGTGGCGCGTGGTGGTTCTCCGGCTTGGCGGGAAGAAAGTCGCGCGCAACGCCCTTCGATTTCCTCAGACGGACGCTTTGCTCGACCGTGTCCCCGGACTGGGTATTGCGATATTCTCTTTTCTCGACGGCCCCGGGTATATTCCACCCCACCGCGGGTTTACGAAGTGTGTGCTCCGAGCCCACCTCCCGGTGGTGGTCCCCGGACCACCCGGGGGCTGCCGAATACAGGTTGGAAGCGAGACACGGTCGTGGCAAGCCGGAAAGGCCCTGGTATTCGACGATACTCATGAACATCAGGTGTGGAACGACACGGATGAACCGCGCGTACTGCTGGTGGTCGATTTCTTCCGCCCTTCTTCGCCTCTACTGGAGTTCGCCTCTCGCCTGGCATTTCGCCAGCTCATGGGAAACCCGTTCTTCCGCTCAATGATCGGTGGTCTTGACGAACTGTACGAGTGACTGCAACCTGGAGATTGGCGGCTGATCTGCGTACCCACGATCAGGGAAACCGCAACGGGATAGCGACTGGGAGCGCAGCCACATGGCTGTTTTCTGCTCCTGATGATTTCCCGTTATTTGCAGCTGCCATGGGCCCGTCGCGTCCGAGGGCCAGGCCGTGTGATGCTGGACCTTCGGACGCACTTTCACCGGTTGGGACATACATCGTTCCCCGGCACTGACGCTCGCCAAACGGGCGTTCCGGGCTGTCGAACGTCTATCGCGCGGGCGGCTCGAATCAATCAGCGGCGAAGCAATAGAACAAGCCGTCGCCGCCCGTACCGACGAGATTCTCCTGGCTGCAGCCGTTGCTGCTGTGCACCGCGTTCCACGAGGCGTTCGGGCCACCCAGGCGGTCATGATGACCGACAATGGCGTTCCCGTCACCGCCACTGGTCCAGTTGTTAC
Source organism: Terriglobia bacterium (assembly GCA_965263045.1). Classification (GTDB taxonomy): domain Bacteria; phylum Acidobacteriota; class Terriglobia; order 20CM-2-55-15; family 20CM-2-55-15. Next base: position 6,222,161 of record CBDHGK010000041.1, read on the forward strand.
ACGTCGTCTGCTGCGGCCGCCCGATCATCGCCATGCCGCGTGAGTCAGACCCGGTCAGCATATCGTGCTGATTAGGCTGATCCCCGACGCCGTTGACCTCATTCCCGTTTTCATCAACCGCCGTCGGCTTTCTGATGTTGTTGCGGTCCCGTTGCACGTCTCCATGGAGGTCGGCGACGTTCTGGGCGACCATCTGGCCATTGGCGTTATACCACGGTCCGGAACCAATACGATCGCGCGCGTTGACGGCCATCGTAACGCCGCCTCGGCCGCCCGCGCCCGTCTGGCTCAAATACGCGCGCCATGTCCGATTGCCGGCGCCCGCTGCCCCCGCCAGGCGCTCGCAGTGGGCATCGGCCCCAGCCAGTCCACCCAGGTTGGCGCCGTCACCGGGGCCCGAACTGGTAACGAAGAAACTCATAGGCTCCTGGGCGCTGGCCATGTGTGGGGCCAGGAGCAGGGCTGCGGCGACGAGTGCGACGACTATGCCTGTTGTCCTTTCCATAATGCTTTCCCTTTCCTGTCGTTGATTTGGTTTGTCCGGATGCCGTCCGATGGACGCACGGGTTCTGTAAAGCGTAATCCGCTGAACACTTTCTGATAGGCGAATGATAGTCCTCCGGGATGGGTGTTGACAAGAGTCAGGCCGCATTAGCCGGATGCTGAAATGCGATCATTGCCGTTTACAGCAACGCGAATCAAGGAGGGTGATTTTCGGCCGGCTCACCTTTTCAATGGCTTACAGCCATTGAAAATGGTCCCACATCGGGTGCCGCGCCATAGTCCGCCGAAAACTCCGTTTTTCAGCAGCCCGTTAGACTTCGCCGTTATTCCATACCGTCTGCCGGGGACCGGACCAAAGAGACTTGACTCCGAAATGATCCGGCACAAAGATGGACGGGATCGGCATCGTTATGAATCGTAGAATTCTGGAGAAAAAATCATGACAAATCTGACTTGGACATTGCGTCGAACCGCGCGGCTCGCAATCGTCCTGGCGGTCTGCGCTGTGACTGCTTTCGGACAATCGGCGATTCCCATACGCGGAGGAGACGACAGCGGCGAGAGACGGGGGTTGCCGGGGCGGGGCGACACACCCGCGGCGGAAGCCGTTGAACAGGTGGTTTCCGCTCTGGCATCGATTTCAGACGAGGTCACCGGACCCGGCGCGATGTTCGAGTCGTTGATGGAACTCCCTCCAACTGACAACATGGCACACTTCAACTATGTGGCGAAGGAATACTACATCTCAGGCACTGCTAACGGGGCGCCGTATAAGACGCGCATCGTCATTCGCCGGCCGGCCAGTGATGGGGACTTCAGCGGCCTGGTTCTCGCCGAATCGATGCATCCAAGCGGGAACGCCTGGATGCTCCACTTTACGCACGTCTACTCGATGAGTTCCGGGCACATCGCCGTCGATATACTCACCAGCAATCCCACCGCTTTCGCCGAGCACAACCCGGGCCGTTACGCGGATCTCCAGATCGCTAACGGCCAGTCCAGCGAGATCATTGCCCAGGTGGGAGCCCTGATCAAATCAAGGCAGGCCAACAACCCGCTTGAAGGTCTTGGGTTACGAAAAATGGTGCTTGAGGGAACGTCGGCGTCTGCCGGAGTGTTGATCCGTTACCTCCCCACACATATGGCGCACAGGCTGTCCGATCTGGGACCCATTTTTGACGGTTTTCTACCCACCAGTACCGGCGCGACAATACAGCCAGTCGACGTACCGATGATCCAGGTCCCGACAATGACAGAGGTCCATCGCGGCAATGCCACCACGCGGCAGGACGGAGACGGGCCGGGCAATCAGTACCGCTCCTACGAATTTGCCGGTATGGCGCACATCGACTCCCGGGATGCTGTCGCCTACTATCCGGATCCATGCAAGTTTCCGATCAGCCGATTCCCGATGGCCGCCTATATGTCCGTCGCGCTGAACCACCTGTTCCAATGGGTCGACGCAGGCGTCACCCCACCGCAGGCGGATCGCATCTGGGTGGACCGCAACACGGCCAATGACGGCTCGCACATGGCCCTCGACTCGAACGGCAACGCAATCGGAGGCATCCGCAACCCCTACGTCGACGTTCCGACCGGCAAAATATCAGTTCGTAATCAGGGCGCGGATCCACCCATCAGCAATCCGCACCCCTTCGTCGGGAATCGCGGACCGGAGGCGCAGAACCGGCTCTGCGGACTCGCGGGATACGAAATCGCATTCTCGGGGGAACAGTTGAGGGAACTCTACGGGAACTCGCAAAACTACAAAGCTCAAGTCGAGCAGAGTTATGATCAGGCCATACGTGACGGCTGGGCACTGCCCGTATACAAGGACCTGGTGATCGCCGACGCGGCGGCCGTGGAGTTCTAGCCCGCTTCGGTCATCACTTCAAGCGTCAATCAGATACGGGATGCCGCCGTGGCATCCCGTATGCTCACCGTTCCGATCCGGGACGGACAGCTAATTCGGGATAGAACATCCTGTATTGGTGAGCAGGACCTTAGAATTAGGTGTCCGTCCCGGATCTCCAGCGGGATCAGCGGGCATCGGGGTTCGAAGACCCCGCGAACAAGCGGCGGCCATCCATGGACACATTCGACGCATTCACCAGCGGACTGCCATCGCGCGCCAGGGATCCCTCCACAACCACGGTGTCCCCGGTCTTCAACGTGTCCGGCTGCCATCCCTGCCTGTACAAGCGTGTGGGCGCACCATTTTCGACACCATAATTGACCACCTGTCCGCCACTTTCGACATCCACATAGAAATAGACATGGGGGCTCATCCACTCCACTTTCGTGACCGTGCCTTCGATCCTGATGGGCTTGTTCGAATCGTACTGAGCGGCAAACGAGTGATGTGCATTCGAAGTCACCTCTGTCACAGCCAGTCCTGAAACAATGGCGATAAGAAACAACATATTCCGTTTCATAGGTTCGTTACCTCCAATCGAGTTCACTGCGGACCCACGGCGACTCCAGGCACCAGGTGCTCGGCGTCCTTCTGGTTTTCAGCGCACGTGTAGTCCATGAGGCGGTCGTTTTCCACGATCTCGAACGTTTTCGATATCGTAAACGGTTCGGTGAAAAAGATCGGATCATGGAATGTGACATCCCAATCAAGCGTGTTCTCCCCGGTCCGTCGAAATCGTTCCTCAAGACGCAACTGGTCACTGTGTTCGTGGCCAATGTTGTCCAGATTGGCTCTCGGATTAATACCTACGGTTTCCACCGTCAGTGCGTCACCCTCATACCTTCCGACGGAATGTCCCATCCATTCCGGATAATCGGCAACAATCTCAGGATGATCCCTGCCATCGGTATAGATCACACGAAACGTACGGCGGATTTCGTAGGCAATTAATAGCAATTCTGGAGTCTGTACGATCCTGAATGGAAGGTTCACCTGCATCGTTCGCGTGGGACCCAGTGGCAGACAAAGGCCTCCGGTGTCGAGAGCATGATCGAAGTTTAGGTATCGCTCACGCCCGTATTCGGTGAAGGGCAATTCCCCACCCAGCTGCCGGACGAAGTTCGGGCTGAGAACGGCGTTGCCCTCTCCCATCCACAGGCCGTTCAGGTCAGGCATCGCCGGTGACTGCGCGATGGCATTGATCGGTGTCACGGTCAGGACAATAGACACCGCAGCCAGGGTCATCAGAAAACCTGGTTTCATCTAGGACTCCTCCTCCGGAGACGGATAAACTGAGCATGAATGCCGTCAGTCTACAAGATTCGATTGGCGGCATCAATTGAATCGGCGGACATCGATTGTCACCCAGCCAATCAGTCGCGGGGGTCTTTCCCTGGTTGCAAACGATCGCTCGGGGAGTGGCGTCATCCCGTGGGGGAATCGATCGGGATGATTCAGTCCCCTGTCATTGAGATCCGGACGCGCCCGCCGTCTTCTCTTACCGGGTTTTGCCTTCTCGTTCGTCTTTCATCAACTTGAAATGCAGGCTGTCAGCCAGCGCGATCCAGCTGGCTTCGATGATGTTTTCCGATACGCCGACCGTACCCCACACATCGCTCCCGTCAGAGGACTGGATCAGCACCCGCACCTTGCCGGCCGTGCCGTCGCCGCTTGAGAGCACCCGCACCTTGTAATCCTCCAGATGCACGTCGCCAATACTTGGATACTCTTGTTCCAGCGCCTTGCGCAATGCCTGGTCCAGCGAGTTGACCGGACCGTCTCCGCCCGCCACCGTATGGTAGAGCCTGCCGTTGACCGTCACCTTGACGATGGCCTCGGCCTCCTCCGCCGCGTTCCCAATCCGGCGGTTGGTTGTTCGAAAATCCACCAGCTGGAACACATCATCGTAGGTGCCCTGCACCCGCCTCGCCAACAGTTCAAAAGATCCTTCCGCCGCTTCGAACTGATACCCCTCGTGCTCCAATTGCTTGACTCGCTCAAGCAGCTGTGCCACGAGCGGATCCTTCTTGTCGATCTCAGGCAGGAAGCGGCGCAGCTTGCTGACAATGGTGCTTCCGCCGGACTGGTCAGAAACAAGGAAACGGCGCGCATTGCCCACAGACTCGGGAAGGACGTGTTCGAAAGAACGGGGCACCTTCATCACGCCGTCGATGTGCGCGCCACCCTTGTGCGCAAAAGCGCTGTCGCCCACGTAGGGCTGGCGGTGATCGTGATAGGCATTGGCGATCTCGCTGAGGAAGCGAGAAAACTCAACGAGATCCTGAAGCTTGTCAGACCCGATGCTCTGCCTCCCCATTTTGAGTTCAAGATTGGGGATGATCGAACACAGGCTGGCGTTACCGCAGCGCTCCCCGTAACCGTTAAATGTGCCCTGCACCTGAGAGGCACCCAGCTCAACGGCCATCAGCGAATTGGCAACGCCCACCCCCGCATCGTTGTGGGCATGAATACCGAAGGGCACATCGATCGATTCCCGAACCGCTTCGATAATGCGGCCGATCGAAGTGGTAAGTGTTCCACCATTGGTATCGCACAGTACGACGACGCGCGCACCGCCCCGCTGGGCCGCAAGCAGCGTCTCCAGCGCATAGGCGGAGTCAGATTTATAGCCGTCAAAGAAGTGTTCGGCATCGTAGACGACCTCCCGGTTATGACCCACCAGGAAAGCAACGGAATCTTCGATCAGACGTAGATTCTCGTCCAATGTCGTACCGAGCACCTCTTCGACGTGCAAGGTCCAACTCTTGCCGAATATGGCGATACTGTCGGTGCCCGCCATCAGCAACGTGTTCAGCGTGGCGTCGTCCTCGGGTCGGTTCGTTGCTCTCCGGGTGCTGCCAAACGCCGTGACCTTGGCCGTGAGGTCGAGTTGTCCGACCTGCTCGAAGAACGCCAGATCCTTCGGATTGGTGGGATTCGGCCAACCGCCCTCGATATAGTGAACCCCCAGATCGTCAAGCCGCCGGGCGATGAGCAGCTTGTCCTTGAGGGAAAAGGCGATTCCCTCTGCCTGTGCGCCGTCACGCAGGGTGGAATCGTATATTTCAACGGTCTCGGACATCACGAACTCCTGATGCGAGGCTGGGAACGCGTGTTCGCCCACGGGTGGCCTGTCCAAACGATCGCGAGTGAGCGATGGGTGAGGTCCCTACCCCGGAAGAAATCAATGTAATTATCGCGAAAGGAAGGACTTGGAAGCAAATCGCTGTGTCGACCCGCGTGGGAATCGGTGCTGAAAACCTGATGCCCCGGAGGCGGACCGATGCCAAATCGACGGACAACCATGGCGTGTTGACTACCGCGGATTCCGACAGTTGCCCCCGTTGTCCGGGGAAGGGACCGCTTTCGGCCGCTCCCCCGACAAGCTTTGAACCCGATCGCATCAAATCTAAGTACAATTGGGGGAATTCGGGCTGCAACATTCAAGCTTGGCGATCAGTCCAGCATAGCAAAACTCCAACGTCTGAGCGATCGGAGATGAATTGATGCCCAGAGACTTCAGGCAGATCCAGACAAAGGTTATCCACTCAGGGGAACCCGCTCCCCGGATCGGCGGCGCGATCACGATGCCGATTTTCCAGACAGCGATGTTCGAGCACAACGGTGAAACTGGTTACGGCGAGATCCCCTACATCCGGCTCAACAACACTCCGAACCAACTGGCTGTTGCGAAGAAGCTCGCCGCACTGGAAAACGCCGAAGCGGCCGTGGTGACGTCGAGCGGCATGGCCGCGATTTCAACGGCCCTCCTCACATTCCTTTCCGCCGGAGATCACTTGCTGATCCAGGACAGCCTTTATGGGGGCACCCATCAATTCGTTACAGAAGACTTTCCCTCCTTCGGCATCGATTACGACTTCATCAATGGATCCGATCCCCAGTCCTGGGCGGAGAAGAAACGGCCGAATACCCGGGCGATCTACCTGGAATCGATATCCAATCCTTTGCTTCGCGTAACCGACATCCCAGCCGCCGTCCGGTTCGCACGCTCGAACGGGCTGGTCTCGATGATCGACAATACATTCGCCAGTCCGGTCAATTTCCGCCCGTCCGAACTGGGTGTTGACCTATCACTCCACAGCGCAACCAAATATCTGAACGGGCATTCCGATATCGTTGCCGGAGCATGCATCGGGCGGGCGGAGCTCGTGGGACGGGTCACGCACCGGCTGGGTCACCTCGGCGGCTCGCTCGACCCGCATGCCGCATTCCTCCTGCACCGCGGCATCAAGACATTGGCCGTGCGCGTCGAACGCCAGAATACCACCGCCCTGGGGCTCGCACGGGTCCTCGAAGCACACCCCGGAGTCGACCGTGTCCACTACCCTGGACTGCGATCGAACCCCGGCTATGCGATGGCGACACGAATCTTCGACGGGTTCGGGGGCATGCTGAGCTTCGAACTCGCAGGCGGTGTGGATGCCGCCGTGCGTTTACTGGACCGGATCCGACTGCCGATCAATGCCGTCAGCCTGGGAGGAGTGGAGACGCTCATTACCCGGCCCGCAATTACGACACACGCCGCAATGAGGCCTCAGGAGCGCCTACGGTTGGGTTTCCCTGATGGACTACTGCGGGTATCGGTCGGTATCGAATCTGAGGCTGAGCTGATCGAAGACTTCGAGCAGGCACTCGCGTAAGTCGTTGGAGGGGGCGAAAATATCAGTCAACGAATGAATGGGCTCGGGTGCGTTTCGGATCGCGGTGCTTGAAGGTGCGGGCACACGGGGACGGCCTGGCGATCAGTCCAGTGGGTCCGTCCAGTCAGTCACCCACCTCGCGAGCCCCAAGGGTTTCCTGGCCGCTTAGAACGCTCTTGTCGCGACCGCCTTGCTTCGCTTCATAGAGCGCCTTGTCCGCGGCATCGATCAACTTCTGGGGACCGGAGAATCGCGCGGCTTCGCCGTGTACGGCCAGGCCGACGGAGGCCGTAACAATGATCTCATCGCCAGACGGAACCCGGTGGCGGGTTTCGCGGAGGCTGGAAAGCACCCTTCCGGCAAACGACTGGAGCGCGGCGGCGTTACCGCCCGGAAAGACCACGACGAATTCTTCGCCACCGTAACGCGCAACCACATCATCCCGTCGGGCCTGTTCAACCAGGACCGTGGCGGTCTTCTTCAACACCTCATCACCCGTGGCGTGCCCGTACAGGTCGTTCACCCTCTTGAATGCATCCAGGTCGAGGTAGGCCACACCGACCGTCCCCTGCTCATCGTTTGCTAGGCCAAAGGCGTCGAGGAGAACTCGATCGACATGCCGCCTGTTGTACAAACCTGTCATCGGGTCCCGACGGCTTTCCTCTTCGAGTTGGCGGGCCTTCACCTCAAGATTCTTTGTCGCACCCCTCAGTTCGCGTGCCTCGGCCATGACGGTAAGGTTTCGGAGCATCAGGACCTCCTTGGCCTGCTCCGTCAATGACCGCACGATCGACGCATCGCCAAGATCCAGCTCAAACATCGCGGCGTTCTGCAGGAGTTCGACCGTGATTGGCTCAAGGATATCGGCGAACTCTTCACGTTCGAGGCCGAAGTAATGGCTGGCCATCTCCGCCGCCGTCGTCGACGCGTCCTCACCCAACGCAGCGAACCACATATCGGCCAGAACGCTGGAAACGGCGACGGCGCGAGTCAGATCCGGATCGGCGGAGGTCGACCCGGGCCGATCAGGGTCGTGGCTCCCTCCAACGGCCTGTGCGAGCTTATCGGAAAGCTTCCAGCTCGTCAGCAGCCACGCCCCGACCTGGGCGTGGTCGGCGCCGCCACCTTCGATTTCAATGGCCTTCAGATCCGCATGGGAGACGCTCGACAGGCGTACCCCTGCGTAGAGTCCCGTCACGGCCCGGTCAAGCGCCAGCACGCCGATGTCTTGAAGGAGCCCAGCGAGAAAATAGTCATCGGCCGCCTGCAGCTTGAGTCGAACCGCCAGCGCCCGGCAGGCCGTGGCCCCGGCCAGGGAACACCGCCAGTAGTGTTGGTAGTCTTCGCTGCCAAGGCCCCCGCCCCGATCATCGCTTGACCGCGTCAACAACGAGAAGCTCATTGCCAGGGTCAGGGTCCCATTGAGCCCGAACATGGCCACGGCGTCCTGAAGGCTTTCCGTTCTCTTGAGCCGTGCGTACAGGGGCGAGTTGGCCATCCGCAGGATTTTTGTGGCCAGGGCCGGATCGATGCTCACGGCTTCGGCGACGTCGCTCAAGCTGGAGTCGGCATCCTCAGCCAACTCGATAATTCTCGTGGCTACCGCGGGTGGACTTGGAAGGTTCTTGCAGAGCTTCAGACGTCGTATAAGACCACTATCCAAATTGCTTTCAAATTGTCCGGACATCACTTTCCTGTACAGAATCGCTTTCGCATCGTGGCGCGATGGCTATTCGGTTTGGATGTGAGCAGCAGGCGTTAGGAGCCCTCTCGACAACCGAAAGCTTGTTTGCACTCGAAATGCGACATTGACGGTGACCGGGTGCCCCGGTCGCTGTCGAATCCAAGAGATGAATGTAACACCATCCGCGGTTCTGGATGCAGCCGATATTTGAAAAACGCGAAATTCGAACGGAGGATTCGTGCTGGAAGCATCGATTGCCATCTGGATTTGCGGGTGCAGCCGGGCGTAGCCAGCAGCCTCACGGTCGAGTTGCAGAAGAAATGCCCGCGAGTCGGCCGTCGGTCAGTGTGAATGCGCACGGTCGTAAACAGTCCTTCGACTCGACTCAGGACGATACAGTCTCCACTCCCTCAGATTCAACACCCGCGGCCCACATTCTCGGCCCCGCGTGCCGGCCTTCAAGGCGCCAGGGGGATCAACGGGACGACGAACACCAGAGAGAAAGACCACCGGCTCGCATTGTCGAGAAACAATTCGCTCCCAATACGGTCGCCGGCAAGAGGCAAACCGGTCGCCACATAGTCCAGCGATCCTTCGACTTCAACGTTGCGGAGCCAGTTACCGGAAGGCAACCAGTTGAATACATTCACGCCGGTATCCAGTTCGAAGTTCAACTTGTGGGTATAGGCACTCCCATCCATGGGGCGCTCGGCCGGACTGATTTTGTCGATGATGTCAAAGTGACTTCCCACCCAGCCGCCGGTATCTTCGCTGTCGAGCCATTCAAGGTTCAGTTCCAGCTCTATTTCGGGAGTGTTGTCGCGAATCGAGCTTCGGCCAAGCTCTGCTGCCGATCGACCCGAAAACGGGTTCCGCCCGCCCGTCGAAAACGGCGCAAAGATAGCCTCAAGGGTGAATCCAACCCGCGGTATCTCGGTCGGAATGTCGAGGGCCACCACGGTTTCGAATACCACCTCACGGGCGGCCCGCTGAACCCCGACCTGATCGTCGCCGTCCATCTCGGCCACTCGATGCCGACGGAACAGGTTTTCGACGGTAAATGTCGGTTCGATTTTCAACTCGGGCGAGCAGAAGAAAAAGCAGTCATCACTGTCCTGCGCGCCGAGCGGTACTGCGACCGTCCACATCAGCGCCACTACCTGAAAAATCCGCCTCATTCGCTCCGTTTACTCCGTCGTTCCGGTCAGTTGATCGCCAGCCAGGGCGATATGCATTCCCACAGTGACAACTCTTCGGTGCCCACTCGACCGCTCCGGTCACGTCGGGGCGGATGCACGGGTCGGGCACAGCACTCTGCTCGATCACGCCGTGAGTGATCAAGCAGAATGTGTGACTGCGCATGCCGGGATTGAGATCGAGCAGATTTCCAGAAGACCGCTGAAATCTCCCCGGACTGGCAGTCTGCTGAAAATCTCAACGCTTTCGCAACCTGCCCGGCTGCATAGAATGTGCTGAAAAAGCCATTGAGGCCTTTTACAGTAACCTGTCAGCCCCTGCTATCGCCGCCCCGAACGCGACAGAGCCTGTAAGCCCAGCGTCCACGAAACCGGGACGGAACCGGGGTTGTAACAGATGCTGTCGTCACAGGCCTGGTATTCAACAGTACCCGTAAGCGTCAGGGATTCCTGGCCCCGAAACGCCGCCTGTGCGCGCGGTGATCCTTCCAGCACGACCTCCTGGATCAGCGTAAACGTTTCCTCGTAGACCGGAACGGTCTCGTCCAGGGGTTCGAAATAGTAGGTCACTGATTCGGGGTACTCCATCGATCGAACCCTCACGAAGGGTTGCGGATCGATCGTCAGGCCGATCACCCGATAGCCGATGGCACCGGGCGCATAGACATGCATTCCCGGTCCCGGTTGAACGTCGAGGGCCAACGAAAAACGGTTACCCGGGGCCACTTCCCGATCGCTTGAATACGTTGTGATATCGAGCTGCGGGGTGGAAATCTGCGTGGCTTCCACCGGAGATTCACCACCGCCAAGTCGCATGAGGATACTCGACACGGTTTTCCGCTCGATATAGAAGTCTTCGAAATACCGCGACGTCACGCGGCCGTCGGTATCGAGGAGGAATGTACCGGGGAAAGCGATACCGATCATGATCGCCCTGGGGTTGACGACCGAAACGTAGGTCGCGACGTCGGCCGCTACCGCCGGGTCATCGCTATCGGGCCCGAGGGCCCATTCGGGAACAGAATTGAGAATCCCGAATCTTCGGATGGTCCCAGAGCCCTCGTCTGAAAGTAGCGGGAAGGTAATGCCCTGTGCCTCGGAGAACGCAGCCATCACGTCGACCGCGTCGTAACTGATCACGGCCAGACCGATGCCGCGTTCGTCAAGCGCTTCGACCTCGTTCTGCAACTCCACGAGTTGCGTTCTGCAATACGGTCACCAATTGGCAGAACGGATGAATACCAGCATCGCGCCGTTCGGTCCCATGATGGAGTCACGCGTCCATGTCTTTCCGTTCTGGTCCATCAGGCTGAATCCCGGGACGACTTCTCCGACCTGCGGTCCGAGTTCGGACACGTCGATCCTGGAGGGCTCGAGAGTCTGCGCCACCGCCGGAGCGGCTCCAGTCACGTCTGCCAGCAGCACAACGATGAGTGTTGAAAGGATTCGAAGCTTCATAATTCCTATAATCTATGAGTTTCCGACCGAAAAGGCCAGAAATGGATGGTTGCCGCGGGGTGAGCGGGAATTGATTCCGCCTATGGCTCGAGACGCGCCAGTTCGGAGCGGACGACTTCAACAATGTCCTGGTAGGGGTGGCTGCCTTCGAAAATCAAACCGTTGATAAACATCGTCGGTGTTCGATACACAGCCGAACTCACGCCGGCCTCGATGTCGCGCTCCGCATCGGCCCACCTGGCTCCGGAATCCAGACAGTCATTGAACCGGACTGTGTCGAGGCTCAATTCGAGCGCACGTCGTTTCAAAGCGGCAACATCGATTTCGTCCTGATTCGAAAACAGCGAGTCGTGGAACTCCCAGAAACGATGTTGCTCATGCGCGCACAGAGACGCTTCTGCTGCCTTCCGCGCGTACTGATGGATGCCAACGAGGGGAAATTGGCGAAACACGAGACGCACCTCGTTCGGAAAGCTCCTCTGTACAGCCTGCAGGGTCGTAAACAATGCGCCGCAGTAAGGACATTCGAAGTCTCCGAATTCAACAATCGTCACGGGCGCGTCCAGGGGTCCCCGGGACGGATGCCCCTCGGTTTCAATCACTTTACGGGAACGTTCCAGTTCCTGCGCCCCGGTGGACGGAACCCATAACATCCCGATAATCAGTACCTGGATCAATCTAAGATGGACTCTCATGCCAATGCGCTCCGCCTCAAGGCAACCCGTCTGTTACGAGCCGAAGGTCGATCGAATTTGAGGCTGCGGGGTCATAGACCGCACCTTCAACTTCCTATCGTTTCTCCTTTGTTAGCGACCGTGGAATCCCCGTGAAACCGTTCCCGCTCGGGCCCGGGAGCGTTCCAGCCGGGTCCGTGCTCGCCTAGAAAATCTTACCGTCCGCCGCAACGATCGAGGTGAAGTTGCCTCCAGACCTGCCGTTTTTCAAAGGATTCATGGTGACCGTTATGGTGTCACCCTTTTTGAACGTCGAGCCTCCGATGCCCCGCCGAATAGTGTTCCCGATGTTGGACATCTCGATGGCCCAGTTGACGACACGTCCATCCTCGTCTTCGACATCAACGTACAGAAATACATGAGGATTTCGGAAGGAGAAATCCGTCACGGTTCCGGTAATCGTGGTCTCGACGGCGTGGTCAAACATCGCGTGTGAATGGTGGGAGCGCGCCGGCACCGTTGTGCTGAGGGCAATCCCGGTAGCCAGCAGGGTTACGACAATGTATTTATTCATGGCATGCTCCGTATTTCCGGGTCGCTCTGTGGTGCCCGGCCAATCTTCGGCACTGCTGTGATCCGATTCTCAAACAAATTCTATCAGCTTATCGATTCTCACCGATCGCGTAATGGCGGGCCCAAGGACGGGGATCGGTCGGATCCCAGTATCCCGGAGTCCCCGGGGTACGCTCATCGAGCACGCCGTCTTCGTTCGCAAATATGTTGCTTGCCGGCCCATTCGTGTCGGTACACGTACTGAAAACCGGTCGGATCAGCGGGTTGGTCTGAAGGTTGAAACTGAAGTCGGCATGGAGCGGCTGAACGAAGGCCACCGGATCGTAGAGCGTAATCTCTCCGATAATCCTGTCGTCAACGCGCTCGTAGCGTTCGACGGTCCTGAGCTGGTCGCTCCATTCGAACATCGAATGTGTCGCGTTCCACTGCCGAATCTGGTTCGTGTGCAAGACGAGGGCATCGCCGTCCCAGAATCCAACCGATTCGCCCAGCCACTGCGGAAACTGATATTCCTCGGGCGCATGCTCCCGGCCGTCCGTATAGATCCAACGGACTTCTATCGAGCTGAGGAGATCGCTGATGATGGTCACCTGATTCGGACGGACAATGAACTGTTGTGCGCGCTGTACGGCGCGGATCAACCCGTCGGGAAGGCAGAACGCTGCCGCCCACCAGTGGCGGCCTTCCGCTTCGGCTTTGACCTGCTGGACATAGTATTCCTGATACTGGGGCGTCAGAGCCGCGGCAATCGTGCTGGCCTGTATGTTCCGGCTACCGAGCCAGCTGCCCCCGCCTCCCCACTGCCCGTCCCAATCCGGCAAGGTCTCGATCGTATGCTGGGTACCGCCCCCCGACCTCTCGAGCCAGGCGGCATAGTGCTCTTCGGCAGTCCGATAGGGATAGGGGCTCCTGATCTCGTAATCGTCAGCGCCTGAGCCCTCCTCGCCGTACCGGGTATTGACCTGCATGTCCGTCAACTCCCGGCCCGTGTTATTCCGATAGTACGCGGGGTCCGTCCAGAGCACGCGATCCTGGCGAAAATCTTCGCTTGTGAATATCGTCTGTCCAAGCCCAGGCGACGCACATGATATTCCAAACAACAGGAGTAGGATCCAGACCTGTGCAAAGCGCGTCCGACTCATGCTTGCCTCCGCTTGTCGCATAATGTTCGATGAAACTGTCCGTTTCGGTCCAGGGTCTGCCGATGACGGGCTATTCATATCACATCTTAAACCCCTCCAGAACAGATACCCGTATCCGTTTCTGGGGCGAATCACTGTGGCCCGAGGATCGAAATCAGAGTCATTGTCCTGGAGCGTAGCAAACACCGTTCGACGATGATCGCACGGGGGCCACTCTGCACCATCGTCGGTATGTGCACCTCGCCATTGCAGAGCAATGTCTCATTCCCAAACCAATTGCGTTTCCGACTGGAAATTCCGCAACTCTCCGCTCAAAGGGTCGGAAAACCCCAGGCGAAATGCGAGTAACTGCAGCGGCGCTGTGGGGCTGTCCTCAGCCTCGATCCGGTGAATATCGGGATAGAGACGATCGCCCACAATGGGAAACCCGATCGACGCCATGTGGACCCGGATCTGGTGCTTCTTGCCGCTCTCCGGCCGGATCCGGAACAGCCCGGATCCGTCGCCGACTTCGATGAGTTCGATGCCAGTCACGGCATTCACGGGTCCCGGCACATTCCGTTGCCTGTACCACGGCTCACCCGCCTCGATCCGGCTCCGCACGCGCCACGTTCTTTTGTCCGGCCGGGTGGCCAGCCGCGCCACGGCAAGGTATTCCCTGCAAATGGCCCCATCGGAAAACAGCGCGTGGTAATGCCGTCGCGTTTCCGGATTCACGCTCAGCAGCACGACACCTGCGGTCTCCCGGTCCAGTCGATGTACCGGCACCAGAGTGTTCTGGCCCGTTCTGCGCTGAAGTCGATTCAGGAGTGAACGCTCGACATAATCGCCAGCGGGCGTCACAACCATTCCGTGGGGTTTGTCGGCGACAAGGATTTCTCGATCCTGGTACAGAATGCTTTCTTTCTGTGGGCTCTCAGCCTCGGAGGCCACCTCTTTCCGGTAGAAAATCGTTGTGCCGTGACAGTACGGTGTGTCCTCGCCAAGGCTGTCGCCGTCTTCGGTGGTCACCGCACCGCGCGCGATCCGGCTACGCCAGGTTTCGGGGGACACCTGCGGGAAATGCGCGGCCAGGTGCTCCAGTACCGTCGCGGGAGGGGAATCCAGTTTGGGAAGGTAAAGGCGTGATGGCGGCCCGAGCCCCCGGTCCGGATCTTGCGGTCTTCGCATTTCAGGTCAGAGACGATCGGTCGCGTTCGGCTTTGTTCGAATCTTTCTATTGCTCCCCGACACCAGTTTGAACTCGAACAGCCGACAGTCGAGCGCTCCGTTAAACAGCGGCGTCCGTCTCGAGGCATTCAACCGAATCAGTTTGGGCAATCGCAGGTCGGCAGAAAAAATATACGCCGTCCAACCACTGTATTTCTTCTTCAGAACGTTGCCAAGCTGGGGATAGAATTCAGCCAGCCGCTTTTCTTCATCCATGCGCACACCGTACGGTGGATTGGTGACGATGAGACCGGAGGGGACATGCGGCGACGTCTCAAACACATTTACGCGTTTCAGACCAACGGCGCCTTCCATGCCCAACGCCGCAACATTCTCACCAGCGCTTTTGATGGCTTCGCCGCTCTGATCGCTTCCGCTGATACTGTATCGATTCAAAGCCTTCTTTCGGGCGCGGGCGCGGTCACGCAGCGATTGCCAGGCGCCCGCGTCATGGATCTTGAGCTTTTCGAATCCGAAACGGCGGTAAGCGCCCGGGGCCATGTCAGCCGCGACCATGGCCGCCTCCGTTAAGAGTGTGCCGCTCCCGCACATCGGGTCGAACAGGGTCACCCTCGGCTGCCAACCGATCAGTCGCAAGATTCCGGCGGCCAGGTTTTCCCGCATCGGCGCATCACCCGTACTCCTCCGGTACCCACGTTTGAATAGTGCGTCACCCGACGTGTCGAGGTAGAACGTGCTGCTATCAGCGGTCAGGAACGCATGGATGCGCACGTCCGGATTTCTCGTATTCACGTCCGGGCGTCTTGATGTGGCTGCACGGAAGACATCACACACCGCGTCTTTGATACGCAGGGTTGTGAAATCCAGGCTCTGGAGCGGGCTCCGAATCGCAGAAACGTCGACGCGAATCGTGCGGTGCGTGTCAAACCACTCGGGCCACGCCAATCCACACGCCGTCTCATAGATATCATTTTCGGATCTGTATTGTCCGTAACCCACACGCCACAGCACGCGACTGGCAATGCGACTCTCGAGATTAACCGCATAGCAGATCGAGAAGGGCCCCCTGAATTGAACGCCGCTTTTCACCGGCGTGACATCATCGGCGCCGAGCGCACCGAGTTCCGAGGCAAGAACGGCTTCAAGACCCCGGGGACAGGGAGCAAAAAAATGCTCTGCCGAAGTCACCGATCTGTCAACCAATGGAAGAATCACGTATTGGGTTCCGTCGAGTGGCCCCGGCCATCTGGCATAATGGATCAGTATCTCGAAATTCAGAATATCAGGAAATGTGCGATCAGGAGAAACGATGCTGAAACCAGGTGATAGCGTTGACAGTTGGTGTGGTGTCTGCAAACTCATTTCGGCCCATTCGATCGAAGCCATGGTCGCCGAAATTCCGGCGCGGGTGCGTTGCAGCACCTGCAACGCACAACATAGATACAGATCATACAAGCCCGGTGAAGGACCCAAAGCCGCCCGCAAGAGCAAGGGCGGAACGGGGCGTAAAGTACGCATCAGCAATTATCAAAAGCTCTTGACCGGAAAAGACATGTCCCTGGCCCGACCGTATTCTCCCGCCGACAGGTATGTGCTTGATGAGGTGGTGGAACACCCGAACTTTGGACTCGGAGTGACGACTACGATCAAAGACGGCGACAAATTCGAGATAGTGTTCGAGGATGGCACCAAGACACTCATCCATGGGCGATGACCCGCGATGATCTATAGACTCCCGCTGGTCGGGCATAGGCAGGCAGAAATAACATCATTCGCAATAATCGCTCCCGTGTTGACCGGAACCACTCCCGCACTTTCGAGTCACCCAATCTGGTGGCACTCGACCCGACGGTGGCGTGTGTGTGGCCGGCCACGACAACAACAATCCGTCCGATACCCGCCTCGACATCAACGCCGGCGCCATCGTCTATTCAGATCACCGCCTGACTGAGAGCCGAGTGCATTGCACCAACAATTCCACCAGCCATATATTTCGACTTCGCCGTCCGTGTTTTAATATGTTGTTATGTCCAGTCGTGTCTCACTGGATTATGAGGGTGTCTCGAATGTCAGGACGTGCTGTCCTGAGATTACCCTGACGAACCAAAGAGGCATGTTGGTCCGGTTCAATCCCACGATGCCGGACAGCAAACCGGGCGAGGACGACTATTGAAGAAATCGCTTAACCGCATAGATCCTGTGGGTCCCTATTGGCGTGGCCGGCTCCCTCAATTGTTGGCCGGGAGCATACTGGCGCTTGTGGCGCTGTCTGCTGTGCAATCTGCGGATGCCGCGACCATCAACGCAAGCTCCTGTTCCGTCTCTGACGTCCGGGCGGCCATCGCCCGGGCCCGCTCCGGTGACATCGTCAGAGTTCCTGCAGGCACTTGTGCCTGGACAACAACTTTGACCATCAGCCGGGGGCTCACGCTTCAAGGTTCTGGAACGGGCAGAACGATCATTCGGGACAACGTGACCACCCGAAACTCGCTCATGGACTGGACCTGCGAAAATGGACGCTTTCATCGTCTGACCGGGTTCACGTTCCAGCACGGAACGCGCGCGTCCCCCCCGAATAACCCCAACGGGAACGTCGAGTTCAACGACTGCACCCCGGGCCGGCGCGGTGAGACTACCCTGCGCGTCGATCACAACGAGTTTGATCTCCTGGGTTCCGATCTGGCCGTCGATTGTGCTGTGGGGGTCATCGACCACAACACGTTCACCGATAATCTTGCGGGGGGATATTCGCTTTACGAATTGTGTGACAGCCTGGGGAGTTCCGGAAGGTTTGGGGATGCCGCCTGGACCGCGGGAATATCGTGGGGTACGGAAAACACCCTGTATATCGAGGATAATATTTTTTCCTCGAATCCGACCGGGTGCAATGACGGAAAACGGGGGTTCAGCAGCGTCTGGCGGTTCAATACCCTTGATGGATGCCACTTGAACAATCACGGAACCGAGGCCGGTGGGCGTCCGAGGGGAGGACTGGCTTTCGAGGTGTACCACAACACCTGCAACAACCCGAACCGCAACCACCTGCTGACCCTTCGGTCCGGGTCGGCGCTGGTATGGAAAAACGACTGTGGTGTTTTGAGAGGCTCACCGTATTCGGTGGGGCTCAATGCATACCGGTCCCACATGATCAACAGGTTTTTCGGACCGGCAGACGGGGCCAATCCCTGGGACGCCAACGATTCCAGAAATCCATTCTTCGCCGGGCGTACAAGCCGTGCCGTGGGGCTGACCGTTACCGCGACCGGGGCCCGGTGGACGCCGAACCAATGGGTGGGCTATATCCTGCGCAAGGCTCCCAACTGTACGCCGCGTAATCGCTCGGAAACCTGCCACGCTCCGATCGTCTCGAATACGGCTAACACGCTGACGTTTGGAGACGGCGGCGGCTTCGGCAGATTGCAGTTTAACACTCGAGGCGGAGAGAGTTTCCAGATCAATCGGGTTACACATGCCCTGGATATGCCCGGCGTTACCGGAGGGTCACTGCTGTCCAACGTGCCTCCATCCCGTCCTCGCAGGTGGTACGATCAGCAACTCAATCCGGTCCGCGAATGGCTCAACACCAGCGGCGGCTCGACAATCACCGGAAGAGTCGTGGCATGCCCGGCAACGCTGTGTCGGGAAAACGAGCACTATTACTTTTACGCAGCGAACTTCGACGGAACCAGCGGCGTTGGCGCCGGAGCGAGGGCGAACCGTCCCCCTACGTGCACCACAGGGACCGCCTACTGGACAACCGACGAAGGCGAGTGGTGGGCCCAACATCCGGGGGCCGACGGTCGCCTGTACACCTGCACGGCCACGAACCGATGGGCCCTGTCCTATACGCCCTATACCTATCCACATCCGTTGACCCGCGCTAACTGACCGACCTGATTCCCGCCCCGCTCCCGGTGTGTTCGGTGACCGCACGCATTCCGAGCTGCAATGATTTCGTCCGCTCACAGAACACACCCGCAACAGCCGATCGGGTTACACCTCTGCCCTGTGTGACTGCGCATCCTGTCGAATTCTTGAGAACGCAGGGTTCAGTTGCTCCGGACTAGATATATTTCTTCGTCCTCTCCCCCTGCATCTTTGATCGTGACACGCCACCCGTCGTCATTCGATTCGATGACGCCGAAGTCGATATTGTGAATGGATGTGAAGTTTGACCGGGTTACGCCCAACTCCTGAAGCACGGACGGATTAGCCGCAAGGACGGCGTCGGTGATCTCCGGATCCAGTTTCGTCGCGCCTCCCCCAAATACAAGCTGGGGCGGCCTTCCGTCGGTAAACGTCAACATTTCAAACTGATGGACATGGCCGGCGATGAGCATAGCGATGGTCTCGGGAAAACGCCCATTGTCGGAATTCGCCAGCGCAGTCTGGAGCGTCAGGTCGGTGAAAGCGATTTCAGGCGCATTGTTCATCAGATAGCTTGCGACCGCCCAGACGGGACGATGTGTCGCAAGCCACGCCGAGCTCGAATCGGCAACCAGGCCATCGACCATCGTAAACTCCCGGGCATAGTGAGCCACCGCCATCGGATCCGGAGTTGCGGCATAGTCATCCGGAATCTCCGACGTATCCATAACGACGAGAGTCTGGTCCCCGGCACTGACGGTGTAGGGATCGGTGTAGTCTTGACAATTTTCCCACTGCCAGGGCGCATCGGGAAGGTCATGCGGATCCAGGAAATAGAACCAGCCTCGCCAGGCCCGTCCCGTCGCAGCGTCGGTGCCGCAGTCTTCATGGTTGCCCCGAATGAAGACCCATGGCGCCTGGGACAACACCGGGGCTGCGGGCCCGAAGAAATCCGCTTCCCAACTCGCCCAGGTGTAGCCGATGTTGTTCTGATCACATCGCGCATCGCAGCTGCCTGTTTCACGGTAGTGAAAGTCACCGACATGAATGATGAGATCGGGCTCGACGGCACGGATCGATTGGGCCACTTGAGCAAAATTCCAGGCCGGTCCCAAACGATCGGCGTCTACGCCCGTACAGTTCTGAATATCTGTGCCTTTCACTCGGCACCCGGTGTCTCCCACGACAACTATTTTCTGTGGGGCGGGCGGGGGAAGCGCCAGAGGCTGTCCATCTACGGTGGCTGACGCCGTACCCGCCGGTATCGTGTATTCGCAGACGCGAACCGTTTCGAAGCCTGGGGGTGGTGCCGTCGCCCGTGGGTTCATGGGGTAGCCCTCACCATCCAGTTCGACGGTGGGGCAGGCCCCGTTCACCGCGGTGATGACGCGCGCGAGGATGCGACCCTCCGGCCCGAGTTCGATCCAACGATAAGCGACCGAGGCCGCTGTCACTTGAGCCTGAGGCGTAACCGGGCCGCCGGTGCAGGAAGCCAGCCCGTTGGCCAGCAGCAAACCCGAAATTGCCATGAGCACGGTGGGGCAAAGTCTCACGGAAACGTCGTGTTGCCCATCGCTCGTCTTGGGGGGCTTTATCGGAGATTCATTCATAGCATCGACGATACCATCATGGGAGAACGGCGGGGCGATAGCCGATGAGGTATTGTAAAGTTGACCTGTTTATCAGATTTTCTGGGATCATCTTCCAGTACAGAGTTGATGAGTATGAGTTCCAGGACCCGTTGATCTGGTCGCCAGAACGAGCCGATTTCAATTTCACCGGAGGACCTACTATGGTCACGCGCGTTTGTTTGTCGTTAAGTCTCGCCCTGCTGATGGCAGGATTCGCCGCCGCGCAGGATGTACAGAGCGTTTTGCAGGCCGCCGCGACCGCGATGGGCGTGGAAAACATGGAGTCGATTCAGTACTCCGGAACCGGCTGGCAAGGCATGGTCGGACAGAACTTTGCCCCGGATCAGGATTGGCCGCGGGTGGACCTGCCACGCTACACACGGACGATTGATTTCCCGACGATGTCCTCAAGAGAGGAATATGTCCGGGTACAGGGCGACCATCCGCGCCAGGGCGGCGGTGCCGGGTTCCCGTTCCTTGCCGAGGTGGCGGTCAGCAATTTCGTCAGCGGCGACTACGCCTGGACCCTGAACGCGCAGGGACAGCCCGTTGCGCGGCCGGCCACCGCCGAGCTGCGGCGGCTCGAAATCTACTTGACCCCCTGGGGGTTCCTCAAGGGCGCCATGGCGCCTGGCGCCAACCCAACGATGGTCACGCGGAATGAGTATGGCGGCCGGGTGACGGTGGTCTCGTTTGTCGCGTTCGGAAAGTACCGGGTGAACGGCACGATCATTCCCCAAAATCTGGTCCAGCGGGTGCAGACCTGGATTCCCAATCCCGTCGTCGGCGACCTGTACTACGAAAATGTCTACACCAACTACCGGGACATGGGCGGCGTGATGGTTCCCCGCTTTCATCAGCATCAGGATTTTGACGACGGGGCGCACATGCCAAATGTCAGCGGCGGCGACCATGCCTTTGGTCTGGAAACGTTTTCCGACGTTCGGCTCAATGTAGCGAACGCAACCCTGACGGTTCCAGACGAAGTTCGAGGCGCCGCCATAGAGCCCGTCCGCGTGGAGTCCCAGATGTTGGGCGACGGCCTGTGGCTGATTGCCGGAGGCTCCCACAACAGCGTGGCGATCGAGTTCAGCGACCACGCGACCGTGATCGAGGCGCCCTTGAATGAAGACCGATCACTGGCGGTGATCAGCGAAGTAAACCGGCTTATTCCGAACAAGCCAATCCGGTTTATCGTCAACACGCATCATCACTGGGACCATCTGGGTGGAATCCGCAGCTATGTCCACGAGGGCGCGACAGTCGTTACCCATGAAGGCAATCACCCCTACTACCAGGAAGTTCTGCGTGCGAGGCCGTGGACCTTAGAGCCCGACCGCTTTTCGCTCTACCCACCGGAAGAGTGGTCGGAAGGCTATATCTTTGAGACGGCGCGCGAAAAGTACGTCCTCGGCGATGACACCCGGACGATCGAACTCTACAACGTCCAGGGTCTCAACCACGCAGTGGGCATGCTGATCGCGTATATCCCGGATGAGAGAATTGTTGTGCAGGCGGACCTCTACAATCCGCGCGCCCGGGCACCCAACGCCAGCAACCGGACGTTTCACGAGAATCTGCAGCGTCTGGGGCTGGACGTGACAACCATTGTCGGTATCCACGGAACTCCAGTGCCAATGGCGGACTTCGTCCGGTTCATGCGCACCGCCGAATAACGGGAGGACTCCGGAGCCTGAACCTCGGGCAGCTGGTATGCGACCAGCTCGCCGCTGTAGGACCCGCCGCTGATGGCCACGACGAGGTACTGCCGGCCGTGGTTCTGCCAACTTGGCCCGATTACTACCAGAATTACGGAATGAAAACCAACCGATCCTTCTATTACGGTCACCGCTATCCTCGCGAGATCATCAGTCACGCCGTCTGGCTCTACTATAGATTCGGCATCAGTCTCAGACAGGTCGAGGATCTGCTCGCCGAACGAGGGATCACCGTCTCGTACGAGACCATTCGGCGTTGGTGCAGGAAGTTCGGTCCCGAGTATGCACGAAAACTGAAAAGACGGCAGGGCCGTCTCGGAGATATGTGGTTCCTGGACGAAGTCTTCGTGACCATCAACGGCAAGCAGCAATACCTCTGGCGTGCCGTTGATCAAGACGGCGACGTAATCGATATTCTCGTACAGTCACGACGCAACCGTCGTGCAGCGGAGCGCTTCTTTCGCAAGCTATTTAAGGGGCAACGAGAGACTCCGCTGCGAATCGTCACCGACAAACTGAAGAGTTACGGCGCGGCACTCCGGACGATCATGCCTTCGGCGAACCATGACACCCGACGGTACGCCAACAATCGAGCGGAAGTCTCACACCAACCAACCCGGCAGCGAGAACGACAGATGCGACGATTCAAGTCTCCACGACAAGCTCAACTCTTCCTTTCGGTGCATGGCGTCGTTCTGAATCTTTTCCGATTGGCAAGGCACAGACTAAAGGCGGTTCATCACCGTATGCTCCGGGCACGTTCTTTTGCGACTTGGGCAGCGATGACCGTGACCTGATCGACCTCTACCTATTCGGCACAATTCCGACTTTCGAACGGTAAGTTGACAGAACCCTCCAACAGCAAGCGCCCGATTCTAATCGACAGTCCGGGGTGCGGCGGTTCGAGTCCGCCCGCCCCGACTCAGCGACTGACACCTGCCGCCCAGCACCCTGCAATCGCAAACCCCACGCCCACCAGCACGCCGCACAATATGACAAAGCTACATATCGTCTATAGGCTCGCGCCAACGGCTGCGTCGTTTTAATTGGCATCACTAACTACTCAGGAGGAGAACACGATGAACGAATTGTTAACTAGAGCCTCACGCCGAATACTCATGCTTGCGATGGTGCTGGGATTCGCAGCCCCACCGGTGATGGCCCAGTTTCCACCATTTATTCATGCGGCCGCTCCCGACGCGACGGAAACAACATTGCAAATCTCGGGCGAACGGTTCACGCCGGGGAGCCAGGTGTGGCTGGCGCAACAGTAGCTGACGATCGTGGCGGGGAGCCTGAGCGCCACTATGATCACGGCGCTGTTACCGCCCGGGCAGCTTCAACCCGGGAGCTATGTGCTGCGAGTGATCGACCCCCCGCTGGGAAGGCAAGGGAGATCGAATTTATTCGAAGTGACGTTGGGGGAGGTCGGCCCGGCGGGCGCACCCGGAACGAACGGAGTGGATGGAGTGAACGGTGTGAACGGATTGCCTGGACCGGCTGGAGCGAACTGCTATGACGGGATCGGGACGAGCGTGGCGGTTTGCCAGGGAGCGTCCGGACCGACGGGTCCGGCCGGTGACGCGATTGTTGCGGACCCACCCTGCTTCGACGACAGCAATCGCTACGTCGACTGTAACAACGGTACGGTCACGGATCAGTAAGAAGTGGACCCGGAAATTCGGACAGCGTTGTAAGGTGGATTTCACACAGATGAGAGGACCTTACGACAATGACGAAACGACGGAATTTTTCAGCGGACTTCAAGGCGAAGGTCGCACTGGCCGCGATGCGTGGAGACGGCACCGTGGCCGAACTGGCGTCACGGTACCAAGTGCACCCGAACATCATCGGGAAGTGGAAGCGGGAGGCGCTCGACGGGGTGAAGGAGACGTTTCAGCGCGGTAAGAACCCAGCGGACCGAAACCACGAGGACGAGATCAAACGGCTCCAGGCCAAGATTGGAGAACTGGTGGTGGAGCGGGATTTTTTGGCCGGAGCCTTCGATCGGTAAGCGTGGATCGGAGGCGAGGGATGATCAAACCCAAGAACCGGAAGCTCAGTGTCGCGCGACAGTGCGAGCTGGTGGGAATGAGTCGGTCGAGCTGGTATTACCGGCCACGCGGCGAGAGTGAGCGGAATCTCGCTCTGATGCGTGTCATCGACCTTCTGTATCTGGAGATGCCCTGGTACGGCTCGCGTCAGATGACGCGCGAGCTGCGCCGCGCTGGGCATCATGTCGGCCGGAAGCGTGTCCGTCGTCTGATGCGGCTGATGGGCCTGCGATCGGTCGCTCCCAGGCCCTTCACGTCCCGGCACGCACCCGGACATGTCGTGTACCCGTACCTGCTCGGCGACATCCGGATCACGCGAGTGAATCAGGCGTGGTGCGCCGATCTGACCTACATCCCGATGGCCCATGGCTTTCTGTACGTGGTAGCGATCATGGATTGGCATTCCCGAAAGGTTCTGGCCTGGCGACTATCGAACACGCAAGACATCGCGTTTTGCATCGAAGCGCTGGAGGAAGCCATCGAAAAATACGGTTGTCCCGAGATCTTCAATACCGATCAAGGCAGCCAGTTCACCAGCACCGCCTGGACGAGCGTTCTCAAGGATCACGGCGTCCGGATCTCGATGGACGGCAAAGGTCAGTGGATGGACAACGTGTTCATCGAGCGGCTCTGGCGGAGTCAAGCCCATTCTTAGTTGAAACTCTCCACGGCTCACGATGGGTCATGCAACCTTCTTCTTCGATCTCGTCGACGTCTTCGCCTCAATTTTCAGCTCTCGCTGGAGGGCTTCGCGGAGCTTTGGAAGATGACGGTAGCCGATCACCTTCCTCAGGCGCGGTTCGATGTCGATGAGCGCCGTCGCCAACCAGCGTTGCCGCTGACTCGAGTTCTTCCAATGATCGACCTTCGCACACCTTTCCTCGACAAGGGCATTGACCGATTCCAGGCAATTCGTCGTCTTGAACGAACGGCCCAAGACCCCGTACACGCCGAGCCGATGCAACGTGAGGGTCTCTTCCAGGCCTTCCTCAAGGCTCGCAGCCCCCGATTGGTTTCGCTCCTCGAGCTCTCCATGGAGCTCTCCGAGCGCCGCCCGAGCTTCGTCGTACTCCGGGCGCTCGTAGGCCCGCTGCAGCCGGCGTCGCCACACGGCTTGCTCGGTCTTCGATAGGTATCTCACGACGTTCTCGCGTTTGTGCCATTGGCAGCGTTGGACCAGGGCTCGATTCCTGAATGCCTTCTTGACCGCCGCCCGCAGACCTTTGCCGCCGTCGACAATCACCAGCACGCCTTCAGAGATGTCCAGGCCCCGCTCCATCAACGAACGGAGAAACGGAGTCAGCACTTGCTCGTTCTCCGTGTCGGTCTCCACGAAGCCCAAGAAGCGTTTGTCGCCCGAAAGCGTGACGCCCAGGGCCACTACCATCAGGGCGTCGGCAAACGCCTTCCCGTCCAGGAAGATCGCCACGACGTCCTCGCCACTCAGATCCCGCTCCTGCATCTCCCGAAGTTTCGCGGCACTCGCCTGGACGAATCCTCGAGACACCGTCGAACTCGACAGTCCGATCGCTCCCGGAATCGCTTCAGCGGCCGATTCATAGTTCCGGCAGGAGATCCCATACAGCACACGTCTGAGCAGTAGCTCGTTCACCGCGCCACCCGGACTGAGTTCCTCGTAGGTCCGAAGCGGAATCTCCCCGCCCGCCACGCTGCGCACTCGAGGCACCCGAACCGGCACCCGCTGGCCACCCAGCCCCACGGTCCCCGGATTGCTCCCGTGTCGCCGGCCCCGCAACGCCGCCTCCTTTCGTGCGTATCGCTCACCCGCCAACGACTTCACTTCCTCGTCGAGCAACTCCTCCACGTGCATCAACCCCAGTGGGATCAACGCCCGAATCATCTCCACCTTCGAGTCCAATTCCAGTCCCGAGTATTCCTCCCGGCTCAGGACCTCGACCTCACCCAGCACACGCGACTTCTTGCGTTTCTTTACCGAACGTAACAGACTCCTCATCTCGGCTCCTTTCTCTTACAGGCTTGATGTTGTTTCTTCCAATACCATCAAACCATGGGGTTTGGAGCCGTTTCAATTTCCAACTAAGATTGGCACACATTCCTCTGGCGCTCATTGAAATATGAGTGCGTCTACCTGAATGCTTTCAAGGACTTCAGGGAATCGGATTTTCATATAAGGGTCTGGATGGAATATTACAACGACCGCCGGCCCCATTCCGCCCTCGGCGATCTCAGCCCGGGCGAGGTCTACGACGGGATCACGATCGTACCTTCGGCAGCATAATGAACCGTGGAATCCACCTTAAATTGGCTGCCGCGCTGTCCAACGATTGGGGTCCACTTCTCTATGCCATCAACGGCCTGGGTAGCTCCCGCAACCGATAGACTTGTCCCAGCGCCAACCACGCCCATATAAGCCCAACTCGCGCCGCGACCGCCGGACATCAGCCTCGACAGGAGAACCAGAGCGACCACGATCAATACGACACCGAACAGCTGCATCAAGTGGCTGGCTATCCAAGTGCGGTCCGCGGCATATTCGGTAAAGGCAGCCAGCGAGTCGTTCGGATCGGCATCCGATGGATGCAAGTACGTTCCTACAAAGAGGGTTAAAGCTCCCGCAATGGCAGCTACAGCACATATCTTTGGGTTCTTGTGTTCAGACATTTATTTCAGCTCCTCCGTGATTTTATGGTTTTGTTGGGAAATGCGGTGCACCTGGCAAGGTCCCGGCTGATGGGGCGTAACCGCTTGGAAACCGGCAAGTCCGTTAGGAGAACTGTCTGGGCGTTATCCTGAGCGATCTCCGCCTCTGTCTATCAAATCGGAGCTGAAACCGGTCGTCATTGATCTGAATCTCGGGAACGTCGCTCTCTCGGAAGGTGACCACTGGACCCTTATATCAGAGGGGCTGTCAAGGGAAACATCTCTCTACCGAAAAATAACTGAGACGGAAAAGCTGTCGCGACCACGAACGGGATGGGAACCGCTTACAATCACGTCAGCCGGTCACGACTCCCAATCAGGTTAGACCTTCGGACATCGTTACCTCTAAAAACTTTCACACCCAGCGTCGGACTTGAGATTTGAACTCACGGTAAACATCGCCAAATTTTCGTTCCAAGAACCTTTCCTCGCGGCGAATCACAGCAAAATCGAGAACCAGCACTGCAGGAACAAGCCAAGCCAGTATCCACACCGTGTCGGTAGCGACAGAGATCCCAACGCAAAGCAGTGTGAGTGCCACATAGGAAGGGTTGCGGGAGAAACGGAACGGACCGCTTGTGATAAGAGCATTGACGGACTTCCGTGCGTCGAAGTGGGTACCCGCCTTGCTGAACTGGGCAAGTACCCATGGCACAAGACCCAAACTTACGGCGATCAAAAGGCCGCCGATCGCATATTGCAAGATGTTTGGAAGGAACGCGAGCGGCCAGAAGCGGTCTGTCACGAATCCCAGCACCACCGCCGGGAGATAGATCAGAGGTGGTGGAACGACCATTCCCGGTGAATCCCTTTCCATAGCTTTCGTTTTTGTTGCGCGGGTACGTGTGAGTATAGGTCACTTTTCTCGGAGCGTCGTGATCTACGAGCACGCGCGTGGCTCTCCACGTCGCCAAGTGGCGAGCAAATGTGTCGTCCAGGGATCGGTAATCGCTGTGGCGTTTGAACGAAGCGGCCTGCGGCTCCGGCACGCGGACGCTTCGCGTGTGCATCCCATGGAGTTTGGCCATGCCCAAACTGAGTCTTGGACCGATACCATCGCTGCAACAGTACCAGCGAGCAATAATCCATCGGTTAAACAACATAGCGAAAGCTGGGGGGCGCTTGTAACGATTGTGGGAGCAATGCTTATTTACGGCGCATTTAGGCCGAGAGAACGCCCTCTAATTCTAACCATTGTTGGATTGAGCAAGCTTATATTTGTTGCGCTTTTAATTATATTTGGTGGCCAGTATCTGCTCAAAATCGTCACGCTTATCGTAGTTGATGGAATTGCAATAATCTTGTTTTTAATTTGTCTTCCTGATGCCCATCGCGAAGCCGGTCTTGCCTAACAAACCGTTGTGGAGGGACATTTTCACGCAAGCACCCTTTATGGATTCCTAATCGATTTCGTAATGCCGGCCCGGCCGTTCTCCTATACCCTCGCTCAGGCCGTTTCTCGAAGAGCACTCGAGTCACGTCGTGCTTACTCCGGGTAGCCGATTCTGCACTTCGCTGATTAGGGGAGATAGATGAGATTCGCGGGATAGATCCACCCTTGTCGCCTTGTGTTTAGGAACGCGCCCCTTGAACTCGCTGCCGAGGTCACTCGGTTGGTAAACCGCCAAAACCTAGTGCAGATGCGGGCGATCTCGTCTCTTGTATTCATACCGTAGTTTTTCCTAGTGTCAGCCGGTAAGTGCATCTGCGAAACTAAATGGCGACGCGCGGGAATCTATCCTGGGCTCGCGACGATTTGAACCGCCCCGGGTTTCCCGGAGACTCCATTACTTGAGAGGATGGGGCTATGGGAAGACCAAACAGATACTCACCAGAAGTTCGTGAACGTGCCGTGCGGATGGTGTTGGAGCACCAGGGGGAGTACGGCTCGCAATGGGCCGCAATGGCGTCGATCGCATCGAAGATCGGCTGCACGCCGGAGACATTGCGGAAATGGGTCCGTCAGGCCGAAAGGGACGCCGGTCAACGGTCTGGAGTGACCACAGACGAGAAGCGGCGACTTAAGGAACTGGAACGGGAGAATCGTGAGCTGAAGCGAGCGAACGAGATCCTGAAGAAGGCATCCGCATTTTTCGCGCAGGCGGAACTCGACCGCCGAGGCAAATGGTGACCGAGTTTATTGACCGGAATCGGAGCCAGTATGGGGTCGAGTCGATCTGCAGGATGCTGCCGATTGCCCCGTCAACGTATTACGAGTACGAGGCACGGCGAAGGGACCCGGAACGAATGCCGGCCCGATTGAAGCGGGACGCGGAGCTGGGGGTCGAGGTGGATCGGGTCTGGCGTGAGAATCGTCAAGTCTACGGCGCCCGTAAAGTCTGGAAGCAGTTGAATCGGGAAGGAATTCTGGTGGCTCGCTGTACGGTGGCACGATTGATGCGAGATATGAGCCTTCAGGGAGTCGTGCGGGGACGGAAGTTCAAGACGACGATACCGGATGAAGCGGCTCTGCGACCCCCCGATCTGGTTGATCGGAACTTCACAGCGATCCGTCCGAACCAGCTGTGGGTCTCCGATCTCACTTACGTGCCGACGTGGTGTGGATTTGTCTATGTGGCATTCGTGATCGATGTCTTTTCCCGGAAGATTGTCGGCTGGCGGACGATGAACTCGCTGAAGACCGACATCGCCCTGGATGCCCTCGAGCAGGCGCTCTGGTCGCGATCCGACACCGGAGGACTCGTTCATCATAGCGACCGCGGTGTCCAATATCTGTCGATTCGATACACGGAGCGATTGGCAACGGCTGGAATCGAACCCTCAGTTGGTAGCGTTGGCGACTCCTACGACAACGCGCTCGCCGAATCCGTGATCGGCTTATACAAGACGGAAGTCATACGACAAAAGGGCCCCTGGAAGGGCCTGGACGATGTGGAGTTTGCGACTCTGGACTGGGTGTCCTGGTACAACGAGCGACGATTGCTGGAACCGATCGGGGACATCCCTCCAGTGGAGTATGAGCAGATGTATTATCAGAAGCAGTCCGACCTCGTTAGGGCCGGACTCAACTAAAACCGTCTCCGGAAAACCCGGGGCGGTTCAACCTATCCAAGCTAGTGTAGTCCGTCACAGTTAATGTAACTTATTCAGCTTTCCTACGTCTGAGTATATATGAGGAGAGCACCGACGATTAAATTGGACATTCCTGTGCGGAAGGAACTGGAGCGACTGAGCCGAAGCCGCAGTGTGGCGGTCCGGTTGGCGGAACGATCTCGAATTGTCTTGCTGGCCGCCGGGGGTCTGGACAATCAGGAGATCGCTGCCAAGTTGGACATCACTCGTCAAAAGGCCGGACGTTGGCGCGATCGTTTCGTTGAAGATGGCCTCGGGGGAATCGAAAAGGACGCTTCCCGCAGTGGACGGATTCCCTCGATCGGCCGCCGGAAGCGGGCCCGGATCGTGAAGAAGACGGTCGAAGGGAAGCCTCCGAACGCCACGCACTGGAGCCGGTCCTTGATGGCCAGGGCAACCGGCGTCAGCGAGTCCACGGTAGGGAGAATCTGGCGGGCTCATGGCTTGAAGCCTCATCTGGCACGCACCTTCAAACTTTCCAACGACAAACAATTTGTCGAGAAGTTGGAGGATGTGGTCGGTTTGTATCTGAACCCTCCGGAAAACGCCATTGTTTTGTCCTGCGATGAGAAGAGCCAGATGCAGGCCCTGGACCGCACGCAACCCGGGTTACCTCTGAAGAAGGGGCGGTGCGGCACCCTCACCCACGACTACAAACGCAACGGGACGACCACGATGTTCGCCGCGCTCAATACGCTGGACGGCTCGATTATCGGGACCTGTATGCCGAAGCATCGTCATCAGGAATGGATCCGGTTTCTCAATCAGATCAAACGTTCCGTGCCGAAAGACAAACAGATCCATATCATTTGCGACAACTACGTCACGCACAAACATCAGAAAGTCGTCAACTGGTTGAAGCGCAACACGCGCTTTCATGTGCACTTCACACCGACCAGTGCATCCTGGCTGAACATGGTCGAACGCTTCTTCCGGGATCTTTCCGAACAACGGCTTCGGCGCGGGGTTTTCCATTCTGTTCCTGAGCTAATCCAGGCCGTGGAGGAATATGTCGGGGGTCACAATCAGAACCCGAAGCCCTTCATTTGGACCGCAACGGCTTCCGATATTCTTGAAAAAGTTCAACGTGCCCGAAAGAAGCTCGATAAGTTACAGTCTGTTTGACGGGGACCACTAGGAGTCTGCGCGGCAGAGGCTGAATAACTCGGATTTGTGACGATTCGAGAGCGTCTTTGTAGGAGAGCCGCCCGATTTTCCCAACATGGGCAGCTCCGAGCTGTGGGGACTCGATCCGTTGGTCCTGTGGAGAGCGTTATGGGTCCCGGTGATGCGGATTAAGCCCATTCGATCTTCCCGTTCATCCGTCGTAAGTTCACTGCCAGAGCCACCAGGCTCCATTCACAGGTGACGTTGTCCAAGCCTCGCAAACTGAACTGTCGGAATCCCAGCACCGACTTGATCCACCCGAACGGCGGCTCACCGATGTGCTTTCTGGCCCGGTAGCGATCACGCCCCGTCTGGCTTTTCATCTTTCGGACCATGCGGCCCAGGGCCGTGCTTTCGGGTTGGAGTGGGGCCGTGGCGAGATCTTTCTCACGACCCATCGGAACGTACCCATCTATTTGACGTTGTTCCAGCATTCGCAGATTCGACTCGGATCGGTATCCAGCATCCGCGAGCACCCGGTCTGGACGCTCCGACAGATTCGTGTTCAACTCATCCAGAGTCGGTCCCAACTGCCCGGTATCTGAAGCATTGTTGCTCACCGTTGTGGCGACGATGATTCGGGCCTCCGCGTCCACGACCGCCTGCGCGTTGTAGCATTGTTGGAACCCGTCGGCCGAGGTCTTCATGATCCGGCTTTCCGGGTCGGTGAAATTGTCTTGGGCCTTCCCCTTGGGTTCACCCCTCGGGCGTTTGAATGGTTTGCCCTTCTTTCCGCTTCCCGGTTTGTCGTCTCCAGGCTTCCTTTCCGCTTCCTGGTCTGCCGCCATCTGACGTTCTTCGAGTCGCTTCATCGCCGTCTGGATTGTGGCCAGCCGCTTCGTGCGGGTCGCCAACCCGTCGGGCAGTTCGTCACCGCGCCGGTCCTTGCCGTAACGTTGGTCTTCTTCCTCATCGGTCGCCGTGGCCCGGTTCAACAGATCCCGAATCTGTTCGCCCAATTCGGTCTCCTGCTTTCTCATGCGTTCATAGCTCATCGCTTTGCGTTTGCTCGCATTGGCTCGCATCTTCGTCCCGTCCACCGCCACCGTTCCCATCTTCACCAGCCCGGCTTCCCGCCCCATCCTCACCACTTGCACAAATAAGTTCCCGAACTCTTCAAGATGCAGTTTTCGAAAATCCGAGATCGTTCGGTGCGCGGGAAAGTTCTCCGCTCCCAACATCCGGAACGCCACATCTTCGGTCATCTTCGCTGCAATCTTCCGTGACGAAAACACTCCCGTCGCGTACCCGTAGATCATCACCTTCACCATCATCCGCGGATCGAAGGCCTGATTGCCCGGCCCGTCCGTTCCATACCTCTGTTCGAACGCGCTCAAATCCATCGCATCCACGGCGTCCGATATGAAGTACGACAGGTGATCTTCAGCCAGCCAATCTCTCAATGATGGAGGCATCAGCAGGCTCTGTTCTGGAATATACGTTCGGTAAGTTCGTGGCATGTCCTATCTTCGATCCTTTTCTGCCCATTTCTGGTCCTTCTGCCGCGCAGACTCCTAGGCCAAGGCCAAGCAGGGCGAGGGTGGTGGGTTCGGGCACCGCTGCCGCCCCCGTTGCCACCGATAGGTTGTCGAAATAGACATTCGGGCCGAGCCCCGACGTTCCGAACTCGTGGCCACCGGACAAGGCTGGATTCGACGGAAACGGATTCGCCGGATCGAATGCCGCCGTGCCAAGAAGCCCTACGAAATGGCCGGCCGGGCCGAGGATGCCTGTGGCGATAGCAACACCATCAATATCTGTCGCGCTGACGTTTCCTACCTGTGGTCCCAAATCCATACCAAACCCGAACAACATCAGCGAACCGCCCGTATAGTCGAGTGACAGGGTGCGCCCGCCGCCCGATGTATAACCGATGCGCTGGTTCAACACGTCATAGGGGATGCCAGCGCGAATGCCAACGGAGAAATCGATACCGCCCACTGTGAGATCGGGATAAGCGGGGGGCGCCGTCGAAAAATCTTCAGTGGTGACGGCGAGGCCAGCATTCGTGGCTGCTGTGACCCAGGCTGCGCGGTCGGTGAAGAAAGTTATTGTGCCGGCGTTTGCCGCCTGACCGAAGCAGAGAAAACCAACCACGGTAAACATTGTCAGCGTAGTGATTCGGGAAGTTGGCATCCTAGAATCTCCTTTCCTGGCTGCCTGGATTGGGTGGCCCTGTGTCCGTCAAGGCTGTTGTACAGACCGGCCATCGTTTTGCAAAGGAATTTCGGTAGTTTTCTGGTTCGAATTACTACCGCAACAAGGATTCGTTTCGGTATTGGTTACAACTCCACCAACGTCTTCTCCGCAACCTCCCCGAAACACCGCGGACACTTCAGCGGCTCTGACAGCAGGTAGTCGACTTCGCTTCCTCTGTTCCCTGTTACCTCGTCCAGTATCCAGTCGAATCGGATCTCTGCATCTTCCGAGCAGTTCTCGCAGCCGAGGATGCGCGATCGAGCTTCGAGAGCGGTGGAGCGCCTGACGGTGATGAGAGTGATCATGCCGAGTCAGTAAGCAGATGCATGGCCAGTTCGGGCGTGCTCAGGACAAAGGGGTTAAAGCGATCCAATACAGGTTCTCGCGACTAGTGCGACCTAGAAGTCGCATATAACGGGTCTCTTTGACACTTCCAGTTTCTGAACGGGGATTTGATTCCATCTCGCTAATGGATTTCAGGGCGATCCGGTTCGTATTCGCCTGAAAGAATCGGAAAGGCGAGAACCCGGACGAGTGGCCTGGAAATCTCCGGATCCGCCAGTTCCCGGAGGTAGCATGACTCGGAACGAGCAACTCCGCCGGCTGCTGGCTGGACCCTCGTCTTCTGTCGAACTCGACGCGCTAACGGGAAGGAACCGTCGTCATGTCCGTCTTGGACTGTGGGTTCTCAGTGGTTTGAAGACTGAGTTTGGTTTCTGCGGCGTCTCTAACAGATCGTTCCTCAATGTGAAAGATGATGCCTGCGGATAGTCACCACGCCAACACCAAGTAAGCCGGCGATGAAGAGAATCAGAGATGACGCCTCGGGCACTCTGGTCGCAGTATACGTCCCGGGATGAAAGCTGGTATCGAACAGCACACGGTCCTCCAAGAAAAAATTGCCATCTGCGTTCACAAAAGCGAGGCCGTGCTGGCTCCCGCCCACGAAGAATTGGGTAAAGGTGCCTGCGGTATCAACGACCCGAGTAATCTGCTGCCCGCCCCCCAAGATGTCCACCACTCTAATGTTGATATTGCCGGGGGGGTCACTCAGGTCGGCTAGTGTAAAAATCGTGCCTCCCAAGTTAAAGGAAATGGCCAAATTGGTGAGCGACGTCAGAGCATGGTCTCCCGCCAGGACGGAACCGTTGAAACTCAGCGTGCCGCTACGTCCGCCATTGTTGTCGAGGATAGTGTTCTGCGCCGCATTGTTCATCGAGAAATTGAAAAGGAATGAATCAGCGTGTGCGGATTCGGCCACGCCAAATCCCAAGATCAATACCGCGACACAAACCAAAACAGGTCGACCCTTTGAATGATTCATCTTAGTTCCTCCTGACCTTTCTGTTCCTCGAAAAGTTGTAAGTCCGTTTTCCATGATGAGCTGGACTATCCATCTTTCTTTGTGCAATCTAAGATCCAAAGAGTGCCCCGCGAAAGATATTGACCGTTTCATGTCCCGATGATATTTGGGGTCAGTAACTTACGAATTGGCCGTATTTCAATTGTCCCGCCAATGCAAGACATGCGTTGAAACCTCCGACTTTAAAACTGTAAGGAAAGGCGACGGCACCTAGACCGCCCGCATCCCCATGTTGATGAATGCAAACGCTTTCGGGGCCGATTTAATTACTGTCCGAATTCCTTACGACATTACGCCGTTGTTTTGTCAAGTCCGATCTGTATTCTCGGACCTTAGAGAATCAGGGAGACTCCACCAACGTCTTCTCAGTAACCTCTCCGAAGCACCGCGGGCACTTCACCGGCTCTGACAGCAAGTAGTCGACCTCCGATCCACTCCTCCCTGTCACCTCGTCCAGTATCCAGTCGAATGGGATCTCTGTGTCTGGAGAGCAGGATTCTCAGCCGAGGACGCGGGATTGAGCGTCAAGAGCGCTGGAACGGCTGACGGCGATGAGGGCGATCATATGGGATAGAACAGCAAATTGAGGTCCTATTCCACTCCGTATAGAACTCAGCATGTTACAGCGGGGCATTAGAGGACTTCGCTAATAGTGCGAGTAGGAAGTCGCGGATAATGGTAAGGCTTGGGCGTTCCGCGTCCCACAAGGCTGCCAGGCTCCGAGCAAGCGGTTCAACAGCGCTGTCACTATGTTGCGAGCGGAAAGTGTCAGTGTGAAACGGTTGGCTCCAAAAACTTACGGCGATGCAGTACTGGTGGTAGCCATCGTCAAGAGCAGATACCGGTAGAGCGGTTTGAAATCGCCTCGCATACACGCGGCACCGGCAGCGGCATAGTCCGGTTCTTGTGGGCGATTCTGGGGAGATCGAAATAGCAAAGGAAGGCCGTATCGATGGAGAAAATAATTCGCGGTGAGCCTGGACATACGGCCGTTGCCGTTGATAAACGGGTGGATCTTAATAGGTGTTCCGACGGCAAAGGACACCAGCTGGAGAGCCGCTTGTTTTTGTTTTATATCGCTTAGCGTTGAAGAAATGAAAGTGTCCGATGCATGGGCTGCCGTTCGAAGCTGAGAAGAAAAAGCTTTCATCAGCTCAGGAACGTCTCTGAAGGGTGTTCCTATTGAGTATCGCATAATATAGTGACATTCTGTCATGAGTGTCCTATACTTCCTGCATGGGAAATCCAGCAGGAGTTCGACGCGACTTTGATGCATTAGAGCGGCGACGTATGGAAGCCGCGAGACTGTTAAAGCAGGGCCTGTCGGAAGCGGAGGTGGCCCGCCGAGTCGGTGCCCACCGGCAGTCGGTGAACCGCTGGTCTCAACAACTCGCTGAATCAGGAAAGCAGGGACTGAAGCAGGCTGGGCGGGCGGGCCGCAAGCCAGGGCTGAGCCCGGCGGATCTGAAGAAGATCGAGCGGGGACTGAAACGCGGACCCGAAGCGTTGGGGTACGACACGAGTCTGTGGACCGGGTGGCGTGTCGCCCATCTGATCGAAGAGGAGTGCGGTGTTAGATATCACCCCGGACACGTCTGGCGGATTCTGCAGCAGATGGGCTGGAGTTGCCAGCGGCCAACGGGTCGGGCGCTGGAGCGCGATGAAGACGCGATCCTTCGGTGGAAGAAGACAAGCTGGCCCGGGATTAAAAAAAAGCCCGGAAAGAGGGCCGGACGATCGTATTCGTCGACGAAAGCGGGCTGACGGAACGACCGCATCGGTACCGCACCTGGTCGCCGCGCGGGCAGACTCCGGTCCTGCAGTACCACTTCAACTGGAAGAGTCTGTCGGCAATCGCCGGAGTGACCTGGTGGAACTTCTACTTCAGGATGTATCCGGGAGCCATCCGCAGTCCGCAGGTTGTCGAATTCCTGAAGCATCTGATGCGTCACATTCCCGACCCTCTGTTGGTGATCTGGGACGGGCTGCCGAGTCATCGGAGCCGCATGGTCCGAGACTTTGTCGCCGAAACTCAGGGCCGACTCGTTCTGGAACGTCTGCCGGCGTATGCACCGGAGCTGAATCCAGTCGAATATCTGTGGGGCTACTGGAAGCATCATGAACTGCCGAACTTCTGTCCCAAAGACTTCGGCCAGCTCAGCGACCATGCACGTCGGGCACTGTGCCGGATGCGGCGCCGGCCGCGACTTGTCACGGCATTCTGGAAGCAGGCCAGCCTCTTCTAGTGTCACTATATTATGCGATTCTCAATAGTAGCGGTGGAACGCCAACATTGATCGCTAGACACGGCTTGGAAGGATCGTCCGCACGAAAGAATCCGGCGTAGTAGGCCATTGGAACGACTTTCTCGAAGATTCGTCCGTGCTAGACCTTGAAATCCCCGTGGTTAACAATATGGGTGGCCGCGTTACGAAATAGGTATCGGTGAAAGTCAGCCATTCCACTGGCAACGTGCACCAGCTTGTGCGCGGGTTCTCTTTCAACCCATGGCGGGCACTCAGCTTGCATTCAAAGGATTTAAAGTAGCTTTCGTTCCGTTACGATTTTTCGGATATCTTCTCTTGAGAGGGACGTGACCGACAGCGCTCCTTCTTCAGAGACGTCTTCATGAAGGTTGAATAGGATGCTTTCCACCGTCTGATCAACCAGCTGTTTCCTGTCCAGAGAGAGACTCCTTCTACTTATAGATAACAATAATTCTTCTTCTTCCTCGCCCTCAAAGGCACCCGCAAAAAGTGCTTCAAGGGGAGGTCCGCCGGCTATATCCCCTGTGTATGCGTCATTGCGCTCTGACACGGAAAACGAAAAATCGGGGGAGGTCGTTTGTACGCTCACAACAACGTTCAGCGCAGCAACCGCTGTTACGGATACAATGACTGCCTTCCCAATTCCTTCAACGACTTGACGGGTTGCGGTCCGCCGTCTGCGGCCGACTAAGTCTTCATATGACTGCAGAACATTTCCTTCAAGGTCCGACAGTTTAGTCATATTCCATGTTTTCATACTATTCTTCCTCGCCGACAACCGGCTTGAGAAATTCTGCAATAGGCTCACACTCGTCTAAGAACCCCAGGAGCATCTGCGGCTCGACCAGGATTCGGACTAAGGGCTCCAACTCCACCTCTTTGTTTTTTTTCGTCTTGAGAAATAATTCTCTCGGAGACATGTAGTAGAAATCCAGTACTGTCTCACCAGATGACAGCACCATCATCACGTTATTCGACTGTAATGTTTGAATCTTCTCTGCCGTTTCATCAGCAGTGTTAGAAGATTCAGCCAATTCGAACGGGTGCGCCGCCACCCAACGTCTCAACGTCTTGTGGAGATCTCGACTCGTAGTCCAAAACTGCCTAACGAAGGCTACCGATGGAAAGTAGATTTCGACTTTACTTCGAAGCTTTTCCCTTTTTTTGATGTTGTCAAATTTACCAAACGTTAGTAGAACTGTCGATCCAAGACTCGTTACGCTGAAAAAATCCGCCACGTAATAGTGCTGAGGTAAAGGGGCATCCGTGTAGTCGATATGAACTAAGACACGGCTGTAATCGGAGTCTGGAGTGGCTTCAACCTTGTATTTGACTGGGCCGTTGCCGACGAAAGTTCCCTTTGCGAGCTTGTCCGCTTTGGCTCTGGCCAGCTTATCCGCCAAGGACCAACCCCCTGTAAACGACTGATTTTAGCATATGGACATAACATACACTTCGCTCTCGACTGAAGCGAATCCTTTGGAACATCGAATCACAAAAGATCTCCTTCCTCGATCAGAGTATAGGTGAACGAGTTTCCGAACCGCGCCTTCGATCGGTCGCACATCGCCAACAGGAACGCGAAGTGGTCGGGATCCTGGAGGACCTGGCAACCGGCGCTCCACCGGTCGACCTGGCCGGATGGCAGGGATTTGTTCGCACGGTGGATGTTGATGCCGTACATCCCAGAGCCCGAGTCCCCCGTCCAATCCAGGGTGCTGTCGCGATCGCGGTCACGATAGACGGCAATCGGCTTCGCCTGTTGCAGCGCCTTGTACCCTCGGTGCTTTCCAACTTTGTAGGCACCGCGGTACTGGCCTGGCTTGACGATCGCCGTTCCGTCGACGTTGATCGGGTTCTCACGGTAGAACGTGCCCGGATCCGTGGTTGCCGGGAAAGCGAAGAACCGCCACTCGTCACCGAAGCGATAGGAGACTGTCAGCCAGTCGTTGAAGGAGTTGGCCTGGTCGTCGCTTGTCCGGATCCCGACGATGTTGAGATCGTGGCCCGCTGGACTCTCGAACCAGACATAGTCCTTTGACAGAACGGCTGCGACGACGGCCGGTAGGGTGGGCTGTCTCATACCGGTCCGAATGCCTGGGCGACGAGGAGTCCGGACTGAATACCGGCCAGGATTAATCGAACTCGAGGCGGGAGATCGAATTGATCCAGGACCGCATCGATGTTCACGAGAATAGTAGAAACGGCCGTCAGGAGCGTCTGTTGACCCAATTCAACCGATTCCAGTTCCTCAGACACCAGGAGCGCGGCCTCCAGTCCGACGATCGCAGCCTGGCCGTACTTGTACAGGCTTTCGGCATCCTCGGCCGATATATCCCCCGTTGCTGTCAACTGGTCGACGATCACACCCGCCTGCTGAATACTCACACCGACGGCTCGCAGGGCGGTTCGTGTTCGCTGCAGCTCCAATTCTGGGGGGACTGGCTGGTTCGTGTTGGGAATACAAGATGGCAGCACAATCAGAGCTACCAATAGGGCAATACCTCGCATCATGATCCTCCTTTGTTTGCCGTTGCGCTGCCTGACTCGGTCTCGCAGCGGGGGTTCGCTATTCTCCGGACGCGGCCGGAGGATTCGCAGTTCTCAGAATCTGGGCCGCCTGCTCCGCTCGAGCGTTGACGGCGCCGCGTAGCTCCCCGACCTCGGTGGCCAGAGTGCCCACCTTCTCGAGCGTAGCGTCCATCTTCCGTCCGCCGTCTTTGAGCGATTCGTCAACCCGCTTCAAAGTCCTCACGATCGAGGCCACGCCGGCGTTGAGCTCGGAGCGGGCGGCCGCCTCGAGCTCGTTCCGCTCGTTACAGTCTTTGGTGTGGACCTTGACCTCTGCCTCAACTGCCGCGGAGTATAGGACCAATAAGAGCCCGCGGCCCGATAGTGATCGGGGAAACAACGCCGACTCCGAGGGCCGGCCCACGCGAATTCGGTCAGTAGTGCAACCTGAAGCGCCAAGGAAGAGGTGAGGGCCCCGCAAAATGAGCTGCGAAGGGGGCTAATTCGGGGCGGTCCCGAGGGCCGGAGAGACCTCCGTCTGGGATGTGGATACACGAATCCTGTCGAAACGCTTCCGTGTGAAACGTGGACTGACGGCGGGAAGAATTCCGGCCGAAGTTCCTTGAGCCGATAGTAGAGTTCATCGCGGAATTCCCTCGAGGTAACAGCTGCCTTCAAGTCGCGGTTCGTCACGACCCAATACGCCAAGAAACATCTCAGTACCACCGTTACAAGAACTTGGAAGACATCCGGCAAGAAAGCGTCCCTGACAGGGGCGGACCGACGGCGAACCGACGGCACCGGCCGTTCAGGGGCCACACGCAGTGTGCGGTCGCCATCTGCGGCTGCGCCAGCGTCACCCACCGCGGTTCCACGGTTGTACGCAGCGTTTCAACTTCATACGCAATGTCTGATCGTCCGTACGCAGTGTGTGCTCACCGGAAACACCCGCGCGCTGGCCAGGGCTGAACACACCGATTCTGCCACCCAGGCCACGGAACTACTGTCGGAGAGATAACATAAATGAGTCCGAGAGCCGATTCGATCCTGACAAATGACTGGCAAATGCATCCTGGGCTGTGAAGGATGCTCTCCTGGAGCAGAGGCGCCTTTCGGCTGGTTCTAAGTTGAGGTGATGGGAATCAGAGGGAGCGAGGTCGATTGCCTGCTCTTAGAACGACAACCGTCTCCGCGCTCGGTGACTCCGGCGTGACGGTCGGGCTCACATACCGTAAACTGGATGGCGTAAGGAGGTTCCGTCAATGCCCTCGCCCGACTGGTCCCGATGCCCGGCCGTGGAAAGCATCCCTGGGAAGGTGAGCGGCGCCTGGGTGTTCAAGGGCACCTGCACACCGGGGGCCATCGTGTTCGAGAACTTGGAGGACGGTATGACCATTGACGAGGTGATTGAGCAGTTCCCGGTCACTCGGGAGCAGGTCACGGCCGTACTCGAATACGCTGCCCGAAGCCTGGATGCCCCCGTTTCCAAGCGTTGATGAGAGTCCTTTTCGACAACGGGACTCCAAGAGGCGTCGCCGGTGCCTTGTCCGATCACATTGTCGAAGAGGCTCGTTCGCGTGGCTGGGACACCCTAGGGAACGGTGAACTACTTGACGCTGCCGAGGCAGCCGGATTCGATGTCTTCGTCACGACTGACCGGAATATCCGTTAACAGCAGAATTTGACCGACCGAAGGATTGCCGTCGTGGTCCTCGAAAAGGGCCGATGGAGACTGATCAAGCACAGCCTTCCGGCAATTGCAGCAGCCGTGTCCGCGGCAACTCCAGGAAGCATCGCCGAGATTGAGATTCCGATCGATTAGTAACTAGTCGCCAAGGGGCGAGTAATGGACTGCGCCAAAATCGGTAGTCGCTAAGTGTTACTCGGGAGTTCAGACTTTGATTGCTTCTAAATCCCTCCCTTAGTGTTCCCTATCGAATTTTGACGATTCGCTTCAGTCCAGCAGAGGCGCGATGCAACCCGGCGCAAAGCTCGCCCGCTACGAAATCCTGTCCGCCATTGGTAAAGGCGGGATGGGAGAAGTGTGGAAAGCACGTGACACGAAGCTCGGGCGTGAAGTTGCGATCAAGACGCTGCCTGAAGAATTTGCCAAAGATGCCGACCGACTCGCAAGGTTTGAACGAGAGGCCAAACTGCTGGCGGCACTGAACCATCCGAACATTGCGGCCATCCACGGTTTCGAAGAAGACGAGGGCACCTACTTACTCGTCCTCGAACTGGTTGACGGCGACACGCTCGCCGACAGAGTCCAGCCTGGTGCAATATCGGTCGAGGAGTGTCTCAAGCTCGCGCTCCAGATCGCGGAGGCGTTAGAGGCCGCGCATGAGAAGGGACTGATCCTTCGTGACCTGAAACCGGCCAATATCAAAGTCACGCCTGACGGGAAAGTGAAGGTGCTGGACTTTGGACTTGCAAAGGCGTTTGCAGGCGATGCGGATGTGAACCTGTCGAATTCCCCGACGCTCAGCATGGCCGCCACTCAGCAAGGCGTGATTCTTGGAGCAACGGCTTATATGAGTCCTGAGCAAGGGCGGGGTGAGAACGCTGACTAGCGAGCGGACGTATGGGCTTTCGGCGTCGTTCTGTTTGATGTGTTGACGGGCCGCAGCACGTTTGAAGGAACGTTGGATGTGCGAGTGGCCCGTTGTGGCAAGAGGCCTCGAACAGCCCTCAGAACTGGAATCGGAGCCCGATTTCGACCAGCCGGGGATCCTGCGCGCTGGTTGAGAGGCCGAAATTGGGCGAAGTCATTACGCCCGAAGGCAGGCTGAAATTGACGTTGTTGAACGCGTTCGTCATGTTCGCAAACACGTTGAGATTGGTCCGCGTGCCTCCCGCACCACCGGCCCCTTCAAAGAAGAAGGCCTTTGAGATATTGAATCCGAAACTGAGGAATTTTGGAGCGTCGCCCGTGTTTCGCGCGACCCCCGGAGGCCGATCGGTCAAATGGCCGTCCTGGTTGTCGTCGGTTCCGGTCGTGATGTTGAAACGGGGGCCGCTGTTGGCCGCCAACGTCCCGCTCAGGAAGATACCGAGCGGGAGTTGCGCGTTGATGGTGCTGGCCAGGGT
The DNA here is from genome assembly GCA_965263045.1 of Terriglobia bacterium. Taxonomy (GTDB): domain Bacteria; phylum Acidobacteriota; class Terriglobia; order 20CM-2-55-15; family 20CM-2-55-15. The sequence goes on from CBDHGK010000041.1 coordinate 6,264,780, forward strand.
GTTCGTCGGAAAGAAGCGCGCGCGAGCCCAATCCGCCTGAAGGTCGTAAGGGTCGGAAGGAAGAAAGCCGGCCGCATTCGGACGGCCGTCGGAGTGGCCTCTTTGATACTGGTAGTTTGCCGATACGTTGAAGATGCTGAACCTCTGCCGATAGGTTAACCGAAGTGAATGCTGGATCTGTGCCATCGTCGATTCGAGGTTGAGGATCTCTTCCTTCGTCGGATCGGAGCGAACACAGGTCTCCGCGCTCTGGTCCTTCGTGCAGGAACGTGGTACGGGCGCGGTGATATCACGCGGAGCATTCAGGTCCCGGAGGCGCAAGCGGTGCACTTCGTGGAGGTACTCATATGCGGCGCTCACGAATAGATTGGTCAAGAACGTCCGTTCGATCGAAATCAACCCGGCGCTGAGATAGGGTGCCGACAGGGTCGGGTCGGTCACCCGGACAGAGGGCAACAGGTTCTGCACTGTTCCGGACTCGAACGGATCGGGATACGAGGGCGCGGCGATGACGGTCTCGAACTGACGTGTTCCGTCCAGCCGCCGCTGGTTCTCGACAAGGTCTATGCCGAGGCTGTTGTAGTACACACCGAGGCCGCTCCGTATGACCGTGGCCTGACCCAGTGCATAGGCCAATCCCAAGCGGGGGCCGAAGTTGTCCGCGTCGTCCAGATTCGTCTGCCAGTCGTAGCGAAACCCGTAATAGACCGTCAGTTCCGGGGTCAACCGCCAATCGTTCTGCATGAAGAAAGCCAGCTCGGTCTGGGTGGTTTCGAGCGACGGATCGCCTTGAGCCACACGAAATTGGAAAGGCCGTCCCTGGTTGAAGTCGTTCAGGCTGGAAAACGTGAACGTTCCGTCGAAGTTGGCCGTGGACAGCGCTCGATTCTTCCGATAGACACCGTCGACGCCGAAGCGGAGTGTCGTGCCTTCTCCGATCCGGGTGTACAGGTTGCCGAATTCGTAGTTGCGGTTGTCGCTTACGGAGCGGTTGCCGGAGCCACCGCTGCTGAAGGCATCGACGACGTCGGTCCGTACCCCGGTGGTTGCCGGGACCGTTTCTGCGTGGCTGGTGTTGACCTGGAACCGCATTTCATAAATGCTTCGGGCCGACAACGACGAGAACTGTTTCAGGTCCACAATCCAGCTGTTGCCCTCGCTGGCCCAAGCGCGTTCGGGCAACACGAAACCTCCGATGCCTTGATTTCTTTCCGAGTATGGGGCGTATTCCAGGTGGAATGTCAGCGAATGGGCGTCAGCGAACTGGTAGGTCCCTCCGGTGGAGAGGAAGCGGTGCGTCGTCGGCCGGACGACTTCGCTGGATAACGGAGAACCATCGGCCAGCGTGGCGTTAATGGTCTCGACGTTCTCAGCTTCGTTCTGACGACCCGCGAAGCTCATAGTCAGTCGACCAGGGAGAACGGGCCCGCTGAGATCGAAACTCGTGTCCCGCTCCTGATACGGGGGCTTGACGGTCGGCACCCGGTGGCCGCGGTTGTAGGAGCGCCGGCCCGCGTTCAGGGATTCGTCGATGATGAGGAACTGAACGTTGCCGTGGAACGCGCCAGCCCCGCCCCGTTCGATGACTTCCGCCCGGATCGGACCCCTGCCGATCTGGTAGAAGCCTTCCTCGGCAGTGAACGTGTTCGGGTTGAGCCGCACGTATTGGGTTTGCTGTTGGGGGCCATCTTGTTCAGATGTATCGGTGACCCGCGATGGGTTCGTTTCCAGATACCGGCTCCACGCGGCGAACTGCTCCGTCGTGAGATAGTCCTCCAGGCGCGCGAGGAACTCGACTTCCATATACTCGATAGCCGAGCGCAGCCGGTCCGATGCCTGACCCTGTGTGGGGCCGGCGCTGAAGTCCATCAGGTCGCCGAACAACTCCTCCGAGGCCTGCCGTCGGTCTTCCATCATCAGGACGATGGCGTCATTCTGGGCCTGGGTGAACGGGAGCGCCGCTTCGGCGAGGACGCGATCGACTTCCAGCTTCAGGACTGCCAGGGGGTTTTCCGCCGGTAGTGTTCCGTCCTGCGCGAAAACGGCGTTTGGCAGGATCAGAAGCCACATCATCAAAGGGACCAACACTTTCAAACAAGGGCCTCCACAAGCGAATGGCATCAATTATACGGCTAATTTAATGGCCGAGCGGATCGAAAGACACTGACCTCCGGGGCAGAGCAACGTAGTCACTCCAAAGCCGGTCCTGCAACCCTCGACCGGTCTGGTAAGCCTTGAAAGATCAGTTACCCCAGTTTACAATCAACCTTGAATTCTTCAGAATCTTCATCAATCAGTGCGCGGTAGGTCAAAGCGCGTGCCCCAATTAAATTAGATTAGTGAACATATTCAAGGAGAGAGCACATGGAGCATGACAAGAGGAAATGGTTAGCTCTTTTGTCGGTGACCCTGGGTCTTGTCGCGGTTGCAGTTCCTGTTTTCGCTCACCATGGGACCGCGATCTCGTATTTCATGGACCAGAATGTAGAAATTCGGGGAGTGGTGACCGAGTGGAATTTCCGCAGTCCCCATATTCAGCTTTATCTGGATGTCACTGACGACAGCGGTGAGGTGGTCGCCTGGGCGGTTGAAGCGGGCGGCGTTTATTACTGGACCCGAGCGGGTTGGGACAGGAACAGCGTTCAGACTGGAGACGAAGTGGTTGTCACCATGTCTCCATCGAAAGCGGGAAGTCCAGTCGGTGTCGTTTCAAAACTCGTCATCGAACCCAATGACCGACTGCCTGAGGGCCGACTGGCCTGTGGGCTGAACCCGAGACCTGGCCCGCAAGATTGCTAGCGACCCCGGCACGGTTCGAGAGGTTCTGAGCCCTGCTCTGAATCGGGTTTCGATCTTCCTATCGGGAAGCGAGGCTTTCGAATATTGCAACGTCAGCGTCCTGTTGCACGATATGTTCCAAGAGTCCCTATTGCATTTGTTGCAGAAGATGCTGCTCTTGTTGCATAAGAACGATATGGAATACGATCTGAAGGAATATGCCCGGGTAGTCTTCTTGGTTATTGCAATCACGATGATGGCCTCTATGCCGGCGTCAGCACACCACGGCATCTTTGTTACCTACGACACGGATCAGCAAGTCACCCTGGCGGGAACGGTGACCGTATGGACGTTTGCCAATCCGCATGTCCAGTTTTCAATCGACGTGACTGATGGTCAGGGCAATGTTGTGAATTGGGCGGTCGAAGGCAGCAGTGTTTATTATTGGAGCCGGGCAGGCTGGAACCGAGGTTCCCTGAGGCCGGGGAATGAAGTTGAAGTGACCGTGTACCCGGCCAGAGATGGCCGGCCCCTGGGCGTCGTGTCGAAGATCGTGCTTTCCAACGGTAGAGAACTGGTGATGGAGACTGAGAACTAGTCCCAGTGAATTGAAGCACTTGCTATCCCCCCCAGGTACGGTCCAGGTAAGATGACTTAGACAGCGGGCGCCTCTGGCTGCGGAATGCCGATCCGGATCCTGAGCCCCTTCGGGAGTGATTATGAACATGACAAAAACTGGAGGTATGACAATATGCGCAATCGCTTTTTGAGCTTGGCGGTTGTCCTCGTGGCGACGTTACTCTTCTCCTCGATCGCACTCGCTCAGGATTATGATCCGCGCGACTTTACAGGATTCTGGGATCGGGCCGCCGGCCCGGACGGCGGTAGTCGCGAAATTTACGGACGGGGAGGCTCTCCGCCCGCAATGACGGCCTGGGGACAGGAGCAGTACGATGAAAAGCGTCCCGGATACGGAAGCAGAGCCGTTCCCCCGGCCACAGGAAACGACCCTGTGGGGCGGTGTAATCCGCAGGGTATCCCACGAATCCTGCTGTATCCGCGACCCTCGGAGTGGGTCACACTCGACGACCGGCTGATCCAGGTTTTCCAGTGGCATCGTGTCTTTCGTGAGGTCTGGATCGATGGCCGGGAAATTCCCGAGGATTTTGATCCCGGAATTCGGAGATGGCTCGGATACTCGGCTGCTCGATGGGAGGGCAATACCCTCGTGGTCGAGTCAGCGGGCTTCGAAGAGGATCAGAGAACCTGGCTCGATCACCACGGGAACGTGCACAGTGAGAACATGCGATTCACGGAGCGCTACACGCGCGTATCGGAGGACGCTATTGAACTCGAAATGGTGATCGACGATCCGATGACCTATCCCGAACCCTGGGTGGCCGAAAAGAAAACCTGGTACCGGGTAACTTCTGATGATCTCGCTGTCGAGGGATGGCCGGGCCTCATGGAGGAATACTGCGCCCCCTGGGACGAGGTGGATACGTTCAACCGCAGGGTGAGAGACCCCGCGGGCGGCGTCATCAACTAACGCCCGTATCCAGCACTGCAGTCATAGCTTCGAGCGGTGGACCCCTCGAAGCTATGACTGTCCCCCGTTTCAAACGATTTACGTAGACTCGTAAGTTTCCCCGTCAAGCAGACACTTCATAAATAGAGTTTTCGGCGGTTTTTAGACATTCAGCGGGGGTGAGTCGGGGACTCTTAAACTTGCTAGTCGGCTTTTCTTTCCTCTGTCCCGTAATTTGCCCGATATGCAGGCCCCGGCAGGCCCGATTGATGTCTGGTATTGTTGCGGAGTTGATATTCCAGATACTCGCTGGTCAGCGGATAGTCTTCTCCTGACGTGTAAGGATAGGGTTCCTCGGTGTGAAACGGCAGGGGTTCCACCGTGGCGGAATAGGCCTCGTAAAAGTCCATGTCCTTTTCGAAGCCGTCTGCATAAAAGAAATAATCGCGACTCCAGCCGTCGGGGAGTTCGGACAACCCGGATGGGTCGAACTCAATAGCCACTTCCTCTCCGGAACCATAGATAACGAAAAAATCGTCTGCAACTGCCAAAAGGTCGCCGACATCTCCGAAACGCGTGTAGTTTCCTGCATGTTTCGCGTAGGGACCCGTTGGACTGACGTCGTCATAGTCGTAGGTCACGTCGGCCCTGATCCGCCCCGGAATTTCTCGAGGATAGCCGCGCCAGGCCAGTGTTGCCGCATCCATGGGAACCTCCGTCATCCGCACCGGTCCGGCCTCCGACGTCGTATCGATCAGAATCTGATCCCAGTAGATCTTAAGGTTGGTCGTAATTCGGATGCGCTCGGTACCCTCTGGAAGCCGTCCCGTTATATCGCGCGTCATGGTACGTGCCAGACCGGCGGGAAATCCAAGATCATCCATTACTCGGACCCAACGGCCCGACTTATCGAGCGCTTCGACGTAAGGAAGAATCGCCTCTACACCGGCCTGATGCGCCGCAAAGACTGACGTCGGAGTGAAGTAATCGACGAAGCCGTGCATTAACAACCGCACCGGTCCGTTCGTGTCCAAAGCCCCTAGATCCAATACAAGCGAATGAGTTTCTCCAAACCCTTTGAAGGTTGCGGATTCGAAAATCACATAGCGGCGATCCCTGTCCGTCAGTTCCGGCAGAACGTTTCGGCCCTCATCGTCCCACGCCCCGATCGGGAGACGGGCCTCGCGGCTGGCAATCACCTCGAATTCGGGGAAAGGCGGCGCGCCGGCGAAATACTCGTGGGGGTAGACGTCCACATCAGAGGGATGGTCGACGGCAAACAGGCGGACCTGATCCAGAAATACCAGTTCCTCCATCGGCTCGGCCAGCCGAAAACTCAATCGGCCGTCGCGGGACCGAACGCTCGATCCGGACACTTTCACATACTCAGTGGGGTCAGAAACGTTTCGCTGGCCAGGTCCGATCCAGTGACCTGCGATACCGGCACCGATGACATCAGTAATGAACTCGTACTTCTCACCATTCCAAACGAAGAGCACTGGACACGAACTTCCGCGGCGATCGATCTCGACCACAGTATGCTGCTGGCGCGTTTGGAGTTGGACCTCATCCTGAAGGACGCCGGTGGGCCACAGCATTCTTACTGTGTCCACCTCGGAGTTCTGCCCGAGGCCTGCCGTGACCGGCAACGCGCTTTGTCCCAGATATCCCGATGCACCTGCGATTTCTATCTTTTGCCGGAGCAAGCCTGCAAATATTTCTACCTTCGTGCCGATCGCGCTTCGATTGTCATTCAGGCCTTCCAGGGCCACGCGTAACCAGGAATTGTCGTTTCCACCGTCGTTTCGCAGCAGGAGCGCCGGCCCACCGTTCTGCGTCGCCAGCAGGTCCGGATCGCCGTCGTTGTCGTAGTCAGCACTTACGAGAGCGCGTGGGGCGGTTGGGCCCAGGCTGGTGATCCCGACAGCAGCGGTGACATCTTCGAACCCGTCGGTTCCGCGGTTCCGAAACACGCGAATCTCCCCGCCATCAGAGGTTTCCCCTGAAACTGCCAGATCTATCCACCCATCGTTGTCATAGTCGATCGGGGCCAGTCCCCAGCCCCGCTCCCAACCGGGAACCTGGAGCGTCATGGGTTCAAACCCGCTGCCGCCAACATTGCGCCACAGGCTCAGCCCCGGCGATGCCCAGTGAGTGAAGGCGAGGTCCATCCACCCGTCCTTGTTGAAATCGGCTGCGGCGACACCGGCAGGCGGAGCGGGAAAGTCGCCGCCCCAATCCATTAGATCGAATGCTCCTTCCCTGGGATTGAGGAAAACCTGAGGGGACTCATTCCACCCCGTCACGACAAAGTCGATGGCACGATCGTTGTTCAGATCCGTACCGACAGCTCCGATGCCGGGCGTAGAGCCAGCCAGAGCCGTCTCCATCGTCCAGTCGGTAAAGGTTCCGTTTCCGTTGTTCCGCCACAGCATGTTGCCCGGACCGTTAGCGTCAGACGGAAAATTAAACGGGTTGGTTCCTTCCCCTCGTGCATAGTCTACGAAACGGGAAACGTAGAGGTCGAGATCGCCATCGTGATCGAAGTCGATGAACGTCAGGCCCAGAGGGAACCCATCGACGCCGATTCCCGCATCAATCGTTACGTTCTCGAACCCGCCGCCGTCGTTTCGTAGAAGAGTCACCTGGCCTAGGGAACTCACTGCAAGGTCGATTTGCCCATCGTTGTCGTAATCGCCAACTGTACAGCCCATTCCCTGTCCGCGAATGCCAATACCGGCGAGGTCCGTGGCGTCGGCGAAGCGGCCGTTGCCGAGGTTCCGGTACAAGCGACTGGCTTCGGCTCCACCGTTGATCAAAAACAGGTCCATCCAGCCGTCCGCGTCATAATCCAGAAAGCAGGCCCCCGCACCGAGCAACGGGTTCACGGTGCCAGCGGTCGGGAACTCCGGTATTGGTCCAGCAGTGTGGACGAAATCGATGGCGGCTTCGGCCGCGACAGAACTGAAACGCACCTCGATGGGGTCAGGGGCAAGATCGGCGATGCCGCCCACATCCTGCGCAAGGGAATAGGGTCCCATGTCCCCGTAAGCCAGTCCCATCGGTACGCTCAAGTTTTGTTGCGTTATTTGCTGAAACCGGGCCAGGTGTTCCTGGGTTTGTGTGATCTGTCCTTGTGCCTGATAAGCGCGGGCGATGCCGAATTCTGCCGAGGCGTGGTACGCGGCGAGCTCCAGCGCCCTTTCGTAGGCGGTGATGGCTTCCGGATATTGCGCGAGCTGGGCCTGCATCAAACCGAGCAAATAGTGAGAGTCCGGATCGTCCGCGTCCAGTCGGACAACTTGGCTAAAAGCCGCCACGGCCTGGTCGGGTTGCCCGAGATACCGGTAGATCAGCCCGAGGTTGTACCAGGCGCGAGCGTCGTCGGGCTGATTAAGGGTGAACTCCACCAGGATGTCGCGGGCTTCCTCAAAACGCTGGAGGTGGAACAGTGCGATGGCCTGGTTCAGTCGAGGGGAGAGAAGTGTGGAGTCGGCAGCATGGGCTTGGTCGAATAGCTCCAAGGCTTCCATGATGCGCTGCTGATTCATGTAGGCCACAGCCAGGTTATTCAGACGTACAGCCTGAACCTGAGTGTCCCCGCCGATCTGGGGTCCGGCCCCTAATCTCGTGCGGTTCGTGCAAGACAGGGCCAGGATCAAGAGCGAGAGCACAACGAGTCCAAACACATTTCTCGATTTCATATCTAGAGGTCTCTTTTCGTAAAACATTCGATTTCGCGCCTAGTCGCGAACGCGAAACGGTTCGGACCCGACGAATCCCTGGCCTTCTCCCACGCTTACCGTGCGGCCGGCCGCCACGTTTGTCAACCTGTCGACTTCACCGCTGGTCCAGCGGACTTCAACGACCTCCGCCTCCTCAAGTTCGGCGAGACCGAAGGTCAGGCGAAGCTCACTCTGGGACAGATAGCCCGCTCCGCTGTGGAGGGTCTGGGTCTGATGCTCGCCTCCCGCCGTTACTGTAACCTTTGCTCCCAGTCCGTCCCGATTAGATCGGGTCCCGACCAGGCGAATCCGGAGACTGCGATGGATGCTGCCGTCATTCCGAAACAACTCGGCTGGACCGCCATTCGTGGTGATCAGCACATCCAGGTCGCCGTCGTTGTCGATGTCGGCGTAGGCAGCGGCCCGGGCGACTTTGGGCTCTGAGAACGCGTTGCCTAGAGACGCAGTCACCTCCTCGAAGCGTTGACCCGCCTGATTGCGGAAGACGTGAGGCGGTTGGGCATGCTTGATACGGACTTGCACCCGTTCGATTTCATCTTCGATATGCCCGTTCACCGCCAGAATGTCCAACCAACCATCCAGGTCGTAGTCGAAAAAAAGACAAGCAAAGCTCAGGGTCCCCAGGCTCCTGCGTCCCAGCTGAGACCGGGGCGCCTCGTCGATAAACAGGCCGTTGCCTTCGTTGTGGTACAAGGCAAGCATCTGGTTGGAAAAGTTGCCGATGATGACGCTGGGGTAGCCCGACCGGTCGTAGTCTGCGGTATCCACGCCCATTCCAGCCCGTGCCACGCCATCCTCGCTCAAGGCAACGCCAGACAGCATTCCCCGCTCCCCGAACGTTCCATCACCCCCGTTACGATAGAGCTTGTTGGGTTCGGTATCGTTAACGAGCATGACGTCAGGCCAATCGTCTTGATCGTAGTCGAATACAGCTAAACCCAGGCTCTTCGAATCGGGGTCGAAGACACCCGCCTCCCGGGTGGCATCTCGAAACGTGCCATTGCCATTGTTACGCCAGAGCCGCATCGAAACTCCGCCGTAGGATTCGGGCGTGCAGTATGATTTCCGGGTTCCGTCCAGCGTGCAGAATAAATCGCTTTCGACAGACCACTGGATGTAATTGGCGACAAACAAGTCCACATGGCCATCCCGGTCGTAGTCGGACCAGGCTACGCTGGTGCTGAACTCTTCCGGCCCCAGCATGCCGGCTTCACTCGTTCTGTCGGTGAACCCCCCGGCGCCATCGTTGCGATAGAGGCGGTTCTGGCCCAGTGCGCTCAAGAACAGGTCCTGGTCGCCGTCGTTATCATAGTCAGCGACCCCGGCTCCCATGCCGTACATCTCCACGTCCAGACCCGCGGCCTCGGTCACATCGGAAAAAGTCCCATCCTTGTTGTTCACGTAAAGTTTCGGAGTGGAAGCCGGCCCGCTCTCACCCGGCCAGTGGGTACCGTTAACGAGTAAGATGTCCGGCCACCCGTCGCTGTCATAGTCCATGAAAGCAGCGCCAGGACCCATCGTTTCGGGAAGGTACCTGTTCCCCCTCGCACCGCTGTTATGGGTGAAGTCGATGCCCGCCGCCGCTGTGATCGCTTCGAACCTGATCGTCGACATGTCTTGGCCCGTTAGCGCTGAAGGTGGGGCAAGCAGTGTTGAAACGATTAGGACCAGATACCCCGCTCCCCTCACCGCCTTCCTCCATCGTTCGTTGATGTCGCCGACGCGCTCGTTGCCGGCGGTTGGGAAGGTTCGGGGAGGGGCACCGATCCGTGTTCGTGAATCGGCTGACGTTCCAGGTTGTCTTCCGGATGCTCGCGCAAGTATGGACCGGTGATAGCCTGAGCCGATTCATCGGCCTTGAAGCGCAGATAGAACCGCTGATGTTCGACCGCACGATCTTCATCGTTCAGACCGCTGTAGGACAGCATCAGGTTGTAGTGGGCCATAAGGTCTTCCGGATCAATCTCCAGGACACGCTTCAACGCGACGACGGCGTCCTCGTAGCGGCGCTGGAGGAAACGGATGCGTCCGATTTCATTCCACACGACCCGATCGCGAGGGTAGCCGGCCGCGACAAGACCCAAACGCTCGAGCGCTTCGTCGAAGTTACCTTCATCGCGGAGAACCCGGGCAAAAAAGAAATTGGCGCGTGCGAGGTCGGGCTCCATTGCGAGGGCCCTTTCCAACACCTCCCGGGCGCCTTCCAGGTTCCCTTCACGAACACGAACCCGGCCGATATTGACCCATCCGTCGACATTTTCCGGGTTCGCCTCGGTTGCCTGTTGGAATGCCGTCTCAGCGCCTTTCAGATCTCCCTGGAGCAGCAGCCCTATACCGTAGTCGTTCCAGCGTTCCCAGTCCACTGTGTCGATCACGATTTCCTCCTCGGCAATCGCATCCTCGGCGTCCACAACCCGAAGCGTCACCCTGTCCTGGGCCAGAGTCACGATCGGAAGCTCCGGTATCTGTTTGAGTTCACCGGAAACGTTGGCAGTGTCGCCATCAAACCGCCATGTCCCGTCGTCGTAGTCCGGAGTCAGACCCCCGCTGCCGCTTTCTCGGATTCCTGCGTATGAGAAACGCGTGTTCGACCATGCAAACTTTCGATAGTGGACCTTGGCCTCCAATTGAATCTCTGCGCCGGCGTCCTCGGGTATCTCCAACCGAAAATGGACAGTGTCGGCGGCACCCGGAGGAATCAAGTTCACGTAGACAACCGCGCGCGCCGCCCAGGCGTTCCGTTTGTCGATAGGGTTTCCATGAGCATCCAGCGAAAGCGAGCGGTAAAAATGCGCCCCTCTTTCGACCCGACCCCGCCCCTCTTCCTCGACCATTCCACTCCAGAATACGACTTTCCCACTTTCGTCTTTCGCGACCAACTCGACCCAGACATCGAAAGCATCGACGGTTCCCGCAGGGAAAAAATGTCCGACCTTACGGGTCCGAACGACCACGTCGACCCGGAGCGATTCGCCTCGGCCGACGAGCGCTTGGGTCCGATCGATCGGCGCAGTCACAGGCGAAGACGTTTCGAGGAAGCCAGGGGTTCCTCCCAGATCTGCTTCTTCTCCAACAGCGAAGGTGGTGGAGAGATCGCCCGTTCGCAGTCCCCCTGCCACAATTTCCCTCGGTCGAGCGCGAGAAAGCGCAAAGATATCAACGCTGAGGATGTCATTCGTCAAGAACTCTTCGGCAGCGTCGAGTTGAGCCGGGTCCCGGTTCGCCACCGGCAGCGCCGTGTTGGCCGCAGGGAAGCCGTGCGAGTGCACCATCCCGCCCTGGTTACCGGCGTCGAGCGAAGGAATCATGGGCATATGGCAGTCGGTGCAAGTTTGGGGCTCCGCCGGGTAGTAAAAAGAACGCGCCCCCTCCCCGGAGACGCCGCTGGCCTGCCAGTTGTCGTAATCGTTGAAACCGCGAATCCACCGATAGTTGTTGACCGGAGAATCCAGATGCACCTTATGGCAAGCCGAGCACAACTCGGCTGTTTGTTCCCGCACGAAAGGCTTCATAAAAGTGCGGCGGTGCGGTTCCGGACTGACCTTGACGACGAAGTCGTGAAGGGTCTGCACAATGGGGTTGTCGCTGGTCGCCAACCGATACATCGGCGGGTATTCGATCGTGTAATCCCCCTGTCCCATCGTACTTTTCACAGAGATGGAATGGCACATCACGCAACCCAGGCCGGCGTGAGACTCGGGCCGGTCGAGAATTTCCTCGACCGGCGTGTCCATCAAACCGGTGAAGAGAAGGGCGGGATCGTGGCACCCCGCGCACCACTTGGAGGGCCCTGGCCCAAGCACATCCTGCATGTATTCGATGGATTTGCGGTACCACTGGTTGTTGAACGAGGAAAAATGATGCGCTGAAGAGAACCACTGATCGTAAATGTCTTCGTGGCAGCGCTGACACTTCTGAGATTCCATGAAGAAATCGGCGGGGATATACCCATCGGTGCTGGTCTCCCCCGAGCTGGGAAAGAAGAGGCCCTCCGGGCCGCCCCCTTCGGCGTCCATGCTGGCGGGAGGCAAGTCGGGGTTAGCGATGGCAGAGCCCTCATACCCGTGTGCCCGAAAGCCCACGGCCGACACGATCCCGACCCCGACCGCAAGCATCAGCGCTCCCATCCGAAGAATCATCGTGGCCCGGGCTGCTCCCGGCTTTCCACGAGCTCCTGCCGAGCAGAGGACAACTAGGCCGAGCAGGCACAATCCGATGTGAGCATATAGCCACGGGACGTAGGATCGCGGCGTCCCGGTGAATATCAACGCGATTCCGAGTCCCGCACCCGAGGAAAGAATCAACCAGCCGGTCCGGGCCGGGAGAGAATAGTTTGCGAAATTCCGGGAAAGCAGTCGCATCAGCCAACCGGTCATGACCACGCCACCGAACACGTGGAGGAAAACAACGATCACAAACCAAAGTGATCCGGTCGGAAATAAGTACAGGTGAGCACCGGTGGCGAGCAACAAGCCAAGAAGAACGGCTGGAAACCGGACCGTTCCTAATCTGTCGATTGCTTCACCGAATCGCATAGTCCAGATCCACGCAGTCGGCTACCCAGACCGAACAGTATTCAAGAAAAAACTTTGCAGCTACCGACATATCAACGCCAGAGAAATCCCAGGCTTTTATCAGGAGGAACCCGGCGATAGGCAAGAGGAGCAGATTCGTCAATGGGTCCTCCACGGGCTGTCCCTATCTATAGAGCATTCACTCCGGTTGGTAGTTGGCCATTTCCGCTAGAAAGGCGTTCATTCTCTGGAAAAACGCAGCCTGATGCCGGTCGCGAGCCTGGACGTCGCCGAGAGCCTCGTATTCGATCGCCAGATTTCGCTGGACCATAACGCCGTCCAGTCCCGCCTCCGCCATCGTCTGGAACGTATCAATTGCCGCCTGATGCAGACCCAGTTCACGCTGTGCGATTCCGAGATTCAGGCGTGGGAGGACTTGATCGGGGTAGGTTTCGATCAGATTCTCAAGCGAGGCAATCGCTTCGGGGCCCTCTCCGCCGAGGGCCAGTTCCCCAGCGCGTCGGCTGAGCGTACGTGCGTCCTGATCGCTCTGTTCCGTGCTGGCCAGGAGTTCCTGATACCGGCGCATTTCCTCCCGTCCTTCCGTTCTCATTCCCAGACGAATCATTGCCCTCGCTGCGAAATAGTGGGCGCCGTAGGTGGTCGGGTCGAGGTCGAGAGCCTTCTTGGCCGCTGCCAGGGATTCCTCGAATCTTCCCGTTTTCAGGTGTAACTGTGCAAGTCCCGAATAGGCAGCCACATTGTCGGGATCCAGGGACAAGGCGTATTCGAGTTGGGCCAGTGCATTTTCGAATTCGCCGCGACTGACATAGATATCAAACAGCGACAGATGCACTTCGACACTACTCGGATCCAATTGCACGGCCGCCTGGTAGGCCTCGAACGCATCGTCATATTGAAATAGCTCGACGTGCAGGTCCCCAATTGCCCGGTAGATCAAACTCCGTTGAAGTCGATCGGCGGGATCGTCCGGGTTCAGATCGATCGCATTCGCGGCTTCGAACACCTCCAGGGCCTGGATCGGCTTCCCCAGCAACACAGTTTGCTGGCCCAGGTCATAGCGGAGAAGTCTGGAACCCGGAAACGCCTCCACAGCCGCCAACAAAACCATCTCCGCTTCCTCGGTCAGTTCGGCCACCGAGAACATGCTGGTCATGGCGGTGTACAGATCTTCGGTCAACGGCATCTGGTCAATCGCCGCTTCGTACTCCTCCAGGGCCCGATCAAACGCTTCGCCCCTGAAGTATGCGAGACTGAGCAGCGCAGTAAAATCTTCGAGCATACCGCCAACGTCCGGTGGCGGGTCCGTCGACGGCCGCGCCCAGCGAATCGGCATGGATCTGCGGTAGAGAGATACAGCCTCGGGGTAACTCCCCTGGCGATAGTGAACCCCGGCTAGGTCGTCCAGGCTTTCCCCCAGTCGGGGATCTTGGAGACCGAAGCCTTCGGCTGCTTCGAGAGCAATTTGGTAAGACTCCAGAGACTCGGCATAGCTACCGCGCTGAAACGCGCGGAAGCCTTCTTCCCGGGCTGCGATCCAGTCCCGTTCGTGTGCGCTCAGTAACTGAAACAGGAAATAATCCCCATCGATACTCGATACCGGGCTGAGATCGCCCGGAGCGAGTCCCCGCAGCGCATTCTGGTACTCGGGTCGCAGGTCGCTGATAGCAAACGTACCGAGGTAGCCTCCGGAGGCGGCAGTCGGGTCCAGCGATTGGTCACGGGCAATGAGTTCGAATGCCGTCCCGCCCTCGATCTGGCTTCGCAGGTCAGTTGCCTCGGCTTCGGTCCCGACAACCAGGAGGCGCAAACCGACACGGTCGGCCTGCAGGGCGGCGGCGCTGGCCGCGGCGAGACTCAGGACGGTGATTGTCCAGAGGATTCGCTTCCCCGTGATTGCAAGTCCCGCTCTATCGTGCATCAATGAAACCCATGCCCTCGCGAATCGTCACATAGCCGTCGGCGTCGATGCCGTCCAACGCCTCTGTGGTGCCGTTGGGCCATCGGATTCGGACGGCCTCGACGCGCTCGGCTTCTCCCAGTCCGAAGTGCACACGCATATCGTTATGAGAAAGGTAGCTGCCGCCGCTCCGCACCTCGGCCACCAGCGTTCGGCGGGCCACATCGATTTCGACTCTGGCGCCGATCGCATCCCTGTTGCTCGAAACGCCTTCGAGGCGGAAACCGATCCAGTGGCTCCGGTCGCCACCCTCGTTCCGGTACAGGCTGGGCGCTTGATTCATGTTGATGGCGATTATGTCGAGATCGCCGTCGTTATCGTAATCTCCAAACGCGGCACCGCGCGAAGGCTGCGCGGTCAAGACATCCCCTTCCATATCCTCTGCGATTTCCTCGAAGGTCCCGTCACCGAGGTTGCGATAGACCTCTTTTCGCTGCCTGTAGCGCGTGTTGGCATCGAGATCATCGACTGAAGGATAGACATGTCCGTTCGCCACGAAGAGATCCGGCCACCCGTCGTTGTCGAGGTCGGCGAAACCCGTTCCCCAGCCCACATTCGGATAGGATGCCCCACCGGCCCTCGCTTCGGCCGTCACTTCAAAGAAGAACATGTCCCCCACGTTCTGATAGAGCGTGTTGGTATCCTGGGAAAAATTGGTCACATAGATGTCCATGTGACCGTTGCCGTCGTAGTCGCCGACTCCGAGACCCATGCCTGCCTGCTCGAAACCCATCTGGTTCAGCGACGTACCCGAAATCAGACCGATGTCCTCAAATGTCCCGTCCTGATTGTTCCTGAACAGAAAATTCGCCACCGAGTCGTTGGCCACGTAGATGTCGGACCACCCGTCATTGTCGAAATCGCTGAAGACCACCCCGAAACCGTAGTGTCCCGGACCGGCGATGCGGGCCGCGGCAGTCACCTCCGAGAAAGTGCCATCCCCGTTGTTGCGATACAACGCGTCAGGTTCGCCGTCCAACCCGCGCGGTCCGCAGAAAACCGGAGCGCCCACGAAGAGGCACGTCGAATCGTTGCTCTCTCCGCGGCGGGGAACTTCCGCTGGATCAAACCTCACATAGTTGGCGACGTACAAATCCACGTCGCCGTCGCGGTCGTAATCGCCAAACGCACAGTTCGTGCTCCAGCGCTCATCCGCAACGCCGGCCACCACAGCCGTCTCGGCAAAGGTCCCATCGCCGCTGTTACGATAGAGCAGATTACGACCGAAAGCCGTGAGGTAGAGATCACGGTTCCCGTCATTGTCGTAGTCCGCGACGCAGACACCTTGCCCCCAACCGCTTGCTTCCAGACCTGCCTGCCGGGTCACGTCAGAGAAAATCCCGTCTCGGTTTTCGTACAGGGCGGCCACCGGATCTCCACCCTGGGCGTAACGTTTCAGCGTCGAGCCGTTCACGATCACCAGATCCAAGTCGCCGTCGTTGTCGTAATCAACGAAACCCGCACCATTGCCCGTCGACTGGATAACGTAGTCAGCACTCGCCTCGCCGCTGATGTTCTCGAGCGTGACACCGACTTCGGCGGCAACGTCAACCAGACCAGGAAATCCGCCATCCTGCGCGAGGAAGTCTGCCCCTGACAGGGGAACCAACAGCAGTAGACTGGCTATTCGATATCGGTTCACGTCCACCTACGCTTCAACTCGAACGGAACTGAACGGAATGGCGTTATGCCCAACCCGGGTATTGTGTCTTATTCAGACTCATGCGGGCAAGGGCAGGGGTGCACTGCCAGTCGGTGCCCGTCCGGAGATCTGGGACGGACACCTAATTCGTTCCGTCAACACACTGTGATTTATGCTGAGCTCGAGAATTACGTGTCCGTCCCAGATCTCGGGCTCCAATCAACGTTGCTGGAATTCACAAGTGCACAATTTTAGGCGAATGCTGCGAGCGGGCACAGGCCGCAACTGCATTCGCAAGGAACCGTGGCTTTCTTTTTGAGAAACACGTATTCGAGGAGGGATGACCGAATCCGGCAGGCAAAGAAAGAGCCGGTGCGGGGTGAGCCCGCACCGGCCTCGGAAACGTCTATTCGCTAATTGAGCGATCCTAGGAGTCTGTCGGGAATTGGCTCCCTCGAACCAAGAATCAACAACTTACGAGGCATCCTTGGTCTGTAAGTTATTGATTCTTGGTTGCAGAATTCTTATTCCCGACAGGCTCCTAGAACGCGTACTTCAGTGCGAACTGCATGATCCGCGGCGATTCGGCGTTGCGGATCCGACCGAAGTTTCGATTGCTGGTGTCCGTGAAAGCGCCTGCTCCGAAGCCTCCGGGCCTTTCCGGCCGGAAGCTGTTCGTCACGTTGTAGGCCTCAGTCCGGAACTCGAGCGACTGGGTCTCGCCAAAACGGAAGATTCTGGCGAGGGCCAGATCGAAATCCCACCGGTTCCAGCCCACAACACTGTTGCGGCGCATGGTCCCCAGAGTACCCGGGGCCGGGTTGGCGAAAGCAGACGCGAGAAAATAGTTGTCTCCCGGATCGCTGCCGCCGTAGGGGTTGTCCGCAATCTGGTTCGGACGCTGGTTGTCGGAGTCGTCGAGTCCATTCAGCGCGACATCCGCACCGGAGTTAATGTTCAACGGTTCCCCGGCGGAAATCTTGTAGATTCCCGACAAGCGCCAACCCGATGCGATCAGGCGCAGCCCCCGATTGGCGAATTCCGGCGTTTCAGCCGACAGTGTCGTGTTGAAGAGGTGCCGGCGATCCGAATCGCAATCTCCCTGATCGAAATCGCGGTTGTTTGGATCGGTATAGACGTCGTCCGGGTGCATGGACATTGGACCCCACAGCGTGGCGTAGGGACCGATGCAATGCGACCAGGTGTAGTTGAAGTTGAGGTTCACGCCGTTGGCCGCACGGCGCCTGACCGACATGATCATCCCGTGATAGGACTGTACGCCCCCATCGTCGGTTTCCGCCAGATTGCCAACCTTCCGGAACGGATCGTTGGGTTGTTGCAGGGTCAGAATTCGCCGGTCCACGGTATTGCCACGCGTCGAACACGGTGAACCGGGGGTCGGTCGACCGCGGTTACTCGTTGTGATGGTGAAGCCCTGGGCCGTGCACTGCGCGTTGGCATCGGAAACTCCGGGGAAGAAGACCGCGGGGTTGAGCCCCTTATTGCCCCAGACGTGCATGATGTTATTTCCCGTGTACGCCGCTGAAACAAGCCAGTCTTCCGAGATCTGGCGTTCGAGGCTCAGGTTCCACGCCTGGGTGTAGGGCTGCTTGGTGTCATAGGGCTGCGTGAAATACAGTCCGTTGGGCGGAAATGGCGCACTGTTGTTAACTTCGTACGGGAAGGTCGATCCTCCCGGGACGTGCGCGTAGGGATCGTCCAGCTGGGCGCCAAAAGGTAAATTGATCCGGGAACCCCAGGGGGCTCCGCCGGAGAAGCCTTCGCGAAAATCTCCGGGATAGTCGATGAACGAGAGCGAGTACGAGGTACGGACCGACGTCCGGCCGTCCCCGAACACGTCCCAGGCCAGGCCCAATCGCGGCGCAAACTGCCCCCAGCGGTTATTGATGCCGTTCGTCGGGAACCCGGGGTCCCCTCGATAGTAGAAGCCCGTCGGCGCGTTATCGAACTGGCTCGTGCGGACACCCTGAAGGGCCCGATCGAGATCGAAGTTGTAAATCGCCTTCACATTCGGGGCGATCATAGGCTCCCAGCGCAGACCGGCCGAAATGTTCACGGTCGGCGTTGCACTCCAGGTGTCGGTCACATAGAGGGAGAAGTCTTTTCCTTTCACCAGGTGGTCGTTCGTCTGACCGGTGAACAGGCGTTGCACACGCCCGATCATGAAGTCAGACAGACTCCCGAAACGGAACTGGTGCTGGCTGGCCCATGTGATGTTCGTATTCGCCTGGTCACCATAGTTAAACGATCCACCGAAGCCAAACTGGTGCGCTCCACTAATGAAACTCACATCGTCGTTGATGCCATAGCTGAAGCCTCGGTACTGCCAGCCGTTGTCAAAGCCATTGCTGATGCCGAATCCACCAGCGACAACGAGTCGATTGATGGCCGAGATCCGGTCTTCACAGTAGATCGCGGAGCCCAGATCGCACCAGTCGGTGCCGCCGTCGGGTTGCAGGAAATTGTTTTCCGTCTTGTTATACGAGAAACGGAACGAGTGGACCCCGCTACCGCCCAACAGTAGTGTGGAGCCAATGGTATAGGACTGCTGCATGCTTTCCCGCCAGCCGGTGGCTTGCAGGAAATTCTGGGGCGTCGGCTGGATTTCGCCAAAGTCCTGAATCAGTATGCGTCCGAACAGGGAATGCGTGTCCGTTGCCTGGTAGTCCATCCGGCCCACCCAGAAGTTCTCGTTGTCCGCCGTCACGCTACCGGAGTATGTGATGTTTCCACACTGGTCATCCGGCTGCGGGAAGTTCGGTACATTAACGAGGTTCACCGCAACCGCGCTGAAGTTGGCCGGGTCGATCGTGCTGTTCGAAAAACCCTGTCCCGTGCGGCCACCGCACGCAGGAGAAGTAAACGTGGACCAGTCGCCGGCCAGCATGTCCGCCGTCGGCACGGTGGCACGGGTGGCGGCCGGGTCCGCGCGCAGCGTGGTGCGCTGGAGGCCTCCGAAGAAGAACAACTGGTTCTCGAGGATCGGCCCACCAATCGTCCCGCCGAACTGGTGCCGCTTCAGAGTGCTTTCCGTAGTCGAGAAGTAAGAGCGCGCATTGAAAAGATCATTCCTGGCGAATTCGAAGAGATTTCCGTGGAATTCGTTGGTGCCCGACTTGGTCACCGCAGCCACGGCCGTGCTGCTGCCTCGATCCGCCGTCACGCCGCTGCGCTCTACAGTAAATTCCTGCATAGCGTCGGGGAACGGCATGAGCATCGTCGATCCGGTGATGAAACTGTTGTGGTTGGCCCCGTCCAGGCTGTAGTCCACCCCGAAGCCGGCGCCGCCACCGACGGAAATCTGATCCGACTGGCCGCCGACGAGGCTGACACCGCGGCCCGCGCCCTGGTTGACCGCGCCTCCGGCGAGTTCGATCAAGTCCTGGACGTTACGTCCGTTGAGGGGCAATTCGAGAATTCGTTCGTTCTCGATGATTGTACCCAGCGCCGTGCTCCGTGTTTCCACCAGGGCAGCGTTCGCGGTGACCTCGATGGTCTGGGTCACCTGACCGACCTCCATGACCGCGTCGATGACGAGGTTTGCATTCACTTGCAACACGAGTCCCGATCGCAAAAAGGTCTGGAATCCGGGCAACACCGCTTCCACCTGGAACGGGCCCAGCGGCAGGTTCGGGAGATTGTAGGCTCCCGTCTCATTGGTGATTGTCGTGCGGCTGATGCCGGTCTCAACCTGCGTAGCCGTGATCTCCACGCCGGGCAGCAACGCGCCCGTGGTATCTGTGGCGGTGCCGCTGATCTGTGCTGTCGCCTGCGCCCAGGCATTCGGGCTGGCAAGCACGCAGATCAGGAGTCCACCCAGAACTGCAATGGCTATTCGCCTCATACTTCCTCCTCCATCGTTATGTTGGCGGTTCGATACCCGCCCGTTCAACGGCCTATTCTCTTACTGTCAGTTTGATGCTATTCAGGTCCAAATAGTGTAGCAAAATCAGTGTCGTTGTCAAGGTGAGGCGGGTCATTCCGGCTTCAAGATTCGGGCCGCTTTCGGGCATGGGTCATCGTGCTCGGAAACCGCTCAAATCAAGGGTTTTGGAGTGCGGTTCGTTGATCCGGATGCCGGTTTGAGGGATGCTCTGAAGTGTCGTTTCAGAGATCGCGGGTCGGGAGATTTGGGTGGGTGAGCGGCGAGGGATGGCACAGCCACTGTGAAGCGTCAAAAGCCGTGTCTTGGCCCCGCGGAGGAAAGGTGCGGGTCCTGGCCGCCGCTCCCCACGGCACCTTTATGGCGCCTTCGTGGCCCGATGTCAAGAGACAAAGGCGCAGCAGGTGTCCGGTCAGGCTATGCGCGGCCTCATCGGGCTTTGAGCGTAGAGGCGTCCGGAATCCACACCCCGCAGGATTGTTCGGGATGATCATGCGTTCACAGCGGGCACCGGCCGGGCAACTATCATTGCCTTCTGAATTACCTGGGCGGCGAATCCGCGGGCGTCTGGAATCTCGCTGGATCGATCGGGACGTTGGTCTGGAATTCGTTGATATCTATGGTGGACTGCCCGTTCGTCCAGGTCACGATCCAGTCAAAAGGCATCATGACGCCGGAGACCTCACGATAGTCCGAATAGTCGATCTGCGTCGGGACCGTGCCGACGTCCGTTTCGCTGTAGCGCACCAGCCGCACCAGCAGGCCGGACTCATTGTCGAAGAACAGGTTCACAGGGGTCTGCCCGTCCCGGGTTCCCTGAATCGGCTGGATCCGGCGCCCGTCAATAATCTTCGGATAACCCACCCGCCACTGTCTGAAGGCCCGTCCCGCCGCCGGAAAAGACAAAACTGCCTCCGTCCGGGCGCCCTCGAGATTCGTTCCCGTTAATTCCAGCAAAGGTACGAGATTCGCCGGAGCCGAAATCCAGCCTTCACTCCCGTCGTAGGTGCTGATGCCGTCCGTCGCATGGTTGTCGTCGAAATGCGCATGAACCACTGTGGCTCGCTGATTCGGAGCGTTGACATAGACCTCCATCGGAACGGGTTGCAGATCGGTGTCATACCCCGAATAGAACCCGGTGGCGACAAAGCTGCTGAGGTCGCCCACAGGACCCGCCCCGCCAAGCGCTTCGATATATCTGTCGAAGAGTTCATCTGCGGAAGGCAAATTACCCTCGCCCTGTTCCGGGAAGAATATTTCATTGGGATCGTCCGGCGGCACGCTGTACTGGAGAACGAGGCTGGGCACCGCCTTGGGACTTGGGTCCGCCCGATGGCAGGTGTAGCAGCTCACAAAGGGCACCCCACCGAAATTGTCCCTGTTGATGGCGTTCACCATCTGGATCATGGCGCGCGACGTCCGCTTCCGCGAGGTTTCATCTCCATATGCCAGTGGATCGTTGTTGCTTTCCGCCACATGGCAGTCCGTACAGGTCATGCCGAGCGAGGCGGAAAACATCCCCATCGTGTCCATGAATTCATCCACGGGAAGCCCGCCGAGAGCAGGTACGTTGACGAACACGTCTTCCGCCAACTGCCCTGACTGTTCCGTCTCCGCCTGGCCACGGGCGATCCCCACCGTGATCATGGAAATGGCCAGCATGCTCGCGGCTACAAGAATGGTTCGCCCCAGTCTGATCTTCATGATGTCTCCTTATCGCGTGAGCGACCGAACACTCGTCAGCGACCGAAGCATAGCAGCCCGTGGCAGAAGCGGCATTTATCTCAACGGCCGCGTTACGGCCAAACGGGGCCGGATTCCAGGAGATCACAACGTGACGACACGACGTCGCGACGACGTTGCAATGCTCATTCATTGCGAGGAGTCGGCGACGACGAAGACGGCCCCGTTTCGCCGTAACCCTTTGGGCGCAGGGGGGCCACCGACGTTTCAAACGGAGGCCGCAGGCGCCCTCCAGGCTTTTTCCGGCATTAAGTAAGACGGGTCACGATGAAAAGACGGCGCCCGCGGCCTCGGTTTCAAACCTCGGTGCCCGCTCCTCACTGCGCGCCTGCAACCCGAAGACCCCTGCGCGCGGTCCTCGAGACTTCTGCCACGGACTGCTAGTGTAGTCCGTCACAATTAACGTAACGGCTCTAGCTGTCCCATTTCTGATCATATATGCGGAAAATAATGCCCATTAGATCGGAAATCCCTGTGCGGAAGGAACTCGAACGGCTTGGCCGAAGCCGCAGTGTGTCGGTCTGGCTCGGGGAACGATCTGAATAAGGTACAGTCTGTTAGACGGGGACCACTAGGGAGCGCTTCTGTGAGCGGAAATCGTAGGGACCGCGCCCCCCGATGCTCCATTCAGTCGAAGTGACCTGTCCGAAAGCGGAAAAAGTATACCCCCGGGTTGTCGGCATAGGCAACGCCCGCTCTGGGGGTCGCGCACCTCGAGTTCGCAGCCGGCACGCATCCCCTCATGTTCTCGAAAATTCAAACTGTCCGGGGCGAAGAGGGCGCCCCGCTTGCGGAGCTTCTGGCTTTTGCGCATATAATTGCGAGCCCGAAATGGAAGATGTTCCGCCAAAGGTCTTAGACGTTCGTGTTCGCAAACGATCGCACGTAACCGGTGACGTTCGGGCCATTCCGGCGCGATCGCACTCCCGGCACCTCTGCGATTGCGCTCGAGCCGTCACCCGCATAGGACCGCCAGGTGCAGGGGCCGGATCCCCGAATCGACCCACTTGAGTCCATCATCAGGACTTGCCGCGATCGAGCATGTGGAAGCGCTTAGGATGCTTAGATGTCGATTGAACTGAACTGTTTCCGGATCTTTCTCGCGTCGCCGCCCGGGATGGCGCTGGAACGTAGCGCGGTGCTCGATGAGATTGACCGTTACAACAAAGCAGAAGCCATGGAACGGGGCGTCCTGTTTGTACCCGCCGGCCTGAAGGCCTCCTTCAGCGCTTTCGGTCGGGAGCAGACGGGCCCGCAGATCCTGGAATCGGACTACTTCGTGCTGCTCCTCTGGGACCGTTGGGGGGCTGGGTCGGGCTCTCAGGCCGGGGCGACTTCGAAATCCGGAACGGAAACAGAATATTCCGTCGCACTGGAATGCTACCAGGACCCCGATCGCCCGATGACGGAACTCGTGATGATGTTCAAGGCGGTGGGCCCACAACAAATGAGCGATCCGGGCCCCCAGTTTGAGAAAGTCCTCGAATTCAGGAAGGAGATCGAAGGGCACAAGGATCACCGCGCCGACTCTTTCGACTCGACGCGGAGGTGCCGTTCGCTGATGCGTTGGCATCTGGCCACCTGGGTTCAGGCACAGGAAAGCTGGGCGGAGCGCGTTGAGACGACGACTTCGGCGACATCGCCACTGATTCTCTCTCTCGAAGGCGTTGATGACACCGCTAAAGCGAAGGAAATCGAACAACTGGAACGTCCCTATGAGTCACTGACGGCACAGGCCTGGAGTCTTGCAGATGAAGGGCTTCTGACGGAGGCCGAAGTCGAATTTGCGAAGGTCGTTAGCGGACAGGACCAATTGGAAACGCTGGTGAGCTATGGAATCTTTCTGTGCGGCACCGGTCGATTGGATCAGGCTAGAACGTGGTTGGAGAGAGCGGTGCAGATGGCTGAAGAGCAGGGCGAAGGCCCATCGACGGCCAACACCTGTAGCAACCTCGGAATCGTGCTGCAGCTTCTCGATGATCCCGACCGTGCGGTGGAGATGTATCGGAAGTCGCTCGACGCAGCCCGGAGATTGGGTCTGTCCGCGCAAATCGCCAAAGTAATATCGCTGCTCGAGAATCTTGGTGAGTCTGTTTCAGAGTAACGTGAGCCGGTTTCAAAACCAGAGTGTGCCGATCGAAGGCACGGTGCCGGAAACCGACATCACGCCACCCTAGGAGTCTGCGCGGCAGAAGGACCAGAAATGGGCAGAAAAGGATCGAAGATAGGACATGCCACGAACTTACCGAACGTATATTCCAGAACAGAGCCTGCTGATGCCTCCATCATTGAGAGATTGGCTGGCTGAAGATCACCTGTCGTACTTCATATCGGACGCCGTGGATGCGATGGATTTGAGCGCGTTCGAACAGAGGTATGGAACGGACGGGCCGGGCAATCAGGCCTTCGATCCGCGGATGATGGTGAAGGTGATGATCTACGGGTACGCGACGGGAGTGTTTTCGTCACGGAAGATTGCAGCGAAGATGACCGAAGATGTGGCGTTCCGGATGTTGGGAGCGGAGAACTTTCCCGCGCACCGAACGATCTCGGATTTTCGAAAACTGCATCTTGAAGAGTTCGGGAACTTATTTGTGCAAGTGGTGAGGATGGGGCGGGAAGCCGGGCTGGTGAAGATGGGAACGGTGGCGGTGGACGGGACGAAGATGCGAGCCAATGCGAGCAAACGCAAAGCGATGAGCTATGAACGCATGAGAAAGCAGGAGACCGAATTGGGCGAACAGATTCGGGATCTGTTGAACCGGGCCACGGCGACCGATGAGGAAGAAGACCAACGTTACGGCAAGGACCGGCGCGGTGACGAACTGCCCGACGGGTTGGCGACCCGCACGAAGCGGCTGGCCACAATCCAGACGGCGATGAAGCGACTCGAAGAACGTCAGATGGCGGCAGACCAGGAAGCGGAAAGGAAGCCTGGAGACGACAAACCGGGAAGCGGAAAGAAGGGCAAACCATTCAAACGCCCGAGGGGTGAACCCAAGGGGAAGGCCCAAGACAATTTCACCGACCCGGAAAGCCGGATCATGAAGACCTCGGCCGACGGGTTCCAACAATGCTACAACGCGCAGGCGGTCGTGGACGCGGAGGCCCGAATCATCGTCGCCACAACGGTGAGCAACAATGCTTCAGATACCGGGCAGTTGGGACCGACTCTGGATGAGTTGAACACGAATCTGTCGGAGCGTCCAGACCGGGTGCTCGCGGATGCTGGATACCGATCCGAGTCGAATCTGCGAATGCTGGAACAACGTCAAATAGATGGGTACGTTCCGATGGGTCGTGAGAAAGATCTCGCCACGGCCCCACTCCAACCCGAAAGCACGGCCCTGGGCCGCATGGTCCGAAAGATGAAAAGCCAGACGGGGCGTGATCGCTACCGGGCCAGAAAGCACATCGGTGAGCCGCCGTTCGGGTGGATCAAGTCGGTGCTGGGATTCCGACAGTTCAGTTTGCGAGGCTTGGACAACGTCACCTGTGAATGGAGCCTGGTGGCTCTGGCAGTGAACTTACGACGGATGAACGGGAAGATCGAATGGGCTTAATCCGCATCACCGGGACCCATAACGCTCTCCACAGGACCAACGGATCGAGTCCCCACAGCTCGGAGCTGCCCATGTTGGGAAAATCGGGCGGCTCTCCTACAAAGACGCTCTCGAATCGTCACAAATCCGAGTTATTCAGCCTCTGCCGCGCAGACTCCTAGGCCGTGCATGGGAAAATTCTCACTTAAAAGTACCCGGCTCGCTTTGCAGAGAGTCGGTCAGGGCAAGCGGGTCGTTTTGACCGGTGGTACGTTTGACATCATCCACCCGGGTCACGTCGACTACCTTGAATGGTGCAAACGGCAGGGAGATCTCCTCGTCGTGTGCGTCATTGGAGATAAGAGAACACGTCGGAGAAAGCAGGCGGGGCGGCCGATGGTGAAGCAGGAATGGAGGGCGCTGATGGTGGCTGCACTGAAACCCGTGGACCTGGTCTTTATCTCTGACCGCCGTCCCTTTGAGGAACAGATCATCCGCGCGATTCGACCCCAGGTCGTCGTCACGCCCGCCGACGAGCCGAGCAAGGAACTCAAAACCGACTTTGCATCCTACTTCCGATCCCGCAATCCCGATATAGAACTGATCATGCGGGACCGGGGGAGCTTTCCCCGCAAGAGTTCCACCCGGCGAATCATCGCCAAGATACGCGAGACGTTCGGGGATCTCGATCATTGAGGGGATTCGGGCGCTGGCGCCTGTCTCAGGCTCAAACTCGGGCTGTTAGACCGGCCATGATCTCCTTCCCCGTCCTGGGATGCTCCCCAATTCGAGGTGGGTGAGGACACACCGCAGGCCGGGCATCGCCTGTGCATTTGTCCTGACTCAAGTTGCAGCTCTCCCCGAATCCCTGCGTGGCGTCGGGAGAGTCACGGGATTCCAGATATTGAAGTCATTTGCATCATCAAGACATCTGCCCTTACGAAGGCCATCTTCAGGCCTCCATGGGCGCGTCCGGCGGAGTCGTTGCCGTGATTCGAATTGCAACGACCAACTCCCTAGGCTGGCACCGTTTTGCGTGCGCAGGAATTATACTGGTGCACTATGGCGCACTGTTTCGGAGGGGTTCGCACTGTAATGTTCGTCGGTCGGTCCCTTGCAATCTGGCTTGTCGCCGGTCTCCCTGCGTATGCGGCGCAGCTCCCACCGGCCAATCAAGTCGCGAACGCAGCCGTCCCTGTTGAGATCAACTACGAGACGGCCCGGCTCGAGAAGGTTGTCACGGCGGTTCGAATCGATGCACCGATCACACTGGACGGCGTTCTCGACGAGCCGGCCTGGGAACTGGCCACTCCGGCGTCGGACTTCACCCAATGGGCGCGCCCGGGTGTTCCCGCCACGAATACGAACGAAGTCTGGTTCCTCTATGACGCAGACAATCTGTACGTCGGCTGGAGCGCCGGAGACCAGGACTCTGCCAACGTCGTCGTCAATGAATTGCGGGAAGATTTCTTCTTCCGCGACAGCGACGGTGTGAGCGTCATTATCGACAGCCTTCACGACGAGAGTTCCGGATTCCTATTCGGCACCAATCCTGCCGGCGCCCGAAGGGATTCGCAAATCTCGAACGACGGGGTCCTGTTCAACGGAAACTGGGATGGGGTGTGGGACGTCAAGGTCACCGTCGACGAACGCGGCTGGGTCGCGGAGTACCGCATTCCTTTCAAGACGCTCCGATTCTCGAACGCACCCCAACAGGTGTGGGGGCTGAACCTGAGCCGCCGTGTCCTGAACATCTCCGAAGAGAACCAGTGGGCACCGATTCCCATCCGATACAGCTGTTGTCAGAAGATGTCGCTGGCGGGGACCCTGGTGGGCATCGAAAACATCAATCCGGGACAAAATTTCGGGGTCAAACCGTTTCTGACTGCCGGTATCACGGATGTGCGCGACGGCGACCAGATGCGGAGAACGCGTTCACTCGGAGCCATTGACGATTACGAAGGCGGAGTCGACGCGAAATACGGGGTCACGCAGTCGCTCACGCTGGATCTGACCTATCACACGGACTTCGCCCAGGTGGAAGCCGACACACAACAGGTCAATCTCACGCGGTTCAACCTCTTCTTTCCGGAAAAACGTGATTTCTTTCTTGAAAACTCGGGAATTTTCAATTTTGGCCCGGGAGGCGGTTTTGGCCCGGGGGGCAACCTCGTCCCATTCTTCAGCCGACGAATCGGGCTCAGCGCCAGCGGGACGCCTATTCCGATTGTTGGCGGCGCAAGATTGACGGGAAAGGCCGATCGATACGACATCGGGCTCCTTGCAATGAAGACCGAGAAGCTCGACTCGCCCGCAGCCTCGACCGCGGCGATCCCCTCGAATGACTATCTCGTGGGTCGTATCAAACGGAATCTACTGGCGCGCTCATGGATCGGAGGGCTCGTCACGAGCAGGAGTTCCACGATCGACGGCGATTACAATCGTGTCTATGGCGCCGATGCGCGCTTCATCCTCCTTGACCGGCTCGAGATCGACTCCTACATCCTTCGCAGCGACACACCCGAGAGACCAGGTCAGAACCAGGCGAGCCGGTTTCAAACCGGCTGGCGGGGCAACGAGTGGTTGATCAGCGGCGAATTCAATCAGGTCCAGGCCAACTTCAACCCGGAAGTCGGATTCGTCCGCCGCGGCAACCATTCGCAGTATGCGGGCGATTTCTCGTGGAGACCGCTGATTCGAAGTAGCGATTCGATCCGAAACCTGAATTTTGCGACGAACCTGCAGTATTTCAAGGGGGGAAACGGAAAGGTCGAAACGCGGACGCAAGATCTATTGCTGGGTATTCAGTTTTTCAACAATGCCGGCGCGAGTTTCATGATGACTCAGACATTCGATCGGCTGCTCAATGGGATTCGGATTCAGAGTCTGCCGGTCCCGGCAGGCGACTACGGATATCTTGGATACAGCGCGCAGTTCAACACCGATCGCAGCGAGAAAATTGGTGGCACGGGCAGAATCGACTGGGGGGAGTTCTGGGACGGTCGTCGAAGATCGATCAGCGGCAGTTTACTGTTGAAGCCGACTTATCGATTCAATGCCTCGATTGACTATTCGCGGAATCTGGTGAAGCTGGCCAGCGGAACGACCACAACCGATCTCGTCGGTACACGCATGCTGCTGGCCTTCAGCCCGAGATCATTCATCAATGCGTTCTTTCAATACAGCAGTCGAACGCATGAGGTCAGCACCAATATCCGGTTCAATCTGACATACCGCCCGCTCAGCGACATTTACCTTGTCTATAACGACCGTCGCAGTTCGCTGGGCAACGAGTTACTGGAACGCGCATTTATCGTCAAAGTGACGAATCTGTTTAATTTTTAGCCAATTCCCGTTCCCTGGGGCCGGGGTGGGGATGCGCCCGCCGGTCGACTCTCACAAAATATCTAATCCGTCGTGCGAGGTTCGGCATCCGGCGAAGGCGTGACTTCGAACTTGAATCGCAGGGCCGGGATCTTGTTGCCGGGATGATCGTCCGCGTAGGTCAGTTGTGGCAGGCGGTACAGCAACTGGGATTCAGTCGTGGGGCCGCTGTAAATTCCGGGGTAAAAATCGATCAGATGGTCGCCGACAGACCCGGTGGCCTTGAAGTTGATCACGACGTCGCCCTGGCTGTTGAAGCCACAGGCGTATCCCATGTAGCCGTTGTCATAGGTGCCGACATAGATGTTGTCGTATTCCGTCCAGCCCACGCCTTTCAGGTGGATCGTGACCGGCGTGCCTACGGGCCCCCGCGTGGGAGTGATACTGACGATGCTGGTTTCGATGGCGAAATGGACCCGGGCAACTTCATTGGCGCCATCCTTCAAGGCGATCGTGTGCAGCCCGCCCAGATCGTCGGGTATCGTCAGGGGTATTTCGATGCGACCATCGTTCCCAACCTGTACTTCGCCCAGAGCGTTCTCACGGGGAGCGAATCCCTCACCACTGACGCGATTGCCCACAAACGTTCCCCAGACCAGTTGCAGCGTTGCACTTGAGGGAAAGCCCTCGCCGCGCAACACGGCTTCCGAGCCCACGGGGCCTTGCGTCGGGCTCACGGCGATCGCCGCGTCCGAAATCTGGACTTCGGTGTCGGGAAGGACCTGAGTCTGGTACGGCTCCACGTAGGCGGTGGGTGTCGGGCTCCGCCCTTCTGTCGTGCGAAAAATGAACTCCGGGCGTGGCAGATGGGCGACGGGAGATTGCTCGTGGTTCAGGTACGGTTGCCCCTGCCATCCCGTATAAAGGTTGACCACGTGGTCGCCTGCGGGACCTGCTGCACGGAAGCGCGCCACGGCCGAGCCTCCTGTGCCGGCTGCCGAAATGAACCCGATCTCATTGTTGTCCCAGTTCGCCACCCATGTGCTTTCCATCGTCCGCCAGCCAAGCCCTTTGACGCGGATCTCGATGGGTGTGCCGACGGGACCCGACAGGGGGCTCATCTCAAAGCTCTGGGTCACTTCAAGACCGCCTTGAGCGACAGGTTTGCCGTCTATCACGGCAATCACATCGTGCACACCACCGAAATCCTCGGGTATCACAAAACGTGCATCAAGCCGGCCATTTGGATCGACTTGATACTGACCGAGCGATGCGGTGCTTTCTGAATACTGCTTTCCCTCGAAGTGGTAGTAATCCCGGATGACCCAGCCCCCGGTGACCGTCCCCCACTGCAGTGCAACGGTTTCTCCGGCAGGCAGGCCCTCAGCGCTTGCCTGTACCTCGGCGCCGACGATGGCTTCGTCATACTCCAGATCAAGATACGGAATCGGCGACTGGGAAGGGGATGGATCGGGGGACTGGGCCGGCGCTGTTGCCGCCGGAGTTGGACCGGGGGCCTCATCGCGTGTACAGGCTGCGGCGAGTATCACCGCAAAGAACAGTAAGATTCTCCAGCGCATCAAATTCGGCATTTGCAGGGTCCTGTGATGCTATTCGACGATCGTGAGGAGCGACAAAGCGCTGTCGAACGGTGCCCACTCGGCCGACCGCCCGGAGCTGTCGGTGGCCGTCACGCTGTATTGAACGGCCCCGATCGGCGCATCGAGCGGCACCGTCCACTTGGCAGTCCACATGTCGGGGTGGATCGGCATCGGGGGGTCTCCTTGGGGAACCCCGCGATATAGCATCGGGACATCCACCGTACGGCCCGCGTATGTCACGTGTACGACGAGTGCCGCATCCGTCACAAGCTCACCCGTAATCCCGTCGACTACATTCATTCGGAACCCCACGCCCTCGCCGCGTGCATAGCGGCTCTTAAGCGTGCAGTTTTCGGGTAGACCCGGGCCTCGGAACCAGTTCAGATCCCCTGACATGACGAGTCGACCGATCACGGGTTCGGTTTCAACGGTTTGGGCCTGTGGAGCACATGCGGCGACGAAGGTCATTACGATCAATAGCGACGCCAGTCGGAACAGCTCTGAAGGGATTGCTAGTTTCATCCTGGTAGGGCAGGTTATCCGATTCCTGCGATTTCTGTCCAGTGTTTCCAGTTGGTGATAAGTTGCCCCGGAGATCGGATGGTTTGGCCCGGGGCCGGTGGGTGGATCGGGTTGTAGGCAAGAACGGACGCTATTCGCTCTGGTTGCGTGTCAACACCAGCCACAACAGAACACCGAACACAGGGCCGATGGCGATGAGCCAGAAGCCGATGTCGTAACGCCCGGCATCGAACAAGCGCCCTAACACTGGGGTCAGAAACGCATTCGAGAGTGCCCAGGATCCGGACGCGATGCCCGACATCATCGCCGGCTCCTGCCTGAAGGCATTCAATCCCACCTTCAAAGCGACCATCTGAAACCCGCCTCCGATGAAGATGGACCAGCAATTCAGGAGAACGGCGATCGCCACCGAGTCGGTCCAGGTGGTTGCGCCTAAGGCCAGCGCGAATACGGTAAGCATGATGAACATTCCGACCGGGCGCGGGTTCGAGCCCACGAAGCGATCGGCGATCCATCCCCAGAAAAAGTATCCCGCCATCCATGCGAGCGGGAACAGCGAAGTAATCCACAATCCTGCCTGCGATACGCCCAGACCATCGCTGAAGTACAGCGGAACGATCGTCAACACGGGGCCGGAAGACCACGCCGGCAGCGCGTAGCTGGCCACGAGAGCCCACACCCGGCGCTCCTTCGGGTTGGGCCAGACGGCCTTCCGCTTCTCGACCTTGCCTTCCTCTTGCGGCAGGTAGGGCGGCCGGGCGATAAAGGCCCACAGGATCAGCCACAGGGCCCCAAGCAGACCACTCAATATGAACGTTGTCCTCCAGCCGTATTGCAAGGCGATGGGTATGGCGATAATGGGAGTCAGCACCGCGCCCAGCGTCCCGCCGCTGAATGCAGTGGCCACGCCACGCCCGAACAATCGGGGGGGCAGCGATACCGCGGAGGTTCTCAAACCACCGGGAAAGGTGGCTCCTTCGCCGAAGCCCAGAAATGCGCGCGCCATCGCGAAGCCCAGCAGACCGCCCATCAGGGCGTGGGAAAAACTGGCGGCGCTCCAGAGGCCCACGGCGACCAGCATGCCCACACGCAAGCCCGCGTAGTCGATAAGGGAGCCCCAGACTGGATTGGCGATGGTATAGGCCAGGAAAAAGTAAAAGAACACGTCGCCAAAATCTGCGGCCGTGAGCCCGATCTCATCCCGGATCGTAGGGGCGAGGACTGCCAGGAGCTGGCGGTCGACGAATGCCAGCCCGGCGGCGAGGGCCATACCCCCGCACGGGATCCACACGCGCCAGCTCAGGGCCTCGCCGTCTGCAGTTCGGACAGCGCCGGGTGTTTCTGATGGTGAGTCCATTTGAGGTTCGCTGAAGTTTCGTGAAGCTTAGTGCACCCGGACGGGATGGCACAGATAATTCTGCTGCGCGGACGCCTCCGACCACATGCGGTGCAGTCTATACACCGAATCAGTGTGTGGCATCAAGCCATGTAATTAACCGGCCCTTTCGCAGTTCGGGCAGAGCGGTGCGTTCGGTGGGATCGCAAGGAGGGTTAAATCGCGCCAACGCGTGGGATGTCCCTACCAGGGTCATTGTCGCCGAACACGGCTACGTTTACGGATAAATGGAACGGAATGCCTGCCCGTCCGAGACCGTGTTCGGCGGGTATCGCCGGCCCTGCGGCGGCGAAGCACCTGGCTGACTTATTGTCAGAGCGTCGGAATAATTTACGCTTTTCGGTTCCGCTGTAAACACCTCATAATATTAGAATTAGGTGCCCCAATCCGATCGTCTTGTAAATATCGTCGGCTCTGCTTACGAATAGATTGCCGGGTGACGCATCGAGTCCCCTTGGGACACATAGACCAGAACCCACTAACTCATTTCTCAGCAGTCATATAGATAGTTCGCCCGCTCATGAATAGGATCTGGCCCTCTAAGTGCAGTCGATATCACGGCTAAGTGTGAATAAGCAACGAACGATACTGGTCGACCCAGGCGCTGCGGAGGCCAAGTGCCGAAACGGCTGGTAATTTACAGCCCGTAGAGGTTCGTTGACCGGTTTTGGGCCATCGAATAGTATCCAAACGAATTCTGCTCTTTAGACTCACGAGGTAGGACACGGTGTTTCGAAAAACGATATTTCGGAAAACAACGCAGTGCCTGAGCACAGCTGTTTTGACCCTTGCATTTGCTGGACTTGCGAACGCAACTCCCGTTACGGATATTAACGGCAACTTGCTTGGAGCGACCAACGTCGATGTTCTAGGCACGTTGTACGATGTCACTTTCGTCGACGACACCTGCATCAACGCCTTCAACGGGTGCACAGCCGTCAGCGACTTCACTTTCATGACGGCTGCGGATGCAGGCGCAGCCGCTCAAGCGCTACTGGATCAAGTGCTCATGGGCGTATTCGACGACACGCCTGGTTTGACACTCGGTTGCCAGAACATTGCTCTCTGTGAGGTCTGGACGCCATACAATTGGCGCCCCTTCCAAAATACGTTCGTCATTGATGCTTTTGCGGCCCACAATTATTCGGCGTTGTTCGAGTCCGGCGGTTTCCTCGATATCACAGCGATTCGTGGGACCAATGACGATTTTGATTTTGCGACCTCTGACACGGCGGTATGGGCCGTATGGTCGACTGCTGGCGGTCCTCAGCCCCTGCCGGAGCCCGGGTCTTTAACGCTGATCTCCTTCGGTCTGATCGGCATGGTGATCGTGGGGCGAAGGCGGCGCTCCAGCTAACCGGCCGCTATGGCCATGCAAGAAAACCCCGCCTTTGCGGGGTTCTTGCGTTTGAAGGTCGTTACTTGCCTCGCAACAGCCATCCCCGAACCTCGAACTGAAGCCAGCATTGACCGTCTCACACTTCGAAGACGGCCACTGGAAATCGCCCCCTCGATACATCCATTCCGCACTGCATCAACTCACCGCCTTGTTCTGCACTCGCTTTGAGCACGCATATAGACCCAGCTCTCAAACACAACTTTATCGGCAAGCGCCGCAGTCAAGATTCTCATCCACGCTCCCCCCACAGTCCGGCTATACTTCCCAACGCGTGTGTGCTTTTCCCGTTTGTTGAACCGTTAAAGAGAAAGGAATGAGATGCCAGACAACAGAGCCGATGCCGATGAAATTCGAGATATCGTCGATAAATGGGTTATCTACAGCGATGCGGGTGACTGGGAACGCTTCGCCCCGCTGTGGCATGACGATGGCTGGATGTCGGCGACGTGGTTTCAGGCGTCAGCGGCGGAATTTGTGAAGGCCCGTCGAGAGGGTTGGGAAAAGGGTGTCAGCATTATCCATTTCCAGGGCGCCCATACTTCCGATATTGCCGGTGATCGCGCGATCGCGCAGACCAAAATGACTATCAGTCAGCGGGCGCGGGTGCATGACATTTTATGTGACGTCGTCTGTGTGGGCCGCTTCTATGATTTCTTTGAGAAACGGTCTGGCCAATGGGGACTGGTGCGACGTCAACCCATCTATGAGAAAGACCGGATGGATGCGGTCGAACCGGGCGCGGGTTTGAAGCTCGACCCGGGGGTACTGGCGCGGTTTCCCGAAGGGTACAAGCACCTGGCCTACCTGCAGACCCAGGTAGGCTACAAGGTCAAAGAGGCTGGAATGCCCGGCTTGAAGGGTCCCGAGATCCAGCAGCTTTACGCGGAAGGCGCCGCCTGGCTGGCCGGTTCGCCCACACCGGGTAAACCCGGTTAGCGATTTCAGAAGAAATCGTGTGAGGTGTCGGGACACGTTCGAGGCCCGCTTCCCGACGCTGATGGGGAGGTCACCATCATTTTGCTGGCTGTGAGTGTGCTCCCGACCTCCCAGATAAAAGAAAGCCCGGGCGTGGGCCCGGGCGTGTTCTGAATCTGTCGTGTGATCGAGACTCGTGTGTCGGTTCCCGAATCTCGTCTAAAGTCCCCCTCGACCCTCCGGAATCCGTCGTCAATACGAAATCGGTGAACCATCCGGGTGGGTAATGCCGGTTCTGCTAACCAGCAGCGCCTTGGAGCCCTCCCGCAGCGAGGGGTTACCCTCGACTTTGACGGCCATGCCGGCCGGGAGCGTATCATCGGTCCAGCCTGAGCGGATCCATGCGCTCGCGTTGCCGCTGCCGCTGAGGTACCACAGGGATTTTTCTCCGTTGGCTTCGGTCACTTCAACAACCACTTCAGGGTGTGGATTGACCATATGGACTTCCTTCACAACGCCTTCGATGACCGTGGTGCGATCGGTATGCCAGAACGAAGAGGCCGAGTGATGTGCTTCGACTGAAGCCAGCGGAATCACCTGCAGCGCGATCAATCCGGTCAACAGAAACAGGAGATAAAATCTCATCCTCGAATCCCTCCAACTCGATTACTGGACCGGTCCGGAGCGGCTGGAAAACGAGAGTACGGTCCCATCTTCCCTCGTGACGTCGCCAGTGAGTAAAGCTTTTGCACCTTCACGCCGCGAAGGGTTCCCCTCAACCTTCACTTTCATGCCGGGTGTGAGCGTGTCATCGGTCCATCCGGCGCGGATCATGGCGCTGGCGTTTCCGCCGCCGCTGATGTACCAGTCGGACTTCTCCCCGTTGGCTTCGGTCACTTCAACAACTAGTTCAGGATGTGGGTTGACCATATGCACTTCCTTCACGACGCCTTCGATCTCGACGGTGCGATCGGTGTGCCAGAAGGATGAGGCCGAATGGTGTGCTTCGACCGAAACCGTCACCATCAGAAGCGAAGCGGCCAAGACAAACAAAAGACAATATCGCATACTCATATCCCCCATTAATTCAGTCTGCATCTATCACGCCTCACCGAAGGTCGGAAGCGTTGCGGGCGGTTGCGACGGATGCGCCATCATATCGGATCAGTTTGAGAACTGATCAAAATTGGCATCGTCCGGATACCGCTGAGGTACGGTCGAGTATAAATGCCTCAGACCGACCTCGGGATCGCAATCCCATTCGCCCGTGTACCCTCTGTCGGGCGTTGCGAACATGTTCGTCCATGTAAATGGCCCGGTCAAGAAAACGGGGTCTTCCACCGTGATTTCAACTTCCATCGTATTCGGGCCTGTGACCGAGTATCGTTCAGTCAGTGTCTTCAGGTGTGAGGTGGCAATGTGCGACTGATCGTCAAAGCCATCCGGATCAAACATGAAGTTCGTGGATTCAACCACGAACGTGGACCCGTCCATCCGTCCGATCGAGTGGCCGTGGTAAAAGACCTCGTCGGCAGGCGGGTGGGGCCGCCCGTCGACATAGATCTCGCGGACCCAGTTCGATTGCTCAAAATGCTGCAACACCACATCGGGTCTGACCGAGAAGTCCCAAAGGTAGGGTTCTCCGAGCAGGGTCGTAATGTTCGCAGCCACACACGCCCACCTGGGCGATATGGGTTCGTCAAAGAACTCGATCCAGGCGCGCGCTCTGCCGTTGAGGAGGGGTTCCAACTGATCCACCGGAAACTGACAGGTACCTCGGGGATTGCCATACTCATCGATGAGCGAACCACAATTTCCCCCCGCACCTTCTCCGCCGAACATCGGATCCGCCCATGTGGCCATAAATGCCCGGGGTAAGGGATTCGAGCGGGGGGTCTCAGGAAATCCATTTTCCGTTGAATCCTGGGCCGCCAGGTCTCCCAGGCTCACGCCAAGGCCGATCATCAATACCGCAATGCCGATGGCGACTTGTCGCCCGCTAACTAAAGGTGCTGCACTTCGCATCCGAGAAATCTCCTTTTCGAGTTCGTGGTCTTCCCGATCAGTTTATCGACGATTACAAACCATGGCTATCTTTTTTGATTCCAGAGGTCCGTCCTGTCCGAGTCAACGGATTGCCCCGGCTCCTGGCCTCCTATACACTCGACTCGAATAAATTCATCGGAAGGGTGTATGGCCAGCGCGGTCGCAGATAATGAGAACCACCGCCCGCTCACCAGCCGACCCAGCATCATGGACGAAAACGTCATCCACTCCATCAAGCTTCGCCGGAATCGGGGAGAGGACCGAAAAAGGCATGCGACCCGTCAGTTGAATAGACGGGCAGTCACTACGTCCGAGAAACAGCGATCATGACGATGATTGGCCGCGTTCTCGGAGTCTGCCTCCTGGCAGGGCTGCCGCTTCTGTCGCAGAACCCCGCGCGCGACGCCAGCGGTCTGTTAGCCGGGATCGACTACGAGACCGCGCGGCTCGAAAAAGTTGTTGTTGCAGTCCGGGTGAACGATG
Source organism: Terriglobia bacterium (assembly GCA_965263045.1). Classification (GTDB taxonomy): domain Bacteria; phylum Acidobacteriota; class Terriglobia; order 20CM-2-55-15; family 20CM-2-55-15. Next base: position 6,301,844 of record CBDHGK010000041.1, read on the forward strand.
AAATTTCTCTCGACGGCGTTCTCGACGAGGCAGCCTGGGAACGGGCGATCCCGGCGAGCGGCTTCATCCAGAAACTGCCGAATCCGGAACAACCCTCGGGCGAGCGGACCGAGGCCCTGTTTCTTTACGACGCCGACAACATCTACGTCGGGGTGACCTGCTTCGATTCCGACAGTGCCAACAGGGTCGTAAGCGAGATTACCGAAGACTTCAATTTTCGTGCTTCCGACGGCTTCAGTGTGCTCCTCGACAGCCTCCATGACCGGCGATCGGGGATGAATTTCATCGTGAACGCCGAAGGGGCCAAGACCGACCAGCAGATCAGCGACGGTCAATTCAACAACGACTGGGATGCGGTCTGGGATGTGGCCGTCAGCCAGACCGACGATGCATGGATTGCCGAGTTCAGGATTCCTTTCAAGACTCTTCGATTTTCGAACTCACAGTCGCAGGTCTGGGGTCTGAACATGAGCCGACGGATCCTCCGGCTGAACGAGGAAAGTTACTGGTCGCCGCTTCCAGTTCGGGACAACATAAGCCGGCTCTCACTGGCCGGGACCCTCGAGGGTCTGGAAGGGATCCGGCAGGGGCGTAATCTGAAGATCACGCCCTTTGTTACGGCGGGCATCATTCAGACCCGGCCATCCGCGAATCCTGACGCAGACTTCGCCACGGATCGGGACTTTGATGGAGGTCTCGACCTCAAGTACAGCCTCACGCCCTCGGTCACACTCGACGCCACGTACCGCACTGATTTCGCGCAGGTGGAAGTCGACCGACAGCAGGTGAATCTGACTCGGTTCAATCTCTTTTTTCCGGAAAAGCGCGATTTCTTCCTGGAGAACTCAGCGACCTTCAACTTCGGAGCGGGAGGCGGATTTGGCCTGGGCGGCGGCCGGAACCTGGTGCCGTTCTTCAGTCGCCGTATCGGCCTGAGCCGGGCGGGAACGCCGATTCCCATTGTCGGTGGCGCACGGATTACGGGGAAGGTGGGTCGATATGATGTTGGCTTCCTCGACATGAAGACCGAAAGCGTCGGCGAACCGGGGCAAACCAACCGTATCCCTTCCAGCAACTACCTGGTGGGACGCCTGAAACGAAACCTCCTGACGAATTCCTGGATCGGCGCCATGACGACACATCGGGACTCCACGGTCGAAGGCGACTACAACCGGGTCTATGGAACCGATGCACACTTCGAGTTCTACGGCAATCGGTTGGAGTTTGATTCCTTCGTAATGTGGAGCGACACTCCCGGCCGATCGGGCCGGAACCAAGCCCGGCTGTTTGAAGCGGCATGGCGGGACGATGAGTGGGGCGCCGTCGCGGGATACGATGAGGTCCAGACCAATTTCAATCCGGAGGTGGGGTTTGTTCGCCGAAAGAATAATACGCACTACAACGGCGACTTTTCATGGTTGCCGCGGATCGAGAGCAGCCAGGCCCTGCGGAACCTGATCTTCAGACTCGATCTTGACTACTACGAGAACGGAACGACCGAAAAAGTCGAGACACGGACAGGGAGCGTGAATCTCGGATTCCAGTTCGAAAACACCGGGTCTGTTAATTTCGTCATCAACCATACGTTCGACCGCTTGACGGACCCATTCCCCATCCGGCCCCAGACGCCCATTCCCACCGGCGACTACAGCTACCTCGACTACTCGGCGTTCTTCTCAACCGACACGAGTGCGAGGATCAGTGGGTTTGGCGGCATTGACTGGGGTGAGTTCTGGAACGGCCGGTTGCGGTCATTGAACGGGGGCGTCAGTCTCAAGCCGAATTTTCACCTGACCGTGGATCTCGACTACGACCACAACCTCGTCAAATTGCCGAACGGCCAGTTCACGACGGAACTGGTGGGCGCCCGGATTGCGTACGCATTCAACCCGCGCACATTTCTCACCGGACTCTTCCAGTACAATGCCGAAACGCGCCAGGTGAGCTCGAACATCCGCTTCAATCTCATCCACAGTTCGCTGAGCGATCTGTTCCTCGTCTACAACGACCTCCGCGACGCGGGCGGCAACGTCGTCGAGCGTGCGGTGATCGTCAAGCTGACGAACCTGTTTAATTTTTAGGGGATGAGGTGCGAGATCAACATTTAGTAGTTAGGTTGTGGATCGTAGGGATCATCTCATTACTCTGAACGCCTCGGCGCCGCCTCGTTGTTCACCTGCACCGGTGGGACCGCTGCAGGTTCTGTTGGGATGGACCTTACCACTGTGTCGATTCCGATAAGGCCACGCCATCAGGATGATGGCGTGGGTCGCCGGTCGTTCGGACAGGATGTCCGAATGAACGACCGAGCGTTTCCTAGATCCTGAGCTCTCGACCAGAAAGGCTACGGCACGGCTAGCTTTATTGTCTGCCTGCCAACTCCGCGTCCAGCATCCTCTGTCGCTCGGCGGCGTCTATGAACCGTCCGTCCACAATGACGGCAGCAATACGCCTCATATTCGCGATATCAACGAGGGGGTCTGCCTCCAGCAGCAGGAGGTCGGCTAATTTCCCCGTTTCCACGCTGCCGAGTTCGTCCTCCATTCCGATGAGAATTGCCGGGTTGATCGTGGCGGTGCGGAGCGCTTCCTGAGGCGTCAGCCCGGCTTCAACGAGTCCCGCAAGTTCATCCATCAGGCTGCGATTGTTGACGCCGGAGTAGTTGCCGACACTGTAGCCGGGACCGGGCCAATCGGTGCCCGCCAGGAGTCTCAACCCGCCTTCGGATGCCAGCCGGGTGATTGCGAGGTTGAACTGGCGCATGCGGAGATCGCCCCCTCCCGCCCCGCCGGTCGCACCGGGTCCGCCGAGGGTGGGAGTCAACCAGGTTCCGTTATCCACCAGATGCTGGATGGTTTCCTCGCAGCGGGCCGGGTCGATCTCGATCGGGGCGGTATCGGGTGATTCTGAATCCAGGGCGGCCGGGTCCCGGGCGCATGCCATTTGCAGGCCGTTCAGGTGTTCGATGGTCCGTTGTCCGGCATCGGATGCTTCGATGATATCCAGTCCCGGCTGCAGGTGTCCGTCCACAGGTATGCCGAAGGTTTCCGCCTCATCGAGAATGGCGTAAAACGTGTCCTCGTTGAGTCGTGTGTGTGCCTTCAGAAAATCCACGTCCAGTGCGGCCAGTTTTCGGACCATCTCGCGGCCTTCTTCCGGAGTCGCGAGGACCGTGTTCGGTGGGAGTCCGGGGAAGCCTCCCGGAACGCCTTCCAGTCCTTCGCCCGCAATGATCAACCGCGGCGCGACGAGCCCGTTAGCGATTGCCTCGCGCGTTTCCGGGACCTGCGCCAAGGTGGATCCCATGTCGCGCACGCCGGTCAAGCCACTGGCAACGGCAAGCGGAAGAGCCTGCTCTGGGGCACGCAATGCATGAACATGCATATCCCAGACGCCCGGAATCAGGAACTGGCCCTGCCCATCAATCACACGCGCGCCGGCCGGCACCGCCACGTCATCCGTTCCGACGGCGGTGATCCGATTGCCGCTGACCACCACTGTTTGGTCCGCTGAACGGTTGCCCGATTCAACGTCGATGATGGTGACGTTTTCGATCGCGAACGCGTCGATCGCCGCGGGTGGTTCTGGGTTGGAACAGCCCACCGCAAATATGGCAAAAAGGCTCGCGACAACCGAGATTTTAGAAAGACGGCACATAAGAAACCTCCTCATAAGAACTGGGAGTTCGAGAAACTGCACAAACCCGAATCCTCGCTAGTCCCTGAACAAGCGTGATTGATGAGGAATTGAAAGTGGAATAACCGCCGAAGTACCCGAAATGCCCCCTCTCCGTGCGAAAAAAACCTTGGACAGATTCTTTGGAGAAGGAGGCATTTCAGATGAACGATTATACGCGCAAGAACATGAGGAACCGCAAGCGGCGAATTGAGCGTCGGCTTGGGGATCGGAATTGGAAAGATCAGGCGAAGCCGATGCTGTCGGCGCGCAACATCCGGTACGAGATGGGAGACCGGATGAGGGGTCTGTCGGTGGGCGGCATCGGAATGATGCATCAGGTGGCGCGGCGGACCGGACTGATCGAAGCCATCGACAAGGACGTGCATGTGCTGAAGCGGCATCTGCCCTACCAGGAATCGGATCACGTGTTGAACATCGCCTACAACGCGTTGAGTGGGGGCACGTGTATGGAAGATATCGAACTGCGGCGCAATGACGAAGTGTATCTGGACGCGTTGGGAGCACAGCGGATTCCGGATCCGACCACGGCGGGAGACTTCTGCCGGCGATTTGAGGAAGACGACGTGGAGTCGCTGATGGACACGTTCAATAAAGTGCGGCTGAAAGTCTGGCGCCAGCAGCCCGATGCGTTTTTCGAGGAAGCGGTTCTGGAGGCGGACGGGACATTGGCCCCAACCACCGGAGAATGCAAAGACGGGATGGACGTGGCCTACGACGGGACATGGGGTTATCACCCACTGTTGATTTCGCTGGCGAACACGGCCGAACCGTTATACCTGGTGAACCGGAGCGGCAACCGGCCCTCGCATGAGGGAGCGGCCAAACGGTTCGATCAGGCAATCGCGTTGTGCCAGCGTGCGGGGTTCGATCAGATCCTGCTGCGCGGGGACACCGACTTCAGCCAGACCCGGTATTTGGATGGATGGGACGACCAGGGCGTGGGCTTCATCTTCGGCATCGACGCGATGAAAAACCTGGTGGCCCGGGCCGACCAATTGGAGCCGGACTGCTGGGCGCGCCTGGAACGTCCCGCCAAGTACGAGGTAGCCAGCCAACCCCGCCAGCGTCCCGACAAGGTCAAGGAACGGATCGTTCGGGAGCGTGACTTTGAGAATATCCGCTTGCGGGGCGAGGATGTGGCCGAGTTTGCGTATCGGCCCGGAGCCTGCGATCGGGACTACCGCGTCGTTGTGGTGCGAAAGAATCTGTCGGTGGCCAAAGGGGAGCAGGTGTTGTTCGACGACATCCGGTACTTCTTCTACATTACCAACCGTGCGGATCCTGCGGACCAGATCGTGATGCGTGCGAATCAACGGTGCAATCAAGAGAATCTTATTGAGCAGCTCAAGAACGGCGTACACGCCTTGGGGATGCCGGTCGGGGATCAGACCAGCAACTGGGCCTACATGGTGATGGCCTCACTGGCCTGGACACTGAAGGCGTGGTTTGCGTTATTGCTGCCCGAAACCGGACGTTGGGGCCAGAAGTATCAGGCCGAGAAGCAGACCGTGCTACGCATGGAGTTCAAAACGTTCCTGAACGCCTTCATGCTCGTGCCTTGCCAGCTCGTGCGTACTGGTCGGCGCATCGTCTTCCGGCTGATGGCCTGGAACCCGTGGTTGCCAGTCTTGTTTCGTGCCGTGGATGTGTTGCGTCAACCTCTGCGATGCTGACCCGATCATGGATCTGAGCCCGGGCGGTCGAGGTCCCGGTTTCTTTCAACCCTTCAAACAGACACGGCGAGGCGGCAACTGAAACAGATACAACACGAACCGCATACCTGGAAAAAGCGATCTGGGAACGGGAGCTTATGCCTCCAATTTTACGGCCGTGAACCGGCCGTTTGTCCACTGGTTATGCGCTTGTTTTGGGGCTAGTGTGCCATCTCTTGAGGCACAGCCAAAAAAAATTGAGGAATCGCCAAGCAGAACCTCATGAAGGCTCGATCGCCGTCGAACTTTCATATGCTGTTCCACTGATGAAAGGGTGCTTTTCTGCAACGATCGCGACAGCGTCGTCATCCTGGCCGAAAAATACACGGACGCAGGATTCAACTCGGATCCGGTTCGTCCTGTTTACCATCGCTGAAGATCGCCGACGTGTGCTCCTATTTAAGGTCATCGCATCTCCGACCGCTGAATTGACACGGCAACAACGGGTGGAATGCATTCTTATCGGACTCTCCACCGCGCGATCTGTTGCGAGATAAAGGACTCTATCTATCGTAGGGTCTTCAACCACGAGGCGCGGTATCTCGGCATCGAAGAAGTCTTCACCGTCTACAGATCAGAGTCGTTCCACTGCCAGGCCACTATGCAATCTCGTACCACGATCCTCTTCCTCGCCCGAGGAGCCGCAAACGGCCGGCCTGAACCAGTTGTCTCAGATGCAGTTTGAGTGTGTTCCGGTTCGCCTGCGTCATGGCCTGTGTATCGGAGAGGGTCAACCGTCCGTGTTGGCGCGCCAGCTGCAGAATCTGTTCGTCCAGGGCCGAGAGGCTTGTCATGAGTCGCTCTCTCTCTACTTTTTGAGCCAGCGCGTCTTTCTGGGAAACCAGACACATCAGGAAAAACCCGAGCCAGTCAGTGAGGCGCGATTCGCCCTGGTCCAGGGTTCCCTGAGCGCTGCCCAGCGCGCGATAGTATTGTTCGCGGTTCTCTTCAACAACCCGTTCCAGAGAACTGTAGGGCATATAAGTGTATCCGGCCCGCATCAGCAACAAGTTGGTTACAACACGCGCAAGTCGGCCATTGCCGTCGGGAAACGGGTGAATGGCCAGAAACTGGACGACGAACGCCGAAATGACCAGAAGCGGATGATGCCCCTCGTCCTGGAGCTCGCGGTTCGTCCAGCCCACGAGTTCCGTCATCATTCGCGGCGTGTCGAAGGGCGTGGCCGTTTCAAAGATCACGCCCACGCTTCGTCCGTATTCATCGAAAGCCTCTACGTTGTTCACAACGGTCTTGTAATGACCGCGATGACGTTCGTCCGCGGAGGAAAACTTCAGAAGGACACCGTGGAGCTGTCGGACATGGTTCTCCGTCAGCGGAATCTCGGGCCAGGAATCGAACACGAAATTGGTCGCTTCGGCATATCCGGCGACCTCCTGTTCGTCCCGGCTCCGAAACGAGCCGAGATCCAGGTTTGACAGCAAGAGATCCACTTCACGATCCGTAAGGCTGGCGCCCTCGATCCGGGTGGATGAGCCCACCGACTCCACGGTGGCCACCCGCCGCAGGGTTGCCAGTCGGTCCGGTGCGATGCTTCCAAGTGCTCTCCAGGCCCCCTTGAACTCATCGATCTCACCCACCAGCCTCAAGATGCCGGGAGTAAGTGTAAGATTCTTAAATGGTATGAGCGTCATATACCCATAAATATACCCGATAATAGCCGATCAGTCTATTGGGTATTATCGGGTTATTTTACGGGTATAGCGTTCTGCCATATAGCTTTCACATCAGCAGAACAATCGCCGTTTGGCTTGCGGGTTGAGTTGCTGGAGGGAGAACGGTGGAGTCAAGACAAACAAACGCGCCCAACAATGAGGACTGCGCGAACTCTGCGCCCGAATCCCACCTCAGCTTTCGAGTCGTGTGCAGAACCGTGAGCCATTCGTTGAAACTCTTGCCGGGATAGAGGGGGGCACACGCAAATTCTCAGCATGCCCCCGGAGCTGACAGTCTTATTGTGACCCACTATTCAGAGGGAACCGGGCGTCGACCCAGTTTGCAACATAGTCGAACAAGTTCTCGACGGAATTCCTGTACGGTCCACCGTCGCAGCTCCCACAGGGTGTATAGAAGTGTGCCGCCCCTTCGATGGCGATGAACTCCTTATCGGCGCTTTGAGAAACGTCGTAGAAATATTCGCTATCGGTGACGAAGTAGTGGCCCTGCATCGCGCCAACGAGCAGCGGAACCGTGATCGCGTTCTCGAGCGCGCACGGGACCGACATGTTGGTCGAGCACCAGTCAATCTGGTCATAGTCGAGTGAATCCGTCGACCGAATCGCATTCGCGCTCAGGAAAGATGTGATCGTCAGTACCCTTGCGCCTCCGCCATTGAACGATGTGTCTCCGAACGTCCCATTCATCGCGGCGCGGGAGGTGTCGGGCGGCCGGATGCCCTTGATGATCTCGGTGACGATCGTGCCGTCATCCTTGACCATTCTGTGGGGGCGCTTCGTGCAGCACATGATGCTGGGATCCATGGAGAATATATTCGTGGACCGATCATTCCCTCTCGGAATGACGAAGATATCGTCATCGGGGTACCTCCAGTTGCCCGCTTGCATCTGCTCGCGGATGTGCAGGGCACGGTCGATCATTTTATTCAATCGTATCGATTGCGCTTCACTGTATCGGTTGACGAATTCCTCGGAATAGTGCGACGCGCCGTCGGGATTGTAGCCATTGGCCGGACTGAAGGGATCGAGCGAGGGATCGATGATGTTAGGAAAGTCTTCATCCATGACCGAGGGATTGATGGCTCTGAGTCCATTCGAGGCGTTGGAAGGGTGGCCATCGATCAACAGCATCCCATCCGCCGGCGGTAATCCAGCCAGGCTGTCGTCGCACTGGGTCAGCTTGTTCGGTGCCTGGCAGAAGGACAGGCCTGCTTCCGCAACGGCCTGATAAAGTGATGTCGTCGCGCCTCCACCACTATGTCCCCATAACAGGATCGTGGACACGCCCTGCTCCCTGAGGTATTCCATGCCCTCTTTGATGTCGAGCGGAATCTTCTCAAAATCTACTTTCGCCTCGTTGTTCTCATACCGGGTGTTGAGGCAAAGGACCGCCATGCCGCGTTTCGACAGCTCGGTGCATTCCATGGACGTAAACCTGTTTCCGGTGCGGTGGACTGTCAGCACGCCCACCTCGGGCGACGGGTTGTTGTCCGGCGTGTAGTACATTGCTTTGGCCCGATTGGGAAGCGGTACGAAAACCGGGTTGCTCTGCGCCATCAGCGGCGACACTGCAAATGCGATAACGGCACCCGTGGCGAAAACGGTCCGTAGCCAAGTTCCTGTTGTCATATTCAAATCTCCTTGTGGGGTCGTGGCATTGCTGGTTTGCATGCTGGGGAGCTCAGAAGGCTTCCGATCGCCGGCGATTCCTTCCTGTCGCCATTCATCTTAGTGAACTTTACATCTTTTGCGAAGTGCACAACAAGGGAGTTTCCATTGCCGGCGCCCGCCCCAAAATGCTGATCACGTCGTCCGCTTCCCTGGTCAATGCCCGGCGGTCTTAATAGCCGTCGCTGCCCCCGGGTTCGACTCATACAACGATGCATTCCGAGACATCCAGGGACCAAACGCGTCGCGTCAATTCCGCCCGGGCATAGTTTCGGGGATGGGGAACGGTGCGTGGTCCCACCTCCAATGGTCCGGCTAGTGGACCGGTCGGTGCGGGGGCTTCCCCAGGGGCCGACGATCCTGGAGTGAATGCGGTTGTGCCTGACCGCGGCCTCAAGAAGACGCTCGGGCATTACACCAGGACGAGACTGAGCCAGGGAAAAGCAATCAGTAGGATTAACACGGCCAGCATGATCGCTGCAAATGGCAGTGCTCCGGCGAAGATGTCGTAGAGGCTGATCCGTTCATCGGCAAGCGTTGCCTTGATGACGTAACAGGCAATTCCAAGTGGCGGCGTCAGCAGACCGATTTCAGCGCCCACGATGGTGACGATGCCGAACCAGACCAGGTTGATCCCGAAGGGAGCAAGGACCGGTATGAACAGGGGCACCATGATCAGTATGATGGACGTGGTATCCAGGATCGTGCCCATCACAATGAGGAGGAAAACATAGATTGCCAGAATGCCGTAGAGCCCGAGTTCCGCCTGCTCGATCCATAGACTCAGATCGTTGGGCAGTCCCGACAGGGCCAGCATGCGGCTGTACATCGTCGCGGCCACAATCAGAAAGAGGATGGACGCCGTAATGTGCCCTGTTTCGACCGCAATGGCCCAGAACCGTGCCCGATTCAGTTTTCGTTTAATCAACGCGGTGACCAGCGCGCCCATGGCCCCCACCGCCGCAGCTTCCGTAGGTGTGAACAACCCCCCGTAGATTCCCCCCAGCACCAGCACGATGAGCACCACCAGTGGAAACAGTTTCTTCGCCGCTTCCAGCCAGCCCAGAGTCTTTTCCATGAGGGCTGCCCGGGTGTCGGTGTCGGGCCCGCCCACGTAGTTCGGAAGCAGGTATGCCATGGCGACAATGGCCACCGAGTAGGACAGAGACAGCAACAGTCCGGGCACGATGCCGGCGGTGAATAGATCTGCAACGGATTGTTCGGCGATGAGGGCGTAGATGATGAGCATGACGCTCGGCGGAATGAGCATCCCGAGGACAGAGCTTCCGGCAACGACGCCGACGGCGAAGCGGGGCCGGTAGCCGAAGCGCATCATCTCCGGTACGGACAAACGCGTGAACACTGCTGCCGAGGCAATACTCACTCCGGTGATGGCGGCAAAGACGGCGTTTGCTGCGACCGTCGCGACCCCTAACCCTCCCCTCAGCCGGCCGAGCGTGACGTTGGCGACTTCATAGATATCGCGGCCCAGACCGGATTCGCTGACCAGAAGGCCCATTAACACGAATAGCGGGATGACGCCAAAGACGTAGTCTTCGATGCTGTTGGAGGCGGAAAGCGTGAGTAGATAGATCGGTGCTTCCAGCGTGCCCCGCAGGAGCAGGACGCTGATGAAAGAGACCAGGCCCAGGGCGACGGGGACATACAGGCCTGAGTAGATGAGCACCAGGATCGCCAGCACCGAGAGGATTCCGACTTCGAGTCCGCTCATTCGGTTGCGTCTCTGGTGCCCAGAGCCACGACATGTTGCCAGGCAAACATCAGGAACTGTACGGCCGCCACCATGCAACCTACGACAAGGATAAGGCGCACCGGCCACAGCGGAAAGACGAACAAACCTTCGTTGCCCGCGAAATAACCCCGCTGATAGGCTTCGACCAATCGCGGAATGCCCCCGTAGAGGATGAGGCCTGCGAAGAGTGCGCCCGACAGATCGAACGCGCAGCCGAGCGTATGGCCCATGGTGGGGCGAGCGGTGAGAAGTTTTGAGTACAGACCGTCGGACCGGGTGATGCGTCCGGCCCTGACCGCAGCGCCGAGCTGCAGAAACACGATACCGACAATGGAGATTTCCACCAGTTCCGTCACGCCACTGATGGGAGCATTGAGCAGGTATCGGGCCGCGACGTCCAGGGTGATCAAGACCATCAAGCCCAGAATCCACACCGTTCCGAGGTTGTTCAGGACGCCGACCGCAACGGCGAAGATCTTTTCAAGCAGGGGGGTGTCTCTCGATTGCTGTTCGATCTCCGGTTGGTCCACAGCCGCTTACTCTCGGTCCCAATGCCGCATGATGGGCTGATCATTGGCGCGCATGATGTCCATGTAATCTTCCAGGATCCGTCCTCCGGGAAGCCCTCTTCGCTCGAGATCCGCGGTCCAGATTTCGGCAAGGTTGGGCATGGAGTCCGCCCATTCCTGACGCTGTTGCTCGGTCAGTCTCACCACAGTTCCGCCCATGCGCCTGTAGGTTTCCATACTCTCCTGCGCGACTTCGATGGAAACCCGGGCCAGTTCGTCCCGATAGTCATCGGCGGTTTCCCCCAGCACTGCCTGAACCTCTCCGGGCAGCCGCCTCCAGGTGCGTTCGTTCATGGTCAGGACCTTGGACGTTACGGCCCCAAGCCGTACGTCCACGAGGTACGGGGCTACCTCGAAGAGCTTGTAAGAAACGGCGGATTCGGCCCACGCGATGACACCATCGACAAGACCGGTCGCGACGTTATTGTAAAAGTCCCCCAGGTTGCTGGTCACCCCGGCCGCGCCGAGTCCTTCCACGTATCGCAGGTTCAAACCCACGCCGGCGATCCTCTGGCCGCGATATCGGTCCAGAGAATCATGGGGTTGCGACATAAACAACTGATAGGTGTCGATGGAGCCCGCAGTGGTGAGATAGACCTGGTTGTAGTCGGACCAGCGGTCCTTGATTTCGGGATAGCGATCCGCCAGCTCGCTCATCGTTCGAGCCACCAGGCCAATGTCCGCGCTCACCAAGGGCGTGACATAGCTGAGATTGTAAAAGGGTACCTTGTCGGGGTGAAATGGCGTGGTCACGATGCCAATATCGGCGAGTCCATACTGCAACGCCTCCAGCACGCCCGCAGGTTTGGCCACAGTTCCGCTGAAGGCTTCGGTCCAGTCCACACGGTAGTTCCCGGTCTTTGCCAGGCGCCGATCCACTTCCGGGATGTAATAGTCCAGAAATACGCGTACCCACAGGGCCGCGGGGGCATAGCCGCCGATGGCGGTCAAGCGGACGGTCTCCTGGCCAAAGGCACGGGGGTTCGGTACCAGGAGGATGAGGCAGAAGGCGGCAACGACCGCGGGTACACCTGCGGTCAGACCGCTTGGCTTTCGGACCCTGAATTTCAGATGGTTCAAGTCTTCCCCCTCCCAGCATTCAGCTGAAGAATCGGAACTGCTCCCTCACGGTCTCCAGACGTTTGAGCTCGCTCATCCGTTCCCTACGCCCGGCCGGGGGGCGGAGGTCACTAGTGGCCTGTAACAGAGACATCGGCAGTGGCGCCGATGGGTCTTGCCAGGCGAGATCGCGAAGCGAGGAGGGAATGATGCTGTTTCATCATGACCGACGAGCGACAAAGATATCGACGGCAACCCCCATCGGCCCGAAGGGTTCGGGCGGAACGGAGCCGTCTTCGTTGTCGCTCCTCCTCGGAATGTAAAAGCATTCCCTCGTCGTCGACTCCTAAAATCCGGCCCCGTTGCGCTCCGAACGCCACTTCCGATGTCTCTGTTACAGGTCACTAGAACTGGGGCGGCGGAGACGGGGCCGGGGTCGCGAAGCGAGCTGGATCAATCGCGACGTTCGACTGAATATCGTCGTACTCGATCGTAGCCTGCCCGTTCGTCCAGGTCACGATCGTGCCGAAGGGCATCATGACACCGGACACGTCCCGATAATCCGAGTAATCGGTCTGCGTGGGCACGGTGCCGATCTTCGTTGTCGTATAGCGCACGGCTCGCACCAGCAGGCCGGACTCGCTGTCGAAATACAGGTTGACGGGACCCTGCCCGGGGTTGGTCCCCTGGATCACCTGCACTTCGCGGTCGTCGATGAAGGTTGAGAAGCCCACTTTCCACTGGCTGAATGCCTCTTGAATCGCGGATGGAAACGACAAGAGCGCGTCTGTCCGCGCACCTTCCAGATTGCCTCCGCTCAATGGCAGCAGCGGCAGCGCTCTATCCGGACTGGAAATCCAACCGTTGCGGCCGTCGTAGGTCCGGACGCTGTCCCCATACGGTATGTGGACAACTACGGTCCTTTGATCGGGAGCGTTGGAGTAGACTTCCATCGGAACCGGCTGCAGTTCCGTGTCGTATCCCGAGTAGGTGCCAGTGGCGGTGTAGCTGCTAAGGCTGGCCGCCGGGTTGGCGCCGCCCACGGCCTCGATATACTTTTCGAAAACCTGATCGGGGGAAGGCATTCCGGGAATCGCCTGCGTCGGGAAGAAGATGTCATGAGGATCTTCCGGCGGGACATTGTACTGGATCGCCAGATCGGGCACGACGTGTGGCTTCTGGTTCCCGCGGTGGCAGGTGTAGCAGGTTACGAACGGCAGTCCGCCGAATTCGTTCGTGTTGATCCGATCCACCATTTCGATCATCCCGCGGGCGGTCCGCTTGAGCGGAGTTTCTTCCGCAAATTCCTCCCAGCCACCCGTGAGCGTGACATGGCAATCGGAGCAGGTCACGCTCAGGGACGCGGCGATCATCCCCATTGTGTCCATGAATTCGTCGACGGGGATCCCACTGAGGGCCGGGACATTGATGAAAACGTCTTCCGCCATCTGCGGTGTCTGATCCTGCTGAGCCTGGCCAGGGACGATCCCAACCCCCAGCAGGCATATGAGCACCGTTCCCGCAGCCGTGAGAAACGATTGTCTCGATCTGCTCTTCATTTGACCCCCTGAATCGCGGTGTGCGAAGCGTACCCGACCGGCTGCAATTCGGGGGCCGGGGCGAGCGAATTCGTGTGCTGGATGTGAAATAAGGCGATTATTCTGAACATATTCCAACAGTATACTGTCCGGTATCTTGACAGGCAACGCTGTCCCCACCCGCCGCCGATGCATCGAAGTCAGTCGCGAACTCACAGCTATTTCCCGCACCGATCCGACTTCCCGCTCCGCCAGTGAATCGACCCATCATGACTGGCGTCTATCGGGCTGACAGCGCGAATCATTTCACAGCTTTCGGGGCTTGATGTCGCCCGAATCGCCTTCCACACCGGTCACAGCGAGCCTCGGTTTGTTGCAATTGGTGCGTGGGCTGTGTGGCAGAGCCCGGACGCATTGATGTGATTCAGGGCGGACGAGCCCGGAGGTTTCGCTTGAATGATGAAGTCGCTGCGGCGGGTCTTCTGGAATGGATCGAACCCGTGGCTGATCCCCGCTGTTTTGAATCTATCGCGCCCCGGCGATCTTTGTTCATTGCCGGGGCGCGTTTCACCCGGTGGGTGCCGGGGGTGACCCGCACCCCTATCTCAAATGGGTGTTCAGGAAATCGACAGTACGCTCCCAGGCGAGTTCGGCCGCCGCCGCACCGTAGCGGCGTCCCGAATCGTTGAAGAAGGCGTGGTTGGCCTCTGCGTAGATATACCCTTCGTAACGGACGTTGTTGGCTTTGAGCGCGGCTTCGTAGGCAGGCCAGCCCGCAAGCAGACGTTCATCGAGTTCGGCATGATGTACAAGCACTGCCGCCTGGATCTGTGCGACGTCGGCCGCGTCGGGCGCGCTCCCGTAAAACGGCACTGCCGCGGCGAGGTTGGGCACTCTGACAGCCATTGTATTGGTCATCCCTCCGCCGAAGCAGAATCCCATAACGGCCACCTGTCCGGTGCAGTCGTCCCGGGACATGAGCCAGTTTGTGGCGGCCACGAAGTCTTCCTCCATCTTCGCGGGATCGACCCGGCGGAGCAGTTCCTCGCCGCTGCGCGTGTCGCCGCCGGCGTTGCCTCCAACCGAGGTTGCACCGTCGGGCGCGAACGCCATGAAGTTCTCGGTGGCCAGCCGGCGGGCGACGTCTTCGATATGGGGGTTCAGGCTGCTGGCGCCATGGACGACGATGACGCCAGGGAGCCTTTCCGTCGCGTTAGCCGGACGCGCCAGGTAGCCCCGAATCGATCCGTTGCCCTCTGGCGAAGGCGCCGTCTCGTACCCGGTCGTGAGTCGGGAGTCGTCGGCGGGCACTTGCTGTCCCCACGCATAGTTCGGGCTGAGGCTGTTGAGCAGGGCCGCGCCCGTGAGGCCGCCGACGGTAATATTGCGGGCGCGTTCGAGGAATTTACGGCGGGAAATGAGCCCGTGGTTGTAATCCTCAAGCGCATACCAGAGTTCCTGCGGGTAGTCGCTCACTTTGTTTAGTTTCATATCCGACGCTCCATATTGAATATCGTTGGGACCGGTGACATTGATTCTTGGGGTTGGTGGCGCAGAATATCACGCCCCGACACGGCCCGGCAAAACAAAACGGGGTCATATCGGTTGGTGAAGGGGACGGCGACTCCCGTCGCATAATTCAATTTTTTGACTGATTTACGGATAGGGATGTCGCTGATTTTGTTACTGTCTGCCGGGATTCGCCGTGATATATTCCTCGCCTGAATCAGGAACAGTCTCGTGGGATTATCGATTTCGCGGATCGCATTCAGGCTTGAAGGCAGAAAGCGTCGTTTTCGCCAATCGCGCCGGTGTCCGCACGCAAGGCCTTCGGCGATTTCGATCCCAGGGGTGAAACCGACCATTCAGGCCATGTCGACGCCTCGTTCGAAGGAGTCCGGTATGAAAAATCCATGTGACCGAGTCTATTGCCACTTGCGCCGGTGGGTGGTGGTGCTGTCTCTTGCGCTGACCGCCGGCTGCGCCCCCGCGGCGGAGGTTTCCCAAGCCCCGGATCCCGGTGTTGCCGCCGAGGGTGTGGGGCCGGTGTTTGAAACCATGGAGCACCGGATTCGTGTGGTGACCATTGCTGAGGGCATGTCTTTCCCGCATTCGATGGCGTTCCTGCCCGATGGCGGGATGCTGCTGACACAGCTTAACGGCCAGATCCGTCTACTCCGTAACGGTGTCCTCAGTCCCGAACCGGTGGGCACCGTTGGCGGTTTGCACTCGAGTGAAGGGGCCGGTGCAGGGTCCGGCGGCCTGATGGACGTCATCCTCCACCCGGAGTTTGCGGAGAATCAATGGGCCTACTTTGTCTACAACAAGACCGGTGAAGCCGGGGCGACCATGGCCGTGGCCCGGGGCGTTTTTGACGGGAATGCCTTCGGTGACATTGCGGATGTTTTTGTTGCCGATGCGTCGACCGACCGGGGTGGGCATTTGTCCGCCCGCATCGCGTTCGCGCCCGATGGGATGCTCTTCGTGGCGGTCAGTGACCGGAGCATTCCCGAACTCGCGCAGGACATGAGCAGTCATGCGGGCAAAGTTCTGAGGATTCGCGACGACGGGACCGTGCCCGAGGACAACCCGTTTGTCGGAATGGCAGGTCACCTGCCCGAAATCTTTACGATCGGACACCGCAACCTTCACGGCATGGCCGTCCATCCCGTTACAGGCCACGTGTGGATCAACGAGCACGGGGACGAGGTGAACATTCTCGAACCCGGAGCCAACTACGGCTGGCCCTACCTTTCAGTGGCGGGCGCCGGCGGCGGCAGTCCGACGATGGAAGCTCCGCGGGGCATGGACTTGAAGGGGCCCTATATTTCATGGAACCCGTCGCTCAATATATCCGGGCTCATGTTTTATACCGGCGACCGGTTTCCCGGATGGCAGGGCGACCTGTTCGTGGGTGGCCTGTCGACCGAACAGGTGCACCGTGTGGAGTTCAGCCCGGATTCGTTAGGCCCATTGTTTACGCAGATCCGCGAGGCCCTGTTTACCGATATCGGTCAGCGCGTCCGTGACCTGAAGCAGGGCCCGGACGGATTGATCTATTTCACCACCTATGATGCCGAATCCGGGTCCGTGATGCGGATCGAGCCGGCAGGTTGACGGGTCCGCCCATCGGTCGCGGCCTCCGGGCTCGACGGCAGCATTCTCGCAGTCCGATGTCATATTCCGACGAAGAACAGGAAATTCAAGAAAATACAAGGAGATCAGGCATGCTATCGAACGAGTCCCAGACACGCCGACGGAGATTGAGACGTTCAGCCTTAATTATTGTTGGAACGCTACTATGCGCCGTGGTTCCGATCCTGGCCCAGCAGACGCCAACTTCGGCGGGCCCGGTGGATCCCGCGCTGATGGAAGATCTCGTTGCAGCCAGTCGTATTCTGGCCCGACAGGGTGTCGTGGATGCGTTTGGGCACGTCAGCGTGCGGCACAATCTGGATCCCAACCGGTACCTGGTAGCGCGCTCACTGGCGCCGGCCCTGGTCACAGCCGACGACATCGTCGAATACGATCTCGATAGCAATCCCGTCAACTTAAATGGTCGTGGTCAGTTTTCCGAGCGCTTCATACACGGCTCGATCTACAAGGCAAGACCCGATGTGATCGCGGTTGTGCATAATCATTCGCCGTCGGTTGTGGCCTTCAGTATCAGCAGCCGGCCGCTCCGGCCCGTCTACCACATGCCGGCCTTTATCGGTGATGTGCTCAAAGTGTTCGATATCCGCGAGGAGGTCGGCATAACGGACATACTGGTACGTGATGCCGATCGGGGCCGTGCACTGGTTGAAGTTCTTGGGAACGAACCGGCCGTCCTGATGCGGGGCCACGGCGTGGCCATCGTGGGCGACTCACTGCCCCTGGCGGTGGGTCGCAGTGTATACCTGGAGTTGAACGCAAGAATTCAGAGCCAGGCGATCGCCCTGGGCGGCGATATCACCTATCTGGACCCTGAAGAGTCTCGCATGTTGATGGAAGGCGGGGAGCACCGCGGCTTTCTGCGGGCGTGGGAACTGTGGAAACAGGAAGTGTCTGAGCCCTAGACCGCGATAGACATGAAAGTGCCCTGACGCTGGGAGCAAAATCTATGAAGAAGTCGCTCAATTTCAAGGCCTGGATTCTGCCTTGCCTGATGGTGGCCCTGGGAGTGACCGCTTTCGGGCAGAGCGGCGGTGGCCGTAGGCAGGCCAACGCGCCACAGCCGGATAACGATCGGTCGCGTGCGTATATCGAGTCGGCAAGAAGGCTCGCCGGGGGGGATGTCACCGCGCCGTTCAATTTCTATTGCGTTGCAGGCACTGCCCGTGGAACCGCCGCGGACGCCCCCGAGCTGGAACCGGTCCAGCTGTTCGACAACCTGTACGCCGCGGGCAATTCTGAAACGACCGTGCATGCCATAACAACGTCGGAGGGCATCATCCTGATCGACTCCGGCCACGCGGACAAGGTCGAAAACGTACTCGTGCCGGGGTTGAGGGCGCTGGGTCTGGATCCGGCCGATGTCAAATACATACTTCTCGGCCACGGCCACGCCGACCACTACGGCGGCGCAGTGTACTTTCAGGATCGTTATGGCACGCGGGTCGGGCTGGGAGAGGGGGACTGGGACCTGATCGAAGCGTCGGCTGCAAATGCCCGTCCGGATGCCCCACAGCCACCGGCGCGGGACCTCGTCATCAAGGACGGTGAACCCATTACCCTGGGAGATACAACGATCACCCCGGTGCTGATCCCGGGGCACACCCCTGGCTCGATGGCCTATATTTTCCCGGTCAGAGACGCGGGGACGACGCGGATAGCGGGTATGTTTGCCGGGACGATGCTCTCCTCTTTCCTCAGGAGCTCGACGCCGGGAATCGAGCAGTATATCGATTCGATCGATCGATACCTGGTCGTTGCCGAGCGGATGAACGTCGAGGTCGAAGTCCAGAATCACCCGCTTTTTGACGATACGCCGGCCCGTCTGGAACGACTGAAGACGAGAAAACCCGGGGACCCCCATCCCTTCGTTATGGGAAACGACGCTTACAGTCGGTTCTGGCGAGTCATTGCGGAGTGTATGCAGGCCGAAATTGCCCGTCGTGACGATCGGGAGTAAGGCGCGATTTTCAGGGGAATTCGAACTGTCGGTGGCCGGGTTTTCCCGTGTGCGGACGGACCGTAAGAGCTTGAGGATGAGGGGATTTCAGAGCGGCTTCAAGCTTGACAGAACCCGGAGCCAGACATAGTGTGGAGACTGGGGAACAAAGGCAGCGGCGCCTAATGGAAATGCAGGGAATCTTTCGCTTCTGTCGGGGGTTTTTCGGGAATGTCTGACAAGAAGGAAACATGGGAGCCGGTTTCGGTCGCCGGTTGTCTCCTGTTGTTCCCGCAGCCGGCCTTAGCCCATCACAGTACCAACATCTCCTGGCTTGCCGGCGTTTCAAACTGATTCTGTAGGAGTAAGCAACGACCAAGGAGTTTTTCGATGCGATATCGCGATCTGTTACGTTCATTAATAATTGTGGTAGCCGCACTGATTCTGGTGTCCGGGACGCTGGCCCAGGGAGCCCGGCAGTCGGGGCCCCAGAAGGTCTCAAACTGGGGTTACCAGGCGGAAGGCCCCCGTCCCGAATTGCCGCCCCTCGATCCGAACGAAGCGTTTGACCCCCATGATTTCTCGGGTGTTTTCGTGACCAATCACCGCGTCACGGGCGGCTTTCGGAGTATGACCGACGAGGCGGGCATTCCGCCGAGGACACCTCGGGCTCAGGAAGTCTACGAGAGCCGAATGACCGGCCGCCCGCACGAAGGCAAAGAGGCCGTCGAACCCGCGTTTGGTAACGATCCCATCATGGCGTGCAATCCGAAAGGTTTGATCCGTCTATTTATGTACACGAACCCGTCAGAGTTCATTCACACGGCATCCGGCGACCGGATTCTGATGACGTTCCAGAGCCAGGGATCGACGCGCAATATCTGGATGGACGGACGGGCACTGCCAGTGAATCCCGAACCCCGGTGGAACGGATACTCGGTCGGTCGCTGGGAGGATGACACGCTCGTGATCGACACGGTCGGCTTCGATGACCGGGCCTGGCTCGATCAGTATGGCAACGTCTACAGCACCGACATGCACCTCGAAGAGCGCTGGCGGCGCGTAGACCGGGACACGCTCGAAGCTGTTTACACTGTCAATGATCCCACTTCGTATACGCGTCCATGGGTCAGTACGACGAAAACCTGGAATCGGCAACCCCATGAACTCCGGGAAATATTCTGCGCGCCGATGGATGAGCTCTTCTTTAATCAGACGGTACGCGATCCGGCGGGCGGTCTTGTCGCGCCCCAGTAATATAGGCACTTAAAGACCTCAGTTTCCCTTCGAATGAACCCCGATCGCAGCTGCGATCGGGGTTCATTTTTGGTGGATGAATGTCGACTACGGACATGAACGCTTGTAGTCAGGTCCGCAGGGTTGATTGACGGATGTTGAATACGCTGTTTCCGGCAGTTGCCATCGCTTCCGAACAGCCGAAAAGGCTTTTGAACATGGAGCCAGTGGGGTATAAGTGGAGCACATATTGATCAGTGTACCGACCCGTGTGGGTAACGATTGGTGCGGGTCATGGACGTGTCATCGCGTGTCCGGACGAGCCGCGCGTTCCCCGACGCGTGTTCCTTAGTCAGCGAAAGGGGAAAACTACTGACCGGCCGCTCTGGAAGAGTTCCGTTGGTCTGAAGATTTTCGACTGGCCCCGGCGCAGGGTCTTCAGTCACACCGAGTGACATTGGAGTAATCAGCCGAAGGAAGAGTCGAAACCCCGCGATGGGCGAGGTTCAAAGCAGTGGATACAATTGGGAGGTAGAAGATGAAGACCCTTAGACGAGTGGCGCTAACGGCTTGTACCTTGGCGGTGTGCTGCATGTTGAGTACCGCGGTGCTGGCGCACCATGGACGCTCAGGCTATGGCTCCGACGACAGCATCGTGACTAAGACAGGCGTGGTTTCGGAGGTGATGTGGAGGAACCCGCATGTATTCGTCGTTTACGACGTGACTGACGACGGTGGGGATGTCGTCCAGTGGATGGGCGAATTTTCTTCCGCCCAGACGATGATGAGCGAGGGAATGAGTCGTACGGCGTTCAAGCCCGGCGACGAAATCCGGGTGACCACTCTGCCGGCGGCGAGCGGGATTCCCCACGGCCTGGTCATAAAGATCGAGACGGTGGACGGCCGCGTTTCGGTGGATTTGTCGGCACGACGCGGCGGTGTCCGGGCACCCTAGTGGCCTGTATCACCCCCATCGGGGCTGGTCCCGTTTTGGGGTGGTACATGTCACTGGTTGCCGTAGGCAACGACCTCCGGGATGTGCGAGCCCATTCGGCCACTCGAGCCCGGCCGCCGGGCGAGATCGCGTTCAGACCTCAAACTACTTGATGAGCTTATGGAGCTACGATTAATGCGTAAAGAAATCATTGTCCTGATACTTACAGTTGCCGTCATTGTGACATTACCGGTGCTGGCCGAGAGCCAGGAAACGGCAGAACAACTGGAAAGCCGAATTGATCACACGGCGGCACAGCCTTCAGTACCGCCTCCGGATGGCTGGAAGCAATGTCCCCGATGCCAGAACAACCAGGATCGGCTGGACGGTTGGGAAGAGTATGGGGTTGAAGGCCGAGACTTCGACGCAAAGGACCTTTCCGGTGTCTGGGGCTTTGACGGCGTGGGCCGGGCTTTCAGGAACTCCCCCCCGCTGACGGAGTGGGGACAGGAGTGGCTGGATGCGCGGGGCGGATTGCGGCCGGAATCGAGGAACACTCCTGAAATACGGACGTGTGATCCCCTGGCCTATCCACGCCTGTTCTCTTACAACTATGGTTTCGAGTTCGTCATGCTGCCCGACCGGGTGCTGCAGTTCTTTGAGTGGGGCCATACGTGGCGGACAATCTGGACGGACGGACGGGAACTCCCTGAAGAGCCTCCGATGCTGCACTGGCTGGGCTGGAACGTGGGCCATTGGGAAGGCGACACCTTTGTCATCGAATCCAACGGGTTTGACGAGAGGGCGTGGGCCAGCCCCGAGATGCGCCTCGAGGAGCGCTACCGACGCGTAGACTACGGCACGCTCGAGGCCGAATTGACGATCAATGATCCGATGATGTACACGGAACCGTTCGTCACCTCAGGGACGATCGAGTTAGTTCCGAGTGCCGAACTCTGGGAGTATTTCTGCGTTCCCTCGGATGAGAAATTGTTCGACGAACTGATCCATGTGCCCGTGTCGGCGGCACCATAGGCAGGTACCAGACGTTCCATACAGCGTGATCCACTGCCTCATCCACGGGTTGTGTCCGACTGGCTGGGCTCGCCGTCGCGACGATGTAGCGGGGTGAGTGTGGGGGCTCCGTTGCGATAGGAAAATCCTGCCATGCCATGGGGCAGAGTACGCGGCAATTATCTGCCCCCGGTCGTTGCAGCGAAGGTCATGCGGGGAGGTGTTTATTATGAGTCAGGAAGATGGTAAGCCCAGGATTGAATCGACACCGGGCCATTCGATCATAATCAACCAACCGATCGTACGGGATTACTCCACTGGTGGTGGCCACGGGCCTGGCGACGAGTTGGTCGAAGGCGACGAGGGGATCGTGACGCCGAAGTGGCAGGGCTATCCGCCCGAAGATCTCAACGTGGTCGGCAAACCGTTTGCGCCGCTGCCGGAAATCGCCATCCCCCGATATACGGGCACGGCCCTTTACGCCACGCGGGTCATGCTTCCCGGCATGCTTTACGCGAAGATGGTCCAGAGCCCGCATCCGCGGGCTCGAGTCAGGGGCATCGACGTTTCACAGGCCGAACGGATGCCGGGAGTGCGGTATATCCTCACGGGGTCTAATGCCCCCAGCACCTATCCGTTTCCTGACGAGCTCCGGCACGTGGGCGAAACCGTTGCCATTGTGACGGCGGACACCGAAGATCTGGCCGAGGATGCCGCTGCTGCGATCGTTGTGGACTACGAGGTGCTTCCGTCCGCATCCACGTTAGAGCAGGTCATGGCATCGGATGCGCCCGAGATCAATCCGGCCGGGAACCTGAGGCATCTGCGTCCGGATCAGGATGGCTACGATCCCGATGCGACCCGGGTGCTCGAATTTGGGGATGTCGACCAGGCGTTTGAAGAGGCCGATGTCGTCCGGGAATCCACGTACTACTTCGGCGGTGCGCGGCCCATTCCCTTGCAGCCTGCCAGCTGTGTGGCCCAATGGGACGGCGACCGCCTGACTTTCTGGGGCATGGGCCAGGGAATCTTTCAGTACCGGCGGGATTTAGCTCGTGGGTTGGGCATCGATGAGTCGAATGTTCGATTCATAAACAAGTGGAACGGCGGCACCTTTGGTCCCGACACCGGCTCCGGCAGGTTCCAGGTGTGGATTGCCCATATCTCCAAGATGACGGGGCGTCCCACGAAAATCGTGCTCGACAAGGCACAGGAACTGGGCCAGATGTCGGTTAAGCCCGAAACATTGACGCGATTCAAAATAGGCGCGAATCGAGACGGCCAGATCATCGCCAGCGAACGGACATTTTACATGGCCCGGGGCAGCAGCGGAGGAGGCGGTGGTGGCGCCGGGGGCGGCCGGTCCGAACTCTACCTGCACGTGGTCCCCAACTGGAGAGAAATTGGCTACAACTACATGACGAATACCCAGCGGATCGGCGCCTCCCGTAGCAACGAGCAGCAGGAGTTCAAGTTCGCCTGGGAAAGCATGATGGATGAGATGGCCGAAGCCGTGGGCATGGACCCGGTCGAGTTCCGTCTAGTGAACGTCCAGAAGCCCGGCACGACGATCACACACCGCTCGGGGGGACCTACGATTACTCCAATGCCCGAGAGCGAAAACGAAACACTGACCTACGATTCGTATGCGTCAGTCGAAGTCCTGGAGGAAGGTGCCCGCGTCATTGGATGGGATCAACGCAACCCCGTGGCCGGAGCTAATCCTGGACGGTTCAAGCGCGGGCTCGGGCTGGCGATGTCGCAACACCACGCCGGGCGCGTGGGTTACCGCGACGGCGAGCGCGGCTTCGAGATCCGCATGGCGCAAAGCGCAGGGACGACTCCCTTCAGTGGCGGTGGCGGTGGGGGTGTCCCCTTCGATGCGCGCGTGGACCTGAATCCGGACGGCACAATTCTTCTCTACTTCACCAATCCCGACAGCGGCACCAACCACGGCACCGCCATGGCGGCTCTGGCCGCCGAACTTCTGGGCTTCACGAGCCTGGATCAGATTCGGGCGACATGGGGCGATTCCGAGACGGCGCCGATGGGTCCCCGCTGGAACAGTGGCATGACCACTCAATTACAGGGTGGCGCCATTTGCAGCGCCATCATCAAGCTCCGGCAGGACCTCCTGGAGCGTGCAGCCGTCAGCTTGAGCGTCGAAGCGACAGGACTCGATATCCGGGACGGAGTGATCTCAGCACGGGCCGATTCCGAGAACCAGACGACGTTTGCGCAGCTGGCCCAGAGGGCTGAAGGTGTGATCACTCACCGCGGTCAATGCATCCATCCGGGATCGATCGGACGCGCGCTGAACCGGGGCATTGCGGCATGCTTCGCGGAAGTCGAGGTGGACACCTGGACCGGCGACTGGCGTTTCGTGAACGCGGCCTATTGCCATGATTCGGGCTTCATCATCAACCCGCTGCTGGGTGAAGCCGATATGGAAGGATCCCTGATCCAGAGTTTCCAGATGTCGACGGATGCCATTCCGAGGGACCGGGAGTTGTCGGGAGTCCGCCATTACAGTGTCGGGTTCCTCTCATACCGGCTACCGACGATCATGGATGTGCCCGAGTCGACGCAAGTGTTCGTGAACAGCCTGGAGCCGCGCTGGTTCTATGGTTCGAAGGGTTTCGCCGAAACCGCGATCGGGTCCGTGCCCGGTGCGCTGGCCAACGCGATTTACAATGCCTGCGGCGTCCGAATCCGCGAGCATCCGATCACGCGAGACAAGATCATGGCTGGGTTGAAGGCAAACCAGGCGGGGGCTTGACGGAAGTTTCATTTCGAATTCTGGAGCGACCCGCTGCGACCGAGGCCTACCGATACCTACATCTATAACGAGAGGAACTCTATCCCCATGCAGAGAGTTGACTGTATCTTGTTCGAACCCGTAGGCTGCCTGGCTGAATTTCCGCGAGATGAGTTCAACGAAATCGCACTGAAGCTGTTTGGCCATGAGAATCCAGCCAACAGGTCCGGCAGCGAAGCCTACTGGAACGTCCTGGACTGGATGCAGAAGATGGACAAGGAGTTCGGTCCATCGGACAAGGAATTGGTGGAAGGCCTGGAGATTCAGGCGATCGATCGTGTGGAACTGTATGAAGACGTGGGTCCCTCACTCTCAGAACTCAATGGCATGGGTATTGAATCCCTGATTGCTTCTTCGCTGTCGGAAGGTGCCGTCAACCACTTCATTGAGAGATTCGCTCTGGCCGATGCCTTCCGGGCGGTCTGGACCCGCGACAATGCGGGCGGGGTCAAGACGGTGCCGCTGGCCCGCGCGATCGCAGACTCAGCCTTTGAACCCGAAAACGTCATATCTCTCGCGGACACTGAAGAGGGCCTGAAGGCCGCGACCGATGTCGGGGCCAACTCTATCCTGATGATCAATGACTACGATGAGGGCCGGAGACTGGCGATGCACGGACCGACCGGAGGTATTGTCTCGCTACACGAACTGCCCGATTTTGTCCGGCTGGTCGCGGAAAACACCGGCGTGTCCAGTCAGACGTGAACTCCACATGCCGGAAGACTTTCGGTGAGTCAATGCGTGTTCGATCGAGCGTCGTTTTCCGATTTGCCGTCGCTGCCCGAATGACCAGCCGGAGGGCCTGAACACGTCTTCTGATTGATGGTGGAAGCGAAATTCGTAGACAACGAAATCTGATTTTGGGAGCATGACGCCAGTCACCTGAGTAATCGCGTAAATCAACGACCCCTGGTTTTTGAGGGGTCTGGTCCAGATTTTCCAGCCCTGTTGGAGGTTTGAGTTATGACGTATTCCCGGAGACATTTCCTGAAGGCGGCCGGATCGAGTGCGGTCGTGTTAACGACGGTGGGGGGCTATGCCACGGTCGGCGGCTCTGTGGCCGCAGCTCAGACAACCGCGGGTATTCCTGCACCGATGACGGTCGAGATCGGGACGTTCTTAATCAACGGCGCCAGCTACCAGGCGGAATACGAGGCGCGGACGACGTTGTGGGAAGTCATCGCGATGAAGCTGGCGTTAACGGGGACGAACCGGAGCTGCAATCGAGCCAGTTGTGGCGCCTGCAGTGTCCTGATTGACGGAGCTCCCTACTACTCCTGCCATACGCTGGCAACGGAGGCGACCGACAAAGACATCTTCACGGTCGAAGGCCTGGGCGACGAAGACAACCTGCATCCGATCCAGGCGGTGGGGCACCGTTACGTGGCGGCCGACTGCGGATTCTGCACACCGGGGTGGGAAGTGACGGCGAAAGGCCTGTTGGACGAGAACCCGGACCCGACGGTGGATGAAGTGAAGATGGCGCTGTCGGGGCATATCTGCCGCTGTGCGGCCTACCCGGCCATCATCCGGACGGTGGTCGACGCCGGAAAGGTCATGCGCGGGGAGGCCGAACTATGAGTCAGGAAGAGGGCGTCGAGAAAATTGTACCGACAGCGCACGATTCGATCGTGGTCAATCAACCCATGGTCCGGGACTACTCGACCGGCGGGGGCCACGGTCCGGAGGACGTCCTCATCGAAGGCGACGACCAGATCGTCACGCAGAAGTGGCAGGGCTACCCACCCGTCAATCTCAACGTCGTGGGCAAGTCGAACGCCCCGCTGCCCGAAGTCGCGATACCGCGACATACAGGCACCGCTCAGTACGCCACGCGCGTGTGGTTCCCCGACCTGCTCTATTGCAAGCTCCTGGTGAATCCTCATCCCAGGGCACGCATTGAGAGGCTCGATGTTTCAGTTGCGGAGCGGATGCCGGGCGTCGAGTATATTCTCACGGCCCAGAACGCCCCGACCAACTTCCCGATGTCGGATGAACTCAGCTATTCGGGAGAAATCGTGGCCATCGTTGCCGCAGAGACCGAGGATCTGGCCGAGGATGCGGTCGCCGTCATCGATGTCGAGTATGAACGGCTCCCATTCGCGGCGACCCTGGAACAGGTGATGGAACCGGATGCGCCCCAAACGACTCCGGGCCGGGAAAACCTCAGCACGTCGGCCATCGAATACGGCGATGTCGACGGAGCCTTCGAAGCGGCGGATGTGGTTCGGGAGTTCACCTACTACTTCGGTGGCGCGCGCCCTATTCCGATGCAACCTGCCAGTTGCGTGGCCAAGTGGGACGGTGATCAACTGACGTTCTGGGGCATGGGCCAGCGCATCTACCCGCATCGACAGTCCCTCGCCCGCGGATTGGGGATCGATGAATCCGACATTCGATTCATCAATAAATGGAATGGGGGTACTTTCGGTCCCGACACCGGCTCGGTCCGGTTCCAGGTATTCATTTCCCATATCGCGAAAGTAACGGGTCGACCCGTGAAGATCTCGCTCCCCAAGGACCAGGAACTGGGACAGATGTCGGTGAAGCCTGAAAGTCTCACCCATTTCAAGGTCGGAGCCACCAGCGACGGGCGCATCACCGTCTGTCAGCGGGAAGTCCACATTGCCACGGGCGCCGGTGGCGGGGGTGGTGGGGGACGGGGTGGGGGACGGTCCGAACTGTACTTGCACGTTGTTCCCAACTGGAGAGAACTCGGCTTCAACTACACGACGAATTCGCAACTCATCGGCCCTTCGCGGAGCAATGCGCAGCAGGAGTTCAAGTTTGCCTGGGAAAGCATGATGGACGAGATGGCCGAAGCCCTCGGCATGGATCCCGTCGAATTCCGGCTCCTGAACATTCAAAAGCCCGGAACTCAGGTGACGTTTGAATCGGGCGGACCGACGATGGTCGATATGCCGGAGAGCGAAAACGAGACCCTCACCTACGATTCGTATGCCTCGGTCGAAGTGCTGGAAGAGGGTGCGAGGACCATCGGCTGGGATCAGAGAAATCCCGTGCCCGGAGGCAACCCCGGACGGTTCAAGCGGGGATTCGGCGTGGCAAATTCCCAACACCACGCCGGGCGCGTCGGCTACCGTGAGGGGGAGGTCGGATTCGACCGGATCATGGCAGAGATTGCCCTGGGTGACGGTAGTTTCACAGGTGGCGGCGGCGGCGGCTCAGCGTTCAACGCCGAGCTGGAGTTGCGGGACGATGGAAACGTCTATTTGCACTTCGCCCAGCCCGATAGTGGGACGAACCACGGCACCTCGATGGCGGCCCTGGTGGCGGAAATCCTGGGATTCACAAGCCTGGATCACATCCGTGCGATCTGGGGGGACACGGATCTTGCGCCCCTTGCTCCAGGATGGAACAGCGGTCTCACGACACAGTTGCAGGGCGGGGCTCTGAACGCTGCCGCCGAAAAGCTCCGGAATGATCTTCTGCAGCGGGCGGCATCGGCGTTGAGGGTAGATGCGGCCGGACTTGAAATTTCCGATGGCGTCATCTCCTCGCAGGCCAACCCCGAGAACCAGACGACGTTCGCGGATCTGGCCCTGGCAAATGAAGGCGTCATCAGCTTCCCGGGCCAGGCTGTGCATCCCGGTTCGATTGGCCGGGCGATGAACCGGGGCATCGGGGCCTGTTTTGCCGAGGTGGAGGTCGACACCTGGACGGGCGACTGGCACTTCGTGCGGTCGGCCTATTGCCATGATTCCGGGCAGGTCATCAATCCGCTGGTCGCTGAAGGCGACATGACCGGATCCCTGATCCAGAGCTTTCAGATGACGACCGACGCGATTCCATCCGACCGCGAGCTACCCGGCATCCGTCACTACAGTGTCGGCTATCTGTCTTACCGGTTGCCGACGATTATGGACGTTCCCGACGCCACGCAGGTATTCGTCAACAGTCTGGAGCCGCGTTGGTTCTACGGGACGAAGGGCTTTGCCGAAACGTCCATCGGGGCCGTCCCCGGTGCCGTTGCGAATGCCATCTACAATGCATGTGGGGTCCGAATCCGGGAGCATCCAATCACCCGGGACAAGATCATGGCGGGACTGAAGGAACAGGAGGCGAGGGCATGAAGAAAGTATCGATCTATCGACCGACGAGCATGGATGAAGCGATCCAGATGTTGACGCTGCACGGCACCGAAGCCGGCGTCTATGCCGGAGGGACCGACCTGCTGATCCGCCTGAAGAACCGGCTGGATCAGGCGCCCAGCTACCTGGTGGATGTGAAGGGAATCGGGAACCTGCGCTACATCCGGGAGAACCCGTCGGGCGGCGTGGACATCGGAGCCCTGACGAAGCTGTCCGAGATTGCGGATTCGCCGTTGGTGGGGCGGAAGTACCCGATGCTGGTGGAAGCGGTGAACATGATTTCCTCGCCCGAGTTGAGAAACGCGTCGACGCTGGGCGGGGACCTGTTGCAGGAAGTATGGTGCCAGTACCTGAGAGGGGGCTATGCCTGCTACCGGAATGGGGGCTATATCTGCCATGGAGCGATCGGGGACAACAGCTACTACCACTCGGCGATGGGGGGACGGTTGTGCTATGCGGTGTATCCGGGGGATGCGGCGCCGGCACTGATCCCGTTTGACGCGACGGTGAAGCTGGTGGGACCGCTGGGGACGAAGGAGCTGACGGTGGAACAGCTGGTGCCGGGAGACATGATGGTGGATGGACGGATCCAGTCGCATGTGGTGCGGTACAACGAGATCATGACGGAGGTGACGCTGCCGGCGCCGCCGAGCGGGTTCCGGGCGTCGTTTGAGAAGATCCGGCCGCGCGGGGTGTGGGACTTTGCGATGGCATCGATGGCGATGGGGCTGGACATGGCCGGAGACACGATCACGGATTCACGGGTTGTATTTGGTGGAATATCGGGGCGGCCCTACAGGGAACGGGCGGTGGAAGACTTCCTGAGAGGGAAGACGCTGGACACGGCGCTGGCGGCTGAAGCACCGGGGACAGCACTGGCGGGAGCGGCCCCGCTCAAATACAACGCGATGAAGATCGACATGGCGAAGGGCCTGCTGCGATCAGGCCTGGAGAAACTGGCCACCGCATAGCAGCTTGAAGGAGATCTGGGACGGAGATCCGGGACGGACACCTGACTCCGCTGTTCTGCACGGGCTCCGTCCCGGATCTGAAGTCGCGATATGTTGAGTTAGGTGTCCGTCCCGGATCTTCCATACCATTGTGCGAGGATCTCGTAATGCGCGAGTCTGGCACCAGATTCAGTGAGCCGCGTGACGAGGATGTTCGCGCCGACGACTTCCGAAAAACGGTAGCATGTTTTCGTTCTTCCAACTCCTGGCAACAGTGGACTCAAGGTAGCGAATCGACCGCTCAATTTGCGACCGACACAGGTCTCGGTATCTTCTTGACAGTGTAGGTCCCCACTGCTATCGTGCGCCCAGAAATCCAAAGAACTTATGTCTGGACGAATAGTCCCACCACGAAACGGGATGGGACGTTCGACGCTGTTCCGCAATTGGAGGTGGCTTCCTACTCTCGTGGACACTGCGCGAGCTGGTGAAGCCTCCTAACTGGTAGAAACCGGGAGTTCCAAATGGAGGAAAAACAGCTATGAGAGACACAGGAAAGGCTCAAGAACGACGCAATAGAATCTTCGCCTGCCAACTGCTGGCAGGGATTCTTCTCATCCTGATAACGACGACGGGAGCCTGGGCGCAGGAGACCGCCCAGATTAATGGAACGATTACGGATCCAACCGGGGCCTTACTGCCCGGAGTGGAGATCACCACAACCCAAACTGACAGGGGCACGGTTCGGACGGCGGTCTCGAACGAAACAGGATCCTTCTGTCCTGCCGAACCTCCCTCTGGGACCCTATACGCTGGAAGCTTCCCTTCCAGGATTCAGTACCTTTCTCCAAACCGGAATCGTGTTGCAGGTCGGCAGCAGTCCGGTTTTCACCGTCGTTCTGGAGGTCGGACAGGTCGCCCAGACCATCGAGGTGCAGGCCGACGCGTTATTGGTGGAGACCCGGAACACCGGCATCGGGCAGGTTCTGGACAACACACGCGTTCTGGAACTTCCCTTGAACGGCCGTCAGGTGACCGAACTGATCGCGCTTTCGGGGGCCGCTATCACCGCACCCACCCGAGGCACGAATCGGAACTATCCGACGATCGCCGTTTCTGTCGGTGGCGGGCAGGATAACGGTCTGTCGTACCGGATGGACGGCGGAACGCACAACGATCCGTTCAACAACCTGAACATGCCGCTGCCGTTTCCCGACGCGCTCCAGGAGTTCAAGGTCGAAACCAGCGCCATTCCCGCGCGGAACGGGCAGCATTCCGCCGGGCTGGTGAGCGTGGTGACGAAGTCGGGAACGAACGAGTTTCACGGCAACGCGTTTGAATTCGTCCGCAACGAGGTGTTCAACGCGCGCAATACGTACGAACGGGAACGCGACTCGCTGAAGCGGAATCAGTTGGGCGGCACGATCGGGGGTCCGATTGTCCCGAATAAGCTGTTCTTCTTCAGCGGCTATCAGCGGACCTTCTTACGTTCCGCGCCGACAGGCGACTTTGAGTTCATTCCCACCGCGGAGGCGCTGAACGGCGACTTCCGCCGGCTCGCCTCGGCGGAATGCCGGTCAAGGCCGGTTACCTTGAGAGCTAGCCGCGGTCTCAGTGACGATGATTTCCCTTTCCGTGACAACCAGATCGACCCGGCGCTGCTCTCGCCGGTCGCGAGGAACATCGTCGCCCAGCTTCCCGCCACAACCGACCCGTGCGGCAGAGTCAACTTTACGAAATTCAATGCCCAAGATGAGCACCAGTTGGTAAACCGCGTGGACTTCCAGCAGAGTGACAGCCATGCGATGTTCGTCCGTTACTCGCTTCACAGGCTGCGGACTCCAACAGATGGGGACAATGCGCTAGCCCGCATAGATCACCAATCGACGCGTGATTGCGATTTTGCGTAAAAGAACCCTGGGTGGGCGCGAGATGGTGTGGGGGGAGCGTCTCAGGGTGAATTGACGAGTTTTTGGCGATGTGAGAAGCGGATTTTCGTGCTCAATAGAGCGTTGACGATCGCGATCAGACACACCTCGGCTCGGACTGGGTAAGCGAATCGATTTCAGGGACGAAGCCGCAGCGTCGGTGTCAGCATCGCAGTGGCATTGTTTGTAGGTTGCGGACAACGGCGGCATAGACCTCGGCGTAGGGACAGGCTTCAGCCATCGACACCCAGACGTTTCGGACCGTGAACCGGATTCGGGCACCGATCTTGAGCAGCTTCAGCCGGATCGTGCCGCATTGAGCCCGCGCCAGTTCGGTATTGTGGAGTCCGAGTCGGCGCAGTGCATGCATGATCATGTAGGCGGCCGAAGACAGATAGAGTCGGAGTTGATTGGCGCGCATGGTGGCCGCGCTGGTGCGGTCGGCAAACAGATCCAGTTGTTGCTCTTTGATCCGGTTCTCCATGTCGCCGCGCGCACAGTAGAGATCTTCATATAGCGCACGGGCCTCCCAACGTTGCGGTGTGAGGGAGGTGACGATGAATCGGGGATTGGCGCCCTTGGCCAGAACCTCGGCCTTGCCCACGACGCGCCGTTGCTGGCTCCAACTGTCTCGTGTGCGATAGCGGAAGTCCTTAAATATCCGTGCCGATTTACCGGTGGATTCAAACTCCGATTTCGCCTGAGCCATGGATTCAGCGATGACCTCCTGGAGTCGCTCGTTCTTGGCCAATCCCACCACGTAATCCACCTGATGGGATTCACACCAGGTCAATAAATCATCTCTGCAAAAACCCGAGTCGCCACGGACGATGATCGACACATCCGGCCAGCTCTTCCGGATCTGTCCGATGATGCGGGTCAGCTCCTCAACCGATCCGGCCGCGCCATCGATGTTGGAGCGTCGCAATCGGGCGCACAGCAGATGCTCACCCGAGAAGATATACAACGGCAAATAACAGTAGTTGCCGTAATAGCCATGAAAGAATCGTCCCTCCTGTTGCCCGTGGATCGGATCGTCGGTGGCATCGAGGTCCAGAATGATTTCTTCAGGCGCCGATTCATAGGCTGCGATGAATGCATCGACCATCCAGCGGTCAATCTGGTCGGCATCCATCGCAATTTTCTTGTATCGTTCCTCCGCCCCCACTTCGGCACCGGTCAACTCCAGCCGATTCAGCGTGCACTTGCCCGCCAGCGCCTTTCCCCGGTCGCTGGCTTGCCGCCGGTTGCCTCCCAGCGGATCGGCCTTATCGATGGCCACGGCGAGCATCGGATCGGTGCGTAGTTGGTCGTGATCGTTCAGGTCTTCATATCCCAGACACAGGCCATACACCCGTTGCCCAATCAATTCCTTCACCGTGTGCTCGATCAATCGCGGGTCCCGATGATCGGCGAAACATTCGGCAAGTCCCCCGACCAGTCCGGTTCGTTTTTCGACTTCCCTCAACAGCAGGACACCCGCGTCGGATGTGATCTTCCCTCCGTCGAATCGAGCCTTCACTTTTCGTTGATTAAGTCCGTGAAATTCGAACGTCGTTTGGTTACACTCTGTCGTCATAAGGGCCGCCTTTGTTTGGTTGCTAAAACGTCTTCGACAAACGCTTTATGCCAAACAGGGCGGCCTTTTCTGGTCCATCTGGTGATTTATGCGGGCTAGCCATAAATAACGCCACTTGGTCTCGCCAGTACCAGTCATGGGTGATCGGCGACACATGGTCGATCAGCAACAATGTGATCAATTCGTTCCGGGTGACGGGGATTCGAACGGCCAACACGAAACAGCTCGACGACTTTTTCAACGCAGTGGACGTGGGAGTCACGGATTTGTACTATCCCGAGGGTTACCCGAAGCTGATGCTCATCGACGTCACAGGCGCGTTCACCGCGTTCCAGGCGACTGCCACGCCCTCCTACACCAACTCGACGGGAGTAGAAATCTCCAACGACGTCGGTTGGGTGACGGGAAACCACCAGTTCGCATTCGGTGGCTCGTTCATGCGCCAGCGGATGTATATAACGTCGAGCAGCCGGGTCCCGGGCGACTGGCGCTTCCGGGGCCGGGGGACCGGGTTGCCGCTGGCCGATTTCATGATCGGCTTTGCGGATCGCTACCGGCAGGAACCCATGTCAAGCTGGTACCCCCAGCAGGATTTTCGCTCGCTGTTCGCGCAGGACACCTGGCGGGTGAATAACAACTTGACGCTCAATCTCGGCGTCCGCTGGGAACCCTTCACGCCGCAGGTGCGGACGGATCTGCGGCACGCGCGCTATCAGAGGGACTGGTTTGACCAGGGCCTCAGGAGCACCGTGTTCCCGAACGCTCCGAAAGGGATCCTTTTTTCGGGCGGCACCCTCCCCGAAGGCGTTCCGGGAGATCCGGCAATGTCCGATGCAGCCCGGGTCAGCAACAACCAGTGGGCCCATTTTGCGCCCCGCGTGGGTGTGGGGTGGGACGTCGAAGGCAATGGCCGGACGAGCATCCGGGCCGCGTACGGGATCTTCTACGACTACCCGCATACGTACCAGTTCAACGGACTTCGGGGCCTCGCGCCCTACTTTCCTCGTATTACGCAAAGGAATGTAGAAGGTGCGCTGGATGCCCCGTGGGGCGGCTTTTCGGGAGGCAACCCGTTTCCTTTTTCTGCGACTCAGGACGCTGAGTTTCCTGTGGGCCTGCGGTGGGTGACCCTCGATGAGGACTACAAGTCGCCCTACGTGAACCAGTGGAACTTGAGCATCCAGCGCCAGATCGGCCGGGAGTGGATGGCGACGGCGAACTACATGGGGAACTCCACGGTCCACCTGTTGAACATCCGGGAGGCGAATCCCATGATAGACGGCGTGCGGGAGCTGGAGGCCGCCGATCCCACGTCCCTGCTGCGGGACTCGTTCATAAATAAATTTGACGACGGGGGCACGGCCAGCTACAACGCGCTGTGGCTCTCGCTCGAGCGGCGGACCGCGGGCATGAATCTCCGGATGAACTACACCTGGGCCCACTGCATCGACGATGGAAGCACCTTCAATTCCACCAATTCAGGGTCGGACCATATCAACCGGCGCCGGGTGAACCGCGGCAACTGCGATCTGGACCGGCGGCACAACTTCAGCATGTCGACGGTGTATGAGACGCCGGAGTTCGCCAATCCCACGCTGCGCGTGCTGGCGGGCGGCTGGCGGATCTCGGGAATTCTGAAGGTCCTGTCCGGAGACTTCTTCGGTGTAAATTGCGACTGCAACGAGGCGAGGACGGATGAGGACGCCCAGAGGGCCCAGCAACTGACCTCGAACGTGTTCACCTCGGACAAGCATCCGGACCAGTACCTGAATCTGGACGCCTTCGGCGAACCGGCGAGGGGTACCTACGGGGACATCGGCCGGAACAGCATCCAGGGTCCGGGAATCTTTACGCTCGACATGGGGCTGACGCGGCAGTTTTCGATTGGGGAGAACCAGACGCTCGAGATCCGGGCCGAGGCTTTCAACCTGCCGAACCACGTCAACCTGCACAACCCGGAGGCGGGTCTAAGCGACTCTCTTTTCGGCCAGATTACGTCGGCCGGGGATCCCCGGATCATGCAGTTTGCGTTGAAGTACATCTTCTGATAGCGAGCTGTCGATCAGGGAGTTGCAATAACAGCTGCGGCCTTCCTCGGGAACGGGGAAGGCCGCATTTCCGTGCCCTGCTGCACCGGTGATGCCATCAGGGGAGAGGCCGACGCTGGCCGCAGCGCGGTCGACAAACTGGCCGGCTGCGCCGATGCCCTCAGATTGGAATAGGCCTCCGCGGGCTGGTCCCATGAGCACGGTTCCAGCACGGGAAAGTCCCGTATGGCAACCAGTCGAGACGAGTCCGCGTCTTTTCCCAATGCCGATTCAACAGCGATGGACGCCCAGAGGCCCACGACTCCGATCACGGCTAACGATACAATCCTGAGGGCGCCTTTCCACTTCTTGATCAAATTCATCGAGTCTCCTTTGAGAAGCCATTTCTCAGATCGGACGTCACCTCTCAGACACCAAGTCAGATCATGTCCCGAAACGACCGCCAGATCAGGCGGACCGGGCCGGAAGAAGGTGCTTTTTCGCATCCTATTCTTAGCCACATACCCTGCACAACGTTAATTCGGGTCTCTCTCTCGCATCACTGTCTGAAAGCCACGCGGAGAGTCGACGGTGATACGGAATGGGCCTCCCAGGCTCCGCCGGATCATCGATCCGCTGAGCAACATGTTGCACAGGTGGGTGGGGGTTGCCAATCCGGAAGCGGTACCTCAACTCCAGTCACCGGAGTGTGGCCCCGCCGCCCGTGGCTGCAGATACGACTGTCGCTGGGCTATAATTGGGAGTGAAGAAGGAGGTTTGACATGACCACCGAATATCAGTGCCAATGCAAGTGCTGCGAGAATTGCGACTGTGGTCCGGAAGGTTGTTCCTGCACCTGCGCGGGCGAGCCAGCTCGGTGCAAATGCACATGTGTGTGCTGCGCAAAGTCCTGACTGCTTGCCCGCGGACCTCCTGGAGTAGCCGGCGAACTCGGCGGTGTTTCAGCCATCCCTGATACGTCCTTTAGACACCCTTTGGGAAACCGCCGGTCCAGATCGCCCCAGTCAAACCGCCGATCCGGAGGCTTCAGCGGTGTCTGGACCGAGTTCGGGCCGGCTGTCTGAGCACCCGCCGTCTAGACGCCAATCGAGTGGCCCAAGGTGTATTTGTATTGGTGTAGTTTGCATTGAAGTTGAGACGATCCGTGGGGCGGCTTTGAACACTCGTGATCAGACCGGCGCAGTGCCTGGTTCCCTCCGGGCTCCGGTCCGTTAGAATTATCTAGAACTATCCCCGGCAGACACTCCGTTTCACCCATCGCACTCTTCATTATTGTTTCCTCCAGAGATCGATTCGACAGACACGTTGAAGACCCGGATAGCGGGCTATCAACATCGGCCGCTTCCTGTTGGTAGCGTTCTGATGTACCTGGTGGAAATTCGGCGCACGATCTGACACGCTCAAATATGGGTCCATTGATTTCCAGAGCGGTCTCGTTGGCTGATCGGCTGTGGTGTTTTCCCGTTCGGACAGCAATGTAGAAACGGTGACGCTAAATTTTATAAACTCAGTCGAATGTCTTACCCATATCGGTGGCGCATGTGAAGGGTGCTGACAATCGATGGTATTTATGATGACGCTGGTGGAGCCGCCGAGAAACAAGTGTCTCGCGACCACCCACTGTGTAAACTTGCTCAGTTTATGAATGCTTTGTTTCGGATACTGATGCTCTGTCTCCTGTCCCCGGTCGCCGCCTATCCCGGGGCGCAATCGAACGGAGACGGCAGCGTCACTCCCTTGACGGCGAGTGACTACGAGACGATCCCGCTGGAAAAGATCGTGACAGCAGTTCGAAGCACCGGACAGATGGTTCTTGATGGACGACTGGACGAGCCAGTATGGGAACTCGCTATCCCCGCAACCGGCTTTTTCACCCTGCGGCCACGGCCAGGAGAGCCGTCGGAAGCACAGACCGAGGTTCGCATCGTTTATGACGCCGACAACCTCTACGTTGGCTTCATCAGCTTCGATTCGGACCCCACCGACAATGTCGTTGTTCTCAGAGAAGACTTCACGTCCCGGGAAACAGATGGCGTCTCCATGGTGATCGACAGCCTGCATGACCGGCGGTCCGCCTATCAGTTTGGTACAAACCCCGCAGGGGCCAAGCGCGAATCGCACATCACCAACAACGGTCAATACAATAACGATTGGGACAGCGTGTGGGATGTCAAGGTCAGTGTGAACGATGAAAGTTGGATCGCTGAATTTGCGATCCCGTTTAAGACTCTCCGTTTTTCGCAGTCCCCCACGCAGGAATGGG
Organism: Terriglobia bacterium; assembly: GCA_965263045.1. Lineage (GTDB taxonomy): Bacteria > Acidobacteriota > Terriglobia > 20CM-2-55-15 > 20CM-2-55-15. The sequence continues at coordinate 6,339,510 of CBDHGK010000041.1, forward strand.
GCATCAACCTCAATCGCTTCGTTGTTCGCACGAACGAACAGAGCTTCTGGTCGCCGATTCCCGTTCGGTACGGCATGAGCCGGATTTCTCAGGCCGGAACGCTCAGGGGCCTGGAAGGGATCCGCCAGGGCCGTAACCTCAAAGTGAAGCCGTTCGCGACCGCCGGGGTGACCCAGATCGCCGGCACGGACGGCGCGTTCCCGACGACGACAGACTACGATGGCGGCGTTGATTTAAAGTACAGCCTCACGCCTTCGCTGACTCTTGACGCCACCTACCGGACCGACTTCGCGCAGGTCGAAGTGGATCAACAGCAGGTAAACCTCACGCGGTTCAACCTTTTCTTCCCGGAGAAACGCGACTTCTTTCTCGAAAACGCGGGCACGTTCACTTTCGGAGATACCGGACGCGGGGCGAATCTCGTGCCGTTCTTCAGCCGATCGATCGGTCTCAACCGCGGGACCCCGATCCCCATTGTCGGAGGCGCGCGCGTCACAGGACAAATCGGGCAATACGACGTTGGGTTTCTGACGATGAAAACCGAGCGCTTCAGCGACGAGATCCGCACGCTGCCATCGAACGACTATATCGTGGGTCGCGTCAAACGGAATATTTCTACGAGTTCCTGGATCGGTTCGATTCTTACCAATCGCGGATCCACCGAGGACGGTGACTACAACCGCGTCTATGGCGCCGACGCCCACTTTCAGTTTTATGAACGGCTGGAGTTCGATTCCTACCTCCTCCGCAGTGACACGCCGGGTATATCCGGCAAGAATCAGGCGCGGAAGTTTGCCACGGCATGGCGCGACGATGAGTGGGTCGTCGGGGCGGAATACCACGCTGTCCAGACTAATTTCAATCCAGAGATGGGCTTTATCCGTCGCAGAGACATCACCCAGTATTCGGGGAATCTTGCATGGAGGCCACTCCTTACAAGAAGCAGGACGATTCGAAACCTGGTTTTTTCCACCAACGTGGACTATTACGAAGGTGGGAACGCCAAAGTGGAAACGCGGGCTCAGGACTTCAACATTGGCGTCGATTTGCAGAGCGGTGGAAGCGGTAACTTCACCGTTACGGAAAATTTCGACCGGCTCGTGAACCCCTTCCTGATCCGATCCCTGCGGCGCGGCCACGAATCCGATATTGCGATTAATGCAGGCGACTACGGCTACCGCGACTATTCAGTGAGATTCAGTAGCAGCCAGAGAGGGAAGATCACGGGAAGCGCCAACTTCCTTCGAGGTGACTTCTGGGACGGCCATCGCACGTCTTTCGGCGGCGCCCTGGGCCTGAGACCGAACTACCACATGAACGTGAGTATGGACTACACGCACAACCGGGTGAGCTTACCGAATGGCTCGTTTCAGACCACTCTCGTTGGTGCCCGTCTGCTTTACGGATTTTCGCCGCGGGTCTTTCTAAACGGGTATGTTCAATATAACGCCGACACGCACCAGGTGAGCTCCAACATCCGCTTCAACTTCATCCACCGACCCCGGAGCGATCTTTATATCGTTTATAACGACAGGCGGGACACGGAACTCGGTCAACTCGTCGAGCGCACATTGACCGTAAAGCTGACGAATCTTTTCAGTTTTTGACTGAGCATGAAGAAAGTGGATGATGCCGAAGACCTATTCGAAAACTTCCGGGAACGAATAAATCGATACGGCTGTTCGTCCCGCAACGATGACCTCTTTCGCATTCGGGTTCAGCGCGATGCGGCCACCCCCGATTTCACCGTCGGGATTGGTCAGTACATAGGCTGGAGGGACGTCGCCCTGATCTGTAATGTGCCAGACGTCGATGCCACCCTGGCGGCTCGCAGACACAATCCAGCCCGCATCCGACAGCCGGAAGTTAGAGCTTATCGTGTGCCCTCCGCCCGGCCTCCGGATGATTTCCCGGGGTTTCACGTTCCCGTTGTCGGTCCGGTTGAAGACCAGGACCCCGTTGTTGGTACCCACGACGAGTAGGTCGCGAACCGGATCTACAGCGATGGCCTGGGCGTTCTCCAGCATGGTGTCTGGCCCCCGGATCACACGGATCGGTGCCGCATCGCCATTGGTGGTCCGGGGGAACACCAGAATGTACTCTTCCCTCCGTTCACCGAAGGTGTCTCTCGATCTTCCTTCGACCACGAACAGTTCGTCATTGACCGCATCTACCGTCACACCGTATCCCGGGGACTGGAGGTGCGTACTCGGGCCCTGAATGATCCGGAGCGGCGCTTCGTCTCCATCGGCCCCGCCCCGGAACGTGGTGATGGCCTGGGCACTGGGATTAGCCACGATAATTTCATCATTGACCGGATCGTGCGTGATGTCATGCGCCGCCCGGCTGACCTTCGATGCCTGTCCTGCAATCCTTCGAGTCGCTGCTACACTGCCGTCCGCCAACCTGGCGAATGCCGCTATAGACGGGTAGGCCACTCAGTTGGGCACAAGAAGTTCATCCCGAATTCTGTCGTAAGTCGCCGACCCGATATTGCCGAACATGGGAGCCGGTGCGTCGGCCGGAGCCGCGCGGATCGTGCGGAGCGGTGGGGTGTCTCCCGATGCTGTCATTGCGTAAACCGTGGACGAATGGTTCCCGCAGTTGGCCACAACAATTTCTTCGTTTTTTGGGTCCACAAATACGCCGTGCGGATGACTCAATCCCGATCGGGGACCACCCAGAACCCGAATGGGCGCCACGTTGCCGCTATCGGAGGCACGGAAGACGAGGATTTCATTCGTGACCGGGTTGGTCACAAACAGCTCGTCTCGCTCCACATCCACGGCTATGTGCGCCGGCCAGTTGAGTTGGGTCAGCGGCCCCTGGATCATTCGGACGGGTGCGGTGTCTCCGCTCGCCTTCAGGGCATGCACCGTGATCGACGGAGGACGGAACTCACCGGAGCCGGGAATGTAGTCCAGAATTCTATTCGGAACATTCCACGTCGGTTCGCCGGGATAGAGGGCCCGGGACCATCCCTGGCTGAAGCTGTTGCGGCTGGTAGCGCCGACATTGCTCACAAACAGCAACTGATTCTCTGTGTCTATGGCAATACCCTGTGCCGAGGCCAACTGAGTCTTATCCCCTTCCAGGATGCGGAGGGGCGCTTCCGTGTCCTTCGCCATCTTGGGCCAGACCACGACCGCGGGTGGATGCTGGATTGTGATGAAAAGCTCCTGGGCATCTTCATCCACCACGACGCCAAAAGCACGATGCGGGGCCTCCAACTCGCGGTCGGGAGCCACGTTGCCCCTTTTCTCACGGGACCACACGCCCATCCAGTCCGCGGTGTCGCCGTTCACTGAATAAATGTCCCCCGTGAACGGGTCCACATAAACGCCGCAGTTCATCTGGATATTTGTCGCGGGTCCGCCGATGATCCTTTTGGGTTCGGTCAGGCTTGCCCGGTCCGGGGTATTGTCCAGCCGGCTGTACACCATGATCTGCGCGTTGTTTTCGTCGTGGAGGATGATTTCATCGTTGGCCACGTCCACGGCCACCGCGCTGAACCCGGGATAAGGATCCTTGATTTCCCGCACAGGCGCGCGCTGCAACTCGATCGTCGTCCGCGCCTCCAGGGCGGTGGCGCTTTGAGCCGGTGGGAGCGGTTGGGACGCTTCCGCCCGGATCAGACCGAAATGAGTGCCATTCAGCAGAAGCAGTATCAGGAACATCCCAAGGGCGCAAGGGACCGTGAAACGGAACGTTCTTTTCAACATTCTATTCTCCCTAGCCAACATCGAGTCTCTGGTGGCTATCCGGCTCAACATATACCACGCATATAAGTGGGTCAAACAGATTCCATGGTCGTCTGAACCTTCAGACCGGGCTTACAGGTTCTTGTTTCGCGGTTAGTTAATCGAAGGATTCGAACAGCGTCCATTGCCTCAGACTCAGACTTGATAGGGTCGTTTTCGAGAGTTCGGGCCTCACACATGCGAGCGTCGTCGGCCCGGTCAAAAGTCGAAGCGCACCGACATCGTGACCTTGCGGCCGTCGCGGGCCCGGGTCGGCAGACCGAAAAACGGGGAAGATTGCACGCCGCTGATGCGGCTGGCGTTGAAGCGGTTCAGGACATTTTCAGCTACGGCCACGATTGTCATCCGGACACCTGAGCGCCGGCCGAAATACCCACCACCGGCTGCGGGATCCAGCGCCGTACGCTCGGCTTCCGGGATCAGGATGAAGGACTTTGACAGTTCCAGGCCCATTTCGAAGAATGACGGCCCCGTCAAACTGTTTCGCGATACACCCGGGGGGCGATCATTGTCGTTCGAGTCCTGGTTGTCGTCTTCGCCAGTCTCGAGGCTGTAGGGTTCTCCGCTCGACCAGTCGAACTGCGTATTGGCGTCGATGTTCCACGGCAGTCGCAGGTTGATGCTCGTATCGATCGTATGGGCTTCGTCTTCCGGTCCCCGCTCCAACCCAAAATCGTAGTTATCGGCGGGCTCCCTGAACGGCCCGCTCGTGTCGCTGTAACTGGACCGCGCCGTGTAGTTGCCGCGAATGTTGAGGAAGCTCAGCCGCTGCTGGAAGGCAAGACGAAATTGATGATCGCTCGCATTGCCTGTGGATTCGAGTTGGACGATATCCCCACTGTCGGGCAGGGGGCGGACGCACGTCGTCGCGTCCTGTTTCGCGGTGCACGACCGGGGTGTCGGGGAGGTGATATCCATTGGGGCATTGAGGTTGCGCGCACGGTACAGGTGGATACCGCGGACGAAGCGGTATGCGCCCGTCAACCGGAGTCCCGAAGGCAGCGTCTTCTCGACGCTTATTTCGGAATGCCAGGTGTAGGGCGCCGCCAGATCGGCCGCCTTGACTTGGATTGAAGAGGGGACCCTAACGGTCGTGTCTCCCTGCTGGAACGGGTCCGGGTAGGATGGATTCCGGACGATCAGCGTGCGTTGCCGTTCGCCGTCGAAGCGGAGTATGTTACCCAATATCCAGGTCGGTAGCCGATCGTGGAAGATGCCCGAACCGCCCCGCAGCACAGTTGTGCCTCCCAGATGGTAGGCAAATCCGACCCTCGGATCCAGGTTGTTCCGGTCGCCGAGATTCGACTGCGCTTCATATCGCAGGCCGACGCCGAATGTGAAGCGCTGCGTGAGGCGAAAATCGCTCTGGATGAACCCGGCGGCCTCGAACTGATTGACTGCAAGCAGCGGCTCGCCTTGATTCACGCTGTACGTGGTCGGCACACCGGTGATTTCGACTTCGCGTTCATCGCTCGTAAAGGTAGGAGTGATGCCCAGTGCCAAGGCGTTCTCCACGATCCGCATGGTCTCTTGGCAGTTGATGCCGGAGAAGCCGGTTGCATAGCAATAGTCATGCAGGCTGGCAAACTTAAACGTCCCGTTGAAGTTGTCGAACGACTCAGAGCTCTCACGGCTGTACTGACCGTCAAAGCCGGCCTTGATCGACACGTTCCCCCCCGTGTACATCAGCAGCTCGCCGAATTCGAACGAGTTGTCCGCCTCGGTTCCCCGGTCCGTCGATCCTCCGGAGCTGAAGGCTTCCCGGACATCGATCAGGGGCGCGTTCGTCAACGGAATCGTCGCTTGTTTCTCCCGATTCCAGCGGAATCGCACCTCGTTGTTGAGAGTTGGAGACAACACGGCGGTTTCCTGGACCTGAAAATTGTAGTCGGTCTCCTCCCGGTCCGAGCCCTGCTCGGGGAGGCCGAAGCCGCCCACACCCCGATTGTTATCGTGTCCCGTGCCGTAGGTGAAGCTGAAGGTCAGTGCGTGGTTGTCGTTGATCTGTGTCGTTGCCCGGAGCGTATAATTCCTTTGCAGGCTGGGGTGCGTGATGCCATCACTCACCGGTCCAGAAGGCGTCAGGGCGCGGATCGTATCGCCGTCCTCACTGAATTCGTTTCGCAGGCTGCCGGTCAGGGTCAGTCGATTCCGCAGCAACGGCGCGCTCAAATTGAGGTCAAGGTCGCGGGTCTGATACGGGGGACGAAACTCTGCAAACGGGTCACGGGCATCGAGCGATTCGTCGGCAAACAGGAAAGTGCCATCCGCGTTGAAAGTGCCCGTGCCACCGCGCGTGATGATCTGGGTTCGGCCCCGCCCCTGACGGCTCTGTTCGCTGGTGAACGCATTGTCGTTGATCCGAATCTCCAGGATCTCGTTCCGGTTGGGCATCCGGCCCCCACGCCCCGAGAATCCATCGACTTCGAAATCTCCATCCCTTCCCGACACCGCATTGGTCAGGTCGCGCAGGTATTCCCGCAACTCGCTTTCGTCCTGGGGCAGATCCGCGTTGACTTCCGCCTCCAGAAATCCGCCGAGAGCGAAACGTTGTGCCGGGTTGAGGAACTTCGCTGCCGCCAGAAGCAATTGTTCGGCCAGTGCGCCTTCTATGATCTCCGGGTTGCCGCTACCTGCGTCTTCGAGCAATGCGACGCGCTGCCGGCTATAGGTCTCGTGTAGCAGCCGGATCTGCGCTTCCTGATCGAACGTCAGCGCTGGCGTGTCAACGTCAGCCAGAACGATGGACAGTCCTTCGACCCCATCCTCGAGCAGCATCCGTCCCGCCCGATTACGGTCGGATTCGGAGGCGTCCTGAATCGCTGCGTCGGTCTGAAACGGGACGCTAAGCATCAGAAGGAACAGGTATGGGAGCAGCCCAGACCGACGGGCCAGGGAATACAGGAATTTAATCCTTCCCTCGGCTGAGACCGCTGATCGCGTTTGGGAATTCTGCCGATCCATATGTCCTCCGGAACCACCGGTCGCTGCTTCGGGATACCTTCCCCTTGTCGTGTGCTTGCGGAAACTAAGGTTCGAATTCGGAGCTTTGTATCTGTATAACACGAGACAAGACGATCGAAGAGCGGCAATGCGCTCTAAAAAGAAGGATTTACCAGCGTTTACAGTCCTGTGATCTGCCTGTTACGTTTCGAGGTCACCCAACTGTTAAGCTGTCACCGGGGCCTTCAGGTGAAATCATCCGTGCACATTGGCAAGCCGCAGCGGTCGACGCTCCTCGTCGGGTTGACGGTCCTGCTGCTGTGCGTACTGGCGGTCTTACAGTACCGGTGGGTCGATGAGCTCAGCGCTTTCGAGCTCGAAGAGAGGAAGCGAACCCTGGCCACGTCGGCCGAAGGTGTCGTCCGCTCTCTGGATCGGGAGCTCCAGGGCATCCAATCCGCGTTTCGCGTTCCGCGTTCTTTTCGCGAAGAGCCGGCGGACATCCTCGAAGACTACCGCGACTGGGCGGAGTCGTTCGAATTCCCGGAGCTGATCACAGACGTATTCTGGGTCGAGGAAACCGACCCGAGCAGACAAACGGGCGATGGTTTGGGCCTGCGGCGCCTCAACCTCGAGCTGGAAAGGCTGGAAGCTGCGAACTGGGATTCGCGGTTGACGGCGCTGGCCGATCAACTTGTGGGTCTGTCGGATGGGTCTGGAGGAAGCCGGTACCGTGTCGCGCGGAGACTGACGGGAAAGTCGTTCGGTGACGGTCCTTTTGTCCTGGTCGCGGCCCAACCCGATCGCCGATTCGAAGGGTGGGTCCTCGTTTTCCTGAATCGCCAGATTCTCGTTGAGCGGTTTATTCCCTTCGTTGTTGACGAGCACTTTGGTCTGGCGGACCAGCGCGACTACGACGTGTGGATCACCCACAGTGTCGACATGTCGGATAGAAGTCTTATCTACAACTCGAACTCCGACCTCTCGCCGGAGGAGAGGACTTCACCCGACATTCTGCGGGAACTCGACGATGACGACAGACCGAACTGGGTTGTCGCCGCGAGGCATCGTGCGGGATCGCTGGAAGCATTCGTCGATCAGTATCGGCGCCGGAACCTGTCGCTGAGCCTGGGAGCCTTGATGGTTCTGGGCGCCAGCGTGGTGCCCCTGCTCATCGCCACCAAACGGGAACGCTCGATGGCCCAACGGCAGATGGACCTGGTTGCGGGCGTGTCGCACGAACTGCGGACGCCGATTGCCGGCATATGTTCGCTGAGTCAGAATCTGGCGGACGGTGTCGTCGAGGATGCCGAGGGTGCCCGGCGGTACGGAGACTCGATCAGCCGGGAGGGTCGCAGGCTCAGCAACATCGTCGAAAGCGTGTTGCGCTTTTCCGCGATGCGCTCGGATCGCTTCCGGCACCATTCTGCACCGATCGACTTTCAAGCCATCATCGACAGTGAAATCGACAGTGAACTGGAAGTCTGGCGGGAATCCTCTTCCGAAGGTCCGCATCTGGTACGCCACATTGATACCGACCTGCCTGCTGTCCTGGGTGACGCGCAGGCGTTGAAGTCCATGGTCCGAAACCTTGTCGGGAACGCGATGAAGTTTACCGCAGCCGGCGGAGAGGTCCGCGTGTGGGCGGGCCGAGCCCATGGACGGGGTCCCGAACAGATCGAGTTTCGGGTCGAGGACCAGGGCCCCGGCATCGAGAAAGCGGACCTGGAGCACGTTTTCGAACCGTTCTACCGGGGACGGTCCGCCCGGGATGCTCAAGTGAGTGGTTCCGGTCTCGGCCTGAGTCTCGTAAAGGAAATCGTTGACGCGCATGGCGGACGAATCGGATTAACTTCCAGCCCCGAATCGGGGACGGTGTTTTCGGTGTATCTGCCCGTGGCCGGCCCGGGAAACGACGCTAGCCCGTATAGATCACGAGATGGACCAGAAAAGGCCGCCCTGTTTGGCATAAAGCGTTTGACAAGAACGTTTCAGACACCAAACAAAGGCGGCCCTTATGACGACAGAGTGTAACCAAACCACGTTTGAATTTCACGGACTTAATCAACGAAAAGTGAAGGCTCGATTCGACGGAGGGAAGATCACTTCCGACGCGGGTGTCCTGCTGTTGCGGGAGGTCGAAAAACGGACCGGGTTGATCGATGGACTGGCCGAATGTTTCGCCGATCACCGGGACCCGCGATTGATCGAGCACACGGTGAAAGAATTGATTGGGCAACGGGTGTATGGCCTGTGTCTGGGATATGAAGACCTGAACGATCACGACCAACTACGCACCGATCCGATGCTGGCCGTGGCGGTGGATAAGGCCGATCCGCTGGGAGGCAACCGACGGCAGGCCAGCGACCGGGGAAAGGCTCTGGCGGCCAAGTGCACACTGAATCGGCTGGAGTTGACTGGGGCTGAAGTCGGCGGGGAGGAGCGATACAAGAAGATTGCGATGGATACGGACCAGGTCGACCGCTGGATGGTCGATGCCTTCATCGCAGCCTTTGAATCGGCGCCTGAAGAAATCATTCTGGACCTCGATGCCACCGACGATCCGATCCACGGGCAACAAGAGGGACGATTCTTTCATGGCTACTACGGCAACTACTGTTATCTGCCGTTGTACATCTTCTCGGGTGAGCATCTGCTGTGCGCCCGATTACGGCGCTCCAATATCGATGGCGCGGCCGGATCGGTTGAGGAACTGACCCGCATCATCGGACAGATCCGGAAGAGCTGGCCGGATGTGTCGATCATCGTCCGTGGAGACTCCGGCTTCTGCAGAGATGACTTACTGACCTGGTGTGAATCCCATCAGGTGGATTACGTGGTGGGATTGGCCAAGAACGAGCGACTCAAGAAGGATATCGCTGAAGCCATGGCTCAGGCGAAATCGGAGTTCGAATCCACCGGTCAATCGGCACGGGTATTTAAGGACTTCCGCTATCGCACACGAGACAGTTGGAGCCAACAACGGCGCGTCGTGGGCAAGGCCGAGGTTCTGGGCAAGGGCGCCAATCCCCGATTCATCGTCACATCGCTGTCACCAGAACGTTGGGAGGCCCGTGCGCTATACGAGGATCTCTACTGTGCGCGCGGCGACATGGAGAACCGGATCAAAGAGCAACAACTGGATCTGTTTGCCGACCGCACCAGCGCGTCCACCATGCGCGCCAATCAACTCCGACTCTATCTGTCTTCGGCCGCCTACATGATCATGCATGCACTGCGCCGACTCGGACTCCACAATACCGAACTGGCGCGGGCTCAATGCGGCACGATCCGGCTGAAGCTGCTCAAGATCGGTGCCCGAATCCGGTTCACGGTCCGCAACGTCTGGGTGTCGATGGCTGAAGCCTGTCCCTACGCCGAAGTCTTCACCGCCGTTGTGCGCAACCTACAGGCGATGCCACTGCGATGCTGACGCCGACGCTCCCGCTTCGTCCCTGAATTCGATTTGATTATCCAGTCCGAGCCGAGGTGTGTCTGATTGCGGCCAACCACGCTCTCTCGAGCACGAAAATCCCCTTTTCATGTCGCCAAAACCTTCTCGCTTCACCCGAAGACCCTCCCCCACACCCCATCTCGCGTCCGCCGATGAGTCTTTCATGCAAAATCGCGATCAAGCGTCGCTTGGTGATCCATGCGGGCTAGACATGATTGATGGTGACCGTGGTGGGAAGTGCCGCATTCTAGTGGTCGAGGATGACGCTGCACTCCGGATGGCCCTGTCGGATCGGTTGCGCCGGGAAGGCTACGACATAGAGGTGGCGACGGACGGAATTCAGGGCGCGCGACTGGCAGCGGAGGCCGGGCACGACCTGGCGATCCTGGATGTGATGCTGCCCGGGAAGAACGGATTTGAGATCGCCCGTGATGTTCGCAGTCTCGGCATCGAAACGCCAATCCTCATGCTGACCGCGCGTGGGGAAGTCACCGACCGGGTCGTGGGCCTTGAGTACGGTGCAGACGACTACCTGCCGAAACCTTTCGAGTTTATTGAACTGCTGGCCAGGATTCGGGCCCTCTTGCGTCGAGCGAACCCGGCTCAGAAGAAGAAAGACCTTCCCGACGTCGTCGAATTCGGTAGCTTGCGAGTCGACTTTAAGAGCGCGCAGGTATTCCATCACGACGCACTGGTAGGGCTGTCGTCAAAGGAGATGCAGTTGCTGCGTTTCTTTATAGAGAATACGGGTGTGGCTCTGACCCGTGACGAGTTGCTCGACGCGGTGTGGGACTACGACTCGATGACGAACACGCGTACAGTCGACGTGCACGTCGCCCGCCTCCGGCAGAAAATCGAATTGGAGCCAGATGAACCGAAATTAATCTTTACAGTGCGGGGACTGGGATACCGGTTCGGAAATTGTAAGGTGGGTCGGAGCCAGCAGGAAACGCGGTCTCCGGTGACGACCTGTCAGAAGGGCCTTGCGGCGCTTTGCTGACAGGTCCCACTTTGCCAGTGGCGTTTGGCTGAGAGGCCGAATGTGATCCAGCCTACTCGTAAGCCTTCCCGTCGGCCGCAATGACTCCGGTGTACTTGCCGGCGGGGCTGCCGCTCTTCATCGGATTCATGGAGAGGGTCACCACGTCGCCGACCTTGAAGGTGTTCCGCCGGATCCCTCGACGGGCCATTGCCCGGACCGCAGACATCTCAGCGGCCCACACCACGACCTCGCCGTCATCGCCTTCCACTGCGATGTGGAGAAAAGTATGCGGATTTCCGTACAGGAATTTCGTGACGGTCCCCTCCAACGTGATCTCGGTTCTGTAGTCGAACACCGACAGAGAGTGGTGGGCATCGGCCGTCGCGGCAAATCCGACCGCGAACCCGATCGCCAGCAAAACTATGGCTCCCAACTTCCTCATAACATCCTCCTGGTCTTGAATTTCAAAGTCGCCTCGTCTTTCGAGCCGGGACGAACCGTGGCCACAGGCATCATTTCTCACCCACGGCGAAGTGCGTCGCCCAGGGCCTCGGATCGCCGGAGTCCCAGTATCCCGGATCTCCGGGCGCCCGTTGGGCGAGAAAGCCGTCTTCAGTGACGTAGACGTTGGTCGAAGGCCCGTCGCTGTCGGTACATGTGTTGTACACGGGCCGGACCTCGGGATCGTCAATCAGTGTGAACGTAAAGTCGGCGTGCAGCGGTTCGACAAAGGCCTCCGTATCGTAAAGCGTGATCTCGCCCCGGATCTCATCGCCAACGCGCTGGTAGCGTTCCACGGCCGTCATGTCGTCGCTCCACTCGAACAACATCGACCGGGAAGCGTTCCACCGCCGGATCTGGTTGGTGTGAATGACGAGGCTGTCGCCGTCCCAGAAACCGATCGATTCGCCCTGCCACTGGGGGTAGTGGAAATCCTCGGGCGAATGCCCCGTGCCATCGGTATGAACCCAGCGAATCTGGGTTTCGGTCTGCAGGCCGTCGCTGTTGACGATCACTACCTGGTCTGGGCGGATGACGAACTGGTTCGGCGTCTGAACCCCCCGGATGAAGCCATCCGGCAGACAAAACGCCGACGCCCACCACGCACGACCTTCAGCCTCGGCTTTTGTTTGCTGCACGTAGTATTCCTGGTACTCGGGCGTGAGGGCCGCGACGACGGTGCTGACCTGGGTCTGGTTGCCGGCAAACCAACTTCCGTTGCCCGTCCAGTTGCCGTCCCAATCCGGTAGCGTCTCGATGGTGTGGGAGGTTCCGCCATTCGCCTCTTCGAGCCAGGCCTCGTAGTGTTCCATGGAGGTCCGGTAAACGTAGGGAGTCGTGATGTCGTGTTCGTCCGCTCCCGAGCCAATGTCGCTGTCGCTTCTGTGCAGGTTGACGATCTGGCGCAGTGTGTTCAAGTTGAAGTACGCTGGATCGGTCCAGTGCTCACGATCCTGACGATAGTCGCTGGTCGTAAACAAGGTCTGTGCCGTGACGGATGTTGCCAGCAGCATACAACCAAATATCAGCGCTATCCGGAGGGTCGTCTTGGGGCTTGTACTCATAAACCAATCTCCATGTTTCGCGATTCTACGGCTCAGGTCATCCGCATCGAAATCTCATCTTCCACCGCTTATTCTATCTGAGTGCTGTGTTTGTCTGGATGGGGATCGATGAAGTCTTCAGTGGAGGTCCCTTCCCCTGATGATTTATTCGCCGGCTGATTCAAAGTTCAGGACGCTCAGTTCCATAGGACTGACCTGGTCGTTGAGGACCGCTTCGATTGTTACGGGAATCTCCGACGGTACTTCGGGCGAACCCGCAGTCCCAGCGGCCAATATGAACCTGTCTTTTCCTGCCACAAAAAATCGCTCACCGTTCTGTTCCTGGACATGGCCCCGGGCGCGAACCTGGAATATCTTAATTTCAACAAAAAGCGGCTTGAAAACGTCGCGAATCGCTTGGGGTTGGAAGGGGGCACCCGGGCTATAGGCAATCATTACCGATCCCCTGGACTTGCTGATCGTTACCTTATCCACTCCATCAATGCGCCTGAGATTCACCTCGGAGATCGCGGCGCAAACACCGCACTCAATACCCACCGTGCTCATCGCGGCCACTTCGACCTGGGCCAGTGCTGGCGTGGTCAACGCCACCATTACTGCGGATACTGCGGAAGTCAGCAAGATCAGTTGATGCAGCTTCATATTGTTCCTTCTATTCCTAACGCCATGTCAATTCTTGCCAGAACAAGCCCGATTACCAATAACGTATCGTTATCACGACCCATCCAGTAATCATCAATCCATTCACCGCCAGGGTCAGGCCCAGAACCGTCTTAACCGCCCAGGTCCGCATAAATGCCGGACGACCGCGTACGAGCCATATCTGGTAAGCCAGAGCCGCGACGGCCAGGACGAAAAACACCGGTTGCAGCCGTTCAAGCCAGATCAGACACATGACGCTGAACGACGAAAATAAACCCAGTCCTGCCAGGACGGGAGCCAGCACTCATCAACTCGGCGTGAGCAGGGCCGCGACGATGGATACGAGGCCCGCCCCTTTCGGGTCGAATCCCATGTTGGTCGATCTCCTAGTGTAAATAGATATAGAAACCCCGACCGAGAGTCAAGGCTCAAGTCCGGTCCCGGGCGGCGAACACTGGATTGCGCATAAAATGGATCCGCTTCGAAGAGTTGTGGCTATAATTTCCCGTTTCCACTGCAATGCCACGCTTAGCGTTTGCAATGCCACGTTTAGCGTTAAGGCTGTTCATTACTACATTACTTTAAGGTACGGAGGGTGGCGCTATGCGTTCAGCGCGTTTGACAGTCGTATGTGGGATGCTGGTGGTCGTGGCTTCGCTGGGTGGGGCCGTGCTTCTCGCCAACGTCGGGCCTCGGGAAAATCAACAAACAGCGACGGACGAAACGGGCTATGCGGCAAAGAAGCCAGTCATGGGGGGCTCCGGTCCGACCGCGGGTTGGGGCGCCATAAGTACGATCGTCAAAGAGGCGATGGCTTCCTACGATTGGGACATCCAGATTTGCCGCAGTTGCGCAGGCGCTGCTCGGGCAGCGCGTCTGGTTGCTGCGGCAGCGGTTCCGCCCAGGCCCGGTCCCGACAGCAACGATCCTCCGCCTCCAAACGGGCCGCTGGATTTCGGCGCGACGGGTTCTCAGTTCCTGTGGTGGGCATATGAAGGTACGCATGACTTTGCAGACGATCCGGAGGGGCCCCGGACCGGGCTCCGACTGGTCGCCAATATTCAGACACCCAGCTACATCCTGGTGGCCGTGAAAGCCGCTTCCGGAATTACAGACCTGAGCGAGGTTAAGGACGCTTCCTTACCGGTTCGCATCCACGTGCATTCCCAGAGCAGGAATGTCGCGCCGATGATTCTCGACTACTACGGATTGTCCGAAGTAACGACGGAAGTATTCGGAGGGCGGTTCGGCGGCATCGCAGACGAGCCCGAGGCTCTAGACGTCATCATTGGTTTCGGATCTCCATCAGGGGAGTATCCCACCTGGCGAGAGGTTAACCAGAGACTGGAACTCCGGTATCTGGAGTTGGCGAGGGAATTGCGGACAAAATTAGCGGCGGATTTCGACTGGCAGGAGCGACCCGTTCCGGCGGGCCTGTTCAGGAGCATCGATCGGGCTGTTCCCACCCTCGTCCGGACGGGGACCGTGCTCTACGGCCGGGATGATATGCCTGACGATTTCGCATATACCCTGGCCAGAGCCATGGATGAACAGCAGCATCTCCTGCAGTGGGTCAATGTGGGTTATTCCTACAATCCGCACACCGTATGGAAGGCCTTTGGCGTGCCGCTGCACCCGGGCGCTGCCCGCTACTATCGGGAGCGGGGCTATATGCCCTAGCGGCCCGCGAGACTTCTGCCACGGGCTGCTAGCTTCGAGGATCGACTTGAGATGCCACGGCAGTCACTGAATGGTTGGCACTGCGTTTCAATTCCCATCGAGCATGGACTTGCCAGGTTGCACGCAGATCAAGGCCGATCGGGCAATGTAAACAGCAATGCCATCGCGGCCCAGTTCGAAACCGCATCAGATATCCACTGATGTGCGCCGTGAGGGAACCCGCTCTCGAAGTAAGGCTGGATCGGAACGGTGCGGGCCGGCACAAACCACGATCCATCCGCGAGTTGATTTCCGAGAAGCCACCGCACCCCCAGTTCATATGCTGAGTCGTCCGTAGGTACATTCCCGGAGACATGCAAGGCGTACAGCGCCTCTCCCGTGGCATAGGCGTCACCCGCAATTCCCGGGAGCTGGCTCCAACTGCCGTCCTGGTTTTGAGCCATCTTCAGTGCTTCCACGAACGGTGCAATTTCAATGGTGGTTGCGCCTGCGGCGGCCAGTCCATTGAGCAGCATCGACTGTTCTTCCCCCGAATACGGTTCAGCTGACAGAAGCCAGTTTCTGGCCCGGTTGAACCGCTCTTCGAATTCCTCCCTGCGGCCGGGAATGGGATACAGGCGGATTGCTCCGAGGACCAGGGCGGTCGTGACGATCGGACTGTACTCCATCGGAGGTCTATAGCTGGTTGTATGCTTCCATGAGCCGTCCGGATATTGGTGAATCCCGAGGAACTGGATATGGGCGTCCGTTAAATCATCGGCAGGATAGCCGGCCGCCGCCATGCCCATCAGCGTGTAACTGAGCGTGACCGCGGCGCCACCAATCGAAGATCCCAGGCGCATGGGCTCCAGATAAGGTCTCTCCGTCGCCACTGCGAAATCCAGCTCTTTCTGCGCCTGCGCCTCGTTGACGCGGAAACCCTTTCGACGGGCCAGGTCGACTGTCATTGCGGGGAGCGAATTGTTGTGGCAACTGATACAGCCGCGGTTGGTGTAAACAGCCTCGCCGCTGGGTTCAATCAAAGGGAGAATTGTTGCCACCGCCGCTTGCACAGACAGCCCGCCAGCAGCCTGAGGCCAGGGGGCGTCCTCGACTTCTATCGCGCCGGCGGATCTCAGAAGCTCCAGCGTGCGGTCGGCGCCCATGCGTGTCGACAACTGAAAAGCCGTTTCACCACGATCGTTCTGGACGTTCGGATCCACACCTTCGGTGAGCAGCCATTGCACCATCCTGTTGCGTGACTCCAGCGGTTCGTGCGACAGGACTGCCTGCATCAGGGGCGTAAAACCCTCGCGATCCTCAACGTCCAGAGACGCGCCGTGATCCCGCAGCAGTTGTGAAATTTCGGGCATGGCCCTCTTGGCTGTTTCGGAAAGCAGGCCCTGTCTGCCGCGACGGATTCCATCGGCGTTGGCGCCTTCTTCCAGAAGCAACCGCACGCATGCCTCACATCGCGCACCGACCGCCGCAAATAGCGGAGCACTGTCGGAGCCGCCGGGCCCCACGCCCATAGCCAGCAAGAATTCCATCGCCTCGAGATCGCCCTTCTGTGCCGCTGCAGTCATCATCTGATCTTGACTCTCCGCGCCTCTGGCCGCCAGAAGCCGCAAGACCGGTGTTGACCCGAACGTTTTCACCGCGACATTCATCGCAGTGGCGCCCCGTGTGTTCTCCGCGTCTACCCCCGCTCCTTCAGTCAGCAGCATTCGGGTCTTCTCAATGTCGGTGGCGGAATACATCAGTGGGGTCGAGTCGAATTCGTTGGTTGCGTGTATGTCGGCTCCGCCATCCATCAGAAGCTGCACCATCCTGAGATCGGATTCAATCAATGCATGCATCAAAGCCGTGGTTCCCTCGCTGTCGGCGGTATTCACGTCCGCTCCGGCCTCGAGCAGCATCTGAACCTGGGAGTGGTCTCCGTTCCGGATTGCAACCAACCGATCGGGCGTCTGGGGCGCAGCGATCAGTAGTGTGCCGACCATGAACAGCACCAGGACACCCGGAAAGAAATGTTTCATCACAGGTTCTCCATTGTCGAAATCGGTCGAAATCGTATGGACGCGCGATGGGGCTCAATTCCTCGTAAACGCGGGATGCGACCAACGCGCCCCCACCGGCGTACCGGACTCAAGTCCCGGCGCCGTTGTGACCCGTCCGCCTCGCTCTGGACGCCATTGCTGGAACCGCGCGTTGATCCAGTCTGCGGTAAAATCGAACAGATTCTTCACCGTGTTCGCGTAGGGAACCCCTTCGCATCTCCCGCAGGGCATAGATTCGCGCGTCGCCCCTTCGATAAAGGCCAGCTCCCTGTCCCTTTATTGATCCTCGTTTTGCTCATGTTGTCAATGACTTACAGGCATTGAGGGCGGCACCACGTCTGTCGTTGCACAGCAGACAACTGGACGTCTGAGTTTTTCAGCAACCGGCCGTGGCGCGGTCTGGATTGTCTCGACGTGGCCGAATTATACTCCATCCCGGTGTCCAAATTAGGAAGGTCCCCGTCGGGAATCCGCAGCATTTCGATGGCTTCCGTCATGGGCCAACTATGCCCAGCCAGCTTCAGGCTGCGACTCTCCATGCCCGAGCAGTCCGTGGCATAAGTCTCGCAGGCCGCGCGCAGGGGTCTTCGGGTTGCAGGCGCGAAGTGAGGAGCGGAACGATGTCTTTTCACCGTGACCGACGAGGGACAATGCCTGTGGGGCGCCTGCGGCCTCCGTTTGAAACGTCGGTGGCCCCCCTGCGCCCACAGGGTTACGGCGAAACGGGGCCGTCTTCGTTGTCGCCGACTCCTCGCAATGAAGGAGCATTGCAGCGTCGTCGCGACGTCGTGTCGTCACGCTGTTGCCTCCTGGAATCCGGCCCCGTTTGGCCGTAACGCGGCCCGCGAGACTTATGCCACAGACTGCTACGGTTCGGGCACGTCGAGGATTAAACTGATTATGCACTCCGATTGTCCGCAAGATAGCCCGCCGGATCAATGGTCTGAAGCAACGCCGGAGAGGTCCCGGCGAAGTGCTATGATGGCAAGTCCTAGCGCTGCCATAAATGACATAAACAAATGGATTTGAGCGTCTGCACCTGACGGGGATGGCGTGAGTTGTGGGCCCAAAGGGAAGTGCTCAAATTCGATTTTCTGGACTGGAATAAAATGCCACGATCTTCATGCCCGACCTGAACCGGCATCGAATTGTTTTTAACCGCTCTCGAAACCGTTCCTGGCGTCCGGGCCGTCAATATATGATAATTAGAAATAATGTGCTTGACAAACGAACCAAGAAGACCAAAAAGTGTGTATAGTTGTTCGGAAATTTGTTGAGGAAAGCAGCGTCTATTAGTGTAAGCTAAGCGCGTCAACGCACTTATCTCGGGACCTCTACTTCATTGCTGGTCTCTTGAAGGCCCATCAATGAAGTAGATGTCCGGCAATGGTGTAATTGTCCAGCTGAATTTGTCCAGCATTGAGGAGGAAGGTAAGCATGATACGGACCATCAAACTGGTTCTGGTAATGGCAAGCGTTCTGGGTGCATCGCTCGTTGTGATTGCGCAGCAGGAACAGCCCCAGCCTAACCAGCAAATGAACCAGGATCTTCTCGAAGAAGCACATGAGCGCCTGTTGGCGGGTCAGGATGCCGCCGCAGAGGCCAGTCGGGTAACGGAGGCTCTAGCCTCGAGGTTGCCTGGCACCGGGGCTTCCTACGAGCCGGTGCCTCGAAAGAACTTCGTCGACGAACACATCTTCGGGCGGATCGAGCGGGACAATATTCCGCACGCGGCCCTGGCAGGTGACGAGGAATTCCTGAGAAGGGCTTACCTGGATCTGACCGGTTCACTGCCGACACTCGATGAGGTGCGTGGATTTCTAGCCGACACCAGCCCGGACAAGCGCGATGTGCTGATCGACTCCCTCATCGGCACGGAAGAATTTGCCCAAGAGTGGGCCTATCACTGGGGCGAGTTGCTCCGAACGCGCATGCCTCCTTTCCACATCTGGACCAAGGAATGGTTGAAGGCGGACCGGCCCTATAACGAGGTGTTCGCCGACATCGTGACCCCCACGACCAAGAACGCGAGGAGTTTCCCAACGGCGCTCACCTTCTACGATCCCATCGGCTATTTCGCGACTCGATGCGGCATGTGGACCGATGCGGACGATTACAAAGGTCTGAACCGTCTGGACTGGATTGATGAGATTACGACCGATATCGGGCGTGTGTTTCTGGGTCTGGACACGACCTGCTTTTCCTGCCATGACGGCGCGGGGCATACCGACAGTTTCAATCTCTTCTTGACCCGGATGAGGCGAACCGACTTCTGGAAGCAGGCGGCGTTTTACGGGCAGATGCGGAACGTTGGACGCAGCGACGGCAGTGCCCGCTCGTTCTACTTCGGCAGCAGCATGTTTGACGACCTGGCGCCTGGATACAATACGGGAGACGACGGACTTTACTACACTCCGGCGGAGACCCGCTTCCCGCGGGACGGTCGAACCTACGAACCGGTGTTCATGCTTACGGGAGAAGTACCGCAGCCGGGCGAGGACCACCGAAAGGCCTTAGGCCGCATACTGCCCACCCATATCCAGTTCTCGCGCACCCTGGTTAATATCGTTTGGCAGAAGTTGATGGTGGTTGGTCTGGTCGAGCCCTACGACGGTTTCGATCTGGACCGGCTGGATCCTGCGAATCCACCACCGGAGCCCTGGACGATTCAGCCGAGTAATCCCGAATTGCTGACTGCCCTGGCAGAAGACTTTCAGGCGAACAACTTCAGCGTTCACCGGGTTATCAGGACGATCATGAAGTCCAACGCGTATCAACTGTCGACCAGCTTCGGCGGCGAATGGACGAATTCCTTTATCCCGTATCATGCGCGGCGTTTCGCCCGCGTTTTGACGGGTCCGGAGGCGGTCGATCTGGTCGCTCAGGCGACCGACACTCCGTTCAGCCTCGAGCAGGACGGAGAGACCTTCCAATACGTCAAGGAGTTGCACAATCCGACGGACGTCAAGGGCCGTGGGGTCGGCAGGAGCGCCGAGGGCCGGAGCCTCTTCGCGTTCATGCAGGCGTATTTCCAGGTGGAGCGTGCAGCCGCGCCGAACGAGAAGAACGTAACGAGTCCGACGCAGGCGATGATGATGATGAGTTCGCCGATCGTTACGGATCGGGTGAGTTCCGCGGGAGGCACCCGCGTCGCGAACCTGCTGGCGTCTGGTAAATCAGACGAGGAAATGATCGAAGAACTTTTCCTGACGAGCCTGACACGCCACCCCACCGACGCCGAAGTCGAGGTGGCGAAGCGTGTCCTTTCGGAAGACAGGGAAATCGGCCTTGAGGATATTCAATGGTCGCTGCTGAACTCACCGGAGTTCTTAGTGAATCACTGATACATTGAAGATGCCGGGCGATGGCTTCTGTGGCCTGTCGCCCGGCCCGACTTTAGAGTAATAGACAGGTTCACGAGTAATAATCGGTTTATTCGATATTCAGGAATTTGACCAGCCAGGAGGATAGAGGAATGCGACAAGACATCGGCAATATGAGCCGTCGCGATTTGTTGAAGCTATTCGGCATTGGTGCCGGCGCCAGCCTGGCTGGAGCGGCATTCCCGCGTAAGATCAGGGCACAGGGCCGGGGAGTGACGCCCCGGGGGACTGCGCGCAACATTGTTTTCATACAGAACTGTGGCGCCATGAGTCCCCACGAGGTTCTGGATTTCAAAGAAACCCGGTTCACGGCAGATGATCTGAACATCGAGAATGTGTCGAATGAATTTCAGATCTCCAGGACCCTCTTTCCGAACTATGAAAGGTGGGCTCCCCACGCGACGCTGGTGCGTTCATTCTATGAGAACGCTCTCGTTCACTTCTCCGCCCAGTATCACACGCAGGCGGGGCGTGCGTTGAATGCGGCGATTGTCCGGGAGATACCCGCGTTTGGAAGCGTCGCGGCCCTTGAACTCGACTCCCAGCGTCAAGCGTCCGATACCTTCCCCACATTTATGATGTTCGATCAGTGGCTGGTGCGGTGCCCGCCGATCGGGTCCGGAATGCTGCCCGCGCGCTATGCCGCACTGGATATCAACTCCAGCAGCGTATTCGAGAGCTTCGGCGCCTCCCCTGACGAGAGCGCGAGTAATTCAGGCCCGTCAAACGACGAACTGCTGGAACGGCGTTTTCAGGTGCTGCAGAGAATGGCCGAGGTGTCGCCCGTGGCGAGTTCTCCAATCGGCGGAAAGGCCGACGAGTACACCCCGCACTACGACTACGCGTATGAGATGCTCCGGGATGAACGGTTCCGGCAGGTGTTGGACATCTCCGAAGAGGAAAGGATCCGTTACGGCGTGGATCGAGACCCCGGCCTGGTTAAGTTCGGCAATTCGCTGCTGCTGGCGCGGAACGTCCTGACCGCCGACGCCGGTGCACGATTCCTGTGGGTAGCGAACTCCTACAATGGTGGCAACGGGTCGTTTGACAACCATGATCAACTCTACGGCCGTGGCGCCTTGGCACCGCGTGGTCCAATACTCTCCATATACGAGAGCGCACCCAGGTTCGACAGGGCCGTGGGGAGCTTCGTCGAAGATCTCCAGAGGTTGCCCGGCAAGGAGCCTGGAAATACCCTGTGGGATGAAACCATGATCGTGCTTGCCCATGAATTCGGGCGCAATCCCGAGATGAACTCGAACCTTGGCCGGGATCATTGGGGTGCCAATTTTACGAATCTGTTCATGGGCGCCGGTGTCAATCCAGGGCAGGTGATCGGAAGGACCGACGGTTACAAAGTGACCGATGTGGGTTGGCAGCACCAGCAACAGCCCATGATGGATCACGTTGTGTCGACGATTTACTCGGCTTTGGGGATCGATTACTCCAAGAAGATCGAGGACACGCCATCGGGACGGGCCTATGAGTATCAGCAGACGGCCCCGCTCGGAGGTCCGGAGTTTATTCCCCTGACGGAAATCGAGGAAATCTTCGCATAGGTCAGGGGGGTATGAAGAGTTAAAGGATTCTCCTGACGCTTCATGCTTGTGTTTGCGCCGCGATGCCAGTCGCGGCGCAAACGGCAGCGCCCGACGAGATGGTGCTGATGCCCGCTGGCAGGTTCCGTAGGACATCGCGAAGTACCAATCACCCTGTTCGTCACAATCTCAGAGGCTAATTTTCAGGAGTTCGCAGATACCTGGATGGGTTGCCCACGGGGCAGGTGAAAATATGAATCGAAACTTTATCGTAATAACGATTGTTACCTTGGGGCTTTTCGCGGGAGGGGCGACGACTCTCGCCCAGAACCGGCCCTATGATCAGGTAATGAAGGATATCGGAGCAGCATTCCGCATCCTGAACGAGAATCTGAATGACGATGGTGAGGACGCTGCCCCGGAGGGCGAGAGCGCCGAGCCGGCCCTGGATGCGGAGCGGGCGGCGGCAGCCATTGAAGCCGCGGATAACCTCGTAGGCCTGTTTGAAGAAGTTGAGGCGTTCTGGGCACCATTCAATGTCAAATATGCCCTCGATCTGGCGAGAGATGCGCGCGAAGGTGCCGCTGCAGCTGGCATAGCGGCGAGAGCCAACAATATCGAGATGGCGCAGGAGGGGTATGCAGCTATGCAAACAACCTGCAGAAACTGCCACTACACACACCGTGAGGAGACCGATAGCGGTTTTCTGATCCGGCCTTAAGCACCCTACGTTTCAAAAGCTCCAGGGAATTGAGTATGCGCCGACTGATTTCGGCAATGCGATTGACGAAGGCGCAACTTTCCCGCTCCTCGATCTTGTTACTACTGCTCGCGCTTTCGGCCCCTGGCTGTACGCCATCCGACCAAAACGGCGCTGAAGAGCAGCCGGCATCTTCAATTGAACCTCCCCCCGGGGTGTCACCCGGAACACCTCCTCGGGCCACACAGCTCATCGACGGCATGGGCAGAGTCGACTTTCCTATCACGACGAATTCCGAACGCGCTCAGGCGTTCTTCAACCAGGGTGTTGCACAACTCTACGGTTTCTGGTTTCCCG
Source organism: Terriglobia bacterium (assembly GCA_965263045.1). Classification (GTDB taxonomy): domain Bacteria; phylum Acidobacteriota; class Terriglobia; order 20CM-2-55-15; family 20CM-2-55-15. The sequence continues at coordinate 6,362,555 of CBDHGK010000041.1, forward strand.
AAGCGGAGCGGTCGTTCATTGAGGCGGCCAGACTCGATCCGGGTGCGGCCATGGCTTATTGGGGCATCGCGATGACTTCGCAGGGCATATTTATCCCCACCTATCAACTCGCTCTCGGGCCACCGCGGACCGTGCCTCTGGAGGCCCGACAGAACTCTCCCGAATCGCGTGTGCGCGACGCCCTTTATCTTGCTTACGGCCTGTTCGATTCCATCACGCCACGCGAACGCTTGTATATTGAAGCTGTGACCGAGCGCCACAACCCCGGGGTGCCCGATCCGGACGCTGCCTACATTGCCGCGATGCAAACGCTCGTGGAAGCCTTTCCCGACGATCACGACGCACGTTCGATCCTCGCGCTCGCACTTGAAAATGGCTACGACGCATCTACAAAAGCTCCCAAAGACGGGACCCGCGAGAGCCTGAACCTGTTACGACAGGTGCTGGAGGAGAATCCGGATCATGTGGGCGCCAATCATTTCCTGGTTCACGCTCTCGAAGGGAGCAACGATCTGAGCGACGCGCTGCCGTTTGCCGCACGCTATGCCACGCTCGCCCCGGAGATTCCTCATGCGCTTCACATGCCCGGCCATGTCTATGGGCAGATTGGCATGTTCGATGAAGCGGTAGAGGCGTTTGAGGCCACGGCCGCCAAGGAACGCGAATACCTGGCTTCCGATCCGCGGCATTCCAGAATGCACTATCTGCACAACGAGTTTCTGTTTCTCCATGTTCTGGGGTTGCAAGGCAACTACCGCGATGCGATGACCCGCATCGCCGATCTCATGTCGGCCAGGGAGAATCCCACTGATCCCGAAGCGGTTCAGATTTACCGCGTCGGCTGGTTTATTTTGGCGAAGACGCTCGTTCGATTTGAAAAGTGGGAGGAGATTCTGGACTCAACGACGCTGCCCTTCGAGGAAGAACCGGTTGAAACTGTCTGGTACCTGTGGGCACGTGGGCTTGCCTATGCTTCAAATTCAGACACCGACAGTGCCCGGAATGTCTTAGGGCTGATGGACGAGGCGATCGGAGAACTCGGACGCCTCGTCAGCCCGGTGCCGCAGCACTTCCTGATTGCACGCTCCGAACTCGAGGCTTACATTGACGTGATAACGGGAGACGTGGACGGCGGACTCGAAGGGCTTCGGCGGGCCGCCGTGTCCGAATCGGAAATGCCGTACACCGAACCGCCGGTATATCCCCGTCCTGTTCTTGAGTTGTTGGGGAACGCCGCGCTCAGGGCGGGTGAATTCCAGGCTGCGGAATCCGCGTACCTTCGCGCACTTGAAAACGAACCGCAGAGTGGCCGCGCATTGTGGGGCTTGGCGAAAGCGTTTGAAGGTTTAGGGCAAGCTGAGGATGCGGAAGAAATGATGCAGGCCCATCGCCGGGTATGGCGTGGGGAAGCATTGAATTGAAAAGTTCGTGGCGCCTGCGACCATCGCGATGGAGAGCGGGTGGGTGAGGGGCGCCATTGGCAATCTATTTCTTGATGACTGTTTTAACGAACCCTCCCCGCCCATTCGGATTGGGAGAGGTGCCCCTCGCCCGCATTGATGTGGGAGGATCGGCCAGATATATCACGCCCGATTCCGGATCCAGCGCGATGTTATGGGGTCGCGACTGCAGGTATCCGATAACATCGATTATTTTTCCGTCCTTCAAGATCGTGATCGAATTGCCATCGGCATCCGAGACGTAGGCCGTATCGTCCGCGGCGATGGCGATTCCGGTCGGTTGCTGCCCACCGATGTTCGTCCACTCTTCGATGAATGTTCCATCCTGGCCCAGTACCTGGATTCGCGCGTTCCCCACTTGCACTTGCTGGTCCAGAGCTAGCAGGCGGCCCTTCGAATCGATGGCAAGGGCATGCAGCAGGTCGAATTGACCCGGTTCGGATCCCTTCGTGCCCCCAATGATGTTGACGAACTGTCCGTCTTTTGAGAAGTGTACGATGCGGGAATTGTAATGACCGTCGGCCACGAAGAAATCGCCGTTGGGCGCAACGGCCACGTCGGCAGGGCCGTTGAACGCGTCTGTTGACGTGTTGTCGCCAGGCATGCCTTTCTTCCCGAGCGCCATCAATTGCATTCCATCTCTTGTGAACTTGTAAACCATGTGACCGTCGGAGTCAGTGAGCCACAGGAATCCTTCTTGATCGATGTCGATGCTGTGCGCATCATGAAACCAACCATCACCCCAGGTTTGTTGGAGCTCTCCCGCACGGTTGAAAATAAGAATAGGTGGGTCGTAGGCCGCGAAAACGAAGATCGATCCCGCGGGTTCGACGGCGACTGAATATGGCCGGTTCCAGACCTCCTGCCCGGGAGGTGGCCCACCGAAGAACGTGACTTCATATTTACTGTTCGTTGTCTGCGCGAATGCGCCCGCCACCAGAGCGAAGACAAGCAAAATCACGAAAACATTTTCCTTCATTCGACCCCTCCCAGCTGGCCAATCTGTCAGGATAAGCACCTCGATTGCGGACTCTCAGCGGTACACAAAAGGCAGAGCAAGTTCGCTGAATTTCGGGCGCAATGTATTAGGCGGCGATACTAAGCATCGCTCGCAAGTATGTCAATCGAAGTCGGGCCAGTCCTCGAGGGGATCCGTCAACCTGGCAGCGACCGCGCCCATTGGATTCCCGGCCGCAGGCGCCTGGATTCCCGACCGCGGGCGCCTGGATTCCCGACCGCAGGCACACGATGTCCTGGGTGACCCGTAACGGGGTATTAATACCGATTACAAATAACAGGTTCGCGGCGCAAAGGAACTGCCCACCAAATCGGGCTTCAAATCTTCGAGATTTGCCCCACACTGAACTTAACTACGACCGGCCATGGGGCCCGTGTTGGCTCCATCTCAAAGCGGTTGACACCAAAGCGGGCGAATATTAGTATCGCTGGCAGGACAAACAATCCTCAAGATAGCGAGGTCTGTACGCACCGACTTGACCGGTATAGTCCACATTTTGTGCGACTTATCCTGACGTGTTGCAAATCTGACAGGGGAGTAGCTTATGAAAGAATACCTACATGTGCCCTTGGTCCTCTTCGCTCTGGTTTCTGGCGCATTCGCGCAGACGACGAACAGCAATTACGAGGTGACTTTCTTCAGCACGCCTCCCCCTGGACAGGATGTGTGGAACCGCCCGCGATCGGTCGCCGTTGACGGCCGGGGATCGGTGTTTGTAATCCGGCCTTCCGGACCACCATCTGCGTCAATCGAGCAATCTCCGGTCCTTATATTCAATCGTGCGGGAGAACTCCAGAAAACCTGGGGTGACGGGTTGTTTCCCGATGCGCACAGCATTGATTTCGACCATGAGGGGTTTGTCTGGATCAGCGATTGCGATACCCATATGGTGTACAAATACACCCGAGACGGCCGGCAACTTATGGCGCTGGGCAAGAAGGGAGTGGCCGGCGACAATCAGTCAACGGACGCGTTCAATGGCCCTGCCGACGTCGCGGTCGCCCCGAATGGTGATTTCTTCGTTGCGGATGGTCATTACAACTCGCGCGTCGTGCACTTTTCCAAAGAGGGGGAATTCATCAAGATCATCGGCGGCACAAAAGGCCCGGGTCCCGGTCAGTTCGGGCGTCCCCATGGTGTCGCGATTGATTCACGGGGCCGCTTGCTCGTAATTGACGATCAGATGGAAACCGAAAACGGCCGGGTTCAGGTCTTCGACCAGGATGGAACATTCATCGAACAGTGGACCGACATCGGTTTGATCCGGCCAACTGGAATTGACATTGCCGCTGACGACACCGTCTACATCGCGGATACAAGCGGTAATTCGGTCACGGTCTTGAAGGAAGGTAAAGTAATCGATGTGATCGGGAATCTACAGGCCCGGCCGCACGCGGTTGCACTGGATCCGGAAACAGGCGTGTTGTACGTAGCCGATCCTCCCACCTCCATGGTGGCGGCAGGCAACTCGACGGACCCGCGCGCACCCGGAGGGTTTATTAAGCAGATCATCAGGAAATCCGGGCGGTGATCTCAATCTCGGCGGTGCGGGGAGTCTTACCTGCACCACCTGGGGTTCCTTTTTAAATTTCTGGATTGAGGGAGAACAAGCCATGAAACGCCTCCGAGTCGCTGTGTTCTGCAACGTGGTGCTTTCCATCGCTTGGGTCGCGATTGGTGCATATGCCCAGACGCCAGGTGCTCGGGCCCAGGCCCATGTGGCGGCGGCCAGGGCGGCGGCATTTCGTCCAGGACACGACATCAGCGAAACATTCGATTCGATGTGCCGGGAGCCCAGGCGCGATGCGGTGATCACTCAACTATCCTCGGCGCCGCGTGCGTTCGCCGCTCCGAGGAGTCAGGAGCGATCTGCCTGGTTCGCCGAGCCAGTGAAAGTGTTCGACAACTTGTACTATGTCGGCAGCAGCAACGAGAACAATCAGTCGGTCTGGGCGGTGACGACGTCGGAGGGAATCATACTGGTCGACTCAGGCTACGACTACAGCGTAGAGGGTTTGGTTACAGATGGGCTGAAGAGTGTCGGTCTGGATCCGGCCGAGATCGAATACGTAATCCTGCATCACGCCCATGGGGATCGTTATTTCGGCGCCAAGTATCTCCAGGAAACGTACGGGGCGCGACTCATCATGTCCGAGACGGATTGGGACGTACTGGCGGAGAGCAATCAGACGGTGGATCTCAAACCCAGAAAAGACATGGTGGCCACCGATGGAATGAAACTGACCCTCGGTGATACCTCGCTGACGCTCTATATCACTCCCGGGCACACGCCCGGCACGCTGTCGACCCTAATCCCGCTTAAGGACGGTAACCAACGGCATCTCGGCTACATTCTGGGAGGCCGGGGAGCGACGATGGAGGACTACGGCGTTCCGTATTACCCGGACATGCCGACAGCCATCAGAACATGGTCGGCTTCGATCACGCGTTTCAACGACCTCGCGGCCCAAGCCGGAGCCGATGTCTTTCTGTCGATCCACCCACAGCACGATAAGACGTTCAACAAGTTCACCGCTCTGAGATTCAGAGAGCCTGGCGCGCCTCACCCTTTTGTCGGCAGTGAATACATCCAGAACCATACGACAGTAATGACCGAATGTATGGCGGCGCAACTGGTGTGGATGGAGGGTGGGTCGAACTGACGCGCCGTCTGGTCCAGATGACGCCGGGCAAGTTAGAACTGGAATCTCATTCCGACTTCGATTGTCCGGGGCTCGCTTGCGTTGAAGGACCTCCCGAAGAAGGAAGAGGTCAAGACGCCACTCGGTGTTCCTGGATGGTTCATGTTGAAAGCATTGTTTAGGTTTGCGAATACGTTCGTTTGAGGACCGGAACCCGAATTCGATCCGACACGGTTCAACTCGAACGCCTTAGAGAAGTTAAAGCTGACGTTGAAAAAGTGTGGCCCCACTTCGCTGTTTTTGGGAACGCCTGGCGGCCGGTCGTTGATCGCGCCGTCGCCGTTGTCGTCCTTGCCGGTTGTGATGCTGTAAAACTGGCCGCTTCTCGCGTTGATTGTGGTCGTGAGGTAGACATCCCACGGCAGGCGCGAATTGACCCCGACATCGAATCTGTGGCGCGCGCGCGCCACGTTTCCCAGTTCCAGCCTGAGATCATAGCTATTGGTCGGCAGTCCAATATCGTCCCTGCGGCTACGGGTCTCTCCGTCGTTGGTTCCGCGGTAGTAGAGATAGTCTGCGACGACGTTGAAAATACTGAAACGCTGACGCATGGACGCCTTGAAGTGCCGATGGAGTGATATGCCGCTGCTCTGGAGCTGCGCAATCCGGCCCCGGTCGGGAAACGGCCGGACGCCGGTTTCCGGATGGGGTGCATTGATATCCCGGGTTCGGTTCAGCTTGGTGCCGCGATGCACTTCATAGGACACCTTGACGAAGAGATTCCTGGGCAGGCTACGCTCCACAGCCACCTGTGACACCCAGTAATACGGTGCCAACAGAGTGGGCTCGATCAGCCGGGAGGGTCGAGGCCGGATGCTGCCCGATGCGGTGGGATCGTCCGGCCAGCCCGGATTATCAACTAGTGTAGTCCGTCACAATTAACGTAACGGCTCTAGCTGTCCCATTTCTGATCATATATGCGGAAAATAATGCCCATTAGATCGGAAATCCCTGTGCGGAAGGAACTCGAACGGCTTGGCCGAAGCCGCAGTGTGTCGGTCTGGCTCGGGGAACGATCTGAATAAGGTACAGTCTGTTAGACGGGGACCACTAGAATCTCGTAGCGCCGTTCACCATCCAAGCGGCCGAACGTTTCAATCAGCCTGTCCATTCGAAAACTCGTAAACAACCCTGTGCCTCCCCGGATGACCGTCGAGTTGCCGATCGCGTATGCGAAACCGATCCGTGGATCAAAGTTGTTTCGATCATGAATATTGGTTTGCACCTGGTAGCGCGCACCGAGCATCAGGGTCAAGGTATTGCTCAACCTGAAATCATTCTGAGAGAACAGGGCTACCTGTGTCTGGCTCATTTTGAACAGGGGATCGCAGCATCGGACCCGGTATTGCAGGGGCGTTCCTGCATGGAAACTCTCAAGATCGGAAAACGTGAACTCGCCGAAAAAGTTCTCTTCCGAGTACACGCTCTGGCGCATGTGCCATGCCTGGACCCCGGCTCTCATCGTCAGGGTGTCACCGGCAAAGTAAACGAGGTTGGACAGTTCGTACGTATTCCTGTCGGTCCGCTTCAGATTTTGCGCGCCGCCGGCATCGAAAGCACCTCTGACGGTGATCGCTGTCGCATTGCTGAACGGAATCGTCTCGCTGTGCGATTGACTCAATTTCAGGCTGACCTCATGAACGGTTCTGTCGGAGAGAATGGAGACTTGCCGGAAATCGGTCATGTAATTCTGCTCTTTGGTCCTTGAGGCACGTTCGGGCAACGTGTGGTCACCAACGTTTTCGTTTCGGCTGTCGGAGGTGCCGTACTGGAAACCCATGATCAGCGAATGGGCGTCCCGAAGCTGCAGGATGCTTTTTGCGTCGTAGAATCGTCTGAGCGTCGGGCGGGTAACGCCCAGGGAAAACGGGCCGTCCGGTGTTTCGGCTTTGACGGTGCCAACGTTCTCCTGTTTGTTGTCGTCGACGGTGAAGTTCAGTGTGAGCCAGTCTCGAATGATGGGTCCGCTGATATTCGCGTTGACGGTCCGTTCGTAATAGGGTGGCTTGTTGGGAGCGAAGGGGTTCCGGGCGTTCAGGGATTCGTCCTGCAATGTCCAGGCCAGATTGCCGTGATAGGTGCCCACACCGCCCCGCTCGATTACCTCGGTTCTCGAGCCACCCTCCCTCAGACCGCCACCGCCGGCCTGGTTGTCCGTGTTGACATTGAAAGCGTTATTGGTCACGCGAATCTGCTGCACCCTGCGGCTCCCGGCTCCGGAATCTGCGGAATCTTCGATGTAGGATTGCACCCCGACCTCGGTCTGGTAGCGCTCCCATGCCCCGCGTTGCGCGTCCGTCATATAGGCGGGCAGCTTTTGCTTCAATGCGTCATACATCCACCGAATGCCGGCCAGAGCCTGATCCCGCTGTTCCCCCTGCGGCGGCCCCTGGCTGAAGTCCCAAGTCTCGCCAAAGAGGTTTTCCGCCCCCTGACGCTCCTCTTCGATGAGCAGCGCCAACTGCCGTTCCTGGTCTGGGGTGAGTGGCACCTGCGCATCCGCCAATGCCTCAGTCACCTGGTCTTGTAGCTCGTCGACGGGATTGCGGTCGGTCAACTGTCCGAATGCCGACGGCGTTAGGAAAACGCAATACGCCGTTAGCAGAACGAAAGACGGCGTAAGGAAAAGGCAAGAACCCGTCGTTAAGAAAACCCAGATCAGGCTCAGCTGCACTATTTTCATCTAACGGTCCAGTCCGCTATTCGCCTTGCAAACGCACAACCTGGCATCGACATGCCGGTTTGCGCTGACCATAAACGCTCGGAGCATCGCGGCGGGTGGCAACCTTTTCATACGACCGGGCTGGCAGGCCTCACGGTTGCAGTACAGGCGTGTCTCAAGCTCAAGCGGACATTCTAGCGACCGGACAGATCATGTGCTACTGACATTTGAATACCTAGCTTGTTTTTTTCTTGCTGAACTCCGCTCGGTTGATGTAGCTTGCTTGATGCGGGATACTCCGGTCAGGGTGTATCCTATGGGTAGAGCGCTGCCCACTGGCTTACGAGTAAGGCTCGCAAACTTGTCGAGTCTACGTGTCGAGCCTAACGGTGGGCCGCACAACCCCGAGCCTTGAGTTCTGACTTCGGGGCCCCGGGGAATCAACGTCGACGTCTTAAGTGGAGGAATGAGAATGAGAGTTTTGAGACCTTTGTTCTTGGGCCTGTTGTTATCGGCCCTAACCTGCGGCACCGTCTGGGCACAGGCAACCGCGGAAATCACCGGAACGGTGACGGATGCCACCGGGGCCCTGATACCGGGCGTGGAAGTGACGGTCACCCAGACCGACACTAACGCTAGCCGAACGGTGGTCACGAACGAAACCGGATCCTACTTACTGTCCAATCTGCCAATCGGGCCTTACGAGTTACAGGCCGTCCTGCCCGGCTTCAGCACCTTCCTACAAACGGGTGCCCTGCAAATCGGCACCAGCGCGACGGTCAATATTGCACTTCAGGTGGGTCAGGTGGCCCAGACCATCGAGGTCGCGGCCAGTGCGGCCCTGGTGGAGACGCGCAATGTCAGCATCGGTCAGGTGATGGAAACGGAGCGCATTGTGGCGCTGCCGCTCAATGGACGCAACGTGGCGCAGTTGCTGGTCCTGCAGGGGGGAGCCACCGAAGCGATGGAGGAAGGTGGCTATGCTTTCCCCAACCGGATGACGATCACGTCCGCCGGCGCGCTGGGCTTTTCGACCGACTACACGCTGGACGGCATTCGCCACATCGATCCTTATGATGGCCTGGCGCTGCCGCTTCCGTTTCCCGATGCTGTGGGGGAGTTCAAGACGGAGATCGGGGGCTTGTCCGCGTCCCAGCATCGCTCGGCTCAGGTGAGCTCGGTGACGCGCTCGGGCACGAACGAGTTTCACGGCAACGCGTTCTGGTTTGTCCGCAACGACTTGTTTAACGCCCGCCACCATGGATCGAGAACCAACAGCACGCTGAAGCGCAACCAGTTCGGCGGCACCGTCGGCGGGCCGGCACTGAGGGACAAGCTGTTCTTCTTCGGTGGATATCAAGGCACGACCCTGCGCTCGGACGCGGCTGCCGAGGAAGCTTTCGTTCCGACCCCCGCGATGCTCGCCGGTGACTTTTCCACCATCACCTCAGCGGCATGTGATGGTAACGGGCGCCGGCTCGGTACAAACATCGAAAATGACTTTCCTACGTTTTTTACCCGGGACTACGGGGGTCAAAACCCGTTTGATGCGAACAACCAGATCGATCCCGCGTTGTTCAGTCCCGTTGCGGTGGCCCTCACAGCCCGATTGCCCACGCCGCTGGATGCGTGCGGGCAAGTGGTTTTCGGCGATTTTGAGGTACAGGACCTGTACCAGTACGTGACGCGGGTCGACTATCAATTGAACGACAATCATTCGATATTCGGGCGTTATATGGAAACCCAGAGCGACATTCCGTCGTCGTTCCAGTTCGACCCCTCCAACATTCTGAGTTCGGGCTTGGGCACGCTGGCGACGAACTATGCGATGACTGTCGGCGTGACCTCCGTCCTCAGTGCCACGCTGGTCAATTCGTTCCGCATATCGGCCACACGAACCAAACAGCGTCGGTTCCCCTCCGAAATCGGCTTCGACGCCACCGATATCGGCGCTAACGTCTACAGTGACGCCATCGACAACGCGCCGTCTATCGAAGTGGAAGACGGTTTCGACCTCGGAGGCAATATTCGCAGGCTCGGCCTGAACCTCTATCAGCTTCACAACGATGTCAACTTGTCTATGGGATCGCATCAGCTTAACTTCGGCTTCCTGCTTTCGGAAGCCCGGACCACGACGGTTTCGGGGACCACTCTGGCCCCCAACTTCAATTTCGGTAATGATATGACCGGGCTTGGGTTCGGCGATTTCCTCCTGGGGAAACCGGCTTCCTTCGTCCAGAGCCGGGGCAACGAGAACATCTCCAGGGTGAAGTTCCCCGCTGTCTGGGTACACGACACGTGGCAGGCCACCTCGAACCTCAGCCTTAGCGCCGGCGTGCGCTGGTCGCCGACCTTAGCGTTCGTGGATTTCCGCCGGCCCGTCCCCAACTCCGTCATGTTCGATCTGGACCTCTACAAGTCCGGAACCCGAAGCAGCGTGTTCATCAATCAGCCTCCCGGGTTTGTCTACGCGGGAGACGCGACCTATCCGTTCAACACCAATGTAGACGCGAGCCAGTTTCCGGGCGATGGCACTATCAACGTGAATGATCCGCGAGCGGATCTATGGAAACCGTTCTACAACCAGTGGGCCCCGCGTCTCGGTTTCGCCTGGGATGTCACCGGGGACGGCCGCACCTCGGTGCGCGCGTCCTACAGCCTGGCCTATGAACAATACCCGACGATTTACCGTCTGGGTTCGGCGCAGGCACAGCCACCCTGGGGTAATTCGTCAAATATCCCTTTTCCGACAGGAGGCTTTGAAGACCCATGGGCCAGCGAGGCGCAGGTGGCGGCCGGCCAGCTCAGTAATGGGGGTCCATTCCCGAGTAGTTCGTCGCTGTCCGGAGAGCTGGTTCCCGGGGGAACCTATCTACCCTCCGATCCCGACCTCAAGCCGACCTACACGCAGTCCTGGAATTTGAGCCTGCAAAGAGAAGTCGGGGCGGACACCCTTGTGAGTGCGACCTATCTGGGAACGGCCATCGTCCACACGCAGGCCGCAATTTCACTCAATCCCACGGTCTTCGTTCCAGGCAATGGCGACGTCAACGGCGACTGCTTCGTCAACACTACGATCCAACATCACGATGGCACGAGCACGGCCATTAATAACCACTCTTACAACGTCGGGGCAGGCCGAGCCTGCTCGACGCTCCCGAATAGGGTGGAACGCCGCGAGCTTGCCTTGACTCGACCGGAATTTAAGGGAGAGATCGGAACCATGGGGCAGGTTGTCGGTGGCGGCACTCAGAATTACCACGGGTTGTTGCTATCGACGACCCATCGCGGTGATAACGGCAGAAGCTTTAACGCGAACTACACCTGGTCCCATTGCGTCGGCGATTATCTGGGCCGGAGCAACGGCGGCTACGGCTCGAGTGCCCAACACACGTTCCAGAACCGCGCCGACCGCGGACTGGACCGGGGCAACTGCACATCCGACGAGCGGCACGCGTTCAATCTGAGCGGCGTGGTGCAGACGCCGGAATTTGCCAACCGCACCTTGAACCTGGTGGGCTCGGGATGGCGATTTTCCGCAATCTACCGGAGAAACTCCGGCGGGAACGCGAACCGGGCCAGCGATTCGGCGACCAACAACTCCGTTCAAATGGGGCGTCCGGCCCGCTCGCAGGCTGGGACTCGTGGCGGTGATGATCCGGCCCTGTCCGCTATTGAGAACCAGCGCCCGATTCTGCTTGATGCCGGTAACATGTACAACGACTCAGCGGGGGGTGCCGGTACGACATGGTTAAACCGGTCCGCGTTTGGTATACCGGTTCCGGGTGACCAATTCAACAACCCGAGTATCATCGGCCGCGGTAATGTAGTCCTGCCGGTCGAGTGGCAGTTCGACATAGGTATATCGCGTGGATTCGGACTCACCGAAACTCAGAACCTCGAGTTTCGAATGGAGGTGTTCAACGTGACCAACAGCTACCGGCCGCGGGTACGCCTGATCCAGCACTATCTGTCATCACGGCGCTTCGCCCAGCTCCGCTCAGCGAATGCCTTGGATCCGAGAATCCTGCAGTTCGCTTTGAAGTATAATTTCTAATACTTCTGCCACGGCGGATTTTCCTACGGGTCCCACAAGGGCAACGCCCTTGTGGGACCCATTTACGTTCAGGCGGACTCAAAGTGAAAGTGCAGACTCTGGGCGCGCTCTGTGGGCACCCAATCAATTCGTAAGCGCTGACCACGGCTCTACTGGATTCGATATTTCAGCATGCGATGCGGGTGCCGAATGGCTGCAGACTCACTCGCTACTGCAGACCCATTACGTCTTGACAGTCCAGACGTAAAAACCATAGAGTTCTGAGACGACGTTTCCATCCGTAAGAACCAGGAATTGAGGAGGAATAACATGAAACCGAGGCAGTGGATTTTGATGATCACACTGGTTTTATGTCTGTCGGTGGCCGCCGGCGGACTGGCTCAACAGCAGCCATTACAGCCGGACGAAAGCTCGCAGACAATCATGATCGGGAGGGACCGGCTCGTTTCCGTCGAGCCCCTTGCCGAGATGGCTGCCGCCAGCGCGCCGAAAGGTCTGATGGCGCGGGTTCAGCCGCAAGGCGGAACCGCGCAAACGGCACAGTCTGCGACACCACCCCCACGGCCTCCCGATGCGTTAAAGGCCGAGATCGCGAGAAGACAGCCGCTCGTTTCGTTCAAAGATCCCCGTCATGTGTTTGCGGCGGTCGCCGTCGACCCCATCCGCAATGAACTTGTTGCGGGCGATGAGAATAATTTCACCATCGTCGTCTACGACCGGATGGAGAATACGCCTCCCACCGCGGCCTTCACCGAACCCAAACGCGTCATCGGGGGAGACAACACCTTCCTGGAGTACCTTTGCGGCGTCTATATAGACCCGGAGAGCGGCGATATTTACGGGATTAACAATGACACGTTGAATTGGATGACCGTGTGGGGCCGCGACGCCAACGGTAATGTAGAGCCGAAGAGGAAGCTCGCCACCCCCCATACGACCGTCCGTATGGCCGTCGACGAAGAAGAGCAGGAAATCTTCATGACCGTCCAGGACGACCATGCGATCTCGGTCTTTCGGAAACTGGCTGAGGACAACGAGGTCCCGTTGCGGCTGATCCAGGGGCCGGCCACCCAACTGGCCGATCCCCACGGAATCGCCCTCGACTCGAACACGGGCCTCATTTACGTCAGCAACTGGGGTACGGTTGCGGACCGCTATTATGACGAAGACAGGACCATCGATGCCTACGGGCAGTACCCACGATTCGGAAAAGAAAACTGGCCGACCGGACGGGCCGTGAACATCCCCGGATCGGGAAGAAACGAACCGCCTTCCGTTACCGTCTACCGCAAGGATGCCCACGGAAATATCGCGCCGTTGCAGGTGATCCAGGGTCCAGCCACACTGCTGAACTGGCCGACGGACGTTGCGGTGCATCCGGATCGGGGCGAAGTTTTCGTCGCCAACGACACCGGGCACACGGTGACGGTTTACAGCGTGGATGCCGACGGTAACGCCGCACCGATTCGAGTTATCGCGGGTCCCAACTCCCTGATCAAAAACCCGGTCGGGGTGAGTGTGGACCTGGAGAACGACGAGTTGTGGGTTGCCAACCTGGGCAGTCACTCCGCGACGGTGTACGACATCGGGGCCGACGGGGATACAGCGCCGAAGCGGGTGATTCGCAGCGGCCCCGCCGATTCCAGCGGGCCCCTGTTCGCCAATGTCCATACCCTCGCGTTCGACACCAGACGGGGGGAATTGCTGACGGCCAACTGAGTGGGCCACCCGCAAGTTGCGGCATTCGCCAGGTTGGCGGATGGTGGCACACAGCCGACACGTTCCATTGCCGGACAAAATACTCTGTTTACCCGCACGATTCACGATATGGCCTACGATCCGGTGCGTGATGAAATCGTCGTGCCGGGCTGGTACAACTTTTCGATTCTGACTTTCGCCGGCGGCGCAGATGGCGACGTGGCACCCGTTCGTCAGATCATGGGCCCCCGCACTCAACTGGTGAATCCTCAGGCCGTGTCGATCGATGCGGTCAATGGAGAAATCTTCGTACCACTGGGTCGTCGAATCCTCGTCTTTGACCGGGACGCGGATGGCGATGTGGCACCCATTCGGACACTCGAGGGACCCGACACGGACCTGGGCGCGGGGCGCATTACGATAGACCCCCAGCGTAATCTGATGATCGTCGCGACCTCGACCAACCGGGGAGAAGGACGCGCGATTCGAATCTACGACCGCATGGCTTCGGGCAACACGCCGCCGCTGAGGACCATCACCGGTACGGGTTCTGAAGACGTCTGGTTGATAACCAACAATCCGGCGAACGGAATGATTTTTGGAGTCGTCCGTCCCGGATCCACCGGCAGCAATGAGGGTACTCTTGAGAGCCTCCAGGGCCGGTACGGCGAGGATGACTACGTGGGTGTGTGGAGCGTTTACGATGACGGTGACGCGCCACCGCGGCTGACGATAGGCGGGCCGGACCTTCTCCTGAAGGACGCACGCGGCATAGCCCTCGATGTCGAGAACGAGCATGTGATCGTGTCCGACAAGACCCTGAACGCGGTCTATACCTTCCACGTACCGGAGGCCTTCGAGTAGCTTCCCGAGCAGCATCAGCCCAGGCTGTGTGCTGCAGTGTTATCAAAAACCGGCCCTTTTCATTAGAGGGGGGCCGGTTTTTATTGGAGCCGCTACCCGCAATCACTGGCCGGCTATGCCCGGTGCCGGAAAGCGCAGCGCCGGGCTAACCTGCCCGCAGATGCCTCAGATTCAGACAGAATTCCTGGCTGGACCCATCCGCCTCGACTATAGATCTTGACAGGCACGATTGAACCACCATAAGGTCAGCAAGAATCGACTTATAACACCCAGGAATCGAGGAGGGCGGAGATGAAACCACGACAGTGGACTCTGACGATCACACTGGTTTTATGCCTGTCGGTGGCCGCTGGCGCGCTGCCTGAACAGGAGCAACCGCAGCCGGTGGGAAACCCGCAGACGCAAATGATTGGGAAGGACCGGCTCGCGTCCCTGGAGCCGCGACCGGCGATGGCTGGGGTCAGCGCACCCGCGGTGGCGGGCGAAATCGCGCCCGCGGTGGCGGGCGAAATCGCTCCAGAGAATCTTCTGGTGCGGGTGCAACCGCGATCGGCAAGTGGGCAAGCGGCACAGTCAGCGAACCCTCCCCCCCGGCCGAGTGATGCGGCCCGGGCGGAGTTGGCGACCAGACCGCCGATCATTACTCACAAAGACCCCCGTCACGTGTTTGCCGCTATTGCCGTGGACCCTGCGCGCAATGAACTTGTGGTCGGAGACGAGAACAATTTCAGCATCGTCGTCTACGACCGGATGGAGAATACGCCTCCAAACGCGGCGTTCAGCGAACCCAAAAGGGTTATCGCGGGAGAGAACACTTTCCTGGAATACCTGTGTGGAGTCTATGTGGACCCTGCGAGCGGCGACATCTATGGCATCAACAATGACACCTTGAACTGGATGACGGTTTGGGGTCGCGACGCCCAGGGTAATGTGGCGCCGAAGAGGAAGCTCGCCACCCCCCACACCACCGTCCGGATGGTCGCCGATGAAGAAACCCAGGAATTGTTCATGACCGTCCAGGATGATCATGCGATCTCGGTCTTCGAGAAAACGGCTGAGGAAAACGATGCCCCAGTGCGGCTGATCCAGGGATCGCACACACAACTCGCCGATCCCCATGGGATCACCCTGGATCCGAACACGGATCTGATTTATGTCACCAACTGGGGCACGTTTGCGGATCGCCACTATGACGAAGCGGCGACCATCAGGGCATACGGCGAGTATCCACGAACTGGAAAAGCCAACTGGCCGGTCGGGCGCAACACCAACATCCCGGGATCGGGAAAGCAACAGCCGCCCTCCATTACGGTGTACCGCAAGGATGCGCAAGGTGATGTCGCGCCATTGCGAGTGATCCAGGGTCCCAACACACTGTTGAACTGGCCCACTGACATTGCGGTGCATCCGGAACGGGGCGAGATTTTCGTCGCTAACGATACCGGAAACACGGTGACGGTTTACCGCGCCGATGCGGACGGCGACGCCGCGCCTATCCGAGTTCTCGAAGGTCCCAACTCGTTGATCAAGAACCCGGTTGGCGTGAAGGTGGACCTGGTGAACAACGAGCTGTGGGTCGCCAATCTGGGCAGCCACTCCGCTACCGTGTATAACATTACGGCTGATGGGGACCCAGTCCCGACGCGGGTAATTCGCAGCGGTCCAGCCGGTTCCAGCGGTCCCATGTTCGCCAATGTCCATACGCTTGCTTACGACACCCGGCGAGAGGAACTCCTGACCGCCAACTGAGTGGGCCACCCGCAGATTGCGGCATTCGCCAGGCTGGCGGATGGTGGCACACAGGCGACGCGGTCCTGGGCTGGAAATAACACTAATTTCACGCGTACGATTCACGACATGGCCTACGACCCGGTGCGCGACGAAATCCTCGTGCCCGGTTTCTATAACTTTTCCCTTCTCACTTTCGATGCGGCCTCGGATGGGGATGTGGCTCCCGTACGCCAGATTATGGGCCCCGCACCCAACTGGTGAATACCGGGCAACTGGCTCTGGATGCCGTGCACGGAGAGATTTTCGTACCTCAAGGCCGTCGGGTGCTCGTCTTTGACCGGGACGCGGATGGGGATGTGGCGCCCATCCGGACCCTGGAGGGACCCGATACGGGCTTGAGTACGAGTCGGATAACCGTAGACCCCGTGCGTGATTTGTTGATCGTATCGAACCGCGCCAACGGCATCCGAATCTTTGATCGAACGGCTTCGGGCAACACACCGCCGCTCCGCGTGATCAGCGGTCCGGGGGCCGAAGACGTCTGGCTGATGACCAACAATCCTGAGAACGGGATGATCTTTGGAGTCGTCCGTCCTGGAAACACCGGAGGGGTAGAAGGGAGTCCAGGTTATTCGATGAGGGGGCGATTCGAGCTGGAAGACTACGTGGGTGTGTGGAGCGTGTACGATGACGGTGACGTCGGGCCCCGGTGGACGATTGGCGGGCCGAACTACCTTTTGAAGGACGCACGTGGCATTGCCATCGATGTCAGGAATCAGAATGTGATGGTGTCCGACAAAACCCTGAACGCCGTCTATACCTTCCACGTCCCCGAGGCCTTCCAGTAGGTTGGGCTGGCGCGAAAGCCTACTGTGCGCTGTCGTCTGAAACTAAACCGGCCCTTCTCAACTGAAAGGGCCGGTTTTCAGGTCGAGCGCCTGCGCGCAATGATCGGCGCACTGTGTGTGTGGCCGTAAAGCGACGCATAGCTAGAACCTGAAGGCGTTCGATCACCAGCAATCCTCCATCCCGTTACATACACGAAACCGCATGGGTTCCCGGCCCCCCGCCCAGTGATGCGGCGAGGTCGCAGGTCGAGAGCAGCCAGCCAATGCTTTCAAGCGCCCGCCGTCATGTCTACCCCTCCACTGCCGTCGGCCGCATCCGCCCAACACCATACATCTTGACAGGCAAGACACAAACACCATAAGGTCAATTGTCCAAGTGTCGACCGAAAACCAACACGGAATCGAGGAGAATTGAGATGAAACCACGGACGTGGATTCTAGTGATGACCCTGGTTTTGTGTCTGTCGGTGGTCGCCGGCGCCCTGCCTCAACAAGAGCAGCCGCCGGTAGGAAACCGGGAGACGCAATTGATTGGGCAGGATCGGCTCGCGTTGGCAGAGCCGCTACCCGCGCTGGCGGGCGAAATCGCTCCAGAGAATCTGATGGCGCTGGCTGGGACCCGGCCGGGGGCTGCACAGACAGCACAGTCTGCGAGTCCTCCCCCGCGGCCCAGCGATGGTGTCAGGGCGGAGGTGGCGAGGAGACAGCCGCTCGTTTCGTTCAAAGACCCACGTCATGTATTTGCCGCGGTCGCCGTGGACCCCGTCCGTAACGAACTTGTTGCGGGCGACGAGAATAATTTCACCATCGTCGTCTACGACCGGATGGAGAATACGCCTCCCACCGCAGCCTTCAGCGAACCCAAACGGGTCATCGGGGGAGACAATACTTTCCTGGAGTACCTTTGCGGTGTCTACGTGGACCCGGCAAACGGCGATATTTACGGGATTAACAATGACACGCTGAATTGGATGACCGTATGGGGCCGTGACGCCAACGGTAATGTCCAGCCGAAGAGGAAGCTCGCCACCCCCCATACGACCGTCCGTATGGCCGTCGACGAAGAAGAGCAGGAAATCTTCATGACCGTACAGGACGATCATGCGGTCTCGGTTTTTGCGAAGATGGCGGTCGATAATGAAGCCCCGTTGCGGTTGATCCAGGGCCCCGACACCCGGCTGGCCGATCCCCACGGAATCGCGCTGGACCCGAACACGGGCCTGATCTATGTCAGCAACTGGGGGACGGTTGCGGATCGCTATTATGACGAAGAAACGACTCGTGATGCCTACGGTGACTATCCCCGTTATGGGAAAGCCAACTGGCCCGTCGGGCGCAACGCCAACATCCCCGGATCCGGGAGAAATGAACCGGCCTCCATTACGGTGTACCGCAAGGACGCCCACGGAAATGTCGCGCCCTTGCAGGTAATCGAGGGTCCCAACACGCTGTTGAACTGGCCCACCGATGTTGCGGTGCATCCGGAAAGGGGCGAGGTTTTCGTCGCCAACGACACCGGGCACACGGTGACGGTTTACAGCGCGGATGCGGACGGCAACGCCGCACCGATTCGGGTCCTTGCGGGTCCCAACTCCCTGATCAAAAACCCGGTCGGAGTGACCTTGGACCTGGAGAACAACGAGCTGTGGGTCGCCAATCTGGGCAGTCACTCCGCCACCGTGTACGACATCGGGGCCGACGGAGATACGGCCCCGAAGCGGGTGATCCGCAGCGGCCCTGCCGATTCGAGCGGGCCCCTGTTCGCCAATGTCCATACCCTCGCCTTCGACACGAGACGGGGGGAACTGCTGACAGCCAACTGAGTGGGCCACCCGCAGATTGCGGCATTCGCCAGGCTGGCGGATGGTGGCACACAGGCAACACGTTCTATTGCAGGACAGAATACGAACTTCACCCGCACGATGCACGACATGGCTTACGATCCGGTGCGCGACGAAATCGTCGTACCCGGTTTCTTCAACTTTTCCATTCTCACTTTCAGCGGGGACGCGGACGGCGACGCGGCTCCCGTTCGCCAGATTATGGGTCCCCGCACACAAATAGTGAATCCATCGGCTGTGGCGATCGATGCCGTCCATGGAGAAATCTTCGTCCCTCTACGCCATCGAATCCTGGTCTTCGACCGGGATGCGGACGGTGATGTGGCTCCCATACGGACACTGGAGGGACCCGACACGGGCTTGGGCGCCGGACGAATTACGATAGACCCGGTGCGGGATCTGATGATCGTGGCGAACGCGAGTAACCGGGGCGAAGGACGCGCGATTCGTATTTATGACCGCATGGCTTCGGGCAACACCCGGCCGCTGCGGACGATCACCGGCACGGGGTCGGAGGACGTCTGGTTGATGACCAACAATCCGGAGAACGGGATGATTTTCGGAGTCGTCCGCCCCGGGTCTACCGGCGGGAATACGGGTACTCTTGAAGACGTTCAGGGGCGTTACGGCCTGGATGACTATGTGGGTGTGTGGAGCGTATACGATGACGGTGACGCGCCACCCCGCCTTACGATCGGCGGACCGAACCTCCTCTTGAAGGACGCACGGGGCATCGCCATCGATGTCGAGAATGAACATGTAATCGTTTCCGACAAGACATTGAACGCGGTGTATACGTTCTCCGTCCCGGAGGCCTTCCAGTAGCTGCCACCGGCGCCCCGGCCCACGCTTTGGTGGCGCGCCTGACAGAACGCAACCGGCTCTTCTCAATTACGAGCTAGGGCCGGTTTCGGCTTTGTCCCAGCTTCACCAGACGTCGCACGACCGTGCTTGCCGCATTTTCGCAATTGAAAAAGACGTAAGAGAACCCTGCGTCGGTATCATCAAGCGTCTCAGGGCCCGATGTGTCCAGGAAATCGCGTCATCGACCGGATCTTGCATGTCCAGTGGATGGAATTCCCATTTCATTTACAAGCGAATCGACACACCGTTCGGGCAAATAGGCCGTCGCTGAAAACGTTTGACCGATTCCGGGCGTGGATGGTATAGTCACCCGTTAGTTCTTAATATACAGTAAGTTACGCATCGTACCGGGAGGCGTCGGAAGTGAAGCGGCATGGCCAGTGCCTGCACCGCTTCCACCCGACTGCCGGATTGTCGGACTATGAATTCATCGGACCGTCGGATTTTACGACTTCGGATCGAGGATTATTCGGATCAAGGATTAAAGGAGAAGATTCAATGAGCCGCTCTGGGATATTCGCTTGTTGTGCAGTCTTGCTGTTCACCGCAGGGATGACGGCCCCCGACGGCGGGGCCCAGTCCTCCGACGCGATGGCCGAGGCCCATGTGGCCGCCGCGCGTGCGGCCGCCTATCGGCCCTGGCATGATTACAGTGAAACCTTCGCCACGATGTGCAGGCCACCGGGGCAGGTCAACACGGCGCCGTCCGGGCCGGGGCGCTCCCCCGAACCCTGGGGGTGGTACGCGGAACCAGTAAAGGTGTTCGATAATCTGTACTACCTCGGCAGCAGTTACAGTGACAATCAGGCTGTGTGGGCGGTGACGACGTCGGAAGGGATCATACTGATCGACTCCGGCTACCAGTACAGTGTCGAGGGACTTGTGGGGGACGGTCTGAGGACAGTGGGCCTGGATCCAAACGACATCGAGTACGTGATCATGAGCCACGCTCACGGGGATCGCTACTTCGGCGGCAAACATCTCAAGGCGACCTACAATGCGCGTCTGATCATGTCCGAGGCGGATTGGGATGTCATGGCCCGGGGTAACGAACCCGCCGAACTGAAGCCCGAAAAAGACATGGTGGCCACCGATGGAATGAAGCTGACGCTGGGCGACACGACCTTGACACTCCACATTACGCCGGGACACACGCCGGGGACGATTTCCACCCTCGTCCCCCTCAAGGATGGCAATGCTTCCCACCTGGGTTATCTGCTCGGTGGGCGGGGTTGGAGTCTCGAACGGTATGGGATCCAGTACTACGCCGACGAAGAAGAAGCAATCCGCACCTGGATCGCGTCGATCAAGCGGTTCGAGGGAATCGCGTTGAGTCAGGGCGCTGATGTCTTTCTGACCATCCACCCGCAGCATGATCGCGTGTTCGAGAGACTGACGGCCCTGAAATTCCGGGTCCCGGGAGGACCGCACCCCTTTGTCGGGCAGGAGGCTATCCGGAACCATACGACGATCATGATTGAGTGCATGGAAGCCCAGTCGATTTGGAGAGCCGGACGTTGATAGAACTAATTTAGCGGCGGGAGAAATACCTGTATTTCATCGGTACCCAAGGTAGTAAAATAAAGACTATTCGATGCCGTCAGGCTGGAGTGAAACAAGGCCGTAGGAGGTAAGTGTGAAACCCATGAACAGAAATATTAAATTTGTGCTTCAGATAAGCGCGATCGTGGTCGCATTCCTGATGCTGGTCCCGGTAGTTTCAGCGCACCACAGCAGAGCACATTATGGAAACGAAGAGATGACGACCACCGGGACAGTTGTACAGTACCGGTGGAGAAACCCGCATGTATTCGTGGTCTGGGAAACAGACAACGGCACGAACTGGGTCGGCGAAATGGCTTCCCTGACCTCAATGATCGCCGACGGAATGACCAAGGATTCTCTGAAGGCAGGCGAAGAAATTGAAGTAATCGCTTTCCCTTCGACCAGGGACGGATCGACGGAAGCCCTGATAAAGTTGATAACTAAATCGGATGGGACGGTTGTCGTCGACAACTCCCGGGCGCCGACCTTACGGCAGCCATAGATCGTTTCAGGAGATAAACACATGCGAAGCCGAATCATGATTGTGGTCCTCGTTTTAACGGGGTTAGTGGGTTTCTCCTCGTTGGCTCTTGCCCAGGGAGATGGCGGTGGGCCCGCCTTTGGAAGTGAGTCGTCTACCCGGGTCCCGGACGAACTGGTTCCCGGTCCGGGCTGGAAAACCTGTCCGAGATGCACCAACAACCTCCAGCTCGAAAACTCATACGAGAATTTTGAAGTGGAAGGGCACGCTTTTGATCCGCAAGACCTCACCGGCGTATGGGGAAACAACGGCATGCCTCTCGATATGAGCGCCGTGCCCCCGTTTACGCCGCTGGGAGAGCGACTATTCGAAGCGACCCGTTCAGACATTGAATTTACGAATTCTAGAGACGGCATGCTGATTTGCGATCCTCTCGGTTTGCCCCGCCTTTTCGCCTACAACTACGGCTTCGAATTCCTGATGGCTGAAAACCGCGTTGTCCAGTTCTACGAATGGGGTCACACGTGGAGGGATATTTGGACCGACGGCCGTGAACTTCCTGAAGACCCGCCAGTCCAGCGGTGGAATGGATATTCCGTGGGCCACTGGGAGGGCGATACCTTCGTTGTTGAATCTTCAGGCTTTGACGACAGAGCGTGGATCTCTGAGGACCGTCGACAACGGGTCCGAGGGTTTCCAAAGAGCGAGCAATTGCGGACGGTCGAGCGCTACACGCGGACAAGCTATGGGACTATTGAGGCCGAGATGACGATTACGGATCCGGAGATCTTTACGGAACCCTGGGTCACTCGGGCCACGACCCCTCTCTATCCAAATGCCGAGATATGGGAATATTTCTGCGTGCCATCCGAGTCGGCCGAGTACAACGAAAGGCTCATCGAGGCTGCGGACGAGTCAGGAAATTAAGTACTGCCTGTTACGACAACGTAGCCCACAACTCCAGCGACAAACGCATACCCTCCCTGAAAAGGGAGGGTATTGCTGTTTCTGGACCGAGGCCCGTTCTTAATCGCCCCGTTCATGCGTAAAGCCTCGTCTTCCTTGAATCGACCTTGAATCGACTCTCCTGAGGCAAAGATTCGTTCTCTCAAACCCTCAGGGATGACCCCCCGCACAGCGATTAGCATTGACTATTGTGCCCGAGCATGCGCAGGACCGGCCGAAGGGCGTTCTAAGAAATGCCCGAACCTGCCCGAGCATGTGGGGTGGTACATCCGGTCCGACCGGCCTTTTAATACAACGGAACTACTGAGCTTCGACCTGGGCGAGCTCCGCTACGAAAAGACGGAGCCGCTTGATCTTTCCATCTTCGCCGTATTGGAGAAAGACAGCACCGGGTCCCGTGAACCGCCGCCGATCCGAGCGCAGAGAATAGATGGCGCGAATGGGATAGGCGATACCAATGCCGCCCCATGGGAGAGGCGTGGAGTAGACCAGGGGCTCACCTTCGGCATTCCCCTCCGTCTGTCGCTTGTGGATATACTCAAGTGCAACCTGCGTCCGTGCAAAATTATCAACCCATTTCCGCACATTCTCGGTTCCGCGAAGCATGACCGGGCCGATCTGATCTTCGTCGTGAGGTGGTACCTCCGCAAGCACCTCGGGAGCGTAGAGTTCCATCATGCTGTCGACCACTTCATCAAGGCCCTCTTCCTCTCCGTTCACTGAGAGGTACCAGTCGTCCAGGGCATTGAGACGCGCCAACCATTCGACAGCTGGACCGAGTATTTCCGGTGGCGTCTGAGGTGCAGTCTGAGCCAGAGCCTTAAACGGGGTCAACAACACGATCAAAGTCAGGATCATCAGTCGATGCATAATATGAGTCCTTAGAACGAAAGAGGCGGCCTTCTTGTTTAACGCCGCAGCGGATTTTCAGGCGGAGTTACGGGGTACTCGCGCAGCGGAAACCAATCACAAGCGTCAGGGTTTCAGTGTCACTGAAGTTCCGGTAGTAAACCGACTGCGTCTCCCCGTGGCCATTGCCGTCCATCCAATTGGGACCTCGAACACTCTTGTATCGACCTGTTTCCGGGCCCTTTGGATTGTCTTTCGGCATGAAGGGATAGTAGTTGCCGTAATACCAGTCAGCGGTCCACTCACCCAGGCTGCCGCCCATGTCGTAGATACCGTAACCGTTGGGTTCGAACGAGCCAACGTCCACGGGAGCACCCAGGCCAAGGGCTGCCGACACGGGCTCGTCGGTGGTCCGTCCAGCACCCTGTGGAGCAAACAGCCTTATATCGCTGTGATCGACGTTGGCGTCTCCCCACGTGTAACGATTCTTTTCAAGTCCGCCGCGCGCCGCTTTTTCCCATTCTGCTTCCGTTGGAAGACGTTGGCCCGCCCACTCGCAGTAGGCGTCCGCCTCGATCCAGTTGACGTTGGCGACCGGTAGCTGCTCGTCCCCTTCCCCGAATTGACCCTGACGCCAGTGCCAGGGCGCCCGTCCCCCAGTCGCTTCGAGAAAGCGGCTATACTTTGCGTTCGTCACTTCATACTTATCGATATAGAAGGCGTCCAGATAAACGTGGTTGGCGGGCTGGTCATCCTTCTTGTCCCGAGCCATAAGGTCTTTTGCGTCCATGAAGATTGTGATCGTACGGCCCATCCAGAACTCGCCGGCAGAGACGAGTACCATGTCTTCCGGGGCGGGGGCCTGCGCCGCAACCGGCATCGCGACCCATAGGGAAACAATGAGGGTCAACAGAATCCTATTGTGCATAATGTTTAACCTACGCGAACAAATCGGCATTGTCAATATGGTCTGGCCCGTAGGGGACTGGCCCTATCGAATCCAGCTGATTCCACAACATTTGCCGTCGCAATCTCGCGAACGAGGGGGCAAAATCTTCAGTCAGATCAGTTCGTTACAGCTTGTCGCGACTGCCTCCAGGCGTGTCAGGCTCAAGCCCTCTCCGAGGTCATTTATGAGCAGGTAACCTTTGGCATACAGTTTGTGGCCGATATGGGGTCCCGGCAAGAATCCAGGACTCATAGCGTCCATGTAGACGAGGCGGTATCTTCCTGTTCCCGGGAGACTGTCCCTGGCTGCCTGCAAGTCCGCATCGGTCACACCTTCCGGGTCGCTCGCCCGAACCGGGGCGGAAACATCCGTCAGTATCCATTCGTCATCCGGTCCCTGCTCCAGGCATCCAACTACGTGGATCAATGAGAACTCCGGCACAGGGGCGGGGCCGTCTATGCCCACGAACTGGATACTTTCGAGTTGGTCGAGGGTGAGCTCTTCAGAACCCGCCGGAAACGCATTCAGCGATAGAATGTGGGTCACGATGTCGATGGACAGTTGGTCGCTGAGGCTCCCACGGTTGCCCTGCGGCATGGTGGTCTGGATATAGTCCACCAGGCGGCTCACCCTGTCTTCACGCCAGGTGTCGATAAATTGCTGACCGGCAAGCGGGGGTCCGCTCATGCCCTGGAGGTCTTCCGAGTGGCACGAACTGCATTGGGTCTCGTATGCTGTCCGCCCGCGTTCGGCCTGATCGGGGGTGAACACCCCATCGAGGATCGTCCTGAGGTTTTCATCGGAGGATTGCCCAGCCCCTGCCGCCGCCGAAGGCCATCCCAGGATCAACGCCGTCGCCAGTACGATTGCATGAATGAGGTCCGTTCGTGCCCTCAGAGACATACTCTTCCTCCTGATTTCCGAGAGGGAAATCCGAATCTGATCGAAAACGTTCATGCGACTGCGAAATCCCTCCATCATGATACGAATGCCCGGGCCACGGGACTAATTATTCTGGATTCGTGATTGTCCGCGGCGGTAAACAATGGTGCGCCTTCCTTCCGTATCAGCGGGCCCCAAGTTGGAACCATCTTCGTTGTAATCGGCGATCAGCTCAAAGAATGACGGATCAAAGATCGGGACGGGGATATTTACCTCGCCCCCGGGTCGTCCTGGGTTTTCACTGATCTCCGTCTCAAAACGATTGTCGGTCACGAACACGCCGTCTTCGGCGAGGGCCTCTCTGATATTAATTCCCGCCAACATGCGCTCGGTTTCATTGAGATACACTAACGTATTAAAGCAAAAAATTGCATCATACTTTGTGCCGCTTGCCAGTGCGAGTTTGTTGAGATCGGTCGTCGTCATATCGCCCTGAAATGCATGCATTTTCTGGACGATATTGGCGGGAATCCGCAAAGAACGAAAAAGTATTTCCGCAGGATCCAGTGTGCCCGAGGCTGGACGCAGGCTCTCTTCCTGAAGGGGTATACCGCTCTGAGCTCCCGGGAGAGATGATCCCAGGACAGTCCGCCCATAGTCGAACACACCCAGGTGGGCCCGGCCACGATCCTCTTCTGTATTCATGACAATATGGGTAACGTAGGGAACCCCGCCCTCTGCCGCATCATCCGCCGCATCCTGGAAATGTTCGACCACGCGCGGATTGATATCCAGCAGGTCTATTGCCAGGTTTTGAAAAGTAGCTTTGCCGCTTCTCAATAGGCTGTCCATGAGGGTAAAAGGTTCATGAGATTCCTGGGGAATGGCTTGTCCCACGTCCGGATCGCTGAACTGCAGGCCGGGCCCTATGATCAGAACCCTGCTTATTTCGTCCGGCAGGCTTTGTTTCCCGGTTTCTGAGTTTATAAACCGGTCCACAAGGGCGGCAACGATAACAGGGGTTGTTGTTCTCAAGCCCCTTTCAACGAAGTTGTAAGTGTCGTCGCGGCCCGCATCCCGGGCCGACTGTTGGAATTCTGCATTGAATATCCATGACTGCTCAAAAATGACGTGCATCAGTTTCCGAACGCCTTCCGTTCTTGAGAGTGTGTCCGGGGAGGAGAGCTGCTGTATATAGTCGTCGAATATAGCCTTTCTCTTAATGTCCGGGTCATCATCGATCGCTCTCATAAAATGCTCGACCATTTCATCTTCGGAAGAAGCTCTGTCCAGTATGATCTGGGGAGTACTCTCCGATCGGCCACTGAGCTGATAAGTAAAATAGTAGTTGGTCTCGAGAGTCTGAGTGGCCCAGAAATAGTCACCCATCATGTCGATCAGCCCCGCTTCGATTCTGGATTCGTGCTCCTGCTGTAATCGTTCAAGATAGCGGCAGAAGTCCATCTCGTCCGCAGTCGGTATCGAGTATTCCTCAAGATAGGCCAGCGCTTCCGTCGCAATGTCGGCGAGAGCAAGATTCGGAAGACCCGATCCGGGAGGGCAGGGAGATTCACTGCCCGCTACAGCAATGGATGTTGAGTTTTCTTCCGATGTGGGCGACTGCACCGGCGCAGGTCTGAGATTGCAACCTGTGCCCAGAGCCACACTCAAGAGAATGGCGGCGGAAGTCTGAAATTTCCTGCTGAACATTCTACAAGGGCCCCAGCATCCGAATCTCGTTCGGTAAGACGTCATGAATAACGATTTTCGGGATGCGCGTGTTTGCGGGATAACGGGATTCCTTTGCGGACCTCCAATCAGAGATCAACTGCAATCGCGAGACATGCCGGGCAACCGATTCGATTCCTCACACCCCATGTTGCTCTACCGTGGTGCGAACGGGTTCCGCATGCTCTCATCAATGTCAGAGCGTTTCCGTACCATCTTAGCGTATCTCAATTAAATGGTAGTGGCGTCCATCGAAAAATGATCGCCATCTTCTCCGGTAGATACGCTCTACGAGCGCACGAAGTCAAGCGGGACGTCTGTTCTGTGCGGTCATAGACCACCGCGACAGTTGAGAAGAGCCCACAAGTGCCCTAACACGCCATAGCTCAGAATTGGCGTAGGGTACTACCGGATTCGTCGTCAAGAAATCGACAGTTTGTCCCGGGTGTGGCCCGTCAGGAAGTTCTATTTGTCATTTTTGCGGAACGCTCCTTCGCGCTGGGATTTCCACCCCAAGCCTGACTCACATACATTGACGAGTTACATCATGTTCGACGATGGTGCGTCAATGGCTGCATTCTGGGAAGAATCGACGTGGTCGTCGATTCCGATGAGGGTCGGATACGTCTGCGCCCTCGACATGTATGTCCAATGATTTACGCGCGATCAACGGATTTATGATACAAGGACACTTTTGAGCAGAGCCTTGGAAAAAGTGACGGGAGAAATTGAAAATGCAACAACGAAGCGTCTTCAGATCGATGGCTAGACGTGGTATGCCCGCGTTCGCAATGTTTGTCTTTGTCGCGGGTCTTCTGGGAGCGCAGTTCGTGCCGATCCCACCTCCCATCGATGGGGGGGGAGAAGAGATTACGGTGACCGGTGAAATCGTCGGCGTCTTTTGCTATACGCGCGGTGACTTTCACGGATTGGGTCACAAGACATGTTCCAGGAAATGTGCGGAGGCGGGGAATCCGATTGCCCTGCTGGATGAAGAGCAGGGTGAACTCTACACTCTGGCGGGCGATGCCGATTATCAGGGTGGGCACGCAGTCCGGGATGAGCTCATCTCGGAAATTAACGAGATCGTTACCTTGACCGGAACCCTCGTGAGGAAGGACGATACTCAAATACTGTTTGTTAAAACCATTGATGCGGGAGCGGGTCCTCCGGTTCCCGGAGCGTAGCCTGGAGCGATCGGGCACATTAGCCGTCGGGGCGTATACGGCGACATTGCTCCCGGCCGAAGCGAGTCAGCCATGCCAGAGATAAGCGAGCTTCGTCAGGTTGATTTGCAAAGCGGGCCGATTGCGCGGCTCCGCTGGTCACATGACGGACGCTATCTCGCCATTCCCACCGAGCGCGGGTCCACCGCGATTTTCGATGTCGAAGCCGAGCGGGTGACACAGACCCTCGAAGGTGATTCAGAAGTCACTGCAGTTGGCTGGGACCCGAAATCCGATCTGATCATGATCGGCTCCGCTGATCGATCGATATTCGTGTGGGAACTGACCAGCGGAACGCGCACGCCCTATACCAACAACGGCCACGAAGAGGCGGTGCATTCCCTCGAGTGGACCGATGAGGGTGCCCTCGCCCTCACATGCTCCCCGGACCGGATTCGGGCTCTCGATGGCTGCTGCCTCGCCTCGGGCTGGTCGAAGGAGATGGAAGACGGGGCCAATCAGTACACAGGATTTACCGAAGCCACCTGCTCTTTTCAGTCATCATTCCTTCTGGCGAGCGCAGCAGATCAAGGGACATTACTCATTCTTCGGAACCTCATGTCCGCGGAATTGATCGACCGGATTGAACTGGCGCAACCTGTCCGGTCGCTTGCATGGTCACCGGCGGAGGATTTGCTTGCCGTTGGTACGGGCGATGGTGTGTTGGTGATCCGTGCTTCTCATGAGGGCTTTGAAGACCGGGCCGACGCATTGACGCTCGATTCTCCGCGGGTCCATGCGGTTGCGTTCTCAGAGGACGGTCGCCTGTTGGCATCTCGTGACGCTAAAGGATTAAAGATCTGGGATGTCCGAGGCGGACGGTTGGTTCTTGCGCTCGAAGAAAGTATCAGGGTGCTACCCGGAAACCGTCTGCCTCCCGGAATCGCATTCAATCCGACGCGGCCGTTGCTTGCAACAGTCATGCCGAACGGAACCGCCTTCCGTATCGTGGACTTGAATCACGTGGGTTTGGCTCCGGCCGGATAGACATTCCCAACCAACAACCACGCCTGTACTGACATGCCGCGGGGTATCGGTCCCGAATCCAGGGAGTGGCTATTTGTCGCTCTTCTCGATGTTCTTTCCGCAGATCAGTCGATCACTTCAACGTAGCCGACCTGTGTCTGACAAGCGTTGAAGAATTTCCCGAACTCGGACAGCGTCTGCCACGGGCTGCTAGACCGAGGCAGACCAGGCTTCTCTGTGTTCCCCGGGAGGATGCATGCGGGCGAGGATTCGGATGCGGCCTGAACAGCTGGGGCATTCCAGAACATCCAGAGCCCGGGCGCGGTGCATCAATTCCGCCCAGCAATAGTTTCGGGGATGCGGAGCGGTGGGCGGCTCCACGGTCATGGATCGAGCATGTTTTTGGGCCCAAACGGTTTGTGGGATCTGTACGGGTTTTCGGAAACGACCGCGACGCTCACAATCCCTTGCTGCACTCAATCGGATTGGCGGTCCGGGGCCCGAGTTTTTGCTGAAGTCTGGACACCGGGCTGTCGATGCGGTAAGCGAGAACGGAATCGGTACCAGGAGCGTGTTATGGATCCTTTGATGTCAATTCCTCAGTCGGCCCCGGGTTTTCAGGCAATCCGCGACTCCAGACCGGCGACGGAAATGTCTGGTACTGCCAGCGCAAAGATGGTCAACATTTCCCGGTCGCAAAGTTCGGACTTCACGATCGTCACGGCCGAGGGCGACACGGTGACGCTTTCGTCCAGCAGATCGTCAGAACTTGCTTTCGCCACCTACAATCCGTTGGGCGACTCGGGATCCGCTTCCCGCTCCGCGGCCAGTTTCAGCACGAGTCGGGACTTCTCGTTTTCCGTCGAAGGCGATCTCAACAAAGAAGAGTTGAAGGACATACGGCGGGCGATCAAGACGGTAATGAAGTCTGCACGGGACGTTCTGAGAGGAGATGACGAGAAGGCATTCCGACGGGCTTCGAAGTTGTCGAACCTCGATCAGATCGCGAGCCTCGACGCCAATCTCCACTTCCGCCGGGAGATTTCGACAACGCAGGTGATTTCCCGGCCACCTGAGACTGACGACCGGCCGGAGCCGGCTCTGACTGAAACCCGGCCAAGGTACGACGTGAGCGATAGGCGCCTGGCTGAACGTCCGGACTCTCACCGGCGGCCGCAGTTCTTCGTCAGCGACGGATTCCTGGCCCCACGTCGGGCGCCTGAAACCACGACGCCGGTTGAGATCCGTGACGAGCGGGCGCCCGGTCTAAACGACGGGCAACAGGCAGAACCAGTTTCGACTCCGCCCAGATCGATCTCAGGTCGACTCGATCATTTCAGGCGGTTTGATCATTTTAGAATCTCGAACCCGCTCCGATTCGACTTCGGGCTCGACCGCGTGGAAGATGGCGCGAGCCTGATCTCAAGTGCCGACGCTCGGAAGGGTCACCACGACGGTCACGAGAGACGGACCTCCGTACTGTAGGTGCGATCTATGACCGGACCAATGGGCGCGGTCCAAACCACGCCAGATGGTCGCGTGAAACGCGACTTCTCAGTGCTCTGGATTGGGGTCTCCGACCGCATCGGGTCATGACCGCCTAGCCCAGCGATCGACCGGCGATCCAGCTTCCTCCGATGATCGTCCCAAGCGTGCTTCCCAGGTTCGAGAGCACGACGACCAGCAGAATACGACTCACCGGGTTGGTCCAGAAACCCTTAACCGTAGTGATCGACTCGGGCAGATTCTCAAGGTCTTCAACCGTCGGCTTCTTGAGGACCGCTTGCGCCAGGCCCGAGACCCAACCGGCGGCGATCATTGGGTTCAGGCTGGTAAGCGGCGCCGCCACGAAGGCGGTGAGAATGGTCAGCGGATGCGCCAGCGCAAGGAGTGCACCGAGTGCGGAGAACGTGCCGTTGACCAGCACCCAGATGGTCACTGACTCCAGCGAATGCTGTGCTCCGCCTTCGAAGAAACCGTAGACAATCAGTCCGACGACCGCCGCAGGGATGCCCCACTTGAAGAGCTGTGGCCAGAACGAGGGCTTGGGTCGCTGTTTAAGGGGACCCAGGGGAGTGTGCTTCTGGATCTCCTGCAGGATGCCGGGAACGTGGCCTGCGCCCAAGATCGCGACGACAGTCTTGCCTTCGGCGCTGCGGATCTTCTGCGACAGATAGACGTCTCGTTCATCGATCAATGTGTCCTTGACGGTGGGGAATTCCTTGGCCAGGAGCCCCAGCATGTCGGCAAGCTGTTCCTCCTGCTTGATCTCCTCGACGGTTTCCGCGTCGATCTTGCCGACGAAGAACAGGCTCATCACGAGCTGTCCCATCATCTTCAGCTTGCTCCAGAACCCCAGATTGCCCCAGGTCCGGCCCAGAGTGATCTGAATATCGCGGTCGGCCAGCACCAAAGCTGCCTGCCGCTCCTCCGCCAGCCGGATTCCTTCGACCATTTCTGCGCCCGGAGTAACGCCGAGTTGCTGCGCGATGCGGCGCTGGAACGAGCTCATGATGAGGGAACTCAGGAGAAGCATGGCCTTTTTCTCGCGGATGATCTTGACGATGTTGGTTCGCTTCCACTGCTCGCCGTCCATGATGTTGCGGTAGCGCGACTCGCAGAGTTCGACGCATATCGAGTCGGGATTGACGGCGTCGATGGTATCTCGGACGTCCTGAACGCTCTGCTTCGAGACGTGGGCCGTGGCGACGAGGTAGATCTGCCGGCCGTCGAGTTCTACCTTCTTGACGCAGGAGGGGATCTCCGGCGTGGGCTTGCTGGGCTCGATTTCAGTCATGGGGTGTCCGCTTATCCCTTCAAGGCCTGGCCCAGCTTGAGTCGCAGGCGGTCCTCGATCCAGTGGTCATTCCACCATTCCACCGGGTTTACCCATCCCGCGGCAGTGAATGGCTTTACCTCAACGTTTCGTATCTTTCCGCTGGCGAAGAATCCGAGAAGTAAATCAACGAAACGCAGTTGTTCTCAACAAATCAAGCGCTTAGCTGAGTCGGCACCTTTATAATTCGTGAAACACCTTTCAAAAATCAAGAATCACTTTCAAAAAGTCCTGAGGTATTTTCAGAAAGTGCCTGACACCTTATCAAGAAGCCCTGGGGCATCTTGGAAAAGCGAAATTCACGAACAAGCTTCGCTTGCGACTTTCAAAAATCGTTGCGACCCATTCCAAGGCATCGGCATTTTCGGAATGCGTTCTGCCAACGACTCGGTCAATCGTGCGATTTCCCGATCTTCCGAGGCCGGCACCTCGTGAAATTGCGGCTTGCCGTCAGCATCGACTGCATAGACACCATCGATGGCCAACATGTGCAGGTGTAAATTTAGATTCAGAGCCGAATCGACACGCTGTCTGGCGCCGCATTGGCCGGCCCGGCGAATCAGGGAGCGAGAAACAGTTCGAGTGAAAATGCCGAGAACATCGCTGACCAGGAAAAACCAGGTTACCTACCGGGGACTGGCGCTTCAGAGGCTCAAGGAATGTCTGGAAGC
This sequence comes from Terriglobia bacterium, assembly GCA_965263045.1. GTDB lineage: Bacteria > Acidobacteriota > Terriglobia > 20CM-2-55-15 > 20CM-2-55-15. The sequence goes on from CBDHGK010000041.1 coordinate 6,395,399, forward strand.
GTACGGCCCGCCTGAAAGAAATCGATCGACTCAAGGGATCGAATCCCTGGGTGCCCGGGAGTGACACCCAGGGCCCGCCGAGAGCGGGCGAAATTCGGAATGGCATCCGACGGACGGACCTGACAATACCCGCCCAGTCCCGCGACGTAGACCGTATTTGCTTAAGCCGGACCTAAACCGTGCTCAGACCGGCTGGCGTATCACGACACGACGGTTCTGCTCGCGGCCTTCGGGACCGTCATTCGGAACGGCGGGCTCGGCCTCTCCTTTGCCGACCGCTGTCAGGCGGTCCCGACTAATTCCCTGGCCGACCAGGTAGTCGACGACGGCTTGGGCCCGACGCGCGGAAAGCTCCAGGTTGTAGGCGTCTTCCCCAGTATCGTCGGTGTGCCCTTCGATGAGGATATTCAGCTCTCCGTGATCTTCCAGCATCTCCTGGATCTGGTTCAGCACGGCCGTGGATTCGGGACGCAGCCGATCGCCGTTCACGTCAAACAGGATGCCGCGAGTGGTGACCGCACCGTCGTCGAGGAGCGTTTCATAGAGCGGATCAAGTCCCACCGCAACCACGATGTTGTTCAGGTACGCCCGCAGGTTAGTGTTCGCTGTGATGCGGAATTCGATGAAGTCGCCACGCGGGAATGAAACGTTCGGGACATTCCCGACCCGCTCCTCGCCGGCGTACAGGACGGCGTAGCTCCCATCGGCCTGGAACTTGATGGGCGTCATCACGCCGGTAATTTCTCTTTTCTGGAGCGAGGACACCGCCAAGCCGCCCCGGTAAATGCCCGGATTTCCACTGACTAGGATGTAGTGAGAGTCGTACTGACTGACGGACGTCTCAATGCCGGCAAAGAACACTGTAGTGCCCGCGTTCTGCGCCGCAATTGATAAATCAAACTCCAGGCTGAAGCCATCGGGCAAATTCTCCGGCAGCTGCAGTCGCAAGACGCTTGCTGACGCCACCTCGAGCAGGCGCTCATCCCCCATTTCGACAATCTGCATATTCCCACCGACGAACTCCAGCTGGCTCGCCGGAAACCGTCCGACACGCTCGCGGGAAAAATCAGTCGCAACCCAGACCGTGTGCCCCGGTACAAAGTCGTAGTTGCGCCAGACCCCTTGGCCCACTTCGCCGTCCGATGCCCCATCCTCGGCTGGTGCGTTCCGATCAGACAGGATCGCCTGGGCGTCGTCCTGATTGGTCGCCGGCTGACCCGAAGCGTCGGTGATGATGTTACCGTCGGCATCGGCGATGACGACCTGGTCGCCATTGGCCTCCGCCTCATCGATACACGCCTGGTCGCCAATAGCGCACGCGATAGCATTACCGAGCGCCGTCTCGACCCGCCGTCCCAACCGGTTTTCGGTTCGATTGACGACGCGATCGGCGGCACGGCCGATGGCACCGCCGATGCCCCCGAACTGCGCTGCATCGATTGCTGGAGGAGCGGCCAGGAAACCTGCCAGCGCTACCACAACGCACAGGTGTCGCACTATGCTTCCAAAATCTCTCATGTTGTCTGCTCTCCTTCTGGCTTCCGCGTTTTCAATCGATCAAGGCCACCACGTCCGCATCGGCCGTTAGTTGGCCACTCCTTCGTTTCGCCGAGCTTCGAGGCCATCAAGGCCCAGACCCATGACACCGCTCTGAAATTCGTCTGCCCCTATTCCCGTCGCGTCGGAGTTTAGAATGAAGCGGCCCGCCATCACGATATTGAGTTCGTGAGTCCCCCCGACCTTCGATATCCGTTGGTGGATCATGCGATCGCCCACTGTTTCGGTCCGTTCAGACATCTGGGCGTTTTCTGATTGGCTCTCCACACCCATCCAGCTTGCCAGCCCCATCAGGCCACTGGCGCCGCCAGTGTCGATCACCTCGAGATTGACGGTGCGACCGGCGACGTCACTGAAGGTGGCTGTTGCGTTGGAGGTCATCACGTTTCCGAACCCATTCCGCTCGGCGTTCGAGCTGATACGTGGCAATCCGAGGAAAGTCTCGGGAATGAAGTTTTGAAGCTCGGCGATGTCGATGGGCACGACCGTCCGACCCCCTCCCAGGATTGTGCCGAGGCCCTCCAGGGCCGCCGCCACCTGGGCTTGGGGATCGCCGCCGTCTACATCGACATCCAGATTCTCGGTCCGCTCTTCGAGAGCTTCGCCAAGTCCCTGAAGCACACCTAATGGGCTGTCCGGATCGAATCGGACATCCGCTCCATTGCCGCTACCGCTGAGGCCAGCGAGGGCGCCGCCCCCGATCAGTCCCGCAGCCGTTATCGATCCCACCACGACGCCTGAGATGACCATCACGACGACACCACAGATGGCCACTACAGCGGTGTAGGCGATCGCCTTGTCTGCGGCGCATTTCATCAACCGGGGCAGACCCAGGTAAAGCAGGTAAAGTCCATAAAGGGAAACGAGGAACCCCAGAACGCCTAGGAGCGGAACAATCTGGAGTACCCCCCCTATCCAGGCCGGGGTAAAGGAGTAGACCGTCACCTTCAGGGCCTGACTGCTGTTCTTCTCGGCTCCAAAAGTGGGTGCGAGAGCGTTAACGATCAGCGAGATGACGAAGACCATGACGATCGCCATGACAATGGCGATGACGGCACCGATGATTCCTGCGACCATCGGCGTCCGGAACGTGCCGAAAAACGGTACCGCCCGCCCGACAATGGATCCGCCTATGAAGCCCGCGATGGCACCGATCGCCGCCAGCGGAACGACGTAGCCCATCAACAGCTCGCCGGTTTGCGTTTGCTCTTCATCGATGACGTTCCATTCATCGCCCGGATTCAGACAGATCTTTTTCGCGCGTTCGACAATGTCCATGAAATTGCTCCCGGTTGCGAGATTAAGGTGCCCCATCTTACCCCGCGATGGGCGGGACATTTCAATAGTTTTTCGACCTGCCCTCCATCGTCGTGCAGACAAGACAAAGAGTGCCCGCACGCTCGGCGTCAGAGGATACTGAAGCTGGGACTGGCGAATTCGAATTTTGATCCGAAGACTGTCGCCGTTCTGTCGTTCCTGGAGGCCGATCGCTGGACAGGTGGCATCATGGAGGCGCCGGCAACCAGGACCGGATGGGTTTCGCATCTCGGTGATCTCCAGGATACGAAGGTTCGCCTTCCAACGTTGAAAGCGAAAGAGCGGATCGTTGTCGGAACTCAGGTATCTCGGCAGGGAACAAGAAGTCAGGTTCTGAAGCGCGATTGTCCGTTCGTAATCCAATGCCCGCCGTGGAACTTCGTTCAACTGGTTCAGTGGGTCAGAATTAGGTGTCCGTCCCGGAATACGGTAGCTTGCCAGTTTGTCGATAACGAGACGAAGCGGTTCGCATACAATAAGGCTAACCCGACCTACTTCCTGAACGGCGATCTCATATGTCACAAGTATTCGGCACCATAAGTCCCAGAAGCTGTCGTGAAATCTTCGCTTTATGAAAGGGCGCCGGTCCCTATCGCAACCTGGGTCCGCGCTGTAAACGCTGTAAACATTGCCGTTGTGCTTTTCGAGCGATAAGCTTCGTCGGTCATGCTTCGAGTATTTGGTTCCCTTCTTGCCGCGCTCGGTTCCTGATTTCGTGCGGCCAATGTGCCCGCGCGCGGGGGCAGGCCGTCGCGCGACGCAGGTGTCCGCTGACGGAGTCGCTCTGGCGTAGTTGTTGTCCTTATCAGGGATGCCAAGTTCGGTTGTCGGTGCGGGGGTGCCACCCGAGGGACAACGATAAACACGATTTCCAGCACGGGGCTCAACCCGCATCCGCACGGTTCCACGAACGCCTGAGGGCCGGGCTCGCCGAAGTGAACGTCCGGAGAGACTGTCCCGAAGCCGACAGCTTGGCTGTCGCTTAGGCGTTCGTTTGACTGGTGGTAGTACCACTGGAGCGATTCGTTAACTGTTCGGCGAGGAAACAGAAGTGTTATCGTGCCCCACATCTTGCCCACGATGAAACACTTGCTCGCGTTCGTTTTGATGGGCGGGTTCGTGTGTTCCGTGCCTGCCAGCGCCGCCATGCAACTGGCGACGAACAGGGATACACCAGTGATCCGTGCGTTGAGTCTGGGGGCTGGCGAGGAGGTCAGCATCGACGGGCGGCTGGACGAAGCAGTCTGGCGGCGGGCCCAAACCGCCACGGACTTCAGGCAATCCGAGCCTGAGACCGGCGTACCGGCCACCGAGCGGACGGAGGTTCGCATCGTTTTCAATAGCGACAGTTTGTACATCGGTGTTTCGCTTTACGATTCCGATCCGAACCGCTTGCTCGGAAACCAGATGGTCCGTGACGGAGCACTGTCGGCAGACGACCGTTTCATGTGGATGCTCGATCCTTTTTACGATCAAACGAGCGGCTATTTTTTCGAGATCAATCCGGCAGGTGCCATGGGCGACGCGCAACTGATACCGGCCCAGGGCGGCGGTGGCTTTGGTATGACCCAGAATCGCGCCTGGGACGGTATCTGGATGGCTCGAGTCACGCGTCACGATGAAGGCTGGACGGCCGAAATCGAGATTCCGTTCCGCACACTGAACTTCGACCCGCAAGCCCAGGCCTGGGGTGCCAATTTTCAGCGCACCGTACGACGAAAAAACGAAGAGAGTTTCTGGACCGGATGGGGACTCAACCAGGGTCTATTGAGTCTTCCGGCGGCCGGCCGGATCGAAGGCATCCGTGAGGTGACCCAGGGGCATGGTCTGGATATCAAACCTTATGTGATCGGAACCTTTACCGACTCGCCGGGCCGCGGAATTGAGTCCACATACCAGGGCGACGCCGGTCTCGATGTCTTCTACAACCTGACGCCCCAGCTCAAGGCGAACTTCACCCTCAATACTGATTTTGCGCAAACCGAAGTCGACGACCGCCAGGTGAATCTCACTCGCTTTCGCCTGTTCTTCCCTGAGAAGCGTGATTTCTTTCTCGAGGGTGCGGGCAACTTCGATTTTTCGCGCGACCCGGCGAGAAACCTGAGCGCGTTCTTCTCACGGCGCATCGGCCTCACGGCAGACGGTCAACCGCAGAAAATCGACTACGGAGGGAAGCTGACCGGGCGCGCCGGCGATTTCGATATGGGTTTCCTGCAAGTCCGTACGGCCGGAGACGGTGTGGTACGGGGCGAAGATTTTACTGTTCTTCGTACCAAACGTAATTTCTTCAGCGAATCGTACGCGGGCCTCATATATACGCGGCGCGCGACGCGAGAATCGAGTCTTGCAGATCGCCACACGATCGGCGCCGATATTCAATTCGCCACGTCGCAGTTCCGGGGATCCCAGAACCTCCGGCTCGCCGGCTACTACATGAAGACACCGAATGATGCGAAAGTGGGCGATGACTCGATTTACGGGCTACGGGTGGATTATCCCAACGATCGCTGGGTCGGCAATGTTTTCTATCGGGTCATTCAAAGGAATGCGGACCCAGCTGTCGGTTTTGTGGACGGAAACGATTACCGGAAACTGACCCCCCGCCTACTGTTCCGCCCCCGTCCCAGGAACAACCGTTGGATCCGCCAGGTTGCCATGGGTCTGACGCGCGCGGATTTCTATACTGACGATACCGATGGCAAATGGGCCGAACGCAGCTACTACTTCACGTTGATAGATCTCAGTTTTCATTCGGGTGACAATGCCAATATTGTCGTCAGCCGAAGCTATGAACGGTTGCTGGAGGATTTCCGAATTGGCGGTGGAATTGACCTTCCCGCCGGATCTGAGCACCACTACTCGCGTTTCGCGTTCAGGGTCAGTACGGCCGCCCAAAGAAAGATTTCAGGCGCAGCCAATGCCAGCTTCGGCACTTTCTACTCCGGTCACCGTCGCGAGTTGTCGGCCGATTTGAATGTGCGACCACGGCCCGGTCTGTTTGCCGCGCTGAGCGCTTCGTTCAATCGGGTTGAGCTCGCGGAAGGAAGCTTCTCCACGAAGACCCTGCGTGGGGTCATCAACGCACAGTTCAGCCCTTTCATGTCGATCTCAAACAACATCCAGTACGACTCGGTGAGTCGGGTTTTCGGTTGGCAGTTCCGCTTTCGATGGATTTTGAAATCGGGTAACGATATATATCTCGTATGGCTGAACAATTCGCTGAATACGGGTGACCACTGGACGAAACTCGATCGTAGCCTCGCGACGAAACTCGTTTACACGCACAGGTTCTAGCGATCGATACGTCCTTCACGCCGTCTCTTATTGCTCCTGTAGTCCAGTGAGGATCTTTTCCCGGGTGATCGAGTGCTCTCGCGCCGGGACGCCTGATGCGGATCGAACCCGCCGAATAGAAAGGTTTATAGCAGGGTTTTTGATCTAGGCGACTTCAGTATCGGAACGTGTATTGAAGCTTTGCCGATACTTTGCTTTCTTGAGGACTGAATCGATAATCGTCCTCCGGATTCTGAATCCACCCCTGGCTGAACACAAAGAATAAGTCGTTGCCGGGCCGCAATGTCCATCGGGCACGGCTCTGCCAGCCCAGATTCCGGGATTTGTTGTCGTATTGAATTAGATTAGAAAACGAAATGAACGGCGTGGGTGCATAGTTCGCACGCCAGGTGAGGATTCGGGCGACGAAATTTCCTTCCGGCAACTGGGCAAAAGTCTGGTTGGCATTGAAATTTACCGTGAACCAGGGTGGGATCTTGTAAGAGAGCGAGACGTTGACTTCGTCCGCGCGCCCCGACCAATAGTTACCCAGTGTCCACACTAGGCCTGCCTGCAACCTGCGCTTCGAAGCACTCGCCACGTTCACAACGCTCCAGCGGGTAAAGCGGTATTCACCCGCAGGCAGAGTGACGCCTGGGAAAATCTCAAACTGGGCGAACAAGCGCTCGTACACAATGGATGGCCAGAAGAGCCTGTGAAGACTGTCACCGGACCTGAAGTGCCAGTCGATCGGCCCTGGGAAGTGAAGGTTCCAGCTCTCGACTTCTCCGTTGTCGAGCCGGGTAAACCGGTTGTAGAACACCCCCATGAACATCTGCTGCAAGCCCAGAAAATCTCTCGGACGTGGGTTGTAGCGGCCTCCAATCCTGAGGAGTCGCAGGTTCGTACGTCCGACCCGGCCCAGGCTGGGTCTGAAATTCTCCCCCACCTCGCGCCACTTGAATTCCATCTCGACGAGATCGTTCGGATAATCCACCGAGACGCCATAGGACATGTCTCGGTCGGAAACACCTTCATTCCTGCTCTTGAGACCGTACGCGTTGAAGATGAGATTCTTCGAGTTGTCCAGGAACTGGGATGTCGCCAGACGCAGGTCTGCCCCGAAGGTCTGACTCGATGTCGCGAGCGCCGGATCACCGTTCGTAACAATTCCGCCGATGTAGGATTGCTCCAGAAAATTCATTTTCATCCGCCCTACGAAAAAGTTTTTGGTGGGAATTCCGGGGAGATCTCGCGTGCGCACTTCGAGCACGCCGATGTCGGTTCGACCGATTTTGCCGGTCAACTTGGCTCCAAATTCGATGGGAACCTCTGTTCCGGAAAGCAGCCCGATCCGGCGGCTGAAAAACGGGTTGACTTCAAACCGGGTCGGGGCCAGGAAACCCGGTTCCCTCACCGCAGTATCGGAAAAGGCAAAGACACCGGCATCCTCAAGAAAGAATGTCCTCTTTTCTGGAAAGAACAACGAGAAGCGCGAAAGATTGATCTGGCGCGTGTCCACCTCCGTTTCCCCAAAGTCCGTATTCGCCGTCGCCGATATCTTCAGGTTGGGGGTGATGTTGTAGAAAATGTCGAGTCCCGGTTTGCCTGTGATCGTATTGTTCCCGTCGGCGCGGGTATGCAGCCAACGGCCGCCAGCGAATGGCCGGATATCCAGTCCGATGCCTTGTGTGATGCCTTCGAGGTTGGTGATTTCACCGGCTTCCGATACCTGGAGAAATTGGGTTTCCAGGCGCGCTCCGGACCACCGATTGTCCTCCAGCTTTCGCTGGATTCGCCGAGCAACGTTAAATCCCCAGTCCGTCCGCCCGGAAGCAAAAGCCAGACTCTTGAACGGAATTGCGAACTCCGCCGACCACCCCTGATCTGTGCGCCGGATCCGCACGTCCCAGATCGCATCCCAGTCCATGTTCGACTGACCGTTTGCGAACAGGAGGCCGTCTACCAGAGCGCCGGCCGGATTTGTGGCAAAGTAAAAAGCGTTCCGCTGGTCCCCATAAGTGTCGAGCAGAATTTCAATCCGGTCGTCGGAACCCAGGTTGGCGTCGCGCGCCATCTGTGTGCCAATGATGGCATCCGGCTCGGAGTCGTAGCACATGACGCCGATGTAAAGAAAGTTTTCATCGCGGAGCAAGGTGACGTCCGTCCTCTCCGTCGGCCTTTCTCCGTTGGCCGGTTCCCTCTGCGTCAACTCGCCAATCGTCGGGGCCCGCTGCCATTCACTTTCATCGAGCAATCCGTCCACGATGATTTCCGAGGTGATTTCAGTGACCACTGCAGGTCTCGGTTGCCGGGTCAAACCCGGCGCCTGAAGTAGTGCGGTCGCCGCAGCGGGAACCTCGACGAAGATTCCAATGATGATTAATATAGTGAGCCACTCGTTGCGAGTCATAGGCCGATTACCGGGTTCATCCGAATCTGATTCCGATCTGGAATAGTCTGTTGATAGCGGACAGCAAGAGCGTGAACGAACGACCCGGAAAAAAGAGGGGCGTGGGCATCGACGGTTTCGACGCATCCCCAAAGAGTGTGCATCGAAATTCTCAGGCCACTACCTCAACGCGACCGAAAACGCATCGTAGTTGTAGAGCCACTGATTTCTTTCAGCCCCGAGCTTGCGCTCGGCGAAAGCATTGCGCAGGTCCTGCTCCGATGCAAGATGGAAAAGTCGTGCGTTGTCGCCCGATTCTTCGATCACGCGGCTTGTGCGGGGAATTCGGTTTCTCTGATACAGATCGAGCGCCTCTTCAATCGGACCGCACGCGTCCAGGCAACGGGTGAGAACGACGCCGTCCTCCACCGCCATCACGGCACCCTGGGCCAGATAAGGCAAAGTCGCGTGGGCGGCATCGCCCAACAAAGTGACGTTGCCCTGGCTCCATTGATCCACGCTCGAGCGGATAAACAAACCCCAGCGATAACACTGATCCCTGTCCGCCTGATCAATAATCTGGCGCACGTCCCGATGCCAGGCTGAGAAGTCGTCCCTCATCTGGGACCAATCGCACTTGACGGTCCATGACTCCTCCGTCCACTCCGAGCTTTCAACCGACCCGACAAAACATATCAGGTCCTCGCGAACATAGTAGACGACGGCATGGGCCCCGGGACCGACCCAGACGGTCATCACCATGTCCATAAAGTCGCTGGAGAGGCGTTCTGTAGGCACGAGAACGCGCCAGGCCGCATTGCCGGTGTACTGGGGCTCTGTCTTTCCCAGAACCTGTTCGCGGACAACCGACTTGACTCCATCGGCGCCCACGAGGAGGTCCCCTTCTTCGCGCCGTCCGTCCGCAAGCGTTATGGTCACCGTTGAACCTGTCTGTTCGAAACCTTCAACAGCGCTGCTGAGATGGATCGCATCCGGATCGAACCGGCGCACGGCTCCGACGAGCAACTCATGCAGGTCGGCGCGATGAAACAGGTAGTAGGGTGCCCCGTGAAGCCGATGGTGCTCCTCACCCAGAGGAAAGGTCTGAATGATGTCGCCGGACTGAAACAGCCTGAACACGTACGCCTTCGGTCTGACGCCGACTTTGTCCATTCCGTCCGCGAGACCCAGATGGTCGAACACTTTGATCGCGTTTGCGCTCATGTGGATTCCTGCCCCGATCTCACCCAGTTCCGGCGCCTGTTCGAAGACACGCACCGGGTAGCCGGCCCTCAGCAGACACGCGGCGGCCGTAAGACCTCCAATGCCGGCTCCGGCAATCAGCACTCTGGGCTTTACGGACACGATTCTGTTTCCATTGAGATCAAACTTTGGTTTCAGACTTCTCGGGTTACCTTTAGCTAGAATCGGTGCGTGTAGATGATCTTCGAAGCAGCTTTCCGGTCGATCGTCTCGATGCGGGCCTCTTCAGCGATGTCGCCCGGGTTGCCCCGCCAGTTATCAGTGTAAACGAAGTATATATCGTTCCCCGGTTTCACGATCCATGGGAAACGCGCCTGCCAGCCGATGATGCGGCTCAGAGTGTCGTATTGCAGATTGCTCGCCAGCGATATCCGTGGGTTGGGCGGATAAGAAAAACAAGATCGGTTTGCAATGCAGGGCGTGGCAAGACGCATGGCGGGGATGTCGCAGTTGGGGTGTTAGGTTAAGTTGCAGGAGGCAGGAAGGCAGAATCCAGACAGGCGGAGGGCGAAGGATGTCGCCCGACGCGCGGGAGCGCACGGGCCCAAGCACACGAATCCCTTAGCGGCTTTCGAGCGGTGTTCAGAACCCGTCCGGTTGAGTGAGATGGATCGAGACGGCCGGGGCAACGGGTGGCGCACGCGACCCTAGACCGAGGCAGTCCAGGATTTTCCGTGTTGCCCCGGGAGGATGAATTGCGGCGAGCATTCGCATGCGGCCTGAACGGCGGGGACATTCCACAACTTCCAGCGCCCAGACGCGTTTCAACAATTCCGCCCAGGATTAGTTTCGGGGATGCGGAGCGGTGGGCGGCCCCATGGCCACGGGTGCGACCGGAGCGGCGGCTGCTCCAGGGGCCGGCGATCTTGAGGTGACGACTGTTTCCGGAGCGCAGACCGTCGGTCCTCACCCGTCTAGACCGCTTTTCCCAGCAACCTGATGGGCGGCTCGCCTGCCGCTTCAGGCGACCCGGGTCCAACCCGGCCACGCACAACATTCTCAACACGCTACAGTTGATTGAAAAGCTCGCGCCTTGGGTGCCCACGCCCCGCTTTCAACCCGTGCGCTATCATCGTGTACTTCGGCCGGCGGCGAAATAGCGAGCGTAAATCATTCAGGCGGTACGGCTTTCCCCCCACATCGAACGTGTCCGGGCACAGGACGGCCCGCTATAACGGCGGCATAGTGGTGGATTACCGCCGGTTTTGACTCTGAGCGGTCCTCAGCCTGGACTACAAACGAAAGCGGCGGCTCCGAAGAACCGCCGCCTTAAGATCACTCGATGTCAGAAAGTTTAAGCGTTTCAGCCCGTCCTAGCGCCGCCGCCTGCGCGCGGCAAAACCCAGACCGACCATTCCCAAACCTAAGAGGCTGATTAAGGCAGGTTCGGGCGTGGGATTGACAACAACTCCGCCGAGCGTGAAAATACCGTCCATGTTAGTGTTGAGAAGCGACCATTCCTGTGACGGATTTCCTATAGGCATCCACGTGAACTGGTAGTCTCCTGCACCCAAACCGGCGAATACGGCACCCTGCCAATGGTTTACACCACCGAAACAAACTGGGTCGACAGAGAGGAGCGGAGCCGCCTGTAGGACTACAGGGCGCGAAAAAGTTGGTCGTACCGTCGATGAGGCCCGCGGGCTTAAACCCGAACCCCGTCCCCGTTAGGAGCGTAAACGGAATGGTTGTGTTCGGATACAGGTTCCCGTTGACCCCCACGAGGTTCATGCTGCCTTCTAGATGATGACCACCGTGCTCATAGGTACCGAGCCAGATATTCACGATGCCAGGTCCACCACCGTTCTCAAATCCGATGGACGTCGCATGTGCGTCGGCGTTGCTGGGAATGAAGAACATCGCCATACCCAGTATCGCGACACCTGCAATTGCGATCCGTGCGTTTTTAGGTTTCATTCGATCCTTTCCTCGGTTGCGAGATCTGATTTTGTCTTCGTTATTCATTGAACTCGTAGCTGAGAGGCATTCGTCCATACTCTGAGGTCACTCCTAATTCCTCCTCAACTTAAACCTACAACTAGCAATTCCGGTGCCAATGCCCATAATTCTCTGTATACTATTCATTTATATAGAAATAGAGGGCGTGTTCGGATCAAATACTACGATTTAATTTACCTCTAAATTGTAAACAAATCCGACAGTGGCCTCCAGCGAGTGAGCCCTTGGAGCTCGCTCATTAAGTGTTAACTGTTGGCTGTTCAACGACTTCGGCTTGCCATTCATTGTAGAAACCGAAACCGTAAAAGACTCCGTCGTTAATACGCCCACGGCCCGCCGGTACGAGCGGTTTTCCGCTGACGACCAAATCGGAACACCCGAGCAGCAAGTGAGGACGTTTATGGCACCTGTATCATTAAGAAAATCACTATTGAAACAGCAGGGATAGAAGCTGTCTTTTGGAGTCTGGGGCCGCAGGCGGTTTCCATTCACGGCCAAAGCGGGCCAGTCGGTCAGCGTTCTTAGAGAACTCTTAAGGCCCAGGATTGATGGCGACCCCACGGCCCCGATTAGTATTCCTACGCAACAATTTCGAATCGCTGGGAGCTAACTCTCGTCCGAGGGAATCGAAGAACCGGTGGTGTGAGATCTTCGTCGATCACAATCCGATTATTTCCAGCCGAACGGTACAGGCCATCCGTGATGAGATCCGAGGTGGGTGGTCCAGAATCACGCAAGCGGGACTCAAGTAAGAATCATTCTGGGAAGACGAAGCGAATCCTTTGTAGCTGAGTCCGAATCGATGGCCGGTACTACCCCTCGCCAACTCATCTAGACGCTGTTTCATCTCGACCCAGCGCTAACGCGTTGGGTGTCGTGAGAGTACACGAAACTGGGCTATCGTCCCCGCCGCACGAAACCTTAGATCGTCCGGGTCTCTCGGCGCAATCCGACCTTGTTCGCGCACTGGAAAATGCTGCGCCGAGCTTCCGCTCTGGGAGCCGTTTGAGTGGACACGCTCACTTCCGGATCTAGGAGAGGCCCGGAGGGGAAATCCTCCGGGCCTGCTCGACCCCCAACCTCCAATGTGCCGATTTTCACCGGATTTCTTCGAGAACGGCTTCGGCCAACTCCTTATCATCAAAATCGTCGGTACCGACCGCTCGTTCGAGAGCGATTCGGGCCTCGCTCAATTGACCCGTTTCCACGTAGGCGAGTCCCAGGTGATACTGGAAAATGCCATCTTCGGGCCGTTCGGACACCGCAAACTCGAGCTGGTCAATGGCCAGGCGGTAGTTGCCCAGTTTGTAGTAAATCCATCCCAGTGTGTCGGCATAGTTTGGATCGTCGGGTTCGGTACGTCGACTCACCCGCGCCCAATCCAGGGCCTCAGTGAGGTCCTCTCCTTCTTCCGCGAGGATGTAGGCGAGATTGTTCGCTGCGACCGCATGGACAGGATTGATAGCGAGCGCCTGAGTAAAATTCGCCTTGGCTTCGACGATGTTGCCCTGGTTTTGATAGACCAACCCCTTCATGCCATACGCCTCGACGTCGGACGAATTGATGCTTATGAGCTCGTCGAGCTGATCGAGAGCGTCGTCCAGCCGGCCCGTCTGTATATATTGTGCTGTCAGATAACTATGGCCCACTGTGCGATTGGGGTCATTCGCGATCCCTTCCTGAAAGCTTTGTTCTGCGGCCTCGAATTGGCCGTCCTGAAGGTAGGCCATGCCCATCTGTTCGTAGTGCACGGCCTCTTTTCTGTCATCGGGCACCGTACTGACGGTTTCTATCGCGAGATCGGTCAGCCCCTGGCGAATGTAGAACTGCGTCAGCTCCGTAAGGCGTTCCAGGGAGTCGGGCTGAAGTTCGAATACTCGTTGAAAGCTTCGTTCCGCATCGGCAATTCGTCCGCCCGACTCCCGGAGAAGGGCCATTTGCCGGTGAACAAGAGGATTGTCCGGTTGCTCGGTGACCAATGCGCTCAGCTCCTGCTCCGCTGCCACCGAGTTTCCTTCGCTCCGGTCCAGCGTAGCTTTCAGAATCCGCCCTTCGACCGAACCGGGCAACGTGTTCAGAATCGTGGTGATCTCGGCGCGCGAATCTTCGGTTCTGCCGCTATTGAGCAGCGCGTCCGCCAATCCAAGCCTGGCGGGAATATATCCGGCGTTCAATGCCAATGCTTCGCGATATTGAGACGCGGCCTCATCAAATTGCCCCCGGCTCTGAGCGATCTGCCCGAGAAAAAAATGAGGCTGTGGAAAAGGGCTGTTGAACGCTTGATCACCGGTGAACGTGGTTTCGGAAGCGGACAGGTCACCGGAGAAAAACTGAAGCTCGCCTAGCAGTATCTGACCCAGCGGATTCTCCGGTTCGGCCTCGAGAATCATCTCGATTTCCTGTCGGGCTAACTCCGGTTCATTCTCGAGATACTGCACGGCCAGCCTTGCGGCGACGTCGACGTTTTCAGGAAACCGAACCTTCAGATCAACAAGAAGTTCACGGGCGTCTAAGCCCCTGTCCTGGCTGGGGTAAAGATCGGTCAGCAACAGGGACGGACCGGGATCTTCGGGACCCTCCTGCTGAGCGTCCATCAGAACGCGTTCGACTTCTGCGAAGCGTCCCGATTGATAGTAGAACTGCACGAGTTGGAGGTAGACCTGTGGTTCCGTAGGGTATAGGGACAGTGCCTCCTCAAAGGTCGCTTCCGCCTCGTCCGGTCGCTCCCGCGCGCGATGGTAGTTGCCCAGAGACATCAGCACATTCTGGTTCTGCGGATCAAGTTCAAAGGCTTGAAGAAAAGCTTCCTCGGCTTCTGGATAGTTTGTCTGGAGCGCCTGGGCAACGCCCAGACTGACGTAAGCGGCGGCGTTCTGTGGATCCAGGCTGACGGCCTGTTCGAATTGCTCGGCCGACGCACTGTAGTCCTGCAAACCGGCAGCCGCGTTTCCCGACAGGACTAATGCGTCGACGTTTTCTGGCTCCCTCTCGAGGATATCCTCGGCCAATCGGGTGGCCTCGCCATAGAGCTCGGGATTTTCTCGCCCCACGGCAAGATAGATACTGCCAAGCTCCAGGGCCGCTTCGACATCATCGGGAAAGTATTCCAAAAGAGAATTGAGTAGCTGGGCGGCCGCGTTCGGGTTGCCCTGCCTCAAGTAGCTGAGCGCGAGATAGTAGTGTGCGTCGCGGTTTTCACGGTCCGTCTGAATCGTATTCAGTAACTGGACGATCGCCTCAGAATACTCTTCGTTCTCGAAGTACTCCATTCCGCTTCTAAGCAGCTCCTCCGGGGTCGCGGGCGATGTGCTCCAGATAGAGTAGGCCATGACAATTCCTACTGCCAGCACCGCAACCAGCAGTGCCGGCATAAGTATTCGCTTCATTAAGAGTTTCTCCTTGGGCCGCTGCCAGTTCGGAAACTACCCGAATGAACTTGAATTCCTACCACCCGCACCCTCGAACCTCCAAAGGTATTGTCGCAGTATGAGAGGACGCCCCTTTTCTGGGGTTTGTTGAGAGAAAACTCACAACAAACCTGATCAACGTGTGACCCTTCCTCGATTTGACGTACACCACTTCCCTAAGCAGTCATAAGGTTGGACTCAATGTCGACCGGTGTCGGCTCTTAGTTGGTGCCCCCGCCGAAGGTAAACGTTTGGTCCGGGTCGACCTCGGGTGCGTTGAAGTAAAGGCCACCGTGGCCCGCCCGGCTTCCGTCCGCTTCAAAGAGAGAGATCGACTGGTGAAAGATCGCGGGCGGCGGGCCGTTTTCCGGCGCCGTTTCTTCCAGTATGTAGAGCCAGTTGTGGTGCATGTAGATGTTAACGAAGATCCGGGCCTGGTCGGCGTTGTTGATCAGCTGCAACTGATGGACTTCGGGCCCTTGACCCAGCCAGTTCCACATGTAGTCGGTTACCGTGACGTCGCGCTTCAGATACTGGGACGTCACGTAGATCATCGCGCCCCGAATATCGGTCTTCCAGTACCCGGCACCATTGTTGTCTGAACGTCTGGCGGCGGTCGTTCCCTCGCACCCCTCCAGACCCGGTGGGCAGATTTTCCCTTTTTCGGTGAGTATCTCCACTATCGGGTTGTAATCCACCACGGTCGCCGAGTACTTGTTCGCACCCCGTTCTACGGTGTAGACACGCCCAGCCAGCATCGCCCCGTATTCGGATTCCCAGAGGATCTCGGTGACTTCCGGCTCGTCGGGGAAATTAGCGGAGAAGCGGTCCTCCATGCTGGTGAACGTGCGCCACTCCTGGGCGAAGGACGTCCCCATCGACAGTGCACAGACGACGACAAACGACACGATCTGTCTCATGACGATTTTAACTCCCTGAAGCTATGCAGTTTCGCGTCCAGGCGCGAGCCCGGCTTGACGCAATCAAGAACTGATCTTGTAGATTCAGCTACTTTCTTTCAGAGGTCCTGAGGCACCGGCCGATCCCCATCCCAGTCTACGACCGTTCCGTCCGGAGCCTTTAGGAACCCCAGTTGGCAGGCGCGGTTGCCGTCCCTCAACGGGAAGCATCGCACCTTGATCGTGTCACCCGGCTTGATATCTTGATCCCTCTGGGCGCCGCCCTCAAGCGCCCAAACCTGCTTCTGGCTGTCACGGCCGGTCACTTCGATATAGATCCAGGGATGCGGTTGGATTCTATGCAACTCCGTGATTACGCCCTCCATATCGATGGGGTCTGCCGCGTAGTTTCCGTGCGCATGGTGCGACCATGCGGGCAGGGTCCCTGCCACCAGACCGATTACAGCCAGTCCGAGAACCGTTTCGAAACGCATATCCAACCTCCGGGGTGAAGTGGAAACTTTCTCGACCTTTTACGAAGTCAACGTGGCGTTATGATGCCATGATCAATCTTAGATTACTTACATTCAGTTGTCGTTCTGCAGGAGTGTCACCAAGAAGCCCTCATAACTACGTGGGTCCGGCTCCAGCCGGATAGACATTCCCAACCAACAACCACCAGATAAGGGGCGTCCTTTCATGCTGCGACAGTACCAGCCCGCCTGGTTCCGGTGTTATTCGACGACGGGTTGCGCGAGGGAATAGGTAGCAAGCGTCGAGCCATCGCTGGGGCTCAGCTTCATCAAATCGTCGCTGCGTACGTTCGTGACCCAAATATTTCTTCCGTCAAACAGGAGTTCAGCGGGAGTGTTTCCTACCGGGTAGGTGTCCACCTGCGAGCCATCCAGACTCAGTTTCGTAACGTCGTTGCTGCCGTAGTTGGCCACCCAGATGTTCAAACGGTCGAAGGCGATGCCGAGTGGAAAAGAACCTACAGGGAATGTCCCGATTGTGGAACCGTCGTTCGCGTTCAACTTCGTAACATGGTGACTGCCGTAGTTGGTCACCCAGACACTTTCACCGTCAAAAGCAAGTTGGGATGGGCGGCCCTCGATGGCATAAGTGCCGACGATGGAGCCATCAGCGATTCTTAATTTAACAACAGTATTGCCGCCCGAGTTGGCCACCCAGATGAATTGTCCGTCAAACAACAATCCCTCCGGCTTCTCGCCCACGGGGTAAACGCCAACGATTGATCCGTCGACAGTGCGTAACTTCGTCACTGTGCCTGCTGATATATTGCTCAACCAGATGCTTTCGCCATCGAAGATGATTCCCTGGGGCGAGCGCATATCATATGTTTCAATGATGGATCCATCGCTGGCCCGGATTTTTGTCAACGAACCCGCGGCTTGAGCGACCCAGACGTTTGTGCCGTCATGGGCCAATCGCAGAGGGGATCCGCCCAGTTGGTAAGTGTCCACTCGGGTCCCGTCACTGGCTCTCAGCTTTTCCAGGGTGCCGGTGCCGGTGTTTGCGACCCAGATGTTTTCTCCATCAAAGGCCATTCCCACGGGGTCGGGGCTCTGGGCCATCGCCGCGGTGATCTCCATCCATGGGAAAAACATGCCGAGGCATACTACGAGTAGTGTTCTTTGCATCTTGTTCCCCATTGCTTAAGCCTGTAGATCCTGAATGCGCTATTCGGCGGGTTCGATCCGCATCACCCGCCCCGGCGCTTCCGGATCGGCATAGGTCGTGAAGTAGATCAGTCCGTCCGGACCCTGTCGCAAATCGCGCACCCACTGCCCGATATCCGTGAACAGGGATTCCCGTATGCCGGGGCCGCGGTCGGTCATCTCGACGTGATTGACCTGCTGCGTCCGGAGGCCTCCCACGAAAAGGTCGCCCGTCCATTCCGGAAACCGGTTTCCCGTGTAGAACATCACGCCAGAAATATGGACGTCCGGGTCCCATACGATGTGCGGTGCCTTCAGCTGAACGCCCATCGGCGTGGGATTGGGGGCAGGATTAGTACTTGGACCGTAGCGTACGAACGGCCATCCGTAGTTTGCGCCGGCTACGAGAGCGCTGACCTTGTCGCCGTGCTCGACGACCCACAACTGCCCGGATTGGGGATGAACAGCTATTCCATGGATATTGTTGTGCCCGTACGTGAATATTTCCGGACGCTGCCCCTCGCGGCCCTCAAACGGGTTGCCCGGCGCGGGTGTCCCGTCGTCCCGAAGGCGCAGGACCTTGCCGGAGTGATCGGCCATGATCTGGGCGCGGTCTCGCTCGCTTCTTCCCCCGGCGGCTGTCATGTAGAGCATGCCGTCTGTGCCGAAGGCGATGCGCGCGTTCTGCCGCGCATCCGTCATCGCCCACGCGTCGGCAACGAAAACCTCCGTTATGTCCGTCAACTGGTCACCATCAAAAGTCCCTCGCGCGAGGGCTAAGGTGGTGCCACGTTCGCCGGGCTTGTTGTATGTGAAATAAATCAGGCGGTTCTCCGCAAAATTGGGGTGCAGGGCGAGGTCCATCAAGCCTTTCGACGCCCCGTCATGGTGCACATCGGGTATCACACCGACCGGCTCGGCGAGGAGAACGCCGCCCTGAACCATGCGTACCTGACCGGCCATCTCCGTGACGAGTAGGCTACCGTCCGGGAGAAAGGCCATGGAATACGGATACGAAAGGCCTTCGGCAACCGTGACGACGCGAATCGAATGTTCAGCAGTCTCGAAATTCCGGGGTCCCGTATCAGGCGTCGCGGCCGGCGGGTTCACCGATGGGACCGCACCGACCGAATCGGAGTCTGCAGGGGCGCAAGCCGAGAGAAGAGTCAGTGTCATACTGGAAACGAACACTGCAGTCCAGAAGCGATTGGGTGAGAATGCGTTCCTCACAACGAACCTCCTTTGAAGACGGCAAACCTCGACGATGGAGAGACGATATCATGAAGGGATAACGAAGTCCTGCGGTCGAAATAAAAGCGAACCCGAAATTCCGGGCATCGATAGGGACTACTTGTGACCGGGCCGCCACCGATTCGCTCACCGGGATTGCCGTTAACCTCGCGCCGAACGTCGGGGGCCACTGACGTGGAGTGTCGACCCCGTGTTCGCATCGCCGATCGGGCTTGCCATTGTAGCGCGTGCCGATGTGGCCCTGGGCAGTCACTTCATGCAGGACAAGACGCCGGACAAGGTGAATGCCCTGAGGTTCCGGAGGCCCGGCGATCCTCATCCGTATGTGGAATCCGGGGGACCCTCTCGGCATCTGACGACCGTGGGCGAGTGTGCGGCGGCGCGATTAGCAGGAGAGACAGAATTCAACTGACAGAACTTGGTTGCAGCGTCAACTGGAGATGCGCATAAAGTGCGCAATTACAGAATAGGCATTTCCCCGATTATTCGATTTATGGACGGCTAGCGCTCGCCCCCGGTTTGTTCACTCCATTCTAGCGAAGGCCGCTTTCAGGGGAGTGCCTGAGTGAAAGACCCCGCCGGGCCACCTCGGCCAACCACTCCAGCGTCGCGTCGGCGCACTCGATCAGTACGGTCTGATAACGATCGACAGCATCGCGGCTTACGAACGGATGCGGATCGCCGGGACTCCGGAACCTCAGGGCTTTGAGTTTCTCCAGAGTCTGGTCGTAGTTCGTGTGGCTCGATAGATGAACATCGGCCCGGGCTCTCAACACGATGTCCCGAAAACGGTCCGCCGATGCCCGGTAAATGCTGACGACCTCGAGTGGATCTGCATAGTGCCCGAATCCGAAGGCGGTGCCTCCCCACAAGGCGCCGACGTGCCGGCTTTCCCCATCTCGGAGCGGGAGCAGTGTTGAGATCGTGCCGGGTGTGTGGCCCGGCGTCACATACAGCGTCAGCGTCGTGTCGCCGAGCGTCAATTCCATACCGTCGCTGGCCACCAGGTCCCGCATGGGCTTGACCTCTTCGGGAGCATCGGACTCCTCGACCAGTTCCCAATCTCTTTCGGCCATGATGACCCGCGCGCCGTAACGGTCCTGGAGGGTTCTGGCTCCGCGATAATGGTCGGAATGGCCGTGGCCGATGATGACATACTTGATATCAGCCGGATCGAGACCGAACGCGCGCAACCCATCGATGATTTGAGCTTCAACCATGTATTCGAAACCCGTATCGTGCAGGATGATCCCGTCGGATGTGGTCACCGCCCATATCGAATGGTGATTGTCCCCGACGTAATACAGGTTGTCGAACACCTTCGCGGGCCCCTGGTACCATGCAGCGCGCGGAGGAGTTCCGTTAAAGATGAGGTTCGTGTTGTGGTGGCCAAACACGCCCTGGTACCATGCTTCGCTCAGCGAAGTGTCGGAAAGCGATACGCCGCCTCGAGTGTCCGGATCATTGACCAAAACGCCGTCTGTCACCATCCTGCGGCGCGGAGGGCGCTCGCCGCAGAGTTGATCGAAAAGCCCGGAGAAATCATGTCCCGGACGGTGGGCGGCAGCCATAGCTGTCGCCACATGGGAATCGCCCGCGGTGACGGTGTCCTGGGCATTTGCATCGGTCACGACCCAAACTGCCAGAATTAAGAAGCCACAGAGCGTTCCTGCCAAACGGTACGTCCCCGGCATGCTCAATCCTCCTTCGGTAGGATATCGGGAATAGAATTGTGTTGTGGAATGGACACGATTGTATCACATCGGGATTGAACGCACCTGCCGCAGCCTTATGTCGCAATCCTTGCGGCTCGATTGGACGACGCGCCACCTGCTTGACGCTGATAGCCGCCTTCTATAAGATTTCGCCCTACCTTTCCCTCATTGCGGATGAACATGGGGGAGGGCGCGGCCCACGACCCTCCCAGTTCGGACCACGAAGGAGAACCGAACCATGAAAAATACATACAGCGCTCTTGCACTATCGGCATTCGTAGCGCTGGTGGTGCCCCAGGCAATGGCCCAGGACAGTGGCATGAGTTTCTTCGTCACCAGCGTGGCCCCGTCCGACGGTGGGGGTGATCTCGGCGGCCTGGGTGGCGCCGACAGGCATTGCCAGGCACTGGCGGGTGCGGCTGGGGCCGGAGACAGGAGCTGGCGCGCCTACCTCAGCCAGTCCCATCCGGCGCTGCAAATTAATGCACGCGACCGCATCGGCCCGGGTCCCTGGTACAACGCCAAAGGCGTCATGATCGCAAGAGACGTTGAACACCTCCACTCGGACAACGCCAACGTCACAGAATCGACCGCCCTGACCGAAAGAGGCGAAGTGCTTCCTCCCGAAAGCAACGATGTCCTGACAGGGTCACGGATCGACGGCACCGCGTGGCCATACGAGCTGTTGGACCAGATGAATTTTGACGGACACACTCTGACCTGCCGCGACTGGACCAGCAATGCTCTTGAAGACCTGGGGACGCTCGGACATATCAATCGCGGAGGCAACGTCGGCTACGCGCCCTGGAATTCTACCCATCCCAGTCGAGGATGTGACCCGGACAGTATCGCGGCCAGCGGTGGTTCCGGTCTCATCTACTGCTTCTCGGTCGACTAACTTATGTCTGCAGTCATCACTCGTTTATCTCTATCCCCCCGATTCCGAAGCCTCCCGGGTCACGGAACCGCTCGTTATAGGTTTGCACCTCATCCATCGGTGCGCAGATGGATTCCGTGATACCGGAGAACAAGCCTTTCCAGCCGAAAAAGGTGTAGTCTTCGGGTGCAAGGAGCGTGAAGCCTTTGGTATCACCCACCCACGGGGCCGTGTAGTTTTCCGGGTCGTACAGCGTCATTTGAAGCTCTATCGTGTCGGCAGCGACGCGACGGTAGCGCTCTTCGATCCGTGCGTGAAAGCTCTTGGGATGTCCCCGCCTGTCGAGCCAGGCTCTCGAATCGAGACCGACGGTATTGACTACCAGGGTGTCTCCTTCCCATACGCCTACCGAATGTCCATACCACGCCGGTCCAAGGTTCTCGAGGTTCTCGCCCGCCGGCAGCGCCCGTCCATCCGTCCAGAGCACGCGTATTCTGTGTTCCCACTGAATGATTTGCAGGATCCTGTCGTTTAACACAAGGAATTCAATGGGCTCGGCATCGAAGAGCAGATTCGGAAAACCATCCGGATTGCATTGATAGGTTGGGTAGTTCGAAAGACTCGGGTTGGTGACTGTAATTCTGTCGTCACTGCGCGAAGGAATACGCGTGTCGAGAATCTCCAGGCCTTGAGGCGTCAGCGCCGGCCGGTTGGGGCCAAAACTGCTTCTCCCAGCTCCTCCATCGGTCATCAGCCAGATTCCCGTGAAATCACGCGGATCAAATGGGTTCGCGCCCTCCTGTGCATGCACCACCATGGTACAAACGAGCACCAACACCAATACCATCATCGGCCTGACAGAACGACCCTGCATCGTCAACCTCCTTAGGCCCAACGGAATGATGAAACAATCTCAGATCGATCTTGACGCAACGAGATGCTTACGGCCTGATGATGAAACCGTCAATGGTTCTTTCGCGGTGTGTGAAGTGGCAATGGATGCACGCTTGCTGAACATCTCTGAAGGCCCTCTGGGCGGCGTCAAAATCATTGCCGTGGACTCTGTCGACAATCGTCGCCGCGGCATCCTGAGAGGTTTTGGCCAAACTGACCGCATCTCGGGTGTTGAAAGAAGTCCAATACTGTTCGATTTCACTGAACAGGCCTTCCAGCTTTGTCGCATCCTCAACGGCAGCGGCCGCGCTGGCCTGAATCTCCTCCTCAGTACGCGGGCCTGTGGGCCGATTTCCCCCGCCTCCGCGATTTCTGAGAATACCGCCTCGTTCGTTCAGACGAACCGGTTCGTAGCTCTCGGCGCCCGTCCCATCCAGATTCGTCTTCAAGCTTTCGGACGTAGCGCTGATATCCTTCATGACCTGATCATAAGGCCGGTGTTGGGCGAACGAGGTGACAGCCGCGAACAATCCCGCGATCACGATCATGGTTAGAACAAACTTTCGATTCATATCGTCCCTCACTGTTTATCTGCCATCCAGTCTTGTCCCAAACTTCCCGAAGATGAGATTGCGAAACTTACAATGAAATCATGTTGTTGAAGTCATTCAAGCTCCACGTCTATATGGCTGAAACCTCGAAGATCTCTGTCAGATAAAGACGGAACCGTTGTATTTTTCCCTCATCGTTCGTCTGTAAAACCAATATCCCCGGTGCCCCGAATCTTCGACGATCCTCACGCAGAGAATAGGCTGCGATGATCGGTACGGCGATACCGAGTCCGCCCCAGGGCAGCGTCACGGAATAGACCAGCTGTACTCCCTGGTATTCTTCTGCTGTCTGACGGACCTGGATATAGTCAATCCTGACGTGAGTTTTCGCAATCTTTTCGACCCATTTCCGAAGTTGCCCGCTCCCCCGAAGTATTACCGGTCCAATCTGTTCTTCGTCGTGAGGCGGGAGCTCGGAAAGCACATCGGCAGCGTAGAGCTCCATCATATTGTCGACAACCTGTTCCAACCCTTCTTCCTCGCCTTCCGGTGTCAAGTTCCATTCGTCGAGGGCATTCAGCCGATCCAGCCATTCCGTGGCCAAGCGTTCGGCGTCGCCTACCTCGACCTCGGGTCTCTGAGCTCGTAGCTCAGACGGGCCGAAGAATGCTATGAGTGACAGTGCGACGATCAGCTTACGCATTGAATCTGATTCCTATCTTCAATGTCCTTTTCTTTCCGATCCCAAGGTGCGCACTCCAGCCTTCGGCGAACGAGCCGATGATTCTGCAATCGGAGCGTCCTAGTGTAGTCCGTCACAGTTAATGTAACTTATTCAGCTTTCCTACGTCTGAGTATATATGAGGAGAGCACCGACGATTAAATTGGACATTCCTGTGCGGAAGGAACTGGAGCGACTGAGCCGAAGCCGCAGTGTGGCGGTCCGGTTGGCGGAACGATCTCGAATTGTCTTGCTGGCCGCCGGGGGTCTGGACAATCAGGAGATCGCTGCCAAGTTGGACATCACTCGTCAAAAGGCCGGACGTTGGCGCGATCGTTTCGTTGAAGATGGCCTCGGGGGAATCGAAAAGGACGCTTCCCGCAGTGGACGGATTCCCTCGATCGGCCGCCGGAAGCGGGCCCGGATCGTGAAGAAGACGGTCGAAGGGAAGCCTCCGAACGCCACGCACTGGAGCCGGTCCTTGATGGCCAGGGCAACCGGCGTCAGCGAGTCCACGGTAGGGAGAATCTGGCGGGCTCATGGCTTGAAGCCTCATCTGGCACGCACCTTCAAACTTTCCAACGACAAACAATTTGTCGAGAAGTTGGAGGATGTGGTCGGTTTGTATCTGAACCCTCCGGAAAACGCCATTGTTTTGTCCTGCGATGAGAAGAGCCAGATGCAGGCCCTGGACCGCACGCAACCCGGGTTACCTCTGAAGAAGGGGCGGTGCGGCACCCTCACCCACGACTACAAACGCAACGGGACGACCACGATGTTCGCCGCGCTCAATACGCTGGACGGCTCGATTATCGGGACCTGTATGCCGAAGCATCGTCATCAGGAATGGATCCGGTTTCTCAATCAGATCAAACGTTCCGTGCCGAAAGACAAACAGATCCATATCATTTGCGACAACTACGCCACGCACAAACATCAGAAAGTCGTCAACTGGTTGAAGCGCAACACGCGCTTTCATGTGCACTTCACACCGACCAGTGCATCCTGGCTGAACATGGTCGAACGCTTCTTCCGGGATCTTTCCGAACAACGGCTTCGGCGCGGGGTTTTCCATTCGGTTCCTGAGCTAATCCAGGCCGTGGAGGAATATGTCGGGGGTCACAATCAGAACCCGAAGCCCTTCATTTGGACCGCAACGGCTTCCGATATTCTTGAAAAAGTTCAACGTGCCCGAAAGAAGCTCGATAAGTTACAGTCTGTTTGACGGGGACCACTAGCTGGCATCTTTCGCGCAGCGGAAACCGATTGCGGTTGTCCGGAGTTCAGGATCGCTGAAGTCGCGCATATGGACCGAAACGGACATATTTCCGAACGCGCCGCGCCCCCTAAAACTCGATCCTCGAAGACTCTTGTAAAAACCGGATTCCGGTCCCTGTGGATTCACTTTCGGCATGAACGGATAGTAATTATCGTGATACCAATCATCGACCCACTCCGCGACGTTTCCGATCATGTCGTAGAGACCGTAGCCATTGGGCGGAAATGATCCCCCCGGCTCGGGACGGGGAACGCCGCCAAGGACTGCAGGAAGGGCGACGTTGTATTTGGTTCCGGAAGATTGTGGCGGGAGCACCCTGAATTCACTCGTATCGATGTCGTCGTCCCCCCAGGCGTAACGGGCCCGATCGAGACCGCCTCGCGCCGCTTTCTCCCATTCCGCTTCCGTGGGAAGACGTTTCCCGGTCCACCTGCAGTAATCGGTGGCTTCATACCAGTTGACGTTATACACCGGTATCTGTTCTTCCCCGTCGGGGATCTCGCCTTGAGGCCAGTTCCATGGCGCTTGAGGTCCCGTGTCGGCAAGGAATCGGGCATAGTCCGCTTGAACTACTTCGTATCTGTCAATATAGAAGTCATCCAGGGAAATGTGATTGGCGGGAATGGTATCCATCCTGTCCCGTGCCAACACTCCCATCGTTTCTAACGTTATGGAGAAGGCACGGCCCATCCAGAATTTACCCGCAGGAATCAACACCATATCTTCGGCTGGGGTTGATTGCGGCGCATCTTCCGGCGCTGCTGTCTGTGCTGCGCCTGGCAATGCGGCGCAGATCGAACACAGCAGAGTCAAGATCAGCTTTCTCTGCATAGCCTATATGAACAATTCCTCGATGTCGGTCAGCGGAATAAACTCCGGGCCTCCGAGGGGAGCCGTCTGCTGGTATTCAAAGGCCCGTCCCGAGGGTGTATCTTCGATGACCTTCGAGTAATCGATACCCAGACACGAGTAGATCGTCGAGGTGTCGTGATCATGCATCGGTTGTTCTCTATGCTTCCAACCCGTGTCGACAACCTTCCAGCCCCTTGCGTCGGTTCGTCCGATCACCCGCCCCGGCTGAACGGGTCCGCCAAGCCACATATCCGTGAAACAGAGGCCCCAATGATCCCGGCCCTGGTTGGAGTTCATGTCCGGATCGCGCCCGAATTCCGAGGCCACGAGAATCATCGTTTCATCCAGGAGTGTTTTTCCAGGTTCAGTGCCCGGCATGGTCGAAAGATCTTCCACCAAGTTACTCAACGCTCGATCCAGCATGGGCGCGCTGTCGTATATCGATATTCTTCCATTCGTCAGTGGTAAGCGGTCCCGGCTGTACATCCACTCATGGTTATCGAAACAGCCATTGTTGCCGTTGTAGCAGTTGCATAGCCATAGAAATCGCGCGCCCGCATCGGAAGCCAGTATATTCCGCGCCAGCAAGGCCTGAAGACCGATTTTACATGTGCCCGGAGGGGCAGGATCTCCCATATAACGGACCTTTTCCTCTTCCGTGAGCTGGAGCGCTCGCCTGAACCGCTCATCCTGGAGCAGTCGGTAGCCGTACTGGTAGTGCGACTGGTACTGTGTGGCCTGCGATCCAATTGGATCCTGGCCAATGGGTGAAGCCTCGGACAGTCTTCGCAGAGCCTCCCACCGTCTCGCCAACAATGGATCGCTCCCACTTGGGTCCCCGCCCCCGAAGGCCTGAAACACGGTGGTGGTGTTGAGGTCCAGTCCCGCAAACCGGGCCGGCAGCATTCCCTGCCCGATCTGACTACAATTTGCGTTCCACAAATCCATGCTGATATATGTCGGAAACGTGTCGGACTCTCGACGCTCGGATTCGAGTTCGTAGGCAATAATGCTGCCCATGGCCGGCACTTCCCGCACAATGGCCGGGTTCAACGCACGACCACACTGCGTGTGGTACTGCGCCGGGAAGTGGACCAGTCCGTTCTCGTACATCGAACGCACCAACGAGGCCCGTGGCGCCCATTTCTCATAATTCGGGAAAAGCGTTTTCGAGATAGAGAACTCCGAATTGACTCTCTGCATGTCGAGATCATTCGCCGTCCACTTCGTGTCCTTGAAGTCCAATGTCTCGGGCGGACTCATCGCCCCCACATTCTGAATCACAACGACGTTGCGCACGTTCCCAAGCGGTGTGACCCTGTTGCTCTGTGCTCGAACCTTACGCGGCCAGGCGGCCTGAGCTCCGAAAGTGGCCGTCGTCCCAAGGCTGAGGCCGAGTAGTTTCAGCAATTCGCGGCGGGTCATATTCCCTAGTGGCGGTAGCATCGTCCCCTCCAAATATTCCTGTATAAATCGGACTTTCCCAGATCCAGGATGGGTGGTGGGGCGGCGTTGTTTCCGCCGCCCGGCTTCCACAATTTCAATGATTCACCACGAACTCTACGGTGTTCAACAGAGCCCACTGAATGTCCTCCGCACCGATTTGCCTGTCTTCTGCGAGCAGCCGCCTGGCCACTTCCACCTCTTCGGCCGTCGGCCAGCGCGACAGACTCGACAGGAATAGTTCCTCGATTAATTCATCGTCCGATCGGCCCGACTCCAGCAAGGTCGCCACCCGGGTCGTTCCTTCGGCGACCACCCGGTCGGTGACCACCGGCGAATTCATCATCATCATCGCCTGCACCGGGCTCGATACATTGACATTTTGCGGCGCCAGACGCCTGTCGCTCTGGTAATACGCGTCCAGGAACGGCCCGATATCACCTCCGGCTCTAGGACTGCTCAACTCTTTGATGTAGGACTTGGACTCGCCGAACTGCCGGAGCCCGAGCGGAGATGCGGTCGCCTGGGCGACGACATCGACCGCTTCGACCGGCGTGAGGGTGCGGGCAAACCGCCGTGCATGGTAGGGAATATAGGTATCCGTCCATTCACCGGGAAAGCTGGTCGAAAGTTGATAGGCGTTGGATTTCATGATCGTCTTGATGACACGATGGATGCTGAAGTTGTTATCGCGGAAATCTTCAGCCAGCGCCCGCAACAGCTCGGGATTGGATGGCTGAAGTTCCCACCCCTCCGGTGGTGGATTACTGGGATCCAGCCGCATCAGATCGAAACCGGAGTATGGCTCGACCAAACCGATCACCATCAACTTCTGCCATATCAGGTTGACCGTCGCGCGCGCGAACTGGATATGTGTCGGCAGGATTCGGCCCAGGGCCTCACGCGCAGTCTCGCCCGGTTTCGGTTTCTCTCCCGTCAGCAGGAATACCGCTTCGTAGGTGTTGCCATCGCGCGGAAAACGATTCTCTGCCGGTGTGTAGTATCCGTCTTCGGCCGTGTTATATCCGGCGCCCAGGTCGTCCCAGATGGCGGACCTGCCCCACGTATTGGCAGCACCACGGGTGAATCCGACCACCCGCATATCCCCAAAGAAGGCCGAGTGCCTCCAGAAGTCGGTTCTCCTCTTGCTCGTCAACCAAAGATTGAAGCTGTCGGTGTGACCCGCGCCGTTATGACAGGAAATGCACTCCAGTTGGAGTCCCAGAAACACCCGTCCAATATCGGTCGTCACCTCATCGATGAAGTCCAGACGGTTGAATCCTTTGTAATCGTCGGAATCCATCCAGAATCCACAGCGAGTCGAAAGGTAGCTAATCTGGTCATAGAACGCGGCGCTCGTCGGAAACGTCCTCGCATTCCTGCTCGTTGGAGTAACGATGTCGTAAAAGACTTCGTTGTAGGGGCGGTCCACCCTGAGCCACTCTTTTGTCCAAACGTGATAGTCGCCTCCCCCCCGCATCAGTTCTCCCCAGTGATAGGCCCACTGGTCCAGGAATGGCTCCGAGCCAATCAATTCGTCGATCAGTTTGTCCCGCTTGTCAGGATCCGTGTCGCTTGTGAATGAACGGACCTTATCGGCTTCCGGCAAAAGACCTGTCGCATCCAGGTACGCCCTTCTCAAAAACTCTTCATCACTCGAGAGCGGGGAGTGTGGAATATTTTCGCGCTCCATTCGACCAATTACGAATTCGTCCACGAAGTTCTTGCGAGGTATCGGTCCCACAGTCACGGCGTCCGGCAGTGTCGCAGCCACGGCCCGCGTCAGCCCGATGGCCTCTCCGGCCCTGTCCTCGGGGTTCAAAAGGTCCTGATGCACTGCACCCAGATCTGGCTCCGGCCCCTGGCCCGACCGCGCCGGTTCCTGCTGTCGAGCGCCGACGACAAGCGACACGCACAGAACCATCGCACTGATTAGCACTACCAACTTCGCGGGGTTCATCGTTCCTCCTCGAATCTCCGGGTTGTCTGGCCGACAAATCCTGAATTTACACTGATTTAGATTGGATTTTTACTTCTCAGTTATTACGCTGCTATGCATCTTCTGTCAAGCTTTTCCGAGCGATCAAATGAGGAGTCGTTTAGAACCGCTACCCGGTCTTCGGCTTCTCCATGCCTCTGGTGTTCAAAGCGTATGTTCGGGGTCCCTGTTGGTGCCCTGCCTCCAACGCGGATAAGTATAACAAGAAGGGTTCGCACTGCAGGGCGTGGCAAGACGGCGGATTACCATCCTCTCTCTGGAAGAAAAACTGGGTCGTTCACTACCAACCGGCAGGGCGCGGTGCTTAGGTCCTCGACCATCTGGGTCGCTACGTCTTCCGCATCGCCATCGCCAACAGCCGACTGGAATCGTTCGACAACGGTCAAGTCTGCTTCCGCTACCGCGACAATCGCACTCAAACAATATTGACAGTCCCCCCGCACGCCCGTTTGTCTAGCGGTTCGGGGCCGTCGGGAAGCAGATATCTTCTGGGACTCCTCCGTGTAAGCCGTACCACCCGCGCCGGGTCAGGTTCTGCTGGGATTCCTTTCTAAAGGTCTTCACGTCCGACACCCAGGGGCTCGTGTACATTTCCTCGTCGAAGAGTGTCACCGTAACCTGCAATGTGTCGGCATCGACCAATTCGTAGCGCTCCTCCACGCGGGCGTCGTAGCCTCTCGGAAAACCGAACGAATCCAGCCACGCTCTGTCATCGATACCGACCGTTGTGACGACGAGGGTGTTGCCCTCCCAGACACCGACGCCGTGTCCGTACCATGTGGCTCCCAGACTGTTGAGATCGTCAGGTGACGGCACATCCCGCCCGTCGATCCAGATTTCACGCGGTCTTCGTTCCTGGCTCCAGACTTGTACAATACGATTCGGCAGAGTTATCAGTTCCTGGTGGCTCGATTCGAGCAACAACCTCGGCAGCCCTTTCGGATTGCAGAGGAGGGAAGCATCGTTTGAGGGAGCGGCGTTACTGGCCTCCCGTGCCAGGGGGTGTCGGCTGGGGCCCGGCAGAATTACATTCCTCAGCTTCGCCTCGCCTGCGGCCGTCAACGGCGGCATGCTGTCCACTGGACCAAAGCCAGCATCCCCGCCGGTCCGCATGTAGATTCCGGAGAGATCACGCGGGTCGAATCCGCCCCCCTGGCCTTGTGCGGCGCCTGCATCGGCATCTGTCAGGAGAACAACGAATACCGTTGCGAAAAGGGGCATCCATAGGAAGGCTTTTAGAATCGCGAAATCACTTCGCATTTTTCGAACCTCCTTTTCCGATCCTGGGTTTCTCATGTTCAAATTCTAAGCGTACAGAAAACACAGACCGGGAACCTAGCGGACATCTACGGCTCCAGCGAGTGTCGCCGCGGGCGACACCTTCTGGACCGTGAAATGAGGCATTGAAACCTCAAAAGCACCCTAATCAGGTTGCGGTAAATCTGCGTATGCGGGTTCGTTCCGAAGATGGAACTCCGCTTCGTTCATCGGCGCACAGATGGCTTCCGTGACCCCCGAATACAAGCCGAACCATCCAACATGAGTCACGAAATCTCTGGGCATTCGTCTCCACGGTTTAACGTCACCGACCCAGGGAGTGGCATAATATTTGGGATCATACAGCGTATATTGAACGGTGATCGCATCCGGAGCCACGCGTCTGTAACGCTCTTCCCACCGTGCCTCGGAGCTGAACGGGTATCCCGTGTCATCGTCGATCCAGTTTCTCTCATCGAGGCCCACGGTTTCGACGATAAGCGTGTCTCTCTCCCACCGGCCAACCGAATATCCGTAGAACGTCTGCCCCAGTTCAGCGATGTCTTCCGGCGTGGGCAGGGGGCGCCCGTCGATCCAGATTTCGCGCAAGGTCTGGTCCCACTGGGACAACTGCAGCAGTCTGTCTTCCAGATGGATGTTTTCGATCAGCTCCTGATCGAGCCACAGCCGTGGAAAACCCTGCGGAGCGCATAAGAACTGCGGATCGTTCCCAAGCGCCGGATTGGGGACGTTGTCGGGCGAAACACGCTCGGCTATCACCGCCCGGCCTTCCACAGTCATCGGCGGGACATTCGGACCGGGCGACTCCCACCCTCCGGCAACCGATCTGTAGATGCCTGACAGATCCTGGGGATCAAAACGGATTGCAGCCGTCTCCAACATTCCGGCCTCAGGTGACGATTCCGGCGTGATGAATCCATCCCTTGAGAACGGCTTGTCTGAGTAAATCCGTAAGCCGTAATCTTTTTCTTCTTGTTCTTCTTGCAATCCAGCCAGAGTCACCGATGGAAACGCAACGAGCGTGGACACAAACAAAACGAGTACCCACACGAAACCTGTCGGTAGGTTTGCCAGGCGATTTCGCATTTCTCGACCCTCCTGTTCTGAACTTTCCGCACAAACTGTCATATCGCCGAATTAGTCAAGAGGATTTCCGCCTCCGCCTATGCGCGACATCAATTCTCTTCCTTCCTCGTCGATGAACATGATGATGATCCCAACCGGCGTGCCGTTGCGGGCGCCGTTGAAAACGGCCGTTATCGGCTGGCCGACTTTCAGCGTGCCCCTGTTATAACCCGCCTGTGCCAGGTTGGCCGTGCCGGTATTTTCGAAAGACCAGGTTACAACTTCACCGCCCTCGCCCGGCGCGTCGACCATAATCCGCACGTGAGGATTCCGCCATAAGACTTCTGACACGGTGCCCTTCACTGTCTGTTGATTTTCCATATCAAACGCATTCCCTCGGCCATGATGCGCGGACAGCGGAAGGGCCGCCATCAACAAACCGGCCAGAACGAGGGAAACTGTGTATTCCTTCTGCATAAAGCCCCCAAAATTGGTAGTTCTGTTTACAGACATGCTTCCTGGATAACCAATCCACCAGAAACGATATAGCCCGGCGCGTCTAGCTGTCAATAAACTCGAAGTTCTGTATTGTCTGGTCGTCACGCGCAGGAAGTCATCGGTTCAAGTCCGGCCGGTCCCATTATTAGAATCAATAAGATATGCTGCCAAAAAGCGTTCATTAAGCTGGCCAGAAAGTGTCGGGCTAACGCGCTGGGTAACAATCGGCCGTTGCTAGGTCAGCAATTGGCACCCTTGGCACACGACAGCCTCCATTCTCGGAATGCTTCCAATTCTCAAGGTCCGAGCAGATGATATCTCAGGACTTGAGAACCCTGTTACTGTACGGGCACCCGTTCCTTCAGGTCTTCGAACCAATTCAGGACGATGTTGATCTGGGGGCGGGAAGGTTCGCCGGTTTCTGTCTGCCCGTTCTCCGGAACCCAGGCGAGCGACCCCGAGTCGGAAACAGAGTACTGGGACGGTCGCGTCCGAAGACCCTCGACCAGGGAAACCGGCTCACCCACGGCTTCGAGCGTGGTCAGATCAAACGGAACCGCGAACAGCACATCGTCTAACCCGTAAACAAGGTGTCCGGTCGGGATATACCTCGGAAATAAACCCGGGAACAGGACCTTTCTCTCTCCGGATTCCATCGACTGGACGACGACGTCTCCTTCTACGGGACCCTCGGCCTGGAACAGCACCGATCTCTGGTCGGGCAGAATCCGGGGCCCATAGGTAAGCCCCGCACCGGAGTCCTCGATCAGCACTTCCGGAGTCCCCCCATTGGCCGAAACCTGCAGGACCTGCTCGTTCTGGCCCCATACGATGGTTCCGTCAGCGCGCCAAATCGGGCGGCCCAACGGATCGCCGGCAGTATCGGTGAGCGTCACGGGAGCGCCCCCGCTGACGGCAATCTTCTTCAATTGACTGTCAGCTTCAGACCAGTAGCCAATCCACGCGCCATCCGGTGAGAAGAATGGGTCTGATGGATTTACATCGCTCCCTGGAATCGGGCTCGATACCAGCGTATCCATCGCCATTAAGTAGAATTGTTCATTGGCGACATACACCATTCTGGAGCCGTCCGGAGAAAGAGACACAAGCGGGCTGCCTACGATCGTGAATTGTTGGCCTTCAGGCAGGACATGAGAAAAGCGGCTGACCGCTAAGGCAGGTGGGTCCGGGGAAGGATTCGAGTTACAGGCGGCTGTGCCGACGATCAGGACCAGCACCATGGCCGCAGCCCACGGCAGTTTCGATTGCGGTTTGGTACCGGAATTCATTGTTTACGTGTACAGAAAAACGAAACGTAAGAATATAGCCAGATATAACTACAGGTTGGATTTATAAGCAAGGAAAGTCCCAAGGCCTGTATCGTAAGATTCTTATCGGGAGTAACCCCTCGACAGGCGGACCGTGAGAATCTAATGATTTAGGAGGTCCGTCAGCGACCGCTGTAAGGGGCTTGTCGGGCGTCGAGCCCCTCGTCTCCGGTAAGGCGACTTTTCGGTCAGCTGTTGCTTACACATCGGGTATTTCGCCGGTTCCAGCATCAAAATGTCCACCCTGCCGTTCGTATCTGTGACCCCATTTAATATCCAATCGAACGGCAACGCGCCGTCGTCGGGATGGCAGTGTTCACAACCCTCGTTCTCGCACAGCAAACGTCCCTGTTTCCGAAAGCGCTTAGGGAGTTTGATACGTTAACAGGAATGCTCCTACTGTAAGGGCCTTGTTCGCAGCGTGACGGACACCCGAACCCGCGGCGACAGCGAGGCTGTTCCCCGACGCGCGAAATTCGTTCAGAGGCCGGGTCTAGTCACACTCGCGACACATCATTTCGGTGCCGTCGGGAAGAATAACTCTCACGACGATAGAGGTCGGTGCACCGTTGCGGGCGGGATGGACGATCGCGGTGATATCCTGCCCCACCGTGAGTGAATTCCGGTGATAGCCTTCACGGGCGAGTTGGCTGACCCCTCCGTTCTCAAAGGCCCAATTGACGACTGTACCGTCTTCGTCCTGGACATCGACGTAATACAAGACGTGGGGATTGCGCCAGACCACTTCTGTCACCCGGCCCATCAATGTGATTTCCTCGTCCATTGCATACGTTTGCCCACGACCGTGATGCGCGAACACAGGCGCGGCTACCATCGCCAACGTCGCAACAACGACAAAGAAAGTGAGGGATTGCTTCATGGCTCTCTCCATTACCTTAAAGTTCAATCAAGCTACTACGATGCTGTCGAACGGTCAACTTTGAAAATCGTCTCCGACGACCCAGGTGTCCGGCGCCAGCGGGATAGACAGAACCGACCAACAACCACGCCTGCACTGACATGCCGCGGGGTATCGGTCCCGGAGCCAGGGAGCGGCTATGGTTCGCTCTTCTCGATGTTCTTTCCGCAGATCAGTCGATCACTTCAACGTAGCCGACCCGATCCGAGCCCGTCGCGGACCACCAGATACGATCCGGATTGCTGGGATCGACGGCGATCCTCTTCAAGCCTGTACCCGGGCTCGGCATCGGAAACTCCGTGAACGTATTTGTCGTCGGGTCAAACCGCGCCATCTTGTCCGCTCCGGCTTCGGCAACCCAGACCAGATTGTTGGTCCGGTCCACGTCCACACTGTTGATGCCTGAAAGTGGCGTGGGCGGTTCGTACTCTGTAACCTGGCCCGTCTGTGCGTCCACCCGGATCAGTTTGTCGGACCGCTGTGCGCTGGCCCAGACATTTCCGTCGGCGTCGGTCTGTATGTGTCGAAGGTCGGCTCTGGGAGTGAGTACGTTGTGGTGTGTCCTCTGGCCAGTGGCGGTATCAAGCTTGACGATCTCGTCGGCGAACTCCGCGCTGTACCAGAGCATCTTGTTCTGATCAAACGCAAGGCCATAGGGCGGGCGCCCTTTGGGTTGAGGATATGTGATGACCCCCCCGCTTTCGGGATCCAGCTTGTAGATCTGCCCGGACAGGAGCCCCGAGCTCCAGACAAATCCGTCCTGAAACGTCAGCGTGTTCATGTTGGCGGATCCGTCCCCCAGTCCGAATTCATCGAACTCCTTGCGCCTGGGCGGAGCCGGCATGGGGTAGGTTCTGAAGGCGTCCGTCTCCGGATTGTATGAGATGAGGCGGGCGTTGTGACCGTTATCAGCGCTCCAGACGATGCCTTGTGGGTCGACAGCGGCCCCACTGTATCTTGCGGGGAAGTTCCCCCTTGGCGGCTCGAACGGGGTGTACTCCAGGGTCTTCGGGTCGAAACGGCCAATCAAACCAATCCCTTCTTTAATCACACCCGGCACACCTTGATCGGTGATGCCAAACTCGTTGACAGCGTGTTCGCTGAACCACGCAATCCCCTCCGCATCGACCGAAATGTCATGCGGGAAAGCGCCCGGCCGCAGGTCGTACTCCATCACCACGTATCTGGTTTCTGCGCCTGTGAGTAATGTTCTGGGCAAATGGAGATTGGGGTTCGGGGGAGCACTATCCGCGCGCTCACGAGGGCGAGGATTCTCCCGACTGAAATACAGCGTCATGTAGTCCACGATCATGTCCACTTCTTCATAGGACATGGCGTCGGGACGGTCTTCCATGTAGTACTTGTGCGTACCCATGACCTCTTCCCACTGCTGTCGGGACGCTTCGATCCGGAGAGTTCGTGTATCCACGGCTCCGTCGAGCGAATGACAGCTGACGCACTTGGCGAGAATCAGTTCCTTGGCCGGCTCATCCGGCATGGTTGCGGCATGTTCGGCCACCGTCCTCCGTTTCCGCGGCGAAGTCGTCTGGCGGGTGACGCTCAACTGGATGTCCATCGTTTCCTGTCGTCCGCGACGCACCTCGACCGGCCCGGCCGGATTGCTCTGGTAGTCGCCACCGATACCCTCGACCGTGTAGTTCCCTGGAAGAAGGTTGGGTGTGCTGTACCGGCCCTGGGCCTGGCTGACGACCATGAAGGCAAGCCCTGCATCCGAATTTCTGACCCGGACCAAAGCGCCTTCCACGGGCTGGCCCGAAGCACTCCGGACGACACCCGTTACGGTGGTGTCTTGAGCTTCTAACGGCTGGCCGAAAGCCAGCATGAGCAGGACGATCACAGGAATTCCCGCCCTTGGTCTTCCGTTTGCCATTTCTCCGTGCCTCAACATCGCGCTGTCCTCCTCACCTGGGAACCGTTGCAGAGTCGATTTACACCGTATGCGCGCACTATGAGCACGCAATCAATCAGATGCGTGCGGTCGTAGACCGCACCTACAGCGAAGATAAAATCTAAACCGAATAGTCTTGCAGCCTCAAAAATATACGAAGCAGCGAAGCTGTCAAGGAAATCCTCATTCGTTCTCTGGAACCGGGAAAGCTTGCCGACTTCTTGATTCTTTCCGACGACATCATGACGGTACCGGAGGAGGAGATTCTGGAAATCAGACCTCTGGCCACCTACGTCGGCGGCCGCAAGGTATATTCCGCCGGGCAAGGTGGTTTTTAATCGCGATGACGTGTCAATCCGTCACTTCAATGTAGCCGAGTTGATCTCCTCCGTTCGCGCACCACCAGATGCGGTTCGGGTTGGTTGGATCAACCGCGATCCTTTTCAAGGCTACACCCAGGCTCGGTATCGGAAACTCGGTGAAGGTATGGGTCCGCGGATCGAATCGGGCTATCTTGTCCGCCTCGGCTTCGGCAACCCAGATCAGGTTGTTCTGCCTGTCAACGTCCACACTGTTGATACCGGAGAGTGGCGTGGGAGGCTCAAATTCGGTCACGATGCCCGTCTGATGGTCAACCTTGATCAGCTTGTTGGACTGCTGCGCGCTGGCCCAGACATTTCCGTCTGCATCAGTCTGTATGTGCCGGAGGTCGGCTTTGGGCGTGGGTACCTTGTAATGGACCCGCGCGCCCGTGGCGGTATCGAGTTTCACGATTTCGTCACCAAATTCCACGCCATACCAGAGCATTTTGTCGTTGTCAAAGGCCAGGCCATAAGGGGGCCGGCCCTTGGGTGTGGGATAGGCGATCACGCCCCCGCTGGCGGGATCCAGCCTGTAGATCTGTTCGGATTTGAGCACGGATCCCCAGACAAAACCGTCCTGAAACGTGATGGTATTCATGTTGGCGGGTCCGTCCCCCAATCCGTTGCCATCAAATTCCTGCCGTCTCGGAGGAGCCGGAACAGGGTATGTCCGGAACTCACCGTTCCGAGGGTTGTAGGCAATCAGTCTGGCGTTTTGACTGTTATCGACGTTCCATACGATCCCCTGCGGATCGACTGCACTCCCACTGGGTCTGGATGGGACCCGGCCCGGAGGAATCGGAAAGGTTGTATAGCGGAGTGCATCCGGGTCAAAACGGCTCACCAGACCTGCTCCGCGGTCCATCGTCCAGGCAACACCGTTCGAGTCGATCGATATGTCGTGGGGAGAGGACCCGCTGGGCAGCTGGCACTCCATTACGACGTAGCTGGCCTCGGGGCCGCTGAGTAACCTTCTGGGCAAATGACTGTTGGGATCGGGCGGAGGACCGGCTTCCGGACGGGGAGGGCGGGGATTCTCCCGGCTGAAGTGCGCGGTCATATAGTCCACGATCGTGTCCACTTCTTCGTAGGACAGTGCCTCGGGAAGGTCTTCCATGTAGTACTTGTGCACACCCATGACCTCGGCCCAGTGCTTCCTGGAGGATTCGATCCTGAGCGTTCGGGTATCCACCGCGCCGTCGAGCGAATGGCAGAGCACGCACTTGGTCAGCACCAGCTCCTTGGCCGGCCCTTCGGGCATGTCCGCTGCATGTTCCGCCTGTGTCTTGCGTGTCCGGGGTGGGCTGGTTTCTCGGACAGTCGTCAATTGAACATCCATCTCGGCATCCTGGCCGCTAAGGACCTCGACAGCCTCCCCCAAGATCGCTCTGGTAGTCGCCGCCAATAGCCTCGACCGTGTAGTTTCCTGGAAGAAGGTTGGGTGTCTGGTACCGGCCCTGTGCCTGGCTGACGACCATGAAGGTCAGTCCTCTGACTGCACTGCGAACCCGGACCAGCGCGCCTTCCACGGGCTGTCCCGATGCGTTGTACACCCATGACGGTGGTGTCCTGGGCGGCCAGCGGCAAGCTGGCGGCCAGCAGCATGAGTAGCACTACTACCGGAATGGCTGCGCGGCTTTTTCCAGTTGCGAACTTTCCCTGCATCAACATTGTTATTCTGTCCTCCTGACCTGAAAGCTGCTTCGTCGTCGATCTACGCTTCAAGGCGCTGTGCCAAACCCTGGGTCACCGGCCCGCCGACAACTGTAGAGACGGGCGTTCCTCGGCAGGGGACCCACCACCCTTCGGCCGGTCCTCCAGTGCTTGAGCGCCCAATCAATCAGATGCGTGCGTGCGGTCTATGACCGCACCGACAGATTTACGGGCTGATCCGCGCCAACTGAGCACGCGTGCATTCCTCGATAATCGCCAGAAAACCATCCAGATTGTCCTGGCTGACGAGGGGATGCACCTCGCTCGGCTCGCGGTATTTTACAGCATGAATCTTATCCAGTGCGTTGTCGTAAAACGGATGGATTGTCAGGTACACATCGGCGCCTGTTTCTTCCACGATCCTCCGCATCCGTGCAGCCGAATCCGCCCAGGTATTGAAAGTCTCTTCCAGACTTGAATAGTACTGGACTCCGTAACGCTCGAAACTCGGGTTGATCCCACCCCATAGCACGCCAGTGTGTGTTTCGTTTCCGTCCTTGAGGGGGACGAGGGTTGAAACCGTGCCTGGCGTGTGTCCGGGTGTGATGTAGAGCGTCAGCGTCGTGTCGCCGAGGGTGAGTTTCATCCCATCGGTCGCCACCATGTCTCTCCGTGGCTTGGTCTCTTCGGCTTCGTTGCTCTCGGCCAACGCGTCCCAGTCGGCTTCGGAGAGGATGATTCGCGCGTTATAGGTCTCCTGGACATACTTCGCACCGAAATAACGATCGCCATGCGCATGGCTGACGACGACATACTTGATGTCTGCCGGATCGAGACCCAACTTCGGGAGTCCCTCAGTAATCAAATCGACAGACTGGTATGTATAGCCTGAGTCGAGGAGGATGATTCCCTCGGAGGTGGTCACGGCCCAGATGGAGTCTCCAGCTTCGGTGGGAACGCTGTAGGCATGCCCCCAGCTTCCAATCCAGTACAGATTGTCGAAAACCTGCGCCGGCTCGGTGTACCAATCCGAGCGCGCCGGGCGGTCCCGCACGCGCGCGGCATAGGACGCTGCGACCTGTAACCCGGGCTCGACCGGTCCCCGCTGGGACAACGCCGAGGCACAGACTCTTTCGTACAAAACCATGAGACTGTGCCCGGGCCGCCATGCCGCGTCCCATGCTTTCTCGAGATGAGATCGAGCCGACGCATTGATATGGGGGACCTGGATCGCCGCCTTCGAACTTGACTGGGCCTGTGCCCGAATCGAAAGCGCGTTCGGCCCGAGCAACACGACACACAATAGAGGTAACCAATATCGCTTCATTGTTGGGACTCCGTACCTGGGAAAAATTTAATTCGATTCATTCGGGATCCGATTGATGCAATCGAGCGCGATCGGGGGATCCTTGCGTACAGGTCGCCTGCGGCGCTCACACCGGACCCTCGAAACTCGCTCACTGGAATCATCATCAATATCAACAATATTAACGTCGCCGCGGTTCAAACGCCCGATCGCATAACCACAATGTTTAAATGGCGACCGGATTCGATGGCAGGGACAGGTTTCAGGTCGGGTCGACTTCGGTGATCTCCGTCAGGTAGAGACGCATCCGCTCGATTTTTCTGTCCTCGTTGAACTCCAGAAATACCGATCCGGGCGCCATAAACCTTCGACGGTCCTCCCGCAAAGAATAGGCTGCCGTTATCTGGAACGAAATACCGAGTCCGCCCCAGGGCAGGGGCGTGGAGTAGACCAGATACGCTCCCTGGTATTCCCCTCCGGTCCGACGGTTGCGGATGTAGTCGAGCCGGACGTGCGTGCTCGCAATCTTCTCGACCCATTTTCTGAATTGCTCATTTCCACGCAGCATCACCGGTCCAATTTGATCTTCGTCGTGGGGAGGCACGTTGGCGATCATGTCATCTGCGTAGGGTTCCATCATGCTGTCGACAAGCTCATCGAAGCCCTGCGCTTGTCCATCCATGGATAAGTACCACTGGTCCAGGGCATTGAGACGGTCGATCCAGGCTTCTGCGAGTAGCTCCGCCTCGTCTGCTTCGACCTCGGTTCTCTGTGCGTAAAGGACACACGGAGCCAGCAGCGCGGTCAAAGTCAAAATGGTCAGTCGACGCATAAAGGCATTTCCTCAGCTTCTGAATACAGGCGGATCACGGTTTTATGATGTAGCCACTACTGATCTCTTCGCGGTGAGTGAAGTGGCAGGCCGTGCAGGCTCTCCGTATCGTTGCGTAGGACTCTTCCGCCACTTCAACATCGCCGCGACCGGCGGCAGCACCCACTGCCGCTGCCGCATCGCGCGCGAACCGGGCGTATTTCAGCGCATCTCTGGTGTTTAACGGCCCCCACCATGCTTCGGTTTCGCTGAACAGTTCTTGCAGCCTGGAAGCGTCTTCGGCGGCCGCGGCCGGGTTGTTCGCATCCAGATTCCTTCCAACGCTGGCGAATGTCGCCCCGATATCCTTCATGATCAGATCATGAAGCCTCTGCTGCGCGAATGCCGTGCTTCCCGCGAAAATCCCCATCGTCACAATGACCAGGACAAACCGTCGATTCATCTGTTCTGCCTACCTGTCTGGCTGCCCATGCATCTTCGGCGAGGGCGCCGATTGCGGATTTAGAAATTGCTTGAGATCAGGGTGGTTTCGCGTATCAAATCAAAAGGTCAACGGGTCAATCCGCATCTTTCGCGCAGCGGAAACCGATCGTCGTCATACGGAGTTCCGGATCGGTGAACTTCCGGTAGTGAACCATGTTCTGGTCCCCGTGTCCCCGGCCGTCCACCCAACTCGAGCCTCGAACGCTCTTGTACAGACCGGTCTCCGGACCCTGCGGATTCTCTTTATCCATGAAGGGATAGTAGTTGCTGTCATACCAGTCACTGACCCACTCCATCATATTGCCGACCATGTCGTAGAGGCCGTATCCGTTAGGCGGGAACGAGCCGACGTCTACAGCGCGGCTGAGGCCAAGAGCGGCCTGTACGGGCTTGTTGGTGTTGCGTCTGGGCCTGTGTTGTATCGCGCCTTCCTCGTCGAAGGTGTTGACCTCGGCGTCCCCCCACGCATATCGATTCCGGTCGAGTCCTCCACGCGCCGCTTTTTCCCATTCCGCTTCCGTTGGGAGACGTTTGCTCTCCCACCCGCAGTAGTCCGACGCTTCGTACCAGCTGACGTTGGCGACCGGCAATAGCGCCTCACCGTCCGGGAACTGTCCGTGAGGCCAGTGCCAGGGCGCCTTGATCCCCTTCGCCTCGACAAACAGGGCATAGTCTTTGTTTGTCACGTGGTGCTTGTCGATGTAGAAGGCGTCCACCTGAACATTGTTGGCGGGAATATCATCCATCCTGTCCCGCGCAACGATGTCGATTGAATCCAGGAAAAAGGCATGGGCCCGGCCCATCCAGAACTTGCCGCCGGGTAAACGGGTCATGTCTTCCGGAGCCGCAGTCTGTGCCGCCGCCCCCAACACGGCATAACAACAACAAAGGATCGCCAATACAATCTTTCTCATGCAAACAGATCCTCGATGGGTGTCAGCGGAATGAATTCCGGGCCTCCCAGTGGAGCTGTTTGCTGGTACTCATAGGCCCTTCCCGACGGCGTGTCCTCGATCTTCTTGGTCCAATCGATGCCGAGAGCAGAATAGACCGTCGAAACAATGTGATCCATCATGGGTTGCTCCGGGTATTGCCAGCCATTGTCGATCACGGCGGAGCCTGCGGGATTCGTCCGGCCGATAACCTGCCCTGGCTGGATACCTCCGCCGAGAAACAGATTCGTGAAATTCCGGCCCCAGTGATCACGGCCTTCGTTGGAGTTCATTGTTGGATCGCGCCCGAATTCGTGGGCGATCACAATCATGGTTTCATCGAGCAGGGTCTTGCCGAGCTCATGGCCGGGCATGGTCGAAAGATCTTCAACCAGGTTGCCCAGCGCTCGATCCAGAATAGGCGCACTATCGTAGATGGATATACGCTGACCCGACAGAGGTAAACGTGTCCGGCTGTAGAGCCACTCATGGTTGTCGAAACAACCGTTTCCGCCATTGTATATGTTGCTCACCCACAGGAATCGCGCCCCGGCATCGGCAGCCAGGACGTTCCGTGCCAGCAGCATTTCGAGGCCGATCTTTACAGCGCCGATGTCGTCGCCCATATAGCGGCGCTTCTCCTCTTCGGTCACGTCGAGCACTTTCTTGAACCGCGGGTCCTGAAGAATCTTGTATGCGTACTCGTAATGAGCCGGGTACTCGTCGGCCTTCCCTCCAATCGGCCTCCGCGCGCTGACTGGAGAAACCTCCGACATTCTTTCCAGCGCCGTCCAGCGTCTCTCCAAGTCCGCACTCGTTGTTCCGCCGTCGTCCCCGCCGCCGAAGCTCTGGAATACGTTGGTGGTATTGATGTCGAGTCCGGCAAAGCGTGGTGGCAACAATCCGGATCCGATCTGGGGGCAGCGAACCTTCCACAAATCAAAGCTCATGTATGTCGGGAAAGTGTCGGATTCGCGACGCTCAGAATCCAGTTCGTAAGCTACGACGCTGCCAAAAGCCGGAATTTCCCTCATGATTGCGGCGTTAAACGCGCGGCCTGCCTGCGTGTGGTACTGGGCGGCGAAATGAACGAGCGAGTTTTCGTACATCGACCGAACCAGCGAAGCGCGTGGCGCCCATTTCTCATAGTTCGGAAAAAGGGTTTTGGAGATGGAAAAATCCGAATTGACCTGCTGAATATCCAGGTCGTCGGCCGTCCACTTCGTGTCCTTTATATCCAGAGCCTCGTGGGGACTCATGGCGCCACAATTCTGGATAACGATTACGTTGCGTGCGTTCTTTCGAGGCGTCACCGTCCTGCTCTGTGCGCTCAGCTTCCTGGGCCAGGCGGTCCCCGCCAGACTCGCACCGGCACTCAGACCGAATAACTTCAGCAAGTCGCGTCGGCTTAAATTTTCGATTCGTCTGTCCATCGATTTGCTCCTCACTCGGAATGCTCCAGATTCTGATGCAGAACGGTTACGTCCAATTCGCGACTGGCGACGGCGGGGCCAATCCGGCCGTCGCTACCTTCGAATCAATGATTAACGAGAAACTCCGCAGAGTTCAGCAACACCCACTGAAGGTCCCCGGCACCGACTCCTCTGTCGGGTTCAAGTAAACGCTTGGCCACTTCCACCTCTTCGGTGGTGGGATAGCGCGTGAGGCTC
Source organism: Terriglobia bacterium (assembly GCA_965263045.1). GTDB lineage: Bacteria > Acidobacteriota > Terriglobia > 20CM-2-55-15 > 20CM-2-55-15. The sequence continues at coordinate 6,438,962 of CBDHGK010000041.1, forward strand.
GCCAGGAAGAGTTCTTCGATGATTTCTTCGTCCGATCGTCCGGACTCCAACAAGTCCGACACGCGCGTGCCTCCTTCAGCACTCACCCGATTGGTAACGACGGGGGAAGTCATCATCATCATCGCCTGCACTGGAGTGGCGATGTTCTTGTCGACCGGTGGCGTCGCACGCTCCTGCTGGTAGTACGCCTGCATGAACGCATAGATCAGAGGATTTTCCTCGGATCTGCCTGCGCTGCCGCCACGGGAGCCAATGAGTCCCAGAGGATTGGACAACTCTTTGACGTATTCCGGGGACCGTCCGAACTGCTGGAAGTCAAAGGGAGTCGCCGTGGCTTGAGCCACGATGTCGACGGCCTCCGGGCCCGTCAGCACCCGGGCGAACCGCCGCGCATGGTAGGGAATATAGGCATCCTTCCATTCACCTTCAAAGGCGGTGGAAAGTTGATAGGCGTTGGACTTCATGATGGTCTTGATGACTCGATGGATACTGAAGTCGTTTGCGCGGAAATCTTCGGCCAGTGCCGACAGCAGTTCCGGATTCGACGGCTGAATCGTCCACGGCGCCGGCGGCGGATTCGCCGGGTCCAACCGGTACAGATCAAAACCGTCATAGGGCTCGACCAGTCCGACTACCATCAACTTGGCCCAGATCAGATTGACCGTTGCGCGCGAAAACTGGATGTCGTTGGCAATCATTCGGGCGAGGGCCTTACGGGGATTCTCGCCCGATTCCGGCTGTTCGCCCGTCAGCAGGAATGCAGGTTCGTAGGTTCGGCCATCGCGCGGGAAACGGCTTTCCGCAGGCGTATAGAAACGTCCGTCATCGGCGGTGTTGTATCCGGGCGCGAGGTCGTCAAAGAGGGGGTTGCCGCCGGAATTCGAGCGGGCCGCGCCCCGACTGCTTCCAATGTTCCGCATTTTGCCGTAAAACGCAGCCTGCTGCCAGAAATCGGTTCTCTTCTGCGCGGTCAGGAACAGGTTGAAGCTGTCGGTGTGACCCGCACCGTCATGGCAGGAAATGCATTCCAGGTTGAGCCCCAGAAAAACACGTCCAATATCCGTTGTGATTTCATCGATCCAGTCCAGACGGTTGAGACCCTTGTAGTCGTCCGGATCGGTCCACAGGACACACCGGGTTGCACTGTAGCCGATGGGGTCATAGAAGGTGTTCGCTGTCGGGAAGCCGGCGGCATGCTTGGTAACAGGCGTCAGCAGATCATAGAAAACCTCGTCAAAGGGCCGATCCACCTTCAGCCATTCCTTCGTCCAGAAATGAAATGACTCCTCCCGGGTTCTCAGCAGTTCGCCGTAGTGGTAGGCCCACTGGTCTGCGAAAAGTTCGGTGCCGATCAGGGAGTCAATCAATGCGTCGCGCTTGTTCGGTTCCGTGTTATTCACGAATGCACGAACTTCGTCCGGCGTCGGCAGAAACCCCGTCGCATCCAGGTATGCCCTTCGCAGAAACTCCTCATCGCTCGACAGGGGCGCATGTGGAATTCCATCGCGCTCCATCATTCCGAAGACGAATTCGTCGACAAAATTCTTTCGAGGGATTGGCTCGGAGGAGACCTCGCCGTCAGGCAGGGCTGCGGCTACGGTTTCCGTCAGCCGGCTTGCCTCCAGCGCTGCATCCTGCCCCTGCAGCAACTGGTCATGCGCTGCCTCGAGACGGTCCTCGTTTATTTGCTGGCGTGGTTCAGGCTGGTCTTGCTGGGGCGGTTGCGCGGTGACGACGAGCGTCAAACACAGTACCATCGTGATGGCTAGAGCCTTCGCAGGTTTCATCTGCTTTCTCCTCGATGCTTGGGCCAAAATTTTGCGCCAACTGTTTTAGTTACAATAGTTTTTCCGGCCATTCCAGTCAAGAAAATAGGATGTGAGAATGGGGCGGGATTCTTGTTGAAGCACGGTGCACGGCTGCGGACGCGGCAGGTCGTATCAAGCAATTGATCGGTATGCCGCTCCAGGTAGCGGGAGACCGAGCACCCGCTACCTTCATACATTCATTGTGGAGCTCTTCAGGCAGAGCGACTTTCCCTGTCGTCAACCATCGGTTTCGTCAGGATCCGCCGCCCGGCATTCGCTACGATCCGCCACCCCGCCACGCCAGTTGAGCGTTCATGCATTCGCTGATGACGGTCGCGTGATTCCCGACGGCTTCCCGGTTCACGAAGGGATGGGGATCGACGCCCGGCCGGCGAAAACTCAGAGCATGAACCTTCATGTGGGTCTTGTCGTGGAACGGATGGATCGACAGGTACACATCGGCCCCGGCCTCGGCCGTGATCTCCCGCCAACGAGCGAGCGAATCGCCCCATACTTTTATGGCTGCCTCATCGTCCGCCCAATATTGGATTCCGTAGCGCCCGAGGCCCCAACCCTGACCTCCGACCAGGGCGCCAAGATGGCTTTGATTTCCATCCTTGAGCGGGACCAGCAGCGATAATGTCCCGGGAGTGTGGCCCGGGGTGATGTGGATCGTTACCGTGGTGTCACCGAGTGTCAGTTCCGTCCCATCCGTGACCACCATGTCTTTGCTGGGTCTCTCCGGCTCAGCGGTGTCATCGTTCTTCGCCAGGACTTCCCAATCCTCTTCAGACATCACGATGCGGGCCGAGGGGTAGGTGTCCTGCAGATACCGGGCTCCAGGATAAATACTGCTGTGGGCGTGGGTCACGATGACATATCTGATGTCGTCTGGGTCCAGGCCCAGTTTTCCGAGTCCCTGGGTAACGGACTCTTCGACGCCATAGTCCATACTCGTATTGATGAGAATGAGCCCTTCGGATGTCGTTATTGCCCAGATCGTTTCGCGTATGCTGCCGATGAAATACAGGTTGTCGAAGACCTTCGATGGTTCGACGAACCATGTGGAGCGGTCGCTCCGGTCCGAACGTGCCGGAAGCATTACGGTGGCGGTAGTCGCGGATGTGGACGCCTGACCGGGCCTGGGATCGCTGCAAGTCACGTCAAACACGTTGGTAAAGTCGAATCCTGGACGGTAGGCGGCAGCTCTGGCTGCGGCCACGTGGATCTCGGCGTTTTCTGCAGACGATTGCGCGTTCGCCTCGATCGCTATCCAAGCCCCGAAAAGCAGGACAATGCAGGAAATAGGTGCTGAATAAATCTTCATATCCGAGTTTCTCCTTTCGTTGGGACTTCATTGCGACCCGAAAATCGTGCTGATCAGCACGCTGTTCAATTTGTTCGCTGTTTCTTGTCAGCGATAGTAAGCAAGGCCGGAGGGGGTGTCAAATGCTTTCGGCCGCCCGAAATGAACGGGCAAGAGTGCGCTGAAATAGAGTCCGGGTCAGACGCGACGTTCGCAGAATTCGACCGGGAGCGGGATCGATCGGTCCAAGGATATTCCCATAATCTCCGCGCTGCAGTGACCGAGTGAGTACTTGAAGGGTTCTTCAAAATGTACTGCACAGATTCGTTGACACGCCTACGGGGGCGAGATATCGTTTTTCGATCAAGGAGGTGCGATGAGCATTCAACGATTATGGGTCGTGGCGCCGTTTGCCGCCGTTTTGTTTGCCTCCCTAACCAGCATGCCGGGTGGTGTGGTTTCAGCGCATCACGCCGCTGCAGGCTATGCCAGAGAAGCCGACAGCGTCGTCCGGCTGGAGGGCGTCGTTGTTGAATTCCGTTGGCGAAACCCGCATGTCGTTCTGGTGTGGGACGTGACGGACGCTTCCGGCGAAGTCGTGCGATGGAGGGGTGAGCTTGCGTCCCCGAGTTCGATGACGGGCCGGGCCGGCATGACGCGTACTTCCCTTCGCCCGGGAGACCCGGTCGAGGTCTATGCCTTTCCAGCGCTGAGAGGTACGCCCCAGAGTATTCCCATAAGGATCCTGAGTGACGGCCAGATGTTGCTCGAGGACAATGTGCGCGGCGGTGGCACAGTATTCGAGAATTAATCGTCGGGCCGTAAGCTTCCCCCGCAAGGCGGCACCCGGAGGGACGCATTCCGTGTCGGCTTGCATCTGAGGAGGTACGATAAAATGGCAACGAGAATGCGTGTCACCATTATTACCGTGGCAGCGCTGATGGCCTTAACGGTCGCGTCTGAAACTTCGGCCGCGATGCGATCCGCAGGTCAGTCCCCGGGAACCGCCACCTGGCTACCCTGCCCACAATGCCAGAATGACGCCGAGAGAGCCCAGGCACGGGCAGCGACGGCGAATCTGACTCCTGAACCGCGCGACCTGTCGGGCGTATGGGGGCAGAACCGCGTCCAACTCAGCGTACCGGCACCCGCACTGACCGACCGCGGTGAGGCCCTCTATCAGGCCACCCAGGCCGATCCCGGCGCTGACGGCAGTACACTGACGACTAACACAAAAGACGGCATGCTGATCTGTGATCCGCTCGGGTGGCCGCGCTGGTTCACATATAACTACGGTTTCGAATTTGCTCACCTTCCGAACCGGGTTGTTCAGTTCATCGAATGGGGCCATGCATGGCGTGACATCTGGACCGATGGGCGGGCACTTCCCGAGGACCCGGACCCCCGCTGGCTGGGATATTCTGTGGGTCGGTGGGAGGGAGATACATTCGTGGTCGAGTCGAACGGGTTTGATGACCGGTCCTGGCTCTCGGAGAACCGCCAGGAGCGCCGATACGGTTGGCCGCACAGCGCCGCGCTTCGAACCGAGGAGCGTTATCGGCGTGTGGACTATAACACCCTGGAGGCGACATTGACGATCACCGACCCCGAGGTTTATACCGATCCCTGGGTGACCGCGGACCGATTCCTCCTGAGCCCCGGCAGCGAGATCGGGGAATTTTTCTGCGTGCCGTCCGAATTCAGCCAGTTTAACGAGGAGTTGATCGCACCCTCCGAGCAATTGAGTCCCGGCACGATCGGCCCCCGATAGTCCACAGCGACGCGCCTTACCTGCGCATGCAGCTCAGAAGCGGACCGTATACTGCAATTTCGCCGACACCTTGCTGTCTTGAGGAGTGAATCGGTAACCGCCCTCGTCGTCCTGAATCCATCCCTGGTTGAAGACAAAGAACAGATCGTTTCCAGGCGTCAGAATCCAGCGGACACGGCTTTGCCACGACAGATTCCGGGACCGGTTGTCGTACTGGATCAGATTCGAAAACGAAAGGAACGGCGACGCTGCATAGTTGACCCGCGAGGTGATGACGCGGGCAACGAAATTGCCTTCCGGCAACCGCGCGAACGTCTGATCGGAGTTCAGACTGATGCTGAAGTAGGGGGGGATCTTAAAGGTCAGCCCCGTCTGGAACTGAGCCGCGCGACCCGACCAGTACGGGCCGAAGAAGGTCCTCACGCTCCCCTGTACCCGACGCTTGGCTGCACTCGACCAGTTGGAACGGAAACGAGTGTACCGGTAGTCGCCCGGTTGAAGGACGACGCCGGGGAAAATCTCAAACGGCTCGAAAAGACGCTCGAAGGTGGGGTTCACGTCGACGAGGGCGTGAAGCGAGTCACCGGAGTTGAAGTGCCAGTCAATCAACTGAATCGTGAGTTCCGAGCTTTCCAGCTCTCCGGTGTCCAGCCGGGTGAACTGGGTGTAGTAGACATCATGGATCATCTGCTGAATGTCCAGGAAGTTGTTCGGGCGCGGGTTATAGCTGGCACCCACCCGTAACATACGCACATTTCTCCGCTGAACGAAGCCCAGGGCGGGCCTGAAATTTTCTTGAACGTCGCGCACAATGAATTGCGCATCGAATCGATCATTCGGATACTGCACTGCAATGCCGTAAGACCAGTCCCTGTCGGGCGTGCCTTCGTTCCTGCTTTTGACGGCATACGCATTGAAAGCCAGATTTCGAGCGCCGCCCAGAAAGCGGGAAGTCGCCAGACGTATGTCTCCGCCGAAGGTCGTGCTTGATATCGGAAGCGCAGGATGGCCATCCGTCAAAATAGCGCCAATATAAGACTGTTCCAGGAGGTTGCGTTTGATGCGTCCGACAAACAGGTTCTTCTCTGGCGCGGCAGCTACCTCCCGCGTACGCACGTTCAGCACACCAATTTCAGTTCGGCCGGCCCTGCCTGTCAACTTGACTCCAAAATCGAGAGGCACCTCCTCTCCCGCAAGGAGTCCGATCTTCCGGCTGAAGAACGGGAATAGATCCGCTCCGGTGCCCGGAATTCCGGCAGGAGGGCGCATGCTGGGGCCGGCGACGTTGAAGACGCCGGCGTCTTCCAGAAAAAACGTCCTCTTCTCTGGAAACAATAGTGAAAAACGTGACAGGTTGATCTGGCGGGCGTCCACTTCCGTCTCGCCGAAGTCCGTGTTTACGGTTGCGGACAACTTGAGACTGGGTGTGAGGTTGTAGAACATGTCGAGCCCCGGCTTGCCGGTGACGGTGTCGGCCCCGGTTCCGCCAGAATGAAGCCAGCGCCCACCCGCGAAGGGCCGGATATTGAGACCGATGCCCTGTGTGAGGCCCTCAAGGTCCGTGATCTCGCCCGCCTCGGAGACATTGAAAAACTGGGTTTGCAGCAGCGCCCCGGACCAGCGGTCTTCCTCTAACTTTCGGACGATTTCTCGAGCAATATTGAATCCCCAGACCGTCTGACCCGCGGGAAATCCCAGGCTCTTGAAGGGAATTTCGAACTCTGCACTCCACCCCTCTTCGGTGCGCGCGGTCCGAACGGTCCAGATCGCGTCCCAATCGTTATTCGATTGACCATTTGCGAACACGAGGCCGTCCACGAGTGCGCCCGCCGGGTTGGTTGCAAAGTAGAAGGCATTGCGCTGGTCGCGATAGGTATCGAGTACGATTGAAATCTGATCGTCAAAGCGCAGGTTCGCGTCTCGCGACATATCGGTGCCGAGTATCTGGTCGGGTTCCGAATCGTAGGCCATCACGCCAATGTAGAGGTTATCTGCATTGTGGAGGAGGGTCACTTCCGTGCGTTCGGTGGGACTCTCGCCGGTCCGGGGCTGTCGCTGAATCAACTCACCAATATTCGGCGCGGTACTCCAGACGCTTTCATCAAGTGAGCCATCGATCAGAATTTCCGAGGTGATCGCCGTGACGACAGCGGACCGGACGGGCTCGTTGGCACTGTTCTGTTCGGCCGCGGCGGGGCCGGGAACGAGTGCAAGCAGGCATCCCAACACCCACAATGTTGTCGTTAGAGAACTGCGTCGGAGTCGGGTACGCCATCGCCGGTTCGAGGGTGACACGTCATCGCCGTTCGTCTCGACACGATGTATTCCGATGGGGAGGCCGTCGATATCAGTTCGCATATGAAAGTGTGACGCTATCCGAGCTGTTTTAGAGCCCGACCCGTCCGAGGTGTTGCAAGGTCCCACCCCAAACTGGAGAGGACTGCAATCGGTCCGCCCCCCTGGACGCTCTCGATGTATACAGACGATCTAAACCGCCGATATCCGGCGCACAGTCGGGTCAAACCAATAGCCATCCGTCTCAAGCTATCTCAAGATCTCCACCCGCCGCGAATACTTGATGATGAGGTTGCGATTGATCGGACCCAGACCCTCCAGCCTCTGGGTCTCGTTATAGACGACGTACAACCCGGTGCCGGCGGTGCTGAGCCAGCCAAATCGAAAATTTCCGCTCCAGTTGCTGGCCCGGTCGTTGTACTGGATTAACGACTGAAAGTTGATCCGGGGTGTGAGGCTGTAGTTGAGGCGAGTCTGCAGCAGGTTGGTCACGAACTCGCCTTCCGCGAGGTTGATATCGCTGCGTCGCCAGGTGAGGGATGTATTGACCGTGGCCCCGGCCCGGGCGTTTATGCCAACCGAGAATGTGCGTTCGTTTCCGGTATAAAACCCACCGACTACGGAAGACCAGTCCAGCGACACCGCCCGACTCCGGTCTGATCGGATTCTAAGGTCGAATTGCGGATGTCGGTACTGGCCTGCGGGTACGACCACGCCGGGACTGATTTCGAACGGTTCGTGAAGGCCTTCCATATTGATGTTCAGGATCGTGCCCAGGAACCACCCGTTTTCGAAATCGATGCTGGGATCGAGGTGAATCGTCTGGGTTTCCATGAACCCCTCGAAGTCCCAATAGGTCCGGAGTTGGCCATGGGGCCGCATTTCTCGAAGCCAGGGTATGTCCGGAAAGCGGATGTTTTTCCCTCCCGCGAAATCGAGAAACCGGTAGTTCTTGCGGGTTAGGAACCCGACTTCCGGATTGAAGTCGTCCCCGACCTGTGAATATTCGGATCGCAGGTATCCCCCCCGCTGCTGGTATTGCACCCGGATGTCGTAGGCGGTCTCGGGACCTGTTCGACCCGGAGTTTCCGTGCGGGCCATGAAACCGTCAATGTCGGTGTACTGGCCGATACCGAGTTTTCCGTCAAGACCCCAGGTGCGGTTCCAGTTTCCGGGTACCGAACCCGTCGCGTCGCGATTGACAATAATGCCGCCCAGGCTGGAACGGTTTGAAAGCTCCCGGCTCACGCGCGCTACGGTGAAGTTGTTCTTGTCTGTGATTCCAGGGACGTTGTCGGTCTCCATGTTCAGGAAACCGACATTAAATTGCCCCACCTTTCCGCTTAATCGGGCGCCACCGATGATGGGTACCGCCGCCCCGGAAGGATCGATGCCGATACGGCGGCTGAAAAACAGATCGGTGCCGGACTTTCCTGCCGCAAACAGGCCGGCATTCTCAAGGAAGAATGAGCGTTTCTCTGGAAAGCGGACGCTAAACCGGGTCAGGTTAACCACCTGCTCGTCTACTTCGACCTGTGCGAAATCTGTGTTGTAGGTCACATCCAGGTTCAGGCTTGGCGTGACTCCGAACTTGGCGTCGAACCCGAAGTCGCTGTTGAAATCCGCTTCCGTTTCCATGGGGTTCGCAAAGTTTCGAACGGCTCTACCAACGACATAGGGCGTGACGTTGAAGTTGCGCGGGGTATCCAGTTCCAGTCCCCGCAGTTCCCCGGCTGACGACAGTCGATACAGGTTGTAGATGCGCTCGATCGGGGCCCAGAACACCTCTTCGTTCTTCCGCCGGATATTGCGTTGAAAGTTCACGCCCCAGGTCTGGGGGCGGTCACCGTAGCGCAGACTTCTCAGGGGGATTTCGAACTCCGCCGTCCAGCCCAGTTCGGTGACCTGGGTGCGCACCGTCCAGCTGGTGTCCCAGTTCAGATTAAAGCCGGAACCCGAGGTCACGGCGGCCCGGCCCTGGACCGCACGCGTGCCTTCGCCTTCATTGCTGACCTGGCCGTCGAATTCGATTCCGGCCGGGTTCGTACCGAATACGAAGCCGTTTTGCCGATCGTGGTAGGTATCGAAAATGATTTGAAAGGAATCAGTATCGTTCATTCCCGAATCCCGCCGGCTGTCGGTTACGCGAATCAGATCCGGTTCGCTGTCATAGCAGATGACGCTGATAAAGAGGGCGCGGTTGTTATACAGAATCCGAACGACGGTTTCTTCGGATGCGGGCGTGCCTTCGACCGGTTCGGTCTGAACGAACCCCGTAATTGGCGCGGCCAGTTCCCAGACCGCGTCATCGAGAACACCGTCGATGACGGGAGCGGCCTCGACGAGGGTCGCGCTGGCGATCGGCGGCGGTTCCTGAGCCCGGGCCGGTGTTGATGGGAGGAGAACGGCAAACATGGCGGCGATTGCGCCAGACATCATCCGCAAGTGGAACTCCTTAACCTGTTGTCCGCTGGTGCCGGGAGCGTGCCCGGGCAATCGACATCAACCGTTCAGAGAATGTAACGGATAAGATGGCAAATATTGACGGCACCCCCGCATAGGGTGCCGTCAAGCATTATACAAGGTTGGGAGTGGACCCGTCTTAGCCCGAAGCGCGTTGCAGGCGGCGAAAGGCAACAGCGCGTTCACGCTGAACCACGATGATTGTCGGAGGTTGGAGGCCATCACCCGATGGTGAGAGTCGATGTAAACTCAGGGGGGCAGTTGGGCCGGGTCCCCCGGCGATAGGGGGACCCTCGGCCCGGCCCGGTCATCTTCTGGAGGCAAACAACCCTACTGAACCTCAAATGCCTCCGGGACGTTAAAGGTCAGAATCGCGTTCAGCGTCTTGTCGGTGACAATGACATTCTTGTTCTCAATGTCGAGTGCCACCCCGCGCCCGTCTTTCAGTGGCCCGTTCGGGCCGCCGATCATGAATCGGGCTGGAACTTCGCCATCGTCGTAGACGCTCCAGACACCGACATAGTCGAGGGCCTCGTGTCGACCGCCGCCGCTGACCCTGACGAAGATCATGCCGTTTTCCGAGTTGATGGCCATCAGGCCCGTACCCCGCCTGACCGGCTCCTGAGGTACAGAAATTACCCTGAGAGGTGGGGCCATGCCTGAAGCGGTACGCTCGTAAATGTGAAGTGCGGGACCTCCTGAAACAACCAGCACATCTCGAACCGGATCGATCGCCACACGGCCGGGCGTGTAGTCCAACTCCAGAATTCGGATTGGCGCGACGTCTCCATCCGCCTCCCTGGGAAAGACCAGCACCCGGTTGTCCCCGTGTCGGCCTGGAACAAAAATCTCCTCGTTGACCGGGTCGATGGCCAACGCATGCGTGTTCTTTAACTGAGTGCTGGGACCCATTATCGTTCGAATCGGGCCGACGTCTCCGTCTGCACCGCCACTGAATGTGAGAATTGCAAAGGCAAAGAACTGAGGCACGACGATTTCATCGTGAATCGGGTCGTAGGCCATATCGTGCATGGTTCGGGTAAACAGCGTATTCTGACCCGCGATTTCCCGTGTGGGTTCTGCTCCACCGTTCGCCAGCCTGGCGAATGCCGCTACCTGCGGATGGCCCACTCAGTTGGCGACCAGGAGTTCGTCCCGGTTCGAGTCGTAGGCTACCGTGTGCGCATTGCTCAGGATGGGCGAGGCAGCGTCGGCCGGCCCGCTACGGATCACCCTTTTCGGGGGGACATCCCCGTCTGCATCAAGTTCGAAGACGGTGGCGGAGTGACTCCCGAAGTTGGCCACCCAGAGCTCGTCGTTTTCCAGGTCGATAGTAATGCCGGTCGGATTCCTGATCATGGTCCGTGGGCCGCTGATCACCCTGACGGGAGCGACGTCCCCGCTGGCGTCTGTGCTGAACACCAGGACTGAGTGACCGGTGTCATTGGCCACAAAGAGCTCCCCGCGATCCGGATGCACGACCAAGGACGTCGGCCAGTTCATCTCAGTCCGTGGACCCTCGATTACACGCAGGGGCGATTCGTTTCCCTGAGCGTCCTTCGCATAGACCGTGATGGAGGGAGGCTGAATGATTCCAGATCCTGGAAAGGCACGGGCCCGGCCGACCGGAAAATCGGACCGGTTGTGCCTGTCGTCGCCACCACCGCCTTCAGACAGGGGTGGCCGTTCATTGTACGTACCCCAGTTGGCAACAAAGATTTCACCCTGACGGGTGTCGAGGGCAATTCCGTGAGGATCAGCCAGCCCGGTGGCGCTGCCCTGGAGGATTCGGATAGGGCTGTCCTCATCCTGGGCCAGTTTCTCAAACACGACCACAGCGTGATCGTCCTGAATTGTAAGAAACAGCTCCTGCTCGACTTCGTCGACCACCACTCCGAAGGTCGTGTGAGGAGTCCGTAACTTCCGCTTGGGCGCAACGTTCCCCTGAGCGTCCCGGCCAAAGACCGGCATCCAGTTCATCGTGTCGTTATTGATTCCGTAAATGTCTCCGCTTTCGGGATCCACATACACGCTACAGGCGTATTCGAGGAAGGTTTCCTCTCCCCCGATCATCCTCTTGGGTTCGGTCATGACTGCTTGTGGCGGAGTATTGGAAAGGCGGTCATAGACTACGAGATTGGACACATTCTCTTCAGCGATGATCACTTCGCCGCGGTCAGGATCGACCGCGATACCCGCGAAACCGAAGAAGTCGTCCCGGATTATGGCGATGGGCTCCCTCACCGCCACAGCTTCCCGGACCGCTTCGCTGGGGCGGGGTGGAGCCTGTGTCGTGGCGGTTCCCTGGACTTCGGGAGCGGCGGATGCACTATGGGACAGCATCAGGCCGGCTGAGCCCAGAATTGCCGGAATAACGAGTAGTAATACCATCGGTCGGAGCCACGATGGTGAGATCCTGGTAGCGAGCACGAGTGTCTACCTCCTGTGTTGTGGTCGTGTGAGCACTGTTTCAGTAACGGTGATCACGACGTTCAGTAGATTATATTATCCTGTGCCAGTTCGTCGATCGTTTCAGCGAGCGGCTCCAGATCCACGACAGCGTCCAGGAGCAGACCCTCATCTGCCCCACCCAGCACCTTGGCCTCGTCCAGCATCGTCTGAAGGGCCTCGATCGGGATCATGCCATCTTCGAGCAACGGCGTGTCCTGGTAACTCTCTCCTCTCGGATCGCGCGCGCCCTCCATCAGCGGTTGCATGATGGGTTGAAGGAAGTCGTCATTATTCTGCCAATCGTTGATCAGGCGGTAGGCCCGAATCATGCCTCTCAAGAAAGCTTTGACACCCTCTGGATTGTTTTCGACCAGCTCCCGGGTCGCAACGATGACTCTCTCGGGGCGGCCCTCGGGATAGACTTCAGCCCAGTCGAGTAAGACATGATAGCCTTCCTGCTCAAGCTGGAGCGCGGCTTCGGGTCCAATGCTGCCGGCGTCGATTCGGCCCTCTCTCAGGGCCTCGGGCGCGAGGTTGGCCCGGCTGAGGTCGAGGACCCATTCCACATCGCTGTCGGGATCCAGTCCCTCAAGGCTCAGCCAGTACTCCAGGGCGACGGCGTTCTCGGCGATCCGTGTGGTCGTGCTCAACCGTTTTCCGCCAAGGTCGGCCACTGTCTGGATATCCGGGCCTGCCATTAGCTTGGCAAGCACGTTGCCCCCTTCCATCCATCCGCCAATCATCACCAGACCTTGATCCGGTGAAGCCTGGTTGAACAGGAGCCTGGGCCTGGCATCCACGATGATGTCGATACCTTCGGCCTGCATTCTGGAGAGCATCTCACTACCATCGGTGATCTCGGGCTCGACTTCGTCAGGCCGAATCTCAACGTCAATACCTTCAAAGAAGCCTTTTTCCCGTGCCACGACAGGCGCCAGGATGTGAAATGCGTGGTAGTGATTGCGGGAGACAACAATGGCATCCTGGACCTCAACAACAGCCGGATCGCCGGGTGGGGTTGCGCAACCGGCGACGCAACATATGAGGAGCACCCAGGCGAAAACCGACCCCGAACCCCAGTTCCTCATAAGAACCTCCTTGATGCGACGCGAAAAGGTTTTGCTAAAAGTACCACTTCTTCCTATATTTGACCATCGGCGTCGCCCCCCCAAGTCGGATGTTGTGGGTTCGTTTCACTTCGATTACCGGCGCTAGGATCATCGCGCCGAGTAACCCGGGTTCACCAGAGGTTTCTCGCATAGGAGGCTCAGCAATGTCCAAGACTGCTCGCGACCGGAATCGCCGGCGAATTCAGCTCATTCTAGCGGGCCTGACCGTTTGCCTGGCGCCGGTCATTCTGATCGATATCGGCGACTCGCCCGAAGTTGCGTATGCGGCCGGACCTGCGGCACAAGGCCAGGAGGACAGAACGCCGGTGGTGATCGAGCGGCCTCCAGTGCGTTTCATCAAGGATCCCAACCCTGCGTTCAGCGCTGTGGCCGTCGATTCCGAAAGCAACATGCTTGTCGTGGCGGACGAAAACCTGTTTCAGATCCTGGAGTACGACTCTCGGGAAAATACGCCGCCTCAAGCGCGTTTCACCGAACCCCGGCGGGTCATATCGGGACTCAACACGAAAGCCGAGATGATCTGCGGGCTCTATATCGACCCTGTGACCAAGGAAATCTACGCGCTCAACGGAGATACTCAAAACTGGATGCCGGTCTTTTCAACAGAGGCGCGCGGAAACGCGATTCCGAGTCGTGCGCTGCACGTTCCCGGCCACCCTTTCCAGATGGCGGTGGACGAGGAGAGGGGCGAAATCTTCATGACGATTCAGAGCCGGAACTCCATCTCGATCTACCGCAAGCAGGCGGATGGGGGAGAGCAGCCCCTGCGGACGATCGAGGGGAGCGATGTTCAGTTGGAGGACCCGCACGGACTCGCACTGGATACCCGGAACCGACTGATCTTTGTGAGCAATTTCGGGAACGGGCTCGTGGGAGAGTCCGCGCGGACGGGACGGTACGGAATATTTGAACCGCCGTCGATCACGGTGTATTCGATGGACGCTTCGGGAAACGCCGCACCCCTGCGGATCATCGAAGGTCCCGGCACGAGGATGAACTGGCCGGCTCATCTGGCGTTTCACGAAGAACGGCAGGAACTGTTCGTGGCCAACGATGCCGACAATTCCATCCTCGTGTTCAGCGCAAGTGCCGCCGGCGACGCGGCACCCATTCGTGTGATCCAGGGCCCCAACACCGGAATCCAGCATCCTCCGGGAATCGCCCTCGACCCGATTCTGGATGAACTGTATGTGGCGAGCATGGGAACTCCCTCGGTCACAGTTTTCCCGGTGACCGCCAACGGAGATGTCTCGCCGACACGAACGATTCGCGGAGCCCCCGTCGGAACCCAGAGCCTCATGATCGGCAATCCCGGCGCCGTCGGGTACGACACCCGGCGGGGAGAGATCCTGGTGCCAAACTGAGTGGCTCATCCGCAAATTGCGATGTTCGCCAGGTTGGCGGATGGCGGCGATGCCCCGATTCGAGCGCTATATGGTCAAGCCAGCAAACTGTCCCGAACCATGCACGATATTCGCTACGACGCAGTAAATGACGAGATCGTCGTACCCGTGCCGTATTCCGAGTCCATTTTGACGTTTAGCGGAGATGCCGATGCGCAGGAAGCTCCCATTCGAATCATCCAGGGGCCCCAGACCGGATCGATCGGAAGCCGGCTTGACGTGGACCCTATTCACGATGAAATTTTCACGTATGCGGCCAACACTATAAAGGTCTATTCGAGGGAAGCCAACGGAGATTCTGCACCCATCCGGACTCTAGGAGGTCCGGACACCCAGCTGGAGCGGGTTTACGGGATCGCGGTGGATCCGGTCAACGATATTCTCGTTATCGGTTTGAACAGTGATTTCGGAACGACGGAGCCGAACGAGGACCCGGCGAACCTGGAGAAGGGCGCGATTCTGGTGTTTAATCGAACCGATAGCGGTAACACCCCTCCCCGCGCCGTCATCCGGGGACCGAATTCCGGCATTATCCGAATCAACCAGATGCAGACCTATCCGGATCGAAGGCTGATTGTGGTCGCGATGCCGGGGATTAAGGACGACATGGAGCCAGAGGGCGCCTTCGTGGGCGTCTGGAGCTACGATGACAACGGGGACATTCCACCGATTTGGAAGATACCGATAGGTGAAACGACCCGGCTCAAGAAACCCTTTGGAGTGGTCTTGAATACCGAAGATCAGGAAGTGATCGTCTCCGACATGCGCAATCAGGGTGTCCTGGTGTTTTCGGTGCCGGAAATCTTCTGATTACGGATCGATATCGGAAACGACGCACGCTCATAGAGCCGCCGGGCCAACCGGCGGCGGGCGAACCCGGCGACATGCCCGACGGCGATGGGGCCAGGAACGTCATTCCTACCCCGCCCTCGGGTGCAGTTCCGATGCTGAAGCCCACACCCGGCCTCGGTGTGAGTCCCTGGCGTCCGTTTTTTTAGCCCCGTCTGACGTAGAGCCATTCCCCAGACCGGACCAATGGCCACGCCGTTCTCCCAGCGTGCGCCCGTCATCCCGACTCCACGGACCCTGCGTGTGGTTATGAACCGGAATCCTGTGCCACGAGTGGTGGGGAAATTCCGGCAGCAGATTCGCTGTGTGGTGTTGCCCGGCGAGACCTTCAAACCGATTGCCAGCGCCCAGCCCGAGCTTGCCGCTTGAACCCGCCGTTTGATAGAATTCAGCGTCAATATTAACGGGTTAGAACTGCGCATCAACGCAACAGGTTGACCGAAGGATCCGAAGACTCTCGGGGAGGCTGATTCATGTCTACATTCTCTCGTCGTGCACCGAAAAAGGCCGTGTTGTTTTCTGCCGCACTGGCCCTGGCCGGTCTGGCAATGATCCTGGTGCCGTCCGATTCCGAGGCGGGTTCAGAGCCTGCAACACAGGGCGCGGGAGAGGCGCAACTCGTTTCCGTTCAGCCGCTTCCTGGAGGGCCCGGGGCGATTACCCTGATGTCGGCACTCGAGCAGCAGCGGGAAGCCCGTGCGGCCTCAGTGGCAGCGAGAAACGCTGCGACTGAAGATCACTCGCAGCTTCAGCCTGTTCGATGGATTCGCGACCCCTGGGCCGCCTTCAGTTCCATCGCGGTCGATCCGATCAATGATGAAGTCATCCTCACCGACGAAAACCTCTTCCAAATTATGGTCTACGATCGTACGGCCAACACGCCCCCTCAGGCGCGCTTTACAGAGCCGAAGCGAATTCTCGCGGGACTGAAGACGAAGATCGAATTTCAGTGTGGTCTCTACATTGACCCCCAGAACGGCGACATTTATGCGGTCAACAACGACACCGTAGACACGCTGGTGATATTCGATCGAGACGCGAACGGCGACGTACCGCCGACGCGTGAACTGCACACGCCCCATGGGACCTTTGGAATCGCAGTGGATGAAGCCTCCGAAGAGATGTTTCTCACGATGCAGCACGACAGCGCCATGGTCGTATTCCGGAAATACGCCGAAACGGACGAATCGCCGCTCCGACTGCTGCAGGGCGACCGAACCGGGCTTGCGGATCCTCACGGAATCGCTCTCGATGCCACGAATGGATGGGTATTCATCACCAACCACGGAGCAGTCAGTTCCCGAAGGCCACGACCCGAAGGCTACTCGCCGACACGAGGGGACGGCAGGGGGAAACAGAACTGGCCGCTGGAGCGTCGGGATGCTATTCCGGGATCGGGCAGAAGCGAGCCTCCATCGATCGTTGTTCACAGCATGGACGCGGAGGGTGACGTCGCTCCGCTGCGTGTCATCCAGGGCCCCAATACTCAGTTCAACTGGCCCACAGGGATCGCCGTGGATGAGGCGCGCGGAGAACTCTACGTGGCCAACGACATCGACAGCTCCATTCTGGTCTTTAACGTCACCGACAGCGGCGATGTGGCGCCAAAGCGAGTAATCAGAGGTCCAAGGACAAACCTGGCAAACCCCACCGGCATATGGGTCGATCCGAAAAATGACGAGGTGTGGGCTGCGAACTTCATGAATCACTCGGCAACGGTGTACCCCTTGGGCTCGTCTGGCGACGTGCCGCCGCTGCGGGTGATTCGCAGCGGACCTGTGGATGCTCCGGCGCTGGACATCGGTAATCCCCATCCCGTGGCCTACGACACTAAACGGGAGCAGATCCTGGTTCCAAACTGAGTGGCGCATCCGCAGATCGCGGTATTCGCCAGGTTGGCGGATCAGGGAGCACAGCCGGTTCGAAAGATTGAAGGCCAGAAGACGATGCTTGGACGCACCATGCACGGCATCGCTTACGATGAAGTCCACGACGAATTTGTCGTTCCGCAGCAGTTTGCACAAGCAATCCTGACATTTGCGGGAGACGCAGACGGCGAGACCGCACCGGTGCGCGTCATTCAGGGATCTCTGTCGCAACTGTCGGCTCCCGATCGCGTGGCGGTGGATGGGGTCAACGATGAGATCTACGTTCCGGAGCAGAATGTCCTTGTCTACGATCGCATGGCCGAAGGCGATGTCGCACCCAAACGCGTGATCGAGGTGCCGGGTCCCGGCGCCGGTGACGTTAAGATTGACCCCATCAATGACATGGTCATCGTCGCCTCCGGCGGAGGTGGAGGCGACCCGGAAAACAGTACCACTTTTCTGGTTTATGATCGCCTCGCCAGTGGCCCCGCCGAGCCGATCATGACGATCGCAGGTCCCCGCAGTATGGGCGGACCTTTCGCGATCTATCCCGAAGGGAAACTTATTTTTGCGACGAACCGTCCCGTCGGGGAGACTCTGGCGGATCCGGTGTCTTATCTGGGCGTCTGGAGTTACGCAGAGAGCAGCGATGGTCCTCCGTTGTATACGATCGGGGGACCCGGCGGCATTTTCGAGATGCCGCGCGGAGTCACGCTCGACGTCAAGAACAAGAGCATCATCGTCAGTGACAAGAGGCTCAATTCGGTGCTGACATTCAGCATGCCCGAACTGTTCTGACGCCGACACCTGTGGGTGTCAGAACAGTTCATGGCGAATTATCAACAGTTCAGGTGCCTGGCATCCGCAGATCGGGTAGGCCGACCCGTCACCGGGCCGGCCTACCCGATCGCAGCTACACATTCCGGTTCGAAGGCCTATAGGCTTGACTTTGATCACCGGGCCGCTGATAATCGCGCTAACTATAAATAAACATAGGGGTTTTCGCATTGGAGGTTCCGCAATGATTCAAACTTTTGGCAGAGGAAAACGCTGGGGGCTTCGTCTCGCCCTGGCGGCCGTGATCGTTGTCCTGGGGTACGGAGTTTTGATCCCTTTGGGCCAGTTGCCCGACGGGCTCTTTGCCGAAACCGTGGCGGCTCAGAATCCGGAAGACCGGGTGCCGATCGTTCTCGAACGCGCTCCGAAGCGTTTCATCCGGGACCCCAATCCCGCGTTCGCCGCCGTGGCCGTCAATTCCGAGAACGACATGCTGGTGGTGGCCGACGAGAACCTCTTTCAGATCCTGGAGTACGGCTACCAGGAAAACACGCCGCCTCAAGCGCGGTTTTCGGAACCGCGCCGTATAATCTCGGGAACCAACACCCGGGCCGAGATGATGTGCGCGGTTTACATCGACCCGGAAACGCTCGACATCTACGTCCTGAACAACGACACGCAGACCTACTTGCCGGTGTTCGGGACCGACGCGCGGGGCAACGCGACCCCGGACCGCTACTTGAACAGTATCCGCGGGTTTTCCCTGGTCGTAGATGAACGAACCGACGAGATGTACGTCGTCAACCAGAGCAACGTCGTCTACGTTTACCGGAAGCAGGCCGAAGGCGACGAGGAGCCCCTTCGGGTGATCCGAGGCCCGGACACCGGGCTGGAGGATCCGCACGGGAGCGCTCTGGACACGGCCAACAACCTCCTTTTTGTCAGCAACTTTGGAAACGCTCACCTCACCAATCCGGAGACGGGCGAAGAATACGGCAGCGACGAGGCCCCGTCGATCACGGTCTATCCGCTGAACGCGTCGGGCAACACCGAACCCATTCGGGTGATCGAGGGACCGGACACACTGATGAATTGGCCCTCGCACCTCGCGTTCCATCAGGAACGGCAGGAGCTGTTCGTGGCCAACGACGCCGACAGCTCCATTCTCGTGTTCGACGCCTCGGCCACGGGCAACGTCGCACCGATCCGCGTCATCAAGGGACCCAACACCGGGATCCTGCATCCACCGGGAATCGCCCTGGATGAAAGAATGAACGAACTCTTCGTCGCCAACATGGGAACGCCTCAAGTGACGGTCTTTCCGGCGACGGCGAACGGGGACGTCGAGCCGGTGAGAGTCATCCGGGGTGCTCCGGTCGGGAGTAAGAGTCTCATGATCGGCAATCCCGGGGCTGTGGGCTACGACACCCTGCGGGGAGAGATCCTGGTGCCCAACTGAGTG
Organism: Terriglobia bacterium; assembly: GCA_965263045.1. Classification (GTDB taxonomy): domain Bacteria; phylum Acidobacteriota; class Terriglobia; order 20CM-2-55-15; family 20CM-2-55-15. Next base: position 6,458,545 of record CBDHGK010000041.1, read on the forward strand.
GCCCATCCGCAGATTGCGATGTTCGCCAGGTTGGCGGACGGAGGGGACACACCCACCCGGACACTCTATGGACAGCCCAGTCGCCTGTCGAGAACCATGCACGACATCCGCTACAACGCGGACGACGACGAGATCGTGGTACCGGTGCCGTATTCCCATGCCATCTTGACCTTTGCCGGGGATGCTAACGGGCAGGAAGAACCGATCCGCGCGATCCAGGGGCCCCAGACCGGCGAGATCGGAAGCCGGCTGGACATAGATGTCATCCACAACGAAATCGTGACCTATGCCGATGACACGATTAAGATCTTCCCGCTTGGAGCCGACGGTGACGTGGCTTCCCTGCGCGTGATCGAAGGTCCCGACACGATGCTGAGAAACACCTACGGCATCGCCGTCGACCCGGTCAACGATGTGATCATCATCGGAATAAACCGCTATCAACGGGATACAGTAAACGGTGGCATCCTCATCTTCGACAGAACCGCCAGCGGCAATGTGCCGCCGGTCGGCGTCATTCAAGGCCCGAAATCCGAGATCATCCGGATCAACCAGATCCAGACCTATCCGGAGAGGGACCTGATTGTGGCCGCCATGCCCGGAATCATCAACCAGATGGAACCGGAACAGGCGTTCGTTGGCGTGTGGAGCATCCACGACAACGGGGATATCCCGCCTCTATACAAGATTCCGATCGGTGAGACGACCGGAATGAAGAAGCCCTTCGGCGTGGTCCTGAACAGAGCCGAGCGGGAAGTGATCGTCTCAGACATGCGGAATCAGGGGGTTCTGGTTTTCGACGCACCGGAAATCTTCTGAGAACCGTACGCATTCGGCCGGCGGGCTTTGAACCGACAGCCGCCGGCCAAACCGGCGCCTGCCAGCGCCTGATGGTTTGGGCTGGCTCACTGTGTCCGACAACGGGACCGTGTGGGGTTCATGTGGTCCATCTGGCAGCGTCCAACCCGAAATCAGTGATCCACTCAAATTGGTACTGCCGATCTTGCCCGCTAGGGCCCTCAGCGGAGTACTTATAACAGTATCGTTCCTTGTCCAACGGCCGATCGCCGGTCTCCGATTCAGAGCCAGGTCCAGAAACGGACGTGACTATCCTGGGCGAATGACCCATCGCTTGCCAACCCTGTTTTGAGTTGTGAATCACAACGGATGTCCATTGACATCAAACCTGTTTGAAGGGATCATTCCCCGACAAGAAACTGACACGTTCATCGAAAGCGCTGTGTCGTAGAGGAGAACAATCGGATGCAAAACCACGTAAAAACTCTGTTTGTGGGCACGTTATTTCTCACGACCGGGTGCGGGTCGTCGCCGTCCACCCCGGCGAGCCAGACATCCACCTACCAGGCCCCGCGACTCGCAGACGGCCGACCCGATCTGAACGGTATCTGGCAGAGCCTGAACGAGGCAAACTGGAATATCGAGGCACATGCCGCGTCCCAGGCCATCCGACCGGAGTTCGGCGCACAATTCGCAGTCCCGCCCGGGATAGGAGTGGTGGAGGACGGGCCGATCCCCTACCTGCCGGCTGCTTTGGAACAAAGGAATCAAAACTTCGAGGACCGCCAGATGCTCGACCCCGAAACGAAGTGCTTTTTGCCGGGCGTGCCACGGGCCACTTACATGCCATATCCGTTTCAGATCATTCAGAGCCAGGACACGATCCTCATCAGCTATGAGTTCGCCGGCGCTGTCCGAGTCGTGAACATGGGGGAACCCACCGAGGCACCCGCAGACAGCTGGATGGGTTGGTCCAACGGCCAATGGGAGGGTGATACGCTGGTCATCGATGTGTCCGCTCAGAACGGTGAGACCTGGTTCGACCGGGCCGGGAACTTCAACAGCAACACCGTGCACGTGGTTGAGCGCTACACTCCGCGAAGCCCCGACACTTTGATGTATGAGGCGACGATCGAGGACCCCAATACGTTCTCGCGTCCCTGGACGATTCGCATGCCACTTTATCGCCGGGTCGAAGCGAACGCTCAGATCATGGAATTCAAGTGCCCAGAGTTCGCGGAAGAGTTGATGTATGGACATCTCCGCAAGCAGCCGGAAGACTGATAGTGTTCGCCCCCTCTTAGACAGGAACAGTGCCAGACAGGACCAGCCTCAGTCAGACAGGAACAGCCCCGGAGCCATCAATGAATGGATCAGATGTGCGACGTCGATTGTGTTGGGTGATGGTCGTGACGGTGATGATCGTCGCTTTGCCGATAGTTGGTGTCGCCGCACAGCAGACCCCCTGGGGTGATCCCGACCTCCAGGGGATCTGGTCAAACGAGACGATTACCCCGTTGGAAAGGCCGCCAGAGCTTGCGGGGAAGGAGTTTTTTACCGAAGAGGAAGCCGCCGAGTACGCGAGAAACATGCTGGAGCGTACCAACCGGGACCGTCGAGATGGAACCGCCGCAGCGGACCTGGATCGCGCCTACAACGACTTCTGGTGGGAAAGCGGGACGACTGTGGTAAGCACGCTCCGAACTTCGATCATAATCGATCCTCCGGATGGCCGGATTCCGCCGCTTACCGATGAAGCCAGGACGCTGGCCGCGGAACGGGCCGAGTTCAGCCGGCTCCACGAAACCGATGGTCCCGAGAACCTGAGGTTGACCGACCGCTGTATCTGGCGGTCGAGCATCGGGCCCCCCATACTGCCCACCGCTTATAACAACAATTATCAGATCGTGCAAAGTCCCGGAACGGTTGCCATTCTCGCCGAAATGATGCACGCGGTCCGGATCATTCCGCTGGACGGCCGTCCGCATCTTCCCGAGACCACCCGCCAATGGCTGGGCGATTCACGCGGCCACTGGGAAGGAGATACGCTGGTCGTCGAGACGACCAATTTTACGAACCTGACGAATTTTGGCAACTCAGGGGACCAGCTGCGCGTTATCGAACGTTTTAGCCGCGAAGACCGAGACACGCTCATGTACGAATTCACGATCGACGACGCGACAACGTTTTCCCGGGCGTGGACCGGTCAGACCCCAATGGTGAAAAGCGACGGTTTGATCTACGAATACGCCTGCCACGAGGGGAATTACGCGATGGCAAACATTCTCGCCTCCGCACGCGCGGAAGAGGCTGCGGCAGCCGGGGACCCATAAAGGAAGCGTCACATGAGCCATCGATTGTTCGCTTTGACGTGTTCTCTGGCGGCAGCGTTCGCGGTGTTGTCACTGGCGGTATCTGCCACCGGAGGGCAAACCTGGATTCCGCCCCGTACTGCGGACGGCCAACCCGATCTGGGAGGAACCTGGACGAACCCTACGATTACGCCTTTCGAGCGCCCGGCCGAACTTTCTGGGAAAGAGTTTCTTACCGAAGAGGAAGCGGCCCTGCTGGAAGAGCAAGCGGCTCTGAATAACGTGGATCGCCCTCCGAGGCCCGGCGAGGTCGGAAGCTACAACCGGTTCTGGTTCGACTCGGGAACCGACGTCGTGTCGACGCGGAGGACATCTCTTGTAGTCGACCCGCCCGACGGCAGGGTTCCCGTCAGGCCGGAGGCGGAAGCGAGAAGAGTGTACGACCTCGAACACATCGGGGACTCCTGGGAGCACATGAGCCCGTGGGATCGGTGCATCACACGCGGAGTGCCGGGGGGCATGTTCCCGGCCGGCTACAACAATGCCTATCGGATTACACAGATCCCCGGGTACGTCGTGATTCTCTACGAGATGATCCACGAGGCCCGTATCATCCCGGTGGACGGCAGTCCGCATCTGCCTTCACAAGTGCGGTTATGGAACGGCGACGCGCGTGGCCGCTGGGAGGGCAATACGCTGGTGGTAGATATCACGAATTTCAACGGCAAGGGCTGGATCGCAACAAACGGCGCGGCCGGACGCATCCGGGGCATCTACCAGAGCGAGGCCCTGCACGTGGTCGAGCGCTTTACCCGCGTCGATGAGGACACGATCCAATACACTGTCACGATCGAGGACCCAAACGTGTTCACCAGACCGTGGACGGTGGCTATTCCTTTGACCCGCGATCCGGGTTATCAGATATTCGAGTACTCCTGCCACGAAGGGAATCAAGCCGTTCGGAATATCCTCGCCGGCGGCCGCGCTGAGGATGCCGAGGATTGAATAGAGTGGCGAGGGGCGCTTCGGGTAGCGCCGTCCCCCCTTGCCCTAGATATTGGCTATGCCTCCAGCCTGGGCCTCTTTCCGCAATCTCAATCTCCCCGTCCCTACCAAAGTGTCCGTGACTCACGTACTTACGGCATATGACGCTAGCGTCGTTCGGTGTGACGGCTTAGAATAACGTCAACTATGTCCGGTCGACTAATCGTGTTGCTGCTGATCGTCGGGAACGCCTCAGTGGGTCATAGCCATGACTGGCCTCAGTTTCGCGGTCCAGATGGGCAGGGGCACTCCTCAGAGGAAGAGTTGCCGCTGGAATGGAGCGAGACGCGGAACGTGATGTGGAAGGTTCCGGTTCCGGGCGGTGGGTGGTCTTCGCCGGTGGTCGCCGACGGACGTATCTGGTTGACAGCAGCAATCGTCGATCAAGAAACAGCATCGCTTCGAGCCATCGCCTTTGACGTCGAAACCGGAAGAGAAGTCGTCAACGCTGAAGTATTCCGGATGTCGGACGCGAGCCTTCTGAATCTCAAGAACAGCCACGCTTCGCCCACGCCTGTCGTGGAAGGCGAGCGGGTCTACGTCCACTTCGGCGCCGAGGGCACGGCCGCGCTCACAACGTCTGGCGACGTTGTCTGGACGACGCGCTTTCCCTACATATCGCAGCACGGTAATGGCGGTTCCCCGATCGTGTACGACGACCTGCTCATTATCAACATTGACGGCTACGACCAGTCGTTCGTCGTGGCGGTGGACAAGAATTCTGGCGAGGTCCGCTGGAAAACGATGCGTCTGGAGCCGTTCAGCCAGGCGTATTCAACCCCCCTCGCGATCCGCGTCGGTGACCAGGATCAGATTGTAAGCGTCGGCGCATTTCAGGCAGTGGCCTACGATCCGGAATCGGGAGAGGAGATTTGGCGTTTCGCTTACCCGCGTGACGGTTTTTCGAATGTCCCCCGCCCGGTCTATGGCCATGGGCTTGTCTATATCGTCACCGGATTCCAGCAGCCATCATTAGTGGCGGTGCGAGTGGACGGCACGGGCGACGTGACCCGGACGCACATCGAATGGGCGCGCCAGCAGTCTGTACCGCTGACACCTTCGCCGCTGCTCGTGGGCGAGGAACTCTATATCGTCAGTGACATCGGCGTGGTCAGTTGTCTCGATGCCACCACTGGAGAGCAACACTGGCGACAGCGCATCGTGGGTAACTACTCCGCTTCTCCAACATATGCCGATGGGCGCATTTATTTCCTGAGCGAAGAGGGAGTCACGACTGTCATTGATCCTGGAAAAGAGTATCGCTCGCTCACGACGAATTCACTGGATGGTTGGACGCTTGCGTCGATGGCGATCTCACGTGGTTCGATTTTCATTCGCAGCCATAGCCACTTGTACCGCATCGCTATTCCATAACGGCGCATGGAAAATGATCTCTTCAGCGCACAAACCCTTGAACGTTAAAATCTTGTGACCCTGGGCGCAAGGGCTGGACTGGCCCGATGGACGTTCTGACGATCCGCCGGGTTGACCTCACCTCAACGTGCGCTCTCCGTAAGGTCGGCGTGACCTTCACTCCTGGGACCGGACGGTCTTTGTGCTGGGGTGGGGCATCAGACGGCGTGGCAACCATAGGCGTCCAATTTTGCGGATTGGGACCTCACCGGTTTGCTTGACTTTCGATGCTCGGTGCTCTGATATAATTGCATCCCCTTATTCAGGTACTTTATGGATGCACACATTGGAGGTTCAGGAATGATCAAGACTTCTCGAGATGGGAATCGCCGGCGATTTAAGCTTGTTTTGGCGGGCCTGATCGTCTGGCTGGCGCAAGGCATTCTAATCGATCAAGGAGACACCGCAGAGACTGCATATGCGGCGGGACTGGCCTTGCAAGGCCAGGAGGACAGAACGCCTGTGGTGATCGAGCGGGCTCCGCTGCGCTTCATCCGGGATCCCAATCCTGCCTTCAGCGCCGTGGCCGTCAATTCTGAACACAACATGCTCGTGGTCACGGACGAAAATCTGTTTCAGATCCTCGAGTATGACAGTCGCGAAAACACCCCGCCGCAAGCCCGTTTCTCCGAACCCCGGCGTGTTATTTCGGGAACCACCACGAAAGCCGAGATGATGTGCGGCGTGTACATTGACCCTGTGACCCGGGAGATCTATATCCTTAACAATGACACGCAACCCTACTTACCGGTTTTTTCCCTCGACGCCCGGGGCGACGCCACGCCGGATCGGTTCCTGGGGAGTATCCGGGGATTCTCGCTGACGGCGGACGAGGAACGGCAGGAACTGTTCGTCGTGAATCAGGAAGGCGGGCGGTTTAGTTCCCCCGGCGGTCAGGGGGGTGCGGTTTATGTATTCCGCAAGCAGGCCGAGGGTACAGAGGAACCGCTTCGGTTTCTCGAGGGTTATGATACGCAACTGGAAGACCCGCACGGGATCGCCCTGGACACGGTAAACAATCTGATGTATGTGAGCAATTTCGGCAATGTTCACAACCTGAATTCGGAGACGGGTGAAATCTATGGCAGCTATGAGCCTCCGTCGATCACCGTGTATCCCCTGAACGCCTCCGGAAATACACCACCTCTCCGGATCATCGAAGGACCGAATACCTTAATGAACTGGCCGGCCCATATGGCATTGCACAACGAAAGGCAGGAGCTGTTTGTGGCCAATGATGGCGACAGCTCGATACTGGTGTTCGACGCTGCGGCCGAAGGCGATGTCGCTCCCCTCCGCGTCATCAAGGGGCCCAATACCGGGATCCTGCATCCGCCCGGTATCGGCGTTGGATGAACGACTGGGCGAGTTGTTTGTGGCGAGCATGGGCACCCCCTCGGTGACGGTGTTTCCGGTGACGGCCGACGGGGATGTTGAGCCCTTGAGAACCGTTCGAGGGGCACCGGTGGGGACGCAGAGCCTGATGATCGGCAATCCGGGCGCCGTCGGCTACGACACCCGGCGCGGAGAGATCCTGGTGCCCAACTGAGTGGCTCATCCGCAGATTGCGATGTTCGCCAGGTTGGCGGACGGAGGATCACCCCCGTCACGAACACTCTATGGACAGGCCAGCAGGCTGTCTCGAACGATGCACGACATCCGCTATGACGCGGTGAACGATGAAATCGTAGTGCCGGTCCCGTACTCCGAAGCGATCGTCACATTTGCTGGAGGAGCCGATGGACAGGAGGCTCCCATTCGAACCATCCAGGGCCCCATGACCGGAGAGATCGGCAGCCGCTTGGATGTGGACGAGATTCACGATGAGATTTTCACGTATACAAGCGACAGCATAAAAGTCTACCCGCGCACAGCCAACGGTGACGTTGCGCCCATTCGGATCATTGAGGGTCCCGACACCCAGTTGGAAGCCGTTTACGGAATTGCCGTGGACCCGGTCAATGACCTTCTCGTCATCGGACTGAACAGCGGCTTTGGAACTTACGGGGCGAGTATCGGGAGATCTCGAGACCCGGAGAAGGGCGCTATCCTGATGTTCAACCGGACCGACAGTGGCAACGTCGCGCCACGGGCCGTCATCCGCGGCGAGAAATCGGAGATTATCCGGATCAACCAGATGCAGGTCTATCCCGATCGGCGACTAATTGTTGTGGCGATGCCGGGAATTCGAGACGTTATGGAACCGGAGGGTGCCTTCGTGGGCGTCTGGAGCTATGACGACAACGGAGACATTCCTCCGATGTTTAAGATCCCCGCCAATCCTGCAACCCAGATCAAGAAACCTTTCGGAGTGGTCCTGAACCCGAATGAGCAGGAAGTCATCGTTTCGGACATGCGCAATCAGGGTGTCCTGGTGTTCTCGGTACCGGAGATCTTCTGAGAATCAACGCCTCAGCCCGTGGTAGAAGTCTCAGGTCCTCTAGAGACTTCCGCCACGGGCTGCCAGGGCCTGTTGAGACCCCTCGACCTGGGCGTCACGCCGCCCCCGCCGAACCTTCTGCGATCGACATTTTCTGAATCATGAGATCTCTGTGAAAGGCCGTGGCCCTTCATTGACTATGGGGGTCCATTTCGCCGAGCCGGATGGCGCGGGTTCACTTGACTTTGAATGTCGGTCCTCTGATAATCGCAACGACTATACGGGCACCTGGGCGTTCCCCCATCTGGAGGTCGAGCAATGATCAAATCGTTTCGCGACAGGAATCGCTGGCGGCTTCAGCTCATACTGGCGGGCCTGCTGGTATGGCTGGCTCAGGGCATCCTGAGCGACAGTGGCAACAATTCCGAGCTTGTCTATGCAGCTGGGCTGGCCCCACAGGGCCAGGAAGACAGAACGCCGATTGTGATTGAGCGAGCCCCGTTGCGCTTCATCCGGGATCCCAATCCTGCGTTCAGCGCCGTGGCTGTCAATTCCGAAGCCAACATGCTGGTCGTGACCGACGAGAATCTGTTTCAGATCCTTGAGTACGACAGTCGGGACGATACGCCCCCTCAAGCCCGTTTCACCGAACCGAAACGAGTCATCTCGGGGACGGCCACCCGAGCCGAGATGATGTGCGCGGTGTACATCGACCCGGTGACCCGGGACATCTATGTCCTCAACAATGACACGCAGCGTTACATTCCGGTTTTCTCGACGGACGCACGGGGCAACGCCACGCCGGATCGGTACATAGCGAATATTCGGGGATTCTCGCTTGCAGCGGACGAAGGCCGGCAGGAGTTGTTCGTCACGAATCAGGGCGGCCAAGTCTTTGTTTATCCCAAGCAGGCCGCAGGTGAAGACCAGCCGCTGCGGGTACTCGAAGGCTATGACACGCAACTGGAAGATCCGCACGGAATTGCCCTGGACACGACCAACGACGTCATGTACATCAGTAATTTCGGCAATGCTCACAACCTGGATCCGGAAACCGGCGAAGTCTATGGCAGCTTTGAGCCCCCGTCGATCACGGTATACCCCCTGAGCGCGTCGGGAAACACGCGACCTCTTCGGATCATCGAAGGGCCCAGCACTTTGATGAACTGGCCTTCGCATATGGCTTTGCACGTGGAACGGCAGGAGTTGTTCGTGGCCAATGATGGGGACAGCTCCATCCTGGTGTTCGACGCCTCCGCCGAAGGCGATGTCGCGCCCCTCCGCGTCATCTCCGGACCCAACACCGGGATCCTGCATCCGCCGGGACTTGCGCTGGATGAGCGACTGGACGAACTGTTTGTGGCCAGCATGGGAACCCCCTCGGTGACGGTCTTCCCGGTGTTGGCCGATGGAGATGTCGAGCCGATCCGAACGATTAGGGGAGCGCCGGTAGGGACGAAGAGCCTGATGATCGGCAATCCGGGAGCTGTCGGCTACGACAGCAGGCGGGGAGAGATCCTGGTGCCCAACTGAGTGGCGCATCCGCAGATTGCGATGTTCGCCAGGTTGGCGGACGGAGGAGCAGCCCCCACCCGAACACTATATGGACAGGCCAGCCGGCTGTCCCGGACAATGCACGACGTCCGCTACAACGCAGTGCACGATGAAATCGTGGTACCCGTACCGTACTCAGAAGCCATCCTGACGTTTGCTGGAGGCGCGGATGGACAGGAATCTCCCATTCGAACGATTCAGGGTCCTAAAACTGGAACGATCGGCAGCCGCTTGGACGTGGACCCGATTCACGATGAGATCTTCACATATACGGCCGAAAGCGACAGCATTACGGTCTATCCGCGCGAAGCCAACGGTGACGTCGCGCCCATCCGGGTCATCAAGGGCCCGGACACCCTGTTGAAAAGTGCTTACGGGATTGCCGTGGATCCGATCAACGACATCCTGGTGGTCGGACTCAACAGCCACTTTGGAACCGAACGCGTCGACATAGGGAACTACAGTGATCCGGAGAGGGGTGGCATTCTGGTGTTTAACCGGACCGACAGTGGCAACGTCGCGCCCCGAGCCGTCATCCGCGGTCCGAAATCGGAGATTGTTCGGATCAACCAGATGCAGCTCTACCCTGATCGGCGCCTGATTGTTGCGGCGATGCCGGGGATTCGAGATCAAATGGAGCCGGAGATCGCGTTTTTAGGCGTCTGGAGCTACGACGACAACGGGGATGTTCCTCCGCTGTATAAGATCCCCGTGGGTGAGACGACTCTGATGAAGAAGCCTTTCGGAGTGGTCTTGAACCCGGCCGACCAGGAAGTCATTGTGTCGGATATGCGCAATCAGGGCGTTCTGGTGTATTCAGTACCGGAGATCTTCTGAGAACCGATTGTTCTTCAGCATGCGGGCGGATCTGGATCAGTGCCTCAAAGATGCACAGCCTGCGCCGATTCCAGGCAGGCGTTCACCTGCATGGCCAGATCGGGCGCATTCGTCGGGCCGGCGCCTCGTCGCGTCCTAGAATCCGGCCCCGTTTGGCCGTAACGCGGCCCTTGAGACTTCCGCCACGGGCTGCTAGAGCGACCGTCGGGCGCACTCCGCCCTCGGCGATGTCACCCCGGGTGAGGTCTACGATGGTGCCGGGCCGATACCTTCAGCAGCATCCACCTTAGATCGGCTGCCGCGCTGTCCAACGATTGGGGTCCACTTCCCCTCGCCCTACAATTTAAAGTCAATAGCTCACAAGCCTGCCTTTTGACTGATACTCCAGTTTCAGATCTTAAACCATTGCAATGCACCCCTCGCGAGGATCTGCCTTGACAGTGGATCGTTCTGCCGCTTATATAGAGGCTGGAATCGGAGATATCTGTAATGTTGCACACGGCACTGTTGTGGGCCGGGGTCGCACTGGCGTCCGTGCCTTACCTTGAGGCGGCTACGCCCCAGTCCCCGGGTCCCGTTCCACAGGCCGCCTCATCCCACCAGGCGGTCCTCGAACAGTATTGCCTGACCTGCCACAACGCAACATTGAACACTGCCGGTCTGGCGC